>OZ245799.1:0-1795889 GCA_965228205.1 Methanocorpusculum sp. | reverse complement strand
TTCCCTTGATACCCATTGTATGCTCGTCTTCGCGCTAGATTTGCCCGCCGGTATTTTTCGAGTTGCTGTTTATACACTTCGCTGATGTTTATCGGTTCGAGTTTGTTTTCGGTGATGGTATATGCTTTCCACCTGTCAGCGGTCAGCCAATTGGGGTCGGGTAGATTGTTGCACATGATAACAACTTTTGTGTCGGGTATTTCCTCTTGCATGAAATGATACCGATCCTCTGATATTATGCCGTTTTTAATCGCTTCTATCCCGATAATGAGCTCTTTGAGATTGTTGCCGTCTACTGCACGTGGGATATCGATAAACAGTGTGTTTCTGAGTTTTCCGTCTGATCGAAGATTCGATACTGCTCTCAGCATATTTTTTGCGTCATGTTGAAGGGGGAGATAATTTGCTTGCGCGAGATAATTCATTCTCTTTGCGAGAGTTGATTTTCCAGTTCCGCCTATGGGATCGTGTATAACGATCACTTGGCGGTCGTTTGTATGCATATCGATAATTTGTTGCTGCCATGGATACCACGTAATATCATCCCTATATTTCTCGTTGATTCCGCGATCTTTATCACTCCATACTCTTTCGCCTGGATAAAGTGTTGATGCATCTTGTATATAGGCGTAGTAACTTGATGTTCGGTGATCTCGTTGATCTCTGCCTTCTGTTGGTTCAATGTGGAGATCGTCTTGACAAAATATTTTTTTGATATCTTTCGTAACTTTTGTTGGTAGTGATGATCGTTTGAGGCTGAATCTACATTGCCAGTGTTCTTTTTCAGTGACATCACCTTTTTGTCTGGCGTAAATGTAGTGCTTACAAAAGCGGTCGGTGAATAATTTCATGGCGTCATGGTTTGGTGATATCTCGCCGCTTTGCCCATTGTGGTTGATGGGTATAGTCACGTCGTAGACTTTTCTGGGTACCTGTGTATCGTCATTCATTGTTGATCGTTTTTGTCTTCGTCGAGTATATTTTTTGTTTTAATTTCCAATAAATCAGCGAGTGGTGTATCACCAAATTGCATGAAATTTGAATCGTCTATTTGATTGATCCCTAGTATAGCGTGGAGTTTTTCAATTGCCTCTTTCTCATTGAGTCTCGTCTATTCTTTCGAGATTGCAGCGCGGGCTTCTGGGGTTGATGAGTATTTCAAGACAAATATGCCAAATTGTTCTTTTAGGATACTCTTAATTGTATCATAGGTCAATAGGTTGCCGTAGTCATTTAGTAGATTGATGAATTTGTATCCATATGCAATAGCGATCAGTTGATTCTCTATTCTCTGTAGTTGTAGTTTCCGCTGATGGTGATGGTTTTGTTGCCGGGTTGTCGACCGGAATTTATATTTGTTTAAGTCTGTCATCCTTACATTACCTATTTTTATTTATGATCTCATCAAAGTTCACCTTTTTCTAGATTGATACGGATCATTGGTGATCGGCAATGAGGACAAACAGCGGTGTCCTCGTCATAATCTTCGTCGTCGTCGTCGTCGTAATCTTCGTCCTCATACTCTTCCTCACACTCCTCGTCCTCATCTTCGAATGCGAAATCAGGATCATCGATGCCGTTGCGCAGCTTCATGTAGTGTTCGACTACTCTTTCTCCATACGGCGTCAATTCGGTTAGATTTCGTGTCATTTTATGTGTTATATAAATGGGTTCGTTATTTTTTCCTATAAATGGTATTCCGTCAGGGCCGCATAATATGAGCATGTCTCCGTGTTCTTCGCATCGCCAGTACGGGTCGTATGTTGATGTGTAATGATTTATCGTCCGGGTGATATGCGGTGCTACTTTTTCAGTAGTTTTTCTTAGATTCTGCAGAGCTTTTGCTGTTCTTCTTTTTGGTTTGTTTTTGTTAGCTGACATTTTTCACATCCAAAAGTGCTTTTTTCCGTCCTGGCGGGGGATCGGGTGTGTTCGGGGTGTTGCTTTGTGTTGTTTTCGCCGGTGTTTTCCCTGATCCCCCTATCTGTATCCTGCTTACAGCCCAATTATAATTTAGGTATCCCTGCTTACAGCCCAATTATAATTTAGGTATCCCTGCAGGAGCTTTTCGCCATATGGAGTCAGCTTCTTCTTTGGAATGGTTATCTTGTCTTGTGCGTATATTACACCGTTTGGTCCGATTATGGGTTCTTGGGTTTCCTTGTTGCATAATTCTAAATGGTTGCCTGGTCCGCATTCCGGGCAGTCAACAAAAGTCTTGTAAATTTTCAGAATGGCGTTCTTTCCATCGAGATCTTTTAGCATTGACGTTGCTTTCGGTGAAAATAGTTTGGTGTAGTGTACGGAATCGTGTGTCTTTCCTGTCACTGTTTCATAGAGTCCTGCGTGGGATGCCAGATAGGTTGCTACCTTTGCTACGTGATCTGTGAATGGTTTTCCTTCTGTTTGTTCTATGTTCCATGGGATTGGTTTGCCGTTGTTCACGTTTTTGTATACCCATCCGTCTGTCTGTTGGTAATAATAATCGGCTCTTGGCATTGCTCCTATGTATAACACGTGGAAGTGTGGTGAGAAATAGGTATAGTTTTCAGGTTTGCCGATGCAAAGAACGTCATCGAATACATCTTCCCAATATCCGAACCGTCCGTAGGTTGCTGTTTCTGGTTCGTCTATTCTGAGCGCAAATTTTTTTGTGTTATATGGGTTTATCTTGATTTCATCTTTGTCTCTTTTGAGAATCTTGATGATTCTTTCGGGGTTTCTCTCTCTCCAGTCTCTGAATTGTTTGCGTCTTTGTTCCTGGATCCTAGCTGGGTGGTAAAACCATGATGCTGCTATGAGATTTGGCACATATGTTTTCAGGTGTTGGTTGAACTTCTTTACCATCGTTTTGTGTGGGTATTTTCCCCAAGTTTCACATAGTTCCGGTGGCAATGATATAACCATATGTCTTAAGCCTCCATGCTTGAGAATTTGATATAATCTTTTTCTCTCGGGATCTTCTTTATAGAATGGATCATATAGTGACGCGTTTTGCAATGATTTACCGTATATATCTGTTGCTGGTGTTGGTCCTAATGTCGCGAGGAGTGCTTCGATATTAGCTCGTATGTTCTTGCTTGCGCGCGCACCTATTCTTGCTGCTGCTGCTGATTTGTAACATGTTGGGCATTCGAGACGATGGCACGAATGAAGAAGTGGATATGATTTTGCGCAGGTTTGGCATTTGTGAAACGCTGATATTTCGCCACAATTTTCATTTGGCTCGCCATATGTTGGTAGTTTCGCGATACCTAACTGTGGTTTGGTTGTGTTATTATCTAAAATCTGGGTTATTTTATCTAAAAAGCTTCTGTGTGAAAAAGGCTGAGCTGATGGCTCGTTTTGAGATTCTATTGGATCTTTGATCGAAAAGCTTTTCTTGTATTGAGTTAAATAATCTATTGTTAGAAACATAACACACATGGTGGAGGAACTTACTGTGGCTCCACCTTGTCTTAAATGGTATATGTATTGATTTGTAACTATTTAAATGTATCTGTTTTGCTATTCTGTTGTGATGGTTTTCTCGCTTCCTCTGGGAAATCTTTTAATAATTAATATCTCTTAGATAATATGAGGGCGTGGCTTTGAATACATCCATGTTTCGCCACGCCCCACTCACATTTATGATTTCTTATTCAGATTTTTATTCGGTAATATGGATTCGAGCGGTATCTCGTTACCGTCGTCATCGATTATCGCATAACTTTCTTTAATTCCAGCCCATATTGCGATGCGATCGCCTCCTGCTATCTCCAGAGATATCGAACAGGTATTTGGAGGAATAATTATTGGTTTGTTCATTTTATCGTATATTTCATCTGAATATCCTACCATTGGTTCGGGTTCTTTGGGATGTAATCTGAAATTTATTTCTGGTGGAGTTTCATCGGGATCAAACGTGGGATCGTTATAATTTGGGAAATAGATTATGCGTGATTCTGGCTCACCTGTGTCCCTGAGCTCGAGATGTGATGTTGCTTTAAATTCTCCTGTTATTGAATAACAGTTGCATAGTTTTATATGCATATAATTTCCTGTTGGATCGTTGTTACGTCCTTGATACAAGAATTCCGTTGATGGGTAGATTCTTAACTTTCTTACGATTTTCATGATTTTACTTCCTTCGTTTGTTGAAATCTGTGTAATCCCAGAAACAGTGAGCTTTGCAATGTCCTTCTGGGTCATCTTTGGTTGTTGGTTGGCTAGCATGATAATGTGCTGGTTGGTTTTCTTGCTTCGTCGGGTAAATCTTTTAATGATTAATATCTCTTAGATAATATGGGGGCGTGGTTTTGAATACATCCCGTGTTTCGCCGCGTTCCTGTCAGATTTCTGGCTTCCTGTTTTGGAAAAAAAACTGTTTCTAACGTGTTTTTGTAATGTTCTATTACCCACGCCATGGATCTGTAATCGTTTTTCTCTATTGTCATAGAGTGTGGGACGTATGGTACTTAGAACATAATGTGAGGTGTTTATTGGAGTGTAGTGCTATCGCACGTACGGTTTGGGCGGCGCACGCGATGTTATCATTTGATCATTTCTAACATCTTTTCTGTTAATCTCTTTTCGAATATTTCTGTTAATCTCTTTTCGAATATGCTACTTCTATCGTCTAGGAAGGTTTCGATTGACATTTCAAAACCTCTGTTGTCAACGATGCAATAAGATTCGTAGAATTGTCCCCATATACTAACCGCATCTTCTGGTGCTACCTCGACGAATATCGATTTCGTTCCGTCGGGTATAATTATTGGAACATTACTTTGTTCTTTTTCTTTAGATGATATCTCTTTATATGGTTTATCTGGTAATAATCGGAAGTTGTGCTCGTCATCTGTTTCGTCGGGCTCGAGCCAGGTTGTTCCGTAGACATTTGTTACATAATATGGATCGTAAATTATACGCGAATCATCATAATCCGATTTATTTCTTCTAACTGCTCTTGCAATAACTTTTCCTGTGATTATGTCAGCACTTAATATGCGTGTAATGAAAGGAGAGTTTGTTGTATTCTCAAAACTGAATAATGTTTTTCCGCCACTGCATAATTTTATCTTTTTTATGAGTTTCATGTCGGTTGTCCTCCTCCTCTACTTTTACCCTTGAAAAAATCTTCATAGTTCCAGTAACAATGGGATTTGCAGTGATGGTAATTACCTTCCTCACTCGGTGGTTGGGTGGCGTGTACGTGATCCGGTACCGCTGTTTTACCTGTATGGTATTTAAGACCATTACCGTTTAATATTTTGGTTACGATCAACGCTAGTGTTTCACATCCTTCTTTCGTTGATCCAATTTTAACTGGGTTACCAGGATCACAATCTTTCATTTGCTCTAAAGCTTCTGCGGATGATAGCTTGCTTTTCTGGATGAAGTTTCCTTTGAGCTCGTAGAAATCGTATTTATCTAAATCGTTTTGTGATAATTCTTTTGCTTTTTCATATACTTCGTTCATGAAAGCAATTGATACGAATCCTATTGCTGCTATTGTTATTGTTTCAACTGCGTCAGCTGCCATATATACACCTGCTGCACCTGCGGCTGCTGCAGCTGGTATAATGGCTTGTATACACTGAAATGGCCAACATGAACCCGCGTTTGCTGGTTTCTTGTCGTAAGGAGCAGGGATCAATGCAATGAGATTGCCATCTTTATCTTCTACTATTTTATACGTGTCTTTATTGTTAACCCAATTGAAATATTCTGGCGCTTGTTCGCTGTCCGACGTCAATAGAAAATAATTGCCATCTGTTGTTTTTATGAGTTTAGCTGGATTCGTTGATTCGGGTAAATTTAGGTATTTACGTATATCATCTATATTTATATCGTCTATATCCAGTTCGATTTTATTCAGGTCGTTTTTATTCAGTTCGTCAATATTCGGGTTGTCTATTGTGTTGATAGCTGATGCTGGTGTTGCTATAGTGCATATTAGTAATATCACTAATAAGATCGATTGTAGTTTTAATATGATGTGTTTTCTTGTCATTAACTTCTGTTTGTTTTGATGATATATAAGTGTAATCGTGATTTTTTGTTGTGTTGTTTGATGATTTTGTGATATGAATGTAACGAAGAGCGAGCGGTAGGTGAGGCTTGCCCACCGGAGGGAGCCCTATCCCAATTGAGCCCCTGCGTAAGGGGCGGCGCAAGCGGGTCGTTTGTGGATTTCGAATCTGATCACCTAAATCCTCTTAGCTCAAAAGAGGAATCTGAATTGGGATAGTGGGTCTGAACACCTAAATCCTCTTAGCTCAAAAGAGGAATCTGAATTGGGATAGTGGGTCTGATCACCTAAATCCTCTTAGCTCAAAAGAGGAATCTGAATTGGGATAGTGGGTCTGATCACCTAAATCCTCTTAGCTCAAAAGAGGAATCTGAATTGGAATAATGGGTCTGAACACCTAAATCCTCTTAGCTCAAAAGAGGAGTCCGACGTGGGATAGTGGATCTGATCACCTAAATCCTCTTAGCTCAAAAGAGGAATCTGCCGTGGGATAGTGGGTCTGAACACCTAAATCCTCTTAGCTCAAAAGAGGAGTCCGACTTGGGATAATGGATCTGAACACCTAAATCCTCTTAGCTCAAAAGAGGAATCTGCCTTGGGATAGTGGGTCTGAACACCTAAATCCTCTTAGCTCAAAAGAGGAGTCCGACGTGGGATAATGGATCTGAACACCTAAATCCTCTTAGCTCAAAAGAGGAATCCACCCTCCGATAGCCTCCCTCGAGGGAGGACGGTTTACTAACTGCTACTAAAGTTGTAAGTCTGATTTCGTAGCAGTTAGTTTTGTGTGTACCTATCTTTTTCTTTGTACACTTTCTTTTTAGTATAGCAATAATTCGAGTTTGTATCGGTATTTGTTTTATACTGTCGTGAGCATCTCATAGATGGTTTTGTGAGGGGTTTGGTCCTGGGTTGGATTAAAACTCTATTTATGAATCGATCGTCGATCCTTGGCCTTCAGCGCGGCTCTAGTTTGATTTAATCTTGGACGTGTGACGACCCGGCTTGCACCGCCCCTTACGCAGGGGCTCATTTAAGATATATCCTCGCCTGCAGGCCCCGGCGTAGGGCCTTCGGCGAGGTTGTCTGTTGAGCAATCACTCGTCACTTGGATCTTCCCTTGATACCCATTGTATGCTCGTCTTCGCGCTAGATTTGCCCGCCGGTATTTTTCGAGTTGCTGTTTATACACTTCGCTGATGTTTATCGGTTCGAGTTTGTTTTCGGTGATGGTATATGCTTTCCACCTGTCAGCGGTCAGCCAATTGGGGTCGGGTAGATTGTTGCACATGATAACAACTTTTGTGTCGGGTATTTCCTCTTGCATGAAATGATACCGATCCTCTGATATTATGCCGTTTTTAATCGCTTCTATCCCGATAATGAGCTCTTTGAGATTGTTGCCGTCTACTGCACGTGGGATATCGATAAACAGTGTGTTTCTGAGTTTTCCGTCTGATCGAAGATTCGATACTGCTCTCAGCATATTTTTTGCGTCATGTTGAAGGGGGAGATAATTTGCTTGCGCGAGATAATTCATTCTCTTTGCGAGAGTTGATTTTCCAGTTCCGCCTATGGGATCGTGTATAACGATCACTTGGCGGTCGTTTGTATGCATATCGATAATTTGTTGCTGCCATGGATACCACGTAATATCATCCCTATATTTCTCGTTGATTCCGCGATCTTTATCACTCCATACTCTTTCGCCTGGATAAAGTGTTGATGCATCTTGTATATAGGCGTAGTAACTTGATGTTCGGTGATCTCGTTGATCTCTGCCTTCTGTTGGTTCAATGTGGAGATCGTCTTGACAAAATATTTTTTTGATATCTTTCGTAACTTTTGTTGGTAGTGATGATCGTTTGAGGCTGAATCTACATTGCCAGTGTTCTTTTTCAGTGACATCACCTTTTTGTCTGGCGTAAATGTAGTGCTTACAAAAGCGGTCGGTGAATAATTTCATGGCGTCATGGTTTGGTGATATCTCGCCGCTTTGCCCATTGTGGTTGATGGGTATAGTCACGTCGTAGACTTTTCTGGGTACCTGTGTATCGTCATTCATTGTTGATCGTTTTTGTCTTCGTCGAGTATATTTTTTGTTTTAATTTCCAATAAATCAGCGAGTGGTGTATCACCAAATTGCATGAAATTTGAATCGTCTATTTGATTGATCCCTAGTATAGCGTGGAGTTTTTCAATTGCCTCTTTCTCATTGAGTCTCGTCTATTCTTTCGAGATTGCAGCGCGGGCTTCTGGGGTTGATGAGTATTTCAAGACAAATATGCCAAATTGTTCTTTTAGGATACTCTTAATTGTATCATAGGTCAATAGGTTGCCGTAGTCATTTAGTAGATTGATGAATTTGTATCCATATGCAATAGCGATCAGTTGATTCTCTATTCTCTGTAGTTGTAGTTTCCGCTGATGGTGATGGTTTTGTTGCCGGGTTGTCGACCGGAATTTATATTTGTTTAAGTCTGTCATCCTTACATTACCTATTTTTATTTATGATCTCATCAAAGTTCACCTTTTTCTAGATTGATACGGATCATTGGTGATCGGCAATGAGGACAAACAGCGGTGTCCTCGTCATAATCTTCGTCGTCGTCGTCGTCGTAATCTTCGTCCTCATACTCTTCCTCACACTCCTCGTCCTCATCTTCGAATGCGAAATCAGGATCATCGATGCCGTTGCGCAGCTTCATGTAGTGTTCGACTACTCTTTCTCCATACGGCGTCAATTCGGTTAGATTTCGTGTCATTTTATGTGTTATATAAATGGGTTCGTTATTTTTTCCTATAAATGGTATTCCGTCAGGGCCGCATAATATGAGCATGTCTCCGTGTTCTTCGCATCGCCAGTACGGGTCGTATGTTGATGTGTAATGATTTATCGTCCGGGTGATATGCGGTGCTACTTTTTCAGTAGTTTTTCTTAGATTCTGCAGAGCTTTTGCTGTTCTTCTTTTTGGTTTGTTTTTGTTAGCTGACATTTTTCACATCCAAAAGTGCTTTTTTCCGTCCTGGCGGGGGATCGGGTGTGTTCGGGGTGTTGCTTTGTGTTGTTTTCACCGGTGTTTCCCCTGATCCCCCTATCTGTATCCTGCTTACAGCCCAATTATAATTTAGATATCCCTGCAGGAGCTTTTCGCCATATGGAGTCAGCTTCTTCTTTGGAATGGTTATCTTATCTTGTGCATATATTACACCGTTTGGTCCGATTATGGGTTCTTGGGTTTCCTTGTTGCATAATTCTAAGTGGTTGCCTGGTCCGCATACCGGGCAGTCAACAAAAGTCTTGTAAATTTTCAGAATGGCGTTCTTTCCATCGAGATCTTTTAGCATTGACGTTGCTTTCGGTGAAAATAGTTTGGTATAGTGTACGGCATCATGTGTCTTTCCTTTCAATGTTTCATAGAGTCCTGCATGGGATGCCAGATAGGTTGCTACCTTTGCTACGTGATCTGTGAATGGTTTTCCTTCTGTTTGTTCTATGTTCCATGGGATTGGTTTACCATTGTTCACGTTTTTGTATACCCATCCGTTTGTCTGTTGGTAATAATAATCAGCTCTTGGCATTGATCCTATGTATAACACGTGGAAATGTGGTGAGAAATAGGTATAGTTTTCAGGTTTGCCGATGCAAAGAACGTCATCGAATACATCTTCCCAATATCCGAACCGTCCGTAGGTTGCTGTTTCTGGTTCGTCTATTCTGAGCGCAAGTCTTTTTGTGTTATATGGGTTTATCTTGATTTCATCTTTGTCTCTTTTGAGAATCTTGATGGTTCTTTCGGGGTTTCTCTCTCTCCAGTCTCTGAATTGTTTGCGTCTTTGTTCCAGGATCCTAGCTGGGTGGTAAAACCATGATGCTGCTATGAGATTTGGCACATATGTTTTCAGGTGTTGGTTGAACTTCTTTACCATCGTTTTGTGTGGGTATTTTCCCCACGTTTCACATAGTTCCGGTGGCAATGATATAACCATATGTCTTAAGCCTCCATGCTTGAGAATTTGATATAATCGAGAATTTCTAACAACCTTTTTTTCCGACAGAAAGTACTTTCTTTTCGTACGTTGAGTAGTATGTATGGGGACTTTCAGCAGCTTTGGTCTCAACCAGGCATATCACGAGCGTTATGAAAAACTTGGCGCCCGTCTCTCCGATGTTGGTAAAACACTTGATTGGGATGTTTTTCGTCCTCTTCTTGAATCCATGTATGCAAATAAATCCGGCAAAGGCGGTCACCCCAATGTCGATGTAATACTCATGTTCAAGATTCAGCTTCTGGAAGTCTGGTATAATCTATCTGATCTCGCCGTTGAACGTGAAATCTACGATCGTCTCTCCTTTTGGCATTTCCTTGGGTGTCCTGACAAAATACCCGACAATTCAACGATCTGGTTATTTCGGGAGCGCATGTCCGAATCAGGCGTTGACACATTGGTTTGGCAGGAGTTTCAGCGACAACTTGACCTGAAAGGTCTCAAAATTGAACAAGGTATGATTCAGGATGCAACGTTTGTGTATGCTGAACCCGGTCATTGTAAGAAAGACACGCCGCGAGGAGAGCAGGCAAAAACACGACGGGATAAAGATGGAAAAATCATGTCCAAGAACGGCAAAATGCACTATGGCTATAAACTGCATACCATCATGGATACGACGCATGATCTTATTCGACGCATTGAAACCACAACGGCAAATGTTCATGACAGTCAGGTGGATCTGTCAGAAAAAGGAGAAGTGGTCTATCGGGATCGGGGATATCAGGGAGCAAAATGCAAGGGATATAGTGCCACAATGAAACGAGGGGCGAGAGGACATCCCATTGGGATACGAGATAAACTGAGAAATATGCGAATAAGTAGAAAGAGATCAAAGGGGGAGAGACCCTATGCAGTGATCAAAAATATCTTTCATGCAGGGTTGGTGAAGGTAACAACGCTGCAAAGAGTGAGAGTGAAAAATATGCTGGCTGCATTTTGTTATAATATCTATCAAGTGAAAACGATTCAAAACAGGGTGTAAATTAAAAAAAAACATCAATGAATAATTGGGATTTATCGTGATTTTCTTTTTTTTGGGGGGGGATGAGAGGGTGTGGGGATCTATTTAATCCTTCGTAAATAATGATTCGCGTTAAAAAAAGAGTTGATAGAAATTCTCATATGTTATTCTCCTGTTTAGGAGGAGGTGTTTTACCTTGGGAGTTTGTGATGGATGTTTAAGATATTGAAGACGTTTTTTTATTGTTTGATGAATATTTGCAAAAGAAGTCCCCCACCCCTTTGTTGCAAGTGGAAATAATATTTTTTTAATGCTGAAAAATACATTTTTCATTTATGTATTTTTGTAATCATAAATAATTTCATTTAAAAATATATAAAGATTTTCTTTTGTTGAAAACAAAATATTCTTTCGTACAACACTTAAAAACAGTTAGAAACAATCAAGAACAAAAACCTTATAAGCAACTAACCATTTCTCTTTCTCTAAAGCTTTTGAATATA
Source organism: Methanocorpusculum sp. (assembly GCA_965228205.1). Taxonomy (GTDB): domain Archaea; phylum Halobacteriota; class Methanomicrobia; order Methanomicrobiales; family Methanocorpusculaceae; genus Methanocorpusculum. The sequence goes on along the minus strand of OZ245799.1, from coordinate 1,784,359 downwards.
TAAAGTATTTAAACAAAACTCAAAAATTTCCACATCACATCCTCTCTCCCTCAACAAAACTCCACTTGCAACAAAGGGGTGGGGGCGTTATTTCACTCATAAATCTATCTGATTCATAAAATCATCATCAAACAATCAATTGCCATATTATTTCTATTGGAAATATACTCCTAGAACAAATCACCACTCCACTCGCAGTAGTGGTACATTATCAGGAAAAAAAACATAATACATTGGTAAGGATAAAATTATGATGGACAGCGAACCCTACAAATCTACCGGTCTCTTTAAAAAATACATCAATCCTAATAGAATTTTTCAAAACCGCGAAGTTTTACGGCATAGTTACAGCCCAAAAGAACTCCCTCACCGTATGGATCAGATCGATTCCATCGCAGAGATCCTTGCTCCCGCTCTCCAAGGAGCCACACCCTCGAACATCCTTATCTACGGAAAAACGGGAACCGGTAAAACCGCGACGGTCAAGTTCGTCGGCACCGAACTCGAAAACGAAAGCTCGGAGTTTTCTCCGTGTAGACTTGTCCATCTCAACTGCGAGACCATCGATACCCAGTACCGCGTCCTTGCCCAGATCGCAAATCATGTCAGTGGTCATGATCTGAAAGCAAGCGACCGGGTCAAAAACACCATCCCAGCGACCGGATGGCACACCGATCAGGTGTACTCGGAACTCAAAAACGTTCTTGAGCAGGCGGGAGGTCTCCAGATCATCGTTCTGGATGAAATCGACAAGCTGGTTAAAAAAAGCGGAGACGACACACTCTATAATTTAACGCGCATCAACAGTGACCTCTTCTCGTCCCGCGTCTGTATTATAGGCATTTCAAACGATCTCACATTCAAAGACTTTCTCGATCCCCGTGTCCTCTCCTCCCTATCGGAGGAAGAGCTTGTTTTCCCGCCGTACAACGCAGATCAACTTCGAGACATTCTGCATCAGCGTGCCGAGATGGCCTTTTTCCCGGATGTCGTTTCCGATGAAGTGATCGGTCTTTGTGCCGCACGTGCCGCCCAGGAACACGGCGACGCACGCAGAGCGCTTGACCTCTTACGAGTCTCCGGCGAGCTTGCCGAACGCGAAGGAGCCGAACATGTCATGGTAAAGCATGTCAACAGCGCTCAGGAAAATATCGAGACCGATACGATGAGCGAATGTGTGAAAACCCTTCCCTCACAGAGCAAGATCGTTCTGTGCTCCATGCTTCTCATGGCCGCCTCCGGCCAGAAGGTTTTCACGAGCGGCTCAGTCATCAATGTATACCGTGAAGTTGCCGCCGAACTCGACACCGAGGCATTAAGTCACCGCCGGGTTTCCGATCTCATCAACGAGCTCAACATGCTTGGCATCATCACGACCCGCGTAGTTTCCCATGGAAGGCACGGCCGGACGACAGAAATTTATTTTAAGAGTCCGACCAATGACATACGTAATGTGATCATGAATGATTCACGGTTTCAGGAATGCGGTATTCTGCATCCTCTGTTGAAAAGTCATGAAAAAGGTGATTAAATATGGATCAAAAAGACACCATAATCCTAAAGGAACTCCAGAAGAACAGCAGGATCCCTGTAAGTGATCTTGCTGTGATGCTGGAAGTGACCGAGAGCGATGTGACAAAACGGATCACCAGCCTCTACCAGGCAGGTATCCTCCGCCGGTGTACGGCAGTCATCGACTACTCGGCAATGGGTGTCGAAGAGGTGTCCGTCATTCTCTCGCTGAAGGCCACTCCGGAAAAAGGTCTGGGGTATGACGGTATTGCCGAGAAACTTTCCCGCTTCCCGCAGGTCGAGAGCATCAGACTTCTTACAGGCAGTTACGATTTCCAGGTCACCATCACCGGACAGTCCATGGCAGAGATCTCCCGGTTCGTCGCCGAGCAGATCGCATCGATCGACGGCATCAGAGAAACGATGACTCAGATCGTTATGCGGACGTATAAGGAACAGGGTGTGGAAATGGCCTGTCCGGGAAGCCGCGACAGACAGCTGATTACGTTCTAAGACGGGGTTATCATGCGTAATTTTGTATCAAAGGTAGCTGCTGAGATCCCTCCTTCGGGCATCAGAAAGTTCTTCGATCTCGTCCTCACGATGGATAACGATAAGGTTATCAGTCTGGGCGTCGGGGAGCCGGATTTCGATACCCCTTGGAATGTTTCCAAAGCTGCTATCACCTCTATTGAAAAAGGGATGACCATGTACACCTCGAACCGTGGTCTGCCCGATCTCTGTTCCGCTTTGTCCAAGGATCTGGAGCAGCGGTATCATACTCCGTATTCTCCGAGTGAGATCATTGTCACGACCGGCGTATCGGAAGGTTTTGATATTGCCGTACGAGCTGTCGTGAATCCCGGTGATGAAGTGATCGTTGTTGATCCCTGTTTTGTCTCCTACAAATCCGAAGTGCTTATGGCAGGCGGAAAACCCGTCTCTCTTCCCTGCGATGCGAAGGATCAGTTCAAGGTCACGCCCGACGCACTGATGGAAAAGATCACGCCGAACAGCAAAACGCTGATCATCAACTTCCCGAACAATCCGACCGGGGGTGTAATGGGCAAAGACGATCTGAAAGCGATCGCTGATATCATCATCGATCATGATCTTCTGCTGATCTCGGATGAGGTGTATTCGGAACTTACCTACGAAGGCTCCCATGTCTCGGCGGCATCCATCGACGGCCTTTGGGACCGGACGATCACGCTGAACGGCTTTTCCAAGGCATATGCGATGACCGGATGGCGGCTTGGATATCTCTGTGCGCCAAAGGAGATCTGCGATGCTGCACTCAAGATTCACCAGTATGTGATGATGTCGGCGCCTACCGCCGCTCAGTTTGCTGCGATCGAGGCAATCAAGAATGCTGAGGATGCAAAGAACCAGATGGTTGCCGAGTACCGAATCAGAAGAAACCTCTTCGTAAAGGGTCTCAACGATGTCGGTCTGCCCTGCCATCTTCCCAAGGGAGCGTTTTATGCGTTCCCGTCGATCGAAGGCACCGGTCTTTCCGATGAGGAATTTGCCGAGCGTCTCTTAACCGAGCAGCAGGTGGCTGTTGTTCCGGGCAGTGCTTTTGGTGAAAGCGGGGTTGGTCATATCCGTACCTGTTATGCGGTTGATCGTGCAAAACTCACTGAGGCCGTGCGCAGAATCGGGGTATTTGTCGAGTCACTTTCGTGATCTATAATAACCCCTTCGTTTCGAGTGGAAAGTTAATTTAACCTGAACCATTTTTTATGGATAAACGCGAGATTGTTACCCGGTTTGCTGATACCGGATTTTTGGTAAATCATCAGGTTGTGAATTATATCAGCGAATGCGGCGGAACCGGGGTTATTGAAGGGATTATCGCCTCTCTTCCCAAAGGAGTGACAGTCGTCACCCCAAAAGACGTTCCTGCGATGATCCCACTTCGAACCGACAAACTCAATGTAGGGGTCAGCAGGACGCCCGAGATTCTTTTCGGGCGGGCGGGGAGTTCTGTTCCCCTGCCTGATCCGGAATCCTCTTACACGATGTTTCGTGACCGGTATGATTCGCTGGCCGCGATGATGCGGGGCAGGGTCAGTCCGATTCCGATCGAAGCTCTTGTCAGGGCAGGCAACCGGTTTACGGATCAACAGATCGGTCTTGTGGGTATGGTGAGTTCGATCTCGACAAGTACCAAAGGCCACCGGATCGTTGAGGTCGAGGATTCGACCGGCTGCATCAAGGTGCTCTTTAATAGAAACCGCGAAGGGTTCACCGAGGCCGAGGCTATCATCCCTGATGAGGTCATCGGCGTCAAAGGTCAGCTCGCCCGCGATAGTATGGGAAAGAGTCAGATGGTGTTTTCCGACACGCTGTATCGGCCGGATATCCCGCTGACGAATGTCCCTTCCCCCTCGAAAGAACAGGGCAAGGCCGTGTTTATCTCCGACATCCATGTGGGCAGCAATACGTTTTTGCCTGATGCATGGGAAAATTTCTCAACCTGGATGCAGACACGCGAGGATATCGGATATCTCCTTATCGCCGGCGATGTTGTGGATGGGATTGGTATCTATCCTGATCAGGACAAGGAGCTGGATATCAAAACTATTGAGAATTTCTAACAACCTTTTTTTCCGACAGAAAGTACTTTCTTTTCGTACGTTGAGTAGTATGTATGGGGACTTTCAGCAGCTTTGGTCTCAACCAGGCATATCACGAGCGTTATGAAAAACTTGGCGCCCGTCTCTCCGATGTTGGTAAAACACTTGATTGGGATGTTTTTCGTCCTCTTCTTGAATCCATGTATGCAAATAAATCCGGCAAAGGCGGTCACCCCAATGTCGATGTAATACTCATGTTCAAGATTCAGCTTCTGGAAGTCTGGTATAATCTATCTGATCTCGCCGTTGAACGTGAAATCTACGATCGTCTCTCCTTTTGGCATTTCCTTGGGTGTCCTGACAAAATACCCGACAATTCAACGATCTGGTTATTTCGGGAGCGCATGTCCGAATCAGGCGTTGACACATTGGTTTGGCAGGAGTTTCAGCGACAACTTGACCTGAAAGGTCTCAAAATTGAACAAGGTATGATTCAGGATGCAACGTTTGTGTATGCTGAACCCGGTCATTGTAAGAAAGACACGCCGCGAGGAGAGCAGGCAAAAACACGACGGGATAAAGATGGAAAAATCATGTCCAAGAACGGCAAAATGCACTATGGCTATAAACTGCATACCATCATGGATACGATGCATGATCTTATTCGACGCATTGAAACCACCACGGCAAATGTTCATGACAGTCAGGTGGATCTGTCAGAAAAAGGAGAAGTGGTCTATCGGGATCGGGGATATCAGGGAGCAAAATGCAAGGGATATAGTGCCACAATGAAACGAGGGGCGAGAGGACATCCCATTGGGATACGAGATAAACTGAGAAATATGCGAATAAGTAGAAAGAGATCAAAGGGGGAGAGACCCTATGCAGTGATCAAAAATATCTTTCATGCAGGGTTGGTGAAGGTAACAACGCTGCAAAGAGTGCGAGTGAAAAATATGCTGGCTGCATTTTGTTATAATATCTATCAAGTGAAAACGATTCAAAACAGGGTGTAAATTAAAAAAAACGTCAAGGAATAATTGGGATTTATCGTGATTTTCTTTTTTTTGGGGGGGGATGAGAGGGTGTGGGGATGTATTCAATCCTTCATAAATAATGATTCTCGTTAAAAAAAAGAGTTGATAGAAATTCTCAATCTTTTTTGTATTCGCCGTGCTTTCTCCAGAGATACCATAATCTCTGGAATGTGGAAATGTTCGTGCAGACGGCAACGAGAATGACGGCGATCCAGATCTGACCAATAACGCCGAAAAGGACGAGAGCAATTATCGTCTCGGGCCTGCCGAAAAATCCGACTCCCTCAAGGGGGTCAGAGATCTTTCCATCCTCTTTGCAGGTGTAGCCGATCTCCGCATAGGTCACCGGTTTTACAAACGTGTTCATGATCGAACCAATCACGGCAAGACCGGCTATCAGCATGTCCGTGGTCGGCGCAAATCCGACAAACTGGGAGATGATCGGAACACCCGAAAGACCGATCGCGAGAAGCACGATCCCGTCCACGTATTTATCGACGATCCAGTCGCTGATCGCCCCGAAATCACTCTTCTTTTTGGTTATTCGTGCGACCGATCCGTCCGTCAGATCCAGAATTCCCGAGATCAAGAGAAGAACGCTCCCGATAATAAACGACTGGCAAAAATAGCAGACTGCCGCCCCTATCCCGAAGAAAAGGGATAGAAGGGTGATCTGGTTGGGACTCATACCTGTTTTGACGAATACTTTGACGATCGGGTCGAGCCATCCCGTGAGTTTGTATCTGAGCAATGTAATATTCATGGATATAGAGGTAAAATCATTTATCGGTGCGTGCTAAATATCTATACATCGTCAAGCTATATGAATCAGAAGGAAACTTTCATGGAGACATTACAAAAACCACACGTGCTGATGATTTCAGAGATCACGGCAGACGGGAAACTCACTCTTGGCAAAGGTGTTTCCAGTAAAATACTCATGAAACATATGTCCCATGAAGCCGAGATTCTCCTCCACGAAACCCGTGCCGAATATGATGCCATAATGGTCGGCTCGTCAACGATCCGGATCGACAACTCCTTTCTGACCGTTCGAATGGTCGAAGGGGAGAACCCTCTCCGCGTTATTCCAAACAGTCTTGCCGATCTGCCGCTGGAAGCAAACGTCTTCGACACAACAAAAGCACGGACAGTTCTTGCCGTTTCTGCAAAGGCCCCGAAAGACCGGATCGATGCGTTCACCGCCCGCGGGGTTGACGTGGTCGTCTGCGGCGAAGACCGGGTGGATTTCCCTCTGCTTATGGATATTCTCTCATCCAAATATCAGATAAAAAAACTCATCATCGAAGGGGGGCCGACCCTCAACTGGCACATGCTTCACAACGGCCTCGTTGACGAGATCAGACTCATCCATATGCCGTTCATCGTCGGCGGAAGCGACACGCCGTCTTTGGTCGGCGGGATGCCGCTTACCTCGGAAACCGACATGATCAAACTCGACCTGAGGAGCACAAAGATGTACGGCACCAATCTGGTAACCGAATACCGGGTCCTGTAATGAAATTATTATCTCTTTGCCGTGCCAAGATGCAGACATGGCACTCAAGATAAACGACACGATTTCTTCCTTCACGCTTTCCGATGCTTCGAGAAAAACATGGACATTCCCAACGGACGCATTCCGTTTTGCCGTCCTCTATTTTTATCCGAAAGACAACTCCTCCGGCTGCACGACCGAAGCAAAAGACTTCTCCGCACTGCTTTCCGAATTTTCCCGTCTTGACACGCAGGTGTTTGGGATCAGTCCCGACACGGCCGCCAGCCACCGAAAGTTTACGGAAAAACAGGCGTTGCCCGTGACCCTTCTATCCGACCCGGAAAAACCGTCATCGGCGCATTCGGCATCTGGATTCCAAAAAAACTCTACGGACGCGAGTATATGGGTGTTGAGCGCATTACGTTCGTCATCGATTCAGCCGGAAAAATCCTCGCAGCCTGGGCTAAGGTCAAGGTCAAAGGGCATGCAGCGGAGGTTTTGCAGACGCTTGCGACCCTCGTCTGAGTCTCCAAACAGAATACACTAAGAGGTATTCAGTCAAATAATTCATATTATGACAGCATCGAAAATTCTTCTTCTCATCATTGACGGTGTTGGGGACAGACCGTGCGGGACCCTAGGCAATAAAACCCCGCTTCAGGCGGCTTCCCTCCCGAATCTCGACCGTCTTGCAGCAGAAGGGATCTGCGGGATCATGGATCCGATCGCTCCGGGCGTTCGCGGCGGATCGGACACCTCCCACCTCAGCCTTCTCGGATACGACCCCCATATCTATTATACCGGCAGGGGACCCTTGGAAGCCGCAGGCTGCGGCATCAAAATGGAACCCGGTATGATCGGATTTCGGGCGAATTATGCCACGGTCGATGATGACGGCAATGTGATCGACCGGCGTGCCTGCCGTATCCCCGACACGACCGAGATCACCGCCGCCGTGAAAAACGGTGTCGATCTCTCAAAATACGGTGTCGAGATCGAGTTCTCGCCTGGAACCGGTCATAGGGCAGCCCTCGCTCTGAAAGGAAAAGGACTTAGTGCCGTTGTCTCATCCAACGACCCGAAGAAAACCGGTGTTCCGCCGAAGACTATTCATCCAGATGACGACAGCAAAGAGGCGGCCTTTACCGCCGAGGTCTGTAACGAATTTGCCCGGCAGGCGGCCGAAATCCTGAAAAACCATCCGGTCAACCTTGAACGCAAAGCCCGCGGCGAATTCCCGGCAAACGTCGTTCTGATCCGGGGTGCCGGAGAGATGGGCGTGTACGAAACCTTTGAAGAAAAACATGAACTCTCCGGCAGTGTTGTCGCCGCCGCCGCCCTGATCGCCGGGATCGGCAGTTCCGTCGGTCTTGAACGCATCCCCGTTCTGCCCACAACGCCGCTTGATGAACAGGTGCGTCTTGTATGCCGCGAGCTGGAGAAAAAGGATTTCGTTCTCTTCAATGTAAAAACGGCCGACGAGTACGGACATGACGGAAAAGCCGTCGAAAAGACGAAATACCTCGAGGAGGTCGACGCAGCCCTTCTGCCGTTTTTTGCTATGCCAGATCTGATGATCGCCGTCTGTGGGGATCACTCCACGCCCTGCACAATCAAAGAGCACAGCGCAGATTCGGTTCCGCTGATCCTTCACGGAGACGGGACACGTATCGATCTGGTCACCAGCTACGATGAGATCTCCTGTGCCGCAGGAGGTCTTTGCCGGATATCCGGCGGCAGTCTGATGCCGATCCTTCTGGACCTCATTGACAAAACCCATAAGTACGGAGCATAACGATATACTAATACACGTGGTGGAGCATGGCGGAGGATAAAAAACGGATAATAATAGCTGAATCATTGCCCGAAGAGGAGGAAAAGTTCCTGACCTTGCCGGAACTCACACCCGAAGAGGAGAAGGAACTCGAGGATGAGGCCTTGGAAGAGACAACGGAAACGTCCGAACCTCTCTTTTCCGAGGTGGCCGCGGATGAAAAAAAGCTCCCGCCGCTGAATCTCTCCGAAGTAGACGAGGAGACGGCGTCGATGGTCATATCCTCCTCCGACCTTTTTAAAAGCTGTTATTTCCCTGATAAAACCGAACTGCAGGAACGCAATCTCAAAACCAGACACGACATCCTTGTCGGGGATCACTGCGATATCGGATATGGCCTCTACGGAGAAGATATCGTTATCAGCGAACTATCGACTATGCATGGTGATATCGTCGCGGAGGGAGATCTCCGAATCGACAACTTCTGCGAGGTGTTTGGAACCGTGCTTTGCAACGGAGATGCGTATCTCGGCGAAGGCGTGAAGATTCACGGCAAACTGAATGTCGGCGGCAACCTGGATATCGGGGAAAATGTGGTTATCGATAAGGAGTTCAAGGCATACGGGGATATCGCGATTCGAAATCCCATGCCGGTGGTTCTCTATCTTCTGCTCTATGTTATGACGATGCTCCATCTGGAAGGCGAGGAGGCGGCACGAAAGCGGGTGGAGAGTCTGATCTCCGAAGCGAACTCCGCACCTCTGGTGCTTCCGCCAAAAACCGCCATGGATCTTCACTACTTCTCTGTCCCGACGCCGATGGAGATCGGGTCGAGCTGCCGTCTGCACGGAAACATCAAGGCCCAGTCGGTGAAGATCCGCAAAGACACCACGCTTTTTGGAAGCGTTCAGGCTTCCCAGCGGGTGAAAGTCGGGCCGAGAACGGCGATTCACGGCGATGTCGTCGGGCAGAATATCCGGGTCGAGCGCGGAGTGGATGTTCTCGGCGATGTGGCCGGCAAGACTGTCTGGCTGCATGAGGATGCACGGGTGAGCGGTGTGATTAAAGCGACCGAAGGGCTTATCATCGGCCGGGTTGAGGGAAAATAAATGTCGAGACTTTCTGAAATGCTGGAGCTGGATGATGTTCGGCTTCTTGAACCTGATTATGCTTCGCTCGTGAATAACGGTGAGCCGGGCGTTTTGATCTGCGAGGCGGAGCCGGTGGAAAACGGAGCGAGACTCCTGATCGATAAGGAAGACAGTCCTCTTTTGTTTGCGGTGAAAAACGGCGATGAGTGGTGCGGGACCTCCTGGCTTTTCCGGCCGCCGACCTCGGGAGAGCTGGCTCTCTTCGAAGCAGCGGACGGGGATATCTATCAGGAAGACCGCGAGGATGTGGAGGATGCGTGCCGGGCATATTATGCGGAGATCCTCCAAAAGACGATCCCGCCGGCAGGAGATGATCTGACCGCCGACAGGATCGCCAAGGTCCGCGATCTTCTTCACGAGATGTGGGGGAGTTCGATCTCCGGAATCGCGCTGGACGCGTGTGCCGGGTCAGGAATCGGTTCTCTCCTCCTAAGTGAGATGGGAGCTCATCCAATCGCATACGACAATGATCCCGAGCTTCTGGCGCTTGGTCTTTCGTCGGGAAGATTATCGCCCGAGCGGATGATCTGTATCGACGCACGCATTGCCTCGGCGTATCTTCCGGATGCGGCGTACGGTGTCGGGATTATGTTCGGGCAGATATACGGATACACGAAGGATATCTGGCGGCCAATCGTTGAGGAGCTTGCCGGGATCACGGAGAATACGCTCATCACGGTCGCAACGGAAGAAGAGGCTTACTGGGTTAATGAGTGGGCCGCCGGGGTGGACCGGAAGCTTGAGATCATGGAGAATACCCGTGATCCGATCTACGACCGCTGGGTCTGTTTTGGGTGATGGTGTAGGGTGTGACGGATTGGTGACGGGTTATCCGTCACTAATTTGACGATAAATTCAGCTCTATTTTTGATTTTAAGCTCGATTTATATGGTGGTGACGGGTTGACGGGTTATTTTCGTCCAAGAAGAGAGGAGGGATAAATCTATTGTGATACTATAGAGATTTGTGTTCCGGAGCGGTTGGATTTTCGCTCACCTGTCACCATTTTCATTTTGACGATGATATGGGTCTTTTTTGTTATTTAAAGGGTAATTTGAGGGATTCAACCCATCACCAAACCCACCACCGATCCTGCATAACCCGTCACCGGGATTTATTCGGATGAAAGAAGATGAGGATATCCAAAGGAAAAAAGACAACAGTGGATCCGAGGAGATTCGAACTCCTGACCTTCGCCGTGTGAAGGCGACGTCATACCACTAGACCACGAATCCATACAAAAAGGATGAAAAGTGCACCGACCGGGAATCGAACCCGGGCTATTGGCTTGGAAGGCCAAAGTCATACCTCTAGACCATCAGTGCAGTCTTTGCGTCACATATTTTTCTCTTTGACCTAATTAAACCTGTCGAAAAAATATTGGGTGATCAGGATCCTCTGATCTCGGCACGGACTTTTTCCAGATTGGCGATCCTCTTCTCAAGCGACGGGTGGGTGGAAAACAACTCCATAACCGACTCGCCCGAGATCGCCGGGATGATGAAGAATGAATTCGTCCCCGAAACAGCCCTCTTCGCATCGGGAGAGGCTGCATTCACACCGCTGCTGATCTTTCTCAGAGCGCGGATCAGCGCATCCGGATCGCGGGTGAGATACGCACTCCCGCGGTCTGCCGAGAACTCCCGGTACCTGGAGATTGCCATGGTCACGATCGTTCCGGCGATGTACACAACAAAGGTCAGGAGCATGGCAGCGATGAATATGACGATCCCGCCACCGTTTTCACTATCCCGGTTCCCTCCAAAGAGGGCCATCAGGAATGCATTGTTCAGAATGATCGAAGCGATCATCACCGCGAAACTGCCGACCGTCATCGTCAGCATATCACGATTCTTCACATGAGCCATTTCATGGGCCAATACCGCCTCCAGTTCGTCATCCGTCAGAAGATACCGGATCTTCGGCGTCACGGCCACCACGGCCTTTCTCGGGCTTCTGCCGGTCGCAAACGCATTGGGAATATTTGCCATCGCCCTGTGCTGAATGATCCCCACTTTCGGCATCGGAAGGCCAGCCTCATCGGCCAGCCGGCGAACCATTGCATACAGTTGAGGTTCCTCATCCTCATCGACCAGCATCACCTGCATACTTCTCTGCACCAGTTTATCGGAGAAGAAATACTGCACAAACGCCATGATAAATACCAGACCAACCAGGAAGTACATCATCGTCCCTTTCAGGAACACCATGATAACCGTCAGTATTACCATATACAACAGGAGCATGATCATCCAGGCTATAACCTGACGACCAATCAGCCCCCAGTCACGTTTCCAAATCATTGTACATAGTATGGATAATGCCGGAATAATAGGTTTCCTGACCCCCGCATATGCAATCCGAAATATAAACTACATGAAGGATACAATAATGAATAATGACTGCAGATGATTTTGAAATAATCGAAGAGGAGTTCCCCGCCGACGAACTTGCCGATCTGGCATTTGGAATGTTCACCATCTTCATCGAAAAACATCAGGAATCACAAGGATCGTTTCTTTTCCGCGAAGTGGAGTCAAACGGAGATATTGATGGACTCTGTTCAAACCTTATGCAGGAGTTTTCATCCGAATATGCCCCCCTCGCCGACTCGCTCCGGCGTATAGGGACCGCGCAGGAAATCGCCGAGCTTTATCGTTTCGGCGAAGGCATCATCCCGTCGAAAACGGTGAAATCATACTGGATCCAGCAGGATAAACCGGGAACTTCATCCCAGGCAGCCGGCGTGGAAGAGGCGGGAAAATGGCTGATATTCGTCGGTCCCGAAGAGGTCGATGCCGCCTGGAAGAAGGTCCGCGACGCGACGATCGAGGGGCGGCTTGGAATCGGAGCAAAAGTGAGTACCGCAAAAGAAAACGAGGACTCCCACGATGACCGGAAAGTGATCTATGTTTTTACTGCAGACTGGGCGGATGAACCCGATGTCATGCGGGTCCGCACTGAACTCAAGAAACTCGGGTTTGTCGACAGGATAGGATACAAACGGAATCTGGACACCTATGCCGGCGAATACCGGGAAAAGGGCAAGCGGGTTGCGTATTACTCGGTCTGAAGACTTCTTTTTTTCATTACAAAGCCGAAAATCGAGATGACGATGGCGAGAATACTCGTAATACTGGCAACAAGATAACTCCAGGGAAATTCTGCTTCGCCGAGCGCATTTTTGATGATCATATCTATGCAGATACACAAAAGACCGGTGAGGAAAATAATCGCCGGCGCGGTGAACCAAATGCTCCGCGGTTTGATCAGCAGACCGTAAAGTATCCACATGAAGACGATCCCCGTAGCGGAAATCGGGACGCCGATCGGAAGGAACCAGCTGAATCCTCCGTCGAGCTGGTCGATCACCAGGAGAAACGGCATTACAAGGGCCGTGATGATGGCAAAAGAGATTTTTATCCCGCGCTTTTTATAATACAGAAACAGCGACAAACACACAGATAGAGATGATCCACATCGTCAAATCGGAAAATTATGCTTTCATGTCGGTGTGCTCTTTATTTCAGGAACGATACTTTCATGCAAAAATGGAACGGTGCATAATTACCGCACCAGATGTATGTGAAAGATTATGCTTTGCGTTCTTTATTCTTCGGACGAAGGGACGTCGAGCCGCATTTGCGGCAGGTCGTTGCGCGAACAGCATTACGTGCGTTGCATTTCATGCAAACTTTAACATTAAGAAGTCTGGCTTCTGCTTCTGGGAATCTCATCTATGAATAACCCCGTATATCGAGTATTAGTATGTATGCTCTTGTTCATATTAACGATTCCGTTCAGACAGTGCCAAAATATACCATTCGCGAAAGGCCAATAGGGCACGGGCGCGGTGTGAAACGGTATTTTTCTCGTGCATGTTCATCTCGGCCAGCGTCCGGCCCTGAACGGAAAAGAGGGGATCATACCCGAATCCGTCCTTTCCACGGGGAGAATCGGTGATCTCGCCTTCGACTCTGCCTTCGAATGTTTCGATGCCCCTTTCATCGATGTAGGCGATCGAGGTGGCAAAGCAGGCGCGGCGGTCGGATACGCCGTTCATCAGGCGTAAAATGCCGGAGTTCCCAAGAGTATCCTGAACATAGGCGGCGTAGGGGCCGGGAAATCCGGCCAGCGCTTCAATGAAGAGGCCGGTGTCATCGACGATCAGGGGAATTTTGAGGGCGGCATATGCCTGCTCCGCCTTTGCCTTGGCAATTTCCGTTATGCTGTCCGACTGCGGTTCAATGCAGTCGAAGGAGATGTGGGAGACCTCCGTGATCCCTTCAAAAAATGCAGCAACCTCCGCGGCTTTGTTTGTATTTCCGGTAACTACGGTTATCATAAGTATCTCCCGCGCAGTTCGATCTCGTGTTCGCGCCGGATCACGCTTTCGGCTTCGGAAAACGCCGCGCAGTATCCTTCGATGAATGCGGATCTGAGTGCCTCCGGGTCTTCTGTTGTGCTCTCCAGCGTCTGGAAGAGAACATGGAGATCGACCCCGCGCGGTTCGATCTCTTCGGTCATCTGAGAGAGACCGAAGTCGATCAGATACACGCGGCCGTTATGCCGGATCATGTTCGAGGTTGTGAGGTCCCCGTGCGTTATTCCTGCTTTATGCAGTTTTCCAACCGTGATCCCGGCATCTTTGGCGTATTCTTCGTTCATGACGTATTTGAGCACATCTCCGTCGAGTTTTTCCATCACGATTTCGTGATCGGTCACATCGCGGATCACCGGGACCGGCACGCCGCCCCGTCTTGCTGCAGAAATCGCACGTGCTTCGGCCCGGTTTCGTTCGGCAATGAGATGCCGGTCGAGTTCGGGTACCCGATATCCTTTGGCAAGGCGGGTTTTGACGGCGTCCTTATCGGTGAGATTGACCGAAGCCTCCGCACCGTGCTCGGCAGTTTCCGACTGACCGAGTGCAAAGAGCTGTCCGGCATCGTGCCGCCAGGTCACCTCGACCTGATCCGAGCGGTATCCGGGATTCACGACGGATGCAGAAATCGGGATAGTGGATCCGGCTTCGAGCATGATCTTTCCGGTGTAGGCGATCATCGCGCCGTTGTCGCCGATGTAGACTCTCGGCGGGGCCATGAATTTAGCTCCGCGCTCTTCGCACATTTTCGCGAGCATTTCCTGCAGGCGGGCATTTGCCCCGACGCCGCCGACGAGAATTACCTCGTCCTTTCCCGTATGGGCGAGGGCCCGTTCGGTCACTTCCACGCACATGGCAAATGCCGTTTCCTGGAAGCTGAAACAGACATCTTCCATAGATTCTCCCCGCTGGGTTGCTTCTTTTGCGGCGCTCATCAGACCGGAGAACGCAAGGTCCATGCCTTTTACCGTGTAAGGGAGATGGATGTACGATCCGTCCTTCGCCATCTTTTCGATGATGGGCCCCCCCGGGTGGGGGAGGTTGTGACTCCGCGCAAATTTGTCGAGTGCATTACCGAGTCCAATATCCAGCGTCTCGCCGAAGATCCGGTACTTTCCATTCAGGAATCCAAGGACCTGCGTGTTTGCACCCGATGCGTAGAGCACGATAGGGTCGGCGAATTTTGTGTACCATCTGCCGATCTCGACGTGGGCCACACAGTGATTTACGCCGATAAGAGGCACGCCAAACTTCAGTGCAAGTGTACGGGCCGTGGTAGCCGCGATTCGAAGTGACGGGCCAAGACCCGGGCCTATGGAAAATGCAACGGCGTCGATTTTCTCTCCGGCTTCATCCAGAGCTTTTCTGATAACGTCGGACGCGACAGACGCATGATGCTGAGCGGCCTCACGCGGATGAATCCCGCCGGTCGGCGGAACATACGGTGCAGAATGAAGACAAACTAAATCTTCTGCAAAAACAGCGGCACTGAAGTTCCATGCAGTCCCTTCAATGCCGATGACCCTTTTTTCGGGCATAGATAAAATATTTTATTGCTTAAACTCGGTGTATCCACACTTTCCGCAGGAAAACCGGTCTTTGTGTTCACCCATGAAGACACCGGCGCCGCAGCGCGGGCATGCACGGTGAGAGGTGGTTGCTTTTCCCTGGGCATCGACAGTGTAAAGTTCGCTGCGTTTTGGTGTCGCTTTGACGACCTTCTTCGCTGCCATTTTTACTCCTCCTTTTCTGCCTTGGCTTGTCCGCGGGCAATCAGGAACTCGCTTTCAGTTGCTTTGAGTGCTTCGGGGGTGTCGTAGATACGGGCTACGCCGGTCACGGCTCTGGTTCCGAAACGTCCTTTCAGGGGAGAGAGGATCAGGTTTTCAAAAGGGGTATTCTGCATCGCTGCAATCTTTGCACCGATGTCTGAACGGGCCGGGGTAGCACCATCATAACTTGCGGTAAATGCAAGTTCGTTACGGCTTAAAAGCTCGTTCCTGGTATTAGAGGTAATCTTAATCTCCATCGATATCCTGCAATTATTGGAATGCAGTATATTTAATACTGGCGTCATAGACTTACAAAATAGGTCAGAAGTTTTTTTGCATTCGCGCGAAGCTGCTTGTTCACTTCGCAGATCACAATCCCTTCTTCCGGCTGACCGTATAAAATAACAGCGCCGTCGGGCAGGATTTCTGTGAGGGGCAGCACCGCAAGATCCTCTTCTCCATTAACCATGACCACGCACGGGATTTTATCCATTGCCAGACGGAGCGCGGCGATCAGCTCGTCGGTGATCGTTCCGGCAGGGTTTGCCACGTGCAGGATATGTCCCTGAATTTCCGGCATTTTCAGATACGGAGAGCGTTTGGTAAATCCGTCGATAACTCCGATCGACGGGATCAAACCGGCCGACAGTGCATTATGGGTCACAACATCCCCGACAGTACAGAATATCTTTCTCTCTATGTAGGGAAGGACCATGGAAAAATCTGAAAAAACGGTACCGAATGGCTCTCTGAAGAGCCAACGGTTTTCCGGCGGGAGTGTTAGCATTTATCTTACCTTGAGTGCGTATCTGCCGTTATATTCAATGTTCATCTTTTCCGCAACATCGGAGTGACGTAAATCGATGATAACCAGATATCCGAACCATTCAGGCGTCAAAGCATTTCCCTGACATTCGGGGCAGACGGTTTTATCCGCCTCAAGAATTTTGTGACAGTTTCGGCAAGCCTGCAGAACTTTCTTTTGCGTGGAACGTTTTGCTTCCATTACTTGAGTTCCTTCTCGGCTTTCTCTTTGTTCATGTCCTCTTCGATCCAGGCCAGGGTTCCAAGACCCGGCTGACGCATCGTCAGACCGATCTTCGATTCACGGGGGTCACGTTCGTTTAAGGAAAGAGCAACGACCCGTGCACGCAGGGTGTCGCCGACACCGATCGTTCTGCCGCTGTCTTTGCAGACCAGACGCGAGTTCTTCTCATCATAATCGATGTATTCATCGGAGATCTGACTCATGTGCAGCATGGCGTCGATCGGCCCAAGGGATACGAAAGTGCCAAAGCTTGTCGTCTCGACAACAACACCTTCAATAATTTCCTGAAGGGATAAGCGCAGGACAACAGCTTCAAAATCGACATCATAGTATGCCCCTCCGTCGCTGTAAATGATTTCTCCATCACCGACGCGGTTAACTCCGGTGACTGCGATGAAAATACCCATCTCTTTGTCGACACTCCCTTCAAACAGTTCATGAAGGACGTCAATGATAACGGTGTTAAGATCTTCACCCATGCGTTCCGGGGGGACTCTGACTTTGTCGTTGAGTTTCAGTTTATAATACATATTTTGTCTCCTCGCCTGTTTTGCTTATTTTCCGATTAATTCTAGTTTGCAGCGCGACCTGAGAACAATCACCGGGATACGGCGTTGTCTCAGACGATTTCTTAATTCTCTATCATTGGTAACTACTACACCATTAAACATCTCTGCAGTACGAATGACTTTATCATCCACGGAGATATTTTCCGCCATTTCCGAAAGGACGGTGCAACGTGCCGCGACGGTCAAACCAAACCGCGCAGCTGCCGCATCTTTTCCGCGTCCCGTCGAAAGACCGCGCAGTTCGTACACCACCTCGGCAGGTACGAGCGCGTCATAGGCGCCCAGAAGTTCACGCAGACCTTCGAAAAGGTCAACATTGAACTGGGCCGGCATCATCAAAGCGTTTGTGTCTAAGATGACCGTTACTCGGTCAGAAGACCCATGCCGATCAAACGCCATCTGCCTCCAACCTGACGGCTGATTGCGATTCTTGAACCGAGCTCGGCGCAAACCGGACGTTTCAGCATTACCTCGGCCTGGTTCTTTTTCACTGCAAGAACGATTCCCACGGTAACGGCGGTGCCAACGGAAAGCATCAGCGGTTCTTTGAGTCTGAGCGGATCAATGTTCAGCTCGGCAGATGAACCAACGACCCGTTCCATGAGAGTGACATCGAATTTGAGTTTGTCCCATACCGGCGGCAGGGACCCCGCCATACCGGCAACCTGTCCGACAAGCGTGTCGCTTTTGGTAATCGCCGGGTCGAGTTTTGTACCGATAGCCGCCAGTCCGCCGGGGGTTGCTGTCTGAACCTTGTGAGATGCCTTGTTCATCGAGGTGATCTTGGTGGTGATCGGTTCCCACTTGGCTTTATTCTCCGACATATACTGCCTGCCGGGCCTGATCTCTATGTCATCCCCTTCGTGGAACTCGCCGCGAATGAGTGACCCGCCGATAACGCCGCCTTTGATGTCGCGCCATGAACTTCCCGGCAGGTTCACATCGAAAGACCGGGCGATCAGCATAATCGGCATGACATCTGCTGCACGCTCGATATCCGGGATCGTTGTGTTCAGTGCGTCCAGGAGCATGCCGAAGTTAATTTTCTTCTGGGCAGAGACCGGGATGATAGGTGCGTTCTCCGCGACCGTTCCTTTTACGAATGCTTTGATCTGCTTATAGTTTTCCAGAGCCTTCTTTTGCGGAACAACATCGATTTTATTCTGAACTATGACGATGTTTTTTATGCCTGTCAGCTCCAGAGCCATAAGATGTTCTTTGGTCTGGGGCTGCGGACAGGGTTCATTCGCCGCAATAACGAGCATCGCGCCGTCCATGATGGCGGAGCCTGAAAGCATCGTGGCCATGAGTGTTTCATGACCCGGTGCATCTACAAAGGAAACTGATCTTACCGCTTCCAGTTTTTCACCGCAGGTTGGGCATGTCTCTGTATTTGTCCAGAGTTCATTCCCCCCGCATTTTGGACATTTATAAAACGTTGCATCGGCGTACCCAAGCCGGATCGAGATCCCGCGCTTCAGTTCTTCACTATGGCGGTCTGTCCACGAGCCGGTTAGCTGGCTGACTAATGTAGTCTTGCCGTGGTCAACGTGACCAACTACGCCGATATTCACATTTGGTATTGTAGGATCATGCAAAGAAACCAAAACCTCCTCTAACCCTATATAGTTGACTTCAACACTGATATATGTGTGTGATAATGGTATTATCCGCCGCCTTCACAACTTTGGTCGGTATTTCTCCAGGCATTTTCCTGCATATCGCGTATTTTTTCCTGTTCCTCTTTGAAATCCCGCGTCGAGTCGCGTGTTTTTTCCTCACGTCTTTTCTCATCTTTGATTACAGTGAGCTGATCTATGCGGTAGTACATGCCTGTACTGTCAAGTTCGGCGAAAGTATCCCCCCTTTCCTCCATAAACGCTACGATTTTTCCGACAGTTCCTGTCCGGCCGTAACGTACGGTCTCTCCAACTTTGAACATACTTATGATTAGTATAGAGAGTCGTTTGTGATAAAAGTGTGGGAAAAAAGTTAGTTGATGGTCAGACCGTTCTGCACGGCCTCTTCTGAGACGGCAAATGTCTGATCGGTTCCAACAATTCTGTAGAGTCTTGTCGTTTTGACCTCAGATGAAACTCCGGTGGTCGAATAAGGCACAATGAACTCTCCATTCACGCTTTCTTGACGATAGGTAAACGTCCGGCCGTTGTTGGTAATAACATCCACTTCGATGACCCAGTCTCCTTTGATGACGGCTCCGGGAACATACTCGAAGGTTTTTACATATGCAGTTCCGCCTTCATTTGCTCCGGTAACGTAGCCGCCTACGACATACGTCGTTGACTCATACACTAAACGGAAGTGCTGAAGTGCAGGAACCTGAACGCTTGGAAGATTGTAGTTGGTAAGGTCCGTTGGGGCCGAGATTACATAGGCCTGTTTTCCGGTTGCGGCATTGGCGTTATAATTCTCAGCTGTTGCCCACGCTTCGTCTGCATTGCTGTAAACTTTTGTATATGTGATCACCGGAGCACCGGATCCTGCAGTCGAGTCGGCGATTACTACGTAAACACTTCCTGCCTCGGTCATTGAGCCGTCGAAATTTTGGAGTCTGACGGTCAGCGTATCGTAGAACTCGGGTGTCGCAGCCGACACATAGGAATAGGTTCCGTCTGAGCCTTTTTGAAGGAATGTATAGTAATATGGAGCTGTTTGTAACGTGGTGTCATTCCAGATGGCCATTGCTCCGAAGATGCCGTTTGCCATCAGATAATCGGTCATCACATATTTTGTACCAAGATGATCCAGCTTTTCCATAATCTGTGATTCATCCGTATTTGTTAATACGGCGGCGACACCATATTCGCCGGCAACTCCCGCCTGGAACGGGTTACTGTTTGGAATCCGTTTGCCGATGGTTGTGATATAATGACCGTAGTCCCACCATGAAAGAACACCGTATGATTCCTTCGGATACGTAAATGTGGATTCGTCGTAGATCGTCAGATAATCGACACCTGTATCCGGAGTGTTTACAGAAAGCCATTCGCACGCGTCGATCCAGTCCTGTGCAGTCCCTCCGTTTGCAGAGGCAGAACTTAATTCAACAGCATATGCGACCGATGATCCGACAAATACGACTGCGATGATCATGATAACCGCAAAGATGCCTAGTTTGATCGTATTCGGTTTTGCTGAAACAGATTTTTCCTGAGTTTTGGATTTTTTGGCTACAGGTTCGGATGGTTTGGGTGATTCAGTGCGTTTTCCAATAAGTAATACAAGATCTTTTTCTGCAAAGTTGATTGCCCATCCTACAAATACTGCTGCGAGTAACGCGACATTTGCAGCAAAGTAATACTCCCAGCGTATGTGGGTACATGTCGCAAAGAGCATGAAGAAAGACCAGATAATTACAAAAATTGCACCTGGTTCATTATGTTTCCAAACATTATATATGAGACAAATGAACCCCCCTATTGCAAGAAGAACACCCCAATTAAATGATGATGTTGCGCTTGCAAAAGACCAATAGGACATCTCTTGAATGGTTTCTGCAGCAGCATTGTTTATAAAGAATCCACTGAGGTTTGCTACT
The DNA here is from genome assembly GCA_965228205.1 of Methanocorpusculum sp. Lineage (GTDB taxonomy): Archaea > Halobacteriota > Methanomicrobia > Methanomicrobiales > Methanocorpusculaceae > Methanocorpusculum. Next base: position 1,763,476 of record OZ245799.1, on the reverse strand, counting down.
AATAAGTTGAAGACATCTGGAAGTGCAAACAAGAGAAGGAAAAATCCGATTACCCCTAATAATACCAAAGAGATAAGATAATAATACCATGGTTTTTCATACTTGGAAACAACTCTTGAAATGAGATAAAGAATACCTGTGACCACAATAATCATTGCATGTGCAAAAAACAAACCAAATGAATATGTGTAAAAATTAAAATCCAAAGTACGGATTCCAAAGATAAGTAATCCTATTGCAACAACGGCAAATGTGACTGTATTCAAAACCAGAAGATATTTTGTAGGTTTTCCAGAATGTTGATTCAATATAAACTGTATTACAGTAAAGATACATACAAATAACCCAAAGACGACAATGGTTGTCATCGTCAATATCCCAAACATGTATGCAACTCAACAGATTAAACCATAAATCAGAGGCAGTTTTAATGAAGAAAAGTTTTTAAAATCAATATTACGATCTTTGAGAGCATATAATGCAAGCACGTAGCAGAGACAAAATAAACATGAGAATAACGTTTCTGCAATATGATGGTCTACATGACCGTAAAGCGATCGAGAAAGGAATTGCCCTCCGATTACTGCGATAAATAAAGCGGATAAAAGACCTGTTTTCCAGTCTCCCAATCTTTTTCCAAGAAAGAACATTACTGGCACCATAAGTGCCCACAGAACTGCCGGCGCCCAGGAAATTGCCGTGATAACTTCGACTCGAGTCGCTGCTCCTGCGAGAATAGCAAAGAATGAGGCAATGTAGGTAAAGAGCGGACCCCAGACGATTTCCTGTCCGGTCGGTTATAACGTCATCGGGTCAAAGAACAGATACCCAAAGTTATTGGCAAGTGCAACCTCAACTAATCTCAGATTATACCATGCATCTGGCCCGGCAATCATATTCCCAGTTCCAGCAAGCGTCTCCATAGGAATCAGCCGTATCCAGAAAGCAATAATGGTACATAGTAGGACCGCAATCCCTATGACTCCATAACGGTAACTTTTCTGATTCCAAATACTCATAAAATCCATATACATCTCAACAATTTCTGTATTCTAATATTATGCTTGAGAATTTCTAACAACCGAGAATTTCTAACAACCTTTTTTTCCGACAGAAAGTACTTTCTTTTCGTACGTTGAGTAGTATGTATGGGGACTTTCAGCAGCTTTGGTCTCAACCAGGCATATCACGAGCGTTATGAAAAACTTGGCGACCGCCTCTCCGATGTTGGTAAAACACTTGATTGGGATGTTTTTCGTCCTCTTCTTGAATCCATGTATGCAAATAAATCCGGCAAAGGCGGTCACCCCAATGTCGATGTAATACTCATGTTCAAGATTCAGCTTCTGGAAGTCTGGTATAATCTATCTGATCTCGCCGTTGAACGTGAAATCTACGATCGTCTCTCCTTTTGGCATTTCCTTGGGTGTCCTGACAAAATACCCGACAATTCAACGATCTGGTTATTTCGGGAGCGCATGTCCGAATCAGGCGTTGACACATTGGTTTGGCAGGAGTTTCAGCGACAACTTGACCTGAAAGGTCTCAAAATTGAACAAGGTATGATTCAGGATGCAACGTTTGTGTATGCTGAACCCGGTCATTGTAAGAAAGACACGCCGCGAGGAGAGCAGGCAAAAACACGACGGGATAAAGATGGAAAAATCATGTCCAAGAACGGCAAAATGCACTATGGCTATAAACTGCATACCATCATGGATACGACGCATGATCTTATTCGACGCATTGAAACCACAACGGCAAATGTTCATGACAGGCAGGTGGATATGTCAGAAAAAGGAGAAGTGGTCTATCGGGATCGGGGATATCAGGGAGCAAAATGCAAGGGATATAGCGCCACAATGAAACGAGGGGCGAGAGGACATCCCATTGGGATACGAGATAAACTGAGAAATATGCGAATAAGTAGAAAGAGATCAAAGGGGGAGAGACCCTATGCAGTGATCAAAAATATCTTTCATGCAGGGTTGGTGAAGGTAACAACGCTGCAAAGAGTGCGAGTGAAAAATATGCTGGCTGCATTTTGTTATAATATCTATCAAGTGAAAACGATTCAAAACAGGGTGTAAATTAAAAAAACGTCAAGGAATAATTGGGATTTATCGTGATTTTCTTTTTTTTGGGGGGGGGGATGAGAGGGTGTGGGGATGTATTCAATCCTTCATAAATAATGATTCTCGTTAAAAAAGAGTTGATAGAAATTCTCAAGATTAGAGATATTCCAGACCGTTCATGTACGGGCGGAGGACTTTGGGGATCTCGACTTTGCCGTCTTCGGTCTGGTAGTTTTCAAGGATGCAGCGCAGGGCGCGGGAGGTGGCGACCGCCGTCGAGTTGAGGGTGTGGAGCCACTGTTTAGATTCGAAATCATGTGCATCGCGGACGCGGATATTGAGCCGGACCGACTGATAGGCCGTGCAGTTGGAGCAGGAAACGACTTCGCGGTACTCATTGTCCCGCGGCATCCATGCTTCCATATCGTATTTTTTGGCGGCCACGGTTCCAATATCGCCGGTACAAATGTTCACGACCCGGTAAGGCAGGCCGAGTTTGGTAAACAGCTCTTCTGAGTTTGCCAACAGTTCCTCATGCATCTCCCAGGATTTTTCCGGCATGCAGTAGATAAACTGTTCGATTTTGGTGAACTGATGGACACGGAAGAGACCGCGGGAGTCAAGCCCGTGAGCGCCGATCTCGCGGCGGAAACAAGGCGAGATTCCAACCATTTTGAGGGGGAGGTCCTTCTCTTCAAAGATCTCGTCCTGATACATGGCCGCCATCGGGTGTTCTGCGGTGGCGATGAGATAGGCATCGTCATCCTCGATCTTGTACATGACATTCTCGAAGTCGCCGAGATCGGTGACCTCTTCGTAGGATTTTCTATTCATCATGTACGGCGGGATGATGGGAGTGTATCCTTTGGCAATGATCGTGTCCAGAGCGAATCTCTGGAGGGCCATATCGAGAAGAGCGAGGTTGCCTTTCAGGAAGTAGAATCCGGCGCCGCTCGTCTTTGTGGCACGCTCAAAGTCGGCCCAGCCGTTTTCCGCGGCGAGTTCCCCATGGTTTTTCAGCTCGAAATCAAGGGACCTCGGCGTTCCCACTTTCTTTACGACGACATTTTCCGAGTCGTCTTTTCCATACGGGACGCTCTCGTGGAAGATATTTGGCAGACGCATGAGGTAATATCTTACCTGCTCGGTCGCTTTTTCCATGATATCGTCGTTTTCCTTGATCAGGCCGGGCAGAGCCTTAGCCTCGGCAAAGAGAGGAGCGGGATCTTTTCCCTCTTTTTTCCAGGCATTGATCTCTTTTGCGATCTGATTTCTTCTGGCGCGAAGTTCATTGTTTTTGACGGTAAGTTCGCGGAAAATTTTATCCTGTTGAAGAACCGTATCGACCCAGAGGAGTTTCTCGGCATCCTGGCGTTTTTCCAGATCTGCCAGCACGACCTCGGGGTGGGCTCTGACGAATTTGATATCGAGCATGATTGACTAGTGATATTTGTGCTTTTAGATGAAGAGGGTTTTTGTTGCACAAACGAGTTATTAAACCTCGAATGACATACTAAAGATAATAATTGGGTCAGACGCTCATGAAACAGACAATGGAGATCCTCTTCTCAGGAAGAGTACAAAAAGTCGGCTTTCGCGCCTGTGTAAGAAATGCAGCATTAAACTTGGGATTGTGCGGAGAAGTGGAGAATTTATCCGACGGCAGGGTCAGGGTCCTTATAACAGGCGAGGAGGTCATCATCGAGAAGTTCCTCGCCATGACCTACTCCTGTCCGCGTGCGATCATCAGGGATCTGAAATGCACAGGTTATGTTCTGACCGATTTCACAGATTTTACGATTAAACGGGAGTAGAGACATGAAAATCGAGAAAACCATCACATACTTCAGCGAACCGGGGAAGGAAAACACCCGGGACTGTGCAGAGATCGCTGTTCTGCGTGCAAAGGAACTCGGGCTTTTAACGATAGTTGTGGCAAGTTCCGGAGGATACACGGCAAAGACTTTTTTTGAAGCGATGAAGGGGACCGGTCTCCGTCTCGTGGTCGTGACCCACGCCGTAGGTTTTTCCAAACCAGGGGTCTGGGAGTTCGATCCAAAACTCGCAGAGGAGCTGAGAACTGCCGGCGTTGTGATCGTCTGCGGCACGCATTCCCTTTCCGGTCTGGAACGGGCGATCTCGCGGAACCCGAAACTCGGCGGAAGCAGCAGGACAGAGGCCATCGCAGAAGCTTTCAGGCGGACGGTGGCGATCGGGATGAAAGTCGCCGTCGAGTGTGTTCTGATCGCAGCAGACCAGGGAGTGATATCTGTATCCGACGAAGTCATCGCAGTTGGAGGGACCATCGAGGGAGCCGATACGGCAGTAGTTATCAAACCGGCCCACACGGCTGCTTTCTTCGATCTGCAGGTCAGGGAATTTGTAGCGATGCCAAGGAACCGCTGAGATGGCACTCAAATCATTGTCGGAAGCACTTGGCCTGCTCGTCAAAAAGCCGCTCGTATGGATGCCCGGGCTTTTTGCCGCATTTTCCATCCTGTTTGTGTATTATCTGTACATACTGTTCGGCGTCACACCGGCGATGATCTGCGGCATCATCCTTCTGCTGGTCTTCCCGGCATTTCTCGCAGGCACCTACGGGATCGTCATCGGGGAAAAATCATCCTCGGCCGATTTCAGAAAGTATGCGGTGTACGGATACTTCAGATGTCTGATCCCGAATGTTGTCGTTCTTATGATCGGATTCGTGCTTTCCAACACGCTGACGTATATCCTGCTGATGCTCGGCATTTCCGTCGATACAGCATTCTACTTCAGCATATTCCTGATCATCCAGCTGGTATTCTTCTTCTACTTTGCCGACATTTCCGCGATGGTCAATAATTACGCGGCATTTCGGGCGATCAAAGACAGCGCTCTTCGGGTGACGACCGGATCGATCTCGGTTACGGCGTTCTATTTATTTAATGTCGCGATCTTTTTCGCCGCGTCCTTTATCTTTTCCGCGATATGGTCGCTTTTAGCAGCGGATGTGCTGACCCCGATCACGCAGATGACCGAGGCGGAGATCCTCTCCATGTCCCAGGAAGAACTTCTGGCCTTGTTTACCTCCCCTGAGATCATTTCATCCGGATGCATGGCCCTCGCGATCTGTGCCTTGATCTTCGTCCCGATTTTTGTCACCTACAAGGCCTGCTTCTATAAACGCAGCCTTCTCAATCTTCCTGCTCAGCCGTCTCAGCAAACACAGCAGGGCACGGTTGACGAAAAGGGGCGCTGGTATAAATATTCATAATCCTATTTTTACGCGCGTTTTCCAATCTTTTTTCCGTTTATTGAATCCATGTGAATGGTGCCATGCTAACATGTATCATGCAAATACCCCGCTCAAAGCCTGAAATAAAAATCCCGGCAATTATAGAGTATTTTTAGAAATGCATCGAAAATCTCGGCCTGAATCGGAAATAACACGATATGTTTTATATGGGTGAATCCCAACATTAATTGTCACAACGCAGTTGAACTCCAGAGTTCCGTGCGATTGGCAGGAAACAAACCATGTCGAAGGTAAACCCGTTTGAAATGGCCCAGCATCAGCTTATGGATTGTGCAAAAATCCTCAAGCTTGATCAGGGCGTTGTTGATATCCTCATGCAACCGCAGAGACAGATTCAGGTATCTATCCCCGTCAAGATGGACGACGGCACCACCCGGGTTTTCCAGGGATTCCGTGTACAGTACAACAATGCACTCGGACCCTATAAGGGAGGAATCCGGTATCACCCTGAAGAGACGATCGACACCGTTCGTGCTCTCTCAGCATGGATGACCTGGAAGTGCGCAGTACTGAACCTTCCGCTCGGCGGAGGAAAAGGCGGTATCATCTGCAACCCGAAGGAAATGTCCAAGGGCGAACTTGAACGCATGAGCCGCGGTTATATCCGTGCAATCTGGAAGAACATCGGTCCCGACACAGATGTCCCGGCACCGGATGTATACACCGACGGTCAGATCATGGCATGGATGATGGACGAGTACTCCACCATTCAGGGCAAGAACCAGTTCGGTCTTCTGACAGGCAAACCACTCGTTATCGGCGGCTCACTCGGCCGTGGTGACTCCACTGCAAAAGGCGGACTGTTCACCCTCCGTGAAGCAGCAAAAGAGCTGAAACTTGATCTGACGAAGGCGACCGTCGCAATCCTCGGATACGGAAATGCAGGTGCATTCGCATCCACGCTCGTTCAGGAAATGTTCGGCTCCAAAGTCGTCGCAGTGACTGATTCGAAAGGCGGTATCTACGATGCAAACGGACTTGACATCGCAGCAGTTGCAGCCCACAAGAAACAGACCAAATCCGTCGTCGGCTACAAAGGTCTCAAGACCCTCACCAACGATGAAGTCATGGCACTCCCGGTTGATGTCATTATCGCCGCAGCACCCGATGAGGGAGCAATCAACGAGAAGGTCGCCCCGACCGTCAAGGCAAAGGTCATCTGCGAACTCGCAAACGGCCCGACCACTCCGGAAGGAGACGCAATCCTCTACAAGAACGGCGTACACGTTATCCCCGACTTCCTGTGCAATGCAGGCGGAGTAACTGTATCCTACTACGAGATGGTTCAGAATATGTATATGCACTACTGGACTCTCGACGACGTTTACGCAAAACTCGATGCAGCAATGACCAAGTCATACCACGACGTCCTGAAAGCATCCAAAGAATATAAGATCAACATGCGTCAGGCAGCATACGTTGTTGCAGTATCACGCGTAGTTGAAGGTATGAAAGTCCGCGGCTGGGTCTAAAACCCCCGCATATTACCTTCACTATTTTTTATTCTTTTCAAAACTATGTGTGGTCAGAGGGTTTCCTCTGCAAAAACAGGACTATCAGCCCAATTTTGATATAGCTCATTTCTGGTTCTTATTTAGGGGTGCGGGAGGTGACTGCGGGGTGGACGCTGAAAGCGAACGACCTCAGCTGAGCAAATCATTGATTTGCGACTTCGGCGCGGAGGCGGATTGACGGCGCAGACGGCGATCTTAGCTGAGCAAGTCGTTAGACTTGCGAGTCGGCCCGCGGTGGAAATATCCTATTTTCAAAAATCAATTAGAGAATATCTAACAACCTTTTTTTTTCCGACAGAAAGTACTTTCTTTTCGTACGTTGAGTAGTATGTATGGGGACTTTCAGCATCTTTGGTCTCAACCAGGCATATCACGAGCGTTATGAAAAACTTGGCGACAGTCTCTCCGATGTTGGTAAAACACTTGATTGGGATGTTTTTCGTCCTCTTCTTGAATCCATGTATGCAAATAAATCCGGCAAAGGCAGTCACCCCAATGTCGATGTAATACTCATGTTCAAGATTCAGCTTCTGGAAGTCTGGTATAATCTATCTGATCTCGCCGTTGAACGTGAAATCTACGATCGTCTCTCCTTTTGGCATTTCCTTGGGTGTCCTGACAAAATACCCGACAATTCAACGATCTGGTTATTTCGGGAGCGCATGTCCGAATCAGGCGTTGACACATTGGTTTGGCAGGAGTTTCAGCGACAACTTGACCTGAAAGGTCTCAAAATTGAACAAGGTATGATTCAGGATGCAACGTTTGTGTATGCTGAACCCGGTCATTGTAAGAAAGACACGCCGCGAGGAGAGCAGGCAAAAACACGACGGGATAAAGATGGAAAAATCATGTCCAAGAACGGCAAAATGCACTATGGCTATAAACTTCATACCATCATGGATACGACGCATGATCTTATTCGACGCATTGAAACCACAACGGCAAATGTTCATGACAGTCAGGTGGATCTGTCAGAAAAAGGAGAAGTGGTCTATCGGGATCGGGGATATCAGGGAGCAAAATGCAAGGGATATAGTGCCACAATGAAACGAGGGGCGAGAGGACATCCCATTGGGATACGAGATAAACTGAGAAATATGCGAATAAGTAGAAAGAGATCAAAGGGGGAGAGACCCTATGCAGTGATCAAAAATATCTTTCATGCAGGGTTGGTGAAGGTAACAACGCTGCAAAGAGTGCGAGTGAAAAATATGCTGGCTGCATTTTGTTATAATATCTATCAAGTGAAAACGATTCAAAACAGGGTGTAAATTAAAAAAAACGTCAATAAATAATTGGGATTTATCGTGATTTTCTTTTTTTTGGGGGGGGGGATGAGAGGGTGTGGGGATGTAACCTATCTTCCTTAAATCATGATTCGCGTTAAAAAATGGGTTAATAGAAATTCTCAATTAAGCAGTCTGGGGACATTCCCTCTCATGGAAGATTCTGCAACTGTCAAATTTGGGTATCAAAAAATTATTGACTGGTATGTTCGTCAACTTTTTTCGGTTCAGCAAGCGTTGCATCCGGATGTTTTTTGAGATACTCGGCAACGTTTGGTTTGTGGAGAAGCAGGCAGTTCGTACATGCCCAGACCTTCTGGCCGCTTGAAGAGCTGTCGATCCACTCCCCGAGGGATTCGTCATGACAAGGATAGAACGGGCAGTAACAGAAATCACAGGACTGACCGGCGAAATGACAGGGATAATACGGACATACCTCTTTTTTCCATTCAAACCATCCGTGATCATTATATCTGGAGTAGATGAAGTAGGTGGGAGCGGCCGCTTCGATCGTATCCTCATGCCGTTTGACCGCTTCCATAACGCCGTGCAGAACCGCAGCATAGATCCGTTTTCCGGGCTCGGTGAAGGTCCCGGCATACGTATGCTTGATGTCGCCTTCGGATGCGACTATGACGGCGTCTGATGTTGTACCGGTGAAATCCCTGCCCAAAAGCCGCAGGGCATGAGCTTTCGCCTCGGTGACGGTAATGATCGTTTCAAGAAGAGCGGCATCGGAAAAACCCTCGTTCGAGGTAACGATGATATTGATCGTATGCGGTTTGGTCGGATCCGGATTCGGATTGGAAACCCCTGCGGTAACGAAAACCGTGATATAATCATACTGAAGAATACAGAGATCCTTCATCGACACTGCGGTGAGAAGACCGAACGCATCATCCGCATACTTTGCATCGGCCAAGAGACCGCGGATGAATACAAGAGGATCGCTGTGATCGAAATCCTTGTCAACCGTGTGATTGAGAAGCGTGGAGACATCCCGTAGACCGCCGTCGACACCGGTGCTGACCGCATGGAATGCGCCCCTGACATAAAGCGTGTTTTTTGTATAATGATACCGCATGGGATTGCTCGTATGTTATGTTAGCGGGAAAATTATTTAGAGTGTAGGATACGGCAGGGAATGAGAGCCGTTCGAACCCTCATGCAGGTTAAATAACAGCGAATACCTCAAGATCGATGATCGTTGAAAAAAGGAAGAGAGGCAGGCACAAAAGTGCAGACCGGCTGAAAGAACGGAATCACTCCACGTTCTTCAGCATATTTTTATCGTAACGGGAGATCGTCGCGTTTTTCTGGTTTTGATATTTTGCATCCGGTTTTTTATCGTACGGGCACTCGCAGCGTTTGGTCACGTAAAAGACGAGCTGACCGATCGGCATCCCTGCATACACCCTGACCGGGCGGCAGTTCGAGTTGCACATCTCAAGCGTGATGGTTCCGGAAAATCCGGCATCGATCCAGCCGCCGGTCTGATGGAGGGCGATACCGAGGCGTGCCACGCTGCTCTTTCCTTCGATCGAGGAGACGATGTTATCGGGCAGCGTCACTGTTTCGAGGGTTTCAGCAAGGACGAACTGTCCCGGCTGGATGTCGAAATAGGATCCTTTTCTCTCCTGTGTATGGGTGTGAAGCGTCTCTTTTTGATAAGGGTCGATCACATCGTCACATGGTTCATACCAGACGAAATGATTCCCAAGGCGGATATCAAGGGAGTTGGGCTGAACAAGCGCCGGGTCGAAAGGATCGATACCGATGTACCCCCGTTTGATATGGTCTGCAATTTCCCAGTCTACCAGAATCATATCCTACTATTCGTCGGTGAAGGTAAAATAATATTCAGTATGCATGTCGAAAAAGGCCAACCTTTATCATTTCAATGTATCTGCAGTACATGTATCCAGGATCTGCCTCACTCTGCGGTTGACCGAAGGAGCATCAGACTCGGATATCCTCTCGCGCAGATGTTCAAGGATGACGATAAGCGGCTTTTTGACCTCGTCGGCATACCCGTTCATGTGAGAAAAGGCAGAAAGCATCCCGGTCGTCACGTACTCATTCACGGGTGCGAGACGCAGGATGGAGCTTTCCAGAAACGCTCTTCCTGCCGCCGTCTCGATAGAGATCTTCCTGTTCTGGGCAAACCTCAGATAGAGGGCTCGGCTCACCCCGGCCTGTTCGGGATCGAAGGCGGAGGACTCCTCGATCCTTTTCAGATACTGAACAGTGTCAGGCGAACTCGTTGTCGAGACAGCTGAGGTGAAGTTCTCGAATGCAATCGGATTATCCTTGGAGCGGGCAAGTTCGGCCTCCAGCATCGCGATTCTGTCCGGTGCACTGCTCGAAAGATACAATGAAAGTGCAGCCATCCGATCCGTTGCACACACCGCTTTTTCATACCGTTCCTTCAGCATCGCATGGATATCCGGCGTATCCAGCGTCGCAAGCAAAGAAAGAATGAGATTTTTCACGCTGCGGGTCTTAAAAATTCGGGCAAGCTCCGCCGGCGAGTTCGTCTTCGCGGGCGAGGAGGAGTAGGCCGAAAGAAGCGCATACAGCCGGTCCCGATGCGAAGAGGCCACGGCCGACATGAACCGCCGTTTTGCTTCGTAGAGTTTTGTATAGGCATACATGTATTCGGGATCGCTCACCGACTCGAAAAGGGTAAGAGGAAGTGATCCCACGCGTTCCATCACGGCCGCGTTGGAAAGCAGGCTGATGTACTCATCCGCCAGACGCTTAGAAACCTCGGCGGTCTCATCGCGGCAGAGCTTCACCATCTCGCGCTCAAACAGCGTGCAGTGGGTCAAAAACGAGACAACGATATCCTTGTCGTACCTGAGCTGGAAATAGAGTTCGTCATCGGAGGCGGAAGACTCCATACGGAGATAGGCGGCATGATTGAGATTCCAAACGGCAAACGAAAAAGCTCCCGTACACGGGACCTGGAACGTCAGCCTTTCAGAGTCGATCTTCTTCATGAACTCGGCAACGACCTCGCCTTTGTCGTTGATTAAGCGGCCGGTGAACGGAAAGATCCATGGGTTTTTGCCGGCAGGGATCTTCTGCGAGACGAATATCTCGGCGACGTCGTTCTCGGCGTCATACTTCGCAGACGCGGAAACGACCGGGTAGCCGGTCTGTTTGAGCCATCTGTCCGCCATGAAGGAGAAGTCAGTCCGGCCCACATCCTCCATGGCATGCAGCCAGTCGCGGGGCGAGGCGTTTTTCCCGGCGAACCGTTTGTGATACAGATCGAGCGCCCAGGCAAACGCACGCTTCCCAAGCATTGTCTCGATCATGCGGGTGAACTCCGGGGCTTTGACATAAGTCACGGAACTGATGAGATCGTTTGGGTCGTTGAAGCCCGAAGGCTCAATCGGCATCGCGACAACGCCCGTGTCGAGAGAAAACGTGCCGGTCCCGGGGGTGTACATCTGCAGCATGTTCTGGAGCCTGACATACTCGGTTCCAAAAAGGAAGGCAAGATACTCGTCTTCGATCATTACCGTCACGGCCTCGTTGAGCCAGATGGAAAACGGCGTGTCGCCTGTGACGCTTGATCCGTTCAGATTATGATAGAACTCGTGCTGCTTGACGCCGATCAGATACTCATACGATGCATCCGTTATCTCCATATCCGGCATGATCCGGCTTGCTATGATCGTGGTATTGCCGGTGTTTTCCATGCCGCCGAAGTCGGAGTTCTGCATGGCGATCTCCCGGTAGACTTCATACGGGTACTGATAGCCGCAGACGAGCCTCTTCATGAGGGCAGAGATCTGCCGCTGAACCGGGTCGATCGCCTCTTCCAGTTCGGCGGGGTCGGCTTCGCGGGCAAGGGCATCCCTGACTTTGCAGAGCCGGTAGATCTCGTTTCTCAGATCGATGGACTCGTAGCGTTCCGGGCCGGTGTAGAGATAGGTCCACAGAATGCAGTCCGCCATGATGCCGAGAGCATTTTTGGCGGATGAAGGGTCCGAATCCTTTGGGGCGAGGAGTTCGAGCCGCACCGTTTTGCCGTCAGGGTAGATGAAGTCCCGAGAGAACGTGTCCCATGTTCCTACGCCAAGGAAAAAGAGGTAGGGGGGCATGGGTTCATCGTTTTGGTAGGTGATGGTGTCGCGAGTTTCGTCATACCGCATCCGCTCACGAATGACATTGCCGTTTGAAATGAGATTCGTGTACCGGGAATCGGCGATGATCGTCGTGGTCCAGGTGCATTTGGCCCGCATGTCGTCGAGACAGGGGACCATCCGCTGGAATCCCCACTGCTGGCACTGGGTTATCATGGTCCGGGGCAGACCCGGCGGGGTGACGTCGAAGTAGATTCCTTCGAGGAGGTGGGAGGTTGGATGACAGACAGTGTAGGTGACGAGTTTGAATTCGGCCCCTTTGGACAGGGTACGCTGGAGAGTTACGGTGATGAGATCGTTTTCGTAGACGTAGTGTACCGGTCGGGTGTTCTGACGGATGCTTTGTATTTCCAGATCTTTGGCGTTGAGAACGATTTCACTGAGTTTGTCGGTACGGACGATGAAGGTGATTTCGGCGGAGACGCCGACGCGTTCTTCGGTTATATCGAATGTGGAGGTGATGTGTTTGACCAGTACGAGCGGTTCGGGGAACTCGGCCGGGTGGTATCGGTAGGTATCTGCCATAATTATACTGTTATTTCCATTGGGCGTGATATCAGATAAAAACCGACGCCGAAGTATCATAGGCATCCCTTCTGAATGGGAAGGGGGTAATAGACCCTCTTTTGGAATGGGGGTATCATACAGTTTTCGTTGGTATTAATAATTTGCATCGTCCAATCCGACCCCAAGAATTACCGCCTCAATCCATAATCATTATATGGATGCAGATAGATGTTGAAGGGATAGTCAATAAGGAGGGATACTAAATATGGCACCAAAAAAGAGACAAAAAGATTTGATGCAGTTATTTTCCAATATGACGCAGAAAACGAAGATTGTAGAACCGATGAAGACACTTCACGGGACACTGCGTGATCAGGATGCGGTTGAGCGGGAAATCGCTCTGATTATGCGGGAAATCCAGGAACGCGGTTTTTTCAAGACAAAACTCGAGCCAATCCAGCTCGCGCGCCTGATCACCTCCTTCTATGCAGGGAAAAACGATACGGAGATCGCCAGAGAACTCGGCGACGAGAAACTTTCCAAGACCGTGGCCCGGGCCCGGGTACAGCTGAAACTGTTTAGAGATTTGGATTTCAATATGCCGTTCGATCAGGAACAGATGAAAACCCTGATGAGCACCGAGATGACCATGAAGGAGATATCCGAAGCACTGGGCATTTCTCCGACGACGCTGCGTGAATACCGGCACGTAATCGAGCAGAAAGAGGATACCACGCTCGACTCCTACCTCGAACGCATCAAAGACGTTATGGAGGACCGCGATCTGACGGAAAAGATGACGTCCGGTCTCCAGGAAGATACACTCGGCGAATCCATCGACGTTGCAGAGTCGACGGATATGACCGAACTCAACTAACCCTATTTTTTTATTTGCCGAAGACGATTATCTACGCATGCAGATACAATACGCCGGCCACTCCTGTTTTATCATCCAAGGCTCGAAGAAACTTTTGTTCGATCCGATGCCGCTCGAAGATCCTGCGGCCGCAGCAGCCGATCTGACCCTGATCTCCCACGCACACGCGGATCACATCGGGGACTCCCCCGAAAGGTTCTCTCTGACGGCCGCGGTCCATGAGCTTTCAGGCTATCTGAAATCCCTCGGCGTTCCAACGATCGGGATGAACATCGGCGGCTCGGTCGACTGGGAGGGGATCACGGTCAGGATGGTCCATGCCGCGCATTCGTCCTCGATCCGCCAGAAAGACGGGACGAGTCATTATATGGGCCAGGCCTGCGGATTCGTCGTCGAGATGGACGGGCATGTGATCTATTACGCCGGGGACACGGGGCTTTTCTCCGACATGAAACTCATTCGCGAACTCTATCACCCGGACATCGCGATCCTGCCTGCCGGCGGCCGCTTTACGATGGGACCCGAGGAGTGTATGATGGCGGCGGCATGGATCGGGGCGAAGACGGTCATCCCGATGCATGTAAACACCTATCCCGAGATCGAGCAGGATTTGCCGGCCTTTAAGCGGGCAATCGAGCTGACGACCGTGATGCACGTCGAGATTATGCAGCTGGGCGATGTGCTCGAACTGCCGTAAAAATCCGCGGCCGAAGATCCCTCTTTTTTTCACAGCGCATAAACCCGGTATATTCTTTTAACTGAAAAACCAACAATTACGTAGTTATGAAGAATAAGGATGATAGTAACACCAGAACCACGCGTCTCTATTACTCTATTCAGAAACGAAAACTGCTTTTTCTGATCACCCTTTCGATCATTCTCCTCCTCGTCTCGATTCTTGCGGTTGGGATAGGATCGGTGTACATCCCGCCGACGGATGTACTCGCGGTATTCGGACACGCCCTTTTCCACGTATTCATATTCTTTCCCGATGATGGCATGGCCGACCTGATCGTGATGAACTACCGTCTGCCGCGGATCCTCCTCGCGATCCTTGCAGGGGTCGCTTTGGCGACCGCCGGGGCAGTTATGCAGGGACTTCTCAGAAATCCGCTTGTGAGCCCCTTCACCCTCGGTCTTTCATCCGCTTCGTCGTTTGGAGCGGCCCTTATCATCGTTCTCGGACCGGCGATCTTCGGCTCGCTTTTTACCGGAAGCATCATCCTTGCGTGGCTTACGTTTTCCGTCAAATCCGTTCTTCTCATCTTCTCGGCCTTCATCTTCGGCTGGCTGAGCGTGATCCTTGTTTATCTTATCTCCCGGACGAAACACACCTCCCAGGCGATCATGATCCTCGCCGGCGTTGTGATAGGCTATCTGTTCCAGGCAGGCCTGCTCGGTCTGAAATATGTCTCGAACGACGACGCTCTCCGCGATATCGTCACCTGGCTCATGGGCGGGATGTGGGGTGCCACCTGGCAGGCGATCGCGATCCTTCTGCCGGTCGTTCTGATCTGTTTCTTCCTCGTCGAACGGCGGGCCTGGGATCTCAATACTCTCTCCAGCGGCGATGACGTCGCCAAAAATCTCGGCATCAACGTCCAAAGGTTCAGGATCTCCGGTCTTTTGATCGTCAGCTTCGCGGCGTCCGCCTGCCTTGCCTTTACCGGCATCATCGGATTCGTTGGTCTGATGGCCCCCCACATCTGCCGGATGCTGATCGGAAACGACTACCGGTATCTTCTGCCGGCTTCGGCTCTGCTCGGCGCTCTGATCCTGCTGGTCTCGGACACGGTCGCCAGGGTCATTCTTGCCCCGATCGAGATCCCGGTCGGGATCATCATGTACATCCTCGGTGGCCTGTTCTTCCTCTTTTTGATCACCAGAGGACACGGGAGGTACCTGGCATGAACATCTCGGTCTCGTCGGTAAGCCAGAAGTACGGCAGTCACGTGGTTCTGAAAGACATCAGCTTCGAGTCGAAATCGGGCGAGGTCATCGCCCTTCTCGGCCCGAACGGTTCAGGAAAGTCCACGCTGATCAAAACGATCGCCGATATCCTGGCGCCGACGTCCGGCTCGATCACGATCGACGGGGCGGATGTCCAGAAGATCGACCCGATCGACCGTGCGAAGATGATCGGATACGTCCCGCAGTACTTCCACTACACGCCCTTTACGACCGTTCTGGACACCGTTCTGATCGGCCGCCGTCCGTATATGAGCTGGTCGGTTTCGGACGAGGATCTTGCCGCGGTGGATGAGGCGATGGCGACGATGAACATCGCCGATCTCTCCGACCGGTTCGTGAACGAACTTTCCGGCGGCCAGCGGCAGCGGGTGTTCATCGCCCGGGCGCTGGCCTAGGATCCTTCCTTTTTCCTGTTCGACGAGCCGACAAGTTCTCTCGATCTCCGGCATCAGCTGGAGACCGTCGCAACGATGCGTGAGAAAGGAGAACTCCGGGATGATCATCGCTCTGCACGATCTGAATCTGGCTCTTCGGTATACAGATAAGGTTCTGCTGCTGAAGGACGGGGAGATGTATGCCTACGGGACCCCGGAGGATGTCCTGACGACCGAATCGGTTCGCGACGTTTACGGCGTCGATGCTGAGTTTGTTGAAAATGCACAGGGGAGATTCATCCTCTCCTATGCCCCATCATAGAGGTTTGTATGAAAAAACTGCTGATTGCGTCGGGTGTCATCCTGACTATGCTTTGTATCGTCTTCGCCGCAGGCTGTATCTCCGAGGAGCCGCAGTGTTCGATCGCCATTATGAATTCGGACGGGTCGACCGTGACGCTGAACCACACGGCCGAGCGGATCGTTCTGCTGAACTCGAATGCGGGCGAGATCCTGTATCTCCTGGGCGATGCCGATAAAGTCGTAGGTATTTCCCAGTCGATCGCAAACAACGCCGAGCAGGTGAAGATGTATCCGAACGCAACGGTGGTCGGAGCATGGAACGAGTCGGATGTGGAGCATCTGATTTCGCTGGATGCCGATCTGGTGATCGGCTATGCGACGTCGAAGCCGAAGAATGCCGAGGTTCTGGCGTCTGCAGGGATCCCGATCGTGTATATCGACTGCACGAAGCCGAATACGATGACGCAGGATATCGTTGAGATCGGCAAGATCTCGGGCAATACGGAAAAGGCTCAAAGAATTGCGGAGTATTATGACGAGGTTATTACCGAGGTCGAGTCAAGAATCGCTCCGATCTCGGCGACGAGCTCGGTCTACGCGGAAAGCTATACAGCCTACTGGGGTCAGGGAACGGATACGGGCATGGGCCAGCTGATCACGATCGCCGGAGGGCAGAACATCATGACGGATGCCGGCTCCAAAAAGATCTCCGACGAGTGGGTGGTTTCATCCAGTCCGGAGATCATTGTGAAGCTGGTGAACAATATGAACGATCCGAAGACAAGTTATGATGAACTTGTTTCGCGGGTCGGGTTCAACACTATCAGTGCGGTCGAGAACGACAAGGTCTGGCTTCTGAGAAATGATCTGACTTACGGGCCGAGATCCTGCGCCGCGGCAGTCGCTCTTGCAAAAATGATCCACCCGGGAGTGTTTGAGGATATGAGCGTGGAGAGCGTTCTGACCGAGTTCAACGTTCAATTTGGAACGGACTTCGATGTGACGGGCCTGACGTATCCTGAGTTGTAAGATTCCTATAGGGAATATATTCTTGAGAATTTCTATCAACTCTTTTTTTTAACGAGAATCATTATTTATGAAGGATTGAATACATCCCCACACCCTCTCATCCTCCCCCCCCCAAAAAAAAGAAAATCACGATAAATCCCAATTATTCCTTGACGTTTTTTTTAATTTACACCCTGTTTTGAATCGTTTTCACTTGATAGATATTATAACAAAATGCAGCCAGCATATTTTTCACTCGCACTCTTTGCAGCGTTGTTACCTTCACCAACCCTGCATGAAAGATATTTTTGATCACTGCATAGGGTCTCTCCCCCTTTGATCTCTTTCTACTTATTCGCATATTTCTCAGTTTATCTCGTATCCCAATGGGATGTCCTCTCGCCCCTCGTTTCATTGTGGCACTATATCCCTTGCATTTTGCTCCCTGATATCCCCGATCCCGATAGACCACTTCTCCTTTTTCTGACAGATCCACCTGCCTGTCATGAACATTTGCCGTTGTGGTTTCAATGCGTCGAATAAGATCATGCGTCGTATCCATGATGGTATGCAGTTTATAGCCATAGTGCATTTTGCCGTTCTTGGACATGATTTTTCCATCTTTATCCCGTCGTGTTTTTGCCTGCTCTCCTCGCGGCGTGTCTTTCTTACAATGACCGGGTTCAGCATACACAAACGTTGCATCCTGAATCATACCTTGTTCAATTTTGAGACCTTTCAGGTCAAGTTGTCGCTGAAACTCCTGCCAAACCAATGTGTCAACGCCTGATTCGGACATGCGCTCCCGAAATAACCAGATCGTTGAATTGTCGGGTATTTTGTCAGGACACCCAAGGAAATGCCAAAAGGAGAGACGATCGTAGATTTCACGTTCAACGGCGAGATCAGATAGATTATACCAGACTTCCAGAAGCTGAATCTTGAACATGAGTATTACATCGACATTGGGGTGACCGCCTTTGCCGGATTTATTTGCATACATGGATTCAAGAAGAGGACGAAAAACATCCCAATCAAGTGTTTTACCAACATCGGAGAGACGGTCGCCAAGTTTTTCATAACGCTCGTGATATGCCTGGTTGAGACCAAAGCTGCTGAAAGTCCCCATACATACTACTCAACGTACGAAAAGAAAGTACTTTCTGTCGGAAAAAAGGTTGTTAGAAATTCTCTACTTTATGTTTCCCACATATATACCAACCCAATTCATCCCCCTCTGTCCCCCTTTTCGTGCATTTCGTTGATTTTCGAAAATTTGGTGTGGGGGCAGAGGAGGGTATGATTTGTATCCCAATCCAATCGTTTTTTTTAGTTTCGTGTTTTCGTTTTTATTTCGTGCATTTCGTGTGATGGATGTGACCTATTCAAAAAATACTATACACGAAACTGAAGCGTACACCGAAAAATATGGGCGGAATCATCTCTCGAAATCTACACTCTACCCTTCACAAGCGTATACACCCGGGATTTTTCCTTAGCCCCGGTATACACAAAGCCTGTCTTTTCCAAAACCCTTTGCGATGCCGCGTTCCACTCATACGGCTCGGCGAAGATCTCGTCGATGGGAAATATCCGAAACGCCTGAACACAGATCTCTGTCACCATCTTCGTCATGATCCCTTTACCCCAGTAGGGTTTGCCGAGCCAGTAGCCAAGCTCTGCCCTCCTCTCGCCCCGGCAGAACACCCCGATGCTGCCGACCGCAAAATCGTCATCGGTTATCGCGAGGCAGAGATTTTCTGTTGGATCCTGCTGATGACAAAACGCGATGTAGGCTTTCGCATCCTCAAGGCCGTACGGCGAAGGAAACCCTGCCCGCAAGTTACGTGCCAGCAGAGGATCGTTTGCAAAAAAAGCAAGGGAAGGGGCGTCCCGTTCCTCCCAAGGTCTAAGGTCGATCTGCAAAGATCTCACTCGATGATCTGGCTCTCGGCGAACCGGTCTTCCGTTGCCAGCAGGAAATCCGGCGACTGGGAGATCGCTCCCTTCGGGCAGATATCGATGCATTGCCCGCAGAAAATACAGTTTCCGACATAGATCCGCACCCTCTTCTGGGCACGCGGCTTGTCCTCGGCATCCTTTGCCGGCGGGGCCGGATACACGACCTGTTCGATCGCATGGGCCGGACAGACCTTCATACACAGGCCGCACCCGTTGCAGAGGTTTCGGTCATAGAGCAGTTTTCCCCGCATCGCGGCCGGCGTCTCCACCGGAGGGATCAGTTCGGCTTTTCCTTCGCCGACCTGCCCTAAAAATCCGGTGATGGTTTTTGGGAGGCGTGCTGCCGGGAAGAGATTTGTCACCGGCTTTTTCACCGACTGGACCAGGATCTCTTTTAACATCGGAAACATCTCAGAGACCTCCCATCAGGAAAGCATCCAGCATCAGAAGAATGATCGCCGCGATCCCAAGTCCGCCGAAGACGAACCAGTAGACTTTCACGACCTGCGTGATACGGAATCTTGCCATCATCGTTCTGATCACCGTCACCGAAAGGATTGAGACGATGACAACTTTCACGAAGAAAAAGACCAGATCGATTGCCGCGGCTCCGGCTCCCGCAAGGCCGAAGACCGGCGAAAGATTCCAGGGCAGCAGGATGATAACACCGAACGCGATCATCGCGACCGTTTTCACGGCCTGGGCAAGGGAGAAGACACCGAGGTTTCTCCCCGAATACTCGACGAGAATACCGCCTGCAAGTTCCGTTTCGGCTTCGGGCGTATCGAACGGGATCTTCGAAAGTTCTCCGGGTGTGATCCAGGCAAAGAGGATCAGAAGGATCAGAAGACCGATGATCCCGAGGGGTCCGACGACGTCCCAGACGGATGTTTCCATCAAGGTCATAAAGGAGAACGGGTTTGCGATGTTCGCGGCCATCAGTCTCCAGGCGATGATGATCACGGATACCGCGAGCGGAAGTTCGTAGGCGATCATCGAGACCATCTCACGCTGGGCACCGATCGTTGCATACGGAGAGCCCGAGGCAAAACCGCCGATCACGATGGCAAGCGACGGAACGATCAGGAGATAGAGGACAAGGATCATATCGCCCGCATCGCCGAGGATCGGGGCAAGGCTTCCAAACGGCAGGTAGAGAAGCACCGCGATCGAGGAGGCAATGGCGACGACCGGCATCAGATTGAAGAGCCAGGGTATCGCGTTTGCCGGAACGATGCTCTGTTTGGCGAACAGTTTTTTCACATCGGTGAAAGGCTGGGAAAGGGGCGGACCCATGCGTGCCTGCATGTGGGCGACGATCCTCCGGTCGATTCCTGCAAGGAACAGGCCGACGAAGATCGCAATGATCGCGAGGACTATGGTCCCTCCGAAAGCTGAGAGGAGGATGTTCATTGCATCATCCTCCGGGACTTTTCATACGACATCTTTGCGAGCTGTTCTTTCGTGAAGATCTTCGTGGATCCGTTATCGGTGACGGCGACCCGGTCCGTGCAGGAGAGGCACGGATCGACCGAGGCCACGATGACCGGGATGTCGGCAAGCTGGGCGCCTTTCAGAATGATCGGCCAGACATGCAGATTACTGTAGGAAGAGGCTTTGACTTTCCATGAAATGGGTGCTTCCGCTCCGTCCATGGCGACATAATGGACCGCCTCGCCTCTCGGGGCTTCGTGCCGTCCGACCGCTTCGCCCGATGCCTTCTTGCAGGTCGAGAGAATCTTTGCGACCTTCTCTTCCCAGAGGACAGGGCCCGGCGGCATGTTGTCGAGACATGTCTCGATGATCTCGACCGACTGGGCGACCTCGAAGATGCGGACAACGATACGGTCATAGGTATCTCCGTTCACGTCGCTTCCGTAGATGGTCGGCATGACCGGTTTGATGTCGAGATCTCCGTAGGCGCAGTAGGGATAATCCACACGGAGATCGGCAGTCACGCCGGATGCCCGCGAGGTTGGACCGACGGCCGAATACGCCATCGCGGTCTCAAATGAGAGAAGGCCGGTTCCGACGCAGCGGGATTTGATCACGGCGTCTTCGAGGAAGAGCTTCTTCAGTTTCGAAAACAGGTCCTTGTAGGTGTTCAGACATTTGCGGATCTTTGCATACTGATCCTCGGTGATGTCCCGGCGGGTGCCGCCGATCTGGATGATGTCGTAGTTCACCCGGTTTCCGGTGATCACTTCGATCGCGTCCATCGCCTCTTCGCGGACCCTCCACGCAAGATAGAACAGCGTATCGAATCCGAGTTCGTGAGCGGCGACTCCTGCCCAGAGCAGGTGGGACTGGATACGTTCGAACTCGGCGATGATCGTTCTGACGTAATCGCCCCGTTCGGGGACGGTGATGTCGGCGATCTGTTCGACCGCTCTCGCGAAGGAAAGCGAGTGGGTCACGCCGCAGATACCGCAGATACGGTCTGTCAGATGCACGATCTGGACCGGGTTTCTTGAAAGACCCATCCACTCGATGCCGCGGTGGGTCTGTCCGGGCGTGAAGTCGGCCGAGATGACCTCTTCGCCGACCACGGTCAGTTCGATGTGGACCGGCTCTTTTAAGGCCGGGTGGATCGGGCCGACCGGCACGATGTATGGTGCTTTTCCGGCCATTTATTCCTCCTCCAGAGGTGCCGGCGGCCGGTTTTCCGGTCTGCCGCATGCCCAGAGATCCTTGACCATCGAGTCCGGGATCTTCTTCTCGTCTTTTCTCAGCGGATAGATGTTTGACGGAAAATCCTGCGGCAGGAAGAATTTGTGTTTTGCCGGCGGCAGTCCGTCGACGATGATGCCGAGGTACTCCCGCTTCTCCTGTTCGGTGAAGGCCGCGCCTTCCATCAGATCGGTGATCGTCGGGATGTGGGGGTCTGCTTTCGGGATATCGGTCGAAAAGATGACCATGCATTCGGTGTTTTCGATCCCGCCGTAGAGCGAGAAGATGTACTGGACACGAAGGTTTGGATCTTTTGCTCCTTTGTCGTATCCGGCGATGCAGGAAAGGTGCGGATATCTGATCTTCATCAGCTCTTCGACTGCGAAATGGATCGCTTCCTTTTGGATCGTGATCCAGATATTGCTGTTTTCCCGTTTCTTCACGCCCTCGGCTCTGACCCTGATGGAGGAGTCCAGCATGGCGTCGCCGAGTGCGGCTTTGAGTTTCTCCACCACTTCCGCGGGGGTATATATTTCGTCCATTATTTTCCTCCTTCAAGTCGTTCGAGCTTCGCGATCGCCGTAACCACGCCGTTTATAATTGCCTCTGGTCTCGGCGCACATCCCGGAACATACACGTCCACCGGGATGATCTGGTCGACCGGTCCTGCCAGATTGTAGGAGGTCGAAAACACGCCGCCGGACTGGCCGCATGTTCCAACGACCATCACCACTTTGGGTCCTGCCATCTGGGCATAGACCCGGCGGAGTCTGTCGGCCATCTGGTTCGTGACGGGTCCCGTTACGAGTAAAACATCCGCGTGACGGGGTGACCCCACGAGTTTTACGCCGAAACGTTCAGGATCGTATCTGGGGGTCAGGGTCGCCACGATCTCGATATCGCATCCATTGCAGGAACCTGCATTGAAATGGAAGACCCAGAGGGATTTGTTTAAGGATGGAGTGAGTTTCATAAGACGATCACCGCCACGAAGATCACGATGACCCCTATCAGGAACCATGCGAGGTAATCATTCACCACGCCGGAATGGAGCGGAACGAGTTTGTCGTAGTATCCTTTGAGGGCCTGGGTGAATCCCCAGTACATGTTCCCGCCTCTGATGTGGACTGCGCCTTTTTCAGGCTCGTCGTTTCCGGAGAGGTAGGGTTTCGTCTGTTCGGTTCCTTTGTCGTAGTCCGACTCGCCGCAGCGCCAGATAAGCCAGGCGACCAGAAGTCCCGTGGCCATGACAACGATCCAGACGAGCGGATTCCAGAATCCGTATCCGGTGATAAGATCTCCGATCATAATCCGCCTCCTAAAACGGCGGTGATATAGGCACCTTTATCGATCAAAGCGTTGGCCGCCGGGGCAATGAGATTGTTCACCACAAGATCCGGCACGAGACCGAATCCGATCACGAAGATCGTCAGAATGACCATTCCGGCGATCATGAGCTTTTGGACCTCCTTAACTTCCGCATACTCGGGAAGCTGAGGGCCCATGAACATCGAGTGGAACACTTTCATAAATGAGGCGAGCGTCAGGATGGAGACGACCATTGCGATGATCGAAAGAGCCGGGTTGAACGCGAAGACCGACTCGTAGATCATCAGCTTCGAGGCAAACCCGTTGAATGGCGGGATTCCGGCGATGGCGAGAGCTCCGATCAAAAAGAAGATCATCGTCCATTTCATGTTGTGGCCGAGACCTCCCATCTTGTTCAGACTCCAGACACCGGTCCGGTAAATCACGGCACCGACCGCGAGGAAGAGGAGACCCTTGTACATCGCGTGGTTGATGATATGGAAGAGACCTCCTTCCATGGCCGTCTGACCATAGGAGGCCATTGCGAGCGGATCGCCTAAAACGGCCAGGGCCACACCCACGCCGAGAAGCATGTATCCGGTCTGCGAAACGGCATGGTAGGCGAGAAGCCGTTTAACATCCTTTTGAGGTATGGCCATTGTAACGCCGATGACCATTGAAAGAACACTAAGGATGATGACAACCCAGCCTATGGTGACGGTGTTGAACGTATTGCCATAGAGCGTGAAAACGATCCGGAAGAGCCCGTAAAGACCCGCCTGGCTCGCCACGATCATCGCCGCGGTGATTCCCGAGGGGGCGACCGAGTAAGCGTCCGGCGTCGCAAAGTGGAAAGGCACCGATCCTGCTTTCATGGCAAGTGCCGTGAAAAAGAGGACGAGGGCAATGATGTTCAGGGTCGAGAAGCTGATCTGCGATGCGATGACTGCCATATTCAGGGAGTCATACTGGGCATACAGGATGCCGATCGAGAACAGGACCATCAGTCCGCCGACGGTGTTGACGATCAGGTATTTGAGCGCTCCTTCGGCGGCGATTCCGCCTCTCCTGTGGTAGGAGACGAGCGCTGCTCCGGCGAGCGAGTTGATCTCGAGGAACACGAAGAAGTTAAACATATCCCCTGTCGAGACCATGCCGAAGATGCCTGCGGTCAGCAGGAGGTACAGGGCATAGAACTCGGATTTTCCGCTCCGATCCTTTTGCGAGGAGACGAGGTAGAGAACGACCGCAAACGAAACGATCGCCGCTGAAAGCAGCATGAATGCGCCAAATCCGTCGATCGTGAAGATGATCCTAAAGGGGATCCCGCCCGAGTCGACCGGGGCCGCGGGCGTTCCCGCTGCCGCTCCGAAAACGTATACGATCGTCCCTTTCGTGTAGACCGTTATCGCCGTAATAACGGCGACAAGGCTTGATGCGAACGAGGCGAGAACGATCCAGGCATCCCGGATCTTCGGCAGGAATCTTCCGATGATCGGGACGAGGAATGCGCAGAACAGAGGGACTGCGATCAGCAATGCCGGCAGATTATCGAAGAGAACGTTCATTCCTTGAGCCTCCGCATCTTATCCGAATTGACCGTACCGTATTTTTTATAGATGACCATCACGAGAACAAGCATAAGGGCGGTCGTTGCCACCCCTATGACGATGTTTGTGAGCGTGAGTGCCTGGACCGTCGGGAGAACCATGGCTGCTCCTTCCGGTGCATTCGTGAAGATCGGGGCAATCCCGTTTTCCCGGTAACCGAGCGTTACCAGGAAGAGATTGACCGCTCCTTCCAGCATCGCGAGACCCATCACCATTTTTATCATATTCTTCTTGAGAAGAATGGTGGCAAGCGCGATGCCTATAAGTAACGCTACCGCAATAAACGGCAGATTTGCTATCATTTTCTCCCTCCTTTTTTGCCCGTATTCGTATGATGGAGCGATTTTTCCGCATCGTCCTCTTCCGAGGTCGTTTCCTTCAGACCGGCGAACATGAACATCAGCACGGCTGAAAGTGCACCGAACACCTCGATGCCGATCGCGAAGTTCAGCACCGGGATGATTCCGGCGGTGTAGAGATTACCCGGATTTATTCCGTAGACGACTGCGTCCCCGAAGAGTCCTTCCGTGGCATTCAGCCAGTTGAAGAGGAAGCCCGATGCGACCACGAGTCCGGCGAGCGCCGTACAGATGAAGAGTATAAGACCCGCCGATTCGACGAGTTTGAAGCTAGTAACCGGGATGAACTTCTCCATGCACTCGCGGTAGTAATAACAGACGAGGATAAGCGCCACGCCTGTTGCGATCACCGCTCCTCCCTGGAAACCTCCGCCCGGCGTCAGGTGACCGTGGGCCACAATGTAGAAACCGAAGATGAAGATAAAGGGAACGAGCAGGCGGCCTGCGGTCCTGACAATAAGACCGATCGTCATTTGTGCAGCCTCCTGAAAATCATCGCAACCCCAAGAACCGCGATTAAGAGCACGGTCGCTTCGCCGAGCGTATCGAATCCACGGAAGTCGAAGACGACCGCGGCAACGACATTGTTCGCTCCGGTCTCGGTCTGCGAATGATCGATGTAATACTGGTCCGTTGACGAGATGTTCGGATCACCGAAGGTCAGACCGAATGCCGGAAGAAGGAAGATGATCGTTACAAGAACGATCAGAACGATCGCAAATTTCGGCTGGAAGATTGCGCCTGTGTCTTTCATTCTTCATCACCTTCTTTCCGTTTTGTTCCGCGTATGGCGATCATCATGATCGCCGTCGAGATTCCTGCTCCGATACTCGCTTCTGCGATCGCGACATCCGGCGCCTGCAGAAGGAAGAACTCGAGAGCAAGAAGGAAGCTGAATGCTGAAAAGGCGATCGCCGCCGCAATCAGATCCTTCAGGAAAAATACCGTCACTGCGCAGAGGAGTATTGCAGCGAGGAAGAGAAGGTGCAAAACCACATAGCTTTCGGGAAACAGTTCGATCATTTTCTCTCCTCCCGGCGTTTCATTTTCGGTTCATCCGCTTTGAGAGCATCGGTTTTGGCGATCGGCATATTTCCGGACCGGTATGCACTGCGGGCGATCGCATGGGTGGCTGTAGTCCCTGTGATCACCACGACGAGTAATGCCAGAACGAGATGCGTGCTGAAGTTAAGCCACGCCTCATCTCCTGCAAGCAGAAGACCTACGGCGTAGACAAGAACGGCGATACCCATGAAAAGGAAACCAAGACTGCTGACCAATCCGGCGGCATGGATGCGTGTATAATAGTCAGGGAACCTGAAAAGGCCGATAACCCCGAGAATACAGAATACGAGCGAAATCACCATACACACGGTTACGATTATATCGATCATTGGAGATCCCCCATGATGAGTTTTGCGACGTAGAGTGTTCCAACAAAGGAGAGAAGAGCATAGACGATCGCCACATCGATGAACACCGGCTGCTCGAACCACAACGAGAGGGTGATCATGATGGTGACAACGAGAATGTTGATCACTTCAAGTGCGAGCATCCGGTCGGCATTCGTCGGACCGCGCCAGATCCTAACCCCGCAGGCAAAGATCAGAAGCACGAAGATGATCGCCGCGACCATGAAAATATCGTTCATTCGGTGATCCTCCTGATCCATTTGGCGAGGTTGATCTTTGCAAATATCTTATCTGCGGGCATGACGCCTTTTTCCTCCTCGCCGACATCAAGACAGTGCATATAGAGTTCCCGGGTCTCATCATTCACGTCCACCGTGGCCGTTCCGGGCTGGTAGGTGATTGATGCCGAAAGAAGCAGTGCTCCGCCGTCGGTTTTCATACCGGGCGTGAGTTTCACGATCCCTGGTCTGATATTTCTGCCGGTGATGATCTTGGAAGCCACGGTCATATTTGCAATAATAAGTTCGATTAAAAACGGAATGATATAGACGATTAAAAGGAGCCAGCGAAGCGGGTTTGCCATCCTATAGCTTTTTCCATTCCAGAGTTTCCGGCATATCAACCCGGTTATAATCGAAAGAATTAGTCCAATGACGAGTTCGGCAGATGACCAGAGAAGTATCCCGTCGCCCGGCGCCGCCGAGCCTGCAGAAAGTACCAGATAGATGATGAATGCAGCAACACCTGCGAGTATTGCGGGAAAGACGTTACTCACGCTGCACCCCTGAGTTTGCTCTTATTTCTCATGATAAATTATCACTTTTCTCCACACATGATTTTGTACAGACTCATACGTCGTGGATGATGCCTGCATCTATATTAATAAGTGTATCAGTAATTTATACTCTGCGCCGGGATTTTTCCCGATTTTTCGCCGGAACAAAGAGCCTGAGCTTAGAATCTGTTTAAAATGAGTTGAAATCCAGCTGGAATTTCGCTTCTTCTAAGGTCTTTTTCGGATAAATTTATATTCCAGTATGTGTAATATACGGGTGTCTGAAAATCATTCGATTTGATTGAACGGCAAGGAGTTAACAATTATGGCTAACGAAAACGGACTGCCGACAACATCTTACGGGAAAGTTGTCACCGGTGAAAAAAGTATGATTCTGGGACTTATTCTCTGGTGGTTCTTCCTTGGAGGAATCGGACTTGCCTATGCGGGACGTGTAGGACTTGGAATAGTTCTCTTTATTGTAGAGATCATCTGTGCATTTTTGGCAATCTTGAGAATTTCTAACAACCTTTTTTCCGACAGAAAGTACTTTATTTTCGTACGTTGAGTAGTATGTATGGGGACTTTCAGCAGCTTTGGTCTCAACCAGGCATATCACGAGCGTTATGAAAAACTTGGCGACCGCCTCTCCGATGTTGGTAAAACACTTGATTGGGATGTTTTTCGTCCTCTTCTTGAATCCATGTATACAAATAAATCCGGCAAAGGCGGTCACCCCAATGTCGATGTAATACTCATGTTCAAGATTCAGCTTCTGGAAGTCTGGTATAATCTATCTGATCTCGCCGTTGAACGTGAAATCTACGATCGTCTCTCCTTTTGGCATTTCCTTTGGTGTCCTGACAAAATACCCGACAATTCAACGATCTGGTTATTTCGGGAGCGCATGTCCGAATCAGGCGTTGACACATTGGTTTGGCAGGAGTTTCAGCGACAACTTGACCTGAAAGGTCTCAAAATTGAACAAGGTATGATTCAGGATGCAACGTTTGTGTATGCTGAACCCGGTCATTGTAAGAAAGACACGCCGCGAGGAGAGCAGGCAAAAACACGACGGGATAAAGATGGAAAAATCATGTCCAAGAACGGCAAAATGCACTATGGCTATAAACTGCATACCATCATGAATACGACGCATGATCTTATTAGACGCATTGAAACCACAACGGCAAATGTTCATGACAGTCAGGTGGATATGTCAGAAAAAGGAGAAGTGGTCTATCGGGATCGGGGATATCAGGGAGCAAAATGCAAGGGATATAGTGCCACAATGAAACGAGGGGCGAGAGGACATCCCATTGGGATACGAGATAAACTGAGAAATATGCGAATAAGTAGAAAGAGATCAAAGGGGGAGAGACCCTATGCTGTGATCAAAAATATCTTTCATGCAGGGTTGGTGAAGGTAACAACGCTGCAAAGAGTGCGAGTGAAAAATATGCTGGCTGCATTTTGTTATAATATCTATCAAGTGAAAACGATTCAAAACAGGGTGTAAATTAAAAAAAACGTCAAGGAATTATTGGGATTTATCGTGATTTTCTTTTTTTTGGGGGGGGGGATGAGAGGGTGTGGGGATGTATTCAATCCTTCATAAATAATGATTCTCGTTAAAAAAAAGAGTTGGTAGAAATTCTCATCTTTATTATTCCCGCTATCATTGCGATCATCGTCTGGTTTGTGGCTCTCTATCTGACCTACAAGGCAATCAAAGAGAACAACGAACTCTTGACCCAGCACCTGATCAACTAAGGGATTTATCCCTTATCTTTTCATCGAACAGAAGGGGCGTTCACCCATCCTGCCGCTATCATTTTTTCATAATCCTGATTTTTCCATTCTCTGTGTCCGAATCAGGTTCATTTCCGTGTGCACAGCATAAGCCGGGCTGTTTTTCGGGTTTTTGTCCGATCGCCAGGTCGAAGAAAAGCGCGTTTTCCCGATCAGCAGTAAACCTTTCCGGTTCGGGTCGTATTCCCAGAAGAAATTCCTGAGTTAAGGCTCAATTTACCGTTTCTCTTCGAAAAATCGTGGCATATTAATTAACATTTTAGATACGTTAAGAATGGGTTTATATACTAGAAAGTTCTTCTATAAACTATCTCAAAAAAAAGGAGATGGTATAATTATGTCAATTGGAATTGGAGAAAATTTAACCGGATCTTTTGGTTATGCAAAAGACAAACTTGTGGGTAGTATTGGTAACTGGATCCTTCTTATGATCCTGACCATCATCCCGATCGTTAACTGGATCGCAATGGGGAACTATCTGAAGGTCTACCGCGGCGAGGATCCAAAAGTCGAAAACATCGGCAAATCATTTGTTGACGGTCTTCTTGTACTCATCATTGCATTCCTCTACATGCTTATCCCGACCGTCATCTTACTCATCCTCGGCGGAGGCAGTATCTTTGCTGCTGGCTTAACCGGATCCCAAGCTGCTCTTGCAGGCGTCGGCATCGGCGTTCTTGTCCTCTGTATCATCCTCTACATCCTGTTCGGTTTGATTATGACTCCGGCAATCGTCAGCTTTGCCCGCGGCGGATTTGGTGATGCATTCAAATTCGGTCAGCTCTTTGCAATGATCGGTAAGGCCGGCTGGCTTAAGTACATCTTATCCATCATCGTCCTTGGTATCGTCTTTGGTATCATCTTTGGTATTATCGGCCTTCTCGTTGCGATCCCATTCGTCGGCTGGATCATCATGATCATTATCTTCCCCTTCCTCATCGTTTGGGGCAGCAAGTTCTGGGCTAACCTGTTCGAGTAAGACACCAAACATTTTTTTTTCTTTTTGTAGTGTGCCTCGATTTGGAGGCGAATTGTTTTAGATCTCTGCATCCTTCAACTATCTGTCTCATTCATGAGAGGGAATTATTATGTCAATAGGAATTGGAGATAATTTAACTCAGTCCTTCGAGTTTGCAAAGGAAAAACTCGGAGGCAATATCGGGACATGGCTGATCCTCTCGATCCTGAACATCGTCCCGATCGTCAACTGGATCGTCTACGGAGCGTACGTCAAAATACTGCGGGGCGGCGATCCGGATCTCGATAACATGGGAAAGTGCTTTGTCGACGGACTTCTTGCACTGATCATTGGTATCATCTACATGATCATTCCGATCATTCTTACGATTTTTATCTCGGTCGGCATGTTCACGATCAGTTCAGTTACCACTGTGACGCCAATGTCAACGATGTCGTCGATGTCTCCGGTCGTACCCGCGGTTACGACTGGTGCGGGTTTTGCCCTCATGTTTGGTCTAATCCTGCTCTGTATCATCGTGATGTTTTTCTTCGCTCTGTTTGCAAAACCGGCCGTCGTCAACTTTGCGCGAAATGGATTCGGTGCTGCGTTCAGGCTCGGCGAAATATTCAGAATGATCAGCAAAGCCGGCTGGCTCAAGTACATCGTCTCGCTCATCCTCTTCTGGCTCATCTTCGGTGCGATCATCCATCTCTGTTTAATGATCCCGATCGTCGGCTGGATCCTTCTGATCTTCATCATGCCGTTCTTGTACTGCTGGGGATCGAAGTATCTCGCAAATCTGTTCGAGTAAGAACAGACTCTTCTTTTTTTCTATGGCATTTCCAAACGACCTTTGTGTTATGCTTTGCGTATATGTGGAATGCTGAAAGAACGTGAGCTCTGCAAAACTGCCTATCTGCTCCGCTTCATAATGAAAAAAACTGGAAATGCCGTTTCCGCTTCATTTTTTCATCCCAACGCGCTTTTTTCTTACAAATCTATCTCATCATCTCTTGGAATGAGTACATCTGCGGATATGTTGGAACTCAATAAAAACAAATATATAGAACTGCAATACAACAAATATGTGCAACAAGCGAAACAGGAAAAGCCATGGGCAAACACACCGAGCCTGCGGAGGTCAAAAAAACTGATCCCTCAAAGGCAGAAACCACTAACCCGGATGAAAATCCCGTTCTTGAAACCACTGTTGTTGATGAACTCACAAAAAAATACGATGACCTCAATGACAAACATCTTCGTCTCGCAGCCGAATTCGAAAACTACAAAAAGCGTGCCAAACGCGATCAGGAAAGTGCTGTCAGATATGCAAACGAAAAGTTTGCGCTTGACATCATCGATATCCTCGACAACTTCGAACGTGCTCTCAAAAGCGACGACGAAAATCTTCGTGACGGGCTAGAGCAGATCCACAAACTGTTTCTCTCCATTCTTTCGAGAAACGGTATTGAACCAATGAACATCACGGGAGCCGCATTCGACCCCGCCCTCCATGAAGCCGTAGCCTGCATCCCCGCAGACGCTCCCGAGGGTGCGATCCTCGACATCGCCGTTCCCGGTTACACGATCCGCGACAAAGTACTTCGTCACGCAAAAGTGGCCATAGCAAAGAAAAAAGAAGAATAATA
Source organism: Methanocorpusculum sp. (assembly GCA_965228205.1). Taxonomy (GTDB): domain Archaea; phylum Halobacteriota; class Methanomicrobia; order Methanomicrobiales; family Methanocorpusculaceae; genus Methanocorpusculum. Next base: position 1,731,585 of record OZ245799.1, on the reverse strand, counting down.
CAGGTACTAAAAATGGCATCAAACAAAGTAATTGGAATTGATCTTGGAACTACCAACTCCTGCCTTGCTATTATGGAAGGCGGCAGTCCGATTGTTATCGCAAACGCAGAAGGATTCAGAACAACCCCGTCCGTTGTCGGATTTTCCAAAGAAGGCGAGAGACTTGTTGGAAACGTTGCAAAACGTCAGGCAATCATCAACCCCACGAGAACCGTAAGCTCGATCAAACGGTACATGGGTACCGACCACCCGACCGAGATCGACGGTAAGAAATACTCTCCTCAGGAGATCTCTGCAATGATCCTGCAGAAACTCAAGATGGACGCAGAGGCATATCTTGGAGAAAAAGTCGACAAAGCCGTCATCACGGTCCCTGCCTACTTCAACGACGCCCAGCGTCAGGCAACCAAGGATGCAGGAAAAATCGCCGGACTTGAGGTCCTTCGTATCATCAACGAGCCGACGGCCTCTGCCCTTGCCTACGGACTCGACAAAGAAAACGAAGTCACCGTTCTCGTCTACGATCTCGGCGGAGGAACATTCGATGTGTCCATCCTTACTCTTGACGAAGGACTCTTCGAAGTCAAATCGACCGCAGGTAACAACCGTCTCGGCGGCGACGACTTCGATGCACGCATCGTCGACTTCCTTGCAGACGAGTTCAAGAAGAAGGAAGGCGTCGACCTGAGAAAGGACCCGGTAGCCCACCAGAGACTGAAGGATGCCGCAGAGAAGGCAAAGATCGAACTTTCCTCCCTCCAGAAGGCAAACATCAACCTCCCGTACATCACCGCGACCTCCGACGGACCAAAACACCTGGACGTTGACCTGACCCGTGCAAAGTTCGAGCAGCTCATCAGCGACATTGTCCAGAAGACCGTCGAACCCGTCAAACAGGCATTAAAGGATGCAGGCCTCAGCACTTCCGATATCAACCATGTCCTCCTTGTCGGCGGATCGACCCGTGTACCGGTCGTCATCGAGACGGTTCGAAACCTCCTCGGTAAAGAGCCCGACAAGACCCTCAACCCGGACGAGTGTGTCGCACTCGGAGCAGCCGTTCAGGGAGCAGTTCTCACCGGCGAAGCAAAGTACGTTGTCCTTCTTGATGTGACCCCGTTAACTCTCGGTATCGAGACCCTCGGCGGTATCGCCACCAAACTCATCGAGAGAAACACCACCATTCCAACCAGAAAGAGTCAGATCTTCTCGACCGCCGCAGACAATCAGACCTCTGTAGAGATCCATGTCGTGCAGGGAGAGCGTCAGTTCGCCCGCGATAACTTCAGCCTCGGCAGATTCCAGCTCACCGGCATCCCGTCGGCCCCCCGCGGAATGCCGCAGATCGAAGTCACCTTCGATATCGATGCAAATGGTATCGTTCATGTCTCCGCAAAGGATCTTGGAACCGGTCACGAGCAGTCGATGACCATCACCGGCAGAAAAGACCTCAAGGATGACGAGATCGAAAAGATGGTCAAGGACGCAAAACAGTTCGAGGAAGAGGACAAGAAACGCCGCGAAGAGATTGAACTCCGCAACAACGCCGACAACGCCGTCTACGCTGCAGAAAAACTCGTAAACGACAAAGAGACCGCAGACAAGATCGACGCCGAAGACAAGGAAAAGATTTCTTCCGGAGCCGCAGCTCTCAAAGAAGTCCTTGCAAAAGAGGATGCAGCCTCTGAAGAGATCAAAGAGAAGATGGACGCCCTTCAGGAAGTCGTCTTTGCTGCGACCTCCAAGATGTATCAGAAGATCCAGGAAGAGCAGCAGTCGGCAGGCAATGCGGCCGGTTCCGGATGTGAAGGCAACTGTGACTCCTGCAAAACCGACGACAATGTCGTAGACGCAGACTACGAAGTCAAAAAGGACTAAACCTCCTTTTTTTGGGAATGTAGAAAATGGGTTCGGAATCGTACTATGATGTCTTAGGTTTGCCCCGTAATGCTACGGAGACAGACATTAAAAAAGCTTACCGAAACCTCGCCAAGAAGTATCACCCGGATGTCTGCAAGGATCCCGGGGCTGAGGAGAAGTTCAAGTCGATCAACGAGGCGTATGACGTTCTTTCAGATGAAACGAAACGCCGGCAGTATGATCAGCTCGGACATGATAATTTCACGAATGCGTCGAAAGGGAATTATTCCGGTGCAGGAGGTGCAGGATTCAATGCGGACTTCTCGGGATTCGGAGATATCTTTGATTTCTTCGGCGGAGGGGGACGCAGACAGAGCGGGCCGCGTGAAGGCGACGATATGCTGATGCGTATCCAGATCACGCTCGAAGAGGCAGTGTTTGGAACGCAGAAAGAGATCGAAGTCATGCATACGGAGAGCTGCCCGGAATGTGATGGAACGGGCAGTTCTACGAAAAAGACCACCACGTGCAGCAAATGCGGCGGTACAGGCCAGGTCAAACAGGTGAAAAATTCCATCTTTGGTCAGATGGTCACTCAGTCAACCTGTCCAAACTGCGGCGGCAGAGGAAAAATTCCCGAGACGCCGTGTAAGAAATGTAACGGAACGGGACGAACCAAGGTCCGCCGTAAGGTGACGGTGAATGTTCCGGCCGGAATCGACAGCGGCATGCGTCTGCGCATGGAAGGATACGGCGAGGCAGGAGATTACGGAGCGAGAAACGGCGATCTGTACATCGAAGTCTATGTCGTGTCAAATCCGAAGTTCGACCGCGAGGACGACAATCTTATCACGCAGTACGAGATTTCCCCGGCACAGGCGGTTCTCGGATGCGAAGTGGAGATCGAGACGATCGACAGAAAGAAGGTCATGCTCAAAATCCCGGTAGGAATCTCCTACGAAACCCGTCTCAGGATCGCCGGCGAAGGTGTTCGAAGACGCGGAAACTACGGAAATCTGCTGGTCAGAATCGTGATCGCCACGCCAAAGAAGATCTCCTCGGCTGAAAAAGAGCTGTATGAAAAGCTGCTCAAGGCCGAAGGAAATACCGGCTCCTCCTCCTCTTCCAAGGATGATGAGAAGGAAGGCCGCAGCAAAAAGCGCGGGATTTTTAAATAAGTGAGGATGGAGTGATGGGAACCATCACTCCATCCGAAACGGGGAGCAAATCTTTGATTTGCGACCAAGTGAGGATTTGGTGACGGTAAAACCGTCCCCCGCACAATATATTCGTAAACACCCCGGGACCGGGAGCTCTCTGCAAGGGCCGCATACTCCGAATCGACCCCGGTTCTCTCACTGATTTTTTGCCGGTTTTATCACGTATTCTTGGGGAGAAGTGCTACCCTTAATTACCCTCGCGTCCATAGTAATAGATAATGACTCTTGCACTTCTGTCAGTCTGGGACAAGACCGGGATCCTTGATCTCGCCCGTGCCCTGGTTGCAAAAAACATTGGGATCCTAAGTTCCGGAGGGACTGCCAAGGCTCTGCGTGAAGCGGGCATTACTGCAAAAGACGTTTCAGACTACACCGGTTTTCCCGAGATGATGGACGGCCGCGTAAAGACCCTCCACCCGAAGGTTCACGGCGGTCTTCTCGGCCGCAGAGGCACCGATGACGGGATCATGGCTGCTCACGGAATCGAAGAAATCGACATCCTCTGTGTTAATCTGTATCCGTTCGAGGAGATGTCCAAGAAAAACCTCCCGCTCGAGGAACTCATCGAGTTCGTCGATATCGGCGGTCCGGCGATGATCCGTGCGGCATCCAAGAACTACAAGGATGTTGCCGTTTTGACCGATCCGTCCGATTACCCTATGGCGATCGAAGCGATCAAAACCGGCGGCTTCACTCCGGAGCAGAAACTCCGTCTTGCGACCAAAGCATTCACCCGCACGGCCGCATACGATGCTGCGATCTCCAATTATCTCAATGGAATCGACAAGGAGTTCCCGGATGTCTACACCATGCAGTTTGGCAACGGAAGAAAACTCAGATACGGAGAAAATCCGCATCAGAAGGCCGCCGTCTACGGGACCTCCGGCATCGCCGGTCAGGTTGCTCTGCAGGGCAAAGAGATGTCCTACAACAACTATCTCGATGTCCACGCCGCGGTCAGTCTCTGCAGAGAACTCCCGGGTTTTGCGACCGTAATCGTAAAGCACAACAACCCGTGCGGGGTCGCTCTTGGGAAAACCCAGCTCGAGTCGTATATCAAGGCACGGGATGTCGACCTGGTCTCAGCTTACGGTTCGGTCGTTGCGATGAGCACGCCGGTGGACACTGATATCGCGAAGGAGATCTGCTCGACGTTCGTAGAGGTCCTGATCGCTCCGTCGTTCAGCGATGAGGCGCGTGAGATGATGAAGAAAAAAGAGAACATGCGTCTCTTAATTCTCCCGCCTGCAGAGCCTGCCGATGAGATCCGCACAATCGACGGCGGCATTCTCGTCCAGAGAACCCCGGCATACACCGAGGACTGGAAGGTCGTTTCCAAACGTGCTCCAACCCCGGACGAGGTCGAGGCACTCAAACTCGCCTGGAAGGTGGTTGAGTACGCAAAGAGTAATGCCATCATCTACGCGAACAAAACCGAGACGGTCGGTATCGGCGTCGGTCAGATGAACCGTGTCGATTCGGCGAAGATCGGGATCCAGAAGGCCGCGGAGTTCGGCAGAACGATGGAAGGAACCGTGATCGGATCTGATGCGTTCCTGCCGTTTTCAGACACGCTGGAAGTGGCGGCCGCAGCCGGAGCGACGGCGCTTATCCAGCCGGGAGGATCTATCCGTGATAACGAGGTCCTCGAAAAGGCGGATGAGCTGGGTATCGCGATGGTGTTCACCGGAACCCGGCACTTCAGACATTAAAGACCGATTCTTTAGGGGAATCTTCCCCTGCTTTTTTTCGATCGAGGTATCTGCCGGAATCGAATAGTTCCGTGCGACATGAATACTGTATGCGTGGTCGGAGAAGAAATGCTTCAATTTCACGTGTATTTCCCATTCTGACAAAGGTGTCGCCATATCCGATTCTTGCAGGAAAAGAGATCAAACCGACCCAAACTTCAGTCGAATCAGCTGTTTTCATCTGGAATTATACGGAAAACGGACTGTATATGGCAACCGTTTTCCTATCGGAGCAAATTCAACGGGTATATTAGTATGAATTTCCCATATCTTCGGATGAAATATTATTGGAAACTGGCGTTTCGGTAATATAATGGAGAATATTATGGAAGAAGGGAAATGCCCTATATGTGGACAACATTTTTATATACATTCAAGAGCCGGGAGTAATGTTCCCACATACAAATGCGATTTCTGTTTTGCCTATGAACTTGCAGATGAGGATATCCCTCTGGCCCAAGAATATAAGGTGGTTCTTGCTGGATATCTGTTTGAAACCCGCAGCAGATCTCATTCGATACGAATCAATGCAGGTACCCTTCCCATCATATTATCCGATTCCCGTATTCCAAAAACCCCTCTGCAGAAACTGGATAAACTTGTTTTGTCGATTTACTATCTCGGATCGGGATTCAAGAACCATATATCCAAACTGGCAAAATACCCTCCGGCAGTATGCTATGCAGAAGATGCTGCCGAATTCAACCTCATGGTTTCCACCCTGAACGATATCGGCTATCTCCGGGAACATCAGGCCCGTTTCGGCGAATACGACTGCGGGTATTTTATCACCATCGAGGGGATGAAATACGCTGAATCTCTTCTTTCGGGCAATACCAGGTCCACTACCGTGTTTGTTGCCATGCAGTGTTCGGATGATCATACATAGGTGTACGAAAAAGGGGTCAAGGCCGCGTGCGATGTGTTCGGTCTTTCCATCTCGATCGTCGATACCACAGAAAACGATGAGAATATTGCGGATAAAATCATTGCCGGCATCAAAACCAGCCGATTTATTATCGCAGACTTTACCAATAATGATCTCGGCGTCTATTATAAAGCCGGATATGCCAAAGGACTCGGGCGCGAAGTAATCAAAACCTGCAGAAAGGCATGGTTTGAAGAGGAAAAAGACGGGAAACGGGTAAACCAGCTCTACTTTGATATGGAACGCGACAATCTCATTTTATGGCAGGATGAAAAGGATCTGAAAAGGATCTGAAAAGGAAGCTCGAGGATCGTATCCGTGCGGTGCTTCTCTAAAAGTCTCCCAACAAACGGCTTTTACAAAAAGTGAGAATTTCTAACAACCTTTTTTCCGACAGAAAGTACTTTCTTTTCGTACGTTGAGTAGTATGTATGGGGACTTTCAGCAGCTTTGGTCTCAACCAGGCATATCACGAGCGTTATTAAAAACTTGGCGACCGTCTCTCCGATGTTGGTAAAACACTTGATTGGGATGTTTTTCGTCCTCTTCTTGAATCCATGTATGCAAATAAATCCGGCAAAGGCGGTCACCCCAATGTCGATGTAATACTCATGTTCAAGATTCAGCTTCTGGAAGTCTGGTATAATCTATCTGATCTCGCCGTTGAACGTGAAATCTACGATCGTCTCTCCTTTTGGCATTTCCTTTGGTGTCCTGACAAAATACCCGACAATTCAACGATCTGGTTATTTCGGGAGCGCATGTCCGAATCAGGCGTTGACACATTGGTTTGGCAGGAGTTTCAGCGACAACTTGACCTGAAAGGTCTCAAAATTGAACAAGGTATGATTCAGGATGCAACGTTTGTGTATGCTGAACCCGGTCATTGTAAGAAAGACACGCCGCGAGGAGATCAGGCAAAAACACGACGGGATAAAGATGGAAAAATCATGTCCAAGAACGGCAAAATGCACTATGGCTATAAACTTCATACCATCATGGATACGACGCATGATCTTATTCGACGCATTGAAACCACAACGGCAAATGTTCATGACAGTCAGGTGGATCTGTCAGAAAAAGGAGAAGTGGTCTATCGGGATCGGGGATATCAGGGAGCAAAATGCAAGGGATATAGTGCCACAATGAAACGAGGGGCGAGAGGACATCCCATTGGGATACGAGATAAACTGAGAAATATGCGAATAAGTAGAAAGAGATCAAAGGGGGAGAGACCCTATGCAGTGATCAAAAATATCTTTCATGCAGGGTTGGTGAAGGTAACAACGCTGCAAAGAGTGCGAGTGAAAAATATGCTGGCTGCATTTTGTTATAATATCTATCAAGTGAAAACGATTCAAAACAGGGTGTAAATTAAAAAAAACGTCAAGGAATAATTGGGATTTATCGTGATTTTCTTTTTTTTGGGGGGGGGGATGAGAGGGTGTGGGGATGTATTCAATCCTTCATAAATAATGATTCTAGTTAAAAAAAGAGTTGATAGAAATTCTCAAAGTAATTTTTTCAAAAAAAATATGCAGAAAATAATCAGGGCAGTCTGATTGTTCCGACGATTCGGAGTTTTCCGCCGTCCAGATAATGGATCACCGCGGTGTCGCCCGGTTTGTAGACAAGCGGCGTCTCCATCTCGAGAGTCAGCTTTGGGGCACGCCAGTCAGATCCGTTGTCCACCTTTGTGATCCGTGCAGATAAAAACTGCATCCAGTGTCCAACGGATACGACCATCTGCTCTTTGATTTCGGACGGCCAGTACTTCACCAGACGTGCATCACCGGTGACCGTCGTCGTGTGGGTCACTTTCGGGTCGGTCGTGAGAACGAAGCCTCTGTCAAGTTCCTCGGCATCAATGTCTTTCAGGGCACAGCCGACACGGTCGCCTGCATACGCCCAGGCGAAGTCGTCGTCATGTTTCTGAACCGACCTGATCTGTGCGGTCTTTCCAAGCGGCTCGACCCGCATCTTGTCGTGTTTTTTGATCCATCCATCCGCAACGCATCCAAGGATGACGGTTCCAATACCCCGTACATTGAAGTGTTGATCGATCGGGACCGATCCGACTGCCCCTTCCTTCGGCTCGATGTCGGGCTGGTTTGCCGCCCGTTCAAGAAGGTCGGCTGACAGTCCGATGAAATCCTCTTCCATGATCTTATAGGCCTCAAGCACCGTTCCCTTGGTCAAAGGAGCGATCTGATTGGGCTGGATATAATTTTTGATAATGATCGTTCCGTTTTTGACCCCGGCGCAGTCCAGCATTAGGATCCATTCGGCAAGCATCTGGGTGATCTCCGAGACAACGACGATCGCTTCGTGGGCCATTGAAACTACATAGAACAGCGGAGCAAGTCTGTCCGGATATCTGGTCGGCTCCAGGAATGTTACGGTATCGTGACCTTTTTTCAGATTGTAGAAGGTGATATCATTACTGGTTCCTTTTTTCCCGAGATCGCGGGCATATCCGTTAGGAGCCAGAACGGCAACGGTTAAGTTCGGCATGGTTATATTCATTGGTGTTTTCGTATCATTATATTTATGGGTTTTATCGTCCGCATCCCCTTCCCACTCAGTACACACGGTCCAAAAAAACCAAATTTCCAATAAAAATCCCACAACAGTTATCTCTTCATCATGCACATTATCAGATATGAAAAATGTGAAAACGTCAGTTGATGGAGATATTCTTACAATTACGGTCGATCTTTCCCAGGAAGTAGGCCCCTCATCCTCAGGTAAGACCATTATCATTGGGTCCAGTATGGGAAACAAACCCATTGACCGCAAACACCCCGATGTCCGCGTTGGTGTAAACGTTTATAAAAAGATCTAAGACGTTACGATCTATTCTCTTTTCAATGATCCGTCTACGTCTGCGTGTCTGTAAGGTAACTGTATGCGTCCGTATGTGATAATCAACGCAGCCATGAGTGCTGACGGAAAACTCGCCACCCGGGAAAGGAAACAGACCAAAATATCCGGTCATGACGATTTTTTGCGGGTGGACCGTCTTCGTGCCGATTCGGACGCGATAATGGTGGGTATAGGAACCGTCCTTTCCGACGATCCGTCTCTCAGACTGAAAAGCGAGGAGCATGCCGGCGTGCGCAAAGCGAACGGCAAGGATCCGCATCCGATGCGGGTTGTAATCGACAGCATGGCCAGAATGCCTGCAGACGGCGATATGTTCAAAAAAGGACTGGGCCGTGTGGTCGTTTTCGTTTCTGAGAAGGCCCCAAAGGAAAAATGCGATGCTCTGAAAGAGAAGGCGACCGTGATCCCGGCAGGTGCGGATTCGGTCGATCTTAGAATCGTGTTGGATGAGCTCGCAAAACTAGGTGTCGAAAAACTCATGGTCGAAGGGGGAGCGACCCTGTTATGGTCGTTTATGAGCAGTGGTCTCTTTGACGAAATACGCATATATATCGGAGCGCTGATCATCGGCGGGAAAGATGCTCCGACGCTTGCCGACGGACAGGGCTTCACGAATCCCGACGACTTCCCCCGTCTCACGCTCAAAAATATTGAGCCAATCGACGACGGCGTCCTGCTGACCTGGATAAAAAAAGCGTGAATATTATTTTACCAGCCGCTTTTTCCGAAGCAGCCTGTTATATGTAACTGCAAATCTGTGTGCCTCGTCCCGTATCTCCTGAAGGTAGATGTTTGCCTTCGTTTTTTTGCCGAACGGCAGCGGGAACGGCACGCCTGAAACGAATACTTCTTCTTCCGCTTTCGCAAGGGAGATGAGCGGGATATCGGCATCGAGTTCATCAAGGACCCGTTTGGCTGACGAGAGCTGCCCTTTTCCTCCGTCGATCACGATAAGATCGGGCAGAGTTTTTTCCTCTTCGATCAGGCGGCTGTATCTGCGGCGGACGACCTCGGTCATCGAAGCGAAATCATCGATCCCCTCAACCGTTTTGATTTTGAATCGCCGGTAGTTTCTCTTATCCGGTCTGCCGGCTCTAAACTGGACCATGGAAGCGACCGTGTCCGTTCCAGAAAGATGCGAGATATCGAAACACTCGATGACGTTCGGTGGTGTCTTGAGATGAAGGGCCGCCTGGAGTTCCATGACCTTTATTTCGTCGCCGAAGTTGACCGTCTCAATATTTTTTCCCGCAAGTTCGAGTAGTTTTTTCTTTGCTCCCTGTTTTGGAACGGTGATTTTGACAACATGCCCCGCCAGATTTCCGAGATACACGGCGAGCGCTTCATCCAGCTCCTCTTCGACGATTATCTCCTTTGGAGCCGGATTTTCTGTATAATATCTCGCAACGAATTCCTCGAAAAATCCGTCGTAGGCATCGAAAATGAACTCGTCCCTGCCGCCGAGCGTCCCTTTGTAGACATGGAAGACCATCAGATACACCGTTCCGTCAGCCACGCGGTAGGCGATCACGTCCTCGTCATGATCGGTTTTTCTCGCGACATACTGGCGGGAGGAAAGATTATCGACTGCCGTGATCATATCCCGGCAGAGAAGCGCCGCTTCGAACTCCATATCTTTCGAATACTCTGCCATCTCCTCTTCGAGTTTGGTTTTGATCTCTTTTGTGCTGCCTTTCAGCACATCCGCGGCGTATGAACACTGTTTTGCGTACTCCTCGAAGGAGACATGCTCTCCGCACGGCCCGGTGCAGTTGCCTATATGATATCGGAAGCAGGGTCTGTTCTTCGGCATATTTTTACAGGACCTGAGTCTGAAGGTTTTTTTCACGACCGAGAGCACATAGTCCCGCTCCTTTGCCGAGACGAACGGTCCGAAGAACTGCCCGTTTCCGCGTGTGTTTCTCGCGATGGTGATACGCGGATAGGGCTCTTTCGTGAGTTCGATGTACGCATAGGATTTTGCATCCTTGAGGTCGATGTTGTACTTTGGGAGGTGATGTTTGATGAGCGTATTTTCCAGAAGGTATGCCTCTTCATCGGTCGCCGTGATAATATACTCGACCGAACGGATCGCTGCCACCAGTTTTTGGGTCTTTGGATCGTGATCCTTTTTCTGAAAATAGGAAGAGACCCTTTTTCGCAGATCTTTTGCTTTGCCGACGTAGATAATTGTCCCTTCGCTGTTTTTATACAAGTAGCAGCCCGGCGAATGGGGAATATCGGCAAGATCGAAGGGGGGCATTTTCGGCAGGTTAATGTATGGGGGTGAATGTATCTTTAATCATATGGTTGTTCCTTGTTTAACCTGTCTGCATATGGATTCTCATGAATATACCTACGACAAAGAGCGGGATTTTTACAACTACCGTATCACCTGCAAACTTGGCGTGGTTTTACCAGATCCCATGCCGAAATCAGGATTCACCTGCGATAAATATGAAAATAAACTTGCGTCGATGCCGCAGATCAGAAGGAGTTCCTGTGCGATCGATGTAGAACAGGCAGAAAAATAAGAGAATTTCTAAAAACCTTTTTTTTCCTCGACAGAAAGTACTTTCTTTTCGTACGTTGAGTAGTATGTATGGGGACTTTCAGCAGCTTTGGTCTCAACCAGGCATATCACGAGCGTTATGAAAAACTTGGCGACCGCCTCTCCGATGTTGGTAAAACACTTGATTGGGATGTTTTTCGTCCTCTTCTTGAATCCATGTATGCAAATAAATCCGGCAAAGGCGGTCACCCCAATGTCGATGTAATACTCATGTTCAAGATTCAGCTTCTGGAAGTCTGGTATAATCTATCTGATCTCGCCGTTGAACGTGAAATCTACGATTGTCTCTCCTTTTGGCATTTCCTTGGGTGTCCTGACAAAATACCCGACAATTCAACGATCTGGTTATTTCGGGAGCGCATGTCCGAATCAGGCGTTGACACATTGGTTTGGAAGGAGTTTCAGCGACAACTTGACCTGAAAGGTCTCAAAATTGAACAAGGTATGATTCAGGATGCAACGTTTGTGTATGCTGAACCCGGTCATTGTAAGAAAGACACGCCGCGAGGAGAGCAGGCAAAAACACGACGGGATAAAGATGGAAAAATCATGTTCAAGAACGGCAGAATGCACTATGGCTATAAACTGCATACCATCATGGATACGACGCATGATCTTATTCGACGTATTGAAACCACTACGGCAAATGTTCATGACAGTCAGGTGGATCTGTCAGAAAAAGGAGAAGTGGTCTATCGGGATCGGGGGTATCAGGGAGCAAAATGCAAGGGATATAGCGCCACAATGAAACGGGGAGCAAGGGCACATCCCATTGGCATACGAGATAAGCTGAGAAATATGCGAATAAGTAGGAAGAGATCAAAGGGGGAGAGACCCTATGCAGTGATCAAAAATATCTTTCATGCAGGGTTGGTGAAGGTAACAACGCTGCAAAGAGTGCGAGTGAAAAATATGCTGGCTGCATTTTGTTATAATATCTATCAAGTGAAAACGATTCAAAACAGGGTGTAAATTAAAAAAAACGTCAAGGAATAATTGGGATTTATCGTGATTTTCTTTTTTTTGGGGGGGGGATGAGAGGGTGTGGGGATGTATTCAATCCTTCATAAATAATGATTCTCGTTAAAAAAAAGAGTTGATAGAAATTCTCAATTATTTTGTGACCGGCGTGATCTTTCTGCAGCAGCCGGTGCATTCACCCGGAATATCGAGCGGGAATCGGCCGCTCGAACATCCCATACAGAGATCCTCTACCGGAATACCGATCGAAGCCACCAGATCTTCGGTCGATACATACTGAAGGGTGGTTGCATGGATCTTTTCCTGGATTGATTCCACATCCAGACCCGCAGCGATCAGTTCCTCCCGGGTGGCAAGATCGATCCCGAAGTAGCACGGAGCAACGATCGGTGACGATCCGATCCTCATGTGGACCTCTTCGGCACCGAAATCCCTGACCATGTCGACGATTCTAAGAGAAGTCGTTCCCCGAACGATACTGTCGTCAACCAGAATGACCGATTTTCCGGCAACGTGACGGCGGACCGGATTCATCTTCATCCGTACGGCATTATCCCTAAGAGTCTGGGTAGGCATGATGAACGTCCTGCCGACATACCTGTTCTTGAGCAGCCCTTCGATATACGGGATGCCGGATTCCGATGCATAGCCGGTAGCAAAGGCAATCCCAGAATCCGGGACGGGAGAGACGAGATCGGCTTTCGGCGGATTTTTTGCAAGACACGCCCCGATCTTTCTCCTGGCATCGTATACAAGCACGCCGTCGATTACCGAATCGGGTCGTGCAATATACACATATTCGAATACGCAGTATGCTTTATGATCCGATTCGAGGACCTGACGGTGGGAAACCCCTTCTTCTGTTATCGTGAGAAGTTCGCCGGGACGAACGTCCGCTTCAAACGTTGCCGAAAGAACATCCAGAGCAACACTCTCGGAAACCACGACGTGACCAAAGTCGGTCCTGCCGTAACAAAGCGGTTTTGTCCCGAGAGGATCACGGAACGCATACAAAACGCCATCGAGAATCGCGACTCCGGCATATGCCCCGGAAAGCCTCTGCATCGTATTCACGAACGCCTCTTCGGCCGAAACGCCGGCAATAAGCTCGTGCGCAATCATTGCCGCTATCAGTTCGGCATTCGTTGTCGACGAAAAGATATGCCCCTTACTCTCGTACTCGCTTCTCAGTGCCTCGCGGTTGATCAAAGCAACCGAAACGGTAATGGAGAGCTGGTGATCTTTGAACGTGAAGTTGAACGGCTGAATATTTTCCGTTCTTCCCTGGTGTGCCTTCTGGGTGTACAAAACCTGTCCAACACCTACGTTACCTGCCAGTCGGCTAAGTACCTTTTCGCAAAACACCTCGGAAAGCTGCCCGGGCCCTTTATGCATAAAGAATGCACGCCCGTCAAAAGTAGATATGCCCGCTGCTTCCTGCCCTCTGTGCTGAAGGGCGTGCAGGGCATAATAAAGGGGGTAAGCGACACCTCGAGAGTCGACGATGCCTGCAATACCGCTCATATTACAACAACCTGTTTAATTATCTGCTGCTTTTTTCGTCCAGTTGTACCCACGGATTTTGGAGCTTTTGCCAAAACCGCATGATGAACATACACCGTGCCGTGCGTGGAAAGACTGTTTGCCACAGCGGCGGCAGATGATGTGGGAGTGCTTGTTGCGCAGACCCATTGATGGAGTGCCTTTTGTCATTGGTTAAATTCACCTCGATGTTATTCTACGGAGGGGGAGATGTAGATTACGTTGTCTCCACGCACGATCAAAGTGCCCAGTGAAACTGTACCATTCTCACCTTCTTCCTCTGCCTTGTCAAGAACCAGGTTCATGTGAACGTCGTATCCCTGAAGAACTCCACGGATCTCCCGTCCACCTTTCAGTGAAATGATTACCGGCTGGCGGTTCAGAACCTGATCTAAAATTTCAAGTGGTCTCTTTGTCATTGGATTACCTCTCGTTTCTCTCAGGGAGAGAGTCCGATTACGTTTTTTCTCCGGCACACCGTGCCGGACCTGCACGAAAACCTTTGGCCTTTCATGCACGTTTCGGACGTCACACAAGCTAGAGACTCATGGACGAGTGCTTAATGTATATGCCACAGAGACACATAAAGATAGCGGGAATCGAAGTCTGAATATCGGGCACGTATTATTGGAGAAAATAACGGGCGATGCATCCGTCACGGAGTATATTTAATTCCACGGGCCAAATAACTCTATAACACATGGCAGACCTTATCATTAAAAAACGCCACGCCATCAAAAAAAGTCAGCTTGCAGCTTTGATGACAAAACTTACCGAGAATATCGGAGAAGATGCAGCTTTGTACAATGCCCCCATGATCGAGATCGCGGAGACGGCATCCAAATTCAATATCTACATCATTGATAAAAAACCGCTTATCATGGAGAAGGATGACTGGGCATTCCCCACGCTTCGGGGAGCGGTCTCCCGTCCGTTTTCGGGACGAAGGATCGTAGTCGATATGGGGGCGATCCCTTATATGATCAACGGCGCAGACGTTATGCGTCCGGGAATCGTGTCGGTCACGGACGATGTAAAGGCCGGTCAGCCGGCGCTCGCCGTTGACGAAAGTCATGACAAACCCCTCGCGGTTGTGCTTCCACTCTATGATGCGAAGGATATCATCGCGCTTGAGAAGGGAAAGGCTGCAAAAAATCTGCATTACATCGGTGACGAGCTCTGGAATCTGGAGATCTAAGCACCTCACACAGATAGAATTAAATAAGCAACAACTAAACTATTTTTCATATGGGATTTCTTGACGGAGTATTTGGCTCAAAGGATAAAGCAACAGACGAAGATACCTACATGAAGCTTGACCTGCAGGCATACGAAGGAGCTGTCGGAGAGAACGAACCGGCAACGATGTATGTCAAGGTCGCAAGCGTCTGCGATATCAAAGACTGTCCAAAAATAAAAGACGAGATCTACAACGGAAATATTGTCATCATCGACATCACCAAACTGAAGCTCGACAAGATCATGTTCGACCGCGTAATGGGCGATCTTCGTGCCGTTTCCCGCGATGTGAACGGCGATATCATCGGACTCGGTGACCAGCGCTATGTGATCGTTGTGCCGACCGGTGTCCGTATTTCCCGCGAGAAGCTCGGCGGGTACTAAAACCCGATGCGTCAGGTAATTCCCGCCCCCTGCCCGGACTGCGGAAAGGATATCGAATACATCTACGATACGGAAAATATTCCGTATTTCTCCGATATTCTCCTCATCTGCGGTGTCTGCAACTGTGGGTTCCGCATCGTCGATACGATGGTATTGAACGATCACGAGCCGAGCCGTTGGGAAATGAAAGTAGAGACACCGGAGGATCTGGATGCCCGGGTTGTCCGGAGCATGCAGGGCGAGATCGATATTCCGGAATTCGGCATAAATATCCGGCCGGGTCCGTCCTGCTTTGGATTCGTTTCAAACATCGAAGGCATTCTCGAACGGGCAGAGGATGCGGTAAAACGCGCCGCGATCTCCTGCGAAGGAGATGAGATCTGCCGGGCGGCGGAACTGCAGGAAGAGATCGAAAAAGCACGAAAATCCGAAATACCCTTTACCGTCGTCATCACCGATCCGAGTGGAAACTCAGGGATCGTTTCATCAAAAGCCAAAAAGACCAAACTCGATATTGAGCCGGAAGCTGACGGATATTCAGTGAAGCCGCTCGCTTAAACCCAGAATGGATAATCCCCGATACATCCCGACTGCTGAGGAAACAAAACGCCTCAGCGCTTTTTTGAAAATAAGAAGCCTGCCCGATCTTGAAAAACAGACGATCCAGTACATCGAAAAGGTCACCGGCAAATCCTGGAACGACGAGGTCGTCCTCGAAAAAATACGGAACGCGATCATCGCCCAAAAAGAGGCATACTGGAAAGAGGGCGTCAAAAAAAGTGTCTCCTACAAAGGAGCATACAGCGTTCTCGGCTACATGGCATACCAGATGCCCGGATATGTCATAGAGTTCTCCGAGTTTTTTGCCGGACTCGTTACCGCGGGCTTGATTCGAAAACAGGTGAAGGTCTTGGATATCGGATCGGGACCAGGAACCGTTTCCATCGGGATCGCCCGTGTTCTTTCCTGTCTTGACGGGATGACTGCCGAGATCACGTCTCTTGAACAGTACGAGACCCATATCGAAGCATATCAGGCGATCGTGCCGGAATTCCTGAAAAACACCCGGGGAGAAGTCACTGCGGAAAAACCGCTCGCACAGGATATAACGAAAGAGATCCCCGAGGGGGAGTTCGATTTGATCATCTGCTCAAATGTCATCAACGAGCTGAGCGGTCTTGAGCCTGAGAAAAAAGCAGATCTGGTGATGGCGCTTTCGAAGCATCTTGTTTCCGACGGGAATCTCGCCATCCTTGAACCCGCGGATCTGACGAACGCAACGATGCTTCGAGACCTATCAAGGGATGTGAAAAAACGGGGTCTTACGATATACGCTCCCTGTAATGATCTCCGGGGCGTGTACTGCACCGTTTCTCCCTGCTGGTCATTCCGTTCGTATGCCGACATCAAGCCGACGGAGCTGATGTTCGCACTCGGCGGGGCCGAAGAAAAATTCCGGTTCGTAAACACGGATGTTAAGTTTTCGTATACGATCCTTCGAACCGACGGGCACAGAAAATGCGGATACAAAATCCCGGCAGAGGCAAAGCGGGCACGGTTATCCCAGCTGAAAAAACATCTGGAAAAACGAATCCACATCACCGTTTCCGTGATGTCAGCCGACATCGGCGATGCGAAAAATTATCTGTTTCTGGTCTGTGACGGGACCGGAACAACGCCGGTCTATGTGGCACTGCCGGCATTCCACCGGACTCCCGAGCACGAAACCTTTCTTACGGCATCCTACGGATCGGTAGTTGCGATCGATTCGGTGCTGGTCCGGTTCAATAAACAGCAGAACGCCTACAATCTGCTGATGGTACGCGAAAGTTTTACCAGAATGATCGCAGGCACCCCTACGGGAAACAAAGCGCCGGACAAGATCGCATTACTGAAGGAAAAATACGGCAGAAAGCCTTCGCCGAATTATCGCGGGAAGAAGACGGGGAAACCAGCGGGCAAGAGATAGAGTTGAGAATTTCTAACAACCTTTTTTTCCGACAGAAAGTACTTTCTTTTCGTACGTTGAGTAGTATGTATGGGGACTTTCAGCAGCTTTGGTCTCAACCAGGCATATCACGAGCGTTATTAAAAACTTGGCGACCGTCTCTCCGATGTTGGTAAAACACTTGATTGGGATGTTTTTCGTCCTCTTCTTGAATCCATGTATGCAAATAAATCCGGCAAAGGCGGTCACCCCAATGTCGATGTAATACTCATGTTCAAGATTCAGCTTCTGGAAGTCTGGTATAATCTATCTGATCTCGCCGTTGAACGTGAAATCTACGATCGTCTCTCCTTTTGGCATTTCCTTTGGTGTCCTGACAAAATACCCGACAATTCAACGATCTGGTTATTTCGGGAGCGCATGTCCGAATCAGGCGTTGACACATTGGTTTGGCAGGAGTTTCAGCGACAACTTGACCTGAAAGGTCTCAAAATTGAACAAGGTATGATTCAGGATGCAACGTTTGTATATGCTGAACCCGGTCATTGTAAGAAAGACACGCCGCGAGGAGAGCAGGCAAAAACACGACGGGATAAAGATGGAAAAATCATGTCCAAGAACGGCAAAATGCACTATGGCTATAAACTGCATACCATCATGGATACGACGCATGATCTTATTCGACGCATTGAAACCACAACGGCAAATGTTCATGAC
The DNA here is from genome assembly GCA_965228205.1 of Methanocorpusculum sp. GTDB lineage: Archaea > Halobacteriota > Methanomicrobia > Methanomicrobiales > Methanocorpusculaceae > Methanocorpusculum. The sequence goes on along the minus strand of OZ245799.1, from coordinate 1,713,557 downwards.
AGTCAGGTGGATCTGTCAGAAAAAGGAGAAGTGGTCTATCGGGATCGGGGATATCAGGGAGCAAAATGCAAGGGATATAGTGCCACAATGAAACGAGGGGCGAGAGGACATCCCATTGGGATACGAGATAAACTGAGAAATATGCGGATAAGTAGGAAGAGATCAAAGGGGGAGAGACCCTATGCAGTGATCAAAAATATCTTTCATGCAGGGTTGGTGAAGGTAACAACGCTGCAAAGAGTGCGAGTGAAAAATATGCTGGCTGCATTTTGTTATAATATCTATCAAGTGAAAACGATTCAAAACAGGGTGTAAATTAAAAAAAACGTCAAGGAATAATTGGGATTTATCGTGATTTTCTTTTTTTTGGGGGGGGGATGAGAGGGTGTGGGGATGTAACCTATCTTCCTTAAATCATGATTCATGTTAAAAAATGGGTTAATAGAAATTCTCTACGTGATAATGTGGTGCAAAATATACATAATCTTCCTGACTTGGTAAATTGAGGACGTTTTCGTGTATTGCATCCCAGAATCCCGATCTTTCGTCATCATCGTATAATGTATCAAGTATCTCTTCTGTGTATATTTTTGCTTCTTCTATGTTGTTATTGCTTGAGCGTAATGCCTTCTGCAGTTTATTGCTTCTCACCAGCATTCTCTTTCTCTTTTCAGCTTTGCTTGACTTTCTCGATAGGACTGTTTTGAGTTGTTTGAGAATTTCTGGTTTAATGCGATGAGGGTGATATAATGATTCATCAGCGATGACTCTTGGGCAGTATTCTGCCATGTGGTCTTTAAGTGCTTTCGTTACCTGAATATTGGAGAATTCTTCCCATTTTTCCCGATCTCTTTTTGGGACTGATATGGTTTCGTGTCTTAATCCTCCGCCTTTCGCTATTCTTCCTAGCTTCGCTTTTTGTTCGGAGAATTCTGCGTCTAGGTGAGTGTTCTGTAATGTCCTTCCGTATGCGTCTTTCGCGCTTTCTGGATTGAGGAACGTTAAAAATGCTTCATGTGCCGATCTTATCTTTGACGATGATCGTTTGCCTATACGCGCTGCTGCTGTTTTGTAGCATGTTGGGCACTCTAATCTATCACAGTGGTGATTTACTGGATGTATTTCATCGCATGCATCGCACTTTAAAATCGCTGATAATTCGCCGCAATTGTTATTTGGCGTGCCTGATGCGACCATTTTGAATTTGTGGTGTGGCTTGGGTGGTAACAGAGGTGGGTTTAAAAGAGCGTTTACTCTGTCTTTGCACTTGACCGATGATTTTATGTGATCTGAGGTTGTATTAATTTCTAAGTTCATAGGACTGAACCCACCGATATGAGAGTTTCGTAATGGCTCTCATATCACCTTGTTATTCTCGTGTTTTCACGAATGGTAGATCGTTGCTTTGACGCTACATAAATATATCGTCTGTTTTATCTGTCGTGTTTTTGTTGTGAAGGTTTTCTCGCTTCCTCTAGTAAATCTTTTAATAGTTAATATCTCTTAGATAATATGAGGGCGTGGTTTTGAATACATCCCATGTTTCGCCGCGCACGGTCAGGTTTCTGGCTTCCTGTTTTGGAAAAAAAACTGTTATGGTATGAATGGACCATGAGCCTTTGCTATGAGGCGTTTGCTGAAGTGTAGTGCTTTTGCACGTAATAATCGCTGAATCTCGCATGGGCGAACCGCAGGTGAGGCTTGCCCACCGTAGGGAGCCTATCCTAAATTGAGCCCCAAGGTTGGGGCGGCGCAAGCGGGGTTGTCACTTGATTATCTCTAGCATCTTTTCTGTTATTTTTTTGTCAATTGCTTCGTCTATTGATATTTCGTTGCCGTCATCGTCTATAATAACATGAGTTATACCATAGTTGGCGTCAATTATGACTGTATCACCACGGTCTATTATTATAGATAAACGTTGGACACCCGGTGGGATTGTAATTGGTGAGCTGTCACGCATATTATCATCCATTGGTTGGTTTATATGTCTAAGATCATATTCTGGTTCAGTAAACTCTGGTTCTCGATATAACTTTCCGTGGATATTTTTTGCATAATATGGATCGTATAATAACCTCGTGCGCATAGGATCGTCAAACGCAACGTCGTCGCTACCATCGTCTTTCATAGGTACACCATCTGTATAACCATTGAACTCGCCGGTAATTGAGTGAGCATAAAATAGTGGTAATATTATTGCATGTGGTGTATTATTTGTATATGCCAAAAATCGTTCGGTATTCACACAGAAAACTATTTTCTCTACGATCTTCATGTTATAACTCCGTGTGGGCTGGTTCTTTGAAGTAACAATGTGAATAGCAATGCTGGGGATTTCCTTCACTATCAATGGGCTTGCCAGCATGATAGTGTGCTAATTTTCCATGCTTTGATGATTCATACTCTATTTTCTTTCCGCCTAATAACTTTGTTACATGTTCAGCTAATGACCTACATCCTTCTTCGGTTGAGAATATCCTAATAACTTTTTTGGGGTCCTCTTTCCGGTCGCAATCTTTCAATTTATCAATTGCTTCTTGGGTTGTTAATTTGCCCTTCAAATGCTTCTTCGCGTTGAGTTCGTGGTACGTGAATTCACCTAAATTGTCAACGGTATCTTCGTTTACTGTGTAAAATGTATAATTGTTTAACAGTTGTTCTTTTGTATACATCTTTAGATATTGTGCTAATTGATTGAACTCGCTACATCCTTTTTTGTATATCTTGCCGTTGAACTCGAACGCTTTTGCTGTATCTATTGTTTCTAATGTTATAGCTGCAGTTGCTGCGATCGCTGCTGCTGTTATTATTTTAATCGCGTCTGCCGTTATAATTACACCTCCTACAATAACAGGTATAACTGCTTGGACACACTGGAATGGCCAGCACGGACTAGCGTTTTCCGGTATTTTATCATTAGGTATAGGGATTATTACACCGGGATTACCGTCTTTATCTTCTACTAATTTGTATGTATCTTCATCATTAATCCAATTGAAATATTCAGGTGTTTCTTTGGTTTCTGATATGATTAAAAATAAATTGCCATCAGTAGTTTTTACTATTTTTGTTGGATTTGTATATTGTGGATGGTTAAGGCTCTCTTGTGCATTGTCTGTATTTGGGTTTTCATTTATATCGTTTGCGGATACGGGTATTGTTACCGTGCATATTAGTAATATCACTAACAAAATCGATTGTAGTTTTAATATGATGTGATTTCTTGTCATGAACTTATGTTTGTTTTGATAATATATATGTGTGATCGTGATTTTTTGTTGTGTTGTTTGATGATTGCGTGATAGGAATGTACCGAATGGTGAACCGTAGGTGAGGCTTGCCCACCGGAGGGAGTCCTATCCCAATTGAGCCCCTGCGTAAGGGGCGGCGCAAGCGGGTCGTTTGTGGATTTCGAATCTGATCTCCTAAATCCTCTTAGCTCAAAAGAGGAGTCCTATCCCAATTGAGCCCCTGCGTAAGGGGCGGCGCAAGCGGGTCGCTTGTGGATTTCGAATCTGATCGCCTAAATCCTCTTAGCTCAAAAGAGGAGTCCGACCTGGGATAGTGGGTCTGATCACCTAAATCCTCTTAGCTCAAAAGAGGAGTCCGACCTGGGATAGTGGGTCTGATCACCTAAATCCTCTTAGCTCAAAAGAGGAGTCAGACCTGGGATAGTGGGTTTGATCACCTAAATCCTCTTAGCTCAAAAGAGGAGTCCGACCTGGGATAGTGGGTCTGATCACCTAAATCCTCTTAGCTCAAAAGAGGAGTCCGACTTGGGATAGTGGGTCTGATCACCTAAATCCTCTTAGCTCAAAAGAGGAGTCCGACTTGGGATAGTGGGTCTGATCACCTAAATCCTCTTAGCTCAAAAGAGGAGTCCGACTTGGGATAGTGGGTCTGATCACCTAAATCCTCTTAGCTCAAAAGAGGAGTCCGACTTGGGATAGTGGGTCTGATCACCTAAATCCTCTTAGCTCAAAAGAGGAGTCCAACTTGGGATAGTGGGTCTGATCACCTAAATCCTCTTAGCTCAAAAGAGGAGTCCGACTTGGGATAGTGGGTCTGATCACCTAAATCCTCTTAGCTCAAAAGAGGAGTCCAACTTGGGATAGTGGGTCTGATCACCTAAATCCTCTTAGCTCAAAAGAGGAATCCACCCTCCGATAGCCTCCCTCGAGGGAGGACGGTTTACTAACTGCTACTAATGTTGTAAGTCTGATTTCGTAGCAGTTAGTTTTGTGTGTACCTATCTTTTTCTTTGTACACTTTCTTTTTTGTATAGCAATAATTCGAGTTTGTATCGGTATCTGCTTTATACTGTCATGAGCATCTCATAGATGGCTGTGTGGGAGGTTTGGTTCAGGGTTAGCTTAAACACTCTATTTGTGAATCGATCGACGATCCTTGGCCTTCAGCACGGCTCTGGGTTGATTTAATCTTGGACACCTGACGACCCGGCTTGCGCAGCCCCTGACCAGGGGCTCATTTAAGATATATCCTCGCCTGCAGGCCCCGGCGTAGGGCCTTCGGCGAGGTTGTCTGTTGAGCAATCACTCGTCTCTTGGATCTTCCCTTGATACCCATTGTATGCTCGTCTTCGCGCTAGATTTGCCCGCCGGTATTTTTCGAGTTGCTGTTTATACACTTCGTGGATGTTTATCGGTTCGAGTTTGTTTTCGGTGATGGTATATGCTTTCCACCTGTCAGCGGTCAGCCAATTGGGGTCGGGTAGATTGTTGCACATGATAACAACTTTTGTGTCGGGTATTTCCTCTTGCATGAAATGATACCGATCCTCTGATATTATGCCGTTTTTAATCGCTTCTATCCCGATAATGAGCTCTTTGAGATTGTTACCGTCTACTGCACGTGGGATATCGATAAACAGTGTGTTTCTGAGTTTTCCGTCTGATCGAAGATTCGATACTGCTCTCAGCATATTTTTTGCGTCATGTTGAAGGGGGAGATAATTTGCTTGCGCGAGATAATTCATTCTCTTTGCGAGAGTTGATTTTCCAGTTCCGCCTATGGGATCGTGTATAACGATCACTTGGCGGTCGTTTGTATGCATATCGATAATTTGTTGCTGCCATGGATACCACGTAATATCATCCCTATATTTCTCGTTGATTCCGCGATCTTTATCACTCCATATTCTTTCGCCTGGATAAAGTGTTGATGCATCTTGTATATAGGCGTAGTAACTTGATGTTCGGTGATCTCGTTGATCTCTGCCTTCTGTCGGTTCAATGTGGAGATCGTCTTGACAAAATATTTTTTTGATATCTTTCGTAACTTTTGTTGGTAGTGATGATCGTTTGAGGCTGAATCTACATTGCCAGTGTTCTTTTTCAGTGACATCCCCTTTTTGTCTGGCGTAAATGTAGTGCTTACAAAAGCGGTCGGTGAATAATTTCATGGCGTCATGGTTTGGTGATATCTCGCCGCTTTGCCCATTGTGGTTGATGGGTATAGTCATGTCGTAGACTTTTCTGGGTACCTGTGTATCGTCATTCATTGATGATCGTTTTTGTCTTCGTCGGGTATATTTTTGTGTTAATTTCCAATAAATCGGCGAGTGGAGTATCACCAAATTGCATGAAATTTGAATCGTCTATTTGATTGATCCCTAGTATTGCGTGGAGTTCTTTGATTGCACTATCCGCTGATGTTTTAATCAATTCTTTCTCGATTGCAGCGCGGACTGCTGGGGTTGATGAGTATTTCAACACAAATATGTCAAATTGTTCTTTTAGGATACTCTTAATGGTATCGTAGGTCACTGGGTTACCGTAGTCAATTAGTAGTTTAATGAATTTGTATCCACATGCAAAAGCGATCAGTTGATTCTCTATTTTCTGTAGTTGTCGTTTCTGCTGATGGTGATGGTTTTGTTGCCTGGTTTTCGACCGGAATTTATATTTGTTTAAGTCTGTCATCATTACCGTACATGTTGAGAATTTCTATCAACTCTTTTTTTTAACGAGAATCATTATTTATGAAGGATTGAATACATCCCCACACCCTCTCATCCTCCCCCCCAAAAAAAAAAGAAAATCACGATAAATCCCAATTATTCCTTGACGTTTTTTTTTAATTTACACCCTGTTTTGAATCGTTTTCACTTGATAGATATTATAACAAAATGCAGCCAGCATATTTTTCACTCGCACTCTTTGCAGCGTTGTTACCTTCACCAACCCTGCATGAAAGATATTTTTGATCACTGCATAGGGTCTCTCCCCCTTTGATCTCTTTCTACTTATTCGCATATTTCTCAGTTTATCTCGTATCCCAATGGGATGTCCTCTCGCCCCTCGTTTCATTGTGGCACTATATCCCTTGCATTTTGCTCCCTGATATCCCCGATCCCGATAGACCACTTCTCCTTTTTCTGACAGATCCACCTGACTGTCATGAACATTTGCCGTTGTGGTTTCAATGCGTCGAATAAGATCATGCGTCTTATCCATGATGGTATGCAGTTTATAGCCATAGTGCATTTTGCCGTTCTTGGACATGATTTTTCCATCTTTATCCCGTCGTGTTTTTGCCTGCTCTCCTCGCGGCGTGTCTTTCTTACAATGACCGGGTTCAGCATACACAAACGTTGCATCCTGAATCATACCTTGTTCAATTTTGAGACCTTTCAGGTCAAGTTGTCGCTGAAACTCCTGCCAAACCAATGTGTCAACGCCTGATTCGGACATGCGCTCCCGAAATAACCAGATCGTTGAATTGTCGGGTATTTTGTCAGGACACCCAAGGAAATGCCAAAAGGAGAGACGATCGTAGATTTCACGTTCAACGGCGAGATCAGATAGATTATACCAGACTTCCAGAAGCTGAATCTTGAACATGAGTATTACATCGACATTGGGGTGACCGCCTTTGCCGGATTTATTTGCATACATGGATTCAAGAAGAGGACGAAAAACATCCCAATCAAGTGTTTTACCAACATCGGAGAGACGGTCGCCAAGTTTTTCATAACGCTTGTGATATGCCTGGTTGAGACCAAAGCTGCTGAAAGTCCCCATACATACTACTCAACGTACGAAAAGAAAGTACGAGAATTTCTAACAACCTTTTTTTTCCGACAGAAAGTACTTTCTTTTCGTACGTTGAGTAGTATGTATGGGGACTTTCAGCAGCTTTGGTCTCAACCAGGCATATCACGAGCGTTATGAAAAACTTGGCGACCGTCTCTCCGATGTTGGTAAAACACTTGATTGGGATGTTTTTCGTCCTCTTCTTGAATCCATGTATGCAAATAAATCCGGCAAAGGCGGTCACCCCAATGTCGATGTAATACTCATGTTCAAGATTCAGCTTCTGGAAGTCTGGTATAATCTATCTGATCTCGCCGTTGAACGTGAAATCTACGATCGTCTCTCCTTTTGGCATTTCCTTGGGTGTCCTGACAAAATACCCGACAATTCAACGATCTGGTTATTTCGGGAGCGCATGTCCGAATCAGGCGTTGACACATTGGTTTGGCAGGAGTTTCAGCGACAACTTGACCTGAAAGGTCTCAAAATTGAACAAGGTATGATTCAGGATGCAACGTTTGTGTATGCTGAACCCGGTCATTGTAAGAAAGACACGCCGCGAGGAGAGCAGGCAAAAACACGACGGGATAAAGATGGAAAAATCATGTCCAAGAACGGCAAAATGCACTATGGCTATAAACTGAATACCATCATGGATACGACGCATGATCTTATTCGACGCATTGAAACCACAACGGCAAATGTTCATGACAGTCAGGTGGATCTGTCAGAAAAAGGAGAAGTGGTCTATCGGGATCGGGGATATCAGGGAGCAAAATGCAAGGGATATAGTGCCACAATGAAACGAGGGGCGAGAGGACATCCCATTGGGATATGAGATAAACTGAAAAATATGCGAATAAGTAGAAAGAGATCAAAGGGGGAGAGACCCTATGCAGTGATCAAAAATATCTTTCATGCAGGGTTGGTGAAGGTAACAACGCTGCAAAGAGTGCGAGTGAAAAATATGCTGGCTGCATTTTGTTATAATATCTATCAAGTGAAAACGATTCAAAACAGGGTGTAAATTAAAAAAAACGTCAAGGAATAATTGGGATTTATCGTGATTTTCTTTTTTTTTGGGGGGGGGGGATGAGAGGGTGTGGGGATGTATTCAATCATTCATAAATAATGATTCTCGTTAAAAAAAAGAGTTGTTAGAAATTCTCATCTTTTTTTTTTTGGGCTTACGCGGTGCGATCTCAACAGTAAAAAATAACTGATGTAGTTACGAGACGTACGATGATTTCGTGTACGTCATTCGTTTTGACACAAGAAAAAACCAACCGCGAATCGGCGCGAATCCGCCATTCGGGCAAGGCGAATCGGATTTGCCCCACCTCACTTTCGCAATCCAGCTTCGCTGTCTTGCTCATCCCTTCATCGGGAACGTTCGGGCAAATCCTGTCGCCGCCCCGGCGACTCCTGTGAGAGAGAGATTCATTGAGCAGTTCTTAATCTGAAAAATATCCATTTTACTGACAATCACGACATAAGATCAAGAGGGAAATCACTAATGGGAGGCGCCGGAGCGCCGACAGGATTTGCCCGAACGATCCCGATGAGGGGCGAGCAAGTCGAGGAACGAGACTTGTGAGAGTGAGGATCTGCAAATCCGATTCTGGGAGAAAGCCAAAGGCTTGCGGGATTCGCGCCGATTCGCGGTTGGTTTTTCTTCATGTTTCCACACACAGTAATACCCTTCCCGAATTGGAGCCACACCCATACCGCTTAAGTCCATTAAAAAAAGGTGCGTGATCAAACGCACTTCAGTTTGATCAGATCCTCTTCGACCGAAGAGCTTGCCTGGATCCCGAATGTTTTCACCAGGACATCCAATACATCCGGGGAAACAAAGGTGGGAAGGGTCGGTCCGAGCATGATATCTTTGATGCCTAAGTGCAGCAGTGCCAGTAAAACCAGGACCGCTTTTTGTTCGTACCAGGCGATGTTGTAGGAAATCGGCAGATCATTGACTCCGCATTTACATGCTTCTGCCAATGTGAGCGCGATCACGACCAGACTGTAGGAATCATTGCATTGTCCGGCATCCAGGATACGGGGGATTCCTTCGATGTCGCCAAGGTCCAGGAAATTGTATCGGTATTTGGCGGATCCTGCGGTGAGGATGACCATATCTTTCGGCAGAGTTTTGGCGAACTCGGTATAATATTCGCGTTTCCTGTCACTTCCGTCGCAGCCCGCCATCACGACGAATCTTTTGATTTTTCCGGCATTGACGAGCTCAAGGACTTTCGGTGCAAGGGAAACGACCGCATCATGGGTGCATCCCGTTAAAAGCGCGGGAGTGTGCAGATCTTTGGGTGTCCTGCAGGTTTTTGCGAGGCTGATGAGGGCGCTAAAGTCTTTGGTTCCGTCGGGATTTTCCGCTATGTGGGGACATCCCGGAAATCCGACCGCTCCGGTGGTGAACACATACTTTTCATATGAAGCTGCTGGCGGGACCAGACAGTTTGTCGTAAAGATGATGGGTCCGTTGAATTTCGGGAGTTCCGTCCGCTGATTTGCCCAGGATGATCCGTAATTGCCTTTCAAGTTGGGATACTTCTTCAGCCCCGGATATGCATGTGCGGGCAGCATTTCTCCGTGGGTGTAGATGTCGATACCGGTATTTTCCGTGGCTTTGAGGAGAAGCTCCAGGTCTTTTAAGTCGTGACCGGTCACAAGGATCCCCGGTTTTGTCCCGACCCTGGTCGATACGCTGGTGATCTCCGGGATGCCGTAGGTCTGGTTTGCAGAATCCAGCAGAGCGAGGGTTTTCACACCGATTTCTCCGCATTCCAGAACAAGGCCGATCCTTTCCTGGATATCCAGGTTCTTGAATCGGGAAGCGAGTGCTTTTCTGATGAACGGCAGAACCGTCTCGTCGGTTTTTCCAAGAACGACCGCATGGGAATAGTATGCAGCGAGCCCTTTGATGCCGAAAAGCAGGAGTGAGTAAAGGGATCGGGCATTGACGTCCTCGATTTTGTCAAGACCGGTAAGCCCGGAGGTTACGATCTCCTCTTCGGATTTTGGCGTCCATGCACACTCTGCCGGCTCTCCCGGTACTGTTGGGAGCGCATCTTTGTGAGACGTAATACACGTAAGGTAGCCGAGAAACCGGTTTTTATCAAACCCGGTATTGGTCAGCGTTGAAAACAGGGCTTCAAGAACGCAGGGTTCCAGACTTTTGTCCGCCGATTCCAGCCGATAAGCAAGTCCGGACAGGGTAAAGAGTACAGCGTCCTGATATGCTGAGATCACGGCGTTTTTTCCACAGACTCCGCCTGAGGTGCAGGCGGGAGATTTTGCTTCCTGACATTGTTGACAATACATCTTTTTTCACATTGGTATCTTTTTAATATTACATATATTATGTATACAAAGTAATATACGCATGAGTTTCCAAAATAATACTATGGATGAGAACTGCACCGTAAACCTGACCGTCCGGTATCTGACGAAAAAATGGACTCTGCTGATTATTCTGGAGTTGTATAAAGGGGATAATTATACGCGGAGATTCTCGGAACTGAAATCGAGCCTCCCGGACATAACGCCGAAGATACTCTCGGAACGTCTGCAGGAACTGGAAGCGGAGAACATCATCTCCAAAAAAATCGATGCAACAATCGTTCCGGTAAAGTCAGAATACACGCTTACCGAAAGCGGCGTTGAACTGATCGGGGTCATTCGGGATATCAAATACTGGGCACTGAAATGGAAGATCGACAACATTCCGTGCGGCAGTCAGGAGTGCAAACTCTGTAAACTCTAAGAGGATCCCTTTCTCTTTTCATTCGAAAAATTGCATCAAAAATCAGGATTATATACTTTGTGATGCGAATTAAGCACTATGAATGCAAAAATCTCTTCCCGTACGGTATATCTGATGATCGGATTTGCCATACTGTCTCTTCTTGCCGGATTTTTGGGCACAATCGTTACGATCACCGGTCCTGATTCCTGGTTCGCTCTTGAACTGATCAAACCGGCCTGGCAGCCGCCGAACTTTCTGTTTGCTCCGGTGTGGACCACACTCTCTATCCTGATGGGTATCGCCGCCGGTCTGGTCTTCGCACAGGGCTGGGAGAAAAAAGAGGTTAAGATCGCTACCGTCGTATTTTTGATCCAGCTCGCCCTCAATGTCCTGTGGTCGTATATGTTTTTCAGCTGGCACCTGCTTTTAGGATCGACGATCGAGATCATTGTGCTTTGGGTAATGATCTGCGTAACGATGTATCTCTTCTACAAAGTCAAGCCAGCCGCCGCCTATCTGCTGATCCCGTATATCCTTTGGGTGACGTTTGCAACAGTGCTGACCGCCACCATCTGGATGATCAACTAGACGGCAAAAAACTCTCTAATTTTTTCAAAAACGAAGGGCCAAGGCCGGGGGTCGAACCCGGGTCTAAGGATCCACAATCCTAAAGGATGTCCAGCTACCCTACCTTAGCCTGAAATCATGTCTTTGCCGATACGGCCCAAACATTCTATTAGATATGGTGTTTTGAGATATTAACATATCTTTTATCTGTCACGAAATTTTTCTTAGTCCCCTTTATATTAATAATCCTGCACTGCCAATAGATAATCACTATTTATCTCTGTATGGTCAGTCATCGGAGAATGGGGATTCAATATCATGGAAGAACACATCAGAACTCCCATCGTCTGCGTTTTGGGGCACGTAGATCATGGAAAAACATCGCTCCTCGACCGTATTCGCGGGTCGAAAGTTGTTGCAGGAGAAGCAGGGGCGATTACCCAGCATATCGGCGCCACTCTCATTCCGTTTGATTCTATTGCAAAAATGAGCGGCGATCTGGGCAGGCTCAAAACCTCGGTCCCGGGACTGCTGTTTATCGACACGCCCGGTCATCATGCATTCACCACGCTTCGGGCCAGGGGCGGGGCTCTCGCCGATATCGCGATTTTGGTCGTGGATGTGAACGAAGGATTCAAGCAGCAGACGATCGAAGCGCTTCAGATTCTTCGGACCTGTAAAACGCCGTTTGTTATCGCAGCAACCAAACTCGACAAGATTCCCGGCTGGCGTCCGACGCCGAACGCTTCGTTTCAGGCTGCATACAAAAATCAGAGTGAACGGGTCCAGACCGAGTGCGAAACCAGGGTCTATGAACTTGTCGGCAAGCTTTCGGAGATGGGTTTCAACTCCGAACGTTTCGACCGGGTGAGTGATTTCCAGCGCAATCTCGTGATCGTTCCGGTGAGCAGCATGATGGGCGAAGGGGTCGGCGATCTTTTGATGATCATGATCGGCCTTGCCCAGCGGTATCTCACCGAAGGACTCAAGACGACCACATCGGGCCCTGGTGTCGGGACCGTCCTTGAGGTTAAGGAGGAGAAAGGTCTTGGAACGACGCTCGACGTCATTTTGTATGAAGGTATCATCAGTGTGGGTGATGAGGTTGGTATTGCCGGCAGCGAAGGCGCGCTCTCGACCAAAGTCCGCGCTCTTCTCCAGCCCCGGCCCATGAAGGAGATATTAATCGAGGATCAGTTTATGCGGGTCAAATCCGTCGTGGCGGCGGCCGGTGTGAAAATTTCCGCGCCGAATCTGGAATCGATCGTTGCAGGTTCGCCGATCCGCGTGATACGCGGAGATCATGACGAGGTTCTGGCAAAAATCAACGAGGAGATGCAGGAAATCAACATCAAACTCTCCGATGTAGGAGTAAGCGTCCGTGCCGATACGATCGGTGCACTGGAGGCTCTATCCAATGAACTTGACGCGAAAAACATCCCGATTATGCGTGCGAGCGTAGGTCCCTTGTCCCGCCGTGACCTGATCTACATCAGCGTGATAAAGGAGGATCTCTATAAATCGGCTCTTTGTTTCAACGTCCCTCTCCTCCCGGATGCCGAGGCAATGATCCGGGATGAGGAGGTGGATGTGAAGATCTTTTCCAACCGGGTCATCTACAAACTCATTGATGATTATCTGGAATGGCGCGAGGAAATGATCCGCGCCAAAGAGGCGAAACAGTTCGAGACGGTCGTGCTCCCGGCGAAGTTTTCCATCCTGCCGGGCTGTGTGTTTCGGATGAGCGGGCCGGCGGTGGTTGGCGTGCGCGTTCTGGGCGGGATCCTGTGCCCCAAGGTCAGCGTTGCCACGCGTGAGGGAAAAATCGTCGGCGAGATCAAACAGATCAAGCTGAACAAAGAAGCCGTCACCGAAGCAAAAGAGGGCGCAGAGGTCGCGATTTCGATAGACGGGGTCACTATCGGCAGACAGATCGATGTCGGCGAGACCCTTTATGTGGCGATTCCTGATAGACATGTGAAGGTTTTGGAGACGGAAATGCTCTCGCATTTAAATGCAGGGACCGTCGAAGCACTCGAAGAGTACACCGGCATCTTCCGGAAAACACAACCTTTCTGGGGCAAGTAGTATAAATGTGGAGATACTAAATATATGGGTACTTCGGCATCATAGATATCGAGGAGATGTGTATATACAATGGTAGACTTTAAGGTCGTACTGTCAGACCCGAAAACCGGTCTTTCGTACAAAATAGATGCAGCGGGTGCAGCAGCAGGTGCTCTTCTTGGAAAGAAGATCGGCACGGAAGTTGACGGCGCTCCGTTCGGCATGAGCGGCTCTAAGATCACAATCACCGGCGGATCCGACAAAACCGGAACTCCTGCACGCCCGGACCTTCCGGGTAACGGCAGAAGAGGTATTCTGATCTCCGATGGATTCGGCTTCAATGCAACCCACAACGGCGAGAGAAGAAGAAAGAGCCAGCGCGGAAACGAGATCGCTGCTGACTTCGTTCAGGTTAATGCAAAAATTACTGTTTACGGTGAAAAGCCGGTTACCGAGATTTTTGCTGCAGCAGCAGAATAAATCTCAATATTTTTTTATTCTTCGATTCTTTTGATGAGATCGGCTTTGTATGGTCCATAGGGGACGCGGTATTTTTTTGCAAGGAGTATGACGGCTGCCTCTGGCCCGATCAGATTGTCGAAATGTTTTCTGATGCGTTCCATCTCGCCGGTGAGGTCTTTCTTTTCGATCCTGGCCGTTTCGGCGATGTCATCTAGGATTTTTTCTAAGGTATCGATCGTCTGGCTTTCATCAATGACGAATATCTCGTTTGTCGGGCGAAACCCGAGCGGGATTTTCACTTCGCGGAGGTCTTCACGAAGCGCGTAGTCTCCAGTGCTCTCTTTTTTGATGAGTCCAGTTTTTTCCGCGATGGAAATCAGTTTTTTTGCCTTGTCCAGACTCATCCATTTTTTATCCTGGGTGTAGTAGAAGATCAGATCAACCTGACGGAGATGATCGGCATTTCTGTGTCGGAAAGGGGCGGCAACTGCGGTCTCGCGTTCGCTCATGCAAAAAGCTCCAGAATGATCTGCTTTATATCGAGGGCAGATACGCCGGGTATCGCCCGGGATTTTGTTACATAGACTTCGGTGAAGTTGCCTTTGTCGATGCCTTTGACGAGGAATATCTTTTCGTTCATGGGAACATTGCCGCTGGATTTGAGGATCGTGTCGGTGAGGATAATCTGGACATCTGCCTCGTCCGTGACGTCTTCAAGGTGTGAGGTTTTGCGGATTCGTTCGAACCCGAGACGGTCGTGGGCAATCAACACGGCGATCTCCCGTTTCACCGGTCCGTCCGGCGTTCTGAAGTTGTCCTGCCGGTCGGCAAGTTTCGTCATTCCCTGGAGATATATGGAAAAGGGCTGGTAAACGTCAAACATCAGATCGCAGGTGTGGGGAAAGAGATATGATACGCTTCACATACCAGAGTATTCGTTATCCGAATACATGAAGCTGTCTTAAAGAAAAGAAAAAATATATGAGAATTTCTAACAACCTTTTTCCGTCAGAAAGTACTTTCTTTTCGTATGTTGAGTAGTATGTATGGGGACTTTCAGCAGCTTTGGTCTCAACCAGGCATATCACGAACGTTATGAAAAACTTGGCGACCGCCTCTCCGATGTTGGTAAAACACTTGATTGGGATGTTTTTCGTCATCTTCTTGAATCCATGTATACAAATAAATCCGGCAAGGGCGGTCATCCCAATGTCGATGTAATACTCATGTTCAAGATTCAGCTTCTGGAAGTCTGGTATAATCTATCTGATCTCGCCGTTGAACGTGAAATCTACGATCGTCTCTCCTTTTGGCATTTCCTTGGGTGTCCTGACAAAATACCCGACAATTCAACGATCTGGTTATTTCGGGAGCGCATGTCCGAATCAGGCGTTGACACATTGGTTTGGCAGGAGTTTCAGCGACAACTTGACCTGAAAGGTCTCAAAATTGAACAAGGTATGATTCAGGATGCAACGTTTGGGTATGCTGAACCCGGTCATTGTAAGAAAGACACGCCGCGAGGAGAGCAGGCAAAAACACGACGGGATAAAGATGGAAAAATCATGTCCAAGAACGGCAAAATGCACTATGGCTATAAACTTCATACCATCATGGATACGACGCATGATCTTATTCGACGTATTGAAACCACTACGGCAAATTTTCATGACAGTCAGGTGGATCTGTCAGAAAAAGGAGAAGTGGTCTATCGGGATCGAGGGTATCAGGGAGCAACATGCAAGGGATATAGTGCCACAATGAAACGGGGGGCAAGGGGACATCCCATTGGGATACGAGATAAACTGAGAAATATGCGGATAAGTAGGAAGAGATCAAAGGGTGAGAGACCCTATGCAGTGATCAAAAATATCTTTCATGCAGGGTTGGTGAAGGTAACAACGCTGCAAAGAGTGAGAGTGAAAAATATGCTGGCTGCATTTTGTTATAATCTCTATCAAGTGAAAACGATTCAAAACAGGGTGTAAATTAAAAAAAACGTCAAGGAATAATTGGGATTTATCGTGATTTTCTTTTTTTTGGGGGGGGGATGAGAGGGTGTGGGGATGTAACCTATCTTCCTTAAATCATGATTCACGTTAAAAAATGGGTTAATAGAAATTCTCAATACTATTTTTCCTCCCTCTCAACCCTTTTTTGTGATTTTCAGCTGCCCGAGCAACGCGGCTTAAAACCAGGTCAACCCGCAAATTCCATTATCTTAAAGCGATAATGTATAGACAACGAATTGAAAATGTCGGATTATCGAGTGACGCTGGAGGCAGGATGGACGGTAAAAGATGTTGAGTCCGTTCAGGATGCCATTGGAATAGCCGTGAGTGAAGCAGGAAAATGCCTGCACCCGTCAGCAAAGTTTGTTGACGTGGATGTAATGAACATGCCCTGTCCGTACTGTGGAAAAGAGATCAATACGGCTCTGGTGATCGCGAGAACGGGTCTGGTTGGTCTTCTTCTTTCCATGAAGGTCTTCAAAGCTGAAAACCCGGAGCACGCGGAACACATTGCCAAATCAGTGATAGGCAGAGCACTGCGTGACGTGTCTCTTTCGACCTATTCGATAGAACTGATCGAAGGTGATGACGTTGCCGAGTGAAACGATCTCAGTGTCCGGTCATCTCTGCGTAGATTACATCATTACAGTGGATGAGTACCCGCCGATCGGCGAATCAAGGAGGGTCTCGGAACGCAGGATATACTTCGGCGGGGGTGCGGCAAACATCGCAGCAGGTATCGCCATACTCGGCGGTCAGGCCGAACTCATCTGTGCGGTCGGATGCGACTTCCCGGGAAGCGAATATGAAAAATATCTGGAAGAACTCGGCGTGAAAACGACGGTGTTTCAAAGTGAAAAAAACAGTTCGACCGCGTTCATGGTGAACAATGCCGCCGGAGACCAGGTGACCTACTTCGAGTGGGGAGCCGGAGAAGCCTTTGCCCGGGCAACCCCGCCGAAATGCGTGTTTGTCCATATGGCCACGGGGGACGCCGCCTTCAATATCAATATCGCAAAGCGGGCGGAGTTTGCCTCGTTCGATCCGGGCCAGGACGTAAAATACTATACTGCCGACGATCTCACGACCCTTCTTGGCGAGATCGACATGCTCATCTGCAACAATTATGAGATAAATATCATAAAAGAGACTCTTTCCTGCAGCGAAAAAGACATTCTCGATTCGGTGCCGTTTACCATCATCACCCATGGAAAAGCAGGCAGTAGCCTCTGTTTCGATGGAAAAACCGAACATATACCTGCGGTTTTTGTCGAAGCAAAGGATCCGACCGGCGCAGGAGATGCATACCTGGCAGGGTTTTTCACCGCATGGAAAAAGGGATGCGACCCGGTCAACTGCGCAAAGATCGGCGCAGTCACCTCGTCGTTTGTTGTGGAAAAGATCGGAACGCAGACCAATCTTCCCGACTGGAAACGAATGGCAGAGCGCTATAAAACCGCATTCGGCAAACTGGAGCTGGAATGAGTTGGGAAGCACTGACTTCGGGAGGAAAGGACTCGATCCTTGCGGTACAGAAAGCGATCGATGCCGGCATGCAGGTCTCGCATCTGGTCACGGTCGTGCCGGAAAATACCGAGTCATACATGTTCCACTCGGCAAATCTCGCGGCCGTCCCCGTAATGGCGGCCCGATGCGGCGCCGCGTATGTGGAAATACGATCGAAAGGCGTAAAAGAACAGGAAGTCGAAGATCTTGAAAAGGGTCTTTCGAATCTCGGCGTCGAGGGGATCATCGTCGGGGCGATCGAGTCCGAGTATCAGCGGTCGAGAGTCGCCGCGGTCTGCGACCGGCTTGGTCTGAAACTTTTCGCTCCGCTCTGGAAGATGGACCCTCTCACTCTTATGCATGAAGTGGCTTCCCGTCTCGATGTCGTGATCGTCGTCTGCGCCGCAGACGGACTCGGTGAAAACGTTCTCGGGAAAAAGATCAATGAAAAATTGATCGAGGTCCTGCTTTCGGTTCATAAATCCAGACGTATTCATCTCGCCGGAGAAGGCGGGGAGTACGAATCGCTTGTACTGAACGCACCCTGTTTTTCAGAACCGATACACCATTCCGAGATGAAGTTCAGCTATGAAGGCCTTCGTGGGGAAGTCATGATCGACAGGTTCTGGTAACATGAAACGCGAAGTAAAAACCGAGTCGTTGACCAAATATCTCTTCGACGCCCCGAAATGGGGAGTGTCGCTGGTCTTGATAATCCTGCTCGGCCTGGTAGCCGACGGGGTAGGGTTCCTCTTCACCGGCAAGATCTGGTGGTTCGGATTTGCCTTCTCGATCTCCGGCGTCGCCGCGCTGATCCTCACCAAACCATTCGTAAGTGCGACTGCACGGCAGGAGTTCACCTGGAACCGGTCCGGCCTTTTGGCACTCGCCAGTGAAGTATTCATGCTTCTGTGGATGATCACCGCCCTGTTCCTTGGCGTAGGATTTGCCTATGTATTCGGCGTTGGATTCATCCTCGCGATCCGACTGGTGGTTCTCGCCGCCGTCGCGGATTATCGGTTCGGGCGGATGTATGCGCCTGCCGCCATCCAGACATTCGCGGGAGCGATCGTCGGTGTCTGGTACTTCGGTCCGGGATTCATCATTCCGGTCGTCGTTTCAATCGTGGTATTCTCAGTAGGAGTCATCGTATTTTTACTGCTGTTCGATCTGCCGATGAAACGGACGAGCGGGGTTGGAGCAATGCATTTCGTCAATGCGTTCCTTGCCCACCTGACGAACGGATCCAACGACATGGAAGAGTATTTCCATCACATCAGCGAGTATGTCTCAGTCCCTGAAACGACGTTCTTCTTCAAGCGTTCCGGCAAACCCGATGTCTGGTTCGTCATCCCGAACCTGCACCCGGGTCCGATGGCAGAGATCGGCGGCAGTAATTTCCCGAAAATCCTGCACGATGTTTTTGCCGACGAGGCGGTAGTTATCGTTTCCCACGGATGCGCAAGTCATGACCTGAACATGATCTCCAACCGGGAGACGAAGAGCATCACAAGAGCAATCCGGGAAAGTCTGGATTCAGTCGAATATACGGGGCTAGCAAGCCGCCCGATCCGTACGAGTTTTGGCACGGTCTCTATCATTTCTCAGAGATTCGGCGACTCGCTTCTGATGATCACGACACGGTCTCCCGAGATGACGGAGGACATGGATTACTCGATCGGCCGGATCGTGATGGGAGAGAGTAAAGGGAGATATAGAAATATCGGGTTCGTCGACGCCCACAACTGTATAACGTCGGTCACCAACATCATCTACCCTTCGATCAAAACCGGAAACGAGTTTATCTCCGGAGCGGACGAGGCGATGAACGGCATGCTCGATGCCGAGATGCTGCCGTTCTCCGTTGGAGCGGCACAGGTCATCCCGCCTTTCGGACGGGAAGAAGGATTCGCCGACATGGGAATCCTCGCGATGGTGACCGAGGTCGGCGGCGTTAAAACGGCGTATGTCCTGTTTGACGGAAACAATGTGCAGATGGGCGTTCGAGAGACCCTGCAGAGCGCAGTCCTGGGCCTCGGCCTTGACGAGGTCGAGATCCTGACCACCGATTCGCATGTGGTGAACTCGGTCTCCGGCAGAAACCCGATCGGCGACGCGGTCTCTCCAAGCGAGATCATCCCGTATGTCTCGGAAGCAGTCTTAAAAGCGGTCGAAGATCTCTCGCCTGCATCGGGAGGAGCAGCCACCAACATGTGCGAGGAGGTTGAGGTGTTCGGCCCGTCGAGAATCGTTCAGCTGACTTCGACGGTAAACGCTATCGTAACAAACCTGCTCCCTCTTGCAACACTTCTGCTGACCACAGCATTTCTGCTGATCATGGTCGTCTGCATGATCGTGCTGTAAACAAAAAGAGAATTTCTATCAACTCTTTTTTTTAACGAGAATCATTATTTATGAAGGATTGAATACATCCCCACACCCTCTCACTCCCCCCCCCCAAAAAAAAAGAAAATCACGATAAATAACAATTATTCCTTGACGTTTTTTTTAATTTACACCCTGTTTTGAATCGTTTTCACTTGATAGATATTATAACAAAATGCAGCCAGCATATTTTTCACTCGCACTCTTTGCAGCGTTGTTACCTTCACCAACCCTGCATGAAAGATATTTTTGATCACTGCATAGGGTCTCTCCCCCTTTGATCTCTTTCTACTTATTCGCATATTTCTCAGTTTATCTCGTATCCCAATGGGATGTCCTCTCGCCCCTCGTTTCATTGTGGCACTATATCCCTTGCATTTTGCTCCCTGATATCCCCGATCCCGATAGACCACTTCTCCTTTTTCTGACAGATCCACCTGACTGTCATGAACATTTGCCGTTGTGGTTTCAATGCGTCGAATAAGATCATGCGTCGTATCCATGATGGTATGCAGTTTATAGCCATAGTGCATTTTGCCGTTCTTGGACATGATTTTTCCATCTTTATCCCGTCGTGTTTTTGCCTGCTCTCCTCGCGGCGTGTCTTTCTTACAATGACCGGGTTCAGCATACACAAACGTTGCATCCTGAATCATACCTTGTTCAATTTTGAGACCTTTCAGGTCAAGTTGTCGCTGAAACTCCTGCCAAACCAATGTGTCAACGCCTGATTCGGACATGCGCTCCCGAAATAACCAGATCGTTGAATTGTCGGGTATTTTGTCAGGACACCCAAGGAAATGCCAAAAGGAGAGACGATCGTAGATTTCACGTTCAACGGCGAGATCAGATAGATTATACCAGACTTCCAGAAGCTGAATCTTGAACATGAGTATTACATCGACATTGGGGTGACCGCCTTTGCCGGATTTATTTGCATACATGGATTCAAGAAGAGGACGAAAAACATCCCAATCAAGTGTTTTACCAACATCGGAGAGACGGTCGCCAAGTTTTTAATAACGCTCGTGATATGCCTGGTTGAGACCAAAGCTGCTGAAAGTCCCCATACATACTACTCAACGTACGAAAAGAAAGTACTTTCTGTCGGAAAAAAAGGTTGTTAGAAATTCTCGTCTTTTTTAAATTCGCGGATAGAGCCGGCCAGGCGTTCGATGATATGATTCATGCAAGCTCCTCCAGATTGGTTTTCATATTCCAGATGAGGGATCGGAAAACGGCCAGCTCTTCAGCGGTCATCCCTTTGGTCATCTGCTCTTCAAGATCAGTGAGATTGTGATGCGCCTGCCTGCTGACGGCAAGTGCTTTTTCCGTGAGTATGATCTTTTTGAGTCTGGCATCGTAATCGACGGGCTCTCTTTTGATGAGTTCGTTCTTTTCCATGAGCTGGAGGATACCGGTCGCCGTTGAGCGCCGGATGGAGAATTTCGTCTCGATATCCTTTTGAAAAATATCATCCTTCGGTGAATGATAGATATATCCGATGATCTGGATCTGCGTACCGGTGATATTGTACAGCGGCCCAAATGACGCAGCATTGTCCAGATTTCGTTTTATATGATTTGCGAGGATCTTGATTAATATCGTTATTGGCAGTCTGTCATCCATATATGAAAAATGGTTATGAGGCTAACAATATATACATTTGCTGTCAGCGCATCAAAGATGGATAAAAAACGCCGCGGCACATCGGAGAATTCAAAAAAAAAGAGTTGGTATGATTTAGTATGTTGCAAGGTAGCGGTTGAGCTCCCAGTAGGTGATATGCTTGGAGAAGTCTCCCCACTCGAGTTCACCGAGACGGTTGACCTGGGAAACCACATGCTCGCCGAGGACACCACAGAGAAGCGGATCGTTCATCAGAGCGGTGTTTGCCTCATGGAGACTCCAGGGGAGGCAGCGTATTCCTTCAGCTGCACGCTCTTCCGCGCTCATTCTGAAAATATTTTTGTCCACGCTCTCTGGGGGCTCGATTTTCTTGGTAACGCCTTCCATACCGGCTGCAAGCATCACGGCAAACGTCAGATACGGGTTGCAGGTCGGGTCCGGGCTGCGCAGTTCGGCGCGGGTGCTTTTACCGCGGGACGAGGGAACTCTGATAAGAGCGGAACGGTTCATCGCGGACCAGCCTACATAGACCGGAGCCTCGTATCCCGGGATAAGCCGCTTGTACGAGTTTACGGTCGGGTTTGCGATACGGGTGATTCCGTCGATGTGTTTGAGGATTCCGGCAATAAAATGACGGGCGGTATCGGAGAGCTGGTGTTCTCCGTTCGGGTCAAAGAATGCATTCTGTCCGTCCTTCATCAGCGAACAGTTGACATGCATACCGGAACCGTTGATGCCGTAGATCGGTTTTGCCATGAAAGTGGCATGCAGACCGCGGTGAAGAGCAAGCGTTTTTGCAACAAACTTGAAGGTAACAACCTTATCTGCCATGGCAAGGGCGTTCCCGTAGGTGAAATCGATCTCGTGCTGGGAGGGTGCGACCTCGTGATGGGATGCTTCGATATCGAATCCCATTTCAGAAAGGGATGTCACCAGATCGCGGCGGACATCCTCTCCGGGGTCGGTCGGGGTCTGATCGAAGTATCCTCCGTGATCCTGAAGTTCCACCGAGGGGTGGCCATTGATCAGTCTAAAGAGGAAAAACTCCATCTCGGGGCCGACATTGAGGGTATATCCGAGTTTTGCCGCTTTTTCCAGCTGCTGATGGAGAATATACCGCGGGTCTCCGATGAACGGTTCGCCGCGGGTCGTATAAACATCGCAGATGAATCGGGCAACCCGGTATTTTTCATCGGACCAGGGAATGATCTGATATGTTGCCGGCTCGGGCCGGAGCACCATATCCGACTCTTCCAGTCTCGCAAACCCCTGAATTGAAGAACCGTCGAAACTGATACCCTCAGTTAAGGCTTTCTTCATCTGTTTCGTCGGAATCGCGACATTTTTCGGTTTGCCCACCATGTCCGAGAACTGGAGGAGAACCGACCGTACATTGTCATTCTCAAGCTGTTTGAGAACTGCGTTAATCAACTCCGCACGGTCGCCGCCGTGTGAAGCGGTAAGAGAGCCAAAAGGACTTTTACGCTCGTCAGAAACCATGCTCATATATGAGTGGTGAAGGCTAATAAATGTCAAGTTCGAATCTTACCTTCGGCCTGGTTTCAAACAGACATTTCGGGAAAAGTTGACATACCAGAAGAGCACATTTTATCACCATGGCATTACTTACTGCAGAACTCAAAGAGCAGATTGCCAAAGTCGGCGTATGTCATCTGGTCACCGCATCCAAAACCGGTGTCCCGAACGCAGCCCCGATGGGCGCAGTCTGGGTCATGGACAATGACACGATCTGGATTGCAAATAATTTCATGAACAAAACCATGGCAAACATCAAAGAGAACCCGCAGGTCTCTCTTCTAGTGTGGAGCCGTGATATCGGCAACTGTGTCCAGCTGAAAGGAACTGCCGCAGTGGAAGCGGGAACCGCCGACCACAAAAAAATGAAGGAGCTTCTTGAAGCGAAAAAACCCGGGCTGCCGGGAAAAGAACTGGTCAAGATCACCGTCAAGGAAATTTTCACCTGCATGCCCGGACCGGGTGCAGGGAAAAAACTCTGAGAATTTCTATTAACCCATTTTTTAACGTGAATCATGATTTAAGGAAGATAGGTTACATCCCCACACCCTCTCATCCCCCCCCCCAAAAAAAAGAAAATCACGATAAATCCCAATTATTCCTTGACGTTTTTTTTTAATTTACACCCTGTTTTGAATCGTTTTCACTTGATAGATATTATAACAAAATGCAGCCAGCATATTTTTCACTCGCACTCTTTGCAGCGTTGTTACCTTCACCAACCCTGCATGAAAGATATTTTTGATCACTGCATAGTGTCTCTCCCCCTTTGATCTCTTCCTACTTATCCGCATATTTCTCAGTTTATCTCGTATCCCAATGTGATGTCCCCTTGCCCCCCGTTTCATTGTGGCACTATATCCCTTGCATGTTGCTCCCTGATATCCCCGATCCCGATAGACCACTTCTCCTTTTTCTGACAGATCCACCTGACTGTCATGAACATTTGCCGTTGTGGTTTCAATGCGTCGAATAAGATCATGCGTCGTATCCATGATGGTATGAAGTTTATAGCCATAGTGCATTTTGCCGTTCTTGGACATGATTTTTCCATCTTTATCCCGTCGTGTTTTTGCCTGCTCTCCTCGCGGCGTGTCTTTCTTACAATGACCGGGTTCAGCATACACAAACGTTGCATCCTGAATCATACCTTGTTCAATTTTGAGACCTTTCAGGTCAAGTTGTCGCTGAAACTCCTGCCAAACCAATGTGTCAACGCCTGATTCGGACATGCGCTCCCGAAATAACCAGATCGTTGAATTGTCGGGTATTTTGTCAGGACACCCAAGGAAATGCCAAAAGGAGAGACGATCGTAGATTTCACGTTCAACGGCGAGATCAGATAGATTATACCAGACTTCCAGAAGCTGAATCTTGAACATGAGTATTACATCGACATTGGGATGACCGCCCTTGCCGGATTTATTTGTATACATGGATTCAAGAAGAGGACGAAAAACATCCCAATCAAGTGTTTTACCAACATCGGAGAGGCGGTCGCCAAGTTTTTCATAACGTTCGTGATATGCCTGGTTGAGACCAAAGCTGCTGAAAGTCCCCATACATACTACTCAACGTACGAAAAGAAAGTACTTTCTGTCGGAAAAAAAAGGTTGTTAGAAATTCTCATATATTTTTTCTTTTCTTTAAGACAGCTTCATGTATTCGGATAACGAATACTCTGGTATGTGAAGCGTATCATATCTCTTTCACCACACCTGCGATCTGATGTTTGACGTTTACCAGCCCTTTTCCATATATCTCCAGGGAATGACGAAACTTGCCGACCGGTAGGACAACTTCAGAACGCCGGACGGCCCGGTGAAACGGGAGATCGCCGTGTTGATTGCCCACGACCGTCTCGGGTTCGAACGAATCCGCAAAACCTCACACCTTGAAGACGTCACGGACGAGGCCGATATCCAGATTATCCTCACCGACACGATCCTCAAATCCAGCGGCAATGTTCCCATGAACGAAAAGATATTCCTCGTCAAAGGCATCGACAAAGGCAACTTCACCGAAGTCTATGTAACAAAATCCCCGGCGATACCCGGCGTATCTGCCCTCGATATAAAGCAGATCATTCTGGAGCTTTTTGCATGAGCGAACGCGAGACCGCAGTCGCCGCCCCTTTCCGACACAGAAATGCCGATCATCTCCGTCAGGTTGATCTGATCTTCTACTACACCCAGGATAAAAAATGGATGAGTCTGGACAAGGCAAAAAAACTGATTTCCATCGCGGAAAAAACCGGACTCATCAAAAAAGAGAGCACAGGAGACTACGCGCTTCGTGAAGACCTCCGTGAAGTGAAAATCCCGCTCGGGTTTCGCCCGACAGACGAGATATTCGTCATTGATGAAAGCCAGACGATCGATACCTTAGAAAAAATCCTAGATGACATCGCCGAAACGGCCAGGATCGAAAAGAAAGACCTCACCGGCGAGATGGAACGCATCAGAAAACATTTCGACAATCTGATCGGGCCAGAGGCAGCCGTCATACTCCTTGCAAAAAAATACCGCGTCCCCTACGGACCATACAAAGCCGATCTCATCAAAAGAATCGAAGAATAAAAAAATAGAGAATTTCTATTAACCTATTTTTTAACGAGAATCATTATTTATGAAGGATTGAATACATCCCCACACCCTCTCATCCCCCCCCCCAAAAAAAAGAAAATCACGATAAATCCCAATTATTCCTTGACGTTTTTTTTAATTTACACCCTGTTTTGAATCGTTTTCACTTGATAGATATTATAACAAAATGCAGCCAGCATATTTTTCACTCGCACTCTTTGCAGCGTTGTTACCTTCACCAACCCTGCATGAAAGATATTTTTGATCACTGCATAGGGTCTCTCCCCCTTTGATCTCTTTCTACTTATTCGCATATTTCTCAGTTTATCTCGTATCCCAATGGGATGTCCTCTCGCCCCTCGTTTCATTGTGGCACTATATCCCTTGCATTTTGCTCCCTGATATCCCCGATCCCGATAGACCACTTCTCCTTTTTCTGACATATCCACCTGACTGTCATGAACATTTGCCGTTGTGGTTTCAATGCGTCGAATAAGATCATGCGTCGTATCCATGATGGTATGCAGTTTATAGCCATAGTGCATTTTGCCGTTCTTGGACATGATTTTTCCATCTTTATCCCGTCGTGTTTTTGCCTGCTCTCCTCGCGGCGTGTCTTTCTTACAATGACCGGGTTCAGCATACACAAACGTTGCATCCTGAATCATACCTTGTTCAATTTTGAGACCTTTCAGGTCAAGTTGTCGCTGAAACTCCTGCCAAACCAATGTGTCAACGCCTGATTCGGACATGCGCTCCCGAAATAACCAGATCGTTGAATTGTCGGGTATTTTGTCAGGACACCCAAGGAAATGCCAAAAGGAGAGACGATCGTAGATTTCACGTTCAACGGCGAGATCAGATAGATTATACCAGACTTCCAGAAGCTGAATCTTGAACATGAGTATTACATCGACATTGGGGTGACCGCCTTTGCCGGATTTATTTGCATACATGGATTCAAGAAGAGGACGAAAAACATCCCAATCAAGTGTTTTACCAACATCGGAGAGACGGTCGCCAAGTTTTTCATAACGCTTGTGATATGCCTGGTTGAGACCAAAGCTGCTGAAAGTCCCCATACATACTACTCAACGTACGAAAAGAAAGTACTTTCTGTCGGAAAAAAAAGGTTGTTAGAAATTCTCAACCAGAGTTTGATTCTGGGAAAGGGAAGCAGCCCCCACATTATCACGCATCGAGCCCCTATCATGTTCATTGTGCTCCACATTGTTTCTGGGATTTTGAAGATTTTACGAAAAGGGAGCCAAAAGATGGTTTTTAAGTATGAAAATTGTTAAGAAAATACGCTTTTATCGGGAGTCGAAAGAGTTTTTTAGATTCTCTACAGGTTGCTTAAACGCAGCTATAATGGAATTATGTCAAGCATATTCTATCAGTGGCGAATTT
Organism: Methanocorpusculum sp.; assembly: GCA_965228205.1. Taxonomy (GTDB): domain Archaea; phylum Halobacteriota; class Methanomicrobia; order Methanomicrobiales; family Methanocorpusculaceae; genus Methanocorpusculum. Next base: position 1,686,577 of record OZ245799.1, on the reverse strand, counting down.
AACGCTTATTCTGATTTAAAAGACGAGGAAACAGGGCTTCCTGCCTCTAGAATCATTTATTATCCAACAGATGATCAATATAATACGCCGAATGAATTAAATTTTAGGCTTGAAGGTGAAAACACAATACAAATTCCCCCTGGGACAAAATCTATCACGGTTGTTGTTGCTCCTCGTGATAATGTAAGAATATATGCACAGATGTATGAAGAATATATTCTTATTGACGAGGATGGAAAAGAAATCCCTATACAAATTAAAAGGAATAAAGAGGATCAATAACGTGCTCAAGATTGTTAAGAAGGTAACGTTTACTAAAAATTTAAACAAGATTTTCTTTCGCATATCAAATAATGCGAATAATAGTTTTTCGCGGGATCTTTGCAATGCATTCCTCATTCAAGGGAGTTTAGCTGCGGTTTCGTCGGTTGAAGATGGGAATGTGGCGTATATTGAGCCGTCTAAAATTCCTGAAGCAGAAATAGTTTATCATCCAACAATAGACCCTTATCAGGTGCCTTATGAATTAGGATTTAAGTTAGAATGGGATCATCAGTACACACTGTGTGGATATATATGGCCCCTGTTACCACCATATCCGCAACCGGAAGAAAACTCTGAAAAAGGAAAAAAACTGTTTAAAACAATAAATATCCCTCAAAACATCCAATGTATTAATATAATGGTGTATGGAACCGACACGGCTACGATATATGCTTATGTAGAGGAGTCATTTGTATTAATCTACGACAATGGAGTTGAGATGGATTATTGGGACCTAGCAAAAGGAAAAACGTCGCTCACCGATGATGTAACGGATATTCCTTTAGAAACTGTTTTTGAAAATCCAGTTTAAAATATTTTGATTAATTCTTTTCGTTGCTATCTTAAACATCATCATGACAAAACGACTGACCTGTGAAAATAGTAAAGAAAGTTGAGTTCAGAGAGGGACATGGATATTTCTTTCAAGCCTATCGAAATATGTAATGCTTATTCAATAACAGGAAGACTCATATCTGTATCCCATTTAGAACTTGAAAATACTGGTTGGCCTGAATCATATACAGTATATCGCGACACTGCGAACACATACGATCCGGATATGGTCGAAACGTATGTCATACTCGACGACTTGCTAAGATGTGGTGATGAAAAAAGCCTGCAGGAGCCATCCCATCCCATTTGAGTCCCTGCGTAAGGGGCGGCGAAGCGAGCGGGGTCGTTGAACCCCCAAGGTTGGGGATGGCGATAGCCAGGGGTGTCTATATTCCTATCTCCTATCTCCTCTTACCGCAAAAGAGGACTTCCCCCCGTCCGTCCCCCTCGAGGGGGAGCTTAGGTACTAACTGCTACTAAAGTTGTAAGTCTAGTTTCGTAGCATTTAGTTTTGTGTGTACCTTTCTTTTTTCTTTGTACACTTTCTTTTTTAATTGATGCTAGCTTTTCATTTTGATATGTTTTCGGTGATCATCTATATTTGTTCTCGTTGTGTTTTGCTCTCTTAGTTCGTGGTGTGTCACCCTGGGCTTGCGCCGCTCAATCTCGTGAGAGCTTTATATCGGTCTTTTAACTCCGTTTGATTGGTCGGTGGTATAATTTTGTATGTTTTTGGTGCGATCGTCGATTCTAGGGTGCTTCAGTGTTGTCATCTCCTGAAACGACCCCGCTCGCTTCGCCGCCCCTTACGCAGGGACTCAAATGGGATATCTAGGTTGATGAGATAGTGAGTGTGTGTTTTAGGGTTCCAGATTGCTTTTACGCTTTCCCTGGTATTCATAATACAATCTTCTGCTTTGAAGTTGCTCCTTTTTACACTCTTCCTCTTGTTGAGTATACACCTATTTCAAGTTTATTGGCTGAAGATTGTTGTCAACGATAGCATATGCTCGCCAGCGATCCGCTGTGAGCCAGTTTGGATCGGGTAGGTTGTTGCACATGATGACGACTTTGACATCAGTAATTTCTTCTTGAGAGAAGTGGTACCTATCTTCTGATATAATCCCGTTCTTGATTGCTTCGATCCCGATAACCAATTCTTTGAGATATTTCCCTTCCACCGCTCGTGGGAGTCTAAGTTTTCCGTCTGCTCGTAGATTTGATATCGCTCTTAGCATGTTTTTCGCATCGCTTTGGAGTGGTAGATATGTCGCCTTTGAGAGGTAGTTGAGTCTTTTTGCCAACGTGGATTTTCCTGTTCCTCCTTTTGGATCGTGAATAACAATGACCTGGCGTTCATTCGTTTTCATATTGATAACTTTCTGTTGCCACGGATACCACGTTATGTCGTCGGCGTATTTATTTGCGATATCTATATCTTTATCGGACCATACTCGTTCTCCGGGGTAGAGAGTTGAGGAGTCGCTGACATATGAGTAATAAGCTGGGGTCCTGTGATCACGCTGGTCACTTCCCTCTGTTGGTTCTATGTGCAAATCATCTCGGCCAAACAATTTTTTGAGATCTTTGGTGACTTTGGTTGGTAATGGGGGGTGTTTGATACTGAATCGACACTGCCAATGCTCTTTTTCGGTGACGTCGCCTTTTTGTCGAGCGTATATGTAATGCTTACAAAAATATCTCATAAACTCTGCCATTACTTCATGACTTGGTGATATTTCATCCTTCTGCTCATCGTGGTCGATGGGTTTAGTTCGGATGATCCTGAATATCTAAGGACGAATAGGTCGAATTGTTCACGTAAAAAAATTTAAAGTTATCGATAATTTTGTCAAAGGGGGGCAGACCGTTCTTTTGAAAAAGTATGGAACAATTTTTTGTAAGTTTGATCATTTTGTTTCTTTACCGTTTTGTTCTTGGGATGTGAATCTGTTGATCATATCTGCCAAATCGTCAATCTTTTGTCGGTTGAGGGAGAGACGCCGGTATCCGTAGTTTTAAATACTTCGACGATGATTTCGAGGTATTTTGCTGATGGGTCATCGGGATTTAAGATGTTGACATAATTTGTTAGGATCGTAGTCAGATTAGGGATATTCACAGCTTTTTGGGCTAGTATAACCTCTATCCGCATGGTTTTAGGTATCAAATTAATATGATATGTTGTATACTTAAGATATCTATCTATAGTAAGGCGGGTTTTCGGCGAGATTCTTGTGCTGTTGCGAGCGCTGGCCGCTGCGATGTATCCTATGGCCAATATTGTATATGAGACGGCAGAGGTTTGAGCAATGATCAAGTCGTCTAATTTTATATCATCATCGATGTTGGTTGTAGTAGATTTGTTTACAGATGCCTTTTTCATTGTAAGTAGTATTTTGCAGATTTCTTGTAGGCTTTCGAGGTTTCAAATCCAGTTAATTCAGTTTGTATCATTGTGATCAGTTCCTAATCACATAATAATCAGGTCAAGGCCAAGACCCTTGCAGAAAGTTCGGAGGGCGAAATTGTTATCAACCTGCAGAACAAAGAGTTATTTGGTAATTTAACTCTTTGTTCTTTTTTTATGTTAATAATTACTTAGGATGTCCTAGTGTATATAATTTACCCATGTGCCGTTTTCCCATAAAAATAACTATTTTCTTGTCATATTTTCTGATTTTATTGATTTATAGGGATTTTTAAATGTGTGTGATAGGTCTGTTCGGAGGTCTATTCGCTCATAATTTTGATGATTCTGGATTTCTCGGGTTTAGCTTAGTTTTTGTTTTGTTTTATCTCAGATAATTATATATAGTATTAATTAAATAAAAAAATAAGAGAATTTCTAACAACCCTTTTCTCCGACAGAAAGTACTTTCTTTTCGTACGTTGAGTAGTATGTATGGGGACTTTCAGCAGCTTTGGTCTCAACCAGGCATATCACGAGCGTTATGAAAAACTTGGCGACCGTCTCTCCGATGTTGGTAAAACACTTGATTGGGATGTTTTTCGTCCTCTTCTTGAATCCATGTATGCAAATAAATCCGGCAAAGGCGGTCACCCCAATGTCGATGTAATACTCATGTTCAAGATTCAGCTTCTGGAAGTCTGGTATAATCTATCTGATCTCGCCGTTGAACGTGAAATCTACGATCGTCTCTCCTTTTGGCATTTCCTTGGGTGTCCTGACAAAATACCCGACAATTCAACGATCTGGTTATTTCGGGAGCGCATGTCCGAATCAGGCGTTGACACATTGGTTTGGCAGGAGTTTCAGCGACAACTTGACCTGAAAGGTCTCAAAATTGAACAAGGTATGATTCAGGATGCAACGTTTGTGTATGCTGAACCCGGTCATTGTAAGAAAGACACGCCGCGAGGAGATCAGGCAAAAACACGACGGGATAAAGATGGAAAAATCATGTCCAAGAACGGCAAAATGCACTATGGCTATAAACTTCATACCATCATGGATACGACGCATGATCTTATTCGACGCATTGAAACCACAACGGCAAATGTTCATGACAGTCAGGTGGATATGTCAGAAAAAGGAGAAGTGGTCTATCGGGATCGGGGATATCAGGGAGCAAAATGCAAGGGATATAGTGCCACAATGAAACGAGGGGCGAGAGGACATCCCATTGGGATACGAGATAAACTGAGAAATATGCGAATAAGTAGAAAGAGATCAAAGGGGGAGAGACCCTATGCAGTGATCAAAAATATCTTTCATGCAGGGTTGGTGAAGGTAACAACGCTGCAAAGAGTGCGAGTGAAAAATATGCTGGCTGCATTTTGTTATAATATCTATCAAGTGAAAACGATTCAAAACAGGGTGTAAATTAAAAAAAACGTCAAGGAATAATTGGGATTTATCGTGATTTTCTTTTTTTTGGGGGGGGATGAGAGGGTGTGGGGATGTATTCAATCATTCATAAATAATGATTCTCGTTAAAAAAGAGTTGATAGAAATTCTCAATAATATGGTGCTTAAGCAAAAATAAAAATGCATGTTTTTCATGGATTTTTCAGATCATTTTTTTTGGGGAGTCTTGTTTTGTTTGTTTTGACATCTGAACAAGCATAATATCTTATTATATCTCTTTGTTTTGTGAAATAAGTCCATATCTCACTGTTTGAAAATCCGATCTATTTGTCGATGCTGAAAATCTCGTATGACCTCCGAACATGTAGATTAACTTAGATTAAATGTGTTGAATTTGGTAAAGAAGGCAGGAATGCGAGTAGATAGTTGTATGTGAAAAAAAACGTAATGTTAATACAGAAAACCTTGAGAGATCAGACAACCTTTAATCGTTAGACATTTCTCGTTGAGCTTTGGTTCATTCCATATCTGGGTGTATTTGTGGCGTTGGCGGAGTGGTCTGGTTCGTTGCTTCTAGCCCCGCTGATCGTCCTCTCTGTGCGTTTGTGTGGTGAGGTGGGTCTTCTTAGCCACTCATGTATTGTAATATCCTTTGAGTGTTTCGCCATCGTCGTATTCCGTGTCGTATATCTCTTTGAAGGTTTTGCCATTTATACGTATTTTATCGAATACCTTGGTGATATCTTCAGCGCAAAACGCTATTTCTTTCTCACTCTGACCAAGGTTGAAAGTTATATTTTTCCGGTTCTCGTCTATATAAAACTTTGATCCTTTATAAATCCCCTCGTAACCCGCCCCCATCAGTTCCGACGCGAGTAATTCCGCCGTGCATTGTTCTTTCCATTCTTTTTGATATTCAAGTGCTTCTTTGACGGGTGTTCCGTCTAGGGTGAATTCTGATATGAACTCGTCAAATCGTTTTTTGTCGAAGTATGCTATTGTTATAGAGACATTAGACCTAAGCTGATAATTTGTGTGGTATCTTTCCCTCGGTTCGAATGCCGAGAATTCGCTTTCTTCAATTACGTAATTATATCCGTTGTGCTCAAAATGATGCGCGCGAAGTTTTATATTTAATTTTATTTTTATATCATCAATCTTCGTTTTTGTGTATGTTGGATGATAGGAAAGATACCGTTTGGTATCAAGGGTCTCATCGAATAATGTTATGTTTGCTTGAATAAACTCATCTAGCGAATCTTTGTTGAATTCTGCGAGTATTTCAGTCTTTCTAACAAAAGAATATTTCCCAACTATTTTATGTCTAATGAGGCTTCCGCGATCTTTTCCGTCTTTGGTAAATTTTCCAGTGTCGTATGAAATCGCGTACGTTTCATCTGGTCTGATGATTGTTATAACTCCACCAGCTTCTTCGGTGAGTTTTTTAAAGTCTTCTAATCTAGTCATTTTTAAAACTCTGTGTGTCTGAGTTTGTGGTTTATGTGATCGTAATCTTTACACTTGTTGCGATTCCACGTGTTCATTAGGGTTTGCGTAAGGGTTTGTACCTCGGACAAGTACGGTGCTAGATCAACCTCCGTGATGATTACGCCAGAATCGGCTTTTATAGATGCTGGTGTTGAATCAATACCTACTCTAAACTCTGCAACTGAATTACCTTTTGAATTTACCGATCCTTTTGGAGCCGTTACCCATTTATGTACATGTGGAAAGACGTGGTCTTTATATGTATTTTGATGAACGAAGTGTATTTCATAATCTTTCTTGCCGTCTTTGTCGTAATATAATCTCGCTTTTGGGCATCCATTGTCTTTATCAACTTTGGTTTTGTATATTGTGACTGTAGCGTGTTTGGCTAAATTTGGATTCTTTTTGAATTTAGCTTCATTCTCTTTGTATGCATCGCGCTCCTCATCTTCTATGAAATCATGGTTGTTCTTTGTTGGTTTTGCGAATTTCAGTGCGGTTAAATATGTCACGTGATCTTGCACAGCTTTGTATTGCTGTGTGAATGGTTGTAATATTGCTTCGAAGTTTTCTGCTGCTATTGATGTAATTCCAGCCGTTGTTACTATTCCTAGTGTATATATGACTATTTTTGGTGTGATTTCTGCGATTAGATATCCGATTCCTACGACATATGCCGGCGCTACAGCGTTTGCTCCTGGCAAGAACCATGGTTTTTCGGTGTTGATACTCTCGTCTTTTGGTGGATATATAAGTGCATATTCTGCGCCCATAGCATCTACCAATACTTTTACTGGGTAGTTATATTCAAGCTCAAGCCAATCTGCCCATATTGGATGTGGGTTTTTCGGGTCGTTTGTATCATGTAGTTCACAGCGTGTAATTTCTCCGTTTGGTTTCAGGCAATTCGTTAATCCCATGTATGCATATGGTAATTCCGTCCAACTTTCTGGGTATTTACTTTTGAGGTCAAGTAACCATTTATATTCTTCGTCAGATTTGTCAATGAAGTCGTCGCTCCAGTGTGTAACGCCTTTGGGTTCATATACCTCGTTGTTGCTGGTGATATGCAGAATGCACCGATTATGAGGCAAATAATGAGGATGTTTGTTGTTTTAATCAGTTTTTTCATTATTGATGGTGTAGAACGTTTCATAGATGTTATTTTGTGTGTGGTGATTATATTTGTTTGCGTATTTTTGGAGGTTTGTGGTGCTTTCATCGTGTTTCCTTGGACGAACCGTAGGTGAGGCTTGCCCACCGGAGGGAGTCCTATCCTAATTGAGCCCCTGTAAGGGGCGGCGACAGCCGGGTCGTATAGTCTTTTATAGGCTCGCGTATCTCGTTTTCTAGCGGTTTTGTCGATCCAGATGATGTTTGGATGCAACATGTAGCTAAAAATCGATTGTTGGTCTTTTGCGCGTTTATTCATGTGATTACTGTGGTTAGTTATTTCAGATGTCGTTTTTGTAATTTATATAGAAAATTTAAATACCATTACAATCAAAAATATATAAAGAAATTTTAATATTGAATTTGTTTTTCATTCTTTGTTTCTGAATCTAGTTGATTTTGGTGGGTCTTTTTGGTGTTTTCAGATTTATATTAATGAGAATTTCTAACAACCTTTTTTTTTCCGACAGAAAGTACTTTCTTTTCGTACGTTGAGTAGTATGTATGGGGACTTTCAGCATCTTTGGTCTCAACCAGGCATATCACGAGCGTTATGAAAAACTTGGCGACCGTCTCTCCGATGTTGGTAAAACACTTGATTAGGATGTTTTTCGTCCTCTTCTTGAATCCATGTATGCAAATAAATCCGGCAAAGGCGGTCACCCCAATGTCGATGTAATACTCATGTTCAAGATTCAGCTTCTGGAAGTCTGGTATAATCTATCTGATCTCGCCGTTGAACGTGAAATCTACGATCGTCTCTCCTTTTGGCATTTCCTTGGGTGTCCTGACAAAATACCCGACAATTCAACGATCTGGTTATTTCGGGAGCGCATGTCCGAATCAAGCGTTGACACATTGGTTTGGCAGGAGTTTCAGCGACAACTTGACCTGAAAGGTCTCAAAATTGAACAAGGTATGATTCAGGATGCAACGTTTGTGTATGCTGAACCCGGTCATTGTAAGAAAGACACGCCGCGAGGAGATCAGGCAAAAACACGACGGGATAAAGATGGAAAAATCATGTCCAAGAACGGCAAAATGCACTATGGCTATAAACTGCATACCATCATGGATAAGACGCATGATCTTATTCGACGCATTGAAACCACAACGGCAAATGTTCATGACAGTCAGGTGGATCTGTCAGAAAAAGGAGAAGTGGTCATCGGGATCGGGGATATCAGGGAGCAAAATGCAAGGGATATAGTGCCACAATGAAACGAGGGGCGAGAGGACATCCCATTGGGATACGAGATAAACTGAGAAATATGCGAATAAGTAGAAAGAGATCAAAGGGGGAGAGACCCTATGCAGTGATCAAAAATATCTTTCATGCAGGGTTGGTGAAGGTAACAACGCTGCAAAGAGTGCGAGTGAAAAATATGCTGGCTGCATTTTGTTATAATATCTATCAAGTGAAAACGATTCAAAACAGGGTGTAAATTAAAAAAAACGTCAAGGAATAATTGGGATTTATCGTGATTTTCTTTTTTTTGGGGGGGGGATGAGAGGGTGTGGGGATGTAACCTATCTTCCTTAAATCATGATTCGCGTTAAAAAAATGGGTTAATAGAAATTCTCAGATTAAACATCTGGATGTCGATGACGAGGTTTCCGTTCTTCGCCGGGAGATGGATGGCGATCTTGATCTCACTACGTACTCCGGTGCTGCTCTGGTCGAAGCAACAACCATCTTTGCAATGCAGGATGCCGCAAAGAAAGTGTATGCAAGTGATGATATACTCGCCTATATCGGGGATATCGTGCAGGCGACGCGGGCCCATCACGATGTGAAACTCGGGGTAAGTACGCGCGGTTCGCTTGCTCTCCTGCGAAGCGCAATGGCCTTTGCCGCAATTCAGGGCCGTGACTATGTGATCCCGGATGATGTCAAATACCTTGTTCCGTTCTGCTTTGCTCACCGCTTGATCCTGAAACGTGAAGCGGTTCTTGCAAAAGTATCGGTAGAACAGGTAATCCGGGATATCCTTGCAACCGTCCCGGTGAGATGATCCATGCGTCCAACCCCGCTGACCAACATACTTCTTCTGTGTTCACTGGTGTTTTTCGGGTATGCCTGGCTGATGAATACCGTTGCTGCGGCTGGAGCAGGGATCGCCCTTCTAATGCTGCTTGCGATCCGGGCTGCTGTTTTTCAGACGGCAGAAGCAAAGCTTATTCATTCAATCACGGTGCAGCGGGATGTTGATTCATTAATCCTTAACCAAAGTTCCGTCGTGCATGCCGTATCCTCGCTTACTGCAGTCACCGGAGAGATGACCGCATCATTCGAGGACATACTGCCGGCTGGTGCAGTCCTTATTTCAGGTTCAACGACCTTCGCCGAGGGCTCGGCCAAATATGCATTCAATCTCCCTGTGATAGGAGGATCATACTTTGGGGTGCTGCGGGTTTTTTGCCGTGACCGTTTTTTCCTGCATACGATTCTCATGAAAAAAAATGCCGATGAGCCGAAACTCACCATGTATCCTACCGGCATTGCGGCTACCCGGCACATTTCTGGACTTGGATCGGGATGGAGTACTACGGAATACGACCGACCGGCAGTCATCAAAGGAACAGACACCAGAATGTTTCGTCAGTATATAGAGGGTGACAGTATCCTGGACATAGACTGGAAGTTAACCGGCAAATATCAGGATCCGTATGTGCGAATAAAAATGGATGCGTCAAGTGGTCAGCCGGTGGTGATCGTCGATCTTCCGGGCGTTGGAACCACGCCGGAACTCGGGATACAATTTGCCGAGATGGTCACAGGGATCCAGGACAGCGTCAAATCCGGAGATGATTTCCCGGTCATTTTTATATCCGGTGCCGTATATCTGGCAGAGCTGCATTCAGGAGACACTGAAGCGATCTATGCATGGCTTAGACAGGCAGGCACCCTTCATCAGACAGATCACCTGTTCAGACTCAGCCACCCGAAACAGACAGAAACAACCCTTGAGGTCCTTCGTCACAGCAGCACACCGTATTCCAAACGGGTAAAAGAACTGATGCAGCAGTATGCCGGGCGCTACCCTACTGATTTTGAGCAGCGGGTGCATGCCATATCATCAACTCTTGTGCAGGAGAGGCATATCATATATATCACGGCAGCTGTGGGCGACCTCAGTCATATGACATATCTCATCTCCGAAACAAAGAAAAACGACCGGACGGCATCCGTGTATGTTGCAGGATGCGCAGATCCGGCACGCGAAGAAGAACTGCGTGACTTGTTTATCCGTGCCGGAGCAGACACAGTGGAGATGCAGATATGAATCGTGCAGTTCCTGCGGTGATCACAGCAGTAATAGCGGTCATTTTCGCATCGGACGATCAGCGGATCATTGCGGTCATTCTTGTAGCGGCGTTTCTTGCCTGTATTTTCTTGAAGATGACTGACGAACGCAGAATTCTCTTCACCGCAGCTGCAGGCTTCCCGCTCATACTCACGGCAGGGAACCCTGCTGCTGCAGGTCTTCTGATCCTTTTCCTGATCATAACAATGCTCCTTTGCACGTGGTCTGCTCTCGGTCCAAAAAACATTGCCGCCGCTCTTCTTGCGGGCGCGGCTGGAGCAGTGTTCTCTCTCCAGCTCTCGGTCGTTCTACCGTTCATTGTTTCCGGCATATTCGTCGTCATCGTGGTCTATATCATATTCGTCAGAGAATACCGACTGAAAAAAGAAGTTGAGGAATCATCCAAATGAAATCCAGAAAATCCATCGTCACATCAGCATATTTCGCACCGATTGTATTGTTTCTCACTGCAATACTGACCTTTACCGCATACATGATCACGAACCGCGGCGATATGACCAGCGCTCTTCTGCTTCTCGCCGGATTCATGCTGCTGATTACCGGTATCCTTCTTCTAACGCTCGCTGATAAAAGACCGCTGCCGGCAAAACTCACTGAAGAAGTGGCAGCTGCCGGATCTCTCGATATTGCATCGATGCTCGCTGACCTTGGTGTAACGAGCAACACTATCCACCGCTGTCTTTCCGGCGACACCTATGTCCAGATCAATCCAGTAAGCGGAGGTCCGATCCCGCGTATCCCGCCTGACGGCACCTTCATCTCAATTGACGACTGGAACGGAGTCCAGTATCGTTCTCTCGCTGAGCCGCTGATGCACCGGCTGAAATCAACCGACAAACTCATTGTGCCGGAAGGAAACCCCGATCTCCTTGATACATGTCTCTCGGAAGATACTCTCGCACTTGCCGATAAGGTCCTTGTCGCAAGAAACGATGCATCGGTGATCATCACCCTCAAGGATTTTTCTTTGACGAAGACCTGTGCATACCTCCAGGAAGCATCCCCGAAATGCTGCACCATGGTCGGCTGCCCGGTTTGTTCCCTCCTGGGTGCTATACTCGCCGAAGGATCGGGCCGCGACGTGTAAAGCACGAGCGCAGTCCTTGAAGGCTCCACCCTTACCGTCTCCTTTGCACTGCTCCCGGCGAAGTGAACCGGGCAGATGAATCCTTTTTTTTACATAGGAGTTACGCGGTGGGCTTTCTCATGCTTCCACACCCAGCCATATACTTCTCGAATTGTATCCTCACAATCATCAGATATTTCCTATATGAATCCTTCACACCAGATGAACTACCTGGAAAGCCCAAATGGGCAAAGCCCATTTGAGGCGGCACGCAAGCCGAAGGCTTGCACGCAACGTATAGGGGCCTAAGAAAATAGGATATCCCACCGCGGGCCGCTCAACGCCGGAGTCGCGGCCCCGCACCCCAGATCAAGAAAAGGGATTGTTCATCTATTTTTTGCAGAAAAAAGACATGCAAGATAAGAAAAACACGCACGCAAGTGAACGAAGCGAAACGGAGAGCAAACCGAAGGTTTGCGAACGGGTTTTTCCCCAGCATTTGTCCAAGAGCCAAAGGCTCTTGAGATGTCTCACGAGCTTTCAGCTCGTGGACTTTTCCGCAGAGGGTGCGATTCTGCGTAGGCAAAGCCCAAACAGGCTTTGCCCATTTGGGCTTATTCGCGGTTAAATATTCTCTAGTCTCCACACCCAGTAATACTCTTCCCGAATTGGATTGAGGATAACACCGCGTAACTCCTATTTAAATAATATTGGGTGCTGATGATAGGGCCGATATATCCTGAATTTGACAGTTGTGATAATACCATATCATTAGCACCCCCCAAGTATTTTTCAAAAGCCATGATAAACGCTTTCGTGAGTCACTTACATTTCTGAATAAATTTCCAATATTCTATATATTTTTCTGAATATGGGGTGCAGGAGGGCGACTCCGGCGTGGAGCCAGACGCGGTGGAGATATCCTATCTGCCATGGTCCCAAGATGTTTTCAAGTAGTTCGATGGATTTTCAGAAAAAAAGGAATGAGATGCGGGAAAATTATATTTGTCAACTGTCACATTCAGGATATATCCATATTTTCAGCTCCTGCGGGCCACACTTTTTCACATGCGGTACGAATGCATTTTGGGTACTTCCGTTCAACAATTATACCGTAATCGTGTCAGACCATACTGCCAAACAAAACGTTGCACGCCTCTCTATATGCTCAAACGCATTTCTTACGATAGCTAAGCTGATCGTCGGTCTCAGCATAGGCTCGGTCAGTATAATCTCCGAGGCTATCCACTCGGGGATGGACCTGTTCGCCTCGTTCATCGCTTACTTCTCGGTCAGAAAATCCGCGATGCCTCCTGACACTGACCATGCATTTGGTCACGGCAAATACGAAGATGCATCCGGCCTCATCGAGGCGCTGCTGATCATTCTTGCTGCAGGCATCATCATCAGGGAAGCAGTGACCAAACTGATATACGGCGGCGATACCCTCTCCACCAATCTTCTCTTCATCGGTATGATCGTGATGGGTGTCTCAGCCTGCCTGAACTTCATCGTGTCCCAGAAACTGATGAAAGTGGCTAAAGCGACGGATTCCATCGCCCTTGAAAGCGATGCCTGGCATCTGAGAACCGATGTATTCACCTCGGTCGGGGTCGTGGCCGGACTTATCCTGATCAGGATCACCGGCCTTACCTTCCTTGATTCGGTCATTGCCATACTCGTTGCGCTGCTGATCCTGCGTGAAGCATACTCCCTTATCAGACGCTCGTTCAGCGATCTCATGGATCAGAGCCTCGATGAAGAAGAGGTGGAAAAGATCTGTCAGATCATCTGCAGACATCAAAACGAGTACACCAATTATCACAGTCTCAAAACAAGAAAAGCCGGACCCGACAAGTTTGTCGAGTTCCATCTCATGATGCCGCATGCAACACCCCTTTCAGATGCCCACAAGGTTTTGCAGGAGGTCGAGGATGAACTCAAAGAAGAGATTCCCCGAGTCACAGTGATCGTGCACCTCTATCCCTGCGACGGAAGATGCAATCGCGACACCTGTACGTTCTTCTGCCGCAGAAAAACGTGAGCCGATCGGCGAGGCCGCCAGCTCACCTGAGAAACAGATGCAGGAATCTTCCTGCCATACTTCTTTTCATCTCGATCGCGTGATACTGACACATTTCGTGGCAGCAGTAGCATCGTATGCATTTCCTATGATCGAAGGACGCTTTTTTTCCTTTCATGACAGCGGCCCCAACGGGACAGATCCTCACGCACTGGCCGCAGCCGACGCAACTGTCCATCTTCACGACTGGCGCCGGAGCGTAATACCTCCCCATCGTCTGGAACCGGCGCAGAACATTTCTTCTGAACCAGGTATTCCTTGAAGGAGCACTGTATGTAGAGGGCAGCACAAAATCGGTGAGCGGAATAACAGAATCTCCGGCCGTTACGACGCTTTCTGGATCCACAAGACCGCGGGCCGCAGCAGCAGCCGTTGTCAGGATCCGGAGAGGGTCCATTGAGATCAGCCGCTGCGCCGTGACATCCAGCGCATACACCGACCTCGATGCAAGGATATAGCCTGCGTATTTCGGCTCGCCGCCCATCGGCCCGTTCCCTTCCATCCCGAAAACGGCATCCATAACGACGAAATCAGGTTTGATCAGTTCGTTCAAGTCCACCAGCATCTCGGAAAAATCCGCAGAATCGGGGAATCGTGAATGAAAAATCGGTTTATCGAGGCCATGAACGACACCGAACGTATTTTTCACCGCACCGGAATATCGGGTGAACATGTGGGTCTTCAGTTTGCAGACCGATATAATGACATCGGCTTCGCATGCCGGATCGATGACCGTGAAATGCTTCATCACCTTTCCTTCAGGATAGGGACGATCCTGATAGCCGGTCTCATAATTCATCGCGATACCGAGATCGCCGGCAATCTGTGTGATCCCGCATTTCTGATAGACGCGTTTCATCACGCGGGGCGTATATAATATTCCTGCCCCTGGACTGTCCGCGATCATAAGGATGCCGCCGCCGGCGATGATCAGTCTGCCTACTGCATAGAGAACTTCCGGATGGGTACTCACTGCTTTGTCATATCCGGCATCCGAGAGGAGATTTGGTTTGAGCAGGACCTTTTTTCCTGCTAGCTGGGGAAGTCCGCCGGCTGCTTCGATCGCGTTCTCCACTGCCCGGCAGACCTCTTCCCGGTCATATGAACTGCATTGTGCAGATCCGGTTATCTGATTCATGTGCCTTGTCAGTTCTATTACACGGCAGTCCTCAAAAGGATATTCAATGAGGTTATTGTTCGCTGATTTCTTCGAGAGGCACCCTTTTTCCGGTCTGCAGATAATACACCTTCTCAGCCATTCTGCAGGCGTGATCCCCGCAGCGTTCCAGATACCGGTTCACCAGATGACACGCACTCCCAAAGGGAATCGATATTTTGCCTTCTTCCATCGCCGAAACGATCTCTTTGTAGAGGGAAGCATACAGATGATCGATCTCATCCTCGATCTCTGCACACCCGTGCAGCCGGGAAATATCCCCTGACTCGAACGCAGTATATACTTCATTGAGGATGGAGATTGTCGCCTCCCCTTCTCTGTGAAGACCCGGCGGGATCTAGGAAGGGAGGCTTGCAGCGACTAATTCAGTAATGTCTTTTGCATAACGGCCGATCCTTTCTGAAGAGGTCACGATGTCCATGCAGCTCGAGATCATGCGCAGATCCTTTGCCATCGGCTGGTTCAGGGCTATCAGGAGAAGACCCCGTTCATTCAGCATCTCGTACTGATTGTTCACATACTCCTTCTGCCGGATTATATCGGCTGCGATCATGAGATCGGCCGACTCATATGCCAGCAGGGAATTTTTCAGCATGGTAAGGGCGAATCTCCCGTACCAGGTCACTTCGCTTTTGTATGAATCAAGTTCAACGTGGAAATAGGTGTTCATCCGAATCTTCCTGTAATGTAGCGTTCTGTAAGCTCCTCGTGCGGGTTGGAAAAGATCGTTGTGGTCTTATCCGCTTCGATCAGTCTTCCAAGGTACATGAATCCGGTGATGTCGCTCACTCTCGCCGCCTGCTGCATGTTATGGGTCACAATGATCACCGTGTAGTCCTTTTTCAGATCCATGATCAGATTCTCGATCTTTGCGGTGGCGATCGGGTCGAGAGCTGAGCACGGTTCGTCCATGAGGATCACATCGGGATTTACGGCCAACGTTCGGGCGATGCATAATCTCTGCTGCTGACCGCCGGAGAGACCAAGCGCCGACTCATGCAGACGATCTTTTACTTCATCCCAGAGAACGACGCTTTTCAGACTTTTTTCAACGACCGCGTCCAGAGTTTTCTTGTCCTTCTCTCCGTGGGCACGGGGACCGTAGGCGATGTTGTCGTAGATGGATTTTGGAAACGGGTTTGGACGCTGGAAAACCATCCCGATCTTTCTTCTGAGAAGGACGGGATCGTTTGCTGTTATGTTCTCGCCCCGATACAAAATATCTCCGGTGATTTTACAGTTGGGAATTAATTCGTTCATGCGGTTCATGCATCGAAGCAGTGTCGACTTCCCGCAGCCGGACGGACCGATCAATGCAGTTACGGATTTTTCCTGGAAGGAAATATCCACATCAAAGAGGGTCTGTTTCGATCCATAGGACAGATTCAGGTTTTTTGTTGATAGAATGGAAGTCATAGTAATCTCTTCTGGAAATGTTTTCGAATCACGATCGCAACGAGGTATATCGCCATAACCAGGGATATCAGAACGACGGCGGTCCCGTACTGCTGGGTTTGTGACCCGGGCACACTGGTCGAGAGGACATACAGACGGAAGGGGAGAGCCATCACCGGATCAAAGAGATCCATACTGATGAACCGTTTGGAAAACACCACCGCAGTAAACATGATAGGTGCCGTTTCTCCCGCAGCTCTTCCGATTGAAAGGATCGTGCCGGTCAGTATCCCGGGGGCGGCCGATGGGAGGACGACGCGGCGTATGGTCTGCCATTTGGTCGCACCAAGTCCAAGCGAAGCCTCTCGCAGAGAGTTTGGAACCGATTTGAGGGCTTCTTCTGTGGTTTTTATGATCGTTGGGAGGATCATCAACGCAAGACAGATCATACCTGCAAGAAGACAGACGCCCCACCCGAGGAAAATAACCAGGAAGGCAAAACCAAACACGCCGAAAACGATAGACGGCGTGCCGGAAAGCAGATCGTTTCCTGTTCGGAGAAGGCGCGTTGCGACGTTATCCCGGGAGTATTCGTGCAGAAAGATCGCTGATCCGATCCCGATCGGGAGAGCCAGCAAAATGGCTCCACCGACAAGCTGGAGTGTTCCGATGATCGCTGGCAGAATGCCTCCTTCAAGTCCCATATTACGCGGTGCGGTCGTCAAAAATTCCCAGGATATCGCAGGGATCCCGTTGATTAAAATGTTTGAGAATTTCTATTAACCCATTTTTTTAACGCGAATCATGATTTAAGGAAGATAGGTTACATCCCCACACCCTCTCATCCCCCCCCCAAAAAAAAAGAAAATCACGATAAATCCCAATTATTTATTGACGTTTTTTTTAATTTACACCCTGTTTTGAATCGTTTTCACTTGATAGATATTATAACAAAATGCAGCCAGCATATTTTTCACTCGCACTCTTTGCAGCGTTGTTACCTTCACCAACCCTGCATGAAAGATATTTTTGATCACTGCATAGGGTCTCTCCCCCTTTGATCTCTTTCTACTTATTCGCATATTTCTCAGTTTATCTCGTATCCCAATGGGATGTCCTCTCGCCCCTCGTTTCATTGTGGCACTATATCCCTTGCATTTTGCTCCCTGATATCCCCGATCCCGATAGACCACTTCTCCTTTTTCTGACAGATCCACCTGACTGTCATGAACATTTGCCGTTGTGGTTTCAATGCGTCGAATAAGATCATGCGTCGTATCCATGATGGTATGAAGTTTATAGCCATAGTGCATTTTGCCGTTCTTGGACATGATTTTTCCATCTTTATCCCGTCGTGTTTTTGCCTGCTCTCCTCGCGGCGTGTCTTTCTTACAATGACCGGGTTCAGCATACACAAACGTTGCATCCTGAATCATACCTTGTTCAATTTTGAGACATTTCATGTCAAGTTGTCGCTGAAACTCCTGCCAAACCAATGTGTCAACGCCTGATTCGGACATGCGCTCCCGAAATAACCAGATCGTTGAATTGTCGGGTATTTTGTCAGGACACCCAAGGAAATGCCAAAAGGAGAGACGATCGTAGATTTCACGTTCAACGGCGAGATCAGATAGATTATACCAGACTTCCAGAAGCTGAATCTTGAACATGAGTATTACATCGACATTGGGGTGACTGCCTTTGCCGGATTTATTTGCATACATGGATTCAAGAAGAGGACGAAAAACATCCCAATCAAGTGTTTTACCAACATCGGAGAGACTGTCGCCAAGTTTTTCATAACGCTCGTGATATGCCTGGTTGAGACCAAAGATGCTGAAAGTCCCCATACATACTACTCAACGTACGAAAAGAAAGTACTTTCTGTCGGAAAAAAAAGGTTGTTAGATATTCTCTGTTTCCAAGAATAATGACCAGAATGCCGATAACGAGAAATGTTCCCGCATAAATTATCCCGAACGCTGTCCGCTCGACCGATCTGTGGGACATGATTCCCCGGATGAAGAAAAGTCCTCCGGCAACGGCCGTGAGAATAAGCGTCGGCAGGATACCTATTGCATACATCAGGAAGCTGATGAGAAGTATAGCCCCGCAGAGCCCGAGGATCTTTTTGATTCGGGCAGGCACGCTGAAAACCGGTCTGCCGCTCTGGATCTTTTTCGTTATCCTGCTTGAGAGAAGGTTGATCAAGAGCGTAATCAAAAGGAGCACCGCGGCAACACCGAAGAGAGCATAATAATGCATCAAGCCGGACGCGACTTCGGCGAGTTCGATACCAAGCGTTGCGGTCAGGGTTCGCACAGGCGAGAGCACATCCCAGATTGGCGACGGGATCACTGCCGCGTTTCCCGCGACCATCATGACGGCCATTGTTTCGCCGATCGCACGGCCCATTCCGAGAATGACCGCTGCCGAAATACCGGATGCGGCTGCCGGGATGAGAACACGTGAAATCGTCTGCCATTTCGTGGCTCCAAGACCAAGCGACGCCTCTTTGTAATCCTTCGGCACGACATACAGTGCATCCTCAGACACGGATACGATCGTCGGCAGTGCCATAATGCCGAGAAGGATCGAGGCGGCAAGCCAGGAAAATCCGCTTGGGATATCGAGAACGGTCTGCAGAAGACTGCAGAGGATGACCATCCCGAAAAATCCGTAGACGACCGACGGGATCACTGCGAGATGTTCGATCGCCGGCTTGACGATATCACGAATCTTTTGGGGAGCGAGGTAGGCAAGAAACACGGCACAGATGATTCCAAGAGGCACGGAAAACACCATTGCCCCAAACGTTACCAGAAGTGTGTCGATCAGAAGAGCGGCAATCCCGTAAGACGGAACAACGCCGGTTGGATTCCAGACCGTATTAAAGAAAAATCCGGAGATCCCTGTTTCAAAAAAAATCGGGAGGGACGTCAGAACAAGGTATCCTAAAATGAACACCACTGCCGAGGCAGCGATCAGTGCGGCTGCCAGCCACACCGATCTGATACCTGTCTTTTTCCATCCCGCTGTAATCCGTAGGTTCATGCGTTAACCGGAACAAAACCGTTTTCTGCGATGATTTTCTGACCTTCATCCGAGAGAATGAAGTCGAGGAACTTCTTTGCAAGTCCTGTCGGCTCGCCGTTTGTGATCATCAGAAGAGGGCGGTTGATCGAATAACTGCCGTTGATGACGTTCTCGACCGTTGGCGCAATGCCGGAAAGCGTAAAGGCTTTGACGGAATTATCAACGAATTCGAGAGATACATAACCAATTGCACCTGGTGTCTGGGCTACTGCCTGCTTCACAGCTCCGTTTGAACTGTATTCCTGCATAGTGCCTGCCGCATCCTCCTTTTTCAGAACAAATTCGGTAAAGAATTCCCGGGTGCCGGATGCACTGTCACGACCGATCAGGACAATTTTCATGTCTGCTCCGCCGAGTTCTTTCCAGTTCGTGATCTTTCCCTGATAAATGTCTTTGATCTGCTCAAGGGTCAGATCAGAAACCGGGTTCGAAGGGTAGGCGATAAGGGCGATCCCGTCTTTTGCGATGACGAATTCTTCCAGATTGCTGCCTTCTTTTTCAGAAGCTTTGAGTTCACGCGAGAGCATGCCGATATCGGCAGTTCCTTCTTTTACTGCAGTGACACCAACACTGGAACCTCCGCCGCTCACCTGAATGTCGGCAGTCGCGTGCTCATCCATGTAAATTTCTGCAACAGTCTGGGCGACAGGCAGCACGGTGGTCGATCCCGCAAGGGTCAGGGTCTGTGGCTCTTCTCCCTGGCTTACACAGCCGGAAGCAAACACAAGGAACACAGCAAAAAGAATCGCTGCTGCTCCAACAATACTCATGGTTTTTCTTTTCATAACCATAATCGGATAAGAAACGCTAAGGTATAGTGATATTCGACATAAATTGAGTATATTATGATTTAACTATACTCACTCATAATTCCAATTGATCTATGATATCTCTATATATTTTCACAGAGATTAAATACCGTGCCGGTGAATATAGTATAAATGGAAATCCGGAAAGTCCAGATGACGGGCGGTTCATCCTATGTATTGTCTCTTCCAAAAGGATGGATACGCGAGAGAAATATTCAGAAAAACGATCCCCTGGGCGTGGTGTCCCAGGCCGACGGCACCCTGCTTATCACACCGAATCTGCATTATGACAGTACGGCAAGGACAAAGGAGTTCGGGCTCAAGGATTATCCGGACCCGACCATGCTTCTGCGTTCTCTTATCGGCGCATACATCTCCGGATTTACGACGATAAAGATCACGTCGGCCGGCAGAATCCCCCCAAAGGTCAGGATGGTCGTACGGAAATTTACGCAGATGACGATCGGGCAGGAAGTATCGGAAGAGGCTGACAACAGTATTGTTCTCAAAGACATCCTCAATCCGATAGAAATGCCGTTTGAGAATACCATCCGCCGGATGTATGTGATCGTCAAAGGCATGCATGAAGACGCACTGAATGCCCTTGAACAGGGAAGGCTCGATCTTGCCGAGGACGTCGTCGCGAGAGACACGGATGTCGACCGCCTGCACTGGCTGGTCCACCGCCAGTTTTCCCTGATTGTGGAAAACCCGTCTCTTTCTTTAAAAATGAGTATCACACCCAGTATCGCCGCGACGTATTATCAGATTTCACGAATCATCGAACGGGTCGGTGACCACACCGTCCTGATTGCCGAAGCGGCCATGACTCTGATCGAGAAAGGGGTCAACAGAATGCTGATTATGAAACTGACGGAACTGAGCGAATTCTCGCTGAACATTTTCAATAAAAGCATACAGGCCATATACTCGGGCAGCATTCCGGGAGCGAATAAGATCATCGCCGAGGTGGAAGAGATGGAAGCGGCCTATCACGGTCTTGCAGATTCGGTTCGCAAAATGCGGGTTCCCGAGGCGGTCGCAGTCACGCAGATCACTCAAAGCCTTCACAGAATCACTGAATACAGTTCCGATATCGCCGAGATTTTGATCAACCGCATGGTCTCGCAGTAACGATGCTGGTTAACGAGCTTCGGACCCGGTATCGGAACGAGGGAATCACCCCCTTGCTTGCTGCGGATTTCCAGCAGCATGTGATGGCGTTTTACGACGCGAAGGGCCGGCACGATATGGAGTGGCGGCATACGAATGATCCGTATAAAATCGTCGTCTCCGAGATCATGCTCCAGCAGACTCAGGTCCCGCGGGTCGCGGTGATCTATCCGAAGTTCATCGAACGGTTTCCTGATTTTGCTGCGCTTGCAGCAGCAGAGCAGACCGAGGTTCTCGCCGCTTGGCAGGGGATGGGGTATAACCGCCGTGCTTTGAACCTCCAAAAACTGGCCGGCGTTATCGTGAATGAATACAACGGAACGGTCCCGGAGGATCCGCTCGTAATGAAAAATCTCCCGGGAATTGGCCCTGCTAGTTCCTGTTCGATCGTGGCATTCGCCTTCAATCGTCCGGTCGTATTCATCGAAACGAACATAAGAAGAATGTTCATCCATTACTTTTTTGAAGACGACAACATCGTTGACGACAGCGAACTGCTTCCCCTCGTTGCGGCCACGCTTCCGGAAAATTCACGCGAATGGTATTGGGCTTTGATGGATCTTGGAACGGCGCTGAAGTCATCGGTGAAAAATCCGAATCAGCGGAGCCGCCATTACACGAAACAGAAGACCTTCGAAGGCTCAGACCGGAAGATCCGCGGCAGTGTTTTGAAAAAAATGCTCGAACGAAAATGCGGGGATTCAATGATGTTTGCAAAAGAAATGAACGAAGATCCAACACGCGTCAGGGGGATCATGGATAAAATGACGGGCGAGGGATTTTTCGTCCGTGAGTCGGAAACTCACTATCGTTTGTCCGGGTCCTCTCCGGATGAACGTGATGCCCGTCAGGAATGAATCTGTTTTTTCAATACGCTTGAACGTCTTTTCTCTGCCGACAGTAGCATTGATCTAAGACAAACGAAACAACACAAAAAAGTATACTAAAAATGGACGCTGCCGATCCCAAACGGATCGGCTGATACGTCCCGGCGGGATCGTGAGAGATAATATATCAAATCCCCCCCACCTCTTTATATACTGTTTGGTCCAACGATAAATTATGACCACGAATCCAAACTTTCATCAAACAGATAAAATGTTTGTTGAACAGTCTAAGAAACTCATCGTGACCGCAGTAAGCGCGGGTTCTATCACTTCGGATGATGCCCGGTTGATCCGTGAATTTATTGATGAACTCAAGGCAGATTCCGGAATTAGCGGGACCCGGCAACATAAGATTACTAACACACTCATTTTGAACCGCGAGTTTCACCCGGAGTATTCGAAATGCACGTTATCAGATGTCCGTGCCGCAAAGACAGCCATTCAAGACGCTTTGAAACCGGATGGAAACCCGAAATTCAAAGCAAACACGCAAAACGACCGGGTGAAAATCATGAAGCGGTTTTTCCTTTGGATGATCGAAAACGATTATTCGGATATCGCATCTGAGAAACTCCGCAAACTCAGACCACCAACCGCGGATAAGATGACGAAAACCGCGGAGATGCTACTTAGTGAGGAGGAAGTCCTTTCCATTCTTCAGGCGTGCAAGAACAGCCGGGACCGGGCCTTAATCAGCGTTCTGTATGAAGGTGGGTTTAGGATCGGGGAGATAGGGAATTTGACTTGGGGGGATGTGCATTTCACGGATGTGAACGTTTCGGTGAACACCGATTTTAAAACGGTAAAGCCGCGTTATGTGTCTCTTGTTGCCTCCCGCCAATATCTTGCCCAATGGAAGGCAGATTCATTCAGCGGGACCGAACCCGGCGATTTCGTGTTCACGACCACGACCACAAAGAAGCCCGTTCGATATTGTTCCCTGAGGAAGCATCTTCAGGTATTGGCGGCACGTGCCGGAATCACCAAGAGGGTTAACCCGCATATCTTCAGGCATTCCAGGATAACACATTTAGCACAAAGCGGCATGTCCGAGAGCGTGATCAAATTGATGATGTGGGGTTCAATCTCGAGTGATATGCTCTCGACCTATTGTCACCTCGGGAATGTATCTATAGATGCGGCGGTTCTTGAGTTGAACGGGGTGTCACTCCCAAAGACAAAAGAACATGAAAGTATGATGCCGGTCCAGTGTCCGCGTTGTGCAACGGTTAACAGCCTGGGAATGCTCTTCTGCGGGGTGTGCGGTGCTCCTCTTAACGCCGAAGGCAAAACAGAACTAGAGAGCGTTCTTGAGCTCTTGCAGAATGAGATGGCGAACGATCCGGGCTTCTTGATGGAAACATTCCAAGCTATGAAATCGCGTCATAAGGAAGCAGGGGTTTAACCCCTACTTTCGCCGAAACCACACTTTGAGGAAATCAGACAGAACATCCGGGGTGGGCTTCCCGGACAAATAACAATCAGGAGAATTTCTATCAACCCATTTTTTAACGTGAATCATGATTTAAGGAAGATAGGTTACATCCCCACACCCTCTCATCCCCCCCCCAAAAAAAAGAAAATCACGATAAATCCCAATTATTCCTTGACGTTTTTTTTAATTTACACCCTGTTTTGAATCGTTTTCACTTGATAGATATTATAACAAAATGCAGCCAGCATATTTTTCACTCGCACTCTTTGCAGCGTTGTTACCTTCACCAACCCTGCATGAAAGATATTTTTGATCACTGCATAGGGTCTCTCCCCCTTTGATCTCTTCCTACTTATTCGCATATTTCTCAGCTTATCTCGTATGCCAATGGGATGTGCCCTTGCTCCCCGTTTCATTGTGGCGCTATATCCCTTGCATTTTGCTCCCTGATACCCCCGATCCCGATAGACCACTTCTCCTTTTTCTGACAGATCCACCTGACTGTCATGAACATTTGCCGTAGTGGTTTCAATACGTCGAATAAGATCATGCGTCTTATCCATGATGGTATGAATTTTATAGCCATAGTGCATTCTGCCGTTCTTGGACATGATTTTTCCATCTTTATCCCGTCGTGTTTTTGCCTGCTCTCCTCGCGGCGTGTCTTTCTTACAATGACCGGGTTCAGCATACACAAACGTTGCATCCTGAATCATACCTTGTTCAATTTTGAGACCTTTCAGGTCAATTTGTCGCTGAAACTCCTTCCAAACCAATGTGTCAACGCCTGATTCGGACATGCGCTCCCGAAATAACCATATCGTTGAATTGTCGGGTATTTTGTCAGGACACCCAAGGAAATGCCAAAAGGAGAGACGATCATAGATTTCACGTTCAACGGCGAGATCAGATAGATTATACCAGACTTCCAGAAGCTGAATCTTGAACATGAGTATTACATCGACATTGGGGTGACCGCCTTTGCCGGATTTATTTGCATACATGGATTCAAGAAGAGGACGAAAAACATCCCAATCAAGTGTTTTACCAACATCGGAGAGACGGTCGCCAAGTTTTTCATAACGCTCGTGATATGCCTGGTTGAGACCAAAGCTGCTGAAAGTCCCCATACATACTACTCAACGTACGAAAAGAAAGTACTTTCTGTCGGAAAAAAAAGGTTGTTAGAAATTCTCTAATTTTTTAGCGAAGCTTCTTGTATGTTTGCAACCCACCGAATGGTGATGCATCTTGCGTATACCTTAACCGAGAATGATTATATCGCGTTCAATAAATCTCATTACTCCCGTTCGCCAAGCATGAGAAAACAGTTCTCGCGTTCGCGTGTCTACATGGCGATCGTCTGCTTTTTCCTGCCGGTTCTGATTGCAGTGACCCTTTCCGGATTTACGTATATCTGGGCGGGTGTTTTAGGCGGCGTGGTTGTTTGTGCCCTTATCTACTGGATATACCCAAAGTTTTACTGGAAAATCATCGAAAAAAATCTGAGGAAATTTCTGCGTGAAGGTAAGTCGAATACCCCTTGGGAAATGCAGGCAGAACTTTCCCTCGAAGATGACGGCATGCATTTCTCGATCGGTCCTAACCGCTCCGTATCGCCGTATTCATCGATACGGGATATCGTGAATGAAAACGGAGCCGTATACATTTACGTGGACTCCCTGCAGGGAGCAATCATTCCGCCCGGTGTTTCAGGTTCCGACGAGTTCGTTTCCGCTCTGAAAGCAAAGCTTCCTGCCAATTCATAATTTTCATAACCTCCCCCGTCCAATTCCCTTTACCATGATTACTGTTTTCTCCGGCGGAACAGGAACACCCAAACTCATCAGGGGTCTCCGGCAGATCCTGCGCGACCACGAGATAACGGTCGTCGTCAATACGGCTGAGGACCTTTGGATGTCGGGACTGTATGTATCCCCGGATATCGATACCGTTCAGTATCTTTTCTCCGGTCTTTTGAATACTGACTCCTGGTGGGGAATTCGCGGCGATTCGTTCGAGACGTTCCATGCAATGGAAAAACTCGGCTACACCGAACTCCTTCCTCTCGGAGACAAAGACCGTGCCACCAATATTGCCCGGGCAGAGTTTCTCAGACAGGGAATGACCCTCACCGAAGCGACAGAGAAGATCGCGAAAGGCTACGGCATTTCTGCACGGATTTTACCGATGTCGGATCAGAGTGTTTCATCATACGTCGTCTGCGAGGATGATTCCCTGATGCATTATCAGGAATACTGGGTGGTAAGACGCGGGAATGTGAATATCAAAGGAGTCGTCAGAAAAACAACCGATGGTTTGCCGCTGAAAACCACGCCCGAAGTCATCTCGGCAATCGAAGAAAGCGACGGCGTTATCATCGGCCCTTCAAATCCGGTTACGAGCATCGGCCCGATCCTCGAGTGTGCCTGGGTCCGCGAGGCTCTGCAGAATAAATTTACCGTGGCGGTAAGTCCGTTTATCGGAAACCGCCCGGTCAGCGGTCCGGCTGCTGCCCTGATGAAGGCGTGGGGATATGAATCCACGTCGTATGGAACCTGGCAGGTCTACAAAGATGTGGTGGATCTCTTTATTCAGGATATTCGGGACACGGCAATCGAAGTGCCCGGAGCCCATCGTCTGGATACGATGATGACCAATGAAAAGAAGGCCGAATCCCTTGCATGGGATCTGCTGTCCTACTTCCCGAGAAAATAAGAAAAAAATCATAGGAAATCAGAGAGCACGCAGGCGGAATTCGTGGGCTGCTTTGCCTGGATCTGCCGATTCGTAGATGGCCCGGCCGACAATGATCCCGTCCACATATTTTATGATATCTTCGGGCTGTGCTCCCTGAGCACCCACGCCCGGTGAATAGATCTTCATCGAATTGCCGATGATGGATCGGAGAATCTCGGTGTGTTCCGGTCTTGTCGCTGGAGCGATAATTCCGTCTGCTCCTGCCACTTTTGCCATTTTAGCCATCCGCTCGGCATTTGCACCGCTCAGAAAATCGAGCGCTCCGGGATGACTCATTTCGCAGACGGCAAAGGCACGTCCCCCGTGATCGTGTGCTCCGTCCACGATCGCCTGAAGAGAGTCCGATCCGCAGAATGCGTGGGTGATGATGCCCGAACATCCTGCTGCAAAGACCTCTTCGCAGATAAGGGCGTTGGTGTTTGGAATATCGGCAACTTTGAAATCGGCGATGATCGGGATGTTGGATTTTGCGAGCTCTTTTACGATCCCCATCCCGGTTGAAAGGATCAGGGGATAGCCGATTTTGATCGCATCGAGTTCCCCTTCACATGCCCGGGATACGCGGATTGCCTCTTCGGCACCTTTTACATCGAGTGCGAGCAGAAGTTCGGCCATTTATTTTCTCTCCATACGTTCCAGCGTTGCAGCGGCAAGGATCGGGAGGGTTATGGTGGCATCGCCGTACACGGTAACGCCGTTTCCTCCTTCGCCGATCTTACCCCAGGACTTTGCTTCGTCAAGTGTTGCTCCGGAAAGTCCGCCAAGGTCGGGACGGTCTCCGGTGAGCTGGATCACATAGGTGAAATCGTTTGGCGTCATCAGCATGCTCTGAAGCGTGAAGTTCTTTGGGACTCCTCCCCCAACTAAAACGGCTCCGGCCTTTTTCACATTGAACACCTGATTGAGAAGAACGTGCATATCGCCGATCGCATCAAGAATCGTCTTTTTGTGGAACTGGGAGAACATCCAGTACTGGAGGCCCAGAACCGAGTCCTGAAACGCCGGGCAGTAAACCGGAACATCATGTTTTGCCGCCGTTGCAAGAATTCCCGTGTCGAGCTGTTCGCCGATCGTTTTCAGAAGATTACTGATCGTGATCGGTTCTTCGGGAAGTCCGCAGTATACATCCTGAATGAACTCCTCAAGATCCTCGAACGCATCATTCGGCAGGAAGACATCGTAAATTCGGTTTACCTCGTCATTTCTGAGTTCGACATCATCGCACTCTGCTTTTCCGTGATAGTGATGACAGCCTATTGCTTCGATCACATCGTGGGTAAGGTTTGCACCCGTCGAGGTCAGAACATCGATGTGGCCTTTCTCTATAAGTGTCGATACGATCCCTCCCATCCCTGCTGGGACCATCGCTCCGGAAAGAGCGAAAAACTTGGTCATGTCCGGGTCGGAAAGCATTTTTTCATAGACTTCAACGGCGTGGAAGAGACTTCCTCCGTTGTATGCTCCTGCTTTTCCCATCTCACAGACCAGTTCGTTTACGGTCATGTCGCCGCGCGGGATAAACTGCTTGACCGGGGTACTACAATGTTTATGCATGATTTTGACCTTAATGCTGGATATGGTTGGTCTGGTATACCAATATAGGTATGTCTTGCCGATGAGAAAATCGAATCCGGTTTCTCAACTGCAATCTATACTGCAGTATTTCAGTGTGGAGGTTGCTCCGTCGGAGAATACTCCTTTTACTGAAATGTCCCTGATTCCAGAGATGTCTTTAACAGCTCCCGGAAAAACGCATGTACCGGCGGAAATCTGCTGTCTTGCCTGTTCCTCCGTAAGCTGCACGCCGTTGATGCTGATAATGATCTCACGAAGTTCGACTGAATCGCTGCCGTCCGATACATAGATCACGACATCATCTCCATACACCGAAACTACCGTCTGTACATCTTTTGCATGAAGCGGGTTTTGCATCACAAAACAGCTGCTGAACCATCCGGTGCTTGCGGCCGCGAAAATGATCAGGAGTAAGAGAGCTATCAGGATGATGCCCGCCGAGGTCATCGTTTTCCCTCTTTTAATTCTGGCTCCGGCTTTTTTCTCATGATGGAGTTACCTGAGTAATGCTGTTTCTGAATCCGGGATGTTCCGGATTTTTTGGGTTTTTTCATGATTCCAATGGATCGTCAATATTATTCTATGTTAATCAGGCTCCAGATATTGTATATACTGATTTGGCAGTTTCACAGATTTTTGACGGACCGAATTTCCGTGTACGGCGACTGATAATTTAGAATAGGGGGCTGTAATTATTAAGGTATCTGTCAGGATATTTTCATCCCGGATGAGTTAAAATCCGTTAAAAAATAATAACATGCCGAAATTACTGCAAAATAGTATCCAGGGTAATTGGTGAGGGCAGCAGTATCCACACTGCTTTGTACTCCACATCCCCCACCTAACGGTATTATATGACGTTAACTGCTTTTAATCTTACCGTCTTGCCCTGACAGAATACCCTGTTTTCTCAGGTCGGAGACGACTCCTGACAGATACTCAGGGGATATATCAAAGGAAATCACATCTTTAGTTCCTTCGAGCGGGAAGGCGGGTGCATCCAGCGCAGCAAGAAGATCGGCCTCGCTCTGCTTTCCTTCCGACACCAGTTTATGAATCTGGCCGACCAGAGCCTGTTTGAAAAAGACTGAATCCACGAATCGTGCAGCTTCGTCGTCTTCCACATCCATATGATCCAGCATATCGGTCAGATCCTCGATGTCGGATACGAACAGGATCTCCGCACCGGCGGTGAGAATGAATTCGGTGGTCGACGAGGTTCTGATGTGGCTGACGAGTTCCGTTTCGTTCAGATCCTCTTCCGTTACGCCGCTGAAGTCGGTATACGCATACATAACGCGGAGATCGCCTGCTTCCTTCGTTCCAAGAAGCGTGTAGCACTCCTTCTCCTCGGATACCTCCAGAAGTTCGTTGTCCTCGAGAGTTCCAAGGATCATCAGGGCATTCATGAACTTGTCGGTTGCCTGTTTTTGGACATCCTCTCCCATCGCATCGATCGACTCCGCCTGGGCAAGAAGTTGTGACGGCGTTGCATCCGTCAGACAGTCGCCTGCTTTGTGCGACTGGAAAAACTCCTCGAGGGTCTTTTTGCGTGCAAGAAGATCCGTTTTCAGCTCCTCCAGATCGACGTCCGACTCACGCGCATGTATTTTATCTATAAGCTGCAGAATCGACGATATGCTTCCCTCGAAGTAGGGTGTTCCCGAAAAGCTGTGCTCGACGGATATCCGTGACGGACATCCCTTTTCCAGTAGATACTTCTGAAACGCCGATGCGTCTTCCCGGGAATAAAATGTGATCTTTTCTTCCAGTGTCATCTGGGTATTTGGTATGTTCTCTTTATGGTTGAGAATTTCTATCAACTCTTTTTTTTTAACGAGAATCATTATTTATGAAGGATTGAATACATCCCCACACCCTCTCATCCCCCCCCCCAAAAAAAGAAAATCACGATAAATCCCAATTATTCCTTGACGTTTTTTTTAATTTACACCCTGTTTTGAATCGTTTTCACTTGATAGATATTATAACAAAATGCAGCCAGCATATTTTTCACTCGCACTCTTTGCAGCGTTGTTACCTTCACCAACCCTGCATGAAAGATATTTTTGATCACTGCATAGGGTCTCTCCCCCTTTGATCTCTTTCTACTTATTCGCATATTTCTCAGTTTATCTCGTATCCCAATGGGATGTCCCCTTGCCCCCCGTTTCATTGTGGCACTATATCCCTTGCATTTTGCTCCCTGATATCCCCGATCCCGATAGACCACTTCTCCTTTTTCTGACAGATCCACCTGACTGTCATGAACATTTGCCGTGGTGGTTTCAATGCGTCGAATAAGATCATGCGTCGTATCCATGATGGTATGCAGTTTATAGCCATAGTGCATTTTGCCGTTCTTGGACATGATTTTTCCATCTTTATCCCGTCGTGTTTTTGCCTGCTCTCCTCGCGGCGTGTCTTTCTTACAATGACCGGGTTCAGCATACACAAACGTTGCATCCTGAATCATACCTTGTTCAATTTTGAGACCTTTCAGGTCAAGTTGTCGCTGAAACTCCTGCCAAACCAATGTGTCAACGCCTGATTCGGACATGCGCTCCCGAAATAACCAGATCGTTGAATTGTCGGGTATTTTGTCAGGACACCAAAGGAAATGCCAAAAGGAGAGACGATCGTAGATTTCACGTTCAACGGCGAGATCAGATAGATTATACCAGACTTCCAGAAGCTGAATCTAGAACATGAGTATTACATCGACATTGGGGTGACCGCCTTTGCCGGATTTATTTGTATACATGGATTCAAGAAGAGGACGAAAAACATCCCAATCAAGTGTTTTACCAACATCGGAGAGGCGGTCGCCAAGTTTTTCATAACGCTCGTGATATGCCTGGTTGAGACCAAAGCTGCTGAAAGTCTCCATACATACTACTCAACGTACGAAAAGAAAGTACTTTCTGTCGGAAAAAAAAGGTTATTAGAAATTCTCAAACATTTTTTGTATGGATCAAAAATAGGGGTTAGAACCAGGAATCCAGAGTTGACTGGCCTTTTTTTGCACCGAGCCGTTCAAGGCCGGCCTCAACTCTTTCCTGCGTGAATCCATGCTCCCCGCACAATAGATCGATAACCCGATCCGGATCCGGCGACCGGCTTTCAATTTTATAGGACCGCTCGACGGGGGGGTCCATAAAGTATCCGATCAGCTGATCCGGCTCTGCCGCATTTTCCGACTCATTGATCCGGTCATAGAACTTTCCTTCTCTGACGATCTTGACGGCGGTCTTTGGCCCAACACCCGGAACCCCGCTGTTGTAATCCGTTCCAATCAGGAGAGCTATCTGTATGAGTTCTTCCTGCGTCACGGAAAGTCCTGCGAGTACCTCTTCCAGTCTCAGCCGCTCAGGATACACTGAGAGTACCTTTCCCCGAATTCTTTTCTTGCCCGAGACCGTGATGTTTCGAACCAGATTTGTTGCTCCAAACAGGAGCGAGTCGTAATCCTGCGAGACTGCATAGGTCACGTCCCCGTTCTGCGTCATAAAGGAGGACTGCGCTTCTCCCTCTTCTGGTGCCTGTATCCAGGCTATCCCAAGCGCCGAAAGAAGTTCCTTTGCGGAATTGATGACGAATGCATCGATTTTCGAAGAGGCCATCGCATATTTTCTGGCGCTCTCTTCATCCCCTTCTTTCAGGGCTTTCTCCCATGCATCTGCGGCATTTTCCCGAACTTCGCGCCGCTTAGCGAGTGTCGATGCTTTGAAAACCGGAGGCTTTCCGTCAAAAACGTATATTGGGGTGATATTTTTTTCAATCAGGTTCGCATTCCGAAAGAGAAGCCCGCTCAGATGTGAAGTGATACGCCCCTGCCCGTCCATTAGGGGCGCGCCGTCAGCCTGCCGTATCCCGGAAAGGAACTGATAGAGAGCATTGAATGCATCGATTGCTGCAATCCCGCCGAGCCCTTCCCATCCGGGCGATTCCTTATACTCCGCAAGAAGCGGCCGGAGGGCAACACCCATCTAACGGTACATCCGCATTTTGATACTTTCGACCGCTTCGATGACCGTCTGCGAAGTGTGGTCCTGCTTGGCGATCAGCTGTCTGCCCAGATCTTCCAGATTGCTTCTCAGCATGCGCTCACGCTGAATTGCCTGTTCCTCCAGCCGGCGGAGACGAACAAGGACCTGCAGGATAAGCCCGCCGAATGCAAGTATAAGCAGCAGAATCCCGATGGATATGATGGCGTCATGCCATAATCTGCTGACAACCACGATCGCGGATACTGCCATCAAAAGGATAAGCAATATCTCCGGAATGATGTCGCGAACATTCATAGTTTAACTAAGGTGAGGGTTAATATTAACTTAACTATATATGAGCGAACATACTCTGCGTTCAGCGGCTTCATATGCCGGTCTTATTCTGATGATGGCGGTGACCAGCCTTCTTGCTGTCCTTCTAATCGGTCCGGTGACGGCAGCGGATCTGGGTGCATTTGAGGATCCGGACTCGGTTTTCAATGCGTTTCTGTTCATCTTTGCGATGCTGGTGGTCACTGCGGTGCTTTTGATTTTGATCAAATGGAAAGCACAGCAGGTGATCAATCTGATCATCGGTTTTTCTCTGGCAGCGGTGATCTATTATGTGGTAATGGCTCTCCTGCGGCAGCTCGGCCTTGGTATCTGGGCTGATATCGGCGGTGTGATTGTTGGAATCGGGATCATTGCTCTCCTTTGGTTGTATCCTGAGTGGTATGTGATCAACATCGCTGGAATCGTAGTGGATGCAGGATGTGCAGCTATTTTTGGTGTGTCGCTTTCGCTTCTGCCTGTCCTTATCCTTCTTGTTCTGCTGATGGTCTATGATTTTATCGCGGTAAAACGGTCAAAGCATATGCTGACCCTTGCTGACGGTGTTCTTCGTCAGAAGATGCCGATCATGTTTCTCGTTCCGAAGACGAAAGGTTACTCGTACCGGAAAAACGGTTTATCCGTGATTCGAAAGGAGAATGCGGCGCGTACATGATCGGTATGGGGGATGTGATCATGCCGGCAATCCTTGTGGTCTCGGCACAGGTGTTTGCCGGAGGCGAGGGAGTTGTCTCTCTTTTTGGTCTCTATCTGCCGGCATTAGGGGCTCTAATCGGCGGAATTATCGGTCTTTTGATCCTTATGGTGTCGGTAAATACCGGAAAACCCCAGCCCGGGCTTCCTCTGATTAACGGGTGTGCCATCATTGGTTTCTTCCTCTGCTGCCTTATTGCAGGTTCCTGGGGCTGGCTTGTCTGGTAGAAACCTATTTATACCAATTTATGTAATAGAATAAGGCACACTAGCATCGATAGTGTAGTGGTTATCACTAGGCGTTGCCAACGCCTAAACTCGGGTTCGAGTCCCGGTCGATGCACTTTGTTTTTTTAATCTGAGAATTTCTAACAACCTTTTTTTCCGACAGAAAGTACTTTCTTTTCGTACGTTGAGTAGTATGTATGGGGACTTTCAGCAGCTTTGGTCTCAACCAGGCATATCACAAGCGTTATGAAAAACTTGGCGACCGTCTCTCCGATGTTGGTAAAACACTTGATTGGGATGTTTTTCGTCCTCTTCTTGAATCCATGTATGCAAATAAATCCGGCAAAGGCGGTCACCCCAATGTCGATGTAATACTCATGTTCAAGATTCAGCTTCTGGAAGTCTGGTATAATCTATCTGATCTCGCCGTTGAACGTGAAATCTACGATCGTCTCTCCTTTTGGCATTTCCTTGGGTGTCCTGACAAAATACCCGACAATTCAACGATCTGGTTATTTCGGGAGCGCATGTCCGAATCAGGCGTTGACACATTGGTTTGGCAGGAGTTTCAGCGACAACTTGACCTGAAAGGTCTCAAAATTGAACAAGGTATGATTCAGGATGCAACGTTTGTGTATGCTGAACCCGGTCATTGTAAGAAAGACACGCCGCGAGGAGAGCAGGCAAAAACACGACGGGATAAAGATGGAAAAATCATGTCCAAGAACGGCAAAATGCACTATGGCTATAAACTGCATACCATCATGGATACGACGCATGATCTTATTCGACGCATTGAAACCACAACGGCAAATGTTCATGACAGTCAGGTGGATATGTCAGAAAAAGGAGAAGTGGTCTATCGGGATCGGGGATATCAGGGAGCAAAATGCAAGGGATATAGTGCCACAATGAAACGAGGGGCGAGAGGACATCCCATTGGGATACGAGATAAACTGAGAAATATGCGAATAAGTAGAAAGAGATCAAAGGGGGAGAGACCCTATGCAGTGATCAAAAATATCTTTCATGCAGGGTTGGTGAAGGTAACAACGCTGCAAAGAGTGCGAGTGAAAAATATGCTGGCTGCATTTTGTTATAATATCTATCAAGTGAAAACGATTCAAAACAGGGTGTAAATTAAAAAAAACGTCAAGGAATAATTGGGATTTATCGTGATTTTCTTTTTTTGGGGGGGGGATGAGAGGGTGTGGGGATGTATTCAATCCTTCAGAAATAATTATTCTCGTTAAAAAAAGGGTTAATAGAAATTCTCTGTTTTTTTAATAGAGTAAGATTTCTCAAAAAGTTGAAAAAGTATCAGGCGCTTTTACCGACGATGACGACGGTTTTTTCGGTCATCTTTGCAAAGATACCATTTTCCAGCACGCCGGGAATCGCATTGATTGCAGACTCGAGCCCGGAAGGATCGTCAACTTTTCCAAACGCGCAGTCAAAAATATAATTTCCATTGTCCGAGATTACCGGGCCATCCTTTTTAACGCCGTTTCGCATCACAGGCTCGCCGCCAAGTGAAGCAAGTTTCCTGCAGACGCTCCCGTAAGCAAACGGCAGTATTTCGATTGGCACGGCAGCATTCAGATCCGAGACCTCCTTTGCCGAATCAATCACCACGACAAACTGCTTTGCCGCATCGGCCACGATCTTTTCTCTGAGATGTGCCGCTCCACGTCCTTTGATCATCTGCTTTGAAGGAGTCACCTGGTCCGCCCCGTCAATGGCAATGTCTAAAACCGGGTGGAGAGAAAGAGTCGTCAGCGGGATCCCGTACTCTTCGGCACGCATTGCAGTCTGATTGGAGGTTGGAACACCAAAGATCCGCAGGCCCTCCAACCTAATACGTTCACCCAGACGTTCCATCGCAAAAAACACGGTAGACCCGGTGCCAAGGCCCACGATCATCCCATCCTTAACCAAATCAGCCGCACGATATCCGGCATTTCTTTTTGCTTCTGTCACAGCATCCATTATGCTCACAAATATGCGTGACATACTAATAATGACTTTGGATAAGCATCTACCCTATTGATTTATAATAAAGAAAATCCGAGAATTTCTATCAACTCTTTTTTTTAACGAGAATCATTATTTATGAAGGATTGAATACATCCCCACACCCTCTCATCCCCCCCCAAAAAAAAGAAAATCACGATAAATCCCAATTATTCCTTGACGTTTTTTTTTAATTTACACCCTGTTTTGAATCGTTTTCACTTGATAGATATTATAACAAAATGCAGCCAGCATATTTTTCACTCGCACTCTTTGCAGCGTTGTTACCTTCACCAACCCTGCATGAAAGATATTTTTTATCACTGCATAGGGTCTCTCCCCCTTTGATCTCTTTCTACTTATTCGCATATTTCTCAGTTTATCTCGTATCCCAATGGGATGTCCTCTCGCCCCTCGTTTCATTGTGGCACTATATCCCTTGCATTTTGCTCCCTGATATCCCCGATCCCGATAGACCACTTCTCCTTTTTCTGACATATCCACCTGACTGTCATGAACATTTTCCGTGGTGGTTTCAATGCGTCGAATAAGATCATGCGTCTTATCCATGATGGTATGCAGTTTATAGCCATAGTGCATTTTGCCGTTCTTGGACATGATTTTTCCATCTTTATCCCGTCGTGTTTTTGCCTGCTCTCCTCGCGGCGTGTCTTTCTTACAATGACCGGGTTCAGCATACACAAACGTTGCATCCTGAATCATACCTTGTTCAATTTTGAGACCTTTCAGGTCAAGTTGTCGCTGAAACTCCTGCCAAACCAATGTGTCAACGCCTGATTCGGACATGCGCTCCCGAAATAACCAGATCGAGAATTTCTAACAACCTTTTTTTTTCCGACAGAAAGTACTTTCTTTTCGTACGTTGAGTAGTATGTATGGGGACTTTCAGCAGCTTTGGTCTCAACCAGGCATATCACGAGCGTTATTAAAAACTTGGCGGCCGTCTCTCCGATGTTGGTAAAACACTTGATTGGGATGTTTTTCGTCCTCTTCTTGAATCCATGTATGCAAATAAATCCGGCAAAGGCGGTCACCCCAATGTCGATGTAATACTCATGTTCAAGATTCAGCTTCTGGAAGTCTGGTATAATCTATCTGATCTCGCCGTTGAACGTGAAATCTACGATCGTCTCTCCTTTTGGCATTTCCTTGGGTGTCCTGACAAAATACCCGACAATTCAACGATCTGGTTATTTCGGGAGCGCATGTCCGAATCAGGCGTTGACACATTGGTTTGGCAGGAGTTTCAGCGACAACTTGACCTGAAAGGTCTCAAAATTGAACAAGGTATGATTCAGGATGCAACGTTTGTGTATGCTGAACCCGGTCATTGTAAGAAAGACACGCCGCGAGGAGATCAGGCAAAAACACGACGGGATAAAGATGGAAAAATCATGTCCAAGAACGGCAAAATGCACTATGGCTATAAACTGCATACCATCATGGATACGACGCATGATCTTATTCGACGCATTGAAACCACCACGGCAAATGTTCATGACAGTCAGGTGGATATGTCAGAAAAAGGAGAAGTGGTCTATCGGGATCGGGGATATCAGGGAGCAAAATGCAAGGGATATAGTGCCACAATGAAACGAGGGGCGAGAGGACATCCCATTGGGATACGAGATAAACTGAGAAATATGCGGATAAGTAGGAAGAGATCAAAGGGGGAGAGACCCTATGCAGTGATCAAAAATATCTTTCATGCAGGGTTGGTGAAGGTAACAACGCTGCAAAGAGTGCGAGTGAAAAATATGCTGGCTGCATTTTGTTATAATATCTATCAAGTGAAAACGATTCAAAACAGGGTGTAAATTAAAAAAAACGTCAAGGAATAATTGGGATTTATCGTGATTTTCTTTTTTTTTGGGGGGGGATGAGAGTGTGTGGGGATGTATTCAATCCTTCATAAATAATGATTCTCGTTAAAAAAAAAGAGTTGATAGATATTCTCAACTGAATTTTTGAGGAGCGAGATCAGATATCCAAAATATCTCAAGAACATAGGGCCATGAAGTGGATTATCCCAACCAGGATCGTCGCCATTTAGAACAAATTCAGATAAATCAACAGGTGCATCACGATAAATCAGGGGATAAAGATGTAAAGGTAGATCAACTAACATGCTCCAAGTAAAATCAACATCATATTCGACACATATCCCCTGAACCCCCGTTGTATCCTCTGCATAGTTTTTCCACATATCAGGATCTAATGGATTTGTGGTAAATGAACATACTTTGAGAGATGAACGGAGGATATTATTTGGATCGTCTAATACAACTTGTTGATAATATTTTATGATCTCTTTATCATGAATCGTCATCCCTTCTTTTTCTTGAAAGGTATACCATCTTGCATCTGATTGATCAGCTAATGGATTATCTTTATCCAAGAGATATTGATTTGGGTGAACTAACCAATACTGAAAATTGGATAGAAATTTATCTGCAGAATTTGGGGCCATATATTTACAGAAAATCTTCGGTCTATGTTTCCGCAGTATTCCTTCCCCTTCATTGCGTTTTTCGCTGTCACTGTTAAAATACAGCTTATAAAAATCATTTATCCATTCACTATCTGACACGCTACTTAACCTCTACTACGACATAATCTCTCTTTTATTATCTCTGTATCATGTTATTCTTTGACCCTCCTCTTTGAGTTGAATGCAGAGTGCAACGCAAAGATCAGAAAAAAGAACAACCCAGAAAAATCGAGCCACACTCTCCTGAGAGTGAGGTGATGCCAAAATACTCTTGTATTATTTGTTTATTTCTAAAAGTATATATAGTTAATTAAGAGCACAACGAAAAATAGGAAAAGACAACACGGAAAAATCCCGGGGTCATCATACTGGTGAAAAACAGACTGCATTCT
The DNA here is from genome assembly GCA_965228205.1 of Methanocorpusculum sp. Classification (GTDB taxonomy): domain Archaea; phylum Halobacteriota; class Methanomicrobia; order Methanomicrobiales; family Methanocorpusculaceae; genus Methanocorpusculum. The sequence continues at coordinate 1,648,242 of OZ245799.1, read as the reverse complement.
GCACTCTGCATTCTGCATTCACATAAGTCATACCAGTAAAAATGCGACAACAGGCATATCTCAGGATACCCTACGCGGCAACACGCCACTCGCAAGTATATCGACTTAGTCACAAATCAAAAACTTGGTCGCAAACCTTCGGTTTGCTCCGCTGAGGGCGAGCCTAACGGCTCACCCCGCCAATCAAGGATTTAATACCAATCCGCTCCAAATAGTACCCCATGAACAATAAGCCCACTGTCGTTACGTGCGGTTTGCCCTATACAAATGGTTTTTGCCACCTCGGGCACCTCCGGACGTACATCCCAGGCGATTTCTACGTGCGCTATCTTCGGTGTCTCGGTGACGACATCGTCTTCATCTGCGGATCCGACAACCACGGGACCCCCATCGTCGTCACCGCCGAGGCCGAAAAAACCACGCCCCGTGCCGTATCCGAAACATACCACGCCCACTTCGACAACGTCTTCAAATCCATGGGCATCGCATTCGACCGGTTCGGCATGACCGACGATCCGACCAACCACCACCGGACCGTCTCCATCCTCCAGACCCTCATCGACCGCGGATATGTCTACGAACAGACCATCCAGCAAAGCTACTGCCCCAAATGCAAACGCTTCCTCCCCGACCGGTACGTCGAAGGCACCTGTCCCTACTGCGGCAAACACGCCCGCGGCGATGAATGCGATTCGGGATGCGGCAGGCACCTCGAACCAGGAGAGATCCTCGACCCCGTCTGCGCCACCTGCGGAACCAAAGCGGAGCTTCGCGAACAGAAACACTACTACTTCAAACTCAGCAGCTTCAGAGAGTACCTTCTGGAGTACCTGCCGACCCTCGGCGGGACCCTGAACGCCAAAAACTACGCCATCGGCTGGGTAGAAAACGAACTCAAAGACTGGTGTATCACCCGAATGATGGACTGGGGCGTCAAGTTCCCGGGATCCGACGAACTTGTCTGCTACGTCTGGGTGGATGCCCCGATCGGATACATCTCCTTCACCGAAGAGTGGGCCAAAGCCACCAACAACAGCTGGCAGAAATACTGGTGCGAAGGGGACCGGGTCCACTTCATCGGCTCCGACATCATCTATCACCACTGTGTCTTCTGGCCGGCAATGCTGCACGGCGCCGGATATCAGCCGCCGTCTGCGGTCGTTGCGAGCGGAATGGTCACGATCGACGGCGAGAAGTTCTCCAAATCGAAAGGAAACGTCGTCTGGACGAAAGAAGATTATCTCGACAAAGGCCTTCCGGCGGATTATCTGCGGTATTATCTCCTCGCATATACGAGCCACACCCGCGAACTGGACTTTTCCTGGAAAGAGTTCCAGTCACGGATCAATAACGAACTCGTGAACACGTTCGGCAACTTCGCGAACAGAAGCATGAGCCTGGTCAAGACCAAATTCGGCGACGTGCCGCAGGTCCCGGTCGAGGCGGAGATCTTTGCCGAGATCGAACGTTCGCTCGCCGCGATCGAAGAGTCGGTCCGTGCATACGAGTTCAAGGCGGCGGTCGACGGCATCCTGCTTCTCGCAGCATACGGAAACAGCTATATCTCGAACGCGGCACCGTGGAAGCTGATCAAGGAAGACCCCTATGCGGCCGCACAGATATTAAAGAACTGTCTCCAGATCGTGAAGGCGTGTGCCCTCGTTATGCAGCCGGTGATGCCGGAATCTTCCCAGAAACTTTGGGAGATGCTCGGCTACACGGACAAGATCGAGACCCGCCCGATCAGCGATGCACTGGTCCCGTTCGAGAACACGACACTTGGCGATGTGAAGCCGCTGTTTGCGAGGATCGAGGACAAGCAGCGTGAGGAGATGGAGGCCGTGCTTACGAAGCGGGCCGAGGATTCAAAGAAGAAAGCAGCAGGAAAGAATACTATGGAAGCAGTAATAGAACCAATCTCGGAAGAGATCATAACAATAGACGATGTAGCAAAACTCGATCTCCGCGTGGGCCGGGTCGTAAAAGCAGAGAGAGTGCCGAAAACAACGAAACTTCTGCGTCTGCAGGTGGATATCGGAACCGAGGTCAGACAGATCGTCTCAGGCATCGCCGATGTCTATACGCCTGAAGAGATGGTGGACAAGAAGATCATCGTGGTCGTGAACCTGAAGCCGGCAAAGTTCCGGGGCGAGGAGAGTAACGGAATGCTGTTTGCAGCAGGCGAAGAGGCATCGCTCCTTATTCCGCTCAAAGATGTGCCGGAAGGGACGAAAGTCCACTGATCTGGCATACCCGCATCACCCCCATTTTTTTTACAAAACTGTTCCACAAAGTGCCGGAATAGACTGGCTTTAAGTCTTCTTCCAACCATTCATTGATTATAGGCATCGATTAGGCATGCTTTTTCGAGTCAGGTGCTGCGAAATCCGTTGTTTCCGGAATGAATACGGCATGATCACAACGGTTATTTGGACCATCCGCGCTTTCCTGGAGAGAGTGAATGTACAAAAAAACGATAGAGGATGTGCTCACAGAACTCAATACTGACAGAGTGTTCGGGTTATCCGAAGAAACAGCACAGAAAAGACAGCAGGAATACGGAAAAAATGAGCTGAAAAAAGCCAGGGGCCTTTCAGCCTGGCGTATTTTGCTGCATAATATCAATAATATCATCGTCTACATCCTGATCGTCGCCGCGGTCCTGTCTTTTTCCATGGGGGAGATCATTGAAGGCATCGCTGTTTTGATCGCATTGATGATCGCCGTGCTTACCAGCTTTTTTACCGAATATAATGCACAGAAATCGATAGAATCCCTGCAGTGGATGATCTTCACCCATGCCAAAGTCGTGCGGGGCGGCGTCTGGCAGGAGATCAATGCCTCGAAGCTGGTACCCGGCGATCTGATCTTTATGGAGGAGGGCGATTCGATTCCGGCGGATGCACGATTGATCCGCATTACGAATTTTGCCTGTATCGAGTCCGCCCTCACCGGGGAGTCGGACGCGGTCGAAAAGGATGCCCGGGCAGTTCTTTCCGAGGACACCGGGCTTGGGGACAGGATCAATATGGTTTTTGCGGGAACGTCCGCCACGCGGGGCAATGCCCACGCGGTCGTCAGCAGTATCGGGATGTCGACGGAAGTGGGAAAGATCACCGGGATGTTAGAGAGCGGTATCAAAGAGAGGACGCCGCTTAGTAAAGAGATGAACAAACTCAGCAAGATCCTCATCCTCGTGGCACTGCTGGCTGGCATCGCGGTATTGATAGCCGGGTTCATGACGAACCATCCGATAGAGGCCATTCTTCATACGGCGCTTATCCTCGCCGTGGCCGCGATACCCGAAGCGATGCCTGCGGTCTCGACGATGACATTGTCCCGCGGAATGCGGACGATGGCGGAACATAAGGCGCTGGTCAAACACCTGCCGGCCGTGGAGACGCTTGGTTCGACGAACGTGATATGCATGGATAAAACCGGGACGCTTACGGAAAATCAGATGACGGTCGAACGGATCGTGCTGACGAACGACCGGTCATATACGGTTGAAGGAAACGGGTATCAGCCGGTCGGGAATATCCTCGCCGACGAGCGTGCGGTCGATCTTTCGGATGATGAACTGCTGTGGGACACCATCGCCGCCTCGATTCTCTGCAGCAATGCAGCGCTGAAAAAGGATGAGATGGAATATTCCGTAATCGGCGATCCGACCGAAGGGGCTCTGGTCGTGCTGGGAGCTAAAGCGGGACTAAGCAGGGACAGTCTTCATGCGGGGAGCTGGGTCAGGGTCGGCGAGATGCCGTTCGATTCGGCACGGAAGTATATGATCACGGTGTACGAACACGGGGAAACGGTTCATGCGTTTATCAAAGGAGCGCCGGACGTTCTTCTCGCGATGTCTCTCCAGTCATGGGAGGAGAAGGAGAGACTGCAAAACGCAAACGATTGTTTGACGGAGAAAGGTCTGCGGGTACTTGCGGTGGGCAAACTCAACGGATATTGCGGAGACGGGAGCAGAGCAAGCATCGTTTCGTATCTGGATCGGGTGGATCTTTTCGGGATCGTCGGGATCACCGATCCCCCGCGAAATGATGTCAAAGAAGCGATCGGGATCTGCCATCAGGCCGGCATCCGGGTGAAGATGATAACAGGTGATGATCCGAAAACCGCCTCGATCATTGCCCGGGAGATAGGTCTGAAGCATGCGAAGTCGGCGATCACCGGAAAAGAGCTTGATCAGGCGGCCGTGATGCCGGAATTTTCCGACCTTGTGCAAAAGACCGCGGTGTTTGCCCGCGTTTCTCCTGAAAATAAGATGCAGATCGTGGATGCACTGCGAAAGGAGGGGTATGTTGTGGCGATGACGGGGACGGGGTGAATGATGCGCCGGCTTTGAAGAGTGCGGATATCGGCGTGGCGATGGGGATCCGCGGCACGGAGGTTGCCAAAGAAGCGTCGGATATGATCCTGACGGATGACCGGTTTTACACGATCGTGGAGGCCGTGAGAGAGGGAAGGGTCATCTTTTCGAACATCAAAAAGTATGTTTCGTTCCTTTTCTCCTGCAATATGGTCGAGATCATCACGATATTTCTGAGCGTCAGTTTTCTGAAACCTCTGCCGATCCTGCCGCTGCATATTCTCTTCCTTAACCTTGTTATCGATATTGCGCCGGCTATGGCCCTGGCATTTGAGCCGGCAGAGGCAAACATCATGAAAGCGCCGCCGAGGAGTGCGCATAGCGGTCTGATAAATAAGCGGTTTCTTGGAAGGATCCTATTCAGCGGTGCAGTTCTCGGACTGAGTTCCTTTTTGATCTTTAATTTCTTCCTGAGCCGGAACACCTCGCTGCTTTACGTGCAGACGGCGACGTTTACGTTTATGGTCCTTGCCCAGCTGCTCCATGTTCTCAACATCCGCAAGGAAAACGGGTTTGGCCTGGCAACGCTGATACGGGAAAATAAGGTCCTCGTGGGTGCCGTAAGCTTATCCCTGCTCCTGCAGATTATAGTGATCTATGTTCCGTTTATGCAGCAGACGATCGGAACAATGCCTCTTACGGCAGAGACCTGGGCCGTGATCCTGCTGGCAGCATTTGCCACGACCGGTGTCGTGTATGCGATCAAGAAGGTGATGAGACGGATCTACCCGTCGGAGTAATCGGCAGCATTATAATGAGTTCCGGATACGGAACGGAGAAAAAAGATTGAGAATTTCTAACAACCTTTTTTTCCGACAGAAAGTAATTGAGAATTTCTATCAACTCTTTTTTTAACGAGAATCATTATTTATGAAGGATTGAATACATCTCCACACCCTCTCATCCCCCCCCAAAAAAAAGAAAATCACGATAAATCCCAATTATTCCTTGACGTTTTTTTTAATTTACACCCTGTTTTGAATCGTTTTCACTTGATAGATATTATAACAAAATGCAGCCAGCATATTTTTCACTCGCACTCTTTGCAGCGTTGTTACCTTCACCAACCCTGCATGAAAGATATTTTTGATCACTGCATAGGGTCTCTCCCCCTTTGATCTCTTCCTACTTATCCGCATATTTCTCAGTTTATCTCGTATCCCAATGGGATGTCCCCTTGCCCCCCGTTTCATTGTGGCACTATATCCCTTGCATGTTGCTCCCTGATATCCCCGATCCCGATAGACCACTTCTCCTTTTTCTGACAGATCCACCTGACTGTCATGAACATTTGCCGTGGTGGTTTCAATGCGTCGAATAAGATCATGCATCGTATCCATGATGGTATGCAGTTTATAGCCATAGTGCATTTTGCCGTTCTTGGACATGATTTTTCCATCTTTATCCCGTCGTGTTTTTGCCTGCTCTCCTCGCGGCGTGTCTTTCTTACAATGACCGGGTTCAGCATACACAAACGTTGCATCCTGAATCATACCTTGTTCAATTTTGAGACCTTTCAGGTCAAGTTGTCGCTGAAACTCCTGCCAAACCAATGTGTCAACGCCTGATTCGGACATGCGCTCCCGAAATAACCAGATCGTTGAATTGTCGGGTATTTTGTCAGGACACCCAAGGAAATGCCAAAAGGAGAGACGATCGTAGATTTCACGTTCAACGGCGAGATCAGATAGATTATACCAGACTTCCAGAAGCTGAATCTTGAACATGAGTATTACATCGACATTGGGGTGACCGCCTTTGCCGGATTTATTTGCATACATGGATTCAAGAAGAGGACGAAAAACATCCCAATCAAGTGTTTTACCAACATCGGAGAGACGGGCGCCAAGTTTTTCATAACGCTCGTGATATGCCTGGTTGAGACCAAAGCTGCTGAAAGTCCCCATACATACTACTCAACGTACGAAAAGAAAGTACTTTCTGTCGGAAAAAAAAGGTTGTTAGAAATTCTCAGTACTTTCTTTTCGTACGTTGAGTAGTATGTATGGGGACTTTCAGCAGCTTTGGTCTCAACCAGGCATATCACGAGCGTTATGAAAAACTTGGCGCCCGTCTCTCCGATGTTGGTAAAACACTTGATTGGGATGTTTTTCGTCCTCTTCTTGAATCCATGTATGCAAATAAATCCGGCAAAGGCGGTCACCCAAATGTCGATGTAATACTCATGTTCAAGATTCAGCTTCTGGAAGTCTGGTATAATCTATCTGATCTCGCCGTTGAACGTGAAATCTACGATCGTCTCTCCTTTTGGCATTTCCTTGGGTGTCCTGACAAAATACCCGACAATTCAACGATCTGGTTATTTCGGGAGCGCATGTCCGAATCAGGCGTTGACACATTGGTTTGGCAGGAGTTTCAGCGACAACTTGACCTGAAAGGTCTCAAAATTGAACAAGGTATGATTCAGGATGCAACGTTTGTGTATGCTGAACCCGGTCATTGTAAGAAAGACACGCCGCGAGGAGATCAGGAAAAAACACGACGGGATAAAGATGGAAAAATCATGTCCAAGAACTGCAAAATGCACTATGGCTATAAACTGCATACCATCATGGATACGACGCATGATCTTATTCGACGCATTGAAACCACCACGGCAAATGTTCATGACAGTCAGGTGGATCTGTCAGAAAAAGGAGAAGTGGTCTATCGGGATCGGTGATATCAGGGAGCAAAATGCAAGGGATATAGTGCCACAATGAAACGAGGGGCGAGAGGACATCCCATTGGGATACGAGATAAACTGAGAAATATGCGAATAAGTAGGAAGAGATCAAAGGGGGAGAGACCCTATGCAGTGATCAAAAATATCTTTCATGCAGGGTTGGTGAAGGTAACAACGCTGCAAAGAGTGCGAGTGAAAAATATGCTGGCTGCATTTTGTTATAATATCTATCAAGTGAAAACGATTCAAAACAGGGTGTAAATTAAAAAAAACGTCAAGGAATAATTGGGATTTATCGTGATTTTCTTTTTTTTGGGGGGGGATGAGAGGGTGTGGAGATGTATTCAATCCTTCATAAATAATGATTCTCGTTAAAAAAAGAGTTGATAGAAATTCTCAATTTGCTATTTTATCGGCAGTTGTCCTGGCATTAGGCCGGGCAATCGCGGAAGTCGGCGCAGTTATGATGGTCGGTGGAAATATCCGGCACTTTACCCGGACCCTCACGACGGCCATCACGCTGAACACATCCATGGGAGAGTTTTCCACATCAATCGCTCTTGGAATTATTCTCCTGACAATCGCGTTGATCGTGAACTTCGGCGTAAATTTCTTCCAGCACTACAACGGGAGGATGAAAGATGACTGATGTCATCTCGGTCCGCGGCCTTGCAAAAAGCTACGGAAAAAAAGAGATCGTTCACCCGCTGAACTTTTCGGTGAAAATAGGTGAGATCCTGGTAATCATAGGGCCGTCGGGTGCCGGAAAAAGTACGCTTCTTCGAATGCTGGATATAATCGAGCCGGCATCGAAGGGTGAGATTACGTTATTCGGCGAGAAGGTCACAAAACACTCGGCCCATGATCTCAGGAATCGTATGGGCATGCTTTTCCAAAAAACGGTCCTCTTTGACAGAACCGTAGAAGAAAACATCGCCCTCGGCCTTTCCTACAGAAATGTTTCCCGGGAAGAGAGACAAAAACGGGTTGAGAAGATTCTCGAAGAGATGGAAATGAGCGAGTATGCAAGGCGGAGCAGCCGGACTCTCTCGGGCGGAGAGAGACAGCGGATTTCGTTCGCCCGGGTTCTGGTGACAAAACCGGAGATCCTTTTCCTTGACGAACCGACGGCTAATCTTGATCCCGGCGCGACACGCCTGCTTGAAGAGATGATCCTGCACGAAAACCGGGTCAATACAACCACGATCATCATCACTACCCATGATCAGGCACAAGCTCAGCGGCTCGCCGACCGGGCGGCCGTGATGATTGACGGGACGTTCGTTCAGATCGGCCCTGCCGACGAAGTGTTCTATCATCCGGCAAACGAAAGCGTGGCAAAGTTTGTCGGGGTTTAGAACATCTTCACCGGGTTTGTCAGAAACGGAAATGCGGTCTCTGGCGGCGTTGTGTTCTGCCCTGCTCCCCGCATGCCGGACGGAATCGTGCAGATCATGCTTCGCGTCGAGGACATTTCCGTGTCCAAGACGGAGAGCGAAACCGGACGGATCTCGGTTCAGGGCAGAGTGGTCTCCTCAGAGAGAGCGGGAGCATTCCTTCATGTCACGGTGGAAGCCGGCTGTATCTTCACGGTCATCTGCCCGTTCCGGCAGACGGGAGATACGTATCTTCCGGGGGACATCGTGCAGATCGCATGGCGGATTGATGCGGTTCACATTACAGCCAAAGCGTAAGAAACAGAAATTGTTCGATGATGCTTTCGAGAATTCCCTGAACAAACTATAATCTATCTCCACCGCAAATACTATAAAGATTTTATGCGCATACCAATAAAAGACGTGACCCCCGCAGTTGAGCGTGCGCACATTGCAGGCTGGGTCCACGAAGAACGTGATCTTGGAGGGCTCACCTTCCTCCTCGTTCGCGACAGAACCGGGATCCTTCAGGTCACCATCCCCAAAAAGAAAGTCACCCCCGAAGTACTCGCCGCCGTCAAAGAGGCGACCCGCGAGTCCGTCATCGAATGCGAAGGCGTGGTCAAATCAACCGAAAAAGCACCCGGAGGACGCGAACTCGTCCCCGACACGCTCCGCGTCGTTTCCCGTGCAGAGACCCCTCTCCCGCTTGACGTCTCGGAAAAAGTTCCTGCCGAACTCGACACCCGGCTCGACAACCGGTACCTCGATCTGAGAAAACCCCGTATCAACGCTATTTTCCAGATAAGAAACGCCTGTCTTCGCGCCATCAGCGAATACCTCTGGGACAGCGGATTCACCCAGGTCCAGACCCCGAAGATCGTGGCTGCCGCCACCGAAGGAGGAACCGAACTCTTCCCGCTCGCCTACTTCGATAAAGAAGCATTCTTAAACCAGTCTCCCCAGCTCTACAAACAGATGCTGATGAGTGCCGGGTTCGACAGAGTCTTCGAGATCGGAGCGATCTTCCGTGCAGAAGAGCACAACACCGGTCGTCACTTAAACGAAGCCACTTCGATCGATATCGAGATGTCCTTTGCAAATGAAGAGGACGCAATGCATGTACTCGAAAACGTCGTAGCTTCGGCATATCAATACGTCGCCGACCACTGCGGCTATGCGCTCGAAACGCTCGGCATCACCGACTTCAAGATCCCGACCGTTCCGTTCCCGCGTATCACCTACAAAGAAGCAATCGAGATCTCCACCGCCGGCGGCGAGCCGCTCGTCTTCGGCGACGATCTTTCGACCGCTGCCGAGAGGATCGTCGGAGAAAAGATGGGAACGATGTACTTCATCACCGAATGGCCGACCTCCACGAGACCGTTCTACACCATACCGTTCGAAGACCGCCCCGACGTCTGCCGTGCATTCGATATGATGCACCCAAGAATGGAACTGACCTCCGGCGCTCAGCGCTGTCATATCCACTCCCATCTCGTAGAACAGATCAAAGCAAAAGGTCTGAACCCCGATGCATTCGAGTTCTACTTAAATCCGTTCAGATACGGTATGCCGCCCCACGCAGGCTGGGGACTCGGCGCCGAACGCCTGGTCATGACCATGCTCGATCTCCAGAATATCAGGGAAGCCGTTCTCTTCCCGCGGGACCGACACAGAGTCAGTCCATAACCCTTTTTTTATTATTAAACATCTCGTTCTCTTCAAACTCAAAGACCCGGCATGCGCCGAAAAAGCCCGCGATCTTCTTCTATCCATGAAAGGGACCGTGGAGCAGATAAAAGAGATCGAGGTCGGGGTCGATTTGTTCCATACCGACCGGTCTTTTGACATCACTTTATCCGTTGTCGTTGAAAATGAAGAGGCTCTGCGCGGCTACGCCGAACATCCCTATCACGCAGGCGTCGTCAAAACCTACCTGAATCAGGTAAGCGAAAAAAGTGTGATCGCGGATTACGAGGTATGACTCCGGTCAGATCCCGTCCTCTTCGCCGAAAAGGAACACCTCTTCGATCGAACACGCAAATACGAGGGAAAGTTTGTGGGCGAGAAGGACCGAAGGATTATACTGGCCCTTCTCAAGAGAGATGATCGTTCTCGACGAAACGGAGATGATCTCGGCGAGTTCCGCCTGGGTCATGCCCTGGGCGGCTCGCAGTTCTTTGATCCGGTTCTCCATTAGAGCCTCTTGTCGTAATAGATCTGCGAGCCGATGGAGAGAGCGGCGAGAAAAATAACAAGCCCGCAGGCCGCAAGCGTCACATATAATTCAACGCCGATAAGTGCTGTTGCAAGCGTCAGAAAACACAGAACCGGCGTAAAGATCCGGACAGTGTTCCAGCCGGCACGTTCGCGAATACGGATATTGCGCTCGTCATTCATCTCGATCTCCTGCATTTTCCGAATCTCAGGTGTCTCTACCGATTTTACAACGGATTTTCCGATCAGATTTCCCCCGTAGAGAACAATTAACGCGGCACCAACTCCATAGCAGGCTCCGTTAAGGGTCGTGCTTCCCGTAAAAACAAATACGGCCAGAAGGATCAGGATGATTCCGGCGGCCAGTCCACAGACTGAAATGAGTATTTCCTTTTTCATACTATATTATGTGAAGTTTATTTCATATGAAGTTTTTCTTCACGTTTTGGAGAAGAGCGGGCCGGGGAAATTTTTAACAAGGAATAACTCTAAATAGAACCATTCAAACGAGGTACATGTATGCCAACAAGTAAGAAACAGCTGGAGAAGTTAAACAAAGTAAAGAAGGCAAAGGCTGAAGAACTCTCGAAGATGGCGGAATCAAGCAGCAAAGACGCCAAAAAGAAACTCAAGAAACTCGAGAAAAAACTCAAATAATCAGCTGATCGTCCCATACGGCCAAATGAGGCGTATGGGAGACCATCTTTTTTAAATGAACGTATGATTTTTGAAAATTGGAGATCATGCGTTTTTCAGCGCAACGATCTCCTTTACATCAACCAGTTTCCAAACCATTGTTCGTTCTTCGCCGACGATCTTCTCAGGGGACTCGGTGGGTGAGTGACCCAACGCATAGAGACTGTTTTCCGAGATTTTTTTGTCTGAGATAAGCTGGACGAAGTGACTTTTTACCGCACGTTTTCTCTCATCGTCCGTCACCTCGGAGAGTTTGCCGAGCAATGTCACGAATTTGTAGGTCGACATATCCGGAGCGACATTTTCGATCTCGACGGACACGGCCGGATTCTGGGAGAACAGTTCCATTTTTTTGCCGTAGCGTGTCGAGAGGAAGTAGAGGTTTTTCTCGTCAAAGACGTAGAGGAAGGGTGCGATGTAGGGATATTCTCTCCCTAGGAAGGCAATCCGCGATACGACGTTGTCACGGATGAGTGAGTCGTATTCGCCTTTTTGCATCTTCGGAATTTTTAATGGTGAAGACATTGGTGATCAAGCAATAGATTCTCATACGAAAAAATAAACTCTTTGTTTGCGGCAGAACCATGAGGGTCGGATGCAGAGGATTTTTATCTTCACGGGACGACCTAATTTATCATGGATCTCCCCTGTATTATACCGACAACGGTCGTCGGATCGTTCCCTTGCGTGAAAGGAACAGGACTTTCATCTTTAATCGACCCGTACAAAAAAGCGGTGCAGTTTGCCGTAGCCGAACAGATACGGGCAGGAGTGGATATTATTTCAGACGGACAGGTGAGAGCGGATATGGTCCAGGCATTCGTTTCGAAACTGCTGGGGATCTCGGAGAAGACCGTTCTTGGGAAGATCGGGGCGGCTGATAAACCGATCACGGTCGGCGATACGAAATACGCTTTGACAAAGACGAAGTACGTGAAAGGGATCCTTACCGGGCCCTGCACACTCGCCTACGCTCTGCAGGTGGATACACCGATCTACCGGAATAAAGAAGAGGTGGTGATGGATCTCGCCGCCGCTCTGCATCAGGAAGCGAAGTATCTTGCAGAGACTGGCGTCGCGATCATTCAGGTGGACGAGCCGATCCTTTCAACAGGGGCGATTTCGGTGGATACGGCACGGGAGGCCCTCAAAATAATCTTCGCCGGAATCAAAACCCCGTCCTGCATTCATACGTGCGGGATGCTTGGGGAGATAGCGGATTCCTGGACGAAGCTGCCGGTGGATATTCTGGATTTCGAGTATGCAGTGTCGATGGAGAATCTCTCTGTTCTCTCAAAGAGAGATCTTGCCGGGAAAAAGATCGGCTGCGGGTGCGTGAAGAGTTCGGATCCGCATATCGAGTCGGTAAAGGAGATCGAGGAGCGGATCACTGCCTGCGTGGATGCATTCGGGGCAGAAAATATCCTGATCGACCCTGACTGCGGTCTTCGTATGCATACCCCGGAGACGGCTTTCGAGAAGCTTGCACGGATGTGCGAAGCGACGAAAAATGTGCGGGGCGCCCTCTAAGATGTGAAAGAAGAAGAAAAAATATTTGCAGGCAGGCTCTTTGACGCACGGTCAAAGGAACTGCGCGATCTGAAGCATACGGCCCATGTTCTCTGTCAGAAATTCAATGCTTTGGACGAGTACGACGAGGAACGCCTGCCGATCATCAAAGAGTTTATCGGAAAAATCGGTGAAAATTATTATTTCCAGGGGCCGATCCAATTCAATTACGGCTGTCATACGTTTATCGGGGAAAATGTGATGGTTGGCCCGACCATTTCCCTTATGACAAACTCGCATCCGCTGATTCCTGCGGAGAAGATAACTATGCGCTATGATGATGGGCATGTTTCGATGTCCGAATATGCAGAAGAGATCCCTATCGGGAATAATGCGGTGATCGGAGCGGGAAGCGTGGTGAAGAAGGATGTTCCGGCGGATCACGGAGAATGATTCGAAGCTTGATCTTCTGTGACGGGGCAGAGAATAGGGCTGATTGATCCGAACTGTGATCTTCGGATGCATACGGCTCATTTCTTTATGATGTCATTCTTGTTTTTTGGCATCAAGTGTTCTTAGGATGGTGGTGCGAATATTTTTTGGATCGCTGACGGGACCAAATTTCAGTTTTCTTTGACCAACAGAACAGATGAGAATTTCTAACAACCTTTTTCCGACAGAAAGTACTTTCTTTTCGTACGTTGAGTAGTATGTATGGGGACTTTCAGCAGCTTTGGTCTCAACCAGGCATATCACGAGCGTTATGAAAAACTTGGCGCCCGTCTCTCCGATGTTGGTAAAACACTTGATTGGGATGTTTTTCGTCCTCTTCTTGAATCCATGTATGCAAATAAATCCGGCAAAGGCGGTCACCCCAATGTCGATGTAATACTCATGTTCAAGATTCAGCTTCTGGAAGTCTGGTATAATCTATCTGATCTCGCCGTTGAACGTGAAATCTACGATCGTCTCTCCTTTTGGCATTTCCTTGGGTGTCCTGACAAAATACCCGACAATTCAACGATCTGGTTATTTCGGGAGCGCATGTCCGAATCAGGCGTTGACACATTGGTTTGGCAGGAGTTTCAGCGACAACTTGACCTGAAAGGTCTCAAAATTGAACAAGGTATGATTCAGGATGCAACGTTTGTGTATGCTGAACCCGGTCATTGTAAGAAAGACACGCCGCGAGGAGAGCAGGCAAAAACACGACGGGATAAAGATGGAAAAATCATGTCCAAGAACGGCAAAATGCACTATGGCTATAAACTGCATACCATCATGGATACGACGCATGATCTTATTCGACGCATTGAAACCACCACGGCAAATGTTCATGACAGTCAGGTGGATATGTCAGAAAAAGGAGAAGTGGTCTATCGGGATCGGGGATATCAGGGAGCAAAATGCAAGGGATATAGTGCCACAATGAAACGAGGGGCGAGAGGACATCCCATTGGGATACGAGATAAACTGAGAAATATGCGAATAAGTAGAAAGAGATCAAAGGGGGAGAGACCCTATGCAGTGATCAAAAATATCTTTCATGCAGGGTTGGTGAAGGTAACAACGCTGCAAGGAGTGCGAGTGAAAAATATGCTGGCTGCATTTTGTTATAATATCTATCAAGTGAAAACGATTCAAAACAGGGTGTAAATTAAAAAAAACGTCAAGGAATAATTGGGATTTATCGTGATTTTCTTTTTTTTGGGGGGGGGATGAGAGGGTGTGGGGATGTATTCAATCCTTCATAAATAATGATTCTCGTTAAAAAAAAGAGTTGATAGAAATTCTCAATATCTTTTTTCTAAATCCAAAACACGGAATATTTCCACCGAGGGGTACTTCACCCACGGTCGCAAATCAAAGATTTGCTCGCAAGTTTCCTTCGAAAACTTGCTCGGCTGAGTTCTTCGAGTTCGTCACCAACCCGCCACCCCAAATGTTTATTGTCTGGTGTCACCAGATGTTATATATAACACCGAGGTGTCGCGCAATATGGGGACGTCTACTATTTCTATTCCAACTGATCTGAAGGTCCGGCTGAATGCAATTAAGATCCATCAGCGGGAAACCTATGCGGATATTATTGTCCGCCTGCTCAGCTTCGCAGAGGATGCGGAGCCTTTGAGCGAAACGGAGATCGCTCAACTTGAAGAGGCAGTTGATGATATGAAGGCAGGGCGTCTGATCTCTGCAAAGGATCTGCGTTCTGAGCTTGGCCTCTGATGTATTCTATTCAATATACCCAAAGGGTTGCGCGAAGTATCAAAAAACTGCCGCAGGATGTCCAAATACATATTCTGGACAGTATTGACGAGCTGGCGAAGGATCCTTCTGCACATATGAAGCGGCTGAAAGGGGAACGCGACGTCCCGATTTTTTCTCACCGGATGGGGGAATATCGAGTGTTGTTTACGTTGAATAATATGCAGCTCGTGATCCTTGTCCTGAATGCGGGAAACCGGCGTGACATCTATAAAGAATTGTAAGACGGGACCCTTTAGGTTCCCTTAGCTGAGCAAGGCTTTGCCTTGCAAGCAAGTTCCTTGCAGGGCAGAGGTGATTTCACCTCTGACTGCGGGGTATTTATCTTGTTTTCAAACTAACTCCACAAAAAGACTCTTTTCCTCCATCCAATACTCAAGGATGTCTCCACCGCGGGCCGCTCCACGCCGGATCGCAAACCTTTGGTTTGCTCCGCTGAGATCGGACGCTTTCAGCGTCCACCTCGCAGTCACTTCCCCGCACCCCGAAATACGACCAAAAACACTCTTTTTTCCTCACAGGAGCCGCCGGGGCGGCGATAGGATTTGCCCGAACGCTCCCGATGAGGGATGAGCAAGACAGCGTAGCTGGATTGCGAAAGTGAGGAAAAGCAAATCCGATTCTGGGAGCCAGAAGGGCGGGATTCGCGCCGATTCGCGGTTGGTTTTTCTCATGTGTCCACACCCGACCTTATCCTTCCTGAACTTGACTATGGATACTCTCTCATTCTTCCGCCCCTATCCCCTTTTTCGTGCATTTCGTTGATTTTCGATAATTTGGTGTGAGGGACGGGGAGGGTACTACGGGGATCCCCCATCTCTCATCTTTTTCTTTTTCGTGTTAGTACACTTTTTCGTGTTTTCGTCGTTTTTTCGTGTATTTTGTGTGATGAATACGCTCACTCAAATAATCCCTTACACCAAATCGAAAAACACACGAAAACACGAAAAAGAAAGAATCGGCTGGGTGCATTTCCAACCCGCACCCCAATTCAAAAAAAATATTGACGGTCCCTTTTTTCCACAAAAAGAGAGAGCCTCTTCTTTACGAAAGTCTCTTCAGCACCCGTTCCTTCTTCGCGCGTGCCGCCTCTGCCGCCCGGTCGATCCCCTTCTTCATCTCCTCGAAGTCCCTGCCCGGTCGGTCCACCACTTTCTTTACCGGCGTATACGGCGCCTCGCGGAACTTCGGCTGGAACTCTCCTTCCACACCGTCCTTGATCAGCCGGGAGACACCCGGCCCCTCACGCACGAAACCGATCCGCTCCATCGGGACACCCGCCGTTCCGACGACCCGGATGACCTCATCCGCATACTCCGGCGGCACGATCACGAGGAGTGCATCCAGACTCACGCCCAGATAATCGATACCCAGTTTATCCAGCAAAGCAAGCACTTTCGGCGCGATAAGACCCCGAAGCGGCGCATCTTCGACAACCACCGTCGCATTCGCCGTTTCTGCGATCTCGAACACATCGCCCCGGAGACCCCCGTTCGTAATATCCGTCATCGCGTGGATCTGCGGGAAAACATCCGACCGGATCAACGCATCGCAGGCCTTCAGGAAATGCAGATTGATCGTCTCCTCCACCACATCCGCGTTCCCCGAATACAGAGCCGCCGTCGCGATCGTCCCTCCGCCTGCCCCCCTCGTCATTAATAGAACATCGCCCGGAACCGAAGATCTGCGGGCCGTCACGTGATTTGCCACGCCCACAACGCCCACGCATCCCGTCATCCGGTCGCCGAGAACCATATCCCCGCCGATACGAAGCGTTGAACCGGCCACAAGCGGCACGCCCAAAGCGTCCGAAACCGTCGTGATCCCTGCCGTGTAGTCGAACAGTTTCGCCACATCACCGTCGTCGGCGATGTGCACGTCCGAGATCAGACCCACCGGGCTGGCGCCCATCACATACACATCGCGAAGCGTCGCCCGGGTCGCATGGAATCCCGCAAGGAACGGGAAATCTGACAGACGCGAGTGCATCCCGTCCACCGTCGTGATAATATACTGGCCGTTCGCCTCGACGACACCCCCGTCATCCATCTGATCAACGCCGACCTGTGCAGAGGTCTGCCCGATCACGTGGGCGATCTTTCGGTGAGCGTAAAAATCTCCCGAGCCGCGGGACCCAACACCGAACTCGCCCATCGAAACGCCGGCATGTTCGTATTCGAACAGATCGCCTTTTAGCCCGCTCGTCACCTTCACCTCTTCAATGACGGCCCGTGCGAAATCCCGTGCAAACACGTCATCAATATTCTTTATATCCAGAATGCGTTCCTGAAGAAGTTTCTCGATCTCCCCTTCAGGGATATCTTTATGCATGCTCCGCCGAACGAAGCCTTCCACGTCCATACAAAATAGATGTGAAGGGACAGACCATAAAGACATGAGGTTAAACTCCCGAAGAAGTATTTTTTCAAAGGAGCACACTAATATATCTGATATGACTTCCCGCGAAAATACGATGGCCTTCGCCGCCACGATCGCAGGCTCCGACCCCTCCGCCGGCGCAGGGATACAGGTCGACCTGAAAACCATGGCAGCCTGCGGCGTCTGGGGAATGACCGTGATTGCGGCCCTGACCGCCCAGAATGCAACGCACGTTCTCGATTCTGCAAGCGTTCCTGCAGACTTCATCAAAAAACAGATCGACGCCCTCGAAGAGGACTTCCCTATCGGCTGCTATAAAACGGGCATGCTCAAAAATGCGGAGACGGTGAACGTCGTCAGAAAAAGCATACCCGAAGGGCGAAACCTCGTCGTCGATCCGGTGCTTCTCGCAACAAAAGAGTACCGGCTTCTCGACGAGGGGGGACAGGAGCGGCTTGTAGCCGAACTTCTGCCGCGGACCACCGTCATAACCCCGAATATCCCCGAAGCCGCGGCCCTTTCGGGAATCACCATCACCGGGCCTGAATCGATGGAAGAAGCGGCATATTGGTTCATCGATCGCGGGGCAAAGGCCGCGGTGATCAAAGGAGGACACGCACATTTCCGGCTCGGGATCGACGTATTTGCCGACAAAGACGGAATTTTGCTCGTCGAAGGGGAGGTCGCGCCATTTACGGACGTTCACGGGTCGGGCTGCTGCTACGCCTCCGCGATCGCGGCCCACATCGCCCTCGGCTATCCGGCGAGGGAAGCCGTATTAGAGGCAAAAAAGTTTGTTACCGGCGCAATAAAATACTCCTGGGAATATGCTCCGGGCCGCCGGACGATGAATCCCGGCTGGCAGCAGTATAAATCCTATTATACAAAATTCTGACCATCTTTTTTTCCGTCGTGAAAAACCCACCTCTATCTTTATGATAAAATAAAGCAAAATATAACCCCATGACCGAAACGGCACGCAAAGCCGGACGCAGTAATCGTCCGGCTGAACGCGAGCATAAATCCGAGGGATTTGTGCCCCACAACATGATGGACTACGAGGAAACTTATTCCACGTTTTCTATTGCGGTGCCTGAGTATTACAACTTCGGCTTCGACGTTGTTGATGCATGGGCGAAAAAAGATCGAAACAAACTCGCCATGATCTGGACAAACCAGGAAGGAAAGGAAAAATACTACACCTTCCGGCAGATGATGAATCTGTCCAACCAGATCGCGAACATGATGTTCAAACAGCATATCGGCAAAGGGGACAGAGTCATGCTCCTTCTACCGCGTGTCCCCGAGTGGTGGACCTTTGCTCTTGCTGCAATAAAAATAGGCGCAGTGATCTGCCCGTCCCCGGTCATTCTAACCCCCCACGATCTAAAATACCGAATAAACCAGGGGCGGTTCAAGATGATCGTCACGAACACGGAAAACGCGTGGAAACTTGAAGATATAGCGAGCGACTGCCCGTCACTCCAAGTCAAGTTCCTGGTCGACGGCGACTCCCCGGGATGGATAAATTATCAGAAGGAACTGATACACCCGGCACGTGCTTCGACCAAGCTCAGTTCGATCGTCCGGAGTGTCCGAACCAAAGCGACGGACCCTATGCTGATCTTCTTCTCGTCGGGAACGACCGCCGATCCGAAGATGGTGCTGCATAATCATGCCTATCCGCACGGTCATATCGTGACCGGTAAGTTCTGGTATGATCTGACGGAAAACGATCTCCACTTTACGGTGGCGGATATGGGCTGGGGTAAATCCTCGTGGGGTAAGTTCTACGGTCCGTGGATGGAAGGCGCCTGCGTCTTCGTGTACGACTACCGCGGGAAGTTCAACGCGACGGAGCTTCTCCCGCTGATCGAGAAATACGAGATCACGACGTTCTGTGCTCCGCCGACGATCTACCGTATGCTGATCCTTGCGGATCTGGAGACCTTCGACTTTTCCGAGCTGCGTCACTGCCTTTCTGCAGGCGAGACGCTGAACCCGGAGGTCAACCGCGTGTGGGAGGAAGGCACCGGCAAGAAGATCTACGAGGCATACGGCCAGACGGAAACCGTAACGGTGATCGGAACGTTCCCGTGCATGGAAGTCAGACCCGGTTCGATCGGGAAGCCCGCTCCGGGATGGAAGATCGAGCTGCACGACGATATGGGCAATAAGGTTGCGCCGGGAGTCGAGGGCAGGATCGCGATCAAGACGAGCGACCCCTCCCCGGTCGGTCTGTTTACGGAGTATCTGGATGACCCGAAGGCGACGGCGAAGGTGTTCATCAACGGCTGGTACTACACGGGAGACAAGGCGACGGTTGATGAGGACGGTTACTTCTGGTTCATGGGCCGCGACGATGATATGATCAAGTCGTCCGGATACCGTGTTTCTCCGGCAGAGGTTGAGTCGGCGCTGATCGAGCACCCGGCAGTGAAGGAGTCGGCAGTCGTCGGAAGCCCGGACCCGATCCGCGGCGTGATCATCAAGGCGTTCGTGGTGCTGAAGGATGACTACAAGGGATCCGATGTCCTGATCAAGGAGATGCAGAACCATGTGAAGACGACGACCGCCCCGTATAAATATCCGCGGGCGATCGAGTTCGTGGAGGAGCTTCCAAAGACGATTTCGGGAAAGGTCCGGAGAGTTGAACTCCGCAATCTCGAGATGAAGAGATATCAGGAAGCTCACCACGAAGAAGTCACTGAAAAGAAGGACTAATTTTTTCTTTTTTTTAGCGTTGATTTTTTAGAAATAATCTCTTCATTGTAAGCTCAACTGAAAAAAACTGACCTAGATTTGGATGTACTTCGATTTCGTGTACGGTATTTTTGCGGACACAAGAGGTAAAACCAACCGCGAATCGGCGCGAATCCGCCCTTCGGGCAAGCGAATCGGATTTGCTGACCCTCCCTCTCGCAATCCAGCTACGCTGTCTTGCTCCTCCCTCATCGGGAACGTTCGGGCAAATCCTGTCGGCGCCCCGGCGCCTCCTGTTGTGACGTCAAGCTACGTGAAATACTAGATTTTGTGCTTGAAGTTTGTCGCTGTTCGTTTTCATTAGATTATCTTATGTAAGGCGCGTATAATTCAGAGAATTCGATTTCTCTAAAACATATCAGTGATCTTCTGAGAAGACAGCGTATTAAGTATTTTCAAACATCCTTTGATTTAATTATTTACACATGGATGATAATTTTTTTAGTCTTATTTTGTATTTTTATTAGTTATGTATATATGTCGATGTGCAAATATACCCAATATGGGAAAATAATAGAAAATAATAACAATTACCAAAAATATGTAATTTATTCATCATCAGTTGTTAAAACATCAGCTGGGGAAGTATCTGAGAATAATTATGATAAGAGTATAGACAAGGTTTGTCAACACCTACGTTGTGAACATAATAAAAATAAAATTCCGAGAATTTCTAACAACTCTTTTTTTAACGAGAATCATTATTTATGAAGGATTGAATACATCCCCACACCCTCTCATCCCCCCCCAAAAAAAAGAAAATCACGATAAATCCCAATTATTCCTTGACGTTTTTTTTAATTTACACCCTGTTTTGAATCGTTTTCACTTGATAGATATTATAACAAAATGCAGCCAGCATATTTTTCACTCGCACTCTTTGCAGCGTTGTTACCTTCACCAACCCTGCATGAAAGATATTTTTGATCACTGCATAGGGTCTCTCCCCCTTTGATCTCTTTCTACTTATTCGCATATTTCTCAGTTTATCTCGTATCCCAATGGGATGTCCTCTCGCCCCTCGTTTCATTGTGGCACTATATCCCTTGCATTTTGCTCCCTGATATCCCCGATCCCGATAGACCACTTCTCCTTTTTCTGACAGATCCACCTGACTGTCATGAACATTTTCCGTGGTGGTTTCAATGCGTCGAATAAGATCATGCGTCGTATCCATGATGGTATGCAGTTTATAGCCATAGTGCATTTTGCCGTTCTTGGACATGATTTTTCCATCTTTATCCCGTCGTGTTTTTGCCTGCTCTCCTCGCGGCGTGTCTTTCTTACAATGACCGGGTTCAGCATACACAAACGTTGCATCCTGAATCATACCTTGTTCAATTTTGAGACCTTTCAGGTCAAGTTGTCGCTGAAACTCCTGCCAAACCAATGTGTCAACGCCTGATTCGGACATGCGCTCCCGAAATAACCAGATCGTTGAATTGTCGGGTATTTTGTCAGGACACCCAAGGAAATGCCAAAAGGAGAGACGGTCGCCAAGTTTTTCATAACGCTCGTGATATGCCTGGTTGAGACCAAAGCTGCTGAAAGTCCCCATACATACTACTCAACGTACGAAAAGAAAGTACTTTCTGTCGGAAAAAAGGTTGTTAGAAATTCTCAATGGGTTTAGTAAACAGTGTTAATATGGATAATCGCTTTTTCCCAACAATGAATTCTTATATAAATATATTGAATCACCTTAATATAAAAAAGAATCATATAAAATATGCTCATGGTAGCAAAATCAGAAAAAAAGGGATTGATGCCATTCTCCGAAAACCTCTTACAGCAGGTATTATCATCGGATTTCTGGCAGCCCTCGTTCAGGCCCTGCTCTTTCCAGCAGGCGGACCCGTAGCATATGAGTTCTGTGTAGCGTGTCATACGCGTGACCTTATTGATGTAGCGTTCAATGACGCCTTTGGAACTACTCTTGTCGCCGCCCCGATCTCACTTGCCGGAGCCCTGCCTGTACTCACGATTATTGGAGTTCTGGTTGGAGCAGTAATCGCATCACTCATCTATCGGGAATTCAGGCTGAAAAAAGGCAATGTGACGTCCTACGTCAAATATGCTCTTGGCGGCTTCTTCTTTATGGTTTGTGCTCTGCTTATGGGTGCCTGCCCGTATCGTATCGCTCTGCGTATCGGATATGGAGATATTATTGCGGTCTTCGGTTTCATTGCGATAATTGTCGGAGTATTCATCGGTGTGAAAATAGCTCTCAAGAGAATGGAGGCAGAATAAATGGAAGCACTTTCAAAAGATGTAGCAATCATTCTTGTACCGATTGTCACCATCATTCTTGGTATCATCATCGGATGGCTTGGTCAGAGATCAGGATTCTGTTCGATCGGAGGTATTCGCGACTTCATTCTTTTCAGACAGACACGTTTCCTCAAAGGGTACATCGGCTTGATCGTCTCGGCATTTGTATTTTATCTCATCTTCTCTCTGCTTGTGCCCAGTGCATTCCCGAAGTTCATCTGGCTTCTTCAGGAGGGTCAGTTATTTACCGCGATTCCCGAGGACCCGGAGGACTTTCCATCGCAGCAACGATCATCTGTATGCTCGTCGGCGGTGTATTCGTTGGTATTATCGGTACACTTCTTGGCGGATGCCCGCTCAGACAACTCGTCATGACATCGGAAGGAAACCTCAAATCAGGCTGGTTTGTTATTGGAATGTTTGCAGGAGCAGTAATTTTCTCTGCATTTATCCTCGGTTGGGTAGTTAACTTCTTCACACTCATTGGAATATAAGGTAGACACTATGAATCTTGATATTACTGGAAAAGTTTGTCCGTTCTGCTTATTAGCAATCGACAAAGCCGTAAAAACTCTCCCAAAAGGAGATAAACTCGTGGTTCTCTGCGACCACGGCCCTGCAGCTACCGGCTCCATACCGGAATACTGCGGGATCAAAAAACTTGACTGTACCTCCACATTAATCGAAAAATGTCTTTGGGAAATCAGTATTACTAAGAACTAACAGATCCAATCTGTTACCACAAATGATACCCGATTACCGTGAAGAATCCTGCACCTATCTGATGCTCAGACTCAAAGTAGCTCTTAAAAATCATAAAGGTGCATTCAGTTTCATTGGTACAGCAACCCAGGTAAAAACTGTGGAAGGAGCATTTCCAAAATCAGGATATGCAGTTGATGTAATCAGCCAGGATGAAAATGATACATATCTCATCACCCTGACTCCTTCTAAATAACTCCACATAATGGAAAATTATCATGTCACTTAACAACATAGACCTTGCACAGGTAAAAAAATACGAAGCAGATATCATAGCAAACGACGATGAGGCCCTGTTCACAACAAAAATGACCGGAACATGGCAGTTCGACGAGAAAGGTCCACAGTTCACTGCTGAAGCAAAAACCACCGGTGACGCATTCAAACTGTCCTTGTCCCATCCAAACTTTGATGGCCCGGGCGTCTCACCGTCTCCCATGGCTTTCGGTCTTTTCTGGATCGCAGGGTGTGCATCGTCCACGTTTATGACCGCAGCTGCAAAACGTGGAATTAAGATCGAATCACTGGTCACTGATATTGAAGCAGACCTTGATTACCACGCTCAGTTCAATCTTGGCGACCAGCCCCTTGTAGGAGCATACAGAGTGACCTTTAACGTGAAATCATCCGCATCCGAAGAAGAGATTGAAGGACTGCGTGCAGCAGCTCTCAACGGGTGCATGGCGCTGTACACGATTAAAACTGCAGTCCCCCTGACCGTCTCTTACAAGAGAGTATGATCCTCCCCTTTATTTTTCACTTACATCTTCAGTAGATCCAAAAGAGAGTAGAAAACAATCTGAAGAGTTGTACCGTACCAAGCAATATTACTGCTCAGAAGCTGTAATCAAAGTTATTCGCGATACATTCTGTCCTGATGTTTCCGATTGTGTTATTGCCGAACTCAGCCTTTCCCATTGGCATGTAGGATTCTGGATGTGCGTGTGGAGCAGTCACTGGAAAAATGGACTGCATTAGGACTTATTTTCGGCAGGACCGCACCCGGAGATCCGCAAATCAACCTATGCATGAAACTCGCACGCGAACGTCGTAATATGTTCCAAAAAGAAAATACATGCCTCTGGTGCAGAGTTCACACTTAAGATATGCAGCACAGATCACCAGAACATTTGGAACGGTGTATCGGTTTACCGGAGAGATCACACAAGCAGCTGCTGAGATTATCCTTCGGGAAATAAAGGCACCATAAGCGAATCATTTTATGATTTCCTCGCCAATGAAGAAAGTACAATGCATCTGGAAAAACCGATAGTATTCTTAAAGGGTGGCGTCATCCCCGAGAGAGATAATGAACATTATATCGTTAGGCTGAGGGTACCCGCCGGGATGATGACTCCGGATAAGCTTTCCGGAATTGCAAGAATTGCCAGAAAATTTGACGTAAAAGACGTTCACTTCACCACACGTCAGACTGTTGAACTGCTTCATGTTCGTCCCGAGAATCTTGATAAACTCGCAGCAGCGCTCGACAAAAATGGAACTCCTATCGGTGCCGAACGCGACGAAGTAGTTAATGTTACTGCGTGTCTTGGAACGCAAAACTGTAAGTATGCTGTAATCGACTCGCTGTCACTTGCAAAAAAACTTGATGAAAAGTTTTTTGGCCAGGAGATGCCGGTGAAAGTGCGGATTGCCATTTCCGGATGCCCAAATGGATGCATGAGTGAACGACTTAATGAAATCGGCATCACCGGTCTGAGAAAACCCATTCGAAACATGGGCCTGTGTACGGGGTGCGGAACCTGCGGAAACTACTGTCGTGAACATGCAATAAAGATCGTCGATGGGAAACTGCAGCTGATCAACAAAGATTGTATGCTCTGTGGTTTCTGTATTCATGCCTGCCCATTCCAGTTCATTAACTTTGATAAACCGCGATATCTTATCACTCTCGGCGGAAAACGCGGTCGTCACCCAAAAATCGGCAGGACGTTCTTTGTAGCAAAATCGGAAGACGATGTTGTTGAGATCGTTGGAAAAATTATATATTGGATTTTTAGAAGTGTTTCATCAGATAAAATGCTCCCGGAACAGCTTACCAATGAAGAGTTTATTGAGTTCCGCGAGAGAGTCATGAAAAGTCTTCGCGGACTAGGCATTGAAGGCTTCGAGACATCGAATGCCTACGCCCTTCAATAATTTTATTCGTTATGAACCAATTCTGGCCGCGTGCAGTCATTTTTGATATGGATAATACCCTGCATGACTTGCGAGGAGCACGATTCAGCGCTGCTGACGCACTTATGGCATACTGCGGATTTTTTGGAGATCTACACGAGAATTTCTATTAACCCATTTTTTAACATGAATCATGATTTAAGGAAGATAGGTTACATCCCCACACCCTCTCATCCCCCCCCCAAAAAAAAGAAAATCACGATAAATCCCAATTATTCCTTGACGTTTTTTTTTAATTTACACCCTGTTTTGAATCGTTTTCACTTGATAGATATTATAACAAAATGCAGCCAGCATATTTTTCACTCGCACTCTTTGCAGCGTTGTTACCTTCACCAACCCTGCATGAAAGATATTTTTGATCACTGCATAGGGTCTCTCCCCCTTTGATCTCTTTCTACTTATTCGCATATTTCTCAGTTTATCTCGTATCCCAATGGGATGTCCTCTCGCCCCTCGTTTCATTGTGGCACTATATCCCTTGCATTTTGCTCCCTGATATCCCCGATCCCGATAGACCACTTCTCCTTTTTCTGACAGATCCACCTGACTGTCATGAACATTTGCCGTTGTGGTTTCAATGCGTCGAATAAGATCATGCGTCGTATCCATGATGGTATGCAGTTTATAGCCATAGTGCATTTTGCCGTTCTTGGACATGATTTTTCCATCTTTATCCCGTCGTGTTTTTGCCTGCTCTCCTCGCGGCGTGTCTTTCTTACAATGACCGGGTTCAGCATACACAAACGTTGCATCCTGAATCATACCTTGTTCAATTTTGAGACCTTTCAGGTCAAGTTGTCGCTGAAACTCCTGCCAAACCAATGTGTCAACGCCTGATTCGGACATGCGCTCCCGAAATAACCAGATCGTTGAATTGTCGGGTATTTTGTCAGGACACCCAAGGAAATGCCAAAAGGAGAGACGATCGTAGATTTCACGTTCAACGGCGAGATCAGATAGATTATACCAGACTTCCAGAAGCTGAATCTTGAACATGAGTATTACATCGACATTGGGGTGACCGCCTTTGCCGGATTTATTTGCATACATGGATTCAAGAAGAGGACGAAAAACATCCCAATCAAGTGTTTTACCAACATCGGAGAGACGGTCGCCAAGTTTTTCATAACGCTCGTGATATGCCTGGTTGAGATCAAAGCTGCTGAAAGTCCCCATACATACTACTCAACGTACGAAAAGAAAGTACTTTCTGTCGGAAAAAAAGGTTGTTAGATATTCTCATGATAAAAATTGTGGAGTGTTTTGGATATATGTTGAATCCAATTCTTCGCTTCAATACACAAGCGTCAGCTTGCCGTTTTTCGCCACTTCGGCCGCGAGATAGGTCGGCGGCTGCTTTGATGCCAGCACCGAGATCTTTGCATGCAGACATTTTCGAACAAGGTCTGCCGTCACCTTTCCCGAGACGAGGACCGCGGTGCTTTCCGGCGGGATCCCTTCCATAAGGAGCCGGCCGACCACCTTGTCCAGAGCCGTGAATTGTCCGATATCTTCCGCACACGCTGCTCCCATTCCATCGGCAAACGCCGCCGCCCCAAACCCTCCTGCTTTGATAACCTCGCTGGAAAATTCGTGATTCAAAATATCCTTTGGGACCGGGATCCAGGACTCAATTACCGGCAGCTTCTCCGGATCCAGATAGGACGCCATACCCCCGCAGCCCGAGACCACGCTTTTTTTCGGCAGCAGAACCTTGAACGGATTTTTTGTCAGCACGCTCACGCCCGTTTCCGTCTGCATCACCGACTCGATATCTGCATACGGCACGATCACCTCCGTCGTCAGATACCCGGCCGCAAACTCCTCGGTCATATCTTTCAGCATCATCACGGTCACGAGCCCCCGTCCGTTCACCGTCAGGGAAACCGGCTGTTCATTCAGTAAACCATTCAGAAATGCTGTCATTGTTATGATAGAGTATGGGTTTAGTACATTAAAAAGAATGGCGGGTGTATCATTGTGTGAGCTCCACGCAGGTCCAACCAGTGCATAATCCGTTGTTGGTGTACCTCGGTTTCGTGTACTGGATTATTTCGGATGGTATAAGCCATCACACGAAATCCACGAAAAACGGACGAAAACACGAAATAGAGAAAGATTGACTATAAGTTGATTGTACATAAATCCCTCCCACACCCCCCACACGAAACTTTCGAAAATCAACGAAATACACAAAAAGGGGGACAGGGGTGGAGGAATGGATTTTCCTTCACTCAAAATAATATGGCGGTTCTTCTTCTTCGACTGTTGGAAGTGACGCTCCCTTTCGGACGATCCTTTGCACGTACACTTTCGGGTATGTGCCAAAGTTCACTAAGATTCCTAAATCATATCCCCCAAGATTGAGATAGTTCATCACCTGTTTCTGTTCTTCTTCCGTGGTGTTTTGCCGCGACTTCAGCTCAACAATGATTTGATTGAAACAGACAAAATCTGGGGTATAATATCCGATTTCCTGACCTTTGTAAATTGCCGGGATACGTTTCTGCGGGACAAAGGGAATGTTTCTCAGTTTAAATTCATGCTCCAAAGCTTTCTGATAAAACGATTCGATGAATGTGTTTCCAAGGGTTTTGTACACTTCAAAAATAGCACCGAAGATTGCATAGGATTCGTCTTTATAATAGAGCATTACCTGTTATTTTATCGGCCCATCCTAATAAAAATCACCTAGATAATGCCGGTCAACACCGTACCCAATATCTTAATCCTCCACCCCTGTCCCCCTTTTCATTTATTTCGTTGATTTTCGAAAATTTCGTGTGGGGGACGGGGGAGGGTGTTTTCAGGGATCAACCCAACAAATATTTGAGAATTTCTAACAACCTTTTTTTCCGACAGAAAGTACTTTCTTTTCGTACGTTGAGTAGTATGTATGGGGACTTTCAGCAGCTTTGGTCTCAACCAGGCATATCACGAGCGTTATTAAAAACTTGGCGACCGTCTCTCCGATGTTGGTAAAACACTTGATTGGGATGTTTTTCGTCCTCTTCTTGAATCCATGTATGCAAATAAATCCGGCAAAGGCGGTCACCCCAATGTCGATGTAATACTCATGTTCAAGATTCAGCTTCTGGAAGTCTGGTATAATCTATTTGATCTCGCCGTTGAACGTGAAATCTACGATCGTCTCTCCTTTTGGCATTTCCTTGGGTGTCCTGACAAAATACCCGACAATTCAACGATCTGGTTATTTTGGGAGCGCATGTCCGAATCAGGCGTTGACACATTGGTTTGGCAGGAGTTTCAGCGACAACTTGACCTGAAAGGTCTCAAAATTGAACAAGGTATGATTCAGGATGCAACGTTTGTGTATGCTGAACCCGGTCATTGTAAGAAAGACACGCCGCGAGGAGAGCAGGCAAAAACACGACGGGATAAAGATGGAAAAATCATGTCCAAGAACGGCAAAATGC
Source organism: Methanocorpusculum sp. (assembly GCA_965228205.1). GTDB lineage: Archaea > Halobacteriota > Methanomicrobia > Methanomicrobiales > Methanocorpusculaceae > Methanocorpusculum. The sequence goes on along the minus strand of OZ245799.1, from coordinate 1,619,292 downwards.
ACTATGGCTATAAACTGCATACCATCATGGATACGACGCATGATCTTATTCGACGCATTGAAACCACCACGGAAAATGTTCATGACAGTCAGGTGGATATGTCAGAAAAAGGAGAAGTGGTCTATCGGGATCGGGGATATCAGGGAGCAAAATGCAAGGGATATAGTGCCACAATGAAACGAGGGGCGAGAGGACATCCCATTGGGATACGAGATAAACTGAGAAATATGCGAATAAGTAGAAAGAGATCAAAGGGGGAGAGACCCTATGCAGTGATCAAAAATATCTTTCATGCAGGGTTGGTGAAGGTAACAACGCTGCAAAGAGTGAGAGTGAAAAATATAAGTGAAAACGATTCAAAACAGGGTGTAAATTAAAAAAAACGTCAAGGAATAATTGGGATTTATCGTGATTTTCTTTTTTTTGGTGGGGGGGATGAGAGGGTGTGGGGATGTATTCAATCCTTCATAAATAATGATTCTCGTTAAAAAAAAGAGTTGATAGAAATTCTCAATCTTTATATATTCTTAAATGAAATTATTTATTATTACAAAAATACATAAATGAAAAATGTATTTTTCAGCATTACAAAAATATTATTTCCACTCGCAACAAAGGGGTGGGGGACTTCTTTTGCAAATATTCATCAAACAATAAAAAAACGTCTTCAATATCTTAAACATCCATCACAAACTCCCAAGGTAAAACACATCCTCCTAAACAGGAGAATAACCTATTATCTTTGAACTCATACATTTCCCTCATGTCAAGAGAACACCGTGAAGATATTTCAGTGAAAACCGCAGTAATCACTGTTTCAACGACCCGCACGGAAAAAACCGATCTCTCCGGAAAAATAATTCAGGAAGCCTTCGAAAAAGCCGGCATTCCAGTTTTCTCGGTGAAAATCGTTAAAGACGATATTGCAGAAATCAGATCAGCAGTTATGGAAGCGCTCGACTCTGCAAACTGTATCATCGTGAACGGAGGCACGGGTCTTACGCATGATGACTGCACGATCGAAGCCGTCTCGCCACTTTTCATAAAAACCATGGACGGATTCGGCGAACTCTTTCGGCAGAAAAGTTATACCCAGGTGGGAAACGCCGTCATTCTCTCCCGTGCCGCAGCCGGTATAAACAAAGGTCGGGCAATCTTCTGCATCCCGGGATCACCCAAAGCAGTCAAACTTGCAGCTGAAGAGATCATCGTTCCCGAGATCATCCACATCTTAACCCATGCAAACCAGTGATCCCCGCATCCTGCTTACGCCCATTCGGACCGCCGAAGAGATCCGGGTAGTTGCCGATCTTGCAGAAAACGTCTGGATCGAACATTACACCCCCCTCATCGGCGCAGCTCAGGTTGCCTATATGATAGAAAAATTCCAGTCGGTTCCGGCAATAACCGAGCAGATCAAACAGGGATACAGATATTATCTGATGCAGTACTACGGCATATCCGCAGGATATACGGCCGTTCTCTTGGAGACTGCGGAAAAATCGCTTTTCCTTTCGAAAATATATGTCGAAAAAGCATACCGCGGTAAACACCTCACCTCGCAGACGATTGCAGCTCTGAAAAAAATCTGCCGCGAGGAAGGGCTCGAAAAAATATGGCTGACGGTAAACAAAGGAAATTACTCCTCCATTGCCGTCTACGAACATCTGGGATTTGTTAAGGTCCGCGACGTCGTGACCGATATCGGTGGAGGCTACGTCATGGACGACTACATCATGGAAGTGACCATCTGATAGGTCTCCTCTCTGCTGCAGGAACCGGTGTTGATTATCTCCAGTTCATCAATGTAGGCATAGCAGGTCTCCATATACTCGTTATAGCTGGTGAGATTTCTCTCATATTTTTCGTAAACAGCCGGATCGTACGCCTGATCGAGCTGAGCCTCCTGTTCCATTATCTCGGTTTTAAGTGTTCTCATCTCCTGACTCAGCGAGTCGATGGTCTCAACAATTCTATCCCGCTGCTCTAAGATCGCGTTCACCTGCCAGGAGACCGTGTAGGCTGCCGTTCCCACTCCGACAAGAATGACCGAGTCCTCTCTGACCCGTGTTCTGTTTCGGGTTCTGCTTCTGATGACTGCGGCGTTCTCGCCGATGTATGCGTATCTGGTTGTTTCGATCAGGATGTAGCTGCTGATCACCTGTCCTGTCTCCGCTTCTTTGATCGCGGCCGTCATATGGTTCTCTTCGCTGAAGACCACGACACCTGCCGCATACCCGGATTTTGCAAGGAGACCTGAGAGAAGAACGCTTTTGTCGTCACAGTCCCCTTTGTTCTCGATCACCGTCTCGATCGGGAAGTTCACCGCGGCGCCGACCGTTTTGTAGGGAATATTCTGCACGTAGGTCGTCAGAAGTTCGACGTACTCGTCGCTTGTGAGATTATGTTCCTTGGAATACCGTTCGAAAAATGCGAGAAGTTCTGCATACATCTCATCCTGGGCCGGATCGTTTGCGATCGCAGCGTAATACTGCTGTGGAGAATACCCGAAAAGAGGGATGGATTTTGCACTTTGCGCTTTTGCACCGTTGTAAGGTGAGAGATGAAGGGTGATTTCGTCTGAAACGATTTCGTCCCTAAAGGGAAACTCGATTTCAACGACCGTTGTCGAGGTGTCGGACGAATCCACGAGAATGGCCGGACCCGTGTTTTGGATAACCGTCATGCCAACGGCCGATGAGGTTATCATACAGAGGATCAGCAGGAAAAAGAGTATTTTATTGAGTATTTCCATTCGATCTATGGAAATGGATTCTGTTTTGCATTAATCGTTTCGTTTGGTTGTTCTGCCGACACTTTCCGATCTCATATACAGGTCTGAGATGCCCCTATTTCAGGGACTGAATCGTCTGATACACCTTCTCTCTGTTGTAGGGTTCTGTATTGATCATATGCAGCGTCGCACGGATTTGATTTCCCGCCTTGATCCCCTCGTCGTATTCATCGAGATGGAGATCATATTCATCGCGAAGGGTCGCGTTCGATGCATACTCAGGGGTTTCGAGCATCGCCTTTTCCGTCGCGATCGTCACACTCAGACTGTTCAGATTTTGATACAGAACTTCCAAAGCTGCGTATGCCGCATCCCGTACGGTGAGAATAGTGCTGACCTGCCAGGATGCCGTATAGATACCCTTCCCCTCTCCGATCCGGTAAAATCTGTAATCGCCGTGGTCAGTGTCAGGGTGCAGAAGTTCGTGGACCTCGCCGACGTATTCATATCTGGTCGTTTCGATGATGCTGTATCCGCTGTTTTCATACTCGGTCTGGTACCCTGCTTTCACTCCTGCAGCCATGTGATGGTCTTTTTCGAAGACAAATACTCCGGCATCATAATTTTTTTTGGCGAGAAGACCTGAGAGAAGAATACTTTTGTCGTCACAGTCTCCCCGGTTCTGGATCACCGTTTCGATCGGGAATTTTATCTACGTTTCCGAGGTTTTGTAGGGAATATTCTGGACATAGGTCGTCAGCAGTTCGATATACTCGTCGCTTGTCAGATTATGTTTTTCTGCATACGTGTTGAAGACCCGAAACAGTTCTGCATACATCTGATTTTGGGCCGGATCATAGGCGATCGCGGAGTAATACCGTTCCGGCAGACAGCCGATCAGCGGTGTTACTTTCACTCCTTCCGTTGTGGCGCCGTAGTAGGGAGCGAGATTAAGCGTGATCTCGGCTTTCACCGTATCGTTCATAAAGGGAAAATCTATGTGGACGACGGTCGTCGATGTGTCGGATAGATTCACCGGGATCTCAGGATATCTGTTTTGATCAACGGCCAGACCGATGCCTGCCGCAAGTATCAGAAGAATGACAAGAGAAAAAAGGAGTATACGCGGTATTTTCATCGGTTATATGGAAATACACTGTATGCAGAGTTAATCGTTTCGTTTAAGGTTAGCGCCATGCATCGAGCATAGCGACCTGTTCTATTACAAGTTCGCCGATCCGGTCCTCGCCAACGACGCTGATCTCCTCTTCGGTGATGCAAAACTCCCGCACGAGGGTCTTTGTGTCGGCGGTCACTTCATCCGACTCTTCGACGAGTCCCCGGATCTCTTCCTCCGCTCTGCCGGCATCGCCGTCGAGAATCAGGATATACACCTGATTTTGTCCCTTCTGCAGACCGAATCTCGGGGCAAGGGAACACTGTCTCTGCCCGGATGCATAGAGCAAAATCTCCATCGAAAGAGTGCGGGCAATATTTTTTCCTTCGGCAAAGGACCGCTCTGCATGCATGACCGCCGACTCTATGTGGGGTTTTCCGGCGATCTTTGCTGCGTCGAAAAGAACGATCGTTGACCCTGTGTCTTTTCCGATGCCGTTAATCGTTTTCAGCGTGCCTGCGACATCCTCAACATCCAGTTTTCCTGAAAAAATTTTCATCGTCATTTTCATTCTCCAAAATCAAAAAGGGTAGCCTGCGGTTTTTTTTCGGTCGGCAGATCCTCTTCCTCCTCTTCGCTCTCTTCAAGCTCCTGCTCTCTCTTTTTTGCGGATCTGCGGCCCGCCTGTTCGAGAACGTTTTTCGCGATGGTCGCTCCAAGAATCGAGACGACCTCATTGTTTTCTGCGGTCATGAGCTTCTCCGGGCTCGTGATCCCTCTGTCGAAGAGCCTTCTGGCTCGGACCCGTCCGATGCCTTTGAGGGCGATTAAGGGGAGGAGCTCTTCTTTCACACCGTGGGTCACCCGGAGTTCGAGATCCCGCATTTCTTCGTCGCAGTCGGCGGCGAACTCATGACAAATCCTGCCGGCCGCATGCATGAGCCATCTGAGGTTTTCGACTACTGCATGGATATCTCCGGCACCCACGCCGAACCGCTCGCAGATGGAGTCCTCGCCTATCTCGGAGATCCACTCCTCGGCAACGAGTGCCGTCTTGATTGCTGCAAAAAACTCCTCGGATAGATCGTCGAGCAGGAGTTCTTCGCTTCTTTCCTTGAGGATCTTATCCACGAACTTTTCGTCCGAAGATTTGAGATAGAATCTGAAGATGTCCGGCGTCATGCAGAGAAGGTGCAGCATTCCAAACGCCGTGAACTTTTTCCCGGCAAGGCCGTCTTTGATCATCATGGCCGACTCGGGGTCGAGGTAGAGCCTTGACGTCAGCGCTCCAAAGAGGGTCCCGTGGATCTCTTCTCCCTCCCTCTCGATCATCCCGGACTTTTCCAGGTAGGCAAGCGTCTTCTCGATGTTTTTGTCGAGCCGCCGGTGGACGGATTTCTGGCTTGCGTAGAAGGATTTTTCCATGAATCCCCTGACTTCGCCGTCTGTCTGGGCGAAGCCCGAGGTGATGAGTGCAAGGAGATGACTTCTGAGTTCGTTCTCTCTCTGGCACTGGGAGGTGATGTCTTCGGCAGGCGCATCGATGAATTCTTCGAATAATCGGTCCACGTCGCGCTGCTGTTTGGCGATGAGGACCGCCTCGCCGTAGGGGTCGCGTCTCGGTCTGCCGGCCCGTCCCGCCATCTGCCGGTACTCGAGGACCGGGATCGGGTTCATGCCGGTTCCGCGTTCATACCGCTGATAATCCCGGATGATCACCCGCCGTGCAGGCAGGTTGAGTCCGGCGGCAAGCGTCGGGGTCGATGATATGCATAGGATGTATCCGTTCCTAAATCCTTCCTCGACTGCAGTTCTCGCTTCTCTGGGGAGACCTGCATGATGGAACGCCGCTCCGGATTTCACGGCAAGGGCGAGATTTTTTCCGGACGCGGTCGTATCGGCTTTTCCGATCCGTTTTGAAAGTTCGTCGAGCGTGGGCGAGGTTTTTTTCAGCGTTACTGCGGCCCGTTTTGCGTATGCCTCGGCTGAACGCCTGGAAGAGACGAAGACCAGACACTGCCCGCCTTCGTTTACTGTGTCCAAAAGAAGGTTAAGATCATCGTCCTTTTTGGGCGTCTCGAGCAGACGTTCGGTTCCGTGGAAATGGATCGCCCCGTCAAAGTAGACTCCTTCCCGGAGATCGACCGGCCGCCACTCACTCGTGATGAGGGCGGCATCTAGCCATTTTGCGAGGCTTTCGGGGTTACCCATAGTGGCTGAGAGGCCGATGATCTGCATGTCCGGGTTCTGGAACCTCAGCTGCGCGATCACCATTTCAAGCGTGCCGCCGCGTGACTCGTCACCGATCAGGTGGATTTCGTCAACGACGAGAAGAGAGATGCTTTTCAGCCACCCGGCTTTGTTTCTGATCAGCGAATCGGTCTTCTCGGACGTCGCGACAATGATGTCGTACCTGCCCAGGTACTCGTCGCGCTGATCCGGGTCGCCGGTCGCGATCCCGACCTTGACGGATTTGCCGCTGAAATCTTCGTATTTTTCTGATGCAAGGGCTTTCAGCGGAACAATGTAGAGACACTTTCCTCCCTCGGAAATTTCCTTCTGCATCGCCATTTCTGCGATGAGTGTTTTTCCGGAAGCCGTAGGAATGGCGGCTAAAATGTTTTTCCTGTCGAATAAACCGGCTTCAACACACTCGGCCTGGGGTGGATACAGCTCTTCGATCCCATTTCTCAGATACGCCTCGCGCAGGTGAATTGGGATCGGCATCTCGTGTATTTTCATGAAACGAGCCCGAATGTATTTAGACCCCTTTGTTTCCAGTTGAACTCTGCAGAATCACTCATGATATTTAACGGTTGCTACTTATGCTGAGCCTTAGTAGTAATAGTTCAGGACATCCAGCTTAGCTTCCTTCTTTTTGCGATCCAGGAAGTTAAAGACGGTATTGTGATCCGATCCGTTGATGAGCATGGTTATCGCGGTATGAGCGTCGTTCATCTGGTCAGGCATGCCGATGATGCCGACGGTTTTTCCATAGACAGAGATGATGGCGCCCGTCATATTTTCGATCTGCTCGCGGGCTTTTCCTTCGCGTCCGATGATCCTTCCTCTGATGCGTGCGAGTTTCTGGGGTGTGTCGGCGATATCCGAAAGATCGATGAGGGTCAGGATCATGTCGTCGTCTTCGAGGAGTTTTTTCGCACGTTCGGGCGAGAATCCTCGGCCGATTGCTTTGATGACTTCCATCGAGCGGATCTCTGCAAGCGTATCTTCTTCGTTGATGATCTCGATGAGTCCGGTCTGGCTGTCGATTTCAAGGGTTACATTGAGAGATTTCTCAAGGAATTTTCTGGTCTCGCCGCCTTTTCCAATGATGGCGCCGATTCTGTCGTTGGGGATCTTTACTTCCTGTGTCATGATTTATATCTCGAAAAATTCTTCGCCGACGATGTCCCTGAAAAGTTCTTGTTCGTCGGTTTTTTTGCATTTGTTTGCAAAAAATCTGTTGATGTTTTTGATGTCTCTGAAGAGGAAATTGTAGGCTCTGGGGTGTTCCGGAGTTACCGCCTGGGCCATGTCGATTAAGATGAGTCCGTTAGGCCCTGTGAGGATGTTGTACTCGGATAAGTCGCCGTGGACAAGGCGTGCTTTCTGATACAGATCGCGGATGAGTCCGATGGTTTCTTCGTAGGCGTCCGCGGGAGTTCCCGGGAGGCGCTGCCGCATCTGGGGGTAGGGGATGTTTCCCTCGCCAAGGAATTCCATGACGAGGATGTTTCTGTCGAATGCATACGGGGTCGGGCAGGGGATGCCGGCTTCTTTGGTCCTTGAAAGGTTGCTGTACTCTTTTTTGGTCCAGGCAAAGATGATGTCTTTGTGGGTCCGGCGAATGCCGGCGAACCGGGGATCACCGAGGATGTACTCGCTCATTGTGGTGAAGTTTCCCGTTCGAAGCCGGTAGATTTTGACGGCGGCAGAGATTTCTTCACCGTCTTCATCGGTTTTTCCTGCGAGGAAGACGTTGGCTTCCTTGCCGGTGGAGATGGATCCGCCCATCGAGGAGATGATCTTTTTGTTGACGAGTTTGTATAATGCTAAAAGAGTGACTTCATCGAAGACTTCGCCGGTGACTTTTTGCGAGTCGGCGTCTTTGATCCGGATTCCGAACTCGGCAAGTTTACGGTCGAGGTACTCGATCCTTCTGTCATGTTCCTGATGGCGGTCGGCTGAAGATGCGGATCCTGGTGGTGAGCGTGGTTTGGATGTGCGGGGTTTTTCGGGGGACATAATAGGGGTTGATGTTTGGTTCAGCTGTGCTGTTGTGGGATATGTTTCTTTTGTCAGGTATTATTTTTTGGGGAGGGGGATGGGTTATTGGAGAGACCTATACAGAGAGCAGAATTTCTGATCGATGGTGAAATTTGGGGGCACGTTGTATGTGCCCCGCAAAATGGAACTCTGGTAAGTATGAGCTGATCAGGCCCGCTCATAATAAAGTGCGGGTGTTGAGTTTGGACACGTTGTCTTTTTTGATACCTGTCCAAATCGGTTCCATCTCGTTTTTGCGGGATGTTTTGGACAGGTTTTGAAAACCGGACGTGTCCACGAAAATCTTTGTAATCCGGGTTTTTTGTCAAAAATGGATGGATATAGGGGTTTTATTATTTTGGACACATTTTTTTCCAAAACTCTGTATTTTTGTAGTAATAGGGTTAGAGGTAGGTTTTAAAAATTTTCCCAGGGTTTTGAAAAAAAAATGTGTCCAAATGTATTTTGGGTTTATGTTGGGTGTGGATACATGAGAAATCCCACCGCGAATAAACGCGAATCGTATTTTCCTCACGCTGTCTTCTTGTCCTCGTCATTTCACTCCTCGGCCGCGTTCCTACGCTGCGCCTGATCGGCTCCGCGTGGCCGGAACGCCAGCGTGGAAAATGCTGGAAAACCCGCGTCGCGGGTTTTATCAGGGTTAAAAGGTCTATATTTATTGCAAAATCAAGGATATCGAACACTCCTTTAAGAAAACCCGCGAGGCGGGTTTTCCAGCATTTTTCGTTCCGCCGTCACGACCACGCGGAGCCGATCAGGCGCAGCGCAGTGACGCGACCGAAGGTCAAGAGGGCGGAACAGGAAAAATGCGATTCGCGATTATTCGCGATTATTCGCGGTGGGATTTCTCATGTGTCCGCACTCGGCCAACATCCATTCTCATCTTGAGCAGGTTCTGAGGTATAATAATCATGAGGGAGGGACTAATCTATGATATTATGGTGGATGTGGATGAAAGACCGGACGTATGGAATAAGGACCTGAGTTTTGAATATCTGATTAAGTGTGCCACAAAAAGTGATGGTATCAAAGAATGGAATCTGGCGTATGAGAAATATCTGAAATCTGAATGGGATAGGATTTTCCCCGGTGTGGAGTATGATCCAGAAAATAAGGGGAAATTATTTGAATATGGATCTGGTTTTGAACGACCAAATTATAATAAGAAAGATTTTACCGATGCAATTCAAAAAGGAGCAAATTTCATTAATGCACATCTTGAGGGAGCCAACTTCTTTTGGGCATATCTTAATGGAGTCAATTTCATATGTACCCATCTTGAGAGAGCTAATTTTACTGGGGCACATCTTGATGGAGCCGATTTGACCGAAGCAATTCTTGAGAGGGCTGATTTTATGGAGGCACATCTTAACGGAGTCAATTTCATATGTGCACATCTCGAGGGAGCCAATTTCTTATGGGCAGATCTTAAGTGAGCAACTCTCAAATATGCCATAGTTAATGGGGAAACCTTGTTTAACAAAAACATTATAGATGATAAAACCGATTTTACCGGGACCTCTCTCTCATCGGCCCGCATCGAACCAGAACTTAGAACACAGCTTGAGAGAAACATCCGGCAGATACGCTGGGAAGAATGGTATAATGATAATAAACTGCTCGAGATACCAGCGAAAATATTCTGGAAAATATCTGATTACGGCAGTAGCACTCGTGCGATTTTGTTTACCTTTTTGGTTTCGAATTTTGTCTTCATGATGTTCTATCTTGCACTTCGCGATGCGGGTCTCCTGGACGGATCGATCCTTTCCTCTGGGAATGATCTCTTCTTAGCCTACATGCAGACGACGCTTGTCCCCTTTGGCATTTTGGGCATCGACCTTACGACCCTCTCGCTCTTACCCGTATTCATCATCTTTCTTCAGGTGATTTTCGGATACACCATTCTCGCAGCTTTAGTCACCAGAATGGCGATCATGTTCCAGAATCTGAGTCCCTAGACTCTTTTTTCACGAGACTCTATAGAGAATAAAAGGAGGATATTTTCACGGTAGTCTCCATCTGAAAAAAGAGGCGGGTATGCTTGGACGCATGAGAAAAACCAACCGCGAATCGGCGCGAATCCCGCAAGCCGTTGGCTTGCTCCCAGAATCAGATTTGCGTACCCTCACTTTCGCAATCCAGCTTCGCTGTCTTGCTCATCCCTTCATCGGGAACGTTCGGGCAAATCCTGTCGCCGCCCCGGCGGCTCCTGTGATGGAATTATTCATTGAGCAATTCTAAATATGAAAAATGTTCTTAGTAAAAACAATCGAAAAAAGAGATGGAGAGAGGGAAATCACCATTGGGAGGCGCTGGGGCGCCGACAGGATTTGCCCGAACGTTCCCGATGAGGGGCGAGCAAGTCGAGGAACGAGACTTGTAAGAGTGAGGAAAAAGCAAATCCGATTCGATCGCCCGAAGGGCGGATTCGCGCCGATTCGCGGTTGGTATTATCTTTTGGGCCATAAGATAACAGTAACACCTCCCTCAGTGATTTGAGACTCATTGCGAACGCGGTTAAATATTTCCTGAGTCCTCTCACAATTCGACCGTCAGCCCGACCCCGACTTCATGCACTGGGATCACGTAATGAACCGCTGCTTTCACCGCAAACGAGGTACAGTGGCAGGGATACATCTCCGAGATCCCCTCGTTTTGCATATACTCAATCGTCTTTTCCGCCCGCTCATCCACCTTCTTCATATGCCAGCCGCCGATGATCCCGAGGATCGGTTTATTCGTCAGCTCTTTTGCATACGCGCATATATTACAGATCCCGGCATGCGAACAACCCGTAATAATATAGATGCCGGCATCCGTTTCATAGAAAAGCGCTGAATCCTCCAGAATCAAATCCGGGACATATCCCTCCGGAGTTTTTCTCGTGTCCATCTTCGGCCGCGGCTCGAACTCCTGCGTGATCGGGATCTCGCCAAGGAAGGTTATGTGTTCGCTGATTTTTATCGGAGCCTTCGAGAGATGGAGGTGGGTCTTTTGCCGCATCGTCTCTTCGGCAACTGGAGACCCCATCAGCAGATCGCCCCGGCGTTTTTCGGCGAATGTATCAGGATGGGTGATCACTTCGAATGACGACGTATCGAAGCGTTCAAGCAGATGCGGCAGACCTCCGGTGTGGTCATCGTGTCCGTGAGAGATCACGACCTTTGTAAGGGCTGAAAGATTGATCCCGAGTTTCTTTGCGTTCCTGATAAAAAGATCCGAGTAGCCCGTATCGAGCAGGATTTTTTCGTTTCTGTCCTCGATATAGAGACAAAGACCCGGCTCTCCGTAGAAATATTTGTCGATAAACGTATTGTTGTCGACGAGTACCGTGAGTTTCATGTTCTCTTCCATGGTTTTTTCCCGGTAAAACAGCCGTTCTCTTTCCAGTATATCGCCTGCGGCTCATCAGACCAGAATTTTTTCTGAGCAAACCTCATCAGATAGAATATCATCTTCACCTTGAGACGGGGTTTTGCTCCCGTTTGTCTTCGAATCTTTTTTGCGGTCTGTTTGATCTCTTGTGCAAATGCCGTTTTTCTGTTGTCGGAAAGCCCACGCCATCCTTTCATCCCGACCGTTTTTTTGAAGCGGTAGACCCGGCCGACTCCCCACCAGTCAAAGGAATCCTGAATATCCTTTGCTGCACTCCGCATCCCGGCTTTTGCGGCCGTTATAATAAAAAGTGCCTGTTTGCGAAACATCTGCGGGTTTGGCTTGTGTCCCATCCACCGACAACCGAAGTGGTCTAAGAGGGCCTTGACCTGGCCGGGAACATGGAACACATACACGGGAGCCGAGATAATGATCAGATCGGCGTTTAACATTGCGTCCGAGATCGGCTTGATGTATGCGTAGTGGGGGCACTTCGCCGGATTGGAAAAACAGTTGAAGCAGCCGGTGCAGAACTCCGGCATGTCCTTAGGCAGGTGGAATTCGGTGACCGGGTCGCCGTCTGCGAGTTCAGATAGGAACTGCTGGGCGATGTTGTACGTACTGGATTTTTCCGTACGGCTCGTTCCATAGATGACGGTGATTTTCATGAGATGATGGAGTATATACCTTCAGGAATATTCTATTTTACCCCGTCCTTTTTTGCCTCCAAATACCAGCAGGGAACGGAAGTTTTCATATCATCATACCAGAGAAGGACTTCTTTTGCCATTTCTACTGCCGTATCAACCTCTTTTTGTCCGAATGGTATCGACCAGGGGATCGAGGAAAGAGTATTGCTGCTGATGTATAAGAGAAGCAGACCCCAGAATTCTTCCGGAACGGATCCGTCAAAATATCCGTCGATCCGTCCTGCCGCAAAATAGATACTTCTTTTCGCACACCATACGATCCGGTTGAACTCCTTCCAGGGATCTCCGTAGTCGATCCGGTTGAAATCGATTATATGGGGCTCTCCCTCTTCATCGATGATGATATTTCCGCAGTGAAAATCGCCGTGCTGAAAATACTGCGGCCGGTTTTGTATAAGATGTCTGTGTTCTTCGATGAAGGCAAGCATCAGATCGTCATGCTCGAAACGGATGCCGCATTCAAGATACCGTTCGTTTCGCCAGTCGAGTTTTTTTCCAAACCGCACACCCCAGGGTTTCATATCCTCTGGTGCCGGGATAGAATTCAGCCTTCTCTGTAAAATTCCGGCCTTTAGCCCTATGGTATACTGCTCCTCTTTTGAAAGAAGAGGCAAAACGTCTTCTGCTTCTTTTCCTTCTGTCCAACTGAGAAGTATGTACACCGAAGATTTGTCCCTGCATCTTCCAAATGCGATTGGTTTTGGTGCCGGAATTTCTAGAGATTCTATCGTTTTGAGAGCCTCGAACTCCTCTTTTTTCCGGTCATATTTGTCTACGGCAGAGACGCGAAGCAGAAGATTTCGGCCGTCGTCTGTTTTGACAAGATATTTTGCATCGTCGGACCAGCCTTTGAGGATCGGTGTTTTTTCGGTGAACGTATGATTCGGGATTTCGTCCGGCATAAAAAAAGAGGATTAGTTTTTGTAACTCTGCACGTATGCGTAAGCATCCGCGAGAAGCTCCGTGAGGGCATCGCCGCATGCGGCTTTGAGATCCATCGGGTGGATCTTTCCGCCGGCATACGCCGTCTCGAGTTCTGCATAGCTGTGGAACTCGAGATCCCCGCCGAACTTTTCGGGTCTGCGGATCGCGATCGTATCCATTCTCGGGAAGACGTTGTACTGGAAGATCTGCAGGATCGGGTTGCCTTCGGTCTCCGGCGGGCAGAATGCCTTCTTCATCTTCTTTTTGATCTCTTCAGGCGAGTCGGCGACCGAGATGACGTTTCCTTTCGAGGAGGACATCTTCTCGCCGTCGAGACCGTTGACGATCGGGGTGTGGATACATACCGGCGGTTTGTATCCGAGGGTCGGCAGGTGTTCGCGTGCGAGCATGTGGATTTTTCTCTGGTCGATCCCTCCGACTGCTGCGTCGACGTTAAGGGTCGGGATATCGACGACCTGCATGACCGGGTAGACCATCTGGGAAACCATCGGGTTGTCCATTGAGCGGCCGACCTCGTCCATACTGCGGGTGGCACGATTCAGGGTGATCTGCTGGCAGAGGGTCAGCACTTCGGTCTGATACTTCGGGGTGAGCTGGACGTCCGTTCCGAGAACGAACTCCGCGCCTTTGAGACCGACGGCTTCGATACAGGCTTTGTTGTAGTCTGCAAGCTCTTTGATCTGTTCGAAGGTTCCTTTTCTGTTCAGATAGGCGTGCAGGTTTGCGATCAAGACCACGACGTCAAACCCTGCTGCTTTCATATCCATCAGTTTATTGATGGTCACCAGGTGACCGAGGTGAATCTCGCCGCTTGGTTCATAACCGGTATAGACCCGTTTTGTTGGTTTGTTCAACAAAGCTCTGAGTTCGTCTTCGGTGACGATCTCAGCCGTATTACGGGTGACGAGTTCGTATGCGTCCATATCCCGATATGTTGACCATGAAATACTATAAAGGATGTGTGACAGGGTGTGGACCGGGCTACGGTCTAACATATAGACAGGGAAAAACAAGGGGTGTTTTTCGGCAGGTGTGCTGCCTTTAGATTTTTGACCCGGACAGGGCAAGGGCGATGATGAGAAGGAGGAGTCCCGCTATCATTTTGTCCAGGATCGAGGGTTCGTATTTCATACAAGATTATTGCCGTTATTCTACCATAAATGCGGCGTTAACTACAAAAATTTTGTTAGTTATCCAAATATTCGAAAAAACCTGCCAAAATATTCTCTGCTGCAGCATCTCTCCGTTCTCTTTCTGGATGCTGGAAAAGGAGCATGATTATGTTTCCATCATGATGCGTTCGCCGCTGGTCACTTCTCCACGTTCCATTCTGAAATAGGCATCATTGGCATCCTGGCTGAGCGAGTAGTACGAGATCCCTCCCTCTTTCCCCTCGGTAAGTAATCGGCCGTCGAAATTTTTCAGATGAAAATACACGGTGTCCGGAGATTTGCCGATGATCCCGGCGATTTCGTGGCGTGTCAGGTTTGGATGAAGATATAATGTTTTGAAGATCGATCTAGTTGTTTCATTTTCCAGAATGCCGTATATGACCGGTTCTAAGGATTCCTGATCGATCGGGTGTGCCGAATAATACGTTCTTCCGTTCACCTCGGCTGCAAATATCTTCTGCTCGATCTGGAGCCGGTGAAGCTGATAGGCAACGGATCCCCGGGAACTTCCCACCCCGTCGACGATCTGTTTTTGCGAAGAGAATTTGTGCTGCCGAATGTAGGCGAGGATCTTTGCCGGCGTTGATTCCAGATTTTTTTCGGGAGATTTCCGGCGGCAGAAGACGATGAAGGTACCGCAGATACCAAAGATCGTAGTAAGAAGCGGAATCATCATTGTTCTGGTCATGTTTCCAAGAGGTGTTGGTTCAAAGAAATCAAAGTATGAGCCGATATAGATGGGAAGCACTTCTTTCCAGTAAACAAGGTTCAGCCATCCGGTAATTGTTACTCCCTCAATTCCGTCATTGACAGGAACTATTTCATAGTCGATCGGGGTTATTACCAAGTCATCTTCGCCGGGATAAGTATAATAAAAGTTAAAAGCGCTCACAGGTCCGCATACACCTGCAAGTACGCAGAGGATCACAACACATAGGAAAATGTGGATTTTGTGTCTAAACAGCATAGAATTGCAAAGTATATGGCTGAGTACCGCTCACAGATGCTCCATTAATGTAGATTGTCCATTGGCCAGCTGCAATATTTCCGTTTATGGCAAGGGGAATCACTCCATTCGTTATTCCATCAAATGAATCGTAATATGGTCCATAGGAAGATCCATCCGGTTTGGTTATCACCATGTATAGAGTATTTTGTGTATTTCCCCATGAGAGAGCAATCTCAAATCTTGTTTTACCGGCAGGAAGGAGATATGAGTGACTCTTCCATTCTCCTTGGGTAATAGTATCGTAAAGCGGCGGAGCCTTACAACCATCGGTAAATTTGTACCAGGGAGTTATCGTATACTTTGCGGCATTATCAGAAAAATCAGCTGCACCCGCAGGCATTACACAGCATGCGGTCAAAAGGAGCATGCCGATCAACAGAATCTGTATCTTCATACATTTGTATGTTCTGTTGTTTCTTTGTTATAAATACATTGAGCCTAGTATCCAATTCTGCCTCTTTTCCTTTACCTCTTGAATACATGCATTGGAGTCTAGGCTCAATGTATTGATAATAGATGAAAAAGAAGGGATAGTTGTGGATTGAGTTCCAATCTGCAAGATTATCAAAAAGAGGGTTTTGCTCTGGTGTTGCTTACGTATCTGCGATGAGGAATCCTTCTAACGAGGTTAAAATGAATTTTACTAAACGACGTATTGAAATTTTATCACTTCTTCTGCTCATAATTGCAGTAATGCTTATTTTTCCAGTAAGTGCAGAAAATGCAGACGGTGATAACGTACCAATTTTTACCCTCCCTGGTAAAACAACGATTTATGACATGAAAATGATTACAGAAAAATCTGATTCATCTATAAATTACGAATCTTTGAAGATTCCAGAAAGTGTTATAGCCTCATCTGATGCCAAAAAAGCATCAGGCGAGATAGCAAAAGATTCAGAAATCTATGATGTAATTTGTTTCAATAACCCCATTCCCGAACGCCAGGCTGAAATCACACTTCCAATCACATTATACGTAAAAGACTATCATCTTCTCCTTAAAAGAATTAATGAGAATTTCTATCAACTCTTTTTTTTTAACGAGAATCATTATTTATGAAGGATTGAATACATCCCCACACCCTCTCATCCCCCCCCCAAAAAAAAGAAAAGAAAATCACGATAAATCCCAATTATTCCTTGACGTTTTTTTTTAATTTACACCCTGTTTTGAATCGTTTTCACTTGATAGATATTATAACAAAATGCAGCCAGCATATTTTTCACTCGCACTCTTTGCAGCGTTGTTACCTTCACCAACCCTGCATGAAAGATATTTTTGATCACTGCATAGGGTCTCTCCCCCTTTGATCTCTTTCTACTTATTCGCATATTTCTCAGTTTATCTCGTATCCCAATGGGATGTCCTCTCGCCCCTCGTTTCATTGTGGCACTATATCACTTGCATTTTGCTCCCTGATATCCCCGATCCCGATAGACCACTTCTCCTTTTTCTGACAGATCCACCTGACTGTCATGAACATTTGCCGTTGTGGTTTCAATGCGTCGAATAAGATCATGCGTCGTATCCATGATGGTATGCAGTTTATAGCCATAGTGCATTTTGCCGTTCTTGGACATGATTTTTCCATCTTTATCCCGTCGTGTTTTTGCCTGCTCTCCTCGCGGCGTGTCTTTCTTACAATGACCGGGTTCAGCATACACAAACGTTGCATCCTGAATCATACCTTGTTCAATTTTGAGACATTTCATGTCAAGTTGTCGCTGAAACTCCTGCCAAACCAATGTGTCAACGCCTGATTCGGACATGCGCTCCCGAAATAACCAGATCGTTGAATTGTCGGGTATTTTGTCAGGACACCCAAGGAAATGCCAAAAGGAGAGACGATCGTAGATTTCACGTTCAACGGCGAGATCAGATAGATTATACCAGACTTCCAGAAGCTGAATCTTGAACATGAGTATTACATCGACATTGGGGTGACCGCCTTTGCCGGATTTATTTGCATACATGGATTCAAGAAGAGGACGAAAAACATCCCAATCAAGTGTTTTACCAACATCGGAGAGACGGGCGCCAAGTTTTTCATAACGCTCGTGATATGCCTGGTTGAGACCAAAGCTGCTGAAAGTCCCCATACATACTACTCAACGTACGAAAAGAAAGTACTTTCTGTCGGAAAAAAAGGTTGTTAGAAATTCTCTGTTTCTAATTTCTATTGGGTGTAAGAACTACGTGGTCCATGATAAGCGAATATCGCGGAAGGAACATTTCGACTTGAAGTATATTTAACCCACGTCATCACCGTAAGCCCAGGATTCCGTACGCTGACTGTCTGCGTAGAACTATTCGATAAACCGGAAGTTGTGTTCGTCACCTTAAGCGTAATTGAATATTCTCCTGCAGTGTTGAACCTAACATCTGCCGGATTGGATGTGGAATCATCCATATGAGAATCAGGACCTGTTGACGACCAGGAATATGTCATCCCTTCGGTCTCAACTGCAGTAAATTCCACATATGCGTATGTTGTATAGCCTCCCTCCCAATGCCCCTCTACCCAATACCCGTCAACCCACACCCAACCCCAATATCCACCCCACCAGGTAGGAATCCATTCCCAAACATAGTCGCCTTCTACCCAATACCTTTCAATCCACTCATATTCATCAAGCCAGGCCTCTTCCATAACAACAAAGTGAGAATTTCTAACAACCTTTTTTTCCGACAGAAAGTACTTTCTTTTCGTACGTTGAGTAGTATGTATGGGGACTTTCAGCAGCTTTGGTCTCAACCAGGCATATCACGAGCGTTATTAAAAACTTGGCGACCGTCTCTCCGATGTTGGTAAAACACTTGATTGGGATGTTTTTCGTCCTCTTCTTGAATCCATGTATGCAAATAAATCCGGCAAAGGCGGTCACCCCAATGTCGATGTAATACTCATGTTCAAGATTCAGCTTCTGGAAGTCTGGTATAATCTATCTGATCTCGCCGTTGAACGTGAAATCTACGATCGTCTCTCCTTTTGGCATTTCCTTTGGTGTCCTGACAAAATACCCGACAATTCAACGATCTGGTTATTTCGGGAGCGCATGTCCGAATCAGGCGTTGACACATTGGTTTGGCAGGAGTTTCAGCGACAACTTGACCTGAAAGGTCTCAAAATTGAACAAGGTATGATTCAGGATGCAACGTTTGTGTATGCTGAACCCGGTCATTGTAAGAAAGACACGCCGCGAGGAGAGCAGGCAAAAACACGACGGGATAAAGATGGAAAAATCATGTCCAAGAACGGCAAAATGCACTATGGCTATAAACTGCATACCATCATGGATACGACGCATGATCTTATTCGACGCATTGAAACCACCACGGCAAATGTTCATGACAGTCAGATGGATCTGTCAGAAAAAGGAGAAGTGGTCTATCGGGATCGGGGATATCAGGGAGCAAAATGCAAGGGATATAGTGCCACAATGAAACGAGGGGCGAGAGGACATCCCATTGGGATACGAGATAAACTGAGAAATATGCGAATAAGTAGAAAGAGATCAAAGGGGGAGAGACCCTATGCAGTGATCAAAAATATCTTTCATGCAGGGTTGGTGAAGGTAACAACGCTGCAAAGAGTGCGAGTGAAAAATATGCTGGCTGCATTTTGTTATAATATCTATCAAGTGAAAACGATTCAAAACAGGGTGTAAATTAAAAAAAAAACGTCAAGGAATAATTGGGATTTATCGTGATTTTCTTTTTTTTTGGGGGGGGATGAGAGGGTGTGGGGATGTATTCAATCCTTCATAAATAATGATTCTCGTTAAAAAAAGAGTTGATAGAAATTCTCAACTTATTTATTGTCTAACAGGCAATATGTTTAAGCACATAATGTGCCGTCGTGGCTTAGCGGTATAGCGGCTGATTCGTAATCAGCAGACCGAGGGTTCAAGTCCCTCCGACGGCTTTCGAAAAATTCTTTTCAACGGCATTTCACTGACTTTTTTGATGCGATAGATTATGCGGGTTTATCATTCTTTAGTAGTAAATCCAAAAAATGAGAGTGATCCTGCTTAATAATAATACACGCCATCGATGCGGGTCGTAGCTTTCCCGCCAAACAGCAGGACATCATCCTGGAACCGAAGTTTGATTCTGTTAAATACCCGGTTGTCTCCTCCCTGTTCGATGGAACACGATGAACCGTCCCATATACCGTGTTTCAGCATGTAGTAGCCGAATGCGCTGTTCCCTGACCCGGTCGCGGGGTCTTCCAGATACCCGAACCTCGGGGCAAAAACCCGTGTATGAGCAATATTTTCCGGATCGGCCGGATTCAAGGAAAAAATCAGAATGATGTCGATATCGTTTTGCAGGCAGAACTCCTTGAGACCCGGTTCATCCGGATAGATGGAGACGAGTTTTTGGAAAGAGTTCAGCGGCACGATCAATGTCCGAAGTCCGGCGTCGATGACCTCGATTGGAAATTCCCGACTGATATCCTCATCGCACAAACAAAGCGGCGCAGCAGTATCCTCCAATTTCAGACCGGTCGACAAATAACTCGGCGCGGGAGCAGAAATAAATACGGCGTCCTCATCCGCGATTCTGTTATAGACGGTGAGCTGCCCTTTTTTGTTCGTATGTATTGGGATCTCGCTGCATGAAAAAAGGCCCGGCGTGCTCTTGATCAGCGTATACATGCAGGCGATCGTTCCGTGACCGCAGAAACTTACCTCACCTTCGGACGAGTAGTATGTGAGAAAAATACCGTCGTGACTTTTACAATAGATCACTTCCGAAACAAAACCTCTGTGCTGTCTGGCTATCTCCAGCATAGCGTCTTTTGAAAGGATCTGATTTTCGTCCAAAAAAAGGCAGGCGGCAGGATTGCCGTTGGAAGCATCCGAGGTGAAGGCATCCGCTTTTCGATATCTGTATGTCTCCATACCTCACACCGAAAAAATCAGGGGTATTTGTTGTCTTTTGGACGGATGTGTTTTTCCACGCCGTTCGAGATGTACACATACCGGTATCCCTGCCACTCACCATTCGGTCTTTTCACATCGGTGAGCGTTTCCATGGCTTCGAGGCCGTCCTCTTCATAGCATTCCAGCGTCAGAGTCTCCTCTACCTCGCCGGTCTCGGCATTGTACCGCTCCCAGATGACAACGGATTCGTCAGATTCATCGAACTCGTCATACTCTTCCATTTCAGTTTCCTGCCTGGATTCGGATTTTTTAAACGGATTGAACATAGAGATAGATATCTACATGAGATAATGTAATTTTGCTGTTTTTTCACATTTGAAGAGAATCGCTTCCATAAGCCGCTTCATGCCTGTTCGCTCAGAACTTTTTTGATCTATTCGTCGGAGATGATCCCAAACCCCTTCAAAATCTCCGGCTTTATGCGGGCAATATACGTCGCGATAAGACCGCTGATTATTCCCTCGATGATCGAGATAGGGATCTGGACAACAGCAAATACCGCTGCAAACCCAAGGAAAGCGGTCAGAACACTGCCCTCGACCGGATATGCCAGGGCTATCTGGAGAGAGGTTATGAGATAAGTCACACAGTTGGCGGCAACCGCCGCACAGAAAACCGCCGGCCCAAGAGGGACCCGGCCGGTTTTTCTAAGACCGGTAAAGACGAGCCAGGCCGCCAATGGCCCCATAATCGCCATGGAAAAAGCGGTGGCCCCAAGCGTGGTAAACCCGCCGTGTCCAAGCAGAAGTGCCTGAAACACCAGAATGATGAGACCAAAAACCGAAGTGACGGCCGATCCAAAGAACGAGGCCGAGAGACCGGTCCCCGTCGGGTGGGAGCAGCTCCCGGTCGGCGACGGGATATCCACTAAGGAAACCACGAATATGAACGCTCCGCATACTGCCATCAAAGGAAGGACACGCCTGTCCTTATTGATCATTTTCGTTATTTTCCACATACCGTAGATGAGAAACGGAGCTGATAGAACGGCCCAGAAAACACACCAGCCAATGGGCAAGAACCCATCCATAAAGTGCATAACCAAACATTGCCGCGGAGAGTGTAAGAAGATTTTCCTCACGGAAAAAAAGGACGGCAGATGCGGCCGTAATCTCGGTAGCACGGAAGGAATCTGTAAATTAAGGCGCAGATGGAGACAAATGACAGAGCAAAAAAAGTATGGAGGATGCCTTTCGGGAATATTACCGGTCGAGCAGAGTTCTCGAGACGATGTACTCGCCGTGGGCTTCGCGGGTCGTTCCGACGATCAGCCAGGTCTGATCCCCGTGCTCTTCGACGACGCCTTTTGCTTCCAGCGTTTCACCGGTGAAACACTGACCGCAGTAAGTATGCGTAAACGAGAGGACCATGTCGATCTCTTCGTGGTCGACTTTGTAGATTCCCGGCGAATCGAATGCAAGGCTTGCGTCCGTGACCTTCGCTTCGATCGTCATCACGCCCGTCTTCTCGCCAAGCGTTATCGGCGGGACCGAGCGGATGTTGTCGTATCCTCTTGAGTAGAGTAGGTCGAAGTAGGTCCCTTCGAACTCTCCGCGGTTGTACTTCCGGCTCTCATGCAGGACGAACTCGTCGAAACTGATGTCGGGCACCCGTTTTCGATACACCTTCTGCCACATCTCTTCGCTCATCGCAGGAATCTTTCCTGCCTTCACCGCGGTCATCAGCTGCTCGCGGGCCAAAAACCAGGCCGAGCCGTACACGACCATGTCGATGTCGGACGCAGAATTTTCAAGACCCGCAAGAAGGGATCCCGTGCATCCGTAGGTCATAGGCGGCAGATCGAAGTGGGAAAACAGCCGGGCAACCCGGGGATTTCTCGCCGCGATGCCGGCCACTTCTTCCTCGGGCTTTAACACGCGGACGATGTCTGTTAGCGGGACGCGGTGAACCAGATCGAGGTACTCGGGTTTATGTTCTTTGACCCAAGCAAATGCGTCCGCAAAATCGTATTTCTTGTATCGGATTCCTGACGGCGCCGTTCGGTCACCATCCGGTGTTGGGACATAGCGCAGGACGCATTCGGCGCGGGAATCATTTTCATACCCCGAAACGGCGTAAAGACAGCCGTCTTCGGTCATAACAAAATCACGTAAACGAATCGGTTTCATAAAAATGCGAGGGAAGGGATTCGAACCCATGAACTACTGAAGACCAGATCTTAAGTCTGGCGCCTTTGGCCTGGCTTGGCTACCCTCGCCTAGCTTATTATATTGATGTTCTTACATAAAAAAGAAAGCGGAAATACATCGGCCAAAGAGAGTCAAACACGCAAGGACATCCCGAACAAAGCCGGAAGCGAAAGAAAGATTCAACCATTCAAACACCCATAAAATCAACAGAGCGATGGAAAAAAGTATGCCGCACAAAACGGCTGTTTGAATAGGAAAATGCCATGCACTATGTAAAATCCAAGGGTATCTTATCGGCCCATAATGGAATGAACCTCTACCGCGGGTGTTCCAACGGGTGTATCTATTGTGATTCGAGAAGCAGGTGCTATCATATCGACCACGCGTTTAAAGATATCGAAGTCAAGAAAAATGCCATCGAATTACTAAACGAAGCACTGAGACGCAAGCGGAAAAAATGTATGATAGGCACCGGATCCATGACGGATCCCTATATCCCGCTTGAACTGGAACTTGAACATACAAGAAAAGCCCTGTCTTTGATAGATCAATACGGCTTTGGGTGTACGCTTATAACAAAATCGAATCGCGTGTTACGGGATATTGACCTGCTGAAAAAAATAAACGATAAAAGGAAATGCGTCGTCCAGATGACGCTGACTACCTTTTATGAAGATCTCTGCAGAAAAATCGAGCCGAACGTAAGCACAACAAGGGAGCGCTTCAACGTTCTGAAACAACTGCGGGATGCGGGAATACCCACGGTCGTATGGATTTGCCCGATCCTCCCGTTTATCAATGATACGAAAGAGAACCTCGAAGGGATTTTGGATTACTGCATAGAAGCAAAAGTCTACGGTGTTCTTTGCTTTGGCATGGGACTGACGCTTCGCGAGGGAAACCGGGAATACTTTTACCAGCAGCTGGATCGACTGTTTCCGCACCTGAAAGAGAAGTATGTGCAGACGTATGGGGAAAGTTGCGGAATAGAGAGTCCAAACAGCCAAAAACTCATGAAAGTATTTCATGAAAAATGCGAACAAAACGGGATCGTCCATGACAACGACCGGATATTTGAATATCTGAACACGTTTGAAGAAAAACGCCGCGACAGACAGGTGAGCCTGTTCGAGTAAGATAGTATTCGAAAGACCGCCCGTGGAAAAATCGGAAATCTACAAATACTTTCCAGACCGACATGTCTGGAGAAGATTATGCATATCTCATTCACGTCAACAGCGTGTTAGAAGGTTCCCAGTAAGAACCTCATAAATGAGAGGTGTATTAGTCTATGTGACTTAGACTCCTGTAGTGTAGTGGTCAATCATTCCGGCCTTTGGAGCCGGAGACGGTGGTTCGAGTCCGCCCAGGAGTATCTGATTTTTTTCTTCAGACTATTTTCCGTACTGCCTTCAGCCGTCTATTTCGGCCGACTTCGTCAGAACGATCCGCCACTCCCGCCCGCCGAAGGTGAAGGTATCCCAGACTGCTGTTTTTTCGACGGTCTCATCCCCATTGTCGGCAGCATACACGTATTTCGTTTCGCCCGAGGGATTTGCCGCAACGAGCTGCGTCATCTCCCGGACGGACTGATACGCCGGATCGTTCAGAAGATCGATGCCGGCTTCTGAAACGTCCTCATCGAACACCTGGATCCCGTCCGTCTGCATGACCCAGAGGTTGTACCCTTTTTCAAGGACCTTCTGTTCTTCTGCACCGAAGAGACGATACGGATCGAAACTCAGGCTGATATATCCCGCATACCCATTCGGGCCCCTGATCGGGACCGAAAGGAGATAGGCTTTCAGACCGTTTTCCAGAATCATATATCCGGAGACATAGATATTCATCCGATCAAAGGTATCCTTGTTCGGAGGATAGCTGCTCAGGTCCTGACCAAGCGTGCCCTTGATGTTGTCCGGATAAATCGCACGCACGATCCCGTTTTCATCGGCGATCAAAAGATCGTGAGTAAGCGGCGTCCTCTGATATAAGGTCGCCAGAGCCTGACGGCCGTTTTTTGGGGTCGGGTCTACGGCATAGAACTCTGCCGCGGATTCTGCTTCTGCCGTGGCCGCGCTCAGCGTTTCATTCAGCGAAGAGATCACCTCGGCGAGAACATCCTTCTGTGACGGCGTCCCAACGCATCCAGCCGAAAAACAGGAGAACAGAACGAGGGATATCATCACGGAAAACAACAGGTATTTCATATTCATACTAGTATCTCTTCGGAAAAATATATTCTGTAAGAGGCAGGGTCTCTTAATCTTCCTTGTTCTGCAGAAAATACCGGCGGGTCAGGCTTTCCAGCGTCTCGATCTCCGAGACATCCTTGTCGTCCCGCAGCCGCACGAAACGCGGGAACCGTAGAGCATACCCGGCCGCGTAATTCGTGCTTTTCTGCAGTTCGGCATACCCCACCTCGAAGACCACGTCCGGTTCGAACGTAACGGTCTTTCCCTTTTCGGCAAGGATCTTGTCTTTGAAAAGATCATACAGGGTCGAAAGCATGGAATCGTCGATACCGGTCGCCACCCGCGAGATCTCCAGAAGGTCGCCGTTCTCGTCCTGACATGCGAGAAGGAACGAGCCGAACATCTTCGCACGTTTTCCTTCGCCCCACTCGGCTGCAGTCACTACCAGATCGATCGTATCGACCTCGGGCTTGATCTTGATCCAGAGCTTTCCCCTGTTTCCCGGAAGATATGGCGAGTCGAGCACTTTGAGCATGATCCCTTCGTTGCCGCTGTCGAGCGAGGCGTGATAGTACGCTTCGATCTCTTCTGCGGAATCGCTGACGATCTGCGGCGCAACATAGGCGTTCATGACGGATTCCAGAATCCTGCGCCGCTCCCTAAACGGACGGTCGATCAGGGTCCCTCCGTCGGCCGCCAGGATATCGAACACCCAGGGAAGAAGGGTGATCGCTTCCGTAGCGTCCCCGATATCGTGCTTCCTGCGGATACGCCGAAGAATCGTCTGAAAAGGCATGGGTTTTCCGTTCATGATCGCGATCACCTCGCCGTCGATGATGACGTCGTGATCGGTCGCGTTATCCAGCATCTTGACGACATCGGGAAGAGACGCCGTCATCTCTTCCAGACGCCTGGAGTAGATCGCACACTTCCCGCCGGATTTATGGAACTGGAATCTGCTGCCGTCGTATTTATTTTCAGCCGCGAGTTTTCCGTGCGTTTCGACCATCGTGGTGATGGATCCCTGCTGAGCAAGCATCATTTTCACCGGCCGGAATGCCGTGATATGGACCTCGGTAAGTCTTCCCGGATCGGTTTTTGCGAGGAAAGCCACCTCGCCCAGATCGTTGAGCGCCTGATGGGCATGCTCGATCACGTCTGACGGAACACCGAACGCTTTTGAAACCGCGTCCTTAACAACGCCTTCCCCGACCCCGATCCGCATCTCTTCGAGCATGAGACGGGCAAGGTATCTCCCCTCCAGAGGGGGCGCATTCGAAAGAAGATACTGGGCGGATCTCAGCCGCTCCTGCTGGGATCGTCTTCCTGAGGATTTTGCCATCTGCAGAAAACGCCCGTTCACATCCAGAAGATCAAGCTCTTCTGAAAAAAACATCGTCTGTTCCCGTTTTTCGAGAAGACTCTCAACAACTTTGCCGATGTCGCCCGCATTGTTGATTGCCGAGACCACGTAACTCCGCTTTTTGCCGATGACGTAGGCAAGCGCATCATACAAAAGATTCGGACCGAACCCGAGTTTTTCGGACGACCAGTCGGGAAACACTTTTCCGCGCATAAATCTGACGAAGACGGGCAGCTCCTCTTCGGTGAGGAGAGGAAACTTTTCGGCAAGAATATCAGCGGTCGCAAGACGCGAGGAGGTCTCCTCGATGGCATTACATATCTCTGCAAACTCGACAAACTGCATATTTATCACACCTCGAACCGGACAAGGCGGCGTTCTCGGTACTCGGCAAGCTGATCGCTGACGAAGATTTCCGTTCCGCTTTCGCCTGCCGCGGCCAAAGCCATTTCGCGGGCAATGTTTGGGCGGTTGTAATTTTCCGAAAGATGGGCGAGGGCGATGATCCCGACGTCACGCGAAAGCCCGGCGATACATTCCGAGGAAGCCTCGTTTGAGAGGTGGCCGTCTTTTTGGATACGATCCTTGAGATATCGCGGATACATCCGGAGAACGCATTTGTTTCCCTGGCATTTCGCTCCGCACGCTCGGCATATTTCGCATTCCGGGAACCGGTCGGTTTTCATCGCGAGAGAACAGTAGTTACTTTCCAGAACAACGGCATCACAGGCGGAAAGGATCGTGGTCATCGTATCCGAGACCTCGTGGGTGTCGAGACATATCCCGATCCGTGAATCCCCGTCGTCGATGACAAATCCCGACGGCTCGGCCGCGTCGTGATATGCCCGAAATGACGTGATCTTCAGACCGCCTGCCTGGACCGGGATGTGTTCATGACAGATCACGCGTTCTGCGGTTGCCGGAATGATATTCCCCTGTGTCAGGGCGGCGTGCGTCCCGCCGGATGCAAAAACCGGGACACGGGCGGCTTTGACAAACGCCTTGGCGGAGCGGATATGATCCGCATGTTCATGGGTAATGCAGAGCCCGCGAAGAGTATTGGTATTCAGGTGCATACCCTGCAGTGTCCGCATAAGATATCCAAGACCTGCATCGATTACGACCGAATCGGCGTCGTTTCCGACATAAATACAGTTCCCTTTACTTCCGCTCGCAAGAAGGACGCAATCCATTACACAGTATTGGATTTACTAAGAGAAATACTCAGAGGAAAATAAGAGTGAAAAAATATTTTGGTGACCTGGATGGGATCACTTCTTTTCTTCTTCGGACCAGCAGGTAACACCTGTTGTGTCGGAGAGACAGGATGCGTTGAAAACAAGCTCCATGACTCCGTCGGCTTTCTGGTCGAAGTAGTCTTTGAGTGCTTCAAAGGCGTGTTTGCCCAGAAGAAGTAAGACACCCATGTTGAAGATACCCATAAGTGCCTGGAAGGTGTCTGCGAGGTTCCATGCAAGACCCATGGACATCATGGATGAGATGAAGACCATAATCACGATCGCAACACGGAGAACAACTACCGCTCCTTTCTTTTCGGTGATGAACTTGGTGTTCGTTTCACTCATGGAGTAGTAACTGATCAGACTGCTGAATGCAAAGACCAACATGAAGACCGCGATAATATATGGACCTGCCGCTCCAAGGAAGGTAGAGCTCATTACTTCCTGAACAAGGGCTGCTCCGGAAACAGGGATGCCGTCGTATCCCGGGTAGGCGACGTTGGTGTAGATGATGACCACAAAGGCGGTTGCGGAACAAACGACGATCGTGTCGATTAACACACCGACAGACTGCATAAGTCCCTGCTTTACGGGGTGTTTAACATCTGCGGAAGAGGAGACGTTCGGGATCGAACCAATACCAGCTTCGTTCGAGAACACACCACGCTTCAGACCCCACATGATAGCTGCTCCGATTCCACCGCCGACGAATGCCTGAACGCCGAATGCGTAGGCGAAGATCGTCTGGATGATAAGGGAGACCTGAGTGAAGTTGACGAGGACGATCATCAGACAGAGTAAGAGCCAGATGATTGCCATTGCCGGGACAAGCCATGTTGAAACTTTTGCAACACGTCTGATTCCGCCGAAGAAGACTAAGGCTGCAAGTACGGTGATGATGACCGCAAAGACGATCTGCTCTGTGCCGAATGCATTCGAGAATGCGAGCGTTGCCGTGTTTGCCTGCACACCGATGAACATCAGACCGTAGGTGACGATGATCAGAATTGCGATGAATGCTGCGAACTTCGGTTTGCCGAGACCATTCTTAATGTAGAATGCCGGACCACCGTGGAAATGCCCGTCGTCCTTCTTTTCTTTGTAGATCTGACCGACCGTCGTTTCAACGAAACTCGTTGCAGCGCCGATAAATGCAAAAATTCACATCCAAAAAACAGCTCCGGGACCACCCATGACGATTGCCACGGCGACACCGGCAATATTACCGACACCGATACGTGCGCCCATACTGACGCAGAAGGCCTGGAACGACGAGATCGTTTGTTTGCCTTTTTCTGCGCGCAGGCCGGTAAACGCAACCCTACATGCTTCACCCAGACGATTGATCTGGACGCCTTTCGTTTTGACGGTAAAGTAAAGACCAATACCGATCAGAAATACGAATGCTATATACCAGGCATACGTATTGACGACATCGTTCACTGAAGAAACGGTGTCGTTAATTACCTCTAAAACACTCATGCGTTAAAATGTTTCTCAATAATGGATAATTAACCAGTATGGTTCGGTTGTCACAAAGAACTTTTCAAAAAAATGAATTATCCGACCAGTATTCAAAAAAATGGGTGAAATCCTTGATTGAAATATCACAGAGAGTCGAGTGAGAGGCTGCCGAAATCGTCGGAGTTCTGGGGGGCCGTGATGCCGAACGCGGACTGACCGGCCCAGGTGTCGAGAGAGTTTGCGACCTCGACCATGTAGTCGAGAATGTCAATTGAGAGTTCGCGTTTGGTTTTGCTGACCTGCATCTGCTCAACGAGGAACCTCAGCCTTTCGGGAGACTCCATTCTCAGTTTGGCAAGCGAAATCACGCACATATAGATACGGGTCAGATTCCTGTCGGTCCCGGTGATCGTATCGAAAAACGCCCGGAGGACCTGAGCCTGATAGACTTCGCTTCCCATAAGTATTCTAGATTGGGGAGTTATCCGATATATAGATTTGCCAAAAAAGAGGGGTTATTTTGCGGTACTGACGATCTTGATGATGTCACCGGACTTCAGTTCGGTCGTATCCTTGATCCGCATCTTGGTGCGGGCATCGACCGCATACAAAAATCCGTTCCCGATATCCGTGTGGACGCGGAATGCCATGTCTTTTGGGGTCGATCCGATCGGCATAAGGAATGCATCCGGCAGGACCTGTCCTTTTGCATTACAGTATTTGTTGTCGTCTTCTACCGGGTAGACCACGATCATCCCGATATCCTCGAAGACGATCTTGTTTAAGATCTCCTGAACGCCGGTGCTCCCGAACTTTTTCATGTGTTCGGCGATCATCCTCAGGGCTTTTACCTGGGGTGCGGAAAGTTTTGCTCCCTCGATTGGAGCAAAGGTGGAATCTCCCGGCAGGTATTTCAGGATCTTTGCATGTGCGGCGCTTTTGAGGGCAAGTTCGCCGGCGGCGATCGTCGGGACGGCGCCGAGAACTTTGAGGGCCTCGATGTTTTCATCGGACGCAAGATCGGCCTTGTTTGCCGCAATGATCATCGGTTTTGAAACGCGAAGCAGAACTTCGCACATCTTTTCGATATCTTCCGGCGTTGCCTTGGCCAGATTGATCCCGCATTCGTCGACCGCCTCTCTAATCTGAATCGCGTTGATCCGAAGACCGGCAAGAGCTTCGCCTAAGAGATCGATTAAGACCTGCTCTTTTCCCTGCGCCTGCCGGACGAGTCTGGCCCGGTGTTTCTCGACGATTCCCGCCATCCACATCGCAAACTCGTAGCGCAGAAACTCGACATCTTCGATGGGGTTTCTGGTCCCGATATCAACCGGATTTCCTTCGGCGTCCGTACTTCCTGAAGCGTCAACGACCTGGATGATCGCGTCGGCCTCGCGGAGGGTATCGAGGAATTGGTTTCCAAATCCACGGCCTAAATGCGCATCGGGGACAAGGCCCGCGACATCGATGAGTTCGACCGGAATGAACCGGTTTCCGTCGATACATTCAGTACATCCTTCGATCCCGAGTTCTTTGCACGGACATTTCGTCCGGACATAGGCAACCCCTTTGTTCGGGTTCACGGTCGTGAACGGATAATTGGCGATATCGACATTTGCAAGAGTCAGCGATTTATAAAACGTTGATTTGCCGCAGTTTGGTTTTCCAGCCAGTGCAATTTGTAACATTGTGTATCTTTCCTTGTATCGAGGTATCTCTGACCTATAATTAGGGCCGAGGGGCTCTTATGCCTTTGGTATCAGTAATGGAAGACGATGTCCCGGCCGTCTTTCACTGAATAGGCATACCGGTTCACATTCTCTGCGATCAGGGTAGTGTTGATCGAGCCGTGCAGCCGCTTCATAAACTCCTCTTTGAGTTCGTTCGATAAAAGACACCGGGTCGTGACCTCGTATGCCCCATCAAGGCGGCCTTCCGCCGCCATCTGGATAATCACCCGGTCGACCATCAAAACCGTCGCAGGCTCCATGAGATCGAGAACACATCCTCCGCGGCCGCCCGGCGCCGAAACGATCTCCCCGTAGAGGGCGCCGCGGGAGAGGTCGAGACCCGCTCCCGTGCAGGCAAGAGCGAAGTTCGCATACAACACCGCATACCCGTGGGACATCATCACGTTCACCGGATCCATAAACGGCGGCTGGCATCTCCGGCGGTATCCGAGAGCTTTGGGCAGTTTCCTGCCGATGATTTCGTAATACATCGTCTTCGTCAGAGAAAACGCACGGCCGATCTCGGGAAGGGTGATCAGATACTCCAGTTCTTCCCGTGCGGCGGTGAGGATGTCGAACTCTCCTTTGAAGTAGAGCCCTTCGGGATCGAACTTGGCAAGCTCGTTGATGTACCGCAGACGTTCATCCAGCGAAGACCGGATCGAGGCCATCGCGAATTTATGGATTGGGATATCCCGCTGCTGAGACGCAAGAGACGGAGCGCCTTTTCCGTAGATCCCGCCGACGGGTTTTCCGTGCGCCGTGAAAAAGGAGACGGCGATCCCGCGGTCAGCGATGCGTTCCAGAACCGAGGTGTGCAGCGAGTGACCGCCGGAAATCAAAAGATGCCGCATGTCATCCAGAGGATACTGGGTCGTACTGCCTTTCTGCCGGACGATCAGCGAGTCGCGGGTCGATTTGATCTCGGCGCCGTACCCCCAGACGGTGACCCAGAGGATCATGAGAACAGATCATCCTCCGTTGTATCGCCGTTCAGCTGGACCCGGCATTTTCCGCAGAAGTATTTCCGCTTCCGGTCCAGTTCGTCCAGATTCCGCGGACAATACATGATGCATCCGGGATTATCGCAGTGACCAAGCCCGAACAGATGCCCGATCTCGTGCGCTCCTTCCTTAACGATCCGGTCGATCAGCGCGGAGTCGTCGGCATATTTGCCGTAGAACTCGTTCTGGAGCCGGTGCGGCGAGACGATCGCGACCCCGAGTTTGGGGTATGCGAGGCCGAACACGAAGTCTGCCAGAGGCTCATAGAGATCGCCCGGCGTCACGAGAAGGATCTGTTCATGCAGATGATTGAATTTATTGTAGAATTCCATATCCATATCGGCAGGCTTGAAGAGCTGGGGCGTTCTTGTCCGGAACATGTCCAGTTTTAAGAGAATCTTCACGGCATCATACTGGTTCCTGACCGGATCGAAGCCTTCGAGCGGAAAAATGCCGTCGTCGATCCTCGAGACGGGCATCTCGAGAACCGCAGACAGCTCCTCGGAAACCGGACGCGACAGGCCGACAGGAACACGGCTGTCCCAAAAAAGATGTATCCCCATTTGTATAGGTATTTATTTGTGCAAAGTGATAAAGTTACCTTATTCTATGAGAAACGGAATCGAGACGGCGGTCGGGCGGTATATCGCGGAGAATTACCGCTCGGCAGTAGAGGTGGGATTCGGCGGGAAAACGAAGGCCGCAGAGATCGTGCAGGAGGCGGGGATCCCGGTGCTCTGCACGGACGTGCACGCATACGCAGAAGGGCCGGTTCCTTCGGTCGTTGACGACTGTGTCGAGCCGACGATCTCACTCTATCAGGCGGAAGTGATCTACGCGATCAGACCGGGCACCGAGATCGTCCCTGCGCTGATTGAGCTTGCGAATCGCGTAAACGCCGACCTGATCGTCTATCATCTGGGCTTCGAGCTGTACGAAAACGGAGGGGAACGGATCGTAACCGACGGCGTTATGCTGCACCGATACGTAAAGGCTCACCAGGAGTGAGCATAGCCCCGCTTTTCGACAGGCTCCCCGTCGCACCAGACTCCTTTTTCTTCGACGACCTTTCCGATAACGGTGTACTCCGTATCGAGGGCCGGCAGTAAAGCAGGCGGCATGCAGAATAACAGACCAAAGTCCCCGCCGCCGTAGAGATAATACTCCCGTGCGGAACCGGACCGGACGTCCGGGAGATTGAACATCGCCGCGTCGAGCGCGAATCCGACGCCGGACGCTTCCGCCATATCATAAAGGGAAATCGCAAGACCGTCCGAGACATCCATCATCGAGGAGGCAACGGCGGCGGCGATTTTCTGCCCGGCTTCTACCTGAGGGACTGGGGTGAGCAGATTTTTCCTGTACCGCTCGTCTCCGTCTAACGCCGCCATGGCAAGACCAGGCGTCCCGTTAATGCAGACCGAATCGCCCGGCAATGCGCCGGACCGCCGGCAGTAGTGCGTTTTTTCTACGATCCCAAAACCGGTGGTCACGACGGTGAGTTCGATATGACTGTCGATATCCCCGCCGGCGACCTTCGCACCGAACGTTTTTGCGCAGGAAACGGCGCCTTCCATAAAGGGAACGAGCCGGGACGGGTCGTCCAGACCGACGGCCACGAGGAGCTGAACTGGTTCTGCCCCGCAGCTGGCGATGTCCGAAAGCGTGACGGCGGCGCTCATCCAGCCTTTTTCGAACTCGGTCATGCCTTTTGGAAAATCGGTCGCCTCATGCAGCATGTCGGTGCTGGAAACGAGGATCCTGCCGTCTCCAAGATCGAAAGAGGCGCAGTCGTCCGCCGTCTCGTCTTCGCCGATGAGATGACGGATGGAGGCAAGAAGAGAGCGGTCGTCCATTACTTTTTCAGCTCCTTTTTACGTTCCTCGCGATACTCGGAGAGCACACCAAAGAGGATCTTCTCCGCGGATCCGGGCTCAGGCTTTTTGGAGGAGGCGGGTTTTTTCGGGGCTTCCTTTTTCGGCGCCGGTTTTGTGACGGGTTTTTCTGCCGGAGCAGGCTTTTCTGCCGGAGGTGCGGCCGGCGTCTCGGGTTTTGCCCGGTCCACCTCGAACACCAGCGTCGGGTCGATCCCTTTCTCCAGCACATCTTTCACCCGCTCCACCTGATACTCCTTCACCATCCCGTGGATCTCGCCGATCTTCTTCTCGTTCTTGTAGACATCCTGCGTCGTCTTCCACTCGGCAAGGGCCGCCTCGAACGCAGCGGAGTCCACCACGCCGATCTTGCCCTTCACGCGGGGCGAAAGGTTCGCTCCGTCCAGGATCGGGATGTCCGCTTTCCGGAACTCCTCGATCAGATGCTGGCTTTTTGCCCGCTGATAGGTCAGCCTCGGCAGAATGACGGCCCCGATCTTCGCCTCTGCAAGATCGCGGATAACCGTTTTCCCCCAGCCGTCGATCGTGAGGATATACAGGATATCCTCCTCGCCGACCCCCATTTCGTCGTCCAGATTCTTCACATGATCCTTCGCAAGCAGCTGAAGGACTTTCAGCGCCGTACAGCCGTCGCCTGCCTGCAGGGAGATGTAATGCTTCATCCGCTCGAGTCTGGTCCGAAGCGTCTTGCTGCAGCGCTCTTCTTTCCTGAGAGCCTTTTTCACCTGGGCAAGTTCCGTGTCGCGGGAGGTGATCGCTTCAGTTGAGAGCATCTCCGCGTTGCGCTCTTCCCGTTCGAAAACAAGCCGTTTCTGCAGGTCTGTGATCGCCTTGTCCTTCACCTCGACCTCTTCGGACAAGCTGCCGGCGAGTTTACGCAGTTTTGCAACGGTCTCTTCGAGCCGGGCGATGCGTTCATCCTTTTCGTCGGGGACGACCTCTTCCACGACGACCGCCGGCTCTTCGGGAAGTTCCTCCGGATGCTTCAGCGCTTCGAGGATCTGCTCGAGGGAAAGCCCGCGGATGATACCGGCTTTGACCATGTCGATGTCGGTGCCCGGAGGCATGCGTTTCTGGACCGAGTCGAACTTGTTCGCATAACTCCGGTAGGCCATCACCGTGGCAGAGAGGGAGTCGCGTTCATGATCGTTTGCAAAGTCGTAGCCTTCGGCAAGATCGTACTTCTCTTTTATCAGCACATCCTTCGCCGGGGTCCAGGCCACGGCGGAGAAGGGCCGTCTGACTTTTTCCACCCCGAAAGGCATCTCGGCCTTGTCGGTGGCGATCAAAACAGGCCTTCCGACCGCGGTGATAGCCGCGATGATCTCGGCCTGGCCAAGAGCCCGGGTGCTGGAGAGATGGATCAGATCGCCGTCGAGATTGAGGGCGGCGATCCCGACGGTAGTGCCCGGATCGATGCCGACGATTAAGTAGTGCGGCCGCTTTGAGACCGGGAGGAAATCGGGAGCCTCTTTTCTCGTGCCGGCGACCCGGACGGAAACTCCGGCGGATGTCTTCGAGGACGCGGGGACCTCGTGACGGGGAGCGGAGACGCTGAATTCCACGATCCGCTCGCCGCGGAACGATCTGGAGATCGACGAGGTGAACATGAGGCCGTTTGCAAGAAGAGACGCCTCGATCTCGCGGGAGATGGACATGAGAGAACCCTGCATGTGCCGGATGTACCGGTTCTGATGCGTGCGGATCGGCGGACGGGCCCTTGAGACGGTGATGGTCGTGAGCCCTTCGAAGGTCCGGATCTCGTATCCGCCGCCAAAGGAGGCGATAAGACCCGAAATTTTCGCCTGCTCCATCGGGTTGGATGCGTCAAAGCTGAGGTTGTAGCGCTCGGCAAGTTTCGGGAGAGGGGCGGATTTTGCCCCGATGCAGGAGATGAGAACGAGCTTCGTGTCAAAGGGCAGGGCTTCTGTTAGGGTGAAAAGGGAGCGTGTGTCGGGGGCGATGTCCCGGAGCGAGGCAAAGGCGACGATTTCCGGCTTCTCGGCATTGATGAGATGGAGGAGATGCTGAAGGGTGAGGCTGCGTTCTTCGGATTCGATCCTTTTGTCGACTACCCTGAAGAGGGCATAGAGACCACCGGGCGAGGAATGAGCGGAGCCCTTGATCTTGTCGATGCCGAATACGAGGGGATTCATGGCTTTGTTACGAAAGCGACCGCATCTTCAATGTCGTAGGTTGTCTGGTATTTCTTTGCGAAGTAGGTGATGACGTTTTCCAGGTCGTGCCGCAAAACGGCGTCGGCGTTCTGATGGGTCGTGGGGATCCACTGGGGCCAGTCGATGAGCCAGACGGTTTCTCCGTCGGTCATGATGTTGTATTCGGAGAGGTCTCCGTGGATGAATCCTGCGGCGTAGGCTTTTTTGACTTCGTCGATGATCTGCCGGTAGATGGTGTCGGGGTCTTCGAGGACGCAGCGGATAAGGTTGGCGCCCGGGACCTCGGACATGACGATTACGTGCCGGTTGATGTCGATGGGGACCGGGACGCTGACTTTTCCGTTTAAGGCTTTAAGCGCTTCATATTCCCTTTCTGCGGATTTTGCAGAGGCGAATATCCAGGGGCAGTGTCCTTCGCCCGGCATGTATTCGCGGTTGGTTTTGAGGGTCTGGAAGGATCTCTGGCCGACTTTGTGGAGTTTGAGGATGACGATCCCAAACCCGAGGGCTTCGTAGATTTCGGATTCTTTGCCGACGCCGACCATGCAGCCAAGTGCGGAGATGGTCTTTTTGCCGGCGAGGTCGGAAAGAGCGAGGGCGTCATAGCCGGCGAAGACGAGGGCATAGCCTTTGTAGGGGACGGAGTCGGATCGGACAAGGTCCCGGTGGATGAGGTTGCCGAGACGGTATTTGAGTTCGGGAGGGGAGAGTTTGACGGCGGCACGGAGGTCGTCTTCGGGGACCCAGCGGTATCGTTTCATCATCCGCTCGAGGGCGTGGAGGATGCGTATTTCGTATTTATGGAGAGATTTTATGATGTCTGCATCAATGGACATTGGTGGAGTACATTTGGCGGTGATGGAACAAATAGATGATTGCATGAGATGGTATTTTAGGGAGGGGGACACGCGTTCGGCGGTAAGTTTTTGAAGGAGATTTGCGAGTGAGACTGATATTTTAGAGATGGAAGGAAACGGTTGGGTGTGGAATCATGAGAAAGCCCACCGCGAATCTCCGCGAATTCGCGCGAATCGCATTTTTCTTGCGCCGTCGTTCTCTGCTCCGGCTTATCGCCTGCGCAGGAATCGCACGCCGTCTGGAAAAATGCTGAGGAAAAACCGGCGTGCCGGTTTTTCTTTTTGTCTGTCATTCTTTTTTGATTTGGGGTGAGGGAGGGCGACTCCGGCGTGGAGCCCGACGCGGTGGAAATATCCTACGTTTGAGATTCAGACCAGGCTTCTTCTATCCAGTCATATTTGATGGGAGTCTGTAGATGTTACAATTCATCACACAAAACCCACGAAAATCAACTAATGCCGCAAAAAAGGGGATTTCTTAGTACACCGTATATATAGAGATGAAACTGATTTTTATTACAGAGAATTTCTATCAACTCTTTTTTTAACGAGAATCATTATTTATGAAGGATTGAATACATCCCCACACCCTCTCATCCCCCCCCCAAAAAAAAGAAAATCACGATAAATCCCAATTATTCCTTGACGTTTTTTTTTAATTTACACCCTGTTTTGAATCGTTTTCACTTGATAGATATTATAACAAAATGCAGCCAGCATATTTTTCACTCGCACTCTTTGCAGCGTTGTTACCTTCACCAACCCTGCATGAAAGATATTTTTGATCACTGCATAGGGTCTCTTCCCCTTTGATCTCTTTCTACTTATTCGCATATTTCTCAGTTTATCTCGTATCCCAATGGGATGTCCTCTCGCCCCTCGTTTCATTGTGGCACTATATCCCTTGCATTTTGCTCCCTGATATCCCCGATCCCGATAGACCACTTCTCCTTTTTCTGACAGATCCACCTGACTGTCATGAACATTTGCCGTGGTGGTTTCAATGCGTCGAATAAGATCATGCGTCGTATCCATGATGGTATGAAGTTTATAGCCATAGTGCATTTTGCCGTTCTTGGACATGATTTTACCATCTTTATCCCGTCGTGTTTTTGCCTGCTCTCCTCGCGGCGTGTCTTTCTTACAATGACCGGGTTCAGCATACACAAACGTTGCATCCTGAATCATACCTTGTTCAATTTTGAGACCTTTCAGGTCAAGTTGTCGCTGAAACTCCTGCCAAACCAATGTGTCAACGCCTGATTCGGACATGCGCTCCCGAAATAACCAGATCGTTGAATTGTCGGGTATTTTGTCAGGACACCCAAGGAAATGCCAAAAGGAGAGACGATCGTAGATTTCACGTTCAACGGCGAGATCAGATAGATTATACCAGACTTCCAGAAGCTGAATCTTGAACATGAGTATTACATCGACATTGGGGTGACCGCCTTTGCCGGATTTATTTGCATACATGGATTCAAGAAGAGGACGAAAAACATCCCAATCAAGTGTTTTACCAACATCGGAGAGACGGGCGCCAAGTTTTTCATAACGCTCGTGATATGCCTGGTTGAGACCAAAGCTGCTGAAAGTCCCCATACATACTACTCAACGTACGAAAAGAAAGTACTTTCTGTCGGAAAAAAGGTTGTTAGAAATTCTCATACTTATATTTAGTACAGAAGAGAGAGAGAGAGAATTGCTTTGCAAAAGAAGCAGTATATAGTATTTTCCGCCCGTCCGCCCGGACTTTCTACCCCCTTATCGTTTTTATTTCGCACGTGTGCATGATTTATATATGATGAGTTTGATTTTTTGCTGAATCGGTAGGAAATCGGGTATTTTGATTTTGACAACTAATATTCATCAAAAAATGCAGGTGAAAAACGTGCTGGAATGATACAAAATGGAGTGGAAATAGTGGTTTTCGAGTGGAGAATGAGGGGGAAATCGATGGTCTGTAACCTTGGTTAGTTCCTTTTCCATCCTTGTAAAAATAGGACATAGGTGATATTAGTTTCAAGCCAATTCGGGGAGTGTATGGCTGGGTGTGGAAACATGAGAAAAATCAACCGCGAATCGGCGCGAATCCGCCCTTCGGGCGAGGCGAATCGGATTTGCTAATCCTCACTCTCGCTCGTCGTGTCTTATCGCAAATCAAAGATTTGCTCGCAAGTCTATCGACTTGCTCAGCTAAGGTCGTCCGCTTTCAGCGTCCAACCCGCTCGACACGACGACTCGTCCCTTCATCGGGACTGTTCGGGCAAATCCTGTCGGCGTCCCGACGCCTCCCGTGAGTGAGAGATTCATTGATCAGTTCTTAATCTGAAAAAGATCCATTTTACTGACTATTACTACATAAGATCAAGAGGCAAATCAATAATGGGAGCCGCTGGGGCGGCGACAGGATTTGCCCGAACGGTCCAGATGAAGGGACGAGCAAGTCGAGGAACGAGACTTGTGAGAGTGAGGTTCAGCAAATCCGATTCTGGGAGCAAGCCATCGGCTTGCGAGATTCGCGCCGATTCGCGGTTGGTTTTTCTCTTGTGTCTACACTAATGCCGTACACGAAATCGAAGTATATCTCATAATGACTTCAGTTTTTTCGGTTAAGATCACGCCGCGTGAGTCCTATCTAAAAAAGAGATTTCATCTTCAACGATTTTTTTGATCAGTCGCGTCACGCTTTGCTTCTGTCGTTTTTTTACCCGTGACACTCTGCTCCCGGTCTTGGGTTGCTTGCTTATATGACCTGTAATCCCTCACATCAGCGGATAGCTCGCTCGAACAACTCTTCCCTCCGTCTCGATATTTCCGTTCCCTTTCATCCTCGGCACACGCTCCACCGGCTCTTTGAAAACCATCTCTGCTTTCAGCATCCCTATCGGTTCGAACGCTATCTCCAGCCTCTCCGGCTCTCCGGTATTCGCCAGATTCTCTAGATGATTTGCGATCGACAACATCTGCATACGTTCAAGCGTCCACTGCCTCCAGCACTCCATCAGGAACCTCTGCAGATTCGCATCCTTCGAAAAATCGAACGACCGGTGCTTTTTGATACCGATCTTCAGCAGAAGGCCGAGGACTAAAACCGCCATCGACCCGGACGTCAGCGGCGACGCGAAAAACAGTGCCAGCGTCTTCGGGAGATCAGCATACAGATACGGACAGACCGCCGACGAGACCCCGATCAAAATCGGCAGGATCACCACAAACTTTCTCCTGGGATCCAGCATCCTTGACGAAATGCTCTGGATGCCGGTCACCATCACAAATGTCACTGCATACAAAAGGGTCACTCCAAGGATCGGCTTAGGGAGAATATGAAAACACCCAGCCGATCGCCGGCAAAAACCCGCATAGGATCAGAAAGATCCCAAGACCCAGTCCCACGCGCTTTGCTGCGATCCCTGACACCACAACGAGCCCCGTCGCTCCCGAAGACGATCCGATCCCGATCCCGCCCAAAGCTCCGGCGATCGCGACCCCCGCACCCTCCGACATCAGCCCGTTTTTCAGCGTATTATTCTCGCCCTCTTTTGTGTAGGCGTTCAGGAGCGAAATGTTTCCGACCGACTTCAGCATCACGCAGATCATCGCGATCGCAAACGGAATCAGCAGAGCGAACTCGAACGAATACGAGACGATCCCGATGGGATTTGGGATTCAGAAGACCGAAAGACTCGTGATCTGGCGCAGGGTTTCGAGTTTGAACACGCCCAGAAACACGGATGCCGCCATCCAGATCACGATACCGATCAGGATCGCATAGAACTTGAAGAACCGTTTCGGGATCACGCTCAAAAGGATCGTGGCAGAAAGCGTGATGATGCCCACGACCGTTGATGCCGGGTCCAGGGGTCCCGAGTCCGTGCTTCCGAAAAACAGCGGCAATGCGAACGGAACGATAGCGATACCCAAAAGAAACAGCACCACGCCCGTCACTTCGTTCGGGAACACGATTCGGAAAAATTTCGTGAACCGGCTGATCACCATCTCGAACAGTCCTAGAAGTGGCAGTCCTCCGGCCGTTGCAGCAAGAAGGGAAGCCGGCAGATACGACGAGTTTGGGACCATCGGCAGGAGATATCCAGCCCCCGTCTTCGAAAACGACTGGAGGATCGTCGCGATCCCCGAACCGATCAGGGTCGCACTGATCAGAAACATCGTCAGATCCGTCGACCCCCCGATCGCATTGCTGATGATCACCGGATACGTCATATACACGGCTAAAACGAAGAAATGCTGGAGGATTGACAGAACCGTCGTTCCCAGCGGTACGTTGTCGTTGACATTGTAGACCGGTTCATCCCCCTCTGCAATTGTGAACATTTGTTGGTTGTACTTTTATGTTAAAGCTTATCGTAGGAATAGGATTATCAGCATTTCATACATACAAAATAGCAATCCTATGTATGAGAAGGAGGAGTTTATCACCAGGATCGAAAATCAGATCCGGGTCGAAGAGGAGTATGCACAAATCCTCGAGGACGGCAGACACAGGCTTTCCCGCTCGAAGTATCTGACACTGATCCAGCTTACCGTCCTTGTGGTCACGGCGGTTGTTTCTCTTCTGAGATCGCTGAATCCAGGTCAGATCCTCATGATCTGGATCGAAGGGAGCTTCTATCTCTACATGTTCTACTTCTTTTTGATGATGATCCCCTCTGTTGGTTCGGATGCAAAGATCAGCATCTTCGATAAAAAATTTCAGGTCTACCTGAAAGAGTTTCTCAGACTCGCCAATATTCTGCGGACCGTGCGGAAAAACCGGCTGACCCTCCTGGAATTTTTCTGGAACGCCTTTCTCATCAATACCAAACCCCTCGTGAAAGGATTTACGATTCTGTATCTGATCGATCTGCTTT
Source organism: Methanocorpusculum sp. (assembly GCA_965228205.1). GTDB lineage: Archaea > Halobacteriota > Methanomicrobia > Methanomicrobiales > Methanocorpusculaceae > Methanocorpusculum. The sequence continues at coordinate 1,578,038 of OZ245799.1, read as the reverse complement.
GTGCGGTCGTAATGAAATTCTTCGGCATGATCGACTGGATGATGTTTTTCCTGCTTTTTGTGCAGATCGGTGTGATTTTGATCTTTTATTCAAGGATCACTGCAGCAAAACCCGGCATGCCCGGTTTTTTCGTCGGGAAGCCTCTTTCCGAAAATGATATTTTCACCCCCGAAGGTCTCAAAGCCTGGCTGTATGTCGGGATATTCTGTCTCTTTACCTGTTTAATCATTGTCGGGGCGATGTTTTTCCCGGGCATGACGCTTGGACAGTTCCTCCGCGATATCTCGCTCGTTCCAGGCGAATATCCGCTTATTATCGCGCTGATCCTCATAACCCAGGGTCTGATTCTCCGATATTTCCAGGGAGTCGAGAGCAGAAAACTGATGAACACCTTAAACGAGCATCATCTTTCTGTCTTAAAGGACGAGCTTCTGCCCAAAGTAAGCAGGGCCGGCCCAGAGGATCTGCCGGAACTGAAACGCGAGTTCCTGCTTTTTATCATGAACAAGCTTTTGGTGCAGGAGTTCTTCTACCGGTTCCCGGCATATGTCCTTATGCCAAATCTGCTTCTGGGCCTCGATCCGGTCGCTCAGGAGATCCTGACGGAGAAGGGCGAGGATAAGCATCTCAAAGATATGCTGTAAAAAAAGAGTAAAAAGATTGAAGGGAATTAGTTCATTCTAAACCCAGATCCAGAGCCGGCGTCTGCGTAGAGTGCAGCACTCTCGGTAAGCGAGGCCGTGAGGATATACGAGACGACAGTCATCGCGATCATCAGAATGATCGGGACGAGGATGCAGGTGAAGACTTTTTTCGGCGGGAGTTCGGTGATGGATGCGATGCCGAAGATCCAGACAGGAATTGACCAGAAGAGGACCGCTCCCTGAACGGCGAGCGTTACAAGCGGGTCAACCGTTCCAACGAGCCCGACAAGTCCGCTTAAAAGTGCTCCGATCGCGAGGATCGCCGAAGCGTAGCCGGTCACTGCAAGCATCTGCTTGAAGGTGCATTTCGCATAGCCCAGTATTTTAACACCGGCAAGAAACAGTCCGGCGACAACTGCCCATGAGATGAAGACACCGATGATTCCTCCGATTACGGTGATGATCGCCGTGAAAACATCTCCCGGGAGGATGAAGACAACTGCGAGCAGGGAATAGAGAAGAGTAATCAGCGTCGGGATCAGAAGACCTTTGGGAGCCTCTTCGAAGAACTGCTTTTGATCAAAAAGCAGGTATTTAACGGCATTTTTCATATCCATAGTGTCGGATAATATTTCTATTCAGTCGCTATTAAGTTTCCCCAGCGACCGTGTCAGGAGGGCGATCGTCTTTGCGTCGACGATCTCTCCGCGTTGAATCATGGGGAAGATTTCGGTTTTTTGGACTTTCACGACATCGATGATCTCATCCTCGTCTCTGGCGCAGTCTTCGCAGGGGAAAAGTCCCCGGGCTTCGAAGAGCCAGAGTTTTTCCGTGCAGAATCCGGGCGTCGAGTAGACGTATCCTCTCGGCACGAACTCTTTTGCCGAGAGCCGTGCTTCCTCTGCGAGTTCTCTTTTTGCGCATTCGAGCGGGGTTTCGCTTCCGTTGTCCATGCCTCCTGCCGGGACCTCGAGAATGTATTCATCGATCACTGCCCGGTACTGTCTGATCAGATAGACATGTGTCTCGTCGGTTGGAAGAATACAGACCGCCGGGACCGGCTGGACAAAGAGGTAGTTTCGATCCTTTCCGTTCGGGAGATGAACGTGTCGTGTTTCGATGGTGAGTCTTGGCGTTTCGTAGATTTTTGTTGCGGTGTTCACCGGTTTCGATGATCCCACGGATTCAAGCAGCGGCTTGATCTGGTCTCTGCTTACGAAATCCGCCTCCTGTATCTTCATCTTCTTCATCATCAGTTTGTTGCCGAGCCCGATTTTTTTGTAATCGAGTGCTCCGCGGAAATGGAAGGCCGGAATGGTATCCTTCATCGTCCAGGTGAAATTTTTGGTTATGAGATCATCGTATTTCTTTTTGTCCGCCGGGTCGGTCAGCCCGACGGTGAAGACGATGAGCTTTTTGTCCTTGAGCTGTTCGTAGTTGTCCGAGATCAGCGCGATCCAGGCGATGCACCCGATGTACACGCCGTCTCCGTAAATGATCGTGTCGTACGGCAGAAGATCGTTCAGTTTGGTCTGCTCCGCATTTATCAGGTCTGCACCCAGCTCTTCTGCGATCCATTTTGCGTAATGTTCGGTGGATCCGTATTTCGATTTATAAACGACGACTGTGCTCAAGAGTATCCCTTCTGTATTGAGAATAGGTTGTGATGGAATAAGTGTTTTAGTGTCGCAGGCGGCTGTCCGCCAAAAAAAGGAGAGGGTATTATTCTGAGGTGGCGATGCTGATTCTGACCTTGAGATAGTCGATCTCCCAGTCCATTGCAAGATCTGCCTTTTCCAAAACTCCGCATCCGCAGGCTTTGCCTTCCGGTCCACGTATACAGAGACAGTTTGCTCTGACCTCGGATTCGATGACAGCATGCTTTGAATCCACAAGGGGCATGACCCGTGCATCATCGATGATGACGTCTGCTTTGATCTTTGCATCGACGGCGAGGCCTGCCTGTTTTCGCATCTCCTGGATTCTGCGGATGACTTCACGCGAGTATCCTTCGGCTTCGAGTTCCGGTGTGAGGGTCACATCAACGTAGATCATTCCGTTTTCGATCGGGGAGGAGAAGATGTTTTCCGGCATCTTTTCTTCGAAGATCATGTGCTCATCGGTAAGTTCGGCAGTGAATCCGTCCTTTTCCATGCTGACTTTTCCGTCTGCAAGCAGGGAAGCTTTCAGCTGACTTCCGTTCGCCTCTTCGATGAATGCCTTGACTTTTGGTCCGTCCTGTCCGAACTGTTTGCCGATTACTTTCATGACCGGAACGGCGGTCCAGTCGAGTTTGTCCCAGATGCCTTTGACGACCGTAACGGTCCGGGCATTTGCCCGGTCGCAGCAAAGATCGTTCATCGCGCTGACGGCGTCGGCGACCTTATCCGACTCGGTCGCGACAACGACCTCTCCAACCGGCCAGCGTCCTTTGCGTTTTCCGTTCTGGCGGGCATTGGCGACTGCTTCGTCGAACTCCTGCACGATCTCCATCTCCTCTTCGAGGACGGGATCGCGGAGGGAATCGTTTCCGCTGAACCAGTCGACCATGTGGACCGATACTGGGTCGCTTTCACATCTCAGGTTCTGATACATGCATTCGGTGATGTGGGGAGCGAAGGGTGCGAAGATGGTTACGAGTCTGCGCATCACGTAATACATGGTGTCGTAGGCCTGCATCTTCGAGACTGACTCCTCCTCGAGCCACATTCTCGGTCTGACCAGTTGGACGTACCAGCGGGAGAGTTCATCAAGGATGAACGTGCTGATCGGTCTGGTCGCCCGGTGAAGGTTGCAGACCTCCATCTCTTTGGTGACCTGCTCGGCAAGCGAGTTCACGCGGGAGATGAGCCAGCGGTCTTCTCTGCAGAATTCAGAGATATGGTCTTCGACCGCCGACGGATCCCAGACACCGTCTTTGGCTGCCGGCTTGTAGCCGTCGAGCGCCATGTACGGCAGCGGGAACTTGTAGACGTTCCAGAGAACATTGAACATTCTGTGGTTGGTCTTGACTCCTTCAAGCGAGAAGCGCATGTCATCCCACGGAGCATTCGCCGAAAGGATGTACTGGCGCATAACGTCCACGCCGAACTGTTTGGCGACGTCTTCGGGGGCGATGACGTTTCCAAGACTTTTGCTCATCTTCTTTCCGTCGGCATCCAGAGCGAATCCGTGCATGAGAACCGATTTGTACGGGGCTTTGCCGAACGCGATCGTGGATAAGGCGAGCTGCGAGTAGAACCAGCCCCTGGTCTGATCATGTCCTTCGAGGATGAAGTCAGCCGGCCAGTATTTGCCGAAGTCTTCGGTCTTCTCCGGGAAGCGGAGGGTCGCCCAGGAGGCGATGCCGGAATCGTACCAGACATCGAAGATGTCCGAGATACGCTTCATCTTTCCGCCGCATTCGCAGGGGATCGTGATGTCATCGACGTACGGCCGGTGGGGGTCGGTCATCTTCTGACCAGAAAGCTGCTCGAGCTCTTCGTATCTGCCGATGACATGATATTTGTTACAAACCGGACAGACCCAGACCGGGATCGGGATACCCCAGTATCTCTGCCGGGAGATACACCAGTCGCGTGCCTCTTCGACCCAGTCATGGAATCTGGCCGAGCCTGCCCACTCTGGATACCAGGTGACTTCGTCGGCGATCTCCTCGAGCATCTTTTCTCTGATGTCTTTTACCTTGAGGAACCACTGGGAAGTTGCCCGGTAGATGATCGGCGTCTTGCATCTCCAGCAGTGTCCGTACCGGTGAGTGATCTTTCGAACAGCAAGCATGGCGTCACCTAAGACGTCGATGACCTCCTGATTGGTTTCCGGGGCCTTGACGTATTTGCCTGCAAAGATGCCGGCTTCTTCGGTGAAGTTTCCGTTTCCGTCGACCGAGCAGACGGTGGCGAGATTTTCCTTCAGACCGACGAGGTAGTCGTCCCAGCCGTGACCCGGAGCGATATGGACCATTCCGGTGTTTTCCATCGCTACGTAATCGGCGATGACGACCCGGTGTTCGATTTTTGCCTGAAGCGGAACGGCGGAAGCGAGGGGGGAAATATATTTCGTTCCGGCGAGTTCAGCTCCGGTCTTTGTTTCGATGATCGAGTAGTCCTGATATTTGCCGTATTTGAGGATCTGCTCGGCGAGCTCTTTTGCGATCCAGAGGTCTTCGCTTTTGCCGTCTTTTACTGCACGGCATTTTGCGTAGACGAACCCTTTTCCAACGGCCACGGCCACGTTTGCCGGAAGGGTCCAGGGCGTCGTGGTCCAGATGACGAGGTATTCGTTCTCAGTTCCCTGGATGAGGAATTTCACGAAGATCGACGGATCGGTCTCGTCCCAGTATTCGACTTCAGCATCGGCGATCGCCGTTCCGCAGCGGGGGCACCAGTTGACGACTCTGGATCCGCGTTCGAGCATCTTCTCTTCTTCGCAGCGTTTCAGAGTATACCAGGCAGCTTCGATGTAGCCTTTATCGACCGTCTGGTAAGGGTCGTCGAAGTCCATCCAGGTGCCGAGGTCTTTGAACTGCTCGCTCATCAGATCTTTGTGGGTGAGAGCGAACTCTCTGCACTCTTCGATGAACTTGGCAACGCCGTACTTCTCGATGTCTGCCTTATTTTTGAACCCGAGCTTCTCTTCGACTTTGACCTCGATCGGGAGACCGTGCATGTCGTAACCGGCACGTTCGATGATATGCTGACCGGTCATTGAGTGATATCGTATGATTGCGTCTTTGAGGATTTTGTTCCAGGCGGTTCCAAGGTGGATGTAGCCTGTGGTGTACGGCGGTCCATCGACAAAGAGCCACGGCCGGCCCGCTTCGTGAAGTTTGCGTGTTTCACGATAGGTATCGTTTCTTTTCCAGTACTCCCGAACCTCGTTTTCGACAACGGCGGGTACATAACTTTCTGATATTTCTTTCACGAGTTTTCCCTCACTCAATATGTGGATAACTATTGGTCGTCGTTATACATAAGGGGTTTTATATTCCGGCAGTATCCTCTTCCGTATACGAAATCAGCCTGCATCACAACGTACGAGAGTTTTCACCTTGAGGTACAGCGCATAAACTCCTTGAAAAAAACCGGAAACCCGGGAGATATGGATTTTCTGCCCGCCTCTCTTTTGTATTTTCTTCATCCACGAACCACAACTATTTATCCCGGTGAGACGTATAAAGAGTCGCAGTTATCTGTGGGAAATATCAGTAAGACTTTTTTGTCTCATTGTTTTTTTTCGTGAGCATGTATGCTCCAAGGAAATCCTATCATGGAAAGAAGAAATAATTTTGGCGGATCACGCCAGTTTAATGACGGCCCACGCGAAATGACCAAAACAGTCTGCTCAGACTGTGGAAAAGAATGTGAGGTACCGTTTAAGCCAACAGAAGGCAGACCAGTCTACTGTCAGGAATGCCTTCCAAAACACCGGACCCCACGGAACCGGTACTAATACTGTTCGGACATACCGTCCCAACAGATCAATTTTTTATAATCGGTTCATCTGTTTTGCGTAATTTCTCATGTGTTCAAATGCCGCCGCATCCCGCGTTTATCCATCTGCATTCTGTTGAGGCATCAGACATATTCATCAAGAAAAAAATCCAACACTAATAATAATGGAGATTCAGATATACGGAAAAACGGTACTTGCGCAAGTTGCCGAGCCCGTCGATACAATAACCCCCGAACTTTTGGCCATTCTGGACGAGATGGTCCCGATGCTCAAAGAACACCGGGGGGTCGGTCTTGCAGCCCCTCAGGTAGGGATCGGAAAACGGTTCTTCGTAATGAATCCGGGCGATAAAGTCCGAAAAGTCATCAACCCGGAGATTCTGAAAACCGGGAATGCCTTTGCCGAAATGGAAGAGGGCTGTCTTTCGGTCCCCGGCATCCATAAAAAAGTCCGCCGTCCGCGCAGGATCACGGTCAGGTATACCAATGAAGCCGGAGAACCGGTCGAAGAGGAGCTGAAAGATTATCCGGCAAGGGTCTTCCTGCATGAATTCGATCATCTCGACGGGATCCTGTTCGTCGACCGGATATCGCCGATCGCAAAAAAGATGATTGCAAAACAGCTCGAGGATCTCCGTTTAAAGGAGGCGTAACATGCGTGTCCTTTTCATGGGGACTCCCGAGTATGCCCTTTCCTCGCTTCGTGCGGTTTTTGCAAAACACGAGATCGTCGGGATTCTGACCCGGGCAGATAAACCGAACCGGAGGGGAAACAGGATCGAGTTTTCGCCGGTGAAACAGTTCGCCCTCGAAAACGGGATTCCGGTTTTCCAGCCGGAAGATATGAAGGACCCTGCTCTTTTCGAAGAGCTCAAAGCGCTTTCTCCCGACATCTCCGTCGTAGTGGCATTCGGGATGATGATCCCCGATTCGATCATCGATCTCCCGAAACACAACACGATAAATCTGCACGGCTCGCTTCTGCCGAAGTATCGGGGGGCGGCTCCCATGCAGTATTCCGTTTTGAACGGCGATCCTGAGACAGGGGTCTCGATCATGTACGTGACTGCCCGTCTGGATGCCGGCGATGTGATCCACGCAAAATCGATCCCGCTGGACGAAAATGCCACGTATGGAGATGTCCATGACTCTCTGGCGGAGCTCGGGGCCGAAGCTCTGCTCGAGGCTCTCGAGATGGTCGAGTCGGGGCGAGCCGTCCGGATTACCCAGGATGAGACGAAGGTAACGTTTGCCCCGTCCATCTACAAAGAGGAGTGCGTGATCGACTGGACTCTGCCGGCGGCAGTGGTCCACAACAGGATCCGGGGTCTGTCTCCGATTCCCGGAGCAAACACACTGCTTCCCTATGGAAAACTCCTGAAGATTTACAAAGCCGAGAAGGTTTTTGGAGATTATTCTGGAGAGCCGGGTATGGTCGTCGACGTGATCAAAAAGAAGGGCCCCGTCGTGATGACGGGAGACGGCGCCGTCTGCATCCTTTCAGCAAAACCCGAAGGAAAACGTGAGATGCCGGGTTTCGAGATCGTAAACGGCCATTATCTGAAAGTTGGCGATCAGCTCTGACTCGATTCTTTTTTGGCATAGGACTTACGCGGTGTTGGTGTGGCTCCAATTCGGGAAGGAGTTTGTTGGGTGTAGAAACCTGAGAAAAAAACAACCGCGAATCGGCGCGAACCGCAAATCCGAGATTTGCTCCCCGCTTCGGGCTTGCAGCCCTCGCTTGAATCCCGCAAGCCTTTGGCTTGCTCCCAGAATCGGATTTGCTATTCCTCACTCTCACAAGTCTCTCGCAAGGCAAAGCCTTGCTCGGCTGAGGCCTCCCCTGCGGGTCAGCCCGCCCTCGACTTGCTCGCCCCTCGTCGGGAGCGTTCGGGCAAATCCTGTCGCCGCCCCAGCGGCTCCCATTATTGATTTGCCTCATGATCTTATGTCGTGATTGTCAGTAAAATGGATATTTTTCAGATTAAGAACTGCTCAATGAATCTCTCCCTCACGGGAGGCGCTGGGGCGCCGATAGGATTTGCCCGAACGGTCCCGATGAAGGGATGAGCAAGACAGCGAAGCTGGATTGCGAAAGTGAGGGTCAGCAAATCCGATTCACTTCGCCCGAAGGGCGGATTCGCGCCGATTCGCGGTTGGTTCTTCTCTTGTGTCAAAACGAATCCCGTACACGAAATCGAAGTACATCTTATAAGGACTTCAGTTTTTTCGGTTAAGATCGCACCGCGTAAATCCTAATTAAAAAAAGAGAAGAGGGGGTGCTCAGTCGGTCGCCATTGCTTCGACCGGATTGAGGTTGGCTGCTTTCCAAGCCGGGTAAAGACCGGAAATCAGACAGACGATCAGGCCGATGAGAATGCCGATCGGCACGTAGGAGAGAACCGAGACCGAGAGCATCGCATCCAGCGATCCGATCATTGCCATCAGCATAATCGGCGCTGCGATCAGTGCGAGCACAGTTCCAACGATTGCCCTGATCAGACCGATGAGTCCTGCTTCATACAAAAACATCTGCAGGATCTGGCTCCGGTAGGTTCCAATACTCCGAAGGATACCTACCTCGCGTGTCCGCTCCTTCACACTCATCAGCATCACATTAACAATGGCCACTGCTGCGACCAGAAGCGAGATTCCGCTGATGATGGTCGTGAAGATACTGGACATGGACATGATATCGTCGAAGACCGCCATGATTTCATACGAGTTCAGGATGTAGACCGTATCATCCGAGTCTTTGTCTTCCTTGCCGTTCATCTTCTTCTCGATTGCGGCATCAATCGCGTTCAGTTCCGTCGGGTCATATGCCTTGACGATGACCTTGTCATACAGGCCGTGATTATCTCCGACAAGCCCCGTGTACCACTCGATCGAACCGACGACTGCATTGTTCTTGGAGAACCCAAACGTCATCAGTCCGGTATCCTCCATGATACCGACCACTCTGCAGGTAACTTCCTGACCGCTCGAATCGAGCATGATCATCCGGCTTCCGATCCTGAGATCGTTGTCATCGGCAAAGGTCTCGCCGACGATAACATTGGTCGCCCCGCGCGGCAGGGTTCCCTGGATCAGGGTTGCAAGTTTTGTGATGTTGCTTGAATCCATGCCGGATATCGTGGCCATCGTGGTCTCTTTTCCGATATATATGTACTTACTCGACGAGTACATCGGGATGAATTCATACTCTTTGGTGACCGATTTTACCGCAGACTCGATGTCTCGAAGATCTTTGGTTGAGAATCCCGTCGTCGTCGTTCCGTCGATGACTTTCTCACTGACCGGCGAGATCGTCAGCGTATCTGCCGTGTCGGAGATCATCGAATTCATCTCATCGGTGAATCCTGCGCTGATCATTCCCATTCCGCAGATGGCAAAAACACCGATCACGATACCGATCATCGAGAGGATGGTTCGGAACTTATTCAGTTTCAGGTTTCGAACCGCAAGCGAGAGGATCATCGGCGAGTAGATCTTCTGCCAGAGCGTTGTGTTTTCTTCACTCATCGACGATCTCACCGTCCTTGATAATTACAATACGTTCGGCATACTCTGCCGTTTTCGGGTCATGGGTAACCATGATGACCGTTCTTCCCTGGGAATGCAGATCGGTCAGGATGTCCATGATCTGCATGCTCATCTTCGAGTCCAGATTTCCGGTCGGCTCATCGCACAACAGGAATGTCGGATCGTATGCAAGAGCCCGGGCAATGGACACTCTCTGCTGCTGACCGCCGGAGAGTTCATACGGCGTGTGCTGCATCTGACCGTCGGTGAGGCCGACCATTCTGAGAAGATCTCTGGTTCGGGTCGTATTATCCTTATGTCCGTGTTTTAAGATCAGCGGATACTCGACGTTTTCATATGCCGTTAAGAGACTGATCAGGTTGAACTTCTGGAAGATGAATCCGATCGTCTCTCTCCGGTGGAGGGTCAGTTCGTCATCGGTCATCTCCGACGTCGACTTTCCGTTGATCTTGATCTCGCCGGAGGTCGGGACATCCAGACACCCGATCATATTCATAAGTGTCGATTTGCCCGAACCTAACGGTCCCATGATGGCCACAAATTCTCCTTTCTGAATGGAGAAATTTACGTGGTTTAATGCATGGACGTCTCCGGCGGGCATCGGATAGATTTTGGAGACGTCATGCAGTTCGACCACAGGGATCGAGTTCATAGCTTACTTCCGTGCAAATATCTTACCTTTCTTCCAGGCAACAAAACCGCCGGCAAGAATGACGAGGATTACAATAACGATCAGAACGGTGGCGACCGGGCTTGGTTCACCGGCAGTCTGGGCTTCAGTGACTGTCGTCGTGATTGGGACCGTCTGTTTTTCCGTGTAGACGTTTCCGTTCGCATCCTTGTAGGTAAAGACCAGGGTAACAGTGTCGCTTGCCGGGTTGCTGAAGGTAACTTCGAACTCGGAAAGGCCGTCTTCATCCATGGATCCAACAACGTATGACGGGTAGAGTCCGGATTTGGTTACTCCTTCCGCTGTGACGACGAGTGCCTTGGCTGTTGTAAGGCCTGCATTGTTTACATCGCCGGTGATCGTATAGTAGGTTCCCGAGTTCTTCACTTCAAGGTTGTTTACGATCAGTTCGGCGCCGGTTTTGGAAACGCCCGACTCAAGAGGAAGCGTGACGCTTTCGGTATGCCAGCTGGCTCCGTTCCGGGATGTCACATCAAAGGTGACCTCTTTCGTCTCTTCTGTTGTGGTAACGCTTATGTTTCCGCTTGCTGCTTTGTTTGCATCGATCGTTCCAAGGAAGACCGAGGTCTGTTTGGTGGTGACGCCGGTTCCGGATGCCGTGACTTCGACCGCTTCGATCGCATTCGTTCTCAGGTTTTCGATCGTTAAAGTGACGGTGTGTGTTGTGTCCGGCTTGAAGACATCGGGGCGGTTGGTGATCGAGATGACGACGCTTTGATCGTCAACGATGACTGCAAACGGATATTTCAGATAATTTCCGTTATTGCCGCCGAAGTCGACATACAGGACCGGATAAAAGGTGCCGGTTTCGCCAGTCGAGGTGATCGGCAGGGATAAGGTGAACGTATCGCCGGCTCCAACGCCGCCGATCGGGTTCTGATACGGAGTCACTGATGATTTTATGCCATCAATATCTTGGATGAAGATCTGGTTGACTGGTACGAATGTTGTTTCGGTATTTTGTATCGTGACCGTAACGATCCCCGAGTCGCCCGACATCAGGGATGTCGGATACATGGAGAAATCCGTGATTACGAAGGTGGACTGGGTTTCAGCCGATACCGCCCCTGTGCCGGAGAGGATCAGCGTGAAGACGATGCATGCTGTAAGAAGTAGGTGTCGAAGATTATTTCTGTTCATGGAAAACCTTTAGCTTATTTTTATTCTTAATAGGTTGTGGGTGGGGGGATAAATACATTATATGGTATTGAATACCTTCTTTTGCTGCCGGGATTTTCTGCTGAATCTCTTCGAAAATCAGGAAAAACCGAAACTTCGTGTATTTGTGTATTTGCAAGCGGCGTATTTTGCATTTCATGCCGGAAGGCTAATATATCTATGTGAGACTAATGAACATCATGTCAGAATCCCTGGCGTGAAATTTAGTGGTGTTATTCATGACCGAAATGGAAAAAAATGCAACCCGGTATAAAGTTGGAATTATCGGCGGAACCGGCAATATCGGTGAGGGTCTTGCCCGCCGTATCTGTATCAGCGGTAAATACGATGTCTCGCTTGGATCCCGTGATCCGGCAAAAGCGGCAACTGCCGCCGACGGCGTGACCTGCTGTCTGGCCGAACGTAAATGCGAGATCGGTGGAGTGTGCAGCGGAGGTTCGAATGCTAGCGTGTGCGATGCAGACATTATTATCCTCTCCGTCCCGTTCGATAAGATCGAATCGACCATCGAAACCATCGGAAAATCCGTGTTCGAAAATAAGATCGTGGTCTCGCTGATCAATCCGATGCTCCGCTTCCCAAAAGAGAAGTACTTCCTGCCTGACCGGCCTGCAGAAGGTTCGGCAGCTCTTGCGATAAAAAAGATGCTTCCGGCGTCAGCCAAACTCACGACCGCCTTCAACAATGTCGCCTCCGGCAAATGGATGGAACTCGATGAGGAACTTGATTACTCCGTCTGTGTCTGCGGGGACGATGAGGAAGCAAAACGGGTCGTTATGGATCTTGTCGCGAGCGTCTCAAAACTCGTTCCGCTGGATGCCGGCCCGCTTGCATGTGCAGCGACGATTGAAAGCATCACGCCGCTCGTCATTACTCTTGCGATGAGAAACGGCCTGAAGGATGTCGGGGTGTACTTCCGGTAAAACAGGATTTTCAGCAGTGTGTTTTGCGTATCGATCAACTTCCTTGCCGGTATGTGCAGTATGATATCTTTATGACAGACCCGACCCGAAGAGACCGGAGGTTTGTGAAAACCGAACGGGCGATCCGTTTCGCTTTCATAGATCTCGTGGCGGAAAAAAGGTTTTGACGAGCTTTCCGTCAAAGATATCGTCGATGCCGCCGATATCGGCAGAGGAACCTTTTATCTGCATTATAAGGATAAGTATGATCTTCTCGAGTCATTCGAGATCGAGATAGGGGAAAATCTCAGGGAGATCATCCGGGGAGAGGTGTTTCCGCTGACCGAGGGCCGTACGCTTACGAAGACGGTTGTGGCTCTCTTCACGTATTTCGAAGAAAACATCCAGATTATGCGGGCGCTGTTTGGAGAAAAAGGGTCCTGTTCGTTCCAGAGCAGACTCAAAGACCGTCTCTGGCACGATGTTTTTGCGGAAAAACTCGTTACGGTGGCTTTGCAGGATAGTTTTTCCGTTCCGCTCGATTATCTTCTGGCGTACATCAACGCATCCCATTTCAATGTGTTTCTGACCTGGATCCAGAAAGAAAAACCCGAACGGGAGCCACCGGAGGAGATCGCCAGGATCATTTTAAAAATCAGTCTCCTTTCGCCCTACCGGATCAGATGAAAGATCGGGACGAGTTCCGTTTTTTCAAAAGCACGGGTGACTTCCATCTCCGGCGGATCCGTTCTGTAGAACAGGTGCGATGCACATCTGCAGTCCGAACAACCGAAGTTTGCTACGCTGTCTCCGCCGATGTTTTTTGCGAGAATGCACTCCAGGCGTTCTTCGGTTTTTGCACAGATGACTCCAGGAAGGGTGATTTCATCTGCCGCCATCAGATAATCGATGTGCCATTTGGGTTTCCGGTATCGTTCCCGAAAAAACCGGATATGCCTGGAAACTCTGGAGAGTCCCCCAGAGCCAAGCGCCGAACCGACATACAGATACCAGCCTTTTTGGAATTCTGTTGGCCCCAGCGCCCCGATTTTGACCGTGCAGGGTCCTGCACACGCGAGGATAAGACAGTAAATGCCTTTATCCATATCGTACAACATCGTATTTTGAAAGGAGAACATGGCGTGTTGCGTCGGTTACGACCGGCATCTCATGTCCGGGCCAAAGCGACTCCACCGGCAGTTCTGCGAGTCGGTTGATCGAACTGACCATCTGTGCATGGTTTCCCGTCGGCAGATCGTAGCGCCCGAACGATCCGTTTGGAAAGATCGTGTCGCCGGCGATCAATGCTCCGTCCGCTTCTCTAAAGAGGCAGATGCTTCCTTTTGTATGTCCCGGCGTGTGATATACGGTGAAGTCTCCGACCCTGTCTCCGTCTTTTAAGATCTCTGCCGGGTAGTTCGGCGGCTGTTCTCCGAACTGATTTGCGAGGCTGAGTTGTGCATCGGATAAAAACGGCAGCTCATACTCCCCGATCATGACCTTCGCATTACAGAACTCCACGAGCCGAACCAGATTTACGATATGGTCATAATGTCCGTGGGTCAGAACGATCGTGTCGATCTGTTCTCTGTATGGTTGTACCGCATCAACCGATACGGCTGCATCGACAAGGATGTTTCCTGCGATATAGGAGTTCGCTCTCCAGCCTGTGCCCGAAAGCAAGATTACCGATTCACTCATACTCAGATATTTTAGCTACTCATGTTTAACTTTCTTTGTATAACCTATAATGCGAACGGAAACCAAATAGGTACGTACATATGCACTCCATCATCCAGAACTGCCTCCACGGAGATTTATCCGGAGTTTGCGAGGCTGCAAAATCCGAGGGAATGACGCCGGAGGCCCTGTCCCGAAATATCATAGCAGGCCGGACCATTCTCCTGAAAAACGAGGCGCGTGACTATAAACCGTGCGTGATCGGCGAGGGGGCGACCGTCAAGATCAATGTAAATATCGGAACATCCGGCGTCAACTGCGATCCGGCAAAGGAGATGGTGAAAGCACAGGCGGCGATTCAAAACGGCGCCGACGCCATAATGGATCTGTCCACGGGGGGCGATCTTCCCGCGATCCGAAAAGAGATCCTCAAACTTGGTATCCCTGTTGGGACCGTTCCGATATACGAAGCGGTCCGCCATGCTGGAAACGTTGTCGACTTAACGGCGGATATTCTGTTTTCCGTGATCCGCGATCAGGCAAAGCAGGGCGTCGATTTCATGACGCTTCACTGCGGGGTCAATCTGGATGTGCTGGATGCCCTGACTCTCGACCCACGGGTGATGGGAGTCGTTTCACGCGGAGGTTCATTCCATACGGCAATGATGCTTTCAAGCGGCGAGGAGAATCCACTTTATAAAGAATACGACTATCTTCTCGAGATTCTGGACGAATACGAAATCTCTCTCTCGCTTGGAGATGGTATGCGCCCGGGGGCCTATGTCGACTCAACCAAACTTGCCAAATCCCAGGAGTATCTGACGCTTGGAAAACTTGCCAGACGTGCCAAAGACAAAGGAGTCCAGCGGATGATCGAGGGTCCTGGACACATGGACTACAACGAGATCTCCTACAACGTGAAAATGATCAAGGAGATCACGGACTTCGCACCGCTGTATCTTTTAGGCCCCCTGGTTACGGATATCGCACCGGGGTATGATCATATCACGGGTGCTATCGGCGGGGCAGCTGCAGCCTGTGCCGGAGCCGATTTCCTGTGCATGGTCTCTCCCTCCGAGCATCTCGCTCTTCCCAACGTCGACGATATCATTGAGGGGACTCGGGTCTGCAAAGTCGCTGCCCATGTGAGTGATCTTTCCCGCAGAAGAGATGTCGAACTTCCCCGTCAGGCAAAGATGGCCGAAGCCCGCAAAAATCTCGACTGGCAGGCTCAGTATGATCTCTCTCTGTTTGGAGAACATGCCAAAGAGATCCATGATCGGGATGGGAAATGCGAGACCTGTTCGATGTGCGGGGATCTCTGTGCGATAAAGATTGTCGAACAAGCTCTGCAAAAAAAGATTTGAGAATTTCTAACAACCTGAGAATTTCTAACAACCTTTTTTTTCCGACAGAAAGTACTTTCTTTTCGTACGTTGAGTAGTATGTATGGGGACTTTCAGCAGCTTTGGTCTCAACCAGGCATATCACGAGCGTTATTAAAAACTTGGCGACCGTCTCTCCGATGTTGGTAAAACACTTGATTGGGATGTTTTTCGTCCTCTTCTTGAATCCATGTATGCAAATAAATCCGGCAAAGGCGGTCACCCCAATGTCGATGTAATACTCATGTTCAAGATTCAGCTTCTGGAAGTCTGGTATAATCTATCTGATCTCGCCGTTGAACGTGAAATCTACGATCGTCTCTCCTTTTGGCATTTCCTTGGGTGTCCTGACAAAATACCCGACAATTCAACGATCTGGTTATTTCGGGAGCGCATGTCCGAATCAGGCGTTGACACATTGGTTTGGCAGGAGTTTCAGCGACAACTTGACCTGAAAGGTCTCAAAATTGAACAAGGTATGATTCAGGATGCAACGTTTGTGTATGCTGAACCCGGTCATTGTAAGAAAGACACGCCGCGAGGAGAGCAGGCAAAAACACTACGGGATAAAGATGGAAAAATCATGTCCAAGAACGGCAAAATGCACTATGGCTATAAACTGCATACCATCATGGATACGACGCATGATCTTATTCGACGCATTGAAACCACAACGGAAAATGTTCATGACAGTCAGGTGGATATGTCAGAAAAAGGAGAAGTGGTCTATCGGGATCGGGGATATCAGGGAGCAAAATGCAAGGGATATAGTGCCACAATGAAACGAGGGGCGAGAGGACATCCCATTGGGATACGAGATAAACTGAGAAATATGCGAATAAGTAGAAAGAGATCAAAGGGGGAGAGACCCTATGCAGTGATCAAAAATATCTTTCATGCAGGGTTGGTGAAGGTAACAACGCTGCAAAGAGTGAGAGTGAAAAATATGCTGGCTGCATTTTGTTATAATATCTATCAAGTGAAAACGATTCAAAACAGGATGTAAATTAAAAAAAAACGTCAAGGAATAATTGGGATTTATCGTGATTTTCTTTTTTTTGGGGGGGGGGATGAGAGGGTGTGGGGATGTATTCAATCCTTCATAAATAATGATTCTCGTTAAAAAAAAGAGTTGATAGAAATTCTCGATTTAATAAATCTACACTACTTCTCCGGATGAAACAATGCCGGAGATACTTCCACACTCTTCACGGAGTGGGGTGTTTCTCCATCTGAGGGTCTTTTCCGTTCCGTCTTTACAACGGACGACTCCCTCATACACGTAATCATCCTCGTGGAAATTTCCGGCGATGATTTTCTGGAAGCCGTCCATTCTTCTCTGTCTGGCTTTCTCCGGGATCACGGTCGTAAACCAGTTCTTTCCCATCAGTTCCGCTTCGGTGTAGCCGAGGATTTTCGTGCCGTATTTATTGAGCATCTCGACATTTCCATCTCGGTTCACCGCAACAAGCAAAACACCTGCTACATCGAGATAGCTTCTTGTCCGGTCGCGTTCCCGCTGGAGTTTTTCCTGAACAAGACATCTTGATGCAACGGTGCTGATCTGGAATGCTGTGGATAAAAGAAGTGTTCTCCTTACGGTGTCCGGCGCGAGTGCCGTTTTTGAACCGAGAATCACGCAGGCGACTGCCCTTCCTTCGAAAAGGACCGGCATCAGTACAAGTGATTTTGCCTGATCCATTGGAGAAATGGTGTTTTCCGGCAGAAGTCTCATCCGGTGTTTGTCGAAGATGACCGGTTCTCCCTTTCTGATGATCCGGTGGATCATCGAGTTGGTGTGGATCGCGGGTGCGAATCTGCCGTTTCTCGATCTGAACATCGTGTAGTCATCGAAGATGCTCAGCTGATAGACCGCCACCGATTCGAATCCCGAGATCTTTGGCAGCATGTCGATCAGCGGATCCCACATCTCCTTGGTCGAGGATACGCCTTCCAGAATAAAGGCAAGTTCCCTGCTCATCATCTGACGCTGCCGGTCAGCATCCTCTTCGGTGATGTCGTTCACGATCGTCAGCAGATACTGCCGGTCAACCGAGAGATTCATAGGAATGACCCGTGCCGAGATGTATCTGGTCTCGCCGTTGACCACGATCCGGTCTTCCGAGACCCGTGCCTCTTGGCCGGTCAACGCCACCGTGTCGTGGGCTTCTGTCAAACGGACCGATCCGATCTTTGCCAGGATCTCCTTTGAGGTCATCTGGGAAAGTTCGCTTCTTGATTTCTGCAGGAACTTTTCCGCAGATTTATTGACGTAATAGTATTCCCGCGACTCCATACCGATTACGGTGATGATCGCAGGAATGTTGTTCATTACGGCGTCCAGGAATCGTTTCCACCGTTTCGCTCCAAGTTCAGCATCTCTGCGGTCGGTCACGTCGCGAAGGGCGCCGTTGTATCCAAGGAAGATGGATTTCTCTTCTTCGAGAAGAACGGGTGATCCGGAAAATTCGCAGTAGATTTTTCTGCCGTCTTTGCAGATGAAGGGGAACTCGGGCAGCGTGAACCCGTTTTCCCGGGAGATTGCCGAGGCAAGTTCCCAATTGAAACGGGCCGCTGCTCCTGCCGGCATGAACTCGGAAAGTTTGCGGCCGATGAGCTCTTCGGGAAGGTATCCGGTCACATAGGTAATCTGGGGGCTGATGTACTGGAGACCGAAGGTTTCATCCAGGGACCAGATGACATCATGGATCGTTTCGACGAGACGCCGAAACATTGCTTCGCTTTGTTCGAGAGCATCTGTCGAGTTGATATTTTCCGTGATGTCGTCCCAGACGACCGTTACACCAGGTCTTCCGTCGGGGAGGACCATGGGATAGATCCGCTGATCCAGATAGCAGTTTGTTCCGTTTTTCAAAAGACGCAGTTCACTTTTGACCATCTCGCCCTTCAGAGCTGCTCTGATCTGGTCGGTGAGTACATCGTTGCAGAATGTTTTGCAGGCACTGTCGTAAACGTATTTTCCGACGATATCCTCGCTGTCTGCGGAGAGGAACGATACTAATGACTCATTTGCCTGAATGACTTTGAGATCTGCGTCGATCAGGAGTACCATCTCGGATGAAAGGTTGAGCATCGCCGATACGGGGACCCGTTTCGATAAAAAAAACACCTTCGCTTTTCCGAATGTGCGCATCTCGACCCGGCCGGACACGAGCAGGTTATCCATATATCGTGCTATGGTGTTTCGGTTCAGGTGCGTGGCGTCGGCAATTTCCGTGACGGACATTCCGCGCGGGTTCTCCCGTAAAAGTGTGAGAATCTCGGAAAATTCGCCTGTCTGCTCTACCATTACTTTTTATTTGGCTCCAGAGATTATAATGATTTGCACTGTGTCGGGCATTGATGCACAACAACAACGCCGTGCATTGAACGTTATACTTAAATACAATAATGACAAATAGTATTGTAGCAGCTTGTGAGAAGAGCACAAGCGGCAAACAGACCCGTGAACAAAATCAGTTCTGTAAAATGGGAAACAAGGATACACCACACACACCGGCCTTTTCCACAGAATATACACCTCACAAAACACACCACACTACTACTGTTTTCGGGTCTGTTCCATACTAATACTCAGGTTAATGACACGTAACACTCTCTCTAAAAACCTCTCAAAATTTTTGTATGTTTTTCCCTTCTTTGCCGGAAGCGGAAAAACACTATGTTTACCTAATTTTTCTTCATACTTATTTTTGCTGCATCAGGTATGTCGGGTTGTCCGGTAACAAGCTGTGCGTCTCTAAAAAAAGTGATTTTTCGTATATTCAGGGACAGGAGTAGGAGTCTACCATCTCTATCTCGCGGTCGTCCTCTTTTTCCCCGGGAATCGCCAGCGGATACTTCCCGGTTAGACAGCCAAGACAGAGATCCTGTCGCGGAATGCCGATCGCTTTGATGAGTCCGTCCAGCGAGATGTGGGCAAGACTGGTTGCATCGATTTCCGTCTCCACCTGTGACACCGATTTTGTCGAGGCGATCAGTTCATCTCTTGTGGGAAAATCTGTTCCAAGATAGCAGGGGGCGATGATCGGCGGGGATGCGATTCTGAGATGGAGTTCCTTTGCGCCGAACTCGCGCACGAGCGACAGGATCTTTTTCGAGGTCGTTCCTCTCACGATACTGTCGTCGACTAAGGCCACGGATTTGTCTTTGATATGGCCACGGACCGGATTTAGTTTCATCCGGACCGCGATCTCGCGTTTTTCCTGACTCGGCATAATGAATGTCCGGCCCGTGTACCGGTTTTTGATCAGGGCCTCACGGAAGGGGATCTCCGATTCGCGGGAGAATCCAGTTGCCGCCGCCGTTCCAGAATCCGGAACCGGCGAGATCAGATCCGCTTTTGCCGGAGCTTCCTTTGCAAGCAGCGCTCCGGTCTTTCTGCGCACATCGTATACGGATACTCCATCGATGACCGCATCGGCCCGTGCGAAGTAGACATACTCGAACATACAGTGCGCACAGGATTTTGCCTTCATCATCTTCCGGGAAAAAACTTCACCGCCCTGGAGTCTCACGCTCTCGCCGGGGTAGATATCTCTGACGAACTCGGCACCGATCGCATCCAAAGCTACGCTTTCGGAGGCGAGGACATGGCCGCCCGTCTCGGTTTTTCCAAGGCACAGCGGTTTGATGCCGAGCGGGTCGCGGAATGCATACAAAATTCCGTCCAGCATAAAGATCACGACATATGATCCGCTGATCTTTCGCATACAGTAACTTATTGCTTCGTCAGGCGTGTGGTCATGGATGATCTCGTTTGCGAGGATAGCAGCGATGACTTCGGTGTCAGACGTCGTGGAAAAAATATGGCCGTGCCCTTCGTATTCGTATCTGAGTTCATCGGTATTGATCAGGTTCCCGTTATGGACGAGCGACAGCGAATGTCCCCGGAACATAAAATGGAACGGCTGAATGTTTTCAGGTTTCGATCCGCCGGTCGTTGGATATCTCACATGACCAATGCCAGTTTTCCCTCTCAGACCATCGAGAATCGGGCCGCTAAACACCTCGGACACGAGACCGTATCCTTTGTATTTATGCACGGTCTCACCATCATACGTGTAGATACCTGCGCTCTCCTGACCCCTGTGCTGGAGGGCATATAATGCCAGGTACAATGATCCCGATACATCTGTAGAATCGGTAATGCCAGTGATGCCGCACATGTTGTAAAAATATTGGCTGTATTCAGATATAGGTTTAACAGACGAAGACCGCCGTCGAAACAACCGTCGTCCAGTTTCCGTCTCTGTCCGTTTCGGCAGCAATGCTGATATTGCTCGTTTTCAGAATATTGCCGCCCTGTTTCTGCATAATGGTATCCAGCATCGTTCTGGCGAGTTCTTCGGCATATGCTCCGCACTGTTTTTCCGACAATCCCACGCAGTGATGCTCCGAAAGATACCCGTGCTGCTTGTCATGAATCTGGGGGACCGACAGGCCGATTGCTGCCGATATTATCTCATTTGGTTCATTTGATGTGTTTTTAGCCATCACACAGTACACGATCTCTCCCGGCCTTAAGGCCGCGAGTCCTTCATCGCGCGAGACGATTTCTGCGTCCGGCGGCATAATGGAAGATACGCAGACCAGATTAAAAGGGGCGATTCCTGCGTTTCTAAGAGCCATCTCGAACGAAACAAGCTGATCTTTATGCACGCCTTTACCCCTGGTAAAAAATACTTTTGTGGGAACTACCATCGTAGTTAATTGGTCTTGCTAACTAGCTCTTAAGAGTTGTGTTCATATCCAGTGTCTTGAATGAACGGGATTAAAATACGGGTATGTCCAATTAATTCTTAAGTACGAAAAGATCAGTTGGGGTGCACCATACCTTATCCGGCTTTTTGAACCAGACACAAGTAAATCGAGGGATTAATTGATGGCGGATTCAGTAGTTGACAGTATTTTAGCGGCGAGATATTATCGCACCGGTGAGGCATCTTTCGAAGATGTCTGCAGACGAGTGGCAGATGCATTGGGTGAAACACCGGAAGAGACAAAAGAATACTTTGACGCCATGATGTCGTTGTCGTTCCTGCCCAACTCTCCAACATTGATGAATGCCGGAACCCCGCTCGGGCAGCTCTCCGCCTGTTTTACGCTGCCGGTGAATGATTCCCTTCCGGAAATTTTCGATGCGATCCGCTGGGGGGCGATCATTCATCAGTCGGGAGGAGGAACCGGTTATAACTTTTCCCACCTTCGCCCGGAGGGTTCCCCAGTCCGTTCAACGGACGGCGTAGCATCCGGCCCGGTCTCCTTTATGCGGGTGTTCAACGCAGCGACCGATGTCATCAAACAGGGCGGCAGAAGACGCGGGGCAAATATGGGTATCCTGAACGTCTGGCACACGGACATCATGAAGTTCATCAAAAGCAAAGCCAAGGAAGGCGACTTCAGTAACTTCAATATCTCCGTGATGGTCTCGGACGCCTTCATGGAACTTGTGGCAAAAGGCGAGATGGACAAGGTCTGGGTAACCAGCACCGAAGGTGTTGGAATTACCGTTGGGGAAATCTGGGAGGGCATCATCGAAGGTGTCTGGAAGAACGGAGAGCCCGGAATTCTTTTCTACGACACGATCAACAGGAAAAACCCGACTCCCGATCTCGGTGAGATCGACACCACCAATCCCTGCGGTGAACAGCCTCTCCTGCCGTTCGAGTCCTGCGTTCTTGGGAGTATCAATCTGGCGAAGTTCATTCGTGCCGATGGTCTGAACTACGAAGCTCTTGATAAAATGACCCGGATGGGTATCCGGTTCCTTGATGCAGTCATCACGAAAAACGTCTTCCCGATCCCGGAGATCCGTTCGGCGACCAACCGCACGCGAAAGGTCGGTCTCGGCCTGATGGGCGTGCACGATGCGATGCTCATGCTTCGTATCCCCTACGACTCGGAAGCCGGCAGAAACTTCTGCATCGAAGTGATGGAACGGATCAACAATGTTGCCGTCGAAGAGTCCATCATTCTCGGGAAAGAAAAGGGAACTTTCCCTGCGTATGAAGGAAGCGTCTGGGACAAGCAGGGAATCATTATGCGAAACGCTGCCTTGACGACGATCGCCCCGACCGGAACCATCTCGCTTCTCGCCGGCTGTTCGTCCGGTATCGAGCCGGTGTTCTCGTTTGCCTACACCCGAAGGAACACGGTCGGCAAAACATTCGTGATGGTCCATCCGTACTTCGAATCGGAACTTAAGCGTGTCATCGCATCTATGGGCTTTTCGGGCGCAGAAGCTGAAGCAAAACGCGATGAGGTCATTAATCACGTGCATGAGACGGGCACGGTTCAGGATATTGTCTGGCTGCCGGATACATTCAAAGCCGTCTTCAAGACCGCTCTGGATATCGGATGGACGGACCATGTCTTAATGCAGGCGGCGTTCCAGAAACATGTTCACGCCTCGATATCGAAAACGATCAACATGCCGGTCACTGCAGCCAAAGAGAATGTCGAGAAGGCCGTTATTCTTGCCTGGAGAGAGGGGATCAAAGGGATGACTCTCTACCGTACCGGGTCAAGAGAGGATGTTGTTCTTGCTCTCGAGAAGCAGGAGACCGCCAAACCGGCGGAGGTCGCGCCTGAGAAGCCGAGCCCCGGCCTTGTCCCGCAGCTGACCTTCACCCGTCCGCGGGAGCTGGTTGGACGAACCTTCCTTGCCCAGTCCGGCTGCTGCCGTCTGTATATCACGGTGAACACGATGGACGGGAAACCGATGGAAGTGTTCATCAGAACCGTCGGAGCCGGATGCGAAGCAAGCAGCAATGCGCTTGGCCGAAG
This sequence comes from Methanocorpusculum sp., assembly GCA_965228205.1. Classification (GTDB taxonomy): domain Archaea; phylum Halobacteriota; class Methanomicrobia; order Methanomicrobiales; family Methanocorpusculaceae; genus Methanocorpusculum. The sequence goes on along the minus strand of OZ245799.1, from coordinate 1,554,749 downwards.
TATCAGCACGGGGTTACAGAACGGTGTTCCGTATGAGAAGTTCGTGAAGCAGTTTGCAAAAGTGAACTGTGTCTCGGCGATCAAGAACAAAAACTCCGAGGGAATGTCCTGTGCCGATGTCGTTGGAAAATGCATCGAACTTGCGGCAACTAATCAGGCGATCGCAACGCTGGACAACTGGTCGCTGACTCCGGTTACTCCTGGAGAAAAGAAGAACCCGCCCTGTCCCGAGTGCGGGGAGCCTCTGGATTTCGGCGAGGGCTGTAATCAGGGGATCTGCAAGCACTGCGGATGGAGCGGCTGCAGCTGAGCCACCATCACTTTTTTTTATCTTCCAATATCTACCGTTTTTGAAAAGAGATGTATGATTACGGGTGGTTTTGGCTACAACCCGGTTCTCTTAAAAAGTCCCAGACACCGTTTCTTATACTCATCCTCCGTGATGATCCCGTTCTCCCGCAGATACTTCAGCGCCTCGAGGGACTTATCGATCGCCTCGTCATCCAGTCCGTCGCGGGGTTCCAGCGTTACCGGTGAAGCGGGTTTCGGCTGTGGGGGGTTGTGGATATCCGATTTCTTCGAGACAAATACCTCGGCGTCGTCCTCTTCCGGGAGATACTTCGCCTCATCATTGAGATGTTTGTATCGTCCGCCGCCGACCCGGGTCCGTCCACCGGGCAGAATCATCGCATCCCCTTTCCCCTCATCATGCCACTGATCATCCGTCTTCCCAGAATCGGTCTCGAACACGATCACATCGTTCAATGGCACTTCGACCTTCTCCTCGATCTTTTCATTCGGCTCTTCTTTTTCTGCAGTGGATTCGATCATCCGGGAAACCCAGGCAGCCTTAGCCTCCTCTTTCTCTTCCTCCGTTATGACCTCTTTCTGCTCAAAGATATCTCCCTCAAGTTCCGGCGTATCCTCGAACACATCATCCTCTTCCATGGCGGCCGGCCCTGCCGGTTTAGGCCCCGTCTCTCTGAGAAGATACTCTTCGGTAAGCAGATTGCGTTTTACGGCGAGGTCCCAGGTTCCCCCGACTTTCCCATTCATCATCTCGCGCAGCGTCAGAAGTGCAGCTCTGACCTCCTCCACGGAATTTTTTACGTTGTGGAAGATATATTTGTCATTATTCACCGTCTTGAGTGTCAGAGTCGGGGCGACCGCAGTCGGAAACCGTACGGAAGCTTCCACGAGATCGATATAATTCATCTCATAGATCCGGTACACCGTTTGGCGTTCGGGATATCCCCAGAGCATGCGAAGACGTGTCAAAAGGATCGGGATCAGAAATTTATCTTTACTTCGTGCGTAAATAACATTCAAGACCTCCTCGGTCCTGGGAATATCATCCAGAATCTCCATTGGGAGATCGTACTGATACAATATTTCATGACGCACGGTAAATTCCCTCAGATACTAGTATATCATTGGTATTTGAAAATAGTTAAAGTTCCTGAATGGTGAAAAAAATGATGAGGGAGTATTCTCCCGGGGCATATCTGCCTTTACATCATTCCTGGGGGCATGCCGCCCATGCCTCCGCCCATTGCGGCCATCTCTTCGGGGGATGGTCCGGCGGACTTTGCGGATGCGATGACGTCATCGATTCTGAGAATCATGACGGCGGCTTCTGCTGCTGAGGAAATTGCCTGTGTCTTTACACGGAGCGGCTCTACAACGCCTGCTTCCCACATGTCGACGGCCTTTCCTTCAAAGACATCGAGACCGTAGGTCTTCTTGCCTTTCTCGTGTGCTGCACGAAGCTCGACAAGTTTGTCGATTGGGTCGAGACCTGCGTTTTCAGCAAGGGTTCTCGGGATAACTTCGAGGGCGCTTGCGAATGCTTCGATTGCGAGCTGGATACGTCCGCCCTGGGTCGCTGCATATTCGCGGAGTCTGAGGGAGAGCTCAACTTCCGGTGCTCCTCCGCCGGCGACGACCTTCTTGTCTTCAACGACACAGGCAACGACACGGAGTGCATCTTCCAGTGCACGGCCGAGCTCGTCGACAACGTGGTCTGTTCCGCCTTTGATGATGATCGAGACTGCTTTGGGGTTCTTGCATTTCTCAACGAAGATCATCTCTTCGCCGCTGACCTTGCGCTCTTCAACGATGCCTGCAAAACCAAGCTCGTCAGCAGAGATGGCGTCGATGGAGGAGATAAGCGCTCCGCCGGTTGCACGTGCAAGTTTTTCCATATCGGATTTCTTTACACGGCGGGTTGCGAAGATGCCTGCCTTGGAGAGATAGTGCTGAGCAATGTCGTCGATACCTTTCTGACAGAAGAGGACGTTTGCACCGGATGCTTTGATCTTCTCGACGATGCCTTTGATCATGCGCTCTTCCTCATCGAGGAACATCTGGAGCTGATCTGGGGAGGTGATGGAGATTTCTGCATCGACTTCGGTCTTCTTGTATTCGACTGCAGCGTTCAGCAGAAGGATCTTTGCATTCTTAACGGTTTTGGGCATGCCCGGGTGGACACGTTCCTTGTCGATGATCATGCCTTCGATGATCTCGGACTCTTCGATCGAGCCGCCGACACGTTTCTCGACTTTGACGTTTTCTGTGTCGACCGTTCCGTCGGCGTCTGCGACGAGCGTGATTGCACGGACGATAAGGTCACAGAGTTTGTCCTTGGAGGTTTCTGCGTTCTTACCGGTCATTGCGGTTTCTGCAATCTTGGAAAGGATCGCAGTGTCCTTTGCCTTGACGTCGATTGCGATGGTCTGGAGAAGTTCCTGGGCTTTCTCGGCTGCCTGTCTGTATCCAAGGGTGATGACGGTCGGGTGAACGTCCATCTCGAGAAGTTCTTCGGATTTCTTTAAGAGTTCGCCGGCGATAACGACTGCGGTGGTGGTTCCGTCTCCGACTTCATCATCCTGAGTCTTTGCGATCTCGACCATCATCTTTGCTGCCGGGTGTTCAATGTCCATCTCTTTGAGGATGGTCACACCGTCATTGGTGATAACGACATCTCCGATGGTGTCGACGAGCATCTTGTCCATTCCCTTCGGACCAAGGGTAGAACGTACGGCTCCGGCGACGGCTTTTGCCGCTGCGATGTTCATGCTCTGTGCATCCCGTCCGCGAGTACGGTTTCCTCCTTCTTTGAGGATTAAGATTGGCTGTCCGCCAAGTTGTGCTGACATAGTATAATCACCTATACTCTGTTTTGACAGAGTAATGTATGGAATATGTTGTTTAGTAGTTCTATATAAACATGATTATTTTTGGCGATCATCGGCGATGTTTCCGCGGAGTATCCCCAAGACGTAATGGAGGATACCCGATACGCGCCGAAGAAAAAAAGAAGGCAGGTGTGGTTTCTCTTATATCAGAGAACGGCTTCTATCCGGTTGAGTGCTTCTTCCAGCCGTTCCATAGATGCTGCGTAGGATATCCTGATCCATCCCGGAGCTCCGAAAGCAAAACCTGGGGTCGCTGCGACGTGGGCTTTGTCCAGCCAAAGATTTGCTGTCGCCCCGTCGTCTCCTCCGCAGTTGATGAATGCATAGAATGCTCCGTCTGCCGGTGCTGTTTTCAGTCCCATGCCGGCAAGTCTGCCGATGACATATTTTTTCCGTATCTCGAACTCTTTTCGCATCGATTCGACACAGGTCTGATCACCCGTGAGGGCAGCAACGCCTCCCCACATGGCAAAGGTATTCACGTTTCCAACCGAGTGCTGCATGACTTTGTCCATGTACGGGATAACGTTTTCCGGGGCCGAGATATATCCAAGTCTCCATCCGGTCATCGCGTAGGCTTTGGAAAATCCGTTGATGGTGATCGTGCGTTCGTCCATATCCGGCAGGGATCCCATCGACACATGCTCCTGGCCGTAAATGAGTTTCTCGTAGATCTCATCTGAAAGACAATACAGGTCATGATCGATGCAGGCATCAGCAAGGATCCTGAGCGACGAACGACCTAGGATCGAACCGATGGGGTTCGACGGCGTGTTGACGATGATCATCTTGGTTTTATCGGTGATCTTATCGTAAAGCGATTCATCGACCTGAAAATTATCATTGAGGTGGTGGTGGACCGGTTTTCCCCTGGCAATAGCAACACAGGGATCATACGAGACCCACGCCGGATCGAGGATGATGACTTCATCGCCGGGATTCAGGCATGCCGTCATAGTGATTCTTATGGCGTCTTTGGCTCCGCTAGTACAAAGGATCCGGTTCTGATTTGTCGGGATATGGTTTTCCGTATTGAGTTTATCGGCGATCGCTTTGGTCAGGGCCGGAATTCCGCGGGATGGTGCATAATGGGTCTCGCCCCGGTGTAAGGCATCTATTGCAGCCTGAGTGATATGTGCAGGCGTAGCGAAGTCTGGTTCGCCGACCGCGAGGCTGATGACATCGATCCCTTTGGCGATCATCTCCTTTGAACGGTTGTTCATCGCCATCGTCGCAGACGGAGGGACTGCAGCGATGTTTTCTGAAAGAGGCAACATACTATCTATGTCTGTTTTGCAAGATATTTAAGGAAAGACGTTGGTCTGAAAAAAAAGATTGAGAATTTCTATCAACTCTTTTTTTAACGAGAATCATTATTTATGAAGGATTGAATACATCCCCACACCCTCTCATCCCCCCCCAAAAAAAAAGAAAATCACGATAAATCCCAATTATTCCTTGACGTTTTTTTTAATTTACACCCTGTTTTGAATCGTTTTCACTTGATAGATATTATAACAAAATGCAGCCAGCATATTTTTCACTCGCACTCTTTGCAGCGTTGTTACCTTCACCAACCCTGCATGAAAGATATTTTTGATCACTGCATAGGGTCTCTCCCCCTTTGATCTCTTTCTACTTATTCGCATATTTCTCAGTTTATCTCGTATCCCAATGGGATGTCCTCTCGCCCCTCGTTTCATTGTGGCACTATATCCCTTGCATTTTGCTCCCTGATATCCCCGATCCCGATAGACCACTTCTCCTTTTTCTGACAGATCCACCTGACTGTCATGAACATTTGCCGTTGTGGTTTCAATGCGTCGAATAAGATCATGCGTCGTATCCATGATGGTATGCAGTTTATAGCCATAGTGCATTTTGCCGTTCTTGGACATGATTTTTCCATCTTTATCCCGTCGTGTTTTTGCCTGATCTCCTCGCGGCGTGTCTTTCTTACAATGACCGGGTTCAGCATACACAAACGTTGCATCCTGAATCATACCTTGTTCAATTTTGAGACCTTTCAGGTCAAGTTGTCGCTGAAACTCCTTCCAAACCAATGTGTCAACGCCTGATTCGGACATGCACTCCCGAAATAACCAGATCGTTGAATTGTCGGGTATTTTGTCAGGACACCCAAGGAAATGCCAAAAGGAGAGACGATCGTAGATTTCACGTTCAACGGCGAGATCAGATAGATTATACCAGACTTCCAGAAGCTGAATCTTGAACATGAGTATTACATCGACATTGGGGTGACCGCCTTTGCCGGATTTATTTGCATACATGGATTCAAGAAGAGGACGAAAAACATCCCAATCAAGTGTTTTACCAACATCGGAGAGACGGCCGCCAAGTTTTTCATAACGCTCGTGATATGCCTGGTTGAGACCAAAGCTGCTGAAAGTCCCCATACATACATACTACTCAACGTACGAAAAGAAAGTACTTTCTGTCGGAAAAAAAGGTTGTTAGAAATTCTCGTATTTATATTGTGAGGGAATTTTAACAACATTTAGTTAACCAACCACCTTATTCCCGAATGCGCGGAGATACGGGGGAAGACAGAGAAATCCCTTAGGAGGACGAACTACATTACACTGATGAATTACAGAATTAAATCAATCAAATAATTGATACAGCTGTGTATTTTCCCTGAAAATAGAGACATTGTACCAATTCAAAGAACAGTATGTTTGTCCAGATCAACTTGCCGGATATTGCCCGATAATGAATGAAGTTGGAACATTCTCATGAGAGCAACTCGTTATTGACAGGAAAAAAAGGTAGTTGGAAAAAAAGTTGGTAGAAGGTATTCACCTTATCCTATGTTTTTTCAGACAAGGCACAGATCTCCGATTTGTAACAATAATAATAGACGATAGCCATAAAAACGACCGCCCCAACAATATTGCCAAGGGTTGTCCAGATTATGTTGTTTGTCCACATACCGACCCAGTTGAGATTTGTTACGGTATTCCCGGTAAAGCCGTTCGTAATGATCGCTGCAGGGATGAAGAACATATTTGCGACGCAGTGTTCAAATCCCGAGGTCGCAAAAGCCATAATCGGAAACCAGAGAGCCGCTATCTTGGAAATCACATCATCCGTAGCAAGGCCAAGGAACAAAGCAAGACATACAAGCCAGTTACAAAGGATTCCTTTAAAGAAGCAGGAGAGAAGACCCATCGTTCCGGTATACGCAACTTTGGCTGATCCTATCTGAATCGCACGAAGACCAAAGGCCGTTACCGTCACGACGCCGGCAGCATCCCACGAGGAGTACGGACCGTAACTGACGAGAAACGCCATGAATACGGATCCGATAAGATTCCCTACATAGACGATGACCCACAGATAAACAAGTTTTCTCATCCCTATATGACCCTGAAGGATCGACATCGGAGCGAACATCGCATCGCCGGTAAAAAGCTCAGACCCGGTGAAGACGACAAGCATCAACCCAACCGGGAAAACAGCACCGACGATCAATTGCGAGATACCCGGACCAAAATAGGCTGCAGCATCTGTCGAACTAACTGTTGCAAGCGTAGCGCCCATTGCAACATAGGCGCCGGCAAGAAACGCACGAACCAGCATATTCAATGCCGGAAGACTGGTCTTAGATTTACCAGCGGTTCCAATTTTCACGCATACCTGCGCAGGACTGAATGTAACCATACATGTACCCCATCACAATTCAGTCGAAAAACCCAATGTGACGTGATTATACTCATTAGGCAGGAACAAATATATCAATCATTCTTTTTGACATGATTAATCATGATAAATTATTATCACCTCTTTTTTCATCACATTCCTATCATTGTATATCTCATCTTCAGTGATCTTACGCTAACATTAAGCGTTTGGAAAAACCACTCCTTATGAATGAAGAGTGGATACAAAAGAATAATACCCATGATTTCTGAGGGACGCGCATGAGATTTCTCAAACTTGTATCAGTCGAGGAAGCGGAAAAAACGCTCCTTTCACTTGCAAAACTCCTCCCGGTCGAAGAGATCTCTTTGGATAATGCCTATGGAAGAATATTAGCAGAACCTGTCTGCTCACCTGCAAACATACCAGGATTCAACCGATCGGTAAAAGACGGATATGCCGTACGTTCCATAGACACGCTTGGAGCCGGGGAACTGCGTCCAAACATTCTCAAGCTTGTTGGTAAAATAGCCATGGGCGAAAACAACTCGGGCAGCATTGGCGAAAAAGAAGCAAAATATATTCCAACCGGGGGCGTTATGCCAAACGGAGCCGATGCAGTTATAATGCAGGAACAGGTCGAATCTGCCGGAACAACATTGCTAATTAAAGGAGCGGTGAACCCGGGACTTGATGTGCTGAAATACAACGAAGATTTTTCAAAAGGCGAAGAAGTGTTTCCAGCAGGTCACATTATCACAGCACAAATGACCGGTGTTCTCGCTGCGTTTGGAGTTGATCCGGTTCTCGTCAGAAAACGTCCCAAAATAGGGATAATCTCAACCGGAAACGAACTCATTCCCCCGGGAAAAACGCCGGATATCGGCCAAATACGTGATACAAACACGTCCCTCCTGCGAGCTTTCACGACCGAGCACGGGGGAGAACCAATAGTATACGGAATCATCAGGGACGAAGCCGAGGCACTCAAGCCGGTACTTGCCAAAGCCTCAGCAGAATGTGATCTAGTTATTCTGTCGGGAGGGAGTTCCAAAGATGAACGTGATGTAACCTCAAACGTCATCGAGAATCTTGGAAAAGTTCTTGTTCACGGAGTATCCGTCGCTCCGGGCAAAACTACAATAATTGGGACAATCCACGATGTTCCTGTAATATGTCTTACCGGACACCCAGCCTCGACATTTATGATCGCAACACTTTTTATAGCACCCCTTCTCACAAAAATGACCGGAGAAAATCGGAACGTGCAAAGCATTAAAGCCCGCATCTCAAAGAGTTTTCCCTCCGAGAGAGGGCGGGTCGATCTCATCCGGGTTAAACTTCTTCCAAACGGCGATATCGAACCGGTGCTTGGAAAATCCGGCTTATTGAATACCCTCGTCAAAAGTGACGGATATATCAAGGTCCCGGCCGGACTCGACGGTTATGAACCAGGAGAAATTGTGGAGGTATACTTATGGTAAAACGCTATCTGGATCAAATCACTCTCGAAAATGCTGTTGAAATAATCAAAAATATCCCACCGGTCATCGGGTCGAGACATCTCCCGCTCATTGAAGCCTGCGGGCATATCCTCGCGGAATCCCTGTATGCCAAATACTCAGTCCCCGAAGTCCCGACATCTACCATGGATGGATTCGCGATCCGGTCTCAAGAGACCTCATCGGCAGGAGATCAAAATCCGGTAACTCTCACCGATTTTGCACGGGTCAACACGGGCAATGTCATTGAAAAAGGATTTGACGCAGTGATAAAAGTTGAAGACGCCTGGTTTGACGAGCAGAATCTGAATCAGATCGTCATCAGAAAAAGTATCAACCCGGGAACAAACATCCGGCCGCCAGGCGAGGATATCAAAAAAGATCAACTGATCCTTCCGTCAGGCACAAAACTTCTTCCCTTCAACATCGGAGCAATCGCTGCATACGGATTTACTTCCGTCAAAGTCAAACGGATCATGATCGGGATCATCCCCACCGGAACGGAACTTATCACGCCGGGCACCCGGCCGGCACCCGGCCAGGTTGTTGAAAGCAACACCTTAATGGCTGAAGCGTATCTCCGGCAGTTTGGCGCCGACGTCATCAGATATCCCCCCGTAACGGACAGCAAGGTACTTATTCGGGGAGCTTTGGAAAAAGCCGTTGACGAATGCGATATCGTCATCGTTTCAGCGGGTTCGTCAGCCGGAACGAAAGATTTCACTGCTTCCGTGATTGCCGAAATCGGAGAACTGCTGTTCCACGGAGTCGCCGTAAAACCCGGAAAACCCGCAATGGTCGGGATCATCAATAAGAAACCGGTCTTTGGTCTTCCGGGCTATCCGCTGGCAGCTCAGACAACACTCAGATTACTCGTTTCAGCACTGATCGAGCATTGGGGATGGAGCGGACCAGAGCAGAAAACGATTCCAATCGTCCTTGGTTCTCCCATAGCGTCCGACGGAGGAGTCGATGAATTCAGCCTCTATGCCGCCGCACGTATCGAAGATCATTACACAGGAATCCCCCTATCCAGGGGGGCAAGTGTCCAAATGACCGGGGTAAAAAGCAACTGTATTGTACATATCCCCCTCGGCGTCGAAGGATATGAAACAGGAGAAGTTGTCGACGCTTTGCTGATGGTCGAAGAAGAAGAAGAACTTGACCGGACGGTCCTCATCTGCGGTGTGGATGACGGATCACTTGAACGTCTCACTGAACGCTGCATGAAAGAACACATCAGGATCAGAGTCGGGCCGGCAAGCGGGATATCCGCACTCATACTTCTGAGAAACGGATCATGTCATCTGGCATCCGTCCAAAACGGAGAGGATTGTTCGTTTTGCGGTATAGAGTATCAAACAAGAAATCTCGGCAGTCTCCTTCTAGTTACAAAAAAAGATATCACCGATAAAAAGGTGGAAAGAGTCCTGGAACTTGCAGCAGAGATTTAAATCTCTTCCAGATATTTTTTGAGCTTTTGCCAGTCGCGAATTTTGATTAAAGCTTCTGCCTCACGTTTCTCCGGAACATTAAATGAACCGGCTGCAGAAACGGCATCGGAAAGTTTCGCGATCCTGACTTCTCTGACATCGTTATCACCTTCTTTTACGACCTGAGCAAGCTGCTCAAGGAGTTTAACAGCATCATCCGCTTTCGTTTTTGACATAAATGATACTAAAACGGATGAGGAGATAATAGATTCTATCGGGGTAAAAAGAAAGAAATCAGGCCTAATACCTGATATTACATACTTTCCAGAGCCTCGATGCCGAGGACACCGAGGGCCTGATAAAGGGTATTTCTGCAGGCATCAACAAGGGTGAGCCTTGCGTCCCGAACGTTTCCTTCCGCTTTGAGAACCGGGGCAAACCGGTAGAAGGAGTTGAAAAGATCCGCAAGATCGCGAACATACGTTGCGAGAAGATGCGGGCGAAGTTCTGCTACGACTTTTTCGAGAACGTACGGGAACCGGGCGATGTGTTTTGCCAGAGCTAGTTCGTAGGGGTCCGAATACGCATAACACTCGGCAAACCCGCCTTCTGCCTTCGCTTTTTCCATAATCGAGCAGGCCCGTGCGTGGGCATACTGGATATACGGAGCACTCTGACGTTCGAAATCAAGAGCTTCCTTCCAGTCGAAGACGGTGGATTTTTCCGCAGAAACTTTGACGATATCGTAGCGGACCGCTCCAACGGCGACGGCGTTGGCGATTTTTTCCCGCTCGTCTTCACCAAGTTCCGGCCGGCGGACGGAGACTTCCTCCATCGCACGCTTCTTCGTCTCGGTGATCAGCTCGTCAGCCGTGATGAAAACGCCGCCTCTCGTCGTCATGGAGCCTTCCGGAAGGGAAACGAACTCGAAGTGAACGATCTCAGGCGGCCGTTCACCGATAAGTTTCAGCGTTGTTTGCAGCTGAGCTCCGATCAGTTTGTGGTCGGCGCCGAGAACATCGATGCTTCTGTCGCACTGAGCATTTTTCCAGAGATGGAACGCGAGGTCGCGTGCTGCATACACCGAGGTCCCGTTGCTTCGCCGAAGAACGTATTTGTTTCCAAATCCTTCGTCAGAAAGATCGAGATACATCATCTGTCCTTCGTGATGTACCATTGGAAGCTTTTCAATTCTGTTGAGGACGTCCTGCATAGAACCGTTCCAAAGGAAGGTTGTCTCACGCACGAATTTATCATGAACGACGTTCATCGAAGACAATGTCTCCTTGATTCCGTCTGCGCAGATATCGACCGAGTCGTGGAAGAGTTTGACGGTCGCGGGATCGCCGGCTTCGATTTTTTCCATCAGCAGATCGAACTCGGGTTCGATCTCGGGTTTTGCCTTGGCGATTTTGTTTGCCTCGACGTAATGGCGAACAATATATTCATCGCCTTTTTCTCCGGGGATCCGGTCGTAATGGAGATTTTGAACACCCCATGCAACGATCGCGATCTGACGGCCCATATCATTCAAATAATATTGTGCCTCGACCGGGTAGCCTGCTTTCCGGAATGCACGAACAAGCGTATCGCCGATCACGGTATTTCTGATGTGACCCACATGCAGGGGTCCGTTCGGATTTGCACTGGTGTGTTCGATGATGACCTTGTCGGTTCTCGCCGGGAGAGTTCCGTAGTCTTCTCTGCGTGCCGCGCGAACGGATTCGGCGACGTAGTCTCCGCCGAAGATGAAATTGATATACGGTCCTTTGGCAGAAATTTCAATACCTTTTGCCTCGGGTTTTGCCGAAAGCACGGCGACGAGTTCTCCGGCAATCACGGCAGGATTCTTTCTCTGCGTTTTTGCAAGCGCAAATGAAACGGTTGAGGCAAGATCCGCATGATCTCCTCCGTCCGTGATCATGACATCCTCAAGACCTGTTGCTTCGTGAAGCAGATCGATTGTTTTCTGAATATATTCTCGATACATGTTACATCCCCGTTGGATACCGAAGGACGGCTGCAATACCGCCGAATGCGGAATAAAGCATGGCTCCTTCCTCGAAATCTTCCGAAATGATCTCTACTCTGGTGTTTGACGCATCGGCAAGCTCGGTCAGTTCATCGATGATATCGGCTTCCTTGGCAAGGAAGAGTGAAGACTGACACTTCGGACAGTGACCAAACGGCAGATCTTTGAACTTTTTACCTGCTTCGATCTGCATGGTTTTTATTTCTTCGTAATCACAGTTCCCGCATTTGATGGTAAGCCGTGCTTTTCTCAGCTTTTCGGAGAGGAGGAGCGTATCAACCGCACCGGCCTGCAAATTGAGCCGAACAGTGTCTTCTCCGTAAGCAGCTGCCCCGTTCTCTTTGATGAGTTCTTTGAAGAACCGAGACATCTCTGCTTTTTCATCCATTATTCCAACACCGCGAAGAGCGTCCTGAGCATTGTCCACCAGTTCGCGGAGACCGAATTCATTGGTGTAGGATGCATCAAAGAGACCGATGATTCGTTTCTTGACTTCGTGGTGGAGGAAATCGCCGGAAGCAAACTCCTCTTTGGTCGGCATCGGACCGCCGATCAAAACTCCCTTAAACATTTCAAAGAAGTTGGATTCTGCAAGGAATGCCGCCGAGGCGCGTTCGCCGACTTTGCTGTAGAAATCATGGATTGCAATCAGTCTGAGTCGTTCGAAACGGACACTGGACTGACCACCTTTCCTTTGCTTTCCGGGAACGGTGGAGTTGGTCCCGTTGATCGGCTCAATGTGTGTGCCCCGAAGGAAACCCCAGTAGGCTTCACGGCGGTCGATGACTAAGAGACCGTATACATATTTGTCATCGAGCATCGCCTTTAGAGGTTCGAGTTCAAACGTAGAACTGCACCGGTAACTGTAGGTCTGGATCTTTTCCGGAGGTTCAACGATGATGGACTCCAGATCGGTTTTGTCGCCGCCTACGTTGATTGCTCCGCAGAAAATCGCCATACCGTTTTCAGGCGGAGTTTTGAAGTATTTCATGCGTGCAAGAATGGAAGAGAGAGCGCTCTGCACATTTGACCGTGTCTGTTTGCTTTTGATGTTCGCGCACTGACCGTATTCATCGCGAAGCTGGGCAGTTACATCGTATATCTGCTTATCCGGAGGAATGTAGAGAGAGATCAGTTCTGTTCCGGATCCCTCTTTCTCTTCCAGTCGTTCCAATGATTTTTTGAACTCATATCGCTTTCTTGCTTCATCCTTTTCGATTTCGTGCTGGGAATGTTCCTCTGCCATTGTATATACAACCCTTTAATATCCGGCTTTATCCGGCGGTAGAATATGATGTATTATTAGATGTGCAAGGTGATTAAACATCGTGTCAGGAAATCACGAAAAAACGGGCCATGAAAAATAGGAACGCTCATTACATCCCCTGCTCAATAAAATACGTTATGAAAAAAGGTTATGGGTTAATACTGGGCTTGGCAGCATTTCTTATTCTGCTGATTGCTCCAATTGATCCTGCCGTTTTACCGGTTGAAGCGCGTCTCGCAGCCGCCGTAACCGTTATGATGGCCATTTTTTGGATTACCCATCCGATTCCAATTGAGGCAACGGCCCTCATACCATTGGTCGCATTTCCTCTCCTTGGGATACTGAAACCTGCTGAGGCGGCAGTTCCCTATGCAGATAAGGTTATTTTCCTCTTCCTCGGCGGTTTTATCATTGCCATGTCGATGCAGAGATGGGGACTCCATAAAAGGATTGCATTAAAAATTATCAATATCACAGGAACAAGTCCAAGGCGCCTTATCCTCGGATTTATGATCGCCACGGCGTTTCTTTCGATGTGGATGTCAAATACCGCGACCGCGATGATGATGATTCCAATCGCGATCGCGATTGTCGCAACGGTCCTCCCGACAAAAGTGTTTTCGGAGATGGAACCTCCCCACAAAGCATTTGCCGGTTGTCTTGTTCTCGCCGTTGCCTATGCAGCCGGAGTTGGAGGCATCGGGACCCTGATCGGAACGCCGGCAAACGGAATTCTGAGTGCACAGATGGCGCTTATTTTCCCAGAAAGCACGCCAATCGACTTCTTTATTTGGATGGAGTTTGGTGTTCCGTTTGTTATCGTAATGATCCTGATCATCTGGCTCTGGCTCACCAGAGTTGCCTATAAGAAGATGCCGAATGTCCTCACCAATGCAAAAGAGGCACTGGATAAAGAAGTTAAAGAGCTGGGCCCGATGTCCCGCGGCGAAAAAAATACCCTCTTCGTTTTTGTTCTCACGGCATTCTGCTGGATCTTTGCGAAAAGCAAAGATTTCGGCGCGTTCACTCTTCCCGGCCTCGATGTGATCATTCCGTGGATCGACGACTCGACGATTGCTATTTTCGGCGCACTTCTGATGTTCTTCCTGCCGATCAGCTGGAGAAAGCAGGAGTATACGATGAACTGGCAGTGGGCAGTTCGTATTCCCTGGGGTATTCTTCTGCTCTTCGGCGGAGGTATGTGTCTTTCTGCCGCATTTATCAAGAGCGGTCTGGCCCAGACAATCGTAGGATATCTGGAAGTGTTAAACGGAGTCCCGATCCTTCTGATTTTCCTCGCAATCGCAGTTTTAGTGACGTTCCTAACGGAAATCACCTCAAATACGGCGATTGCTTCGGTTATGATGCCGATTCTCGCAGTTACGGCGATCTCTCTCTCCGTGAATCCGCTGGTTATTATGATGACCGCGGCAGTCTGTTCATCTCTCGCATTCATGCTACCGGTAGCAACCCCGCCGAACGCGATCGCCTTTGGTACGGAGTATGTGGAGATGAAGGACATGGTCACAGCCGGATGGTTCCTCAACCTGATAGGTATTGCGATATTCACTATCTTCGTCTTCACGATCGTGTTATGGGCATTCGGCATCACGACCGATCTTCCGTCATGGGCACTTGCGTCAACCGTGAACATCTAACCTGAGAATTTCTATCAACTCTTTTTTTTAACGAGAATCATTATTTATGAAGGATTGAATACATTCCCACACCCTCTCATTCCCCCCCCCCAAAAAAAGAAAAGAAAATCACGATAAATCCCAATTATTCCTTGACGTTTTTTTTTAATTTACACCCTGTTTTGAATCGCTTTCACTTGATAGATATTATAACAAAATGCAGCCAGCATATTTTTCACTCGCACTCTTTGCAGCGTTGTTACCTTCACCAACCCTGCATGAAAGATATTTTTGATCACTGCATAGGGTCTCTCCCCCTTTGATCTCTTTCTACTTATTCGCATATTTCTCAGTTTATCTCGTATCCCAATGGGATGTCCTCTCGCCCCTCGTTTCATTGTGGCACTATATCCCTTGCATTTTGCTCCCTGATATCCCCGATCCCGATAGACCACTTCTCCTTTTTCTGACAGATCCACCTGACTGTCATGAACATTTGCCGTTGTGGTTTCAATGCGTCGAATAAGATCATGCGTCTTATCCATGATGGTATGCAGTTTATAGCCATAGTGCATTTTGCCGTTCTTGGACATGATTTTTCCATCTTTATCCCGTCGTGTTTTTGCCTGCTCTCCTCGCGGCGTGTCTTTCTTACAATGACCGGGTTCAGCATACACAAACGTTGCATCCTGAATCATACCTTGTTCAATTTTGAGACCTTTCAGGTCAAGTTGTCGCTGAAACTCCTGCCAAACCAATGTGTCAACGCCTGATTCGGACATGCGCTCCCGAAATAACCAGATCGTTGAATTGTCGGGTATTTTGTCAGGACACCCAAGGAAATGCCAAAAGGAGAGACGATCGTAGATTTCACGTTCAACGGCGAGATCAGATAGATTATACCAGACTTCCAGAAGCTGAATCTTGAACATGAGTATTACATCGACATTGGGGTGACCGCCTTTGCCGGATTTATTTGCATACATGGATTCAAGAAGAGGACGAAAAACATCCCAATCAAGTGTTTTACCAACATCGGAGAGACGGTTGCCAAGTTTTTAATAACGCTCGTGATATGCCTGGTTGAGACCAAAGCTGCTGAAAGTCCCCATACATACTACTCAACGTACGAAAAGAAAGTACTTTCTGTCGGAAAAAAAGGTTGTTAGAAATTCTCATCTTTTTTTCTCTGTTTCTCTCCATCTAAAGCGTATCTTGAAATAAGAGCCGCACCATATATCTTCCTATGATAAATGTTGGTGTACTTGGCGCGACCGGCGCGGTCGGTCAGCGGTTTGTACAGTTGCTCGCAGACCACCCCTGGTTCAACCTGACCACTCTTACGGCTTCCGACCGTTCGGCAGGAAAAACCTACGGCTCGGTGGTAAACTGGCGGCTCGACTCACCCTTCCCGGACTCATCTGCAGAACTCATTGTCTCGCCGACGACCGTCGACGCAGTAAAAGACTGCGATGTTGTCTTCTCAGCTCTGCCGGCCGATATCGCCACCAAACTCGAGACCGACATCGCCGATGCCGGAGTTGGGGTCTGCAGTAACGCAAGTTCCCACCGAATGGAACCCGATGTCCCGCTGATGATCGCCGAGGTCAATCCGGAACACGCCGCACTCATTGACGTCCAGCGCAAAAAGGGACGGGACGGATTCATCGTAACCAATCCGAACTGTTCGACCATCATGCTTGCAACGGCGCTGGCTCCGTTACGGAAGTTCCCCTTCACCAACATCAATGTCGCCACCATGCAGGCGATCTCCGGTGCCGGATTTGAAGGCGTGCCTACTTTCAGCATCTACGACAACGTGATCCCCTACATCGGCAGCGAAGAGGAGAAGATGGCCCGCGAGGCAAACAAGATCCTCGGGACCCTCGAAGGCGGCAAGATTACAGGCGCTCCGTTCTCGGTTTCCGCATCCTGCAACCGCGTGCCGGTCATCGACGGGCACACCCTCAATGTCTGGATCGACATCAAGGCAACGCCCGCAGAGGTCATCGACGCATTCAAGACCTGGCAGCCTCCGTTCTCGGGTCTGCCGACCCAGCCGGACCACACCGTCCTTTACCTCGATCAGGAAAACCGTCCTCAGCCAAGACTCGACCGGAACCGCGGAAATGCCATGACGGTCTCCGTCGGCAGAGTTCGGGAAGGAATCCGCTTCGTTGCGATGGGTCACAACACCATCCGCGGTGCCGCCGGCGCCTCCGTCTTAAATGCAGAACTGCTGCATACGATGAAATATATCTGAGAATCCCCAATATACTAGATAAATGGACGACAACACTGTATTAATCGGCACAAAACCCCTGGTGAGTTATGTACTTGCCGTCGTTACGCAGTTCAACAACGGGAATTCCGAGGTCGTTATCAAAGCAAGGGGGAAAGCCATCGTGCGGGCGGTCGATACTGCGGAGGTGTCGACCCGCCAGTTCCTTTCCGGCGTTGTCAAAAAAAATATCTCAATATCTACGGATTCGGTTGAAACAGACGAGGGACCTGCAAATGTCTCTTCGATAGAGATCATTCTGCAGAAGTCGTAACAGGTTATGGTCCCGATCGCCGTCTGGATCCTTGCAGCTGTTTTTTGTCTGATCGTTGTCAGGCGTATCGGCGGTGTGCGTCTTCCTATCTGGGGGATCATGACCGCCGGAGCTTTTGCTGCCCTGATCCTTGGCACGATCTCGATTCAGGATGCGTTTTTTTCGATCAATTACACCGTCATCCTCTTTCTCTTAGGGATGTTCGTTTTCGGCGCAGCTCTCGAAAAGTCAGGTCTCCTGCATCTCGCATCACTGAAGGGATTTGCCCGTGCCGCGACAAAAAAAGCGGTTCTTTTCTGGTTTATTCTGTTAATGGCGGTCTTCTCAGCGTTTCTGATGAATGATACCGTGGCAATAATCGGAACAACGGTTGCGCTTTTCTGTGCGGCAAAATATAAGATGCCGGTCAAAACGATGCTTTTTGCGTTGTGTTTTGCGGTAACGTTTGGAAGCTGCATGACCCCTATTGGAAACCCGCAGAACCTGCTGGTCGCCCTTTCCGGAGGCGTGCCGTTTGCGTTTTTGCAGTTCCTGCTCTATCTTGTCGTTCCGTCGGTGATCTGCCTGTATGTTCTGTACCGGATCCTTCTTTTGACGATCCCCGATCCCGATTCGCCGGTAGTGCAGGAGAGTGAAGAGGTGATCTTCGATGAGAGTCTTACCCGGCTTTCCAAGATCGCATTACGGCTCGTCGTCCTCGCGGTCGTCTGCCAGATCGTTCTGTCGTTTGTCGGGATCGAGATGCCGTTCGTGATTATCGCGGCCGCTGCGGCCCTGCCCCTCCTCCTTTTTTCCCGGAGGCGGGTGGAGCTTCTTCGGGCCGTGGACTGGTCGACGCTTTTGTTCTTTGCGTCGATGTTCGTTTTGATGGCAGCGGTCTGGAATTCCGGCTTCATCCAGACCATCCTGCCGTCGGAAATTACCTCGATCCCCGTCCTGTTTGCATCGACGGTCATTGCATCCCAGTTCATCTCGAACGTGCCGTTCGTGGCACTGGTCCTCCCGCTCCTGGAAGGGTCGGGCATTCCGTTGTATATGACGCTCGTTGCCGGATGTACGGCCGCCGGCTCCCTTACGATCATCGGCGCCGCTTCGACCGTGATCATTCTCCAGCATGCGGAAAAAAACGGCGAGACCTTTTCATTCCTGGAGTTTTTCAGAATGGGGCTGCCGATGACTCTCGTCACGGCCGCGGTGTACATCGTGTGGATCTTCTGTATCGGGCTGATATCAGCGGGATTAGGATAAAATCGTTATATAGAATGCGTGACTATCAATAGTCATTCTCAGGCGACTCCATGCGTCATACCTACGATACCAAAGTAACCGGGGCGATCAGCGGTCATTTTCTGATCGATCAGTATACGCCGATCCTGCCGGTGATCCTTCCTCTCCTCATCACCAATATGGGGCTCTCGTATTTTCTTGCAGGGCTTGTCGTTACCGTATTCAATGTGGTCTCGTCCGTGACCCAGCCGTTTATCGGGCTGTACGGAGACCGGACCGGTAAATGGGTCAGCGTGCCGTTCTGCGTTCTGATCGGCAGCGTAGGGATCTCACTCTCGGTTCTGGCGAACAATTACCTGATCGTTCTGCTCCTTGTCGGCGGTGCGGCCGTCGGGCACGCCCTTTTCCATCCTTCAGCGATGGCTCTCGTCCATAAATTGAGTCCGCCTGCCAAAAAGGGATTGTACAACTCGATCTTTACCACGAGCGGCAGCATCAGTTATTCGCTCGGTCCGATGATTGCCGGACTTTTCATTACGTTCGGCGGTCTGCCGTCGGTCGCCTGGATGATGATTCCGGGGATCGTCGGGGCGGCCTGGATTTACCGGAATGACCGCCGAACCGGTGTCGTCAAGCCGATCAAAAAAGACCCGGTTGAAAAGAAGCAGGTCCACGGAAAATACTGGTGGATTCCAGCTGGACTCGTCGTGACGGTCTGTGCTCTGCGGGCTTGGGCGTATGTCGGTGTCATCACGTATCTGCCGACGCTGCTTCTCTTATGGTATCAGGGAATCGACACGTTCACGACCTCGGTCATCATCACGGCCATGCTCTTTACCGGGGTGTTCGGGCAGGTGGCGGGAGGCTATCTTTCCGACCGGTTCGGAAGGAAAAAGGTCCTGGTGCTTGGTTTCCTCTGTGCGGTCCCGTGTTTCTGCCTGATCTTCCTTGCAGGCGGATGGCTGATGTATGTCGGCATCATGCTGTATTCGTTCTTCGCCTGCTTCTGTTACGTGACCTCGGTGACGATGACCCAGGATCTTCTCCCGGGCAGCGTCGGGTTCGCCTCGGGCCTCACGCTTGGGATTTCGATGGGGATCGGCGGCGTTGGAGCGGCCCTGATCGGGTGGGCGGCCGATGTCATGGGTTCCCTGCCGGATGCGATGTTTCTGCTGATTATTCCAACGATCCTCTGTCCGATCCTCGCGCTGTTTATCAAATACTCGGATAAGCCCGCTGCAGCCGCCGAAGAGTGAGGCGGCATCCCGGCAAAAATGCCGGGATCGTTCGTCTCAATTGATATTGGTTTCCGCTTCGCAATCCAGTTCACTCATATAGCCCGCCGTAATGATTGCTGAGGGAAGAGCGATTATTGCCACTCCGACTAATGACGATATCATGGTTACGATCCTTCCGGCATCAGTAATCGGATAGACATCTCCATATCCGAGCGTGGTCAAGGTGATTGTAGACCAATACAGTGCTTCCAGAATATTTTCAAATGTGTCGGGTTCCACATTGAACAACACAATAGCACAGACCATAATATAGGCTGCTGCAAAACCAAACACGCACATAAGCGCATTTTTCTGTTTTACGATTACATTCCGCAGCATCTGAACACTTTTCGAATAACGGAAAATTTTCACCGCTCTGACCAATCTTACCAGTCTTAAGAGGATGAATCCGTTATTCAAAATGGTAAATATCGGAAGGATGGACAATAAATCAATAATTGCCATGGGTGTGAACGGATAGATAAGATAAGAAACGCGGCCTTTTTTCAGTTTATAGTCCGCGGTGGATAGTCGAAGAATATAATCAACGATAAAAACACTTATTGCCCCGATTTCAAGCAAGAAAAAAGTCTGGTTCTCCGTTTTAACGGTTAATGGCAATATACTCAAAATGATTATCACGATCGTGATCCGGTCGTACCATTTGCTGACTTTATCTCCCGGGGCCGCTATGTCGATTATTTCGAATATCCGTTGCCTGATCGATTTAGGTGCTGATGTATCATTAATTCTGCTAAATTCATCCCTGTTTTCCTCGTTACATGATATATTCGGATTCGCTGACAGGGAACTTTTTGCGTGTGATAGACATTTCGATCTCTGTCTGCTCCAGTATTCTTCTACGTGGTAAGAGAAAATAAAGTCTTGTCAAAATACGATAGTAATGATAATATAATTGGTTATGTTTGACATTTATCAGGCTAAAATACCATAATTCTGGGAATTCATCTATATTGTTATGATGCCAGTTCCTCTCTTCTTATAGGGCGTGCCTCCCAGTAAGTGAGAATAAGAGAATTTCTAACAACCTTTTTTCCGACAGAAAGTACTTTCTTTTCGTACGTTGAGTAGTATGTATGGGGACTTTCAGCAGCTTTGGTCTCAACCAGGCATATCACGAGCGTTATGAAAAACTTGGCGACCGTCTCTCCGATGTTGGTAAAACACTTGATTGGGATGTTTTTCGTCCTCTTCTTGAATCCATGTATGCAAATAAATCCGGCAAAGGCGGTCACCCCAATGTCGATGTAATACTCATGTTCAAGATTCAGCTTCTGGAAGTCTGGTATAATCTATTTGATCTCGCCGTTGAACGTGAAATCTACGATCGTCTCTCCTTTTGGCATTTCCTTGGGTGTCCTGACAAAATACCCGACAATTCAACGATCTGGTTATTTCGGGAGCGCATGTCCGAATCAGGCGTTGACACATTGGTTTGGCAGGAGTTTCAGCGACAACTTGACCTGAAAGGTCTCAAAATTGAACAAGGTATGATTCAGGATGCAACGTTTGTGTATGCTGAACCCGGTCATTGTAAGAAAGACACGCCGCGAGGAGAGCAGGCAAAAACACGACGGGATAAAGATGGAAAAATCATGTCCAAGAACGGTAAAATGCACTATGGCTATAAACTGCATACCATCATGGATAAGACGCATGATCTTATTCGACGCATTGAAACCACAACGGCAAATGTTCATGACAGTCAGGTGGATCTGTCAGAAAAAGGAGAAGTGGTCTATCGGGATCGGGGATATCAGGGAGCAAAATGCAAGGGATATAGTGCCACAATGAAACGAGGGGCGAGAGGACATCCCATTGGGATACGAGATAAACTGAGAAATATGCGAATAAGTAGAAAGAGATCAAAGGGGGAGAGACCCTATGCAGTGATCAAAAATATCTTTCATGCAGGGTTGGTGAAGGTAACAACGCTGCAAAGAGTGCGAGTGAAAAATATGCTGGCTGCATTTTGTTATAATATCTATCAAGTGAAAACGATTCAAATCAGGGTGTAAATTAAAAAAAAACGTCAAGGAATAATTGGGATTTATCGTGATTTTCTTTTTTTTGGGGGGGGGGATGAGAGGGTGTGGGGATGTATTCAATCCTTCATAAATAATGATTCTCGTTAAAAAAAGAGTTGATAGAAATTCTCCACTATTACAATCTGAGTTACATTGGGAGCAGGGAAATCGGTGAGCTTTTCACTCGTCCATGTGCCGATGATATTCTGGGGTGTGCTCACACACCCGGCCGAACAGATTATTACGAGGATAACGGCAATGACGAGCGGCAGATTTTTCATGCATACTTCATGGATTCTCTGTTGGCTTATATGTGTCGAACGACTGTGCTTCAGCGTAATAATTTATCTCAAAAATGAGTTTTTACTAAAAAATGGTGTGAAATTGGGGGTTACAATATTGCTTTGTCTTATCTCAATTTACCCGGAGATTCCAAGCCCAAGCAGCAATGTTTAACGCAGACAGTTCCTTGGTTATACCTGTGAGATAAGGCTCACCCGCCTTTCCTGCTGATCTCTTCCCGTACCCCAAACAAATACTCCTGAGCATACCCCGCATACTGACCGAAATATTCTCTGGCAAACGATCCTGCCATTTTATACGAAAGTTTTTGCGTACCTCCGAGATACTTTGTTCTAAGGATACGTTCGATCCACACATCGACAGGGAACGCCTCGTATTTTTCAAATGCAAACAGCAGTACACAGTCTGCTACCTTTGGTCCCACGCCGTTCAGCATCATAAGCTTCTCATGTGCCTCGGAATACGGCATGTCTGCAATGTTCTCAGCCCATTTTGCATCGGATGCAGCCATTTCTGCCGCCCCGCAGATGTATGCGTCACGATATCCCACTTTGCATGTGCGTATTGAGCAGATCTCTTCTTCCGAAAGGCGTTTTGCACTTGGGAACGTGTGAAACGTCATCCCGTCCATTTCGATTTTGTCGCCGTATTTCTCAGAGAGATTCTCGATCCGCATCATAATGCCAGGAATATTTGCACAGGTCGCGCAGATATACGAAATGAGACACTCCCATGGATCCTGTCTGATGATGCGAAGACCCAGGCAGCGTTCGATTGCTGCGTGAATCACCGGATCTTTATCTATATCTGCAAGAATAGTGTCAAGAGGAATATCCAGTCCGAAGTATCTGACCAGTTCATTTTCAGCCGGTCCTTCGTACCGCAAAACATCTTTTTCCTGCCGGATCTTCCAGATTTTGTCTCCGACAGGTGCATACCAGAATCCGTTATGCCGCCGCCATCGAAAGGCCTGACCGCAGGAAACTGTTAAATCCAGCTGAAACGGGGTGTCTTTGAGAGAAAAAGTCTGCATAAAAAAAGTTATTCTTTGAGCATCAGAATGCCCAGAAGAATTGCACCAAGACCGCATATGGCAAGAACAAGCCCGAATCCTCCCAGCACGAACTGAATGAACAGATCAAGGTTGAACCAGATTCCAAGAATACCCAGAGCAAGAAGAATAATACCTACAATCAGAGTGATAAGTCCTGTTTTATCCATAATAGTATGTACTCGGTTTTTGCTTATATGCATTGCGCCATTGATACATATCCCTTATCCAGAAGTATTCTATAGTATTCACAGCAAAACTACACAATAATCATTATTTGGGCACTATGAACGCACATACAGCTGATGACGGCGTTGCCGAAGTTATCGGATTTATCCTGATAATCGCTTTGATCGTGGCAGTCGCGGCTGTGTGGATTCTCGTGTATATTCCGTCACAAGGAAATGCGGTCGAGACGGAACATGCCCGTCTCGTCACCGAAGAAATCGCCGATATCAAATATGGGATTGATCTGCTCTGGATAAACGGGAGGACTGACGTTACCATGAGCCGCCTTATCTCTCCATCGCCGGTTCAGGGAACGGATATTTCCGGGTTGTTGTTCTTGTCCCCGCCGCTTGGAACAGGTACGGTAACGGTAGGTGAAGGTAATGTGTTTAAAGTTGGCGGTGATACTATTAAAGCTCTAAAAATAACCTATGACTCTGCAAACTATTATGCACCTGATATTCGTTTAGTCTATGATGGCGGGGCCGTTTTCTTTAAGGAGGGTGATGAAGATCTTTCTGTATTCCTTTCCCCCTCAATTGGCGATTCTCGGTTGGTTTTTGTTACTATATCTAATAGCGGTGTCAATCAACAGATTCTTGGAAACATCCCGTTGAGCGTTACCTATACCTATGATACAGTAACTTACTACAATAATGTGAATGTCACGCTTGTAACTTCTGATGTTACCAATCCATGGTCGCGTCTTATCTCCTCCGGAGCCACGTATGCGAATGTAACTGTAGTTCAATTTGTAGCATCCATTGGAGGCCAGCAATGAAAAAAAAGTTGATTCTGGTCTATCTGAAGTAGTCAGTTTCACGCTTATCCTCGTTATGATAATTATAGCACTGACTCTCATTGCGTTGATTGTACTTCCAGTTATGGGAGGGAATAATGAGCGCGTGCATAACGGGGATGTTTTAGGCGAGTTTGCATCAATGAAAGCTGATGTAGATACTGCCTGGCTTTCAGATAACACTGGGGTCACGAGACAGGCTGCTTTCACTCTTTCACCAGCTGGCGACAAAACCAAGATCACGGTGGTTCCAAATCTGTTTGGCGTTATGTCGTTTGGCGTGGTGAGTTTGGGCTATGGATCTCAAGTATCGGGAGATTATTATACAGTAAATATTATGTACAGATCCTCGAATATGTATTCAGAAGACATCGAAATCGTTTATTTGGGTGGGTCTCTTTCTGAGAACAACAAGGAAATATTGTCGGGGTCAGACAATTATATCGTTGTGGTAAACAAAAGTGAGTTTGCAGAAAAATCTCTCGGTGGTAACGGAATAGTTACGCTTGAATATCGTTTGGATAAAATCATTCCGTATGGTTCAGATTATCTCTGTGTATTCTATATGGGACTTCGGTGATTCTGATGCAGAAAAGCGATTCAGGTCTTTCCTATGTTGTAGGATTCACTCTGCTGTTAATGATTATTGCAATGATTATTGGGACTTGGGCACTTGTCGGTGTCCCTGAGCAAATCAAGGATGCCGAGTCGTATCACGCAGTTACGGTCACCAATGCGTTTCTTGATTACAAAATCGCAGTTGATGATTTGCGGTTGAAAAATCAAACAGGGGTGAATGTGAGTATGCTGATCCCTGCAGCTTCTTCCTATTCTGCCGGAACTGTCAGTCTTGCTGATGAGGTTGGGACAATGACCATTTCAAATGACAATACTCTTTGGCAGGGGAAAATGACTAGACTTTCAGCAACGTTTGGCACGAGGAGTACGGTAATTGGTTACGAAGGGGGGTATACAGGGCAGATTACGGGTATGCCGCCTGGGTCACCCCGCCAATGTTTGAACTTGATAATGTGAGTAATGATCTCTATGTGACTGTTGTGCTCCCCGAATTGGTTGGTTCTTTTTCAGTTGGCAGTACCTCCGGTATTCCGGTGGAGACTGGTCTTAGTTCTTCATATGATAATGTATGGAGTACATATTCTACGAATCAAACGGTGACAATCAGCTATACAACTGCTGATTCATGGGATGCGGCATTGTGGCATACTGCATTTTTGAGGCAGTCACAGCGTATGATAATGCCGGCGCTGTACAAAATATCACGTGCGATACCTCAATATCTGGAGATGGCAAGACTGCCTCTCTCCTCATATATCCCTATCCTACGTCTGGAGAATATATTCATCTCAATATTCTTCCTGCCGCATATTATGTTGATGTTGGGGGCCTGGATATGTGACATACGAATCTGGTGTATCAAGCGTAGTGGTTACTTCTGCGACATTGGGATTTATTCTTTCTTCTGCAACGTACGATGCGATTGATAGTATGCCGAATGTTATTTTTACCACGTCGGAAGATCTATATATGTTGTATAATGGTGGCGGGGATATTTTGTATAAAGACAAACTGGACTTTTATGCCGGAGGATATAATATCAATTCCTTTATCACGATGGATGGTGCTTCCTGGACTGACTGGCATACTGGGCAGGCCATAACGATTTCTTATGGTGGATACACTGTCTCTGACCTGGCAATAGTTGCACGTGATTCGTATGGAAAGGCGTATCTAGTGTACATGGATCCAACAGCAGATCCGATACCCAGGGGTAAGCCTGTACCTGACGTGACTCCAGCTCCCACCCCGACGCCTGTAAAGCCGGATGCTTCGTTCACCCTGACGTCGGTGAGTGTGGGTCAAGAAGTCTCTCCGCTCCTTCTCCCATCAAGCCTTGCCGGTACTGCAGACCACTTGAGAATTTCTAACAACCTTTTTTCCGACAGAAAGTACTTTCTTTTCGTACGTTGAGTAGTATGTATGGGGACTTTCAGCAGCTTGGGTCTCAACCAGGCATATCACGAGCGTTATGAAAAACTTGGCGACCGTCTCTCCGATGTTGGTAAAACACTTGATTGGGATGTTTTTCGTCCTCTTCTTGAATCCATGTATGCAAATAAATCCGGCAAAGGCGGTCACCCCAATGTCGATGTAATACTCATGTTCAAGATTCAGCTTCTGGAAGTCTGGTATAATCTATCTGATCTCGCCGTTGAACGTGAAATCTACGATCGTCTCTCCTTTTGGCATTTCCTTGGGTGTCCTGACAAAATACCCGACAATTCAACGATATGGTTATTTCGGGAGCGCATGTCCGAATCAGGCGTTGACACATTGGTTTGGCAGGAGTTTCAGCGACAACTTGACCTGAAAGGTCTCAAAATTGAACAAGGTATGATTCAGGATGCAACGTTTGTGTATGCTGAACCCGGTCATTGTAAGAAAGACACGCCGCGAGGAGATCAGGCAAAAACACGACGGGATAAAGATGGAAAAATCATGTCCAAGAACGGCAAAATGCACTATGGCTATAAACTGCATACCATCATGGATACGACGCATGATCTTATTCGACGCATTGAAACCACAACGGCAAATGTTCATGACAGTCAGGTGGATCTGTCAGAAAAAGGAGAAGTGGTCTATCGGGATCGGGGATATCAGGGAGCAAAATGCAAGGGATATAGTGCCACAATGAAACGAGGGGCGAGAGGACACCCCATTGGGATACGAGATAAACTGAGAAATATGCGAATAAGTAGAAAGAGATCAAAGGGGGAGAGACCCTATGCAGTGATCAAAAATATCTTTCATGCAGGGTTGGTGAAGGTAACAACGCTGCAAAGAGTGCGAGTGAAAAATATGCTGGCTGCATTTTGTTATAATATCTATCAAGTGAAAACGATTCAAAACAGGGTGTAAATTAAAAAAAAACGTCAAGGAATAATTGGGATTTATCGTGATTTTCTTTTTTTTTGGGGGGGGTGAGAGGGTGTGGGGATGTATTCAATTCTTCATAAATAATGATTCTCGTTAAAAAAAAAGAGTTGATAGAAATTCTCAGGTTATTAGAAATTCTCTACTCTTTAATTGATCTGAGCGGGTATTATATTTTTCTCCAAAGAATACGGAAAACCTCCCCTCGATCAAAATGAAATCCTCTCATATGGCATCTCCATAGGACCCTCTCCCCCGTCTTTTTTAATGAAAACCATTAATCCCTATCTCATCTAAACAGATATATCATGGACCCCCTCTACAACCGTCTTGCATCCGCCGTGGAAGAGGCAATTCACCAGGCCGAGACGATCCTTCCGCCCGACGTGGAGGAAGCACTGCATACTGCATACAATAAAGAAACCAACCCGACCGCACGCGGCGAGTTTGAAAATATCTTCGCCAATCTCCAGGTCGCCCGGGAGAAAAACGTACCCATTTGTCAGGACACAGGGATCATCGTCATCTATCTCACCATCCCCGAATCGGTACCTCTGATCACAAA
The DNA here is from genome assembly GCA_965228205.1 of Methanocorpusculum sp. Classification (GTDB taxonomy): domain Archaea; phylum Halobacteriota; class Methanomicrobia; order Methanomicrobiales; family Methanocorpusculaceae; genus Methanocorpusculum. The sequence continues at coordinate 1,527,007 of OZ245799.1, read as the reverse complement.
GCTCTATGACGCCGTAAGCGAAGGGATCCGTCTCGCAACAAAATCCGTCCCTCTCCGGCCAAACGCGGTCGACCCCCTCTCCCGGAAAAATTCGGGCGACAACACCGGGGCGGGGATCCCGGCAGTCCATATCCTTCCGGGCGATACGCTCCGGGTCACTGTATTCCCAAAAGGAGCTGGTTCGGAAAACATGTCCCAGATCAGAATGATGCTCCCTTCCGAGATCTCCAGGATCCCGGAGTTTGTGACCTCGGTCGTCAAAGACGCGGGCTCCCGTCCGTGTCCTCCGATAGTCGTGGGGGTCGGTATCGGCGGAACCTTCGACTCGGCCGCATCCTTTGCAAAAGAGGCGCTCCTTTCGCCGATAAACAGCATGACCGCCTTCGAACAGACGATATGCGATTCGATCAACCAGCTCGGCATCGGTGTTATGGGACTTGGCGGCGACACGACCTGTCTTGCCGTCAAAGTAAAAGAAGGGGCATGCCACACGGCATCGCTTCCCGTCGCCGTAAATATCCAGTGCTGGTGTTCAAGACGCGGCGTCGTAGAGGTGGAACTATGATCCGGCTTACGACCCCCCTTGGCGACGAGGTTCTCGACCTCCGTGCCGGCGACCGGGTCCTTCTTTCCGGAACCATCTACACCGCACGGGATGAAGCCCACCTGAAAATACGCGAAGAGGTCTTCCCCTTCGATCCGAAAGGAGCGGTGATCTATCACTGCGGCCCCGTCATCGACGAAGCACAGAATAAAGTCGTCTCCGCCGGCCCCACAACCTCCGCACGAATGAATAATCTCACAAAGTTCATGCTCGATGCAGGCGTTCGCGGCCTGATCGGAAAAGGCGGAATGTCGGCGACGGTTCGTGAAGAACTCAGGGGAAGAGCGGTCTATTTTGCATTCACGGGAGGATGCGCCGCTCTCGCCGCTTCATGCATGGAGCTTGCCGGCTGTCATTATTCTGAGTTGGGTATGGCCGAAGGAATCTGGGAGATCACCCTCACCGACCTGCCGGTTGTCGTCGGGATAGATGCCCACGGCGGCGATCTTTTCGAGAGATAACTCAGACCAGGCCTGCCGCAACCAGAGCCAGACAGATAAGAAGGGCCAAAATCCCGCCCGATAATGTGGCGAGGAGATTGGTTCCCGAATTTCCAATAAAACCCTTGTTTTCGATTACAGCACCGTAAAGACTGTCAAGATTCGTTCCGATAAAGCCTGCCGCAACGCCGATCAGACAGACATACCAGGGAGCCACGCCGAGGATGAATGCCAGCAGACAGATGACGGACGCCCCAAAAAGGCAGGCAAGTTCTCCGATCCCGGTAACTCCGCCGTTTGTTCCCGGCGGGACCGGATGCATCGTCGTGATCATCCTTGGCGTGCCTCCCGTAACGCCGATCTCGCTTGCAAGCGTGTCGCCGGTCGCTGTGGCAATAGAACCGATAAACAGGGCGATGAAAATAACATCCCCGGTGATCCCGTACAGTACGGCGCCGCAGACCCCGACCCCGGCGTTCGCGAATGCATTCATATATCCGCGCCGGCCTTTTTTCCCTTCGGCTACCCCTAAAAATTCCTTTTCTGCATACCGGAACTTGGTGAAGAACGATCCGAGAATGAAAAACAGCATCACGATGAAAAACCAGTTCACGCCGGCAAAGGTGATGAGGATCACGCCGAACAGCACCGCCGTAAAGACGCCGCTCATATCGATCGTCTTTGCCCGGTAGGCAAAGTAGCCGCACGCCGCACACAAAACGACCGCAAAGGCGAGCGTCTGGTAATCGACGAAGAACTCCAGATCCCTAAACAGGGTGATGGTCATCGCGACCCCGAGAAGGCCGATCATCGAGCCGTCCTCGCGGTCTTTCAGGATGCTTCTCAGCATCAAAAGAACGATCACAGCGATAATGCCCACAAGCGGCTGATACTCGTTTGTGTAGAGCATCGTCGCTAAAAGAGCTGCAAAGGAGCCTATCGTATAAAGAACTCCCTGATGACCGACGTTTTTGAAAATATTGAGCAGGTATTCTCCCCAGACGATCATCATTAGAGGACCAATCAGGGCCGACACGGGTATTAGACCGGCCTGATATAATACGGCGAGGACACCTACGCCGATCGCAAAATACCGGCTTTTGTCAACAAAATAGAGAACGGCGGCAAAGCCGAGGACCACCAGACCCAAATAGGGAATATACGGCCATCCAAGCAGCAGTGCCGTAACGACAAGGGCGAAAATGAGACGTCGGATCCGGGTATCCATAGGTATTTTTAAGATTTATTTTTGATGCAGATAAGATTATGTGTAAAAATCACCGCAGTTAATTACGCGAAAAAAGAAGAGAATTTCTATCAACTCTTTTTTTAACGAGAATAATTATTTATGAAGGATTGAATACATCCCCAAACCCTCTCATCCCCCCCCACCAAAAAAAAGAAAATCACGATAAATCCCAATTATTCATTGACGTTTTTTTTAATTTACACCCTGTTTTGAATCGTTTTCACTTGATAGATATTATAACAAAATGCAGCCAGCATATTTTTCACTCGCACTCTTTGCAGCGTTGTTACCTTCACCAACCCTGCATGAAAGATATTTTTGATCACTGCATAGGGTCTCTCCCCCTTTGATCTCTTTCTACTTATTCGCATATTTCTCAGTTTATCTCGTATCCCAATGGGATGTCCTCTCGCCCCTCGTTTCATTGTGGCACTATATCCCTTGCATTTTGCTCCCTGATATCCCCGATCCCGATAGACCACTTCTCCTTTTTCTGACAGATCCATCTGACTGTCATGAACATTTGCCGTGGTGGTTTCAATACGTCGAATAAGATCATGCGTCGTATCCATGATGGTATGAAGTTTATAGCCATAGTGCATTTTGCCGTTCTTGGACATGATTTTTCCATCTTTATCCCGTCGTGTTTTTGCCTGCTCTCCTCGCGGCGTGTCTTTCTTACAATGACCGGGTTCAGCATACACAAACGTTACATCCTGAATCATACCTTGTTCAATTTTGAGACCTTTCAGGTCAAGTTGTCGCTGAAACTCCTGCCAAACCAATGTGTCAACGCCTGATTCGGACATGCGCTCCCGAAATAACCAGATCGTTGAATTGTCGGGTATTTTGTCAGGACACCCAAGGAAATTCCAAAAGGAGAGACGATCGTAGATTTCACGTTCAACGGCGAGATCAGATAGATTATACCAGACTTCCAGAAGCTGAATCTTGAACATGAGTATTACATCGACATTGGGGTGACCGCCTTTGCCGGATTTATTTGCATACATGGATTCAAGAAGAGGACGAAAAACATCCCAATCAAGTGTTTTACCAACATCGGAGAGACGGTCGCCAAGTTTTTAATAACGCTCGTGATATGCCTGGTTGAGACCAAAGCTGCTGAAAGTCCCCATACATACTACTCAACGTACGAAAAGAAAGTACTTTCTGTCGGAAAAAAGGTTGTTAGAAATTCTCAAAAATTAGAAGAGACCGGAAATATATCCGTCATTGCTCACATCGATCGAGCAGGCGGCAGGCACAGCCGGCAGTCCGGGAAGCGTCATGATGTCTCCGGTCTCGACAACGATGAATCCGGCACCATTACAGAGCCGAACCGTTGCTGCATTAATAACAAAGTTCTTCGGCCGGCCAAGTTTATTTGGATCGTCAGAGAGCGAGTACTGGGTCTTTGCCATGCAGATCGGCAGATTGCTTCTGCCGAGAGCATCGATATCTTTGATTGCAGCATCGGCAGCCGGAGAATAGACAACTCCATCTGCTCCGTAAATCCGGGTCGCGAGAGTATTGATCTTTTCTTTAATCGGCATATCCAGATCATAGAGATACTGGAACTTCTGCGGCTTCTCGCAGGAGGCAACGACTTTTTTCGCCAGTTCGATTCCGCCTTCCCCGCCGTGTGCAAAAACTTCCGAGATTGCAAACTCGGCTCCTAGTGCCGTGCAGAATTCTTTAAGAACGGCAAGTTCTTCATCCGTGTCTGTCGAAAACCTGTTAATCGCTACAACAACCGGAACCCCGAACTTATGGAGGTTTTGGATGTGTGCCTCGAGATTGACCATACCAGCCTTGAGCGCGGCAACGTTGGGGATCGTTGTGTTTTCTTTCTTAACACCGCCGTTGTATTTCAGTGCCCGAACGGTGGCCACAAGAACAACAGTATTCGGCGTCAGGCCGGCGTATCGGCATTTTATGTCGAAGAACTTTTCAGCACCAAGATCGGAACCAAAACCCGCTTCCGTGATGACATAGTCTGCCATTTTAAGCGAAAGTTTGGTCGCACGGACTGAATTGCAGCCGTGTGCGATGTTGGCAAACGGTCCGCCGTGGATAAAACAGGGGGTGCTTTCCAGCGTCTGGACAAGGTTCGGTTTGATGGCATCCTTGAGAAGGGCGGCCATCGCCCCGACGGCTTTCAGATCGCGGGCATACAGCGGAGTTCCTTTTCTGCTGTAGCCGAAAATGACATTTCCCAGACGCTCTTTAAGATCGTCGATATCGTTTGCAAGACAGAGGATCGCCATTACCTCGCTTGCGACCGTGATCATAAAGTGGTCCTCACGCGGAACGCCGTTGGTCTGACCGCCAAGCCCGATGATGATGTTTCGAAGAGCACGGTCGTTCATATCCAGACAGCGCTTGAAGATGATACGGCGGGTATCAATGTCGAGAGCATTTCCCTGCTGGATATGATTGTCAATCATAGCACACATGAGGTTGTTTGCGCTGGTGATCGCGTGGAAGTCTCCGGTAAAGTGGAGATTGATGTCTTCCATCGGAACAACCTGAGAGTATCCCCCGCCGGCAGCTCCGCCTTTGACGCCGAATACGGGGCCGAGAGATGGTTCGCGAAGAGCGATGACTGCCTTTTTCCCGATCTTGGGCATTGCCTGACCAAGACCAACAGTTGTCGTGGTCTTACCTTCGCCTGCGGGCGTTGGGTTAATGGCCGTGACCAGGATTAGTTTGCCGTTTGGTTTATCCACCAGACGTTTTTCCAGCGAATCGGCAAGTTTGGCTTTGTACGATCCGTAGAGCTCAAGTTCATCCGGCGTAATGTCAAGAGATGCGGCAATATCAGTAATTTTTTTCATTTTGCACTGCTGTGCAATTTCTATGTCAGATAGCAAGTATTTCCACCCCATGTAGCCTTAAGAGATAGCAGAGGAGATATCTCCAAATGTTGTTAACTACTCTTAAACTGATCTTATATATAAGCATCTAAGTTGCTACATTACCAATATGAAAATTTTTGCGCGCAGTAAGTAATATGAGAAATCACGGTCACATTATGTGATTTTCAAAAAATCTCAAAAATCCAGGATTTTCAAACTTGGTTAAGTTGTTTTCGCTTACATAAATGATGATGCGGTATCGGAAATAAAACATAGAGAATTTCTAACAACCTTTTTTCCGACAGAAAGTACTTTCTTTTCGTACGTTGAGTAGTATGTATGGGGACTTTCAGCAGCTTTGGTCTCAACCAGGCATATCACGAGCGTTATTAAAAACTTGGCGACCGTCTCTCCGATGTTGGTAAAACACTTGATTGGGATGTTTTTCGTCCTCTTCTTGAATCCATGTATGCAAATAAATCCGGCAAAGGCGGTCACCCCAATGTCGATGTAATACTCATGTTCAAGATTCAGCTTCTGGAAGTCTGGTATAATCTATCTGATCTCGCCGTTGAACGTGAAATCTACGATCGTCTCTCCTTTTGGCATTTCCTTGGGTGTCCTGACAAAATACCCGACAATTCAACGATCTGGTTATTTCGGGAGCGCATGTCCGAATCAGGCGTTGACACATTGGTTTGGAAGGAGTTTCAGCGACAACTTGACCTGAAAGGTCTCAAAATTGAACAAGGTATGATTCAGGATGCAACGTTTGTGTATGCTGAACCCGGTCATTGTAAGAAAGACACGCCGCGAGGAGAGCAGGCAAAAACACGACGGGATAAAGATGGAAAAATCATGTCCAAGAACGGCAAAATGCACTATGGCTATAAACTTCATACCATCATGGATACGACGCATGATCTTATTAGACGCATTGAAACCACCACGGCAAATGTTCATGACAGTCAGGTGGATATGTCAGAAAAAGGAGAAGTGGTCTATCGGGATCGGGGATATCAGGGAGCAACATGCAAGGGATATAGTGCCACAATGAAACGGGGGGCAAGGGGACATCCCATTGGGATACGAGATAAACTGAGAAATATGCGGATAAGTAGAAAGAGATCAAAGGGGGAGAGACCCTATGCAGTGATCAAAAATATCTTTCATGCAGGGTTGGTGAAGGTAACAACGCTGCAAAGAGTGCGAGTGAAAAATATGCTGGGTGCATTTTGTTATAATATCTATCAAGTGAAAACGATTCAAAACAGGGTGTAAATTAAAAAAAAACATCAAGGAATAATTGGGATTTATCGTGATTTTCTTTTTTTTTGGGGGGGGATGAGAGGGTGTGGGGATGTAACCTATCTTCCTTAAATCATGATTCACGTTAAAAAAATGGGTTAATAGAAATTCTCATATTTGTATATTTGTTGATTTATCTCCTGAAATATTCTTTTTCTGCGAATATATACTTGATATAATTCTCAGATATTGCTCTTATCTATCGTCTTATATCTGTAGGTTTATCTATTTGGAAATATCATATCATCATATGCCAGACTTTGGAAATCCCTTTGCCGGATTAAAAGAAGACCGGAAACTTACGCATGAAGAACTCGTGCGTGCAATCCGTTTTATGATCTCGGCTGAATATGAAGCCATTCAACTCTATCAGCAGCTTGCCGAATCCATTGACAATAAACTCGCGACAGAGGTTCTTGAAGACATCGCGAATGAAGAGAAAGTCCATGCGGGAGAGTTTCTCCGATTGCTGCATGAACTTGATCCGAAAGAATCCGGCTATTATCAGGAAGGTGCTGAGGAAGTCGAGGCTGAGATCAAGAAATTCCGGGGATAATTTTCCCATCCGTCTCTTTTCGTAAACTATTATAACTTCAATCTCCTATAATTAAGAGCACTTTCTGTGCCTCAGTGGCCTAGCCCGGCATAGCGGCTGATTTGTAATCAGCAGGTCGCGAGTTCAAATCTCGCCTGAGGCTTTTTGAAATGAGGTCATCGTACCTCAATTTTGTATTTACCAAATTTTGTATGTGAGAATTTCTATCAACTCTTTTTTTTAACGCGAATCATTATTTATGAAGGATTAAATAGATCCCCACACCCTCTCATCCCCCCCCAAAAAAAAGAAAATCACGATAAATCCCAATTATTCATTGATGTTTTTTTTTAATTTACACCCTGTTTTGAATCGTTTTCACTTGATAGATATTATAACAAAATGCAGCCAGCATATTTTTCACTCTCACTCTTTGCAGCGTTGTTACCTTCACCAACCCTGCATGAAAGATATTTTTGATCACTGCATAGGGTCTCTCCCCCTTTGATCTCTTTCTACTTATTCGCATATTTCTCAGTTTATCTCGTATCCCAATGGGATGTCCTCTCGCCACTCGTTTCATTGTGGCACTATATCCCTTGCATTTTGCTCCCTGATATCCCCGATCCCGATAGACCACTTCTCCTTTTTCTGACAGATCCACCTGACTGTCATGAACATTTGCCGTTGTGGTTTCAATGCGTCGAATAAGATCATGCGTCGTATCCATGATGGTATGCAGTTTATAGCCATAGTGCATTTTGCCGTTCTTGGACATGATTTTTCCATCTTTATCCCGTAGTGTTTTTGCCTGCTCTCCTCGCGGCGTGTCTTTCTTACAATGACCGGGTTCAGCATACACAAACGTTGCATCCTGAATCATACCTTGTTCAATTTTGAGACCTTTCAGGTCAAGTTGTCGCTGAAACTCCTGCCAAACCAATGTGTCAACGCCTGATTCGGACATGCGCTCCCGAAATAACCAGATCGTTGAATTGTCGGGTATTTTGTCAGGACACCCAAGGAAATGCCAAAAGGAGAGACGATCGTAGATTTCACGTTCAACGGCGAGATCAGATAGATTATACCAGACTTCCAGAAGCTGAATCTTGAACATGAGTATTACATCGACATTGGGGTGACCGCCTTTGCCGGATTTATTTGCATACATGGATTCAAGAAGAGGACGAAAAACATCCCAATCAAGTGTTTTACCAACATCGGAGAGACGGTCGCCAAGTTTTTAATAACGCTCGTGATATGCCTGGTTGAGACCAAAGCTGCTGAAAGTCCCCATACATACTACTCAACGTACGAAAAGAAAGTACTTTCTGTCGGAGAAAAGGTTGTTAGAAATTCTCAAGATCAGTATTTTCTCGGGAGAAAAACCGCGACGCGGGTTTTCCAGCATTTGTCCAAGAGCCAAAGGCTCTTGAGACGTCTCACGAGCTTACAGCTCGTGGACTTTTCACGCTGGCGTTCCGGCCACGTGGAGCCGATCAGGCGAAGCGTAGGAACGCGGCCGAGGAGTGAAACGACGAGGACAAGAAGACAGCGTAAGGAAAATGCGATTCGCGATTATTCGCGGTGGGATTTCTCATGCATCCACAGTTTTTCACACACGAAATCGATGTACATCTCAGAAGTGCATCAGTTTTTTCGCTTGGGTCCACAACACCGCCTAAGTCTAATTTACAGTTCTTCTTTTACGAGATCCGATCCGTCCCAGACAAAAACCGTCGCTTTCCCTGTTTTCAGAAATGCACGGACCCGGGCATCGTGATCTTTTCTCACGAACCGGATACCTTCGTCGGAAAACTTCTGCAGAACGGCTTTGTGGAAAGCGATCTCCTGTTCCAGAAACGCAGTCTCATAGGCGATCGTTTCATCAGCGATCCGTGAACATTCATCATCAGCGATCACACAGTCATACTCCCCGTGTTCGTCGAGACCGGATATCTGCCGCCAGTCGATTTTACCCAGGGCATCCGGTTCGCGGTGAAGCATATACGGATAAACCCGGCAGATCGCAAACCGCTGATCATAGATTTTGCACCGTCGGTTTTCGTCCAGAAACACGCAGTCTCCATTCTCTTTTGTTTTCAGAGCATAGCCCGACACATAGAAGTTCCCGGACGGATCCGAGTAGGGAAAATCGGGCGCCGGAATCATTGACTCCGGCGAAAATGTTTTCAGACGGTTGGCATCTTCTGAAAGAAGAAACAGATGACCGTTGAACGCTTTTGTGCAGCATTTCCCGCAGCAGGTACAGGAAAACCCGATCTCTTTGATGATTTTTTCCAGATCCTCTTTTGGATATTTTTTGAGAAGGGCAAGCTCTGCTTCCAGCTCCTTGAGATTCTGCATCGGTGATGCTGCCATTCAGAACTCCTTTTTCTCATAAAGCCTGACCGACACGAAGTACGAAGCGATGAATGCGCAAATCGAAACTGCCGCCGTGATCAGAATATAGATGAGAAGGTTTCCGGTGACAGATTCTCCAAAGAGCGCAAACCAGCCGACCAGAAGGATCCCGATGACGGCCATCAGAACAAACATCAGATATCTGGCTTTTTCCGAACAGAATTTGTAGAGAAGCGGAAACAGAAGTGCGCCGTAGAATAAGCCTAGAGAACCGACGAGAACGATGAACCAGAACGGGGTCGCGGTTTCCGGCGTCAGATAATACGAAACACCGGCGATGATTCCCGAAATCACAATCGCGACGCAGAAGAAGAGGATCGTCATCAGATATTTGGATTTCACGATATTCTTTCTCGTAACCGGCAGCGTTAAGGCGTATCTGTCCCACTTCGCCATATCATCCATCGTGAGGGAGGTCATCGGAAGGAGCGCAGCAAAGATCATCAGCATGAAATACACGGTCATGACGTTTCCCATCGGAATAAAAATAATCCCGAAGATAAGAAACATCAGGACTAGAGTCTTGGTCATTGGGCGAAGGTTCAGCAGATCCTTCAGCAGAAGGCCGGAAAGATATTGTTTCATACGGTTTTCCCCCGTGCATAAAACACCATAACCGATTCCGTCGAAACAGGATCCACGATCATATCCGGATGCCGGGCAATGAATTTCATCTTATCTTTGATCAGGACCTCACATCCGAACTGATTCGTCCGGTAGGTAAGGAAGGAGGATTTATCAAGGGCATCGAATTTCTCGAGACTGCATTTGAGAATGCCCAGATCTTCCAGGATCTCGTCTTTGGATTTGGAAAGCACGATCTTTCCCTCATGGATGAAGGTAAGGTAATCGGCGATCTTATCGAGATCGCTTGTGATGTGCGAGGAAAGAAGTATCGAGTGCTCCTCATCCTGTATAAAATCAAGGAAGATATCCAGGATCTCTTCGCGGATAACCGGATCGAGTCCGCTGGTCGGTTCATCAAGGATCAAAAGATCCGGATGATGGGAAAGAGCCGCGGCGATCCCAAGTTTCATTTTCATTCCCCGGGAGTACTCTTTGATCTTTTTCTTTTCCGGCAGATCGAACTGTTTGAGATATTTGAGATAGAGCGGATCATCCCAATCGGCATAGATTTTCCCAAGGATTTTTGCCACGTCGAGCGCGGTGAGCGTGTCGTGAAAACTGCATTCATCGAAGACGACACCGATCCGGTTCTTGATCTCCTTTTCGTGATCCGCAAAATCCAGCCCGAACAGTTTCACTGAGCCGCTGGATTTTTTCGCAATCCCAAGCATCGTTTTTATTGTTGTTGTTTTTCCGGCTCCGTTTTCCCCGATAAAACCCATAATGCTTCCTTTCGGCAGACAAAATGAAACGTTCTGCAGGGAGAAGTCGGGATATTCTTTACATAATTCATGTACACAAATCGCGTCAGACATTGTTATTCTCCTTCATAGATGATCTCAAGCATTTCCGTAAGTTCCTGTTTGCCGATGCCGAAACTTTTCGCCGCATCGACGGCCTTTTGCAGATGCTCTTCTGCAAGGCGCAGCTGTTGTTCCCGAATCAGTTCGGTATTTTTTCCGGCGACAAAACTTCCTTTCCCGGGAACGGTTTCAATGAATCCGTCCCGTTCCAGGTCGGTGTACGCCCGTTTCGTTGTGATTACGCTGATTCTCAGCTCTTTTGCAAGAAGACGCATACTCGGCAGAGGTGACTCAGGCATAAGCTCTCCGCTGATGATCATAGCTTTGATCTGCGTTGTTATCTGCTCATAGATCGGCTTTTCACTTGCATTGCTGATAAGGATCTTCACCTTTTCGTACCAGTTCTAATGTGTATATCGTATATACACATTAAGCTTTCTAACAGCCGAATCCGGAGCGCCTTCGTATCCATCGGAGATTTTTCAGTAATGTCGGATAATGACATTGCCAAAGTTCTGGAAAGGACGTAGCCGGACGTATGCTTATCAGGGGAAATCATGGCGAACCAATGATTCAGGTTTCACAAACAGAAATACGATGAAGCCGTGAAAAATATGTCTCCGAGCCCTGATACATCGCAGATATCGGAGAGGATCGGCTGATTATTTGGTTTTTATCTATAAATCAACGTCAAAACCCATCTCATATCCCTTGACCGTCCAAGTCCGTAGTGTTTATCAGGTTTCAGACCCTATAATAAAGTATTATAGGGGAAGTATCACTTGGGAAGAATAGAGAACGATAACCAGGATGTATCAGATGACGGCAGCATTATTCGTGTAAAACTGCCGAATAAACGTATACGAGAACAATTTGCACAAGCTGAACTGATGCTTGGATCAAACCACATCAGAGTACGATGCTCAGACGGCGTAACGCGCCTTGGGCGGATTAAGGGTAAAATCAAGAAACGGGTTTGGATTCGTGAAGGCGATATCCTTATCGTTGTTCCCTGGGATTTCCAGGATGACAAATGCGATATTATCTATCGATACACTACCCCTCAGGTAGACTGGCTTCGTGCCCACAAATATCTCTAACATTTTTTGCTTATGACAGAAATTCCAGATTTTACGAAGATAGCAAAAGCGCATGGACACACCTGCCCGGGAATTGCGCTTGGCTACAAGATTGCCGTCGTCGCTGCAAAATGGTCAGGAACCGAGACCAACATCAAAGTGCTGTCTCATTCAACACGCTGTCCGCTTGATGCCCTCAAACAGACATTCGATTTACGGACCCACCCGGAGCGGCTTATCGTAGAAGATACAAATACCGTCAGTTTTGTTTTGGAAAAACCGGACGGCAGCAAATTATTCATCGACGAGGTCCCGGGAACAAAGGTCACAAGCGATGAACTGCACATGTTAAAAGGAAAAATCTCGGCAAAAACCGCAACTGAAGATGAAATCAGGCGGCACACTGAGATCCAGAACGAATTACTGCAGGTTATGCTTGACACGCCGGATGAAAAACTGTTCACCGTACGTGAAGAATAATAGAGAGATTACTCTCTGAACAGAAGAACATCTTCAACAGATGTTACATTCCAAGCCTCTTTTTTAAAGCCTGAAGACGATTTTTCCGAGTAGAGAGCTGCCGACGCAGGCAGTCCGACCGCTTCATTGAGAGCAAAAAGCCGGTCGGTCGTTTCATCGCGCGGGTGTTCTATTACTGCCTGGACGGCTTTACGCATCTCCTGATAGGCGGTATTGACCGGATGATGTCTGATTGCATTTTCAAGCGCAGCCAATGCCTCCTGATATTTGGCCTGACATATGCATGCCTTGGCAAGACCTGCCCATGCTGCAGGGAACCGTTCGTTCATTTTCAATGCAGAGAGGTATGCTTCCGACGATGCATCATAATTGCCGGTTTCGTACTCCAGCATCCCTATCTCCGAGAAAATACGGGCGCGAACCGGATTGGAGGGATTTGCGCGAAGAGCAAGACGGAACATCTGACGTGCATCGTCCGGCATTCCAAGTGAGATGTAACAACCCCCGATCCCGGAGCATACCAGCGCCTTTTCGTCGTCGCGGGTCGAACGGTCGGTGAGAATATCACAGACAAGCAGTCGGTCTTCGCGGGAAAGCATTGTCAATACCGGGCTGATGATCGGCTGGATATCCTTCCCGGCTTTCCATGCATCCGTGACGGCAGTGTGAAGTTCGCGGGCCGCGATTTGCACAGGCGGATCTCCCATGATCATGACCACGGCATTTTCTGCGGGCGTGGATGCATACTCTTTTGCTTCGGCATACAAACCTGCAGCGACTGCCGCCTGGAACTTTTTTGCGGAGGAATTCTCACCGCTTATCGCGTCCGATCTATTGTACCAGAACAAAGCACATACGGGATCGAAACCGAAATAGGCGGCATCCCCTCGTGCCGTCAGTATCTCCGCCTGTTCACGAATGTCCTTTTCCCGGAGAACGGCATTGTCAGGTTTTCCATCAAAGTCCAAAGCCAGATTCATCTCGGAGATTCGAGACATTACTCTGGAAAAGAACGGTTCCTCTGCGCCTTCTTCTTCTATGATGCGTTCAATATAGGCATACTCATCCAGATAATTGTATTTTTTTCGGGCGGAGGAAGCGAGATCGAAGTAGAGCCTCACCCGGTCGGGAGACGGGAGTTCCTCCGCGATCGATGCGATACGGATGTAATAATCCCGCATATCCTCTCCGAGATCTTCGCCGACTTCGCAGAGATTTTTCAACCCGACCGCGGTCTCGTAGGGCCCTTCTTTTCTGGCGAGAAGGAAGGCGCTTTTATAGGACTCGAAAGAGTAATCGAAGTCGCCGAACTCGGACAGAATAGCACCCATGAGTTCGAATGCCTGTTTTTCTACCGGTGTCTGCGGGAAAGCAAGCGTGATGTTCGCATACAGATCAAGGGCAGCATCATGATTTCCCGAGGCATACAGCCAGTTTGCCGTGGATAATGCAGGACCCGGTGTCTGAAGGGTGAGAAGGGGTGAGGCGAACTTTGCCCATTCATCGGGCGTTGTCCTTGGCATATTCAGCCAGATGATTTTTTCTTCGCGGGTCAGCGTGGAGAACCAGGCTCCGGCAACGCAGATGATGATATCATACATGACCTCGGGGGGCAGCGTTTCGGCACCGCCAAGTACGGCAGCATATTCGTCGAGCGGAAATGAATGCCAGAATGGACGACGGCCGACGCCAAAATAAAGGTCGGAATTTTCGATCTCTTCAACGGTCAGCCGGCGGCTTTGAAACTGCCACCAGCTCTCGGGATACGGGCTATTATACGCGGAAACGATCTCTGCAGCCATATTTGTACCGCATATCTGCGAACGAAGAAGAGCGGCGAGAGCGATTTTCCGAGTCGGGTCTGCGCTCTTTACTGCAGACTCGTATTCGGATTTCAGCCATTCGTCAAGCGGGAGAGGAGTGTATGCTTCGCCCGCTACTTCTTCGAAAAGGCCGAGGAGGAGAGACCTGTCTGATTCGTGTCCGAGGATTGCCGAGAGTACTCTTGCATGAAATCCGCCGTCAACACTCATTCGATGCAGAAACAGATTCAACAAAACGATTTCTTCACCAGATTCCTTTGCGGATGCATCACCGGCAAACAATGTCAGATAATCGCAGAAGTACTGCTGGGTTAGGTTCCCCTCACGGACACGCATAATTACCAGTGTTTAGTCGTCAGTCTATGTATTTCTTCTGATGCGAAAAGGAACTGACCGAAAAAATAGTGTAAAACGGGTGAGGGGAAAAATCCCCTCTCCGGTTTTTAAGTTTAAACGAGTTTGGAGATCGGGCCGTCTTCGACAGCGATGGTTCCACCGAAGTCTCTGAAAGCTTCGGCAAGAACGATGTCGGAGAATGCTGCTGCAGTTGCGGCGCCTTCCATGTTCTCGATTGGGCCGTACATGATTAAGTCTGCACCAAGGGTCATTGCCATAATGTTACAGCCGATATCCGGTGAAGACCATGCAGCCTGACGGACGCCTTCGATGCCGCCGTAGTGGTGGTGGAACATCTGCTCTGCAAGGAGCGGCTTGTCTGCATACTGCTCGTGAATGTTCTTTCTCCAGCGTTTCAGCCAGGTCCAGGACACAGTCATGTTGTGGTATGCACCACCGGTCGGCATACCGTGGATTGCCTTGCATGCAAGGATTTCACGGTAGGAACCGAATGAGCCGAGACCAAGCGGGGTTGCTGCAGTGTCGAGAATTGGGCGGGTGATACCGCATTCTTCTGCGATCTGAAGCATACCTTTTGCCTGACCAGCGACACCGCCATCGACGAGTGCTTTCTCACGTCCGGCAACGGATGAGTCACCTGGGTTGAATGCCAGAACAATTGCGGAGTTCACATCGGACTCTGCAAGTGCCTGAATATTTTCCGGCAGGATTGAACCATTGATAGAGTTGTAGATTGCACGGTCTGCAAGACCAACTTCCGTAACGTACTTCGTTGCGTGGACAAGTGCTGCCGGAGCAGAGGAGTCCATCAGGAAGGCGGTCTTGTTGTCGATACTGTCGAACCAAGAGAAATAAGACTCAAATGCCTCAGCGTGTTCTGCGAGGATCTGGAGGAAGTACTTGTTGCCGGTAATGTCAGAAAGTTCCTGACAGCGGTTCCAGAGTGCTTCTGCTTTTGCTTTGTCAATCTCACCGGTGTGATCGTTTAAGACGATCTCGTGTTTGTTGTAGAAGATGGATGGTGAAAGCACACGCGGATACTCTCCGGGCTGTCCACCGATCTTCGTTCCATTAAAGTCAAAGACCTGCTGTTCTTTTTCAAACTTGAACATATTGGCACCTCATTACATGAATAATAACCCTGACATCCAGTAAATGATTACCAGGAAGGCAATGATACCTGCTACAAGTCCGTAGAGGATACCGATGTCACGGCCAATTTTTCTTCCGACACGCATCGCAATTTCTGCGTCCGTGAACTCAATCTTTTGTTCGATTGCATCAAGACGTTTCTCGATCTCGAGGAACTGGGGGTTGGCGCTTGCAACCGTTGCACCGCCGTCTGCTCCGCCGGCATCATCAGTTAACTGAATGACGATCGGGTCAGCAGCGAATGCTCCGGGATCGCGTCCCTTGAGCTCGTTGATCTTTGCGGAGATCTGACCCATGTCTTCGGTCTCCATGATGTTAACGAGTTCAATCTGCTCCTGGAAACGTTTGATGTGTTCTGCCGTCAAGTTCTCAAGGAACGGAATAGCACCGGTAGAACCGACGATCTTTCCGCCTTCAACTCCATTCTTGTGCATTGCTTCGATGGACTGACCGGAAAGGTGACCCTTAACTTCAGTACCACAAAGCAGAACAAACCGGATGTTTGGGTTTGAAATGACGTTTGCAACAACTTTCTCAATACCGAGGTTTTCAGTCTTACAGGAACCTGCAAGAGCTGCGCCTGCGGCACAGATTCCGGCTTCATCAAGGTGGGAACCCATGGTGATAACAGCGACGGGGCTGTTTGCATCACCGGTGTGGTAATCTCCCTGAATGATCGGCCATCCATTTGCTGGTGATTTTTTATCTGCCATTTTTTTCACCTCAGAGTAACACCAGCACTGGTACAAGAATCAGAACGAGAGCAAGAACGAGACCTGCGGCAAATCCGACAAGACCTGAGCTCGAGATTGCGGAGTCGACCTTGTTTGTTCTGGCAAGAATCTGGCCCTTGTATCTGATATTATCCACCATCTTGTCGATGGCGGCCATTCTAATAATCGAACCTGCCATTTTAGATCACCTGAACACCGATAAGTGCACCGAGAATAACCAGTGATACGATCAAACCGATCATGAGACCTTCGATCTTGCCTCCGTAGAGACCGGATGCGAATCTGTTACGGTAACCGATATCAGTGACCATCATCTGGATTGCTTTGATGCGGGCGGTAATTAAGGCCATTTCACCGGTCAAAGGTTCTTCCTCGCCGGATTCAGCACCTGCTCCACCGCTGCTGTCATCATCGGACAACTGAACGACGATCGGGTCTGCACCGAATGCTCCGGGATCCCGTGCCTTGAGCTCGTTGATTTTTGCTCCAATGACGTTGAGATCTTCGGTTTCCATGATGTTGACCAGTTCAATCTGTTCCTGGAAACTTTTGATGTGCTCGGCCGTCAGGTTCTCAAGGAACGGAATTGCTCCGGTAGAACCGACGATCTTACCACCTTCAACACCATTTTTGTGCATTGCATCGATAGACTGACCGGAAAGGTGACCTTTCACTTCAGTACCGCAAAGCAGAACGAAACGGATATTCGGATTTGAAATGACGTTTGCTACGATCTTCTCGATACCGAGGTTTTCAGTCTTACAGGAACCTGCAAGAGCTGCACCTGCGGCACAGATTCCGGTCTCGTCAAGGTGGGAACCCATGGTAATGACAGCAACGGGGCTGTTTGCATCACCAGTGTGGTAGTCACCCTGGATGATCGGCCATCCGCTAGCCGGGGATTTCTTGTCTGCCATTTTAGATACCTCCGAAGTAGAGGGCAAATGCGAGGACGAAGGCTACAAACAGACCAACCGCAAGACCATACCAGAGAGAGGTAACCATACCTGCTTTCATGAGAGTCTTTTCACGGCCGGGGAAGCTGTTTAAGAAGTTGCCTTCACCCGAAAGCATGCCGACAAGATCTTCAGCAATTGTTTCGAGTGCTGCCACCTGATCGATAACCGGCTGATAGGATACACCGGCAGTCGTTACGATACCTGCTATGGGGTCAGCTACGAGGCCAAATTCCGGTAATACTAATACATATCCCATTTTTGTTTCCTCCTAACTTACTCCTCCGCGTCGGAGAACGGCTTGGCATCAAGCCAGGCTGCTGCATCGCGCTTGGATAAGGCGAGATATTTGACATAGGACACGAACCATCCAACGATGGCCACGATAAGTGAGATCCAGGCTGCTGCCAATGAGACAAAGACGAAGGAGATCACTGCCATGATGATCATGGAAAGGAAACCACACTCGATAGCGAGCATGTTGGTTCTGTCCTGTTTCTCGCCTGGGCCGAGACACGCGTTGAACGGGTGCTGGAGAGCGATTGCACCGAGCATAAATGAAACTGCGATTACACCTGCACCAATGTAGGATGCGTTGTAGACAGTAACACCGAGGATCTCGATGGTAGCGATTCCAGTAAAGCCAACGGTTCCGGTCGCAACGACACCAAGACCCATAAGAGCGAGGGCACCGACTGCGGCGAGTTCTGCGATACTTCTGGTCATCACCGGGATCTTCATGTTCAGAACGGAGTTTGAGATCCATCCAAGGAAGAGACCGACGATGAGAGCAATGATTAATCCTGCAACCGGTACGATCCAGATGCTGATTCCGCCAAGGGTAGCTGCAAAGAGAAGGGCAATGACACCGGATCCGAATGCGAGCATACCGGCAGAGGGAACACCAGTTCCGATACCATAGCTGCAAAGCTTTTTGATTGTGCTGTTACCCCAGATCAGGGCACCGACTGCTGCAAATCCACCAAAGAAGGCGAGATAGTCAACACCGATGACTGTACCAATGATAGCGATGTAAAGGGATACCAGTGAAATAACGGCTCCAATGACCATAACTTTGTTATGCGGAATTCCGTCGTGGGATGCTTCAACTTTTACTGACATTTTTTACACCTCAGAATAATGCCACCACCAGCATTGCAACGAGACCGCAAACAGATGATGCTAAGATTGCTGCGACGATTGCACGGGGGAAACGCTTGAACTTCGGGTCGTGGGGACCTTCAATGGTTCCGGTAATGTTGTATGCAGAAAGTACTGCGATAACAAGGAACATACCGATTGCAAAGATGCCGGCAAGACCAACAGAGAGCATGTTGATGTCTGCTGCTCCAACAAAACCAAGTGCCGGAAGACCAGCATTGTAGAAGTTGAGAAATTCAATGTAGATGAGTGTTCCGCCAAGACCGCCGAAAAGACCGCCGATAACACCGCCAACATAAGAGATGAACGGTAAACCGTGACCTTCGGTTCCCTGGGATTTGTATGCTGCCTGTAAGTCACCAGTAATTGGGTCTTTTTCGACCTTACCGGAGGCTGCCGGGATACCCATGCCAAAGACATAGGAGATGTTCACCATAAGACAGGTGATTGCCATCATTAATGCACCGCCAATTGCTCCACTGGCGAGTGCGACTCCAAGACCTAACTCTGCTGCCCATGCTCCGCCAAAGAGTCCTGCAAGACCTGCACCAGTTGCAAGCATTGCGACACCGGTAGCGATACCAGGTGCCTGACCCATTGCTGCCGGCGCTCCGCCGACGGGAACAAAGTGAACACCAAATGCGATTAAGGCTGCACCAAGAATGATCAGACAGAGTGTCTGAAGAACGTACATTGCTCCGCCTGCGAGGATGCCGGAACTTCCAAGGAAGTAAGCAGCAACAACGAGAATGATTGCAATAACGATTGCGATGACCGAAGGAATTGGCTGGAATGCTCCGGCATTTGCTCCGGGTTTAGCTGCGATTGCACTCATATTCAGGCCTCCACAGTGTAGGGTCCGTAATTATTGCGTGCCCAGACTTCAACATAACGGTCGATGATCATGAAGACGATAATTACAACTGCTCCAACGATCACTGCACCCCATCCTGCGAGGAAGTCCTCGAAGATGATGGTACGCCAGAGTTCGAAGAAAACAATTAATCCGAAACAAAGACCTGATGCGGGTCCACCGAATTTTGCGGTGAAGAAACCGTTGTCGATTGAGCTTCTCTGTCCTGCTTCTGCATAACGAACGATGTTCCCGGATGCAGAGATCGGGACACCAGCACCGAATTTCTGATTCTGATACTGACGCTCTTTACCGTAGTACGGGTTACCGGTTGCAGAACCTGCTGCACCAAGAGCAAGACCCCATACGATACCAAGAAGAGGAAGAGCAAACGGATGTTCAATGACTGTCATCATGAGGTAACAGACGGTTACCGTTGCAAAGATAGCTACGAATGCGTGAGCCATAGTCACGGTCGTTACTGATTTAACAACATCAATAAAGACCGGCTGTCCAAACTTGGAAAGACTTGCGGTTCTTCCAAGGTATGCAGTAGTTGCGTAAACTCCCTGCACAAAGGTTGCGAGAACTGTTCCGAAGATGATTGCGAGGATTGCATTGACTCCTAACATAAGGAATGCCCATGCAACACCACAAGCAAGGGTCACCCACAGGGTGTATGCCGGTGGTTCTCCACTCACTGCTTTGTTATAGATACGGTGAGTGTATCCCATCTGCGGTGCGAGCTGGACCTGAGAGTTCGGGTCACCTTGTGATCCGATGTTGGACTCAGTATCTTCGGCTGCACCGGCAACCGCTGCGAGAGCTCCCGCAAGGGCAGTTACTCCAATGCCGATTATAATTTCTTGCATGTAAGATTCTCCCTTGAGTTTTGTTTCCCGATTGTGGATTACTAATCAGGAACCTAATATGTTTCAGCACCACAGGCTGAAACGAAGGATGCGTCTCAAGTGTTCGTAAAACGTTACCACTCTAAAGAATGGAGTACAAAGTGTGGACGAATATTCTATTTCATTCATAGATATATAAGACATGCGAAAATTGTGCAAGAAAAGCTCAGAGATTCTGTATTTTACTAAAGTAAGACGGAAAAAACCCGAATTGAAAATCAATTAAATTGTATTAATGATAATCAAGTTGATTAAAACTAGTGAGGTTTAATTCAAGACAATAAATCTTGTTGAAATCTCCGATATAATACCTTTGTTGTCGGACTTTTTCAGAATCAGCATATAAATAAAAAGACCACCTGCGCGTTTTTCACAGGAGAATAAAAAAAGTGAGTAGTTAATGAACCACTTACTGTGCCGGGATGATGAGGGATCTCTCACCAGCAGGCATGAATTCGCGGATTGCTCCCTTGGCGAATTCTGCACGCGGGTGAGCGAAGTCGAACTTCAGGGCCGGGTCTGCGAAACAGATCTTGATCAGCGGGGAGAGCGTCCATGCATCGCCGCGGCCAATGTGGGCGGAGGCTGCAATTGCTGCGTATTCTCCCTGGTGACCGACGTTCATTGCATAGTTCGGGTAGTTCGGTCCACGGAACTCGCCGATACAGCCCTCGTCGGGTCTGATGGAGAGTGAGTTTGCAGAACCGCACTGGTCCTGCAGATCGTAGCCAAAGAAACCAAGTCTGGACCAGCCGTCTTTGTGCAGAAGCATGGACAGATACCAGCCGTTGAGACCGGCGTTGGAGTTTCCAGTTGCAATCGAAGTGGTGATACCGGATGCTGCTGCAAGAACGGCTGCACGCTGGGAACCGCCGAAGTGGTCTTCCATCATGGTTGGGAACTGTTCATACTGCTCCATACCGTAAAGGTTGACTTCCGATGCAATGTCGTTGACAACTTCCTGGGTTGCTTTGACTTTGTCTTTCGGGTTCGGGTTCTTGACATCGACCTTGTACTTGTCGTGGAGGTAGTCCATTCCATAGTAGGTGAAGTCATCAAGGATGTTATCCGTGTATGCTGCAGTTGCGTACTGGGTGAAACCGACACCACCGGACATGTAGGATCCGAGCCAGATCTGGTCGAAGAGCATGGCGCCTGCTGCAACATTTTCCAGGGATGCTTTTGCTGGGTCGTTCGGGTTGACACGGTCTGCCTGGATCATATCGGAGAAGTTACCAAAGAGCATTCCTCCGGGCTCGTTCGGACCGCGTGCACGGCGTGCAGGCAGGTGGTGGGCCATGTTGATGACACCAGCGTGCTTTGCTGCAAAGGACAGGTCAGCGACGGCTGCTTCACCGGCGCACATACGGTATGCGGCAATGAAGGACATACCGATCTGCATGGCGGACCAGCGGGAGGTCGTTCCTCCATCGCAGGTACGGCCGACGATGGTCGGCATGTGAACGCACTGCCAGAGGGATTTGCCGACTGCTGCCTGGAGGGCTTCAGCCTGCTTCTTCGGGAAGAGCTTCTCGACGTCGATGACGAACTGGGGCTCAAGGTTGTCGGCGAGTTCCTGATCACCGGTAAACACACGGACGTAACAGTCGTCGGTAAGTCCCGGGTGTGTCTCAACCATGTGTTCCTGAACAACAGCGCCTCCGGGCATTGCGTGGTTGACAACGTGGAGATACTCGTTGATGGTTTCAGGAGTAACTTCCTTGCCGAGACGCTTCTGCAGGGTCTGGTGGGCCATGTCCATGGACACGATTACAGTTCTGCGGATATCATCCCACATCTGCTGCATGGCAGCATTGTTGACGAAGTGCAGGTCATCACCCTCAACGAAGGTTCCGGTGCCGGAGAGTTCGTAGGTCATCAGCTGGCGCTGACCCATCGGGATACCACCAAGGTGGCAGCGGTTCGGGTCATACATGGAGATTCCACGTTCAGCTTCGATCTTCTTGTTAATGGCCATGAACTCCTTCTTACGGGGAGACTGTTCAAGACCATTGAATTTATAGAATTCGGCGGTGGTGGATGCAACGTCCTGTTTTGGGAACTTCTGCTTGAGTGCATCAAGGAAAAGTTTCTGGGTCTTTTCTACTTTTGCCATATTACTCAGGCCTCCTTGGGCATGAATCCGTATTTGGTACGGAGGGCGTTGATACGCTGAACATATGCAACATATTCACTGTCGGAACGGAATGAGGTTCCGACAAGGGAGTGGAACATCGGAGTGTTCTTTTTCAGCCAGGCTGCATCCATCGGTTTACCAACAGCGACTTTGCGGTCGAGAGGTACTGCTACCTGATCTTTGACGTACTTTACAACACCGTCGGTGTCGAGGATACAACGCTGGAGCATATCGAACATCATACCGTTCTCTGCGAGACGGAGTGAGTGTCCATGCACGGTTGCACCGCGAATACCGACAGTTGCCGGGTCAAAGAGGCTGCTCTCGACAAGTTCGCGTGCGTATCCTTCAAGGTCACGCTCACGGCACTCGACGATCTGACGGCCGGAAAGAGTTCCCGGATCAATACCACGGTAGCGGTACATACCGAGATAGGTTCTCTGGTAAGGCTGGCAGGGTGCGTTCAGCATAGAATCAGCGAACTGAATGTATCTGACACGGTCACCGGCTTTTGCGCATTCGGTCGGCTGAACGATCTTGCGGATCGGGCAGTCTGGCTCTCCCTGCTCTGCGAGTGGGGGGTGTGCCGACGGGTATGCCTGTCCTGGTGCACGGTGTCCCATGATAAGGACAAGGTCCTCATCGGTAATGTTGCGAATCTTATCGAGCTTTACTTTCGGATTCATCTGGTTGCGACGAACTTCCGCGACGCGGGAAGTTCCCGGCCCGTATTGTGGTGTATATGCCATTTTTATGTTCCTTCGTGATTGTTTTGGTTATTCACGGATGAAAGTTATGCAACTTTTGCAATTGCCTGGATCGGGCGTGCAAACTCTTCGATCTTACCGAAGGTCTCACCGTAGATCTTTGCGGTTCCTTCCGGAGAGAACATCTGAGTACCTGCATCAAGTGCACATGCTGCAACTGCACAGGGCATTGCAACACCTGCTGCGTGACGGGTAACGACGTGGTTTCCGTTGAAGATACCCGGTCCTCCTCCACCGTAGATGGAGTGGCTGAAGAAGGAGAAACCGACACCGGCTCCCATAACTCTTCCAAAGTCGGATCCCGGAAGTCCGGTTTCGTGCTCAAGAAGGTCGTTGAAGTACAGTAAGGTAGAGGATGCTGCCTGTGCCATTCTTCCTGCTCCTGCGTTGACCATGGTTGCGGCGAGGGTACCGGCGGATGCATAGGCGTTCCAGAGCATCGGGTCCTTGGTCTCGTAGGGCTTGAAGTAACCGCCTGGGGCTGCTGCTGCCTGAGTGATGACTTTGTCTTCCATTGCACGCTCGACTAAGGACTGGACAACAGTACCGACAGTACCGGTCTGGCCGTTCTCTTTTACAAGATCGTAGACGATGTTGTTTGCGTTAAGACCCTGGTAGGCAAAGAGTAAGAGCTGGGCACGCTCGAATGGACCGATTGCGTTACCCATTTCGAACTGACCTGCATGCTCGAAGGTGGATGCGAGTGCTGCACCCTGCATTGCGTTTCTGTGGGTCATCATTACGGTCTGGTTTGCCGGAATGTTACGAAGTGCGTATCCGAGAGACTCGTTGTTCTGGGGGATGGACATGATCATAGAACATGCTCCGCCTGCGAGATCCATCGTGACCGGGTAGGTACCGAATGCTGCTGCTTTGACGGTGTTTGCGTTGAACATGTCAACGTTGAACTGCTCGACAACTGCATAGGTGGTTGCTGCTGCTGCGATACTTGCAGAGGGGACTTTGACGAGCAGGAGTTTTCCACCGTTGAAGCGTTTGATCTCGGTGTCGTCGCCGGATTCTACAGAGACGTACTCTTTGATCTTTGCTTCGATTGCGTCGATGTTTCCAAGGATATCAAGGTCAAGGTCGCGTCCGAGGATCTGCTGGTGCTTGCCGATCTTACCCGACTTCAGACCGTCCTGCATGCCGCCGAGGTTGACTGCAACAGAACGTTTCGTGTCGTCGATGATTTTCTTGACTGCCGGGTTTACAAGCGGGCTGATCCGCTCAAGGGATATATTACTCCGTAAGAGTTTACCATAGTCATCATATAAATCGATGACATCCTTGTATTTTGCCATAATGTTTACCTGTTTTTCTTCATGCAAATCGCATGCTTTTTACCGAACGGAGTTTTATTTAATAGGACAAAATCTGTTCCAAGGAGGTTGGACAGACTTATATTACTAATATAGTTAATTAACACGAAATACTATTAATTAATATATTGAGAATTTCTATCAACTCTTTTTTTAACGAGAATCATTATTTATGAAGGATTGAATACATCTCCACACCCTCTCATCCCCCCCCAAAAAAAAGAAAATCACGATAAATCCCAATTATTCCTTGACGTTTTTTTTAATTTACACCCTGTTTTGAATCGTTTTCACTTGATAGATATTATAACAAAATGCAGCCAGCATATTTTTCACTCGCACTCTTTGCAGCGTTGTTACCTTCACCAACCCTGCATGAAAGATATTTTTGATCACTGCATAGGGTCTCTCCCCCTTTGATCTCTTCCTACTTATCCGCATATTTCTCAGTTTATCTCGTATCCCAATGGGATGTCCCCTTGCCCCCCGTTTCATTGTGGCACTATATCCCTTGCATGTTGCTCCCTGATATCCCCGATCCCGATAGACCACTTCTCCTTTTTCTGACAGATCCACCTGACTGTCATGAACATTTGCCGTGGTGGTTTCAATGCGTCGAATAAGATCATGCGTCGTATCCATGATGGTATGCAGTTTATAGCCATAGTGCATTCTGCCGTTCTTGGACATGATTTTTCCATCTTTATCCCGTCGTGTTTTTGCCTGCTCTCCTCGCGGCGTGTCTTTCTTACAATGACCGGGTTCAGCATACACAAACGTTGCATCCTGAATCATACCTTGTTCAATTTTGAGACCTTTCAGGTCAAGTTGTCGCTTAAACTCCTGCCAAACCAATGTGTCAACGCCTGATTCGGACATGCGCTCCCGAAATAACCATATCGTTGAATTGTCGGGTATTTTGTCAGGACACCCAAGGAAATGCCAAAAGGAGAGACGATCGTAGATTTCACGTTCAACGGCGAGATCAGATAGATTATACCAGACTTCCAGAAGCTGAATCTTGAACATGAGTATTACATCGACATTGGGGTGACCGCCTTTGCCGGATTTATTTGCATACATGGATTCAAGAAGAGGACGAAAAACATCCCAATCAAGTGTTTTACCAACATCGGAGAGACGGTCGCCAAGTTTTTCATAACGCTCGTGATATGCCTGGTTGAGACCAAAGCTGCTGAAAGTCCCCATACATACTACTCAACGTACGAAAAGAAAGTACTTTCTGTCGGAAAAAAAGGTTGTTAGAAATTCTCATATTAGTTATAAAATAATCTCCAATAATCCATATTTGTTTTTTGTTAAATGATTTATATGTTGCTTTATTGGTCAAACTTACCTCAATATTAGCATTTTATTGAGTGGAGGTTACGAACATACTGAGAATCGAATCTGATTAATTTATATCAAATAAAGTGATACGATTAACTACAGAAATGTTACAAAACGGCTGGCTCTAAACTTCCTGCCTGATGTCTTGGTCCCATGATAAGGGACATAATTCATGCGGCCGGTATAGATGATTCTCCATAGAATATGTCACGTCCACTCTCGACTTCATGCCGGCTGTGTGATTTTTTAGCGTCAAAAATGTATATTTCTGGTAATGCTGGAATATTTCCAGCTTTTTTTGGATATTACTGTAACTGTGGATGACAGGAGATTTCCACACAAATTAGTAAAATTTTCGCGCATGCATAGTACATAATTCGTAAATCGGCCCACGTCCAGAAAAAATGGAGTGTACCCATCTGCGCTCTTTGTCCGGTTGTAACGGGAAAGACCCAGCCGCGCCGGAAATATGCACATACATCTCAACATATCTGGAATCACGCTGACGATGCGCACGATTTCATCATCATCTGATTTTCAGCGTTCTCATCGCATTCAGTATCGCGATGAATGCGACACCCACGTCTGCAAACACTGCTTCCCACATATTCGCAATTCCCAGTGCGGCCAGAATTAGCACGAAAAATTTCACTCCGAGAGCGAACACGATGTTCTGGAATACGATATGCATTGTCCTCTGTGAGAGATGGACTGCAGATAGAATTTTCATTGGATCATCATCCATCAGGACAACATATGCGGCTTCGATCGCCGCATCGGATCCAAGCGACCCCATCGCAATACCTAGATCGGCACGCATAATGACCGGAGCATCATTGATACCGTCTCCAACGAATGCCGCCGTTCTTCCTGACCGCTGTTCTGCCAGAATTTTTTCCATTGCCGTGACTTTATCTTGAGGGAGGAGCGACGCATAATACTCGTCGATTCCCAGCTTGCCGGCAATTGAGGCCGCTGCAGATGGAGAATCCCCGGTAAGCATAACTATTCGGCGAATGCCGCGTTTTTTCAGTTCGGCCACTGTCTGAACGGCTGTGGGTTTGACAGTGTCGGCAAGCCTTACCCATCCGGCATATTTTCCATCAACGGCAACATGAATCACGGACCCTGCATCGGAAACATCGCCTGGGCTGACCCCCAACCCTTGCAGAAATCCCGTGTTTCCAACCGCAATCCGTCGGCCGCGATATGCAGCCTTAACACCATGACCAGCACACTCGGAAACATCCGTCAGATCACCGGTATGGACCGGCTGATGATATGCAGCCCGTAAAGAAACGGCAATCGGATGGCTGCTGTAGGCTTCGGCATGTGCGGCAATTTCCAGCAGTTCTCTTTCAGAAATGCCGAGCGGATGTATCTCTGTAACGGAAAAGCTCCCGTTGGTAAGAGTGCCTGTTTTATCGAAGACGATCGTATCAATTTTCGACAAAGCTTCCAGATAACTGCTTCCCTTTATCAGTATCCCTGATCGCGAAGCCCCCCCGATCCCTCCAAAAAAACTGAGTGGGATTGAGATAACGAGAGCGCACGGACAGGAGACAACGAGAAAGATCAAAGCTCGCTCTATCCAGATTGCAAACGGCTCGGTGAGAATCAACGGGGGTATCACGGAAAGAATCACTGCATCGAGGACGACGACGGGAGTATAATACCGCGAAAATCGTGTGATGAACTGCTCGGTTTTGGCTTTTTTACCAGCCGCATTCTCCACCAGCTCAAGAATACGGGTGACGGTGGATTCGCTCAGCGGCTTTGCTACCCAAACATGAAGCACGCCGCTAACATTGATACATCCGCTGATCACCTGATCGCCGACCCCGACATTGCGGAGCAGGGATTCTCCGGTGAGCGAAGCTGTATCCAGATCCGACGACCCCGCGATCACCACACCATCGACCGGGACCCGGTCTCCAGCTTTGATCACGATATGATCTCCGACCTGCAGGATGCCCGGGTCAACGGAAGTGATCGCCCCATCCTGCTCGATATATGCATGGTCCGGACTGATATCCATCAGCTCTGCGATCGATCTGCGGGATTTTTCCACCGCATAACTCTGAAAGATTTCTCCGACCTGATAAAAAAGCATCACTGCCACTGCCTCAGGATACTGTCCAAGGAAAAAGGCCCCGATCGTCGCAATCGACATCAGAAAATGTTCATCGAACACATTTCCGTGGATAATATTTTTGCCGGCACGCAGAAGGACATCCCCGCCGATCACAAGATAAACGGCCAGAAACAGCACAAACTCAGCATACAGCGAGTAGGATTCGGGAAAGATCCCGCATCCCGAGAGCAAAACGGCCCCGGCAAAGAAAACCGACGCTGCGATGATCCGGTAGAGGGCTCGGCGCTGTTTTTTGGTTAAAGTGAGAGCCATAAAGAGGATTTTACTCCATAATCACACAGTCCGGTTCAATCCGTTTGCAGACGACCTTAGCTTCTTTGAGGATATCGGGAAATCGCTCATCATCCGCATCGATACTAAGCCGTCTGGTCATAAAGCTGATACTCACCTCATGTACGCCGTCTATCTTTCTGATTCCGTTCTCCATAACAGCTGCACAATGTGCGCAGTCAAGATTTTCCAGTTTGAAACTCTTTTTCATAACAGCCTCCAAATACATCTCTTCATTGGATTTCTGGAAACATTAAGCAAAAAGTGAGTCGGAAAACAGGTAGTTTCCTGCAGGAAACCGGATTTGTGATTGATATTTCATTAACTCCGGCAATGTGCTGATTATTTATAGGTAAAACTCAAACCATGTGAAAGATTCTCATGGACGTAGAACGCACGAGTAATTCATGCGGCATTCTATCTACGTTCCACGTTTTCTTTTTCTTCTTTAGATAGGAGGACCACCATTACGTTCGCGTATGGTGTTTCTCCGCTTGATCCAATACAGCGACCGTATGGTGTCGAAAACGCCCGAATCACCCAAAACTAGGTGAATTTCTATGTTAGGCATCAGTGACCCGTGGGTATGGATGACATACCTCATCTGCTTGATAGCACTGCTATTCTGCGGAATCTACGGATACATAAATTGGAACAAGGACAGTGATGATGATGACGGTAAGCACTGAGCTGACAATCGGCATCGTCGCGTTCTACCTTGTGATGATCATAGGTATCGGATATTACGGATATAGACGAACAAAAAAGGTAGAAGACTACATGGTCGCCGGACGAAATACGCATCCGGTTATAATTGCCCTATCCTACGGCGCCACGTTCATCAGCACATCCGCCATCATCGGATTTGGCGGAACGTCGGCTCAATACGGTATGAGTCTGATGTGGCTGACCGTGTTGTGTATCGTTGTTGGGGTTATCATTGCGTTCATCTGTATGGGAAAACGGATCAGACGGATCGGAAAAGATCTTGGGGTCCTGACGTATCCCGAACTCCTCGGCAAGATGTACGGATCGAAGAAGATCATCTATGCAACCGGCGCGATTTTCGTCGCGGCAATGCCCCTGTATACGGCGGCCATTCTGATAGGTGGAGCACGCTTTATTGAAACGACGCTCGGTATCCCGTACCTCACAGCCCTGCTCGGATTTGCCGGGGTTGTCGCGTTGTATGTTGTCATCGGCGGTCTGATGGCCGTCATGTACACAGATGCAGTACAGGGAGCGATTATGTTTGTCGGGATGGGCATCCTGCTTGTTCTGACCTATATATATCTTGGCGGAGTGGTGGCAGCGAACACTGCACTTGAGTCAATGAGCGGTCTTGTTCCAAGCACGCTCTCCTCGATGGGAATGACCGGGTGGACTTCAATGCCGGAGTTCGGTTCTCCGATCTGGATGACCGTTATTACGACCCTCGTACTCGGCGTTGGCGTGGGGGTTCTCGCCCAGCCTCAGCTCGCGGTTAGGTTCATGACGGCAAAAGACGGTAAGTCCCTGAACCGGGTAATCCCCATTGGTGCTCTTTTCATCGTGATGATGACTGGCGTAGCCTTCACTGTCGGACCGCTGACGAATGTCTATTTCATGGATAAGCTCGGCATGCTGGCAATTGATGCGGCAGGCGGAAATGCAGATCTGATCATTCCGCTCTATATCAACTCAGCAATGCCCGAACTGTTTGTCATTATCTTTATGCTGACGCTGCTTTCGGCGGCCATGTCGACACTTTCATCTCTTCTTCACACTATGGGAACCACGCTCGGCGGGGATATCTTTGCGAGAATGAGAGGTGTTCGTTACTCAATCAGAGCGAATCAGATAGGTATCATGGTCATGATGATCGTCAGTATCATCCTCGCAGTGATGATGCCGGGAAGTATAATTGCACGGGCAACAGCTATGTTCATGGGGTTATGCACTGCTGCCCTTCTTCCGGCGTTTGTTCATGGAATCACCTCAAAGAATCCATCCTATCTCGCTGCGAAATGGAGTATGGCAATTGGTGCTGGCGGCTGGCTTCTTTGGGCGCTCTTCTGCCATACGGCGGAGTCGAAGATGCTTGGGATATGTCATGCCATGTTCGGCGTTGACTCTCTGGTAGGATCACCCTGGTGCTATCTCGATCCGCTGGTCGTCGGAGTTGTGCTTTCAGTCACTGTGCTTCTTGTCCTGATACCCTTGGACAAAAAGAGAATAACACATGAAGATCAGATGAACCTGATCTGAAACATCCTTTTTTTAATGAGTATACACCATCCGGTGTCTGCAGTATTTTTTTTTCAGAAAGAAGTTCGGGTCAGAAAAAAAGAAGGTTAGGTGGTCGTACCGTTGATCCAGTACGCGACAGTATCAGGATGTGCGTCGACCCATGCCTTAGCAGCATCCGTCTCAGACATACCGCCTGTGATATCATTCATGACCGATGTGATATCTTCAGTGGTCCACTGGAATCTGCTGAGAATACCATATGCCTCCGGATCATCGGTCTTAAGACCAAGACGTGCAAGCGTTACGATGTCCTCAGCTCCGCCGTAGACTCCTTTCGGATCCTCAAGGAACTTGAGATCATACCGGCTGAATTTCCAGTGCGGCGACCATCCGGTTACAACGATCCACTCATTCTTGCTGATTGCTGAACCGAGTTCGGCCGCCATACCTGCACTGCTGCTGGTGATAAGCGTATAGTCCAAGCCATACTCATCGATTGCCTGTTCGGTTCGGGACGTAATACCTGCTCCAGGTTCGATACCAATGATCTGGTTCCCGAACTTATCGGAAACGCTGTTTAACTCATCGATCGAATTGATCGTCACATATGACGGGACGACAAGACCGATGCGTGCAGCGCCCGGAATGTTTTCATTGACGTAAGCGATCTGGTCACCATAGGTTTCCCAGTAACTTTCATGCGTATACGGCAGCCATGCAGTAGTCGTGAAATCAACATCGCCGTCGGCAAGTGCCTGATACAGCGGACCTGCATCGACTGCGACCATCGTGACGTCATATCCTGCCTGTTCGAATACCTGTTTCATCACATTCGTACTGGAGATAGCACAGTCCCATGTGACATATCCGATGCTGATCTCTTTAGCTGGTTCTGTTGTCTGGGAGGTACATCCCGCAGTGAATAGAACGAGCATTAAGAGGAGCCCGGTAATTACGATAAGAGTTAATGTTTTTTTCTTTTGAATCATGCTTTTTTACCATAGATTTCCCCGCCTCGTCAAAACAAGACGGGATACTTGCCCCGGATAACGGGGTGCGGCAATACGCGGACAAAATGAAGGGAGATGGCTGCAGACACAGCACTGTGCACCCTTCATCATAGTTTTTTGGAGTTTCGTTTTGTGAAAGGAACAGTGGAGTTCTGTCTCACTTTTTCACGTATTTCGGGACAAGATTCTGCGTGATCCGATCGAAGATAATTGCAAGGATAACGATAGCAAGTCCTGCTTCGAATCCCATACCGATATCGACCCTTTGGATACCCACAAGAACCTGATAACCGAGTCCACCTGCTCCGATCATGGATGCGATGACGGTCATCGAAAGAGCCAGCATAATACACTGATTGACCCCGGCCATAATTGTTGGAAGCGCAACCGGAAGCTGAACCTTGAACAGTTTTTGTCTGGGTGTTGCACCAAATGCATCAGCCACTTCTATCAGCTCGACGGGGACCTGCCGGATACCAAGCGTCGTGAGACGCAAAGCAGGCGGCATGGCAAAAATCACCGTTGCAATAATACCGGGCACACTGCCGAGACCAAAGAAGATCACGGTCGGAATAAGATACACGAATGACGGCATCGTCTGCATGAAATCGAGAATCGGACGAAGAGCTGCATTGAGCGTATCGCTCCTTGCAGACGCGATGCCGATGGGAATCGAAAGTGCCAGTGCAATCACCGTTGCAATGAGAACAAGGACTACGGTGAGCATGGAAAGTTCCCAAAGACCGAGATCCCATATGAGGACAAGGCCGAGCATCGTGAGGATCGTCATTTTAATGTCGTGACGCGTAACGAACCAGACAATCACACCCGTAAGAGCGATCAGCACCGGGGCAGGTACTGCGAGGAGAATATCCTCGAGTCCGTTCACAAGAACACGCAGACCATCGCTGATCGCATCAAGAAGCCAGGAGAAATACGTCTCTATCCAGTCAACAATCGCTTCAACGGCATCGCCAATCGGGATCTTAGGCAGTTCCATTCGAATCGCCTCCTTTACGGGCTAGCGCAGCCAGAATGGATGCACGCGAGATTACGCCGTGCAGTCTGCCGGTTTCATCTACAACGGCCATGGGATACTGGCTGTCGACGATCAGAGAGAGAATATCGGAAAGCGATGCGTCCGGTGCAACAATGGGAATATCGGTTTTGAGAATATCCGACATGGTCTTTCCTGTTTTCACAGCACCGATGGTATCTTCCAGAGTCACGAGACCTCGGAGATTTCTATGGCGGGTGACAACCAAGATCATGGGGATATCATGTTCTTCCATCAGATGCAGCGCTACCCGGGGACCTGCCGTGCACTGGGCAACAGGTTCAGGTCGGCGCATAACATCCTTTGCAGAGAGCACACGGGTCAAGTCCACATCGGCGACGAACTTCTCGACATAGGCATTCTCCGGATTTGTCAGAATTTCTTCCGGCGTACCGATCTGCACGATTGCCCCATCTTTCATCAGAGCGATTCTTGTGCCGAGCTTCAGTGCCTCATCAAGATCATGGGTTACGAAAATAATCGTTTTGCCGAGCCTCTCCTGAAGTTCCAGAAGTTCATCCTGAATGTCGCGGCGTATCAGCGGATCAAGAGCGCTGAATGCTTCGTCCATCAACAAAATGTCCGGGTCGCTGGTGAGTGCACGGGCAAGACCGACACGCTGCTTCATCCCTCCCGAAAGTTCTGAAGGCATGCTGTTTCCGTAGCCTCCAAGACCTACCATTTCAAGGACTTTTTCGGCCCGCTGATTACGTTCAGCTTTGGAAACACCCATGATCTCAAGACCGAACGTTACGTTGTCCAGAATATTTCTCTGCGGAAGAAGTGCAAAATTCTGGAAGATCATGCCAAGCTTGCGTCGATGGATCTGCCGCAGCTCTTCATGATCCATACCGATAATATCCTCTCCGTCGATCTCAATCTCACCTTTTGTCGGATCAATAAGACGATTAATACAACGAAGAAGAGTTGATTTTCCACTGCCGGAAAGACCCATAAGAACGAAAGTCTCTCCACGCATAACCTCGAAAGAGACATTGTGCAGAGCGATCGTCGCATTGGTATCTTCGTGAACTTCCTTTTTTGAGCGGCCCAAACGGTGAAGTTCCAGGGCTTTTTCCGGATCATGACCAAAGACTTTGGTCAAACCACGTACACGAATAATCGGCTCTGATTCAGGCGGATCTCCGCTGCAAACTATTTCAACTATAACGAAACCCTCCAACTTAGTATTTGTCGTTAATCTTTGTTAAAATGACCCATTTTAAAAAA
The DNA here is from genome assembly GCA_965228205.1 of Methanocorpusculum sp. GTDB lineage: Archaea > Halobacteriota > Methanomicrobia > Methanomicrobiales > Methanocorpusculaceae > Methanocorpusculum. The sequence continues at coordinate 1,493,123 of OZ245799.1, read as the reverse complement.
AGCCCATTTTAAACGCGAATTGCTATTTTTTCGCCAGTATGTCCCTCAATTAAAAATTCAAGCCGCACATGTCCATAAAATTAAAATTTATTGGCATATTGCCGATGGATTTTGATATAAAATCCAGATTGAGCTTGGAATTTTCAAAGAACAAATGCTGAATTATAGCACACAAATATTTGATAAAAAGCAGTTGTGCGCGCGGCACCAGATCTGCAGGATCATAGGTATATCAGGGAGTCTCGGGAGTGGCTGATGACCGAGTCCGGATGTTCAAAAGAACGATCGCTGCAAAAATCAGGACGACTCCGGTCACATTCAGGAGAGTCATCTGTTCATGGAAAAGGAAAATTCCGATAAGTGTTGCAACCATCGGCTCAACAAAAGCCATCACCGATGCTTTTTCCCCTTCCACATGTTTCAGACCTTTCGTGTACAGGAAATAGGGAAGGACCGTACATACAATGCTGAGGATCAGAATATACGGCAGAATTCACGGATTTCCCAGAGAAAGCTGAACCATAGTTCCAACATCACAGAACGGAAGTATGCCGATGGCCGCAACCACAAACGTGTATCCAGTGATCGTAATCGGATGATATTTTTGAGAGCCAGCCTCCCGAAAATCGTGTATAAGGCATAGCCAAATCCTGATCCAAGTCCTATCAGAATGCCTATCTCCGTGATGCTGCTGACTTCCCCGCCGATTAGTCCTGCGGTCAGAACACAGCCGCTGAATGCCAGAATAAGGGCAATGCCTTTCTGTAACGTCATTTTTTCATGGAACAAAAACAACGACATGATCATCACAAAAAACGGTGCCGTATACAGCAATACCGAAGCCATCGAGAGGGTGAGATACTGGATCGAGGTAAAGTAGCAGATGTTGAAAAACACGATGCTCAGAAGTCCGGTTCCGATAAACAGCCAGATATCCTTTGGAACGATCTTAAGTTTTTCCCGGTCGGTAAGAAGCAAACCCGTGACAAGACAGAGAGCAGTCACCCCGCAGCGTGCTGCGGTTATCTGAACAGAGGTAAATCCCGATGCCTGAAGTTCCCGAGTGAAGATCCCGATCGTACCCCAGCAGACCGCGGCAAGTATGATGAGAAAAGGGGCGATCCGGTTATCACTAACGGTTCGGCGTTTGAAAATACGTGCAGATTCCATGGGCTGATTCACTTTTCTCGGATGAAGTTGATTGTTCTGAGGTATTGTCACTCACACTACTTAAAGGAGAGAGAAGGCATAGGATTCAGAGGTATTGACCGGATACGAGAATCGTCAAAAAAAGTATGGGGAGGGGAGATATATGCGAGGGTTGGACTGAATGAAAGCTGGTGTGCATCTCAGTTCTGTGTAAAGAATGCAGGTTTTTCTTATTTTTACTCCTTGAACACATTTTCGAAGATCATATCTGATCCGGTATCGTTCAGACGCTGGCGTTCATCTCTCTCTTCTGCAAACGCAAGTACTGGAAGACTCATGTCAATTCCAGGCGTGTGCCCGAACATCTTTTCAAGTTCTACCTGCTGGGCATGCATGAAAAGGGCGTTTGGAATTTCGGCAGGGCAGAGTTCCTGACACTGGCCGCAGTTCACGCAGGAGTCGGCGATGTGGGCGAATCTGATCAGATGGAACATAAAGTCGGGCGGTGTCTGCGTCTGGTCGACAAGGTGGGGTTTCAAGGTAGAACACTCGACACAGTAACAGATCGGACAGTTTTCGATGCATGCACGGCAGGTTATACAGCGGGAAGAGTCGCGCATGATTTTGGCGAGCCGCTCGGTTCCTTCACCCAGAGCTGCAAACTGACTCTTCTGAGCCTTTTTACCCATCTTGACCATTACGGACTCGATCTTTCCCCGTATCTCGAGACCTTTTGGATCGGGAGAACAAACATCAATCGCTCCGGCACTGACTGCACCGTCGAATACGGCTGCGCCTTTTGGAGAACAGACCTCGACAAAGGTTGCTTTGCCTGCTTTTTCGCCGAAAACACCCCAATTACCGCAGGCAAGATCCGCCTGCCGGGGAATCTTGGTCTCGCAGCGCTGACAGTTTGCACGGCGGCCGAGGCCTTCCTCTTCCAGTTCATCGATCTTAATGCCTTTGTGCTGACCGTCTTTGGTCATCACTATGAACTGTCCCTTGTCGATCTCCTCTTTGACGACGTCATCGGGATCGATCCCGTATTTTTCGGCGATCATCTCGCGGGCGACAGTCGGTGATACGGATCCTCCGCAGTTGAGACCGATAGAGAGAACATTGTCCATATTGATCTGCTGACGTTTGGCAAGTTCATAAAGCGCTTTCGCGTCGCATCCTTTGACGGTGATCGCTACTTTAAGATCTTTAGCACCGTTCAGATACTTTTTGATCAGTTTCGGGAGAAGGAACGTTCCACAGTGCAAAGATCCCGCACATGAAGCGAGATCGGCCGGATCGGTGATGAATACCGGCAGAGGATCGTAGATATCATATCCATTTCGGACCGTTAAGACAACATCAACGATCTTTGCTTCCAGAGCATACTTGAGGAGCGAGATGACTGCTCCTCCGCATTCACCTTTGATATCGTCGGACTTCGTCCAGGCATAGAACATATCGCCTTTTTCAGACATGGTCAGGCCTCGCGAAGATAGACGCCTTCCGGTTTGGTTATCTGTTCATACGATGCCTCGGCAAATACCGGGACCTCGGCGACGAGGGCAGTGTAAATCTCCTCCGGAGTGCCGGTGGGGATGCTGATTCCAACCTTTCCTGCAAGATCAACGAGAACATCAGCAAGCGGCTTGACACCATCGGGTGAGGCGACTGCCTGCTTGATCTTCTGAATACGCCCCTCCCAGTTGGTGACCGTGCCTTCGCTTTCGTGGAATGCAGAGATCGGTAATACGATGTCGGCAATTCCAGAAAGGGAAGTTTCGGAAGATGCGGCGACAACACTCAGTTCAAGGCTGTCGAGTTTTTCGAGAAGATCTGCATAGATGTCCTGTTCCATCTCCGGAGTTTCGGCGATAATGAAGGCAGCTTTGATGGTCTCCGGAAGTGAAAGAGGCATGATGCCCATGGCTGCAGTGCCGCGGCCGTTGTTTGTATCGTACAATACCGCAGCATTGATCTTGAGTCCGGCGGCGAGGGCCGCTGCTGCTGCATCGTTTGCCAGATAGACAACGACCGGGTGGGCGGCATTCTTCAGAAGTGTACTGAATCCGGGCGGGAGTTCCGTATACGTGTCACTGATCTCGGCTGTGTCTGCCTGGACGGCAGTATAGCTCTGCAGACCAATATAGAGAATGCGGGCACCTTTTTCTTTAGCCTGGAGAATTTTGTTTCCTGTGAGGGGAAGGGCTTTCATTACATCGCCGAGTGCAAGAATCACGTCGGCATCCCTGATTTCATTGAGCGTGGTGGTTGAGATTCCGGTTCCGCCGTTCACAACGCCGATCACGGCACCCAGTTCCTTGGCAAACTTCTGTACAAGGAACTGATTTTCGTTCGTGAGACGTGCTGAAGTAATAACGGCAACTTCGCCCGCAGCAAACTTTTTGAGTTCAGCTGCCTTGCCGATCGCAGCATCCCAGTCTGCCGGTTCTCCTTTGACAAAAGGCTGTTCGATCCTTGCTTCATCAAGAGCCTGAGCAGCACGGAGTCCGCGGGAACAGAGTTTCCCGGAACAGACCGGAGAACGGTTGGAAGGGGCAACCCCTACTGTTTTTCCATCACGAACAACGAGATTGAGTGCGCAGCCAGTACCGCAGTACGGGCATATGGTGGTCACATAGTTCATCTGCATGATATTACCATAAAAACGGTCATTTTTTTCAGCATTTAATTGTGATGTTAACTAAACCTCTTTTTACTTTGTTTTTGGAGAATAATGGTGGGTTTGTAAATTCAATATTGTGTACTAAAATGTGTATTTATGCAAAATACATTAACTACGCGCGATTGTCAAGGAATAATATTTCTGAAAAAAAGCAGGGGACGGGATCATGTGTCCCGCACACGTTTCGATAAATCGGGACCGGTCAGAGTTTGCTGAAGAGAATCTCCTTCATCGAACGAAGCGCTTCCGCCGCTGGACAGGAAATTCGAGTCACCGGTATGCATGAGGATACGGCAGTCACCACGTGTTCATCGAACGGGATCCTCCCGACGATCGGGATACCTTCTTCGCTGCACAATTTTTCAATTTCGCAATCCAGTTCTTTAGACAGATCATACCGGTTTATGACAGCAAACATACGCAGATGAAGCCCGCTGCATACCGTAACCAGCCGTTTGAGATCATGGACTGCAGAAATGCCGGGCTCGGTAACCATAAGAACGGCATCCACGCCGCCAACGGTCGCAATCAGCGGACAGCCGATACCCGGCGGCCCGTCGATGATGACCGGAGAGTCCGCATCCGATGTCAGAGCACGGCGTTTCACTTCATGCACCATTCGTCCGGAGTTGCCCGACCCGGCAAAAAGTTTCGCAGAGACGAGAGGACCTTTTGCCGTTGTTCCGGTAATGATCTCGCCGGAGATCATCTTTTTCAGCGTGACCGCATCTGTTGGGCAGACAAGCGTGCAGGTGCCGCATCCTTCGCAGGAAAGAGGATCGACCTCTGCCGTCCATTCGTTGACATGAACCGCGGAAAAACGGCAAACATCCTCGCAGGCACTGCAGCCGGTACAAACATTCGCGTAGATGCAGGCAACCTCGCGTCCCGCATACGGGATCGTCGTTGTATCCTTTGCAGGAAACACAAGTCCGAAGTTTGCGGCATCAACATCGCAGTCGGCAAGAACGAGAGGGGCGAGTGTGAGGTCGGCAAGTGCTGCTGCGACGGTGGTTTTTCCCGTCCCGCCTTTTCCGCTGACAACGGCAATTTTCATGATGCATCACCCCGACTGCAGATTCTGGCATACAGATCGAGGAATTCTTTCTCCCATTCGGAAAACGCACGGGAGATCAGACCACCCGCATTCTGCACAGCAGCAAACTCCCGCGAAAACGGGATGGTCAGCCAGACTGGCAGATCTGCATCCCGACAGAACGCGTGAACGATCTCATCATCGCCGAAGCTTCGATTGATCACCACAGCCGCTGGGATCTTAAGCATTCGGGTAAGTTCGGCCATCTGGGAAAGGTTTGCAACGCCAAACGGTGTTGGTTCGGTCACGAGAAGGATGAAATCCGCATCCGCCGACGCTTCGATCACCGGACAGGCAATGCCGGGAGCCGCGTCGCAGATTATCAGCCCATTCGCGGCTTCTTCCTTTGCCGCACGAATTATGTTCGGAGCCAGAACCTGCCCGGGATCCATGATGCCGCTATAGAGAGTGAGCGTATCCGAGATCGTTCGTATTTCCACAGACCCAATGGGATGTTCTTCTTCCGAGATAGCATGTTTTGGACAGACGATTGTGCATCCGCCGCACGAGTGACACATCTCGGAAAAGAAAAGGACACGGTCTTTGAGAACCGTGAGAGCACCGTACCTGCAGAAGGTTCCGCATTCACCGCACAGATCGCAGGCATGCGTGTCGATTTTGGGTATGCGGGTCTTCACCGGAACACAACGCGGTTCACCCGGGAAGTACAGATGAAGATCGGGTTCTTCCGCATCACAATCCACAAGGGAGACGCGTTCGTACTGCGACAGCACATAAGCCAGATTTGCGGCGACCATCGTCTTTCCCGTCCCGCCTTTTCCGCTTGCGATGGCGATCTTCATATTACATGAGGTGTGAGAGTTCGTGAGCAAGGTACTTCTGCAGAGCTTCGGCGATCGTGATCGGTTCAGTGAGTTCATAGGCGGCGATACCGCCGGCTTTCAATGCTGCACTTGCATTCACCCCGCTTCTTCCGGTTATTAAGACAGAAACGCCGTTTGATGCGAGGAGCTGTACTACCTTTGGCCCAACGCCGCCTTCGCCATCGGTAAACGGATTTTGGAATATGGAGGCTGTGTTCGAGGAGAGATTGATCAGGGCAAAGTACGGGGCACGGCCGAATTTCATATCTGCCGGTGAGTCAAGCGACGTTCCGGTCGAGCTGATACAGACGACGTGAGCTGGGTGTTCGTGTTCATGTTCGTGTTCTTCGCCTCCGCATGTATGATCATCGTGTGAGCAGGAACTTGTTCCGGCGGTGAGAGTGCCGTTTGCATACGCTTCGGCTGCACGTCCGAGATCTCCCGAGACGCCAAGAATAACTTCGATGCCGTTTGCTTCAAAGAGATCGATCGCACGCGGACCCATGCCCCCGGCGATGACGATGTTGACTCCTTCAGCTGCAAGCAGACGCGGAAGTTTTCCAGGTTCGTGACCGGGATTTTCCAGATCGGCAAGCCGGGTCATTTTCCCATCTTCGAAATTGAATAATGCATAGCTCATACAGTGACCAAAGTGCTGGGAGACCAGACTTCCATCCTGCGCAATGGCGATTTTTTTGATGTTCTCTGTCATATCAATATTACACATATGCGCGAAAATATAAATAACTTACCATAAGGACATCTGTATCACTGCTTTTGACGACAGAGTAGTCTTCACTCAGATATGTCAGAAATCCATTCTATAATATCATTGGGTGAAAATATTCACTCAAGCATCCCTGAGGCGGCAAACGACGCACGTTCTTTTTCCATATGAGTGTGATACGAATCAACATACGGATATGCGGTGAGAAATCATGGCAGAGCCATTTTTCCGAAAAGTAAAAAAAAAAGTTATGCCGACGTTGCCCGTCTGACAAGATCCAAGGCAACATCTCCGGCATTTTCCATGATCTCTTCCGCACCCGGGATCACGCCGTCGTGCATCAGGATCACACCGTCGCAGATCGTCGTCGAGACGGCAAGGCCGCTCGTTGCATATACGGCATTCGAATCTGTGTTGAACGCCGGTACATTCAGCGGATTTCTTCCAACAAGGACCAGATCCGCGAGACGGCCTGGGGCGATCACTCCTGCGTTGAGACCCAAGGCTTTTGCCCCGTTAGGCGAGGCGATTTTCAGCGCATCGGCGGCCGGCATCACGGTCGGATCGTTCCAGAAGAACTTCTGCAGGATCGCCGCAGTTTTCATCTCGGAAAACATATCCAGATCATTATTCGAAGATGCTCCGTCCGTTCCAAGCGCCACATTCACGCCGGCTGCCTTCATCTCCGGATAGGGAAGAGCACGGTTTCCGGCGAGCTTCATATTACTGACCGGGTTATGTACCGCAGTCACTCCTCTCTTTGCAAGAATCGAGATATCCTCCACGTCAAGCCAGCAGCAGTGTGCCGCTATGCACTGCTCAGACAAAACACCGCAGTGATCCAGCCATGCCGGCGGTCTCATTCCGTGGGCTGCGACACAATCAGTGACCTCCTGCTCGGTCTCGGAAAGATGTACGTGCAGAGGGATATTCTCTTTTTTTGCAAACTCCGCGCACCAGGTCAGACCCTCTTTTGAAACGGTATAGACCGCATGGGGCGAAACGCCCGGCATGACACGCGGATTGTTCATACTTCTGATGTTTTTGACCGTCGATTCCATGACGCGGGCTTCCGACTCGAACTTCGCATGATCCCCGCCGTCGATCATACAGTAGGAAAGACAGGCTCTGATGCCGGATTCATCAACGGCACGGGCGACCTGCTCCATTTTAAAATACATGTCGTTGAAGGTCGTGGTTCCGGTGCGGATCATCTCCAGACAGGCGAGTTTCGCTCCCCAGTAGATATCATCCTCGGTGAGGTGTGCTTCTGTCGGCCATATTTTGGTGGACAGCCACTCGAAGAGCTGCATGTCATCCGAATATCCGCGAAGCAGACCCATCGGCGAGTGGGTATGCATATTGATCATGCCGGGAAGTGCTGTTGCCCCGTCTCCGTCGATGATGAACTCTGCGTCGTGGTCGGTGATTTTTTCTCCGACCGCTCCGATCATTCCTGTACCGTCGAGGTAGATTTCCTGTATTTTTCCGTTCAGGCTGACGTTTCTGATGAGAACCGGGACCTGTTTTCCAAAGATGTCTGTGTCTGTCATGCGAGTTTTTCCACGATTTTTGTTATGATATCCGTTATCAGTTCGCCGTTTCTTCGGGCAATGGCGACGATTTCGTCATACTCCGGGGCCGATGCCCCCCCGATGCCGTTTGCATAGTTGTCCACGGTGCAGAGAGCGGCACAGGGGATCCCAAGCTCGTTTGCGAGGGTAAGTTCGCTTGCAGCAGTCATACCGACCACATCGGTGTCCCCCGCAAAGCAGGCGATCTCCGCCCGGGTTTCGAATCGGGGACCAAGCGTCTGAAAGTACGTGCCGGGTTTTGCCTCCGGAACGATTCGGACGAGCTCTTCCCTTAGACCAGGGTCGATCGACGGGGGAATGTGATAGATGTCGTTGTCGTGCAGGCTTAGAATATCCCAGGGGCTGAATGAGTCGTCAGGAATAACGATGCTTCCCGGAGGGAGATCATCATGCATGCTGCCGGTCGAGCCGATAACGATGAGCCGGTCCACCCCGAGGATTTTCATGGCGGCCAGGTGTGCACGGTGATTGACCCGGTGGGGAGGGGTATCGTTTTGATGGCGGCTGATAAAGACGATGCTGCCGACATGAACCTGTACCGGTCCAAAGGGTGTTGATACACGAATTTTTTCCAGAGGGGGCAGGCGTGCCTGCAGGAGGGCTGTTCCCCCGATGATTCCTAACATTGTCAGAGTTATTATTTTCCGTCGAAGATATATAAGAGTCGGTTCAATCGCGCGATTTTAGAGGAAGGCAAGAATAATAAAGTAAATGCCGAGCAGAATTATCCCGATCCCGATGATAATGTCGATGGTGTTTCCGCTGAGTTTGGTAACTGTGCGGATCTTCTGACCAAGGGAACCGCCGATCGAGCTGAGAAGAACCAATGGGATGCTGAGACCGACTGCATAGATGAAGATGGTGAGAAGTCCCTGAAGCGGGGTCTGGTAGAGGGCGATGTAGGTGAGAACGATGATGAGCATGGGGGCACCCCGGCCAACGGTAATCACGCCAAATGAAAGACCAAGAAGAAATGCGCCGACGATAGTATAGGCATTCGGGAGACGAAAACGGTTGAAGATACGTCGAATTGGCGGTTTATAGAGATGAAGGAGCTGAAGTCCCATCGCGATCATAAGAATGCCGCCCAGAATCCAGGCTATCGAACTGTTGAGATAGAGAATATACTCGCCGAGGAAACCAGCAAGGAAGCCTAAAGGAAGAAGGGTAAGAATCGTACCTATGCAGAAGGCACAAACGAGTTTGAGTATTGTCGGGAGAGTTAGCGTTGTTTTACCGCTGGTAAGATACCCGATGAGCCCAAGGCAGATCACACTATTGCATGGACAGATGCCTGCAAGGAGCCCGAAGATAAAAATACCGGTTAGAGAGGGATCGAATACAGCGGCCATGTCTCTGGTATGTATGAAGTGTGTGCTGAAGCATTATTGTTTTGGCGATCCAATGACGAAATCAGGGAGGATTTTTTGGCGAAGAAAGCAACATCTTTTTATTCACATCTGCCCTATTGGTTAAAGCACATATTATGTGTGTTCGTTGGGCCGGTAGATCAGTGGTAGATCGCGTCCTTGGCATGGACGAGGCCGCGGGTTCAATTTCCGCCCGGTCCACTTGTTTTTCAGATTTTTTTAAGTAAATAGCAATGTGGTAATTGTATGCCCTCTTGCTGAAAAATATTTTTTGCGCTTCATTTTTTTCACCTTATCGGTAAAAATTCAGACCGTCCAGAAAAATACGGCGATGAAATATTTTGAAAATAAGATATCTGATCACTCACTCATTTGCATGAGAAAAAAATACACAATGCCCCGGTCGTGTAAAAACCGGGTCATATATTCTCAGCACTTTGCATCGCCTGCAATTGCCGCAGCAAGCTTTTCCTTGAGGATGGCAAGGAGCCCATCCCACAGGACGTCGAAGTGCACATTGTGGGAAATGAACGGATTGAGCAGACAGACTCGAAGCACATACACCGAGCCGACACGATCCCACTCCGCTGTTGGGACACCGAGGCGCTTCACGAAGTTTCTTGGAGCGTCGCCGTAATCTTCCCGTGCGAGGGCAGTTTTTGAGGTGATCCAGTCATTTTTATACACCGGCCCGCTGACATAGGAGGATTCATTATAGATGAGAATTTCTATCAACTCTTTTTTTAACGAGAATCATTATTTATGAAGGATTGAATACATCTCCACACCCTCTCATCCCCCCCCCAAAAAAAAGAAAATCACGATAAATCCCAATTATTCCTTGACGTTTTTTTTAATTTACACCCTGTTTTGAATCGTTTTCACTTGATAGATATTATAACAAAATGCAGCCAGCATATTTTTCACTCGCACTCTTTGCAGCGTTGTTACCTTCACCAACCCTGCATGAAAGATATTTTTGATCACTGCATAGGGTCTCTCCCCCTTTGATCTCTTTCTACTTATTCGCATATTTCTCAGTTTATCTCGTATCCCAATGGGATGTCCTCTCGCCCCTCGTTTCATTGTGGCACTATATCCCTTGCATTTTGCTCCCTGATATCCCCGATCCCGATAGACCACTTCTCCTTTTTCTGACAGATCCACCTGACTGTCATGAGCATTTTCCGTGGTGGTTTCAATGCGTCGAATAAGATCATGCGTCGTATCCATGATGGTATGAAGTTTATAGCCATAGTGCATTTTGCCGTTCTTGGACATGATTTTTCCATCTTTATCCCGTCGTGTTTTTGCCTGCTCTCCTCGCGGCGTGTCTTTCTTACAATGACCGGGTTCAGCATACACAAACGTTGCATCCTGAATCATACCTTGTTCAATTTTGAGACCTTTCAGGTCAAGTTGTCGCTGAAACTCCTGCCAAACCAATGTGTCAACGCCTGATTCGGACATGCGCTCCCGAAATAACCAGATCGTTGAATTGTCGGGTATTTTGTCAGGACACCCAAGGAAATGCCAAAAGGAGAGACGATTGTAGATTTCACGTTCAACGGCGAGATCAGATAGATTATACCAGACTTCCAGAAGCTGAATCTTGAACATGAGTATTACATCGACATTGGGGTGACCGCCTTTGCCGGATTTATTTGCATACATGGATTCAAGAAGAGGACGAAAAACATCCCAATCAAGTGTTTTACCAACATCGGAGAGACGGGCGCCAAGTTTTTCATAACGCTCGTGATATGCCTGGTTGAGACCAAAGCTGCTGAAAGTCCTCATACATACTACTCAACGTACGAAAAGAAAGTACTTTCTGTCGGAAAAATGGTTGTTAGAAATTCTCACCTATATGTTTGGCAAATCGCTGCCGGATGAGGTTATCGAGATGCACTACAAATGCGTTGATGTCCAGAATGCCGTTGCCTCGATGCTGAAACCGGGCATGGCTCCGTCTGTGATCTATTAGACGATCATGGATGATCTCGATGAGGATTTCAAACAAAATTTCATGGGCTACAAAGAACGGGTGGTCAAATTCCTCGGTCACGGTATCGGCCTTCAAATTGACGAAATGCCGGTTATTGCAAAAGGATTTGATGAACCGCTTGCTGAAAATATGACGCTAGCTGTTGAACCGAAGAAGGGGATAAAAGATATTGGGATTGTTGGTATCGAGAATACGTTTGTCGTCACGCCTCAAGGCGGAGCGTGCATCACGGGGAATAATCCCGGCATGATCCAGGTCGATTGAAGGCGCCTGAGGGCGATCACCTTTTTTTTCTTCGCGTATTTTTTCGCATCGATAGAGTCAATTCGTTAGAAGTTGCTCTCTTCAAAGACGCTGCTTCAAATAGCCGGGACAGACGAATCGCTGACATTTAATAGGATGTGGTTTAAATCTTTTCCTATTCAGGGAATACCCTGAGGTGTGATAAATTTTATGGATAAACAAAAACTACTTAGCATCATCAGTGTTATAGTGGTTCTCATTGACTTCGCAATTCCGCTTGCCTATACCGGGGCTGCCACAATCCCCGATGAAGACTCCGGATTTATTTCTTGGTATGAAAATCACCCGGCTGCAACACTCGGTGAAGCGTCCACCGGTGTTTACGCCGAAGATGTCGTGAACGATCCGGGCAAAGTGGACAAAATGCGACTCGCCTATGCATTAGGTTTCGTTACACTTCTTGCCCCGATACTCGCTCTTCTTCTTGCATTCCTCACAAAGAATGTTCTTCTGTCTCTGTTCCTTGGTGTTCTTAACGGTGCCTGGACCCTCTGTCTTGTTACCGGCACAATTTTTGGGGCAGCATCGGGAGCATTCCTGAATTCGACCGATTATTTTGTCGCGACGATGGCGGACCGATGGGATGCCGGAATCCTCATGCAGGTTCTGGTCATCGGAGCATTGATCGCACTTATCACCCGTATGGGGGGTATGCGTGGTCTGGCAACGCTGATAACCAAAATCGCCCAAGGTCCCCGCAGCGCACAGGTCGCCATCTGGTTGTCTGGATGGATCATCTTTTTCGATGATTATGCAAACGCCCTTATTATTGGTCCTATTATGCGTACGGTCTGCGACAAGTTCCGTATCTCGCGTGAAAAACTTGCATACCTCGTAGATTCAACGGCGGCACCGGTCGCAGGAATCGTTCTTGTTTCGACGTGGATCGGAACCGAGATCGTGAATATCAACACTGGTCTCAGTATTGCAGGCATCACCGACATGTCCGCATTCGGTATCTTCATCGATACGATTCCCTACCGGTTCTACAACATTCTCGCACTCTTCTTCGTGCTGGCAACCGGCCTCCTTCTGCGTGAATACGGTCCAATGGCAAAAGCGGAGCTACGTGCCCGTACAACTGGACAAACCATCAAACCCGGTTCCGAAGTTGCAACGGATGAAGACTACGACAAAGATCCGGAAAAAGCCGAACTCAAGGATGATCACGGTATATTGAAGACTTCCAGAAAAGTTCACCCGCCAAACATCTGGAATGCAATCATCCCTATCGCCGTTCTGATCATCTCGGCTCTCGTTCTCTTCTACACGAACGGTGTATCCTACATTATGGCAGGTGAAGGTATCGGCATTCTTCCGGACGGTCAAACCATCACTGCGGAATTGTTTACGCAGATGAACTTCTTTGAAGGTCTCACCTATGCATACAGTTCTGCCGATGCAAGTATTGTTCTGTTCCAGGCCGGTCTCCTTGCCTGTATCGTTGCCATTATCATGGGTTTTGCCCAGAAGATTTTCACTGTGAAAGAGGGTATAGAAACGTGGGCACATGGTATGAAATCCATGGTCTTCGTCTGTATCGTCCTGATTCTTGCCTGGTCAATTGGATCAGTTATCGGCGATCTCGGGACGTCCTATTTCATTTCAGGTATCTTCTCAGATTCCATCCCGCTTTGGATCGTGCCCGCCCTGATCTTCATCATTGCAACTTTGATCTCTTTTGCAACAGGAACTGCGTATGGAACAATGGCAATTCTTCTGCCGCTGTGTATCCCTCTTGCAGCTGTTATCGGAGGAGGAGTTATCAACGGTGAAGCAGCGGATCCGCTCTTTATTGTGCTCTGCTCCTCAGCGGTTCTTACCGGAGCCATCTTTGGCGATCACTGTTCTCCGATCTCGGATACGACGATTCTGTCATCGATGGGTTCGGGATGCGGTCTGATGGATCACGTTCAAACACAGATCGGCTACGCAATGACGATCGCCGTGATCTCCGTTGTCGCATATCTCCTAATAGGCCTTGGCCTTCCAATCTGGATCGTTCTTCCAATCGGTGCTGTGCTGTGTGTTGCGGCCCTTCTGATCTTCGGTAAAAAAATGCCGACATGGGATCCGAAAACGGAAAAACTTCTCGAGTAAACTCGGGATCATTATCTCATTTCTTTTTTACTTCGCAGATTTCAAGTATTTATACTGCCAACGTGTTTAAGCGTGTATTCCGTCATCACCAATCCACACCATCAGAGAATGCTTCTTTTGATTGCTGCGTTTGCCGTGTTTATGGACGGACTTGACGGATCGATTGTCAATGTTGTTCTTCCGGTGATGGCCGCCGAGTTCGGTATCGACATATCGGGAAGCTCGTGGATTGTAATCGCGTACCTTCTTTTCATGGCAGGATTTATTCTTGCATTCGGGAAAGTTGCCGATAATGGAAAAATTCGCGGAGTGTTCTCAATTGGGTTTGGCATTTTCGATCTTGGCTCTCTGATTTGCGCCCTGTCCCCGTCGCTTGAATGCATCGTCGCTGCACGTGCTATGCAGGGGCTGGGTGCATCCATGATCGCAGCGGCGGCGCCTCTGCTCGTAACACGATTCCTGCCAAAGGAAAGAAGGGGATTTGGGATGGGCGTAATTGCGACGACCGGCGGCATCGCTCTTACATTTGGCCCCCCGCTTGGAGGATTTATTTCGGCCTACCTCTCATGGCACTGGATTTTTTTGATTAACGTGCCAATCGGAATCGCAGCCATACTTCTTGCAAAGCTGGCAATACCTTCGCCGAACGGCAAACCAGTGAACGATCCTTTCGATAAAATAGGGACGGCTCTTATGTTTGCAGCGATTGCATCGATGATTATTTTCTTCGAACGCGGCCCGGTCCTTGGCTGGACAAACATCACGATTCTCATTTGCGGAGCGGTATTTGCCATCTCCTTTGCAGGGTTCTGTCTCCATTCACTGCGGAGTCCGTCCCCTCTTTTCAATATCAGGATATTCCGGCACTGGAAATTTACCTCAGTCACAGTTTCCTATCTTCTGACATGTGCCGTGTTTTCCGGCGTGATGTACATGGTCCCGTATTATATGCAGACGGCGGTGGGTTTTTCGACGGTGATGTCGGGGATGCTTCTGATGATCGCATCAATTCTGACAGCGCTTGTTGGCATTCCGATCGGCGCGTGGAGCGACAGGATCGGGTGCCGCATACCGTGTATTCTGGCCGCGTTGTTCAGAATATCATTCTGCCTGATCTTCCTGCTGATAATTCCTGAGTGGGGTGTGGCAGCAATTATTCCCGGTCTGATTTGCATGGGTCTATCGTTCGGGATCTCGGGAGGTCCGGCGACCACCCGTATCGTCCAGTTCTCTCCAAAAGGCGAAGACGGGATGGGGACGTCAGTTATGATCACCTCGGATTTTCTTGGAGGCGTAATAGGAGTTGCGGCGTATGCCGTCGTTTTTTCCCTGGCAGTCCCCGGATCGGTAGGTGTTTCGGTGGGTGATCTTTCATCCGCTGCATTGACGAGCGGATTCCATGCTACAGCCGCTTTCGGTTTGATCCTTGGAATTATAACGCTTATTCTCTCAAGCGTCGTGCCGAATCTGATCGTGAAAAAAAGTGGGTTGGCAGACCTGTAAAATAGTTGGAGGATTTTATCCTCTCAGAATATCTTTTGCGATCCAGTCGCCGATATCCGAGGTATGCAGTGAGCCGCCCATATCTTTTGTGACTGCCTTTTTGAGGATCGAATGTTCGATCGAACTAACGACGGCCGATGCCGCCGCGTGTTCGCCGAGCGAATCCAGCAGAAGTGAGCCGGACCAGATCGTCGCGAGCGGATTTGCTACGTTTTTACCTTTGTATTTCGGTGCGGATCCGTGGATTGGCTCGAACATCGAGGTTCCCTTCGGGTTGATGTTTCCTCCGGGAGCAAGACCAAGGCCGCCTTGTATCATCGCCCCGAGATCGGTGATGATGTCACCAAACATATTCGGAGTAACAACGACATCGAACCATTCAGGATTTTTCACAAACCACATCGTGATCGCATCAACGAAGTTGTATTCGGTCGTCACGTTCGGGTAGCCCTTCTTCGTCTCTTCGAACACTTCACGCCAAAGTCCGTATACGTCCGTTAAAACGTTCGCCTTATCGACAGACGTCAGCTTTTTCTTTCGCGTCTCCGCAAGATCGAACGCATACTCCATCACACGCTTCGAACCTTTGCGGCTCACGACGCCGATCTGATAAGCAAGTTCATCTGAATCGGTTTCCACATCAACGCCGAATTTTACCGAGTAGAGATCGCGGATGACTTCCAAATGATCCCGCTGTTTCCTAGACTTCGCGCGTGAACCGATACCCACATAGAAGTCCTCGGTATTCTCCCGTACAACCACGAAGTCGATATCCTCCGGCTTCTTGTTTGCGAGAGGAGTCTCGACTCCCTTCAGGAGTTTGATCGGACGGAGATTCACGTACTGGTCGAAGTAGAATCTGACCGCAAGCAGAATTCCTTTCTCCAGGATTCCCGGTTTGACACGGTCATCACCAATCGCTCCGAAGTAGATGGCCGGGAATTTTCCAAGCTCTTTTAATTCATCTTCCGAGATCAACTCTCCCATCTGCAGATATTTTTCAGCTCCTGTATCGAAGTCAGTCCAGTTGATGTCAAACCCGAACTTTTCTCCTGCAGCGTCCAGTACTTTTCTTCCTTCGGCAATGATCTCAGGACCAATGCCGTCTCCCGGCATACATGCCGCGTTATATGATGTCATTTATTTCCTCGCATTTTTGCGTATTCAACAAGGCCGCCGGCCTCAACTATTCTCATCATGAACTCTAGAATTGGTTCAAGCGGATACTGTTTTTTGTCTGCTTCGATGTATGCCTGATTGAGATTCACGAAAACCTCGGCGCCGTCAGCAATCTTGTCCGTATCCGGACAGACGAGCGGTAAAACACCGGTGTTTATCGCGTTCAGGTAAAAGATTCTCGCAAACGATTTTGCAACCACAAATTCGATGCCGGCTCCTTTCAGTGCAAGGGGTGCATGCTCCCGCGATGAACCGCAGCCGAAGTTTCTGCCGGCAACGATCACATCGCCGTCTTTTGAATTTGCAGCAAACTCATTTCGCGTACCTTCAAATGCATGCGAGGCAAGCTCCTTTGGATCATAGATCGTCAGGAATCTTCCTGGAATTATCGCATCGGTATCGATGTCGTCTCCGAATTTCCATGCTCTTCCCATGATTCACACCTTCCTCGGATCGGTGATCACGCCGGTGATCGCGCTGGCAGCTGCAGTAGCAGGAGAAGAAAGATACACGAAACTCTCGGTACTTCCCTGTCTTCCCCGGAAATTGCGGTTCGATGTCGAGAGGGATACTTCTCCCGGAGCTAAAAGCCCAAAAGCCCCACCAATACACGGACCGCAGCACGGCGCTTCAACCAGTGCCCCTGCTTCGACGAACTTCTCGATAAGCCCTGCTTTCAGGACCTTCATGTACTCGGCTTTTGATGCCGGAACCATGATCACGCGTACATCATCTGAGAAGACATTATCACCAAGAACTTCTGCCACTTCGGCAAAGTCTTCGTATCTGCCGTTTGTGCATGACCCGATGAAGACCTGATCGACCGGTTTTCCGGCGACTTCGGTCACATCGACGACATTGTCGACATTATGCGGGACGGCAATCTTTGGATTAATTTTGGCGATGTCATAATTCCGTGTTTCGAAGAATACCGCATCCTCATCGCTTGCGAGGGAAAACGGTGTGACCTCGGTCCGTCCACGCATATATTCCCAGGTTTTTTCATCCGGCGGGACGATGCCTGCCTTTGCTCCCATCTCGATGGCCATGTTTGCGCAGGTCATTCTTCCGGGAATGTCCATTTCCGAGAACGCATTGCCGCAGAATTCAAGCGCACGATACGTCGCACCGTCTGCGCCGATATCGCCGGCGAGCGTTAAGATGAGGTCCTTTGGGCCGACACGGTTTTGGAACGTTCCGTTTGCATTGATCCGGATCGTCTCGGGGACTCTGAAGTAGAGTTCGCCGAATTTCAGGACATATGCCATATCAGTCGAGCCGATACCTGTCGAAAATGCGCCAAGAGCGCCGTACGCGCAGGTATGGGAATCCGACCCGACGACGATGTCACCGGGTTTTACGCGTCCCTTTTCGGGAACGACCTGATGACAGACGCCCTCTTTTATGTCGTAGTTGTAGATGCCCTGTTCGCGGGCAAAACGTCTCATCATCACATGATTTTCTGCTGCGCTGATGGAGTCAGCCGGGATCTGATGGTCGAAGAGCATGATGACTTTTTTCGGATCAAAGACGCTGCCTCCTCCCATCTCTTTCATTACATTGATCGCAAGAGGACCCGTGATATCATGTATCATCGCACCGTCGACCGGTGCCATTACTACATCTCCTGCCCTGCATTCTTTTTTGCAGTGAGCGGAGAAGATTTTTCAGTTATGATCAATCCCATTTACATCACTTTCGATTTTTATGATAATTTTTAATTTTGAGAATTTCTATTAACCCATTTTTTTTAACGAGAATCATTATTTATGAAGGATTGAATACATCCCCACCCCCTCTCATCCCCCCCCAAAAAAAAAGAAAAACACGATAAATCCCAATTATTCCATGACGTTTTTTTTTTTAATTTACACCCTGTTTTGAATCGTTTTCACTTGATAGATATTATAACAAAATGCAGCCAGCATATTTTTCACTAGCACTCTTTGCAGCGTTGTTACCTTCACCAACCCTGCATGAAAGATATTTTTGATCACTGCATAGGGTCTCTCCCCCTTTGATCTCTTCCTACTTATTCGCATATTTCTCAGCTTATCTCGTATGCCAATGGGATGTGCCCTTGCTCCCCGTTTCATTGTGGCGCTATATCCCTTGCATTTTGCTCCCTGATACCCCCGATCCCGATAGACCACTTCTCCTTTTTCTGACAGATCCACCTGACTGTCATGAACATTTGCCGTAGTGGTTTCAATACGTCGAATAAGATCATGCGTCGTATCCATGATGGTATGCAGTTTATAGCCAAAGTGCATTCTGCCGTTCTTGAACATGATTTTTCCATCTTTATCCCGTCGTGTTTTTGCCTGATCTCCTCTCGGCGTGTCTTTCTTACAATGACCGGGTTCAGCATACACAAACGTTGCATCCTGAATCATACCTTGTTCAATTTTGAGACCTTTCAGGTCAAGTTGTCGCTGAAACTCCTGCCAAACCAATGTGTCAACGCCTGATTCGGACATGCGCTCCCGAAATAACCAGATCGTTGAATTGTCGGGTATTTTGTCAGGACACCCAAGGAAATGCCAAAAGGAGAGACGATCGTAGATTTCACGTTCAACGGCGAGATCAGATAGATTATACCAGACTTCCAGAAGCTGAATCTTGAACATGAGTATTACATCGACATTGGGGTGACCGCCTTTGCCGGATTTATTTGCATACATGGATTCAAGAAGAGGACGAAAAACATCCCAATCAAGTGTTTTACCAACATCGGAGAGGCGGGCGCCAAGTTTTTCATAACGTTCGTGATATGCCTGGTTGAGACCAAAGCTGCTGAAAGTCCCCATACATACTACTCAACGTACGAAAAGAAAGTACTTTCTGTCGGAAAAAAGGTTGTTAGAAATTCTCATATATATTAATCTACGTTGAACCGGCAGACGCCGCTACGTATGTCGGCAGTCTGATCATCCTAGGGTGAACTGAAATGGTTATCCGCTACAAGAAAAAAAGCCCAAAACAGAGAAGAACGGTCATGGCGATATCTCTCGTGATGACCGTCATCCTCATTCTGGTTGCTGCTCTTGGCGGATTACTGTTCGGCGCATCCTACATCCTCGATCAATCCCTCAGCGATCCTGATGTTCTGGTACATCCTGCGCTCTCAGGAAATGATATCGTGGTGACGATCTATGAAGGAAGACGACTGAGTGAACTAATGCAATTATCCCTGAAGATCGAAGGCTACGCTCCCGTCGTAAAGGATGTGCCGAGCGGAGCTACGGAGATCATATATATCGGCATTGCCTCACAGATAACGGGAACAAGAAATGTGGGCGTCAGGGGGATATTCACGGACGGCTCAATAATCCTTCTGAAGGTAATCGAGCTGAGATTTACGTGATCCGTGTAAAATGATGGGGAAAAATTTCCCGCAAAAATCAGAGCATCAGTTTTTTGACTGATTTCTCAACTCTTCCAAAAGAAGCGGCATAAATGTTCCGGCATCGCTGATCAGGCCGATCGCCTGAGAGGTTCCCCTGTCCATGAGTTTGGTGACCGATGCAGGATTAATATCTACGCAGATGGTTTTGACATGGGATGGGAGCAGATTTCCAACTGCGACGGAGTGAAGAAGTGTTGCCACCATCAAGACCATCCCGAGCTCAGGAATATGTCGGCGCATGGCATCCTGGGATTCCATGACATTCTGAATAACGTCGGGCAGGGGACCGTCATCACGGATGGAACCGGCAAGCACATAGGGGACATTATTTTTGATGCATTCGTACATGATCCCGCGGGTAACGAGTCCCGACTCGACAGCGGCTCGGATGGAACCGGCACTCATGATCTTATTGATGGTATACAGGTGATGCCGGTGTCCTCCGCTCACAAGTTCGCCGGTCGCAAGGTTCATTCCAAGGGATGTTCCAAAGATGCTGCTCTCGAGATCATGAGTCGCAAGGGCATTTCCAGCAAAGATGACGTCCAGATAGCCTTCACGGATCATGGCGGCCACCGAGTCGGATGCCCCGGTATGGACGATAGCGGGTCCGCCGACAAGCGCGACCTTTTTTCCCGAGGCTTTGACCGCGAGGAGTTCTTTGGCGATCCGGCTGATGATGGTCCGGCTTGGCCGCTCGGAAGAGACGTTCCCCCCCATGAACTCGAAGACACCGATCTCACGCGGACGTTCGGGGAAGTCGACCTTTACGCCTTCTTCGCCGCCGACGACAGTATCTCCAGGCTGAAGTTTACCCTGAACGACGCATTTTGCCGTCATATTTTTCGTATCGACCGAGATGAGGGCATCCATTTTCATGGTTTCGACCGGTATCCAGGTGTCCCTATAATGGACATAGGTCGGGTGATTGGTCGTCGAATAGAATCCCTCCGGCGCTACTTTTGCTTTTATGACGGAGACGAGTTCGGCCTCAGCTTCCCCTGAGACAAGGACACCTAAACGGCGAAGCTCGCTGATCAGGGCACTGAGCTGCTCAGGCGTCTCTGCAGAGATCTGCATTATCGCATAACTCGGATCCGTCTTCAGTCGGCCTAATGTGAACTCTTCCGTTTCAAAATCACCATTGTATTCGACTACGGTGTCCATAACCTTGGCAAGGATACCGGAATCTACAATGTGGCCCCGAAGTTCAATTTCCCGCGAAAACTTCATGGGGTAGTATCTGGATGTGCTATGACATGAATTTAGGGGGCGGGGTGAGCCGATAGGCTCGCCCTCAGCGGAGCAAGTCAATAGACTTGCGACCAAGTTTTCGAAGGAAACTTGCGAGTGTGCGGGGTGAGCCGAAAAGCGAGGGTCGTAGATTCGAGTCGGAGAGCAAACCGAAGGTTTGTGACCAGGCTTGCGTCGCTTTCGCTCTCCTCGCCTGTCCCCTCCTGCACTCCCACAATCAGAAAAAAAGGAATGAGATGTAGGAGAAGGATATTTGCCGACTGCCAAATTCAGGTTCAAAAGAATACTGGATCGACGAAACGGCTTTTGGCGGGGAACCTACAATGCCGTATCTTTTTTTACCTTATTTGACCTAAAATACATCATGATACCTGCCGCCTACTTTCTCGGGTTCGTATTTTACAGTTTTCTTGGATGGATCTGGGAGACGACATATTGCTCAGTGAAAGCAAAACATTTCATCAACCGCGGATTTTTAAACGGGCCAATCATCCCGATTTACGGTTTTTGCGCTGTCTTAATCATGATTGCCGTGAATATTCTTGGGCCGCTTGCTCCTCCCGTCCCGGCATTCAACCTCACCGTCATCAACATTATTGAGAATTTCTAACAACCTTTTTTTCCGACAGAAAGTACTTTCTTTTCGTACGTTGAGTAGTATGTATGGGGACTTTCAGCATCTTTGGTCTCAACCAGGCATATCACGAGCGTTATGAAAAACTTGGCGCCCGTCTCTCCGATGTTGGTAAAACACTTGATTGGGATGTTTTTCGTCCTCTTCTTGAATCCATGTATGCAAATAAATCCGGCAAAGGCGGTCACCCCAATGTCGATGTAATACTCATGTTCAAGATTCAGCTTCTGGAAGTCTGGTATAATCTATCTGATCTCGCCGTTGAACGTGAAATCTACGATCGTCTCTCCTTTTGGCATTTCCTTGGGTGTCCTGACAAAATACCCGACAATTCAACGATCAGGTTATTTCGGGAGCGCATGTCCGAATCAGGCGTTGACACATTGGTTTGGCAGGAGTTTCAGCGACAACTTGACCTGAAAGGTCTCAAAATTGAACAAGGTATGATTCAGGATGCAACGTTTGTGTATGCTGAACCCGGTCATTGTAAGAAAGACACGCCGCGAGGAGAGCAGGCAAAAACACGACGGGATAAAGATGGAAAAATCATGTCCAAGAACGGCAAAATGCACTATGGCTATAAACTGCATACCATCATGGATACGACGCATGATCTTATTCGACGTATTGAAACCACCACGGCAAATGTTCATGACAGTCAGGTGGATCTGTCAGAAAAAGGAGAAGTGGTCTATCGGGATCGGGGATATCAGGGAGCAACATGCAAGGGATATAGTGCCACAATGAAACGGGGGGCAAGGGGACATCACATTGGGATACGAGATAAACTGAGAAATATGCGGATAAGTAGGAAGAGATCAAAGGGGGAGAGACCCTATGCAGTGATCAAAAATATATTTCATGCAGGGTTGGTGAAGGTAACAACGCTGCAAAGAGTGCGAGTGAAAAATATGCTGGCTGCATTTTGTTATAATATCTATCAAGTGAAAACGATTCAAAACAGGGTGTAAATTAAAAAAAACGTCAAGGAATAATTGGGATTTATCGTGATTTTCTTTTTTTGGGGGGGGGGGTGAGATGTGGTGTGGATGTATTCAATCCTTCATAAATAATTATTCTCTTTAAAAAAAAGAGTTGATAGAAATTCTCTATGTTGTTATTGCTTGAGCGTAATGCCTTCTGCAGTTTATTGTTTCTCTCCCGCTTTCTCTTTCTCTTTTCAGCTTTGTTTGACTTTCTCGATAAGACTGTTTTGAGTTGTTTGAGAATTTCTGGTTTAATGCGGTGAGGGTGATATAATGATTCATCTGCGATGACTCTTGGGCAGTATTCTGCCATGTGGTCTTTAAGTGCTTTCGTTATCTGAATATTGGAGAATTCTTCCCATTTTTCCAGATCTCTTTTTGGGACTGATATGGTTTCGTGTCTTAATCCTCCGCCTTTCGCTATTCTTCCTAGTTTCGCTTTTTGTTCGGAGAATTCTGCGTCTAGGTGAGTGTTCTGTAATGTCCTTCCGTATGCGTCTTTCGCGCTTTCTGGATTGAGGAACGTTAAAAATGCTTCATGTGCCGATCTTATCTTTGACGATGATCTTTTGCCTATACGCGCTGCTGCTGTTTTGTAGCATGTTGGGCACTCTAATCTATCACAGTGGTGGTTTACTGGATGCGTTTCTGCGCATGCTTCGCACTTTAAAATCGCTGATAATTCGCCGCAATTATCATTTGGTGTGCCTGAAGCGACCATTTTGAATTTGTGGTGTGGCTTGGGTGGTAACAGAGGTGGGTTTAAAAGAGCGTTTACTCTGTCTTTGCACTTGACCGATGATTTTATGTGATCCGGGGTTGTATTAATTTCTAAGTTCATTAGACGCGAACCCACCGATATGAGAGTTTCGTGATGACTCTCATATCACCTTGTTATTCTCGTGTTTTCTCGAATGGTAGATTGTTGCTTTAACGCTACATAAATATATCGTCTGTTTTATCTGTCGTGTTTTTTGTATACTACTGTGCCAACGTTAACTATTTTCATTGTTTTTCTTGAGTGGTTTTTCACTGTCTTTTCGTTTGATAATCTGGTCGATTGGTATTTCATTCCCGTTGTCGTCAACGATGCAATAATATTCGTCGAACTCTCCCCATATATTAACCGCATCGTCTGGTGCTATCTCAACAAATATCGATTTCGTTCCATCGGGTATAATTATTGGGATAAGGCTTGGTTCTATTTCTTTAGATGATAGCTCATTATATGGTTTATCTGGTAATAATCGGAAGTTGTGCTCCTCGTCTGTTTCATCGGGTTCGAGCCAGGTTCTTCCGTAGTTGTTTGTTGTATAATATGGATCGTAAATTATACGCGAATCATCATAATCCGATTTATTTCTTCTAACTACTCTTGCCATCAATGTTCCTGTTATTATATCAGCACTTAATATGCGTGTAATGAAAGGAATGTTCGTTGTGTTCTCAAACTTAAATATCACCTTTCCTCCACTGGTTATTTTTATCTTTTTTATGATTTTCATGTCGGTTGTCCTCCTCCTCTGCTTTTACCCTTTAAAAAATCTTCGTAATTCCAGTAACAGTGAGATTTGCAGTGATGGTAATTACCATTCTCTTTCGGTGGTTGGGTGGCGTGTACGTGATCCGGTACCGCTGTTTTACCTGTATGGTATTTAAGACCATTACCGTTTAATATTTTGGTTACGATCAATGCTAGTGTTTCACATCCTTCTTTCGTTGACCCGATTTTAACTGGATCATCAGGATCACACTTTTTCATTTGTTCTAAAGCTTCTGCCGATGATAGCTTGCTTTTCTGGATGAAGTTTCCTTTGAGCTCGTAGAAATCGTATTTATCTAAATCATTTTGTGATAATGCTTTTACTTTTTCATATACTTCATTCGTGAAACCAAGTGATACGAATCCTATTGATACAATTGTTATTGTTTCGATTGCTTCTGCTGCTATATATGCACCTGCTGCACCTGCGACTGCCGCGGCTGGTATAATGGCTTGTACACACTTAAATGGCCAGCATGAACCTGCGTTTGCTGGTTTCTTATCATAAGGTGCGGGGATCAATGCAATGAGGTTGCCATCTTTATCTTCTACTATTTTATACGTGTCTTTATTGTTAACCCAATTAAAATATTCTGGCGCTTGTTCGCTGTCCGATGTCATTAGAAAATAATTACCATCTGTTGTTTTTATGAGTTTTGCTGGATTAGTTGATTCAGGTAAATTTATGTATTTACGTATATCATCTATACTTATATCGTCTATATTCAGGTTGTCTATCGTGTTGATAGCTGATACTGGTGTTGCTACCGTGCATATTAGTAATATCACTAACAAGATCGATTGTAGTTTTAATATGATGTGATTTCTTGTCATGAACTTTTGTTTGTTTTGATGATATATAAGTGTGATCGTGATTTTTTGTTGTATTATTTGATAATTGCGTGATAGGAATGTAACGAAGGGCGAACCGTAGGTGAGGCTTGCCCACCGGAGGGAGCCTATCCTAAGTTGAGCACCTGGTCAGGGGCGGCGCAAGCGGGTCGCTTGTGGATTCCGAATCTGATCTCCTAAATCCTCTTAGCTCAAAAGAGGAGTCCGCCTTGGGATATTGGGTCTGATCACCTAAATCCTCTTAGCTCAAAAGAGGAGTCCGCATTGGGATATTGAGTTTGATCTCCTAAATCCTCTTAGCTCAAAAGAGGAGTCCGCCTTGGGATATTGGGTCTGATCTCCTAAATCCTCTTAGCTCAAAAGAGGAGTCCGCCTTGGGATATTGGGTCTGATCTCATAAATCCTCTTAGCTCAAAAGAGGAGTCCACCCTCCGCAAGCCTCCCTCGAGGGAGGACGGTTTACTAACTGCTACTAAAGTTGTAAGTCTGATTCCGTAGCAGTTAGTTTTGTGTGTACCTTTCTTTTTCTTTGTCCACTTTCTTTTTAGTATAGCAATAATTCGAGTTTATATCGATATCCGCTTTATACTGTCATGAGCATCTCATAGATGGCTTTGTGGGAGGTTTGATTACAGGTGGGTTTATATCTCTATTTATGCATCGACCGTCGATCCTTGTACTTCAGCGTGGCTCTAGTTTGATTTAATCTTGGATACATGACGACCCGGCTTGCGCCGCCCCTGACCAGGGGCTCATTTAAGATATATCCTCGCCTGCAGGCCCCGGCGTAGGGCCTTCGGCGAGGTTGTCTGTTGAGCAATCACTCGTCTCTTGGATCTTCCCTTGATACCCATTGTATGCTCGTCTTCGCGCTAGATTTGCCTGCCGGTATTTTTCGAGTTGCTGTTTATACACTTCGCGGATGTTTATCGGTTCGAGTTTGTTTTCGGTGATGGTATATGCTTTCCACCTGTCAGCGGTCAGCCAATTGTGGTCGGGGAGATTGTTGCACATGATAACAACTTTTATGTCGGGTATTTCCTCCTGCATAAAATGATACCGATCCTCTGAAATTATGCCGTTTTTAATCGCTTCTATCCCGATAATGAGCTCTTTGAGATTGTTACCGTCTACTGCACGTGGGATATCGATAAACAGTGTGTTTCTGAGTTTTCCGTCTGTTCGAAGATTCGATACTGCTCTCAGCATATTTTTTGCGTCATGTTGAAGGGGGAGATAATTTGCTTGCGCGAGATAATTCATTCTCTTAGCGAGGGTTGATTTTCCAGTTCCGCCTATGGGATCGTGTATAACGATCACTTGACGGTCGTTTGTATGCATATCGATAATTTGCTGCTGCCAGGGGTACCACGTGATATCATCCTTATATTTTTCATTGATTCCACGATCTTTATCACTCCATATCCTTTCACCTGGATAAAGTGTTGATGCATCTTGTATATAGGCGTAGTAACCTGATGTTCGGTGATCTCGTTGCTCTCTGCCTTCGGTTGGTTCAATGTGGAGATCGTTTTGACTAAACAATTTTTTGAGGTCTTTCGTAACTTTTGTTGGTAGCGATGGTCGTTTGAGGCTGAATCTACATTGCCAGTGTTCTTTTTCAGTGACATCACCTTTTTGTCTGGCGTAAATGTAGTGCTTACAAAAGCGGTCGGTGAATAATTTCATGGCGTCATGGTTTGGTGATATCTCGCCGCTTTGCCCATTGTGGTTGATGGGTATAGTCACGTCGTAGACTTTTCTGGGTACCTGTGTATCGTCATTCATTGTTGATCGTTTTTGTCTTCGTCGAGTATATTTTTTGTGTTAATTTCCAATAAATCGGCGAGAGGCGTGTCGCCAAATTGCATGAGATTTGACTCGTCTATTTGATTGATCCCTAGTATCTCGTGGAGTTCTTTGATTGCCTTCATCTCTGCTATTTTAGTCAATTCTTTCTCGATTGCTGCCCGTTTATCTGGGGTTGATGAGTATTTCAATACAAATACGTCAAACTCTTCTTTTATGACACGCTTGATGTTATCGTAGGTCACTGGGTTACCGTCGTCGTCACTTAGTAGTTTAATGATTGTGTATCCACATGCAAAAGCGATCAGTGTATTCTCTATTTTCTGTAGTTGTCGTTTATGCTGATGGTGATGGTTTTGTTGCCGGGTTTTCGGCCGGTGTTTATATTTATTTAAGTCTGTCATCCTTACCGTACCTGTTTTTATTTGTGATCTCATCAAAGTTCATCTTTTTCTAGATTGATACGGATCATTGGTGATCCGCAACGAGGACAAAACGCGGTGTCCTCGTCATAATCTTCGTCGTCGTCATAATCTTCGTCGTCGTCCTCGAATACAAAATCTGGATCATCGATACCACTACACACCTTTGCGTAATGCTCAATTAGCCTTTTTCCATACTCGGTGAATTCTGTTTTGTATATGATAACTTCGTCATCTGGATCGTCTGATAATCCGTATGATCGTATGATGGGTTTTTCCGTCTCGGTGATACTTGATATTGCCTTTTCTGGAGTTTTTCTGAAATTTTGCAGAGCTTTCGCTGTTCTTCTTTTTGCTTTTTTCTTGTTAGCTGACATTTTTCACCTCTAAAAGTGCTTTTTTTCGTCCTGGTGGGGGATCTGGCACCTGAATTATCCCTTCCTCGTCCGTCTGTATCCTGCTTACGGGCCAATTAAGATTTAAGAGCCTCTGAACCATCTGTTTTCCTAATGGCGTCAGTTCTGACTTGTATACTACCAGCTTGTCTTTCGCATGTATGACTCCGTTTCTGCCTAAAATTGGTGTCTCGCTCTTGTCGCAGAGCATGAGGTGGTTTCCGGGTCCGCACTTTTCACAGTCTATGTATGCTTCGTATATTCTTTGTATTAATTTTTTGCCTTCTTCTGTTTTGAGTAATGTTGATGCTTTTGGTGAGAATAATCCTCTGTAGTGAACTACGTCGTGTGCTTTTCCCGATTTCGATGGGAAAACGGCTGTGTGTGATGCTAGATATGTTACAATCGCTCTTATGTTGTCTTTGAGTGGTTTTCCGTCTTTAATGGTTATTTTGAATGGTATTGGTCTTCCTTTGTTTATGTTTTTATATACCCATCCACCTGATGCTTGGTAATATTCTCTCGCATTTGGCATTGTTCCATAGTATAATACGTGATAATGTGGTGCAAAATATACATAATCTTCCTGACTTGGTAAATTGAGGACGTTTTCGTGTATTGCATCCCTGAATCCCGATCTTTCGTCATCATCGTATAATGTATCAAGTATCTCTTCTGTGTATATTTTTGCTTCTTATATGTGAGAATTTCTATCAACTCTTTTTTTTAACGAGAATCATTATTTATGAAGGATTGAATACATCCCCACACCCTCTCACCCCCCCCCAAAAAAAAGAAAATCACGATAAATCCCAATTATTCCTTGACGTTTTTTTTAATTTACACCCTGTTTTGAATCGTTTTCACTTGATAGATATTATAACAAAATGCAGCCAGTATATTTTTCACTCGCACTCTTTGCAGCGTTGTTACCTTCACCAACCCTGCATGAAAGATATTTTTGATCACTGCATAGGGTCTCTCCCCCTTTGATCTCTTTCTACTTATTCGCATATTTCTCAGTTTATCTCGTATCCCAATGGGATGTCCTCTCGCCCCTCGTTTCATTGTGGCACTATATCCCTTGCATTTTGCTCCCTGATATCCCCGATCCCGATAGACCACTTCTCCTTTTTCTGACAGATCCACCTGACTGTCATGAACATTTGCCGTGGTGGTTTCAATGCGTCGAATAAGATCATGCGTCGTATTCATGATGGTATGCAGTTTATAGCCATAGTGCATTTTGCCGTTCTTGGACATGATTTTTCCATCTTTATCCCGTCGTGTTTTTGCCTGCTCTCCTCGCGGCGTGTCTTTCTTACAATGACCGGGTTCAGCATACACAAACGTTGCATCCTGAATCATACCTTGTTCAATTTTGAGACCTTTCGGGTCAAGTTGTCGCTGAAACTCCTGCCAAACCAATGTGTCAACGCCTGATTCGGACATGCGCTCCCGAAATAACCAGATCGTTGAATTGTCGGGTATTTTGTCAGGACACCCAAGGAAATGCCAAAAGGAGAGACGATCGTAGATTTCACGTTCAACGGCGAGATCAGATAGATTATACCAGACTTCCAGAAGCTGAATCTTGAACATGAGTATTACATCGACATTGGGGTGACCGCCTTTGCCGGATTTATTTGTATACATGGATTCAAGAAGATGACGAAAAACATCCCAATCAAGTGTTTTACCAACATCGGAGAGGCGGTCGCCAAGTTTTTCATAACGCTCGTGATATGCCTGGTTGAGACCAAATCTGCTGAAAGTCCCCATACATACTACTCAACGTACAAAAAGAAAGTACTTTCTGTCGGAAAAAAGGTTGTTAGAAATTCTCAAGTTATTGATTTATGAATATTCCTGCAGCGTCGCGGTGTCGGATCCATCGGTATGCGCCCCGCCGGTGATCTGTCCGAACTTCGCCTCGTAGTCTTTCACGCTCTTATCCAAAGCTGCCAGAAGTTTCTTCGCATGCGTCGGGCTGATCGCTACAATAGCCTTGGCTTTTGCCTGGTTTGCCATCGGCAGCTGATGTAAAAACATCATCGTAAACTCATCATCCTTGAATGCGATCTGGATCATATTGCTGTACACGGGATCAAGGTTTTGAGGAATCTGAATGTTGAGTTCGTTGCCTGCTATAATTATTAATAGTGTGTTAAACGAACTTATGTTTATGGAGTCGTCATGCCGGTCGAAAAAATCTCTGTAACTGATGTGGTGAAAGCAGGCACCTGTCCCATGCAGTTGTACCTGGCAAAATCCACCGACACCCCCTACGAAGAGCCGATTAAATATACGGTTGCAAAACAGCTTTCCTATTATTTTGGGGATATCCTTTCTGTCGAGGATGTATGGGAGGAAGGGCTGAAAAATATGGTGCCGGAGGATCAGCCCGCGCTTACCTACCTCGAACAGATGGTTGCTGCCTGCAGCAAACTGACCTGGCGTCAGGCCGAACGGTATGACGTCCCGGTTTTTTCTGAAAAATACGGTATATACGGGAAGGTTGACCGATTCTTTGACGACAGTTTTTCTCTGGTAAAAAAGCGGCGACGCGCCAACCCGCGGCGTCTATCTTTCGGATCGCCTTAGGGTGGTCTGCTATGCGGTCTGTCTTGAAGATATGTTCGGCAAACCCTTCTACGGACGCGTCGAGTATCTCGGTTCAGGGACGATACGCGGTGTCGTTGTCGAGCCGCAGGATCGGCGTGCATTATTCCTTGCACTAAGGGCGGCAGAAAAAGTGCTTGCAGGGGGATTCCGAAAGTTGTCCGGGGTCCATACTGCACCCGGTGTAAATTTGTTGAAACCTGCTCTGCTGTTGAAAAACCAAAATCTCTCTTTTCCAAAATGATGTCAAAGGCATAACATAGATATTCTGAAAACAAAGATACTAAGATAGAAATAATGACCTTTGAACTTTCGGAAGATATTCTCGAAGCAATACTCAATACCGGAAAAGAAACAGTAAAGGTTTCCAATCTGGAAAATCTGGCGAACGGAAATACCGAAGGCCTTGAAAAAGCGCTTACCTGCCTCAAAGACAAAGGCTATGTCACCGAATCCGCGAAAGGACTTTCGCTCATGGATAAGGGCACCGTAAAAGCGGCCCAGGTGGCGCGCAAGCATGCGGTCCTGACCAGTTTCCTCACCGACGTTCTCGGCACCGAACCGGATCACGCATCCAAGGAGGCATGCCAAATGGAACACAGCATCTCGTCGGAGACGATCGAACGCCTTGATACGTTCCTGGAAAACCGCGGTCCGGGACACAAATCCGGGCGCGGGAGACCCTGGGGAAGACGCGCAGCCCACATGGAGCATGCCGTTTCTCAGGAGCACGAAGGGCATGCCGGCCTCACGAAACGAAATCCGATCATCTCCTTATCCGAGTGCGAGGAAGGCTCCCTCCTGCATGTTTCCATGATCCGGTGTTTTGGAAAACACAGCAGGCTTATCGATCTCGGCGTGATTCCCGGAGAACTAATCACGCTTCGGCGAAAACTCGACAATAACGCCGTCGTAATCACCGTCAAAGGATGCGATATCGCCCTAAGCCCTGAAGTCGCCGAGAATATTATGGTCGAGCGGTGCAACACGCAATGATGCGCCGCGCCGCCCTGCTCGGGAATCCAAATGTTGGAAAATCCCTCATCTTCAATCATCTGACCGGTCTTGGCGTCGAGGTGAGCAATTATCCGGGCACCACGGTCGGGCTGATGTCGGGAATCGTCCGCTACAACGAAACAGAGTTTTCGCTCACCGATCTGCCGGGCATCTATTCGCTGTCGGGAAAATCCGACGAGGAAAAACTCGTCAGAGAGTATCTCATCACGGGTGACGCTGACCTGATCGTCGCGGTTTTGGATGCAAAACATCTCGAGCGGAATCTGTATCTTCTTCTGCAGGCCGCCGAGATCAGAAAACCTCTGATTATCGTTTTGAATATGATGGACGATGCGAGGTCGGCTGGAAAAATCATCGACACCTATGCTCTTTCTGAAAAGTTCGGCGTTCCGGTGATCGAGACGATCGCGACCGAGGGAAAAAATCTGGAGAAGATCGCCGACTACGTCATCGGCGACGAACTCCCAGTTCCGGCAATCGTTCCGCGGTACGATCATCACATCGAAGCGGCGGCAAAAAACCTGCAGAAGTTTCACAATCTCTCCGCTGCCGAAGCGCTCTTTGCTTTGGAAAATGTTTCCTTGAGTACGCTCTCGCCTGAGGTAATGGAGAGTGCCGCCGCGATCTCGTCAGAGATCGAAAAACGGCACATGATGTCTCCCGATCAGATCATCGGGGCAAACCGGCACAACACGGCAAAAGCGATTTCAGATGAGGTGACGACGATCACTCCGCAGAAAAAACGCCGTGATCTCGATTCGCTTCTGACCCGCGGTTTTCCGGGCGTTCCCATTCTGATCCTTACGATGGTCGGTATCCTCGCGATCGTTTTTCTCCTTGGAGGATTTCTGGAAGAAGCCATCATCAGCGTAATGACGACGTATCTCCTGGATCCTTTTCATGCGCTGAATCTTGCGCCGTTTTGGGATACGATGGGCGGCGCCGTGATCCTTGCTCTCATGTCGGGTCTTGGGATCGCATTTCCGTACGTGTTTCTCTTCTACATCTTCATCTCGATCCTGGAAGACACCGGATATCTGACCCGGGCCGCTTTTCTTGCCGACCGGGGCATGCACAGACTCGGTCTCCACGGTCAGGGACTGATCCCTCTCGTTCTCTCCTTTGGGTGCAGTGTTCCGGCCATCATGAGCACACGTCTTCTCCCGACCATACGGGAGCGGATTATTGCTTCCGTTCTTGTGACGATGCTTCCCTGTTCTGCACGGACTGTGGTCATCTCGGGAATCGTTGCCTCTTTTATCGGATTCGGCGCCGCCTTCTCCATCTACGGAATCGTTTTCATTCTTGTGTTCACTCTCGGCTGCGTTCTTTCCCGGATCACGCCTGGAGAACAGTATGGAATGATCCTTGAAATGGCGCAGCTTCGCCGGCCGATCCCAAAGTATGTGGTTCGGAAAGCCTGGATGCGGGTAAGCGAGTTTTTGTACATCGCCATGCCGCTTCTGCTTGTCAGCAGCGTGTTTCTGGGATTTTTCGAATATCTTGGTTTTGTCACGATGTTCGAGTCGTTCATCGATCCGATCTCGACGGCCGTTCTCGGACTGCCGGGCTTTGCGTTCACCGCACTTCTCTTTGGGATCCTGCGTAAAGAGATGGCATTTGAAACGCTCGCGATCATGGGAGGAACGACCGATCTTGCTTCCATCCTGACAAGCAGCCAGTTGTATATTTTCGCTTTGGTCTGTGTTTTTTTCGTTCCCTGCATATCGACGATCGCCGTTTTGATTAAGGAGATCGGGATGAAGGCTTCCGCTCTCATCACGGTTTTTACGCTTCTGCTCGGCACCTCGCTTGGAGCACTTCTGCATTTTGTGTTCATGCTTGTGTGAGTGAGGCCCCCTTCCCCTCTCAATAAAAATAACATGACCGAGAGCCAACAAGTGAGTAACAATGCTGACTTTTATCGGGCTTGGCCTCTTTGATGAATCGGACGTATCGGTTCGGGGCATGGATGCTATAAAATCCGCCGACACGGTTTTTCTGGAAGTGTACACCTCGGTTCTTATGGGAGCTCCGATCGAACGGCTCGAAGCGGTCTACGGAAAGAAGATCACGCCTTTGTATCGGGAGGATGTGGAGATCCATGCAGATAAGATACTCGATGCGGCAGAATCAGGGAACGCGGTTTTTCTGACCGCCGGCGATTCCATGGTCGCAACGACCCATTCGGATCTCCGGATCCGGGCGGCCGATCGAAACATCCAGACGAAAATCATTCACGGCGCCTCGATAACGACCGCGGTCTGCGGTCTTTCCGGTCTGCAGAACTACCGGTTCGGCAAATCCGTTTCCGTTCCTTTTCCGTACGGAAAATGGTTTCCGATGACCCCAATAGAGGTCATCTCGGCAAATCTTGCGGAAAATCTCCATACGCTGGTGTTTCTGGATATTCAAAAGGACAAGGAACGCTACATGAAGATCTCCGAGGCCGTCGATCTTCTGGAGGAACAGACACGCCGCGTGGATGCAAAGATCCCTCTGTATGTAGGTATCGCTCGGGCAGGTTCGCCGGAGCCTGCGGTCCATGCGGGAGATGCCGAAGAAATGAAGACGTTCGACTTTGGTTCTCCTCTGCATGTTTTAATCGTCCCGGCAACGCTTCACGACATCGAGCGCGAGTATCTGGAGAGGTTTGCGGGTCTATGCTGATCGATGCATACGGGAAGACCTTTGCTGAGGATTCATGTTCTGAAAAGACCGTCTCGGAAGGCACCGTTCTTGGGAAGACCGCGGACGAGATCCTCGAGATGGTTTCCTGTTATGCATCGGACGGCAGGGTTTTTTACAAAAAAGGCGATCTGGTCAATGCCGCCGCATCGTTTGCCTATGGGTACGGGTGGCTGGATGCCGGACGCTTTCTTGGATATCTTGCCGGTTCGCCGTCGGCTCCTCCAAAGATCGCGGACCGTCTCCCGGAATCCCTCGCAGAGCATCTGACCGAGAAGACCTACCGGTATCAGAGGATGCTGACGAGTGCTTTGGAGGGGGTTTCCCCCTCACCCGATCCGGAGACGGTGATGTATGCCGCGGCATGCAGTATTTTAGAAACCGCCGGATCGTATCTCGACCGGGGAGCGTTTTATCTTCCGGATGATCTTCTCAACGCCCTGGTCCAATTTTCCTACGGCTACGGATGGCTGGACTGCGGGGTTCGTGCCGGTCTGTTTTCGATCTCCGGAGACCGGCATCTGTTTACTATCTAAAACAGCAGCTTTCGCCACTTTTTTACGAGCTTCAGCGTTTTTTCGGTGTACGGCGGATACCGCAGGGATGGGTCGGGTTTTGTTTTCCGCATCACGACCGTCCGTTTCCGGGTGAATGTTTCCAGCAAATCCTTTCCGTGATATTTTCCCATCCCGCTCGTTCCGACCCCGCCGAAGGGAGCGTTCTGGTTGGCGACCTGCATCATGACATCATTGATGCAGACCCCGCCTGAAGGGTTTCGGTCGATGAGATGATTGCGGAAGGTTTCGTTTTCCGAGAAGATGTAGAGAGCCAGCGGCTCCTTTTTGATCAGCAGTTCGAGTTCGTCCTTTCTCTCCCACGCGAGGACCGGGAGGATCGGTCCGAAGATCTCGTTCTGCATGACGGGATCGGACATATCTGCGGACAGAATCGTCGGCGCAATCTTTCTTCCGTTTGGATTATGCTCTCCGGCACGGAAGATGAGGTTCTCCGGTGTTTCGAACGCGATCAAACGGTCGTATGCATCTTTGGTGACGATCTTGCCGTAGTCGTTGTTCGTTGCCGGATTACTTCCGTAGAGGGTGACAATCTCTTCTTTGAGTTTTCTTACGAGTTCGTCCCGCACTGAGCTGTGTACGAGCAGATAGTCCGGGGCAATACAGGTCTGTCCGGCATTCACAAACTTTCCCCAGGCGATCCGTTTTGCGGCTACGGAGATGTCTGCGGTCTCGTCGACGATACAGGCATTTTTCCCGCCGAGTTCCAGGGTCACCGGCGTTAAGTGGGCCGCCGCCTTTTCGGCGATCATTTTTCCGGTATCTTTTCCGCCGGTGAAGAAGATGTAGTCATAATGCGCATCTAAATCGACTTCATCCTCTACACTGACCCATTCTTCGGGGAATACTTCGGCAAGGATTGTCCGTATGATCTTTCCGGTCTCGGGTGATCTCCGGGACGTTTTTCCAATAACTACGTTTCCGCCGGCGACGATTCCTGCAAGCGGGAGCATGAAGAGATGGAACGGATAATTCCACGGGGACAAAAGGAGGGCAAGGCCGAACGGGTCGCGGCGTATGACGGTTTTTGCCGGGAAAATCAGCAGGGGGTAACGCACCTTCTCCTGTTTCAGGAATTTTTTGGTGTGCTTGATCAGATAATCGATCTCGTGCAGGACGGGAGCGATCTCGAATGCGTATGCCTCGAAGGGACATTTTCCAAGATCCGAAAATAAGGCCGCCGTGATTTCCGGCTCATGGGTTTCGATGGATGTCCAGAGTTTCTCCAGAGCGAGGAGTCTGCGCCGGATGGGGAGAGTATTGCCGGTGTCGAAAAAAAAACGGTGGGATTCGATGGACATATAGTTCACTATGTCTCAAAAAAATAAAAATGAATCTATCGTTTTTCCAGGGTTTTGTGCAAAGCACGGATTCTCCGGCGGGCTGCCGCCGTTTCTTCCTCCTCTTTTTCAAACGAGAGGGAGAGTATGTCGCCGACGTTTGTGCCTGCCGGCAGGTTTTCCAGAGGAAAAATCCCAAGCGGTGTCTCGCCGTTTGGACCGCGAAGCAGGAGCGCGGCTTTGTTGTTTTCTATTTCATCCACGGTCACGAGCAGCTTCATACCCTGACCCCGTCTCCCGACACGAGCATATTTTCTGCGATATGTTCGTATCTGGTGACGACGGAGTAGACCGATCCGTCGGTCGTCACAACCACGTCCCCGTCAAGATCGGGGCGGTAGATGTGGTCGGTGTATTTTGCGAAACGCGTCAAAGATTCGAGGTGGGGGTGGCCGTATTCATTGTCTGCACCAACACTCATGAAGATGACGTTCGGGCTGACCGCTTTAAGGAAGGCATCCGTGGACGAGCTGGAACTTCCGTGATGGCCGGCTTTCAGAATCTCCGCATCAACCGAGGTTCCGGTGGAGAGAATGTATGCCTCGGCTTTTTTACCGGCATCTCCCGTGAGAATAAACGAGACATTCCCGTAGGTTACGTTGAGAACGATGGAGTTTTCGTTGATGTCGGGGGATGATCCGGTCATGATGAGATCCTGCGGGGGCGAGACGACCTCTATCGTCACGTCCTGCCATGGACTTGCGATTTGATCTCCTTCTCTGATGATTGTATAACTGATATTTTCGTCAGAGATGTATGTCATGAGATTTTCATACGTCGCGGAGGTATGTTCGACACCGTTGTCGTAGACGGATCCAACAAAGTAGGTGGAGAGGACATCCTTTACTGAGCCGATATGATCGTAATCCTGGTGGGTTATGAGCAGGAATTCCAGTTTGTCGATGTCAAGCGAATCAAGGTATGCGAATATCGCCGAGCGCGATTCGCGAACCGAAGGGGACATCGTCTCTCCTGCGTCGATCAGTGCAAACCTCCCGTCTTTGGAGAGAAGGATAGCATCTCCCTGTCCGATATCGATGACATGCATGGAAAATGCGTGTTCATCGGTGACCA
Source organism: Methanocorpusculum sp. (assembly GCA_965228205.1). Taxonomy (GTDB): domain Archaea; phylum Halobacteriota; class Methanomicrobia; order Methanomicrobiales; family Methanocorpusculaceae; genus Methanocorpusculum. The sequence continues at coordinate 1,455,966 of OZ245799.1, read as the reverse complement.
GCCGAGCAAGAGGTGCTGAACCCCCATTTCCGCCGAGTTCAGCTCCGCCGAAGATCACCACTCCAGCGATAACGAGCAGACCGCAGACGAGACTGATGATCTTCTTTTGGGTCGACGTGGATGAACGTCGTTTTTTGCCGGATCTCTTTGCCATATGGGGTAAGTGTATGAACGCGGACGAAAAAAATAGCGTGGTTGAGATTATGGGTTATGCGTTTTTACGTGATCCCGTGGTCCAGGAAAAGATCATCGCAAGGACTAAAACGACAAGTGCGGCAATAATAGTCCCGTCCATCATCTGGAGGAAGGATGCGGCGTAGTCGTTAGAAACTCCTGCAAGGAATATGTTTTTCAGAATGGAAACGATTCCAATCGAAATCGCCATGCCAAGCATTCTGGTCGTAGAAAGGGTCCCGGACGCCATGCCGAATTCCTGATGCGTCACCGAGTTCATGATCGCCGTACTGTTGGGCGTGACGAATATGGCGATACCCACACCGAAGAATGCCTGAACGGCGATCATACTCCAGATGGCGGTCTCGGTTCCGCAGGTCAGAAGGATGATCATTCCTATACAAATGAGGAAGAGTCCCGTGGTCGTTGCATATTTTGGCGGGGCATTTCTGATAAACCGGTCAATTGCGGTGAGAATCAGGGATCCGATTCCGAATGCCGCGATACTTGCGCAGAGGATCGCTCCAATCAGCCAGACCGGTTCGGCGGAGGCGGCACCCATAAGGAATGCTCCGGCTATGCCGCCGATCGTGAAAAGTACGCCGAATGCGAGCAGCCATCTGGGCAGAAGGTGATCGTAGAATCTGCCTGCCACGATCGTAAAGAGCACGAGAATCAACCCTTGCGTCGTCACGATCAGCGCACGGGGCAGTGCGTCCGTGATCCCCCAGACATTCGTCATGTAGAGCGAGACCAGGGAACCCATTGCATATATCGCCACGTAATACAGCAGGTTTGCGGAGTTGTTGAAGGTGAATCCTCTGTTTTGGAGGATCAGATTGATCGGGATGAGGGGATTTTTATTTCTCTTTTCATAGAAGAAGAATGCTATCAAAAGAAAGATTCCGGAGATGAGAAGTGCGAGCGCTTCCGTATTGGGCTGTTTGGAAAATCCGTAGAGGGCAAGGCCCATACCAACCATAAAGAGCAGGGCGCCTATCCAGTCGTAAGGACCTTTATCGGTCGGCTGGTCCCGCGGAATGAAAGGAATGGCAAGGAAGAAGGAGAGAAGCGCCACGGGACAGAGGATAAGATACACCATCGACCATCCAAAGACATCCGTCAGAGCGCCGGCAAGCAGAGGTCCGGCCAGCTGTCCAAGGAATACGCCGGTCATCGCGATGCCAATCGCGGTCCCCCGGAGTTCTACTTTTACGGCCGATGCGAGCAAAGCAATCGCGCATCCAAACATCAGCGCATTTCCGATACCTTCGATCGTGCGCATGGCAAGGACCATTTCGCCGGATGTCGACATTCCAACACCAAGGGATCCTACCCCAAGAAGAAGGACACCGATACAGAAGAACCACTTCTTGCTGAATTTATCGGCAAGTCTTGCTGCAGGTATAAGAAAGATCGTGGATGTCAGCAGATAAACGGTAAGAATCCATCCGTAAAGACCCCAGTAGTCCGGTCCCATGGTATATCCCAGTCCGGCAAGCATATTCGGGAGAGCGATGTTTGTCGCTTCTCCGATAAACGGGGGTAAAAAACAGGCAATTCCGACTGTTGCTGCAATAATATACTGTTTTGCACTCAGACGCAATGTTTCCATACACATATTAATTGCTTTTCGGATGTATTAATGGATATCTATTTTGATGTGCAACTCAAAAAAGAGTTATTGCAGAAAGTTCCTGCGTCCTTCACGGATGAGGTCGTCGACACGTTTTTCATCCAGACCGGGCGCAAGAACACGCCACTCGCTTTTGATCTCCTGTTCATCTGCAGGATCACGGTATTTCATCAGTGTATTTACTGCACGCATGCATGTTTTGCAGAGAGGAACGGCGCTTTCCGGATCCGATTCTCCCCCGAATCCAAACAGCTGGTGAGGGGCCAAAGAATCCGCTCCGCAGAGGTAGCAGACCTTCGGATGGAACCTTACCGTTGGTTTTTTCGGTTCCACCTCTACGAATGTATGCATTTTTGGAGGCACAGGCTCTTCAGCGGGTTCTGCTCTTAGAACGGCAGGTTCGTTTATTGTCCGAGGCTCGTCTTCAAAGATATCCTCTTCCCGGATGTTCATTACCGGGTATGGATCATTTTCTGTCTGCGTAATTACAGGGTCCTGCGTAATTCGGAAATCCGGCTCGGATGCTGATTTACTTTTTGTTTCAGCTTTGCTTTTCGGTTTCGCTCCATTAGGCGATTTTTTATGCCCAAAGACTCCGGCGAATAACCCCTTCTTTTTTGGCTTGTCCGACGCTCCGCTTGCGGTCAGCGCATCGGTGCTGCCTTCAGATACCGGCATATAGTACACGTCATCGTAGATGCTGGATGAACCGGCGTGTTCTTTCGACCCAAGAACCATATTGTCTTTCTTCGCCTTTTTCGGTTTTTCACTGCCAATCGACCCGCCTAACGGATCAAACTCTTTTTTTCGTGCCAAAAGATGCCTCCTTTATATGATGATATTTATCCCCGAGGTATTAATACCTCTCCCGGTGAATTTACCCTCTCTTGTGTAAATAACTTTAATTTAACTTTTTCAGATAGACTGTGAATACTTAATATCCCTTTGGGACGTAAATATTATGACTTATGTCGGAACCCGTTGAATTTCTGACCATTCAGAATCGAAAACAACCAAACTATAAACTTAGATTCATACTTCTCATTCTTGCGGCGGCGGCATGCATTCTGCTTTCCTTTGTTGTCGGTAGATTCTCCATAAATATGGCAGATGTTCTCCAGATTCTGGCATCCGCCTTCTTATCGGCCATTTACGGCAGTATTTCATATATTTTAAGTCCTTTTCCCGATATCCAGAATACTGTTCTGGGTCTTTTGTCCAAGTTTATTGTAAGCGTCGATACATGGGATTATGCCATGTACAGTGTTGTAATAAATATCCGTCTCCCCCGTATCCTTGCTGCGCTCTTAGTCGGGGCCGCACTTTCCACGGCTGGAGCTGCGTATCAGGGAATGTTTCAAAATCCCCTGGTCTCTCCGGATATTCTCGGAGCGTCGGCTGGCGCGGGCTTTGGCGCCTGTCTTGCCATTTATCTGTCGCTTGGAAGCGGGATGGTCACCATTCTTGCTTTTGCCGGCGGTCTGATCGCGGTGCTGGTCGCCTATGTTGTCAGCCGTCTGACGAAAGGAAGTGCCACTCTGAGCATGGTCCTTGCCTGTATTCTGGTCGGGAGTCTCTTCTCCGCCTCAACGTCCTATATCAAACTGGTCGCCGACACGAACGAGCAACTTCCGGAGATCACTTACTGGCTGATGGGTAGTCTTGCCGGTGCGACGATGAATGACGTGATTTTTGCCGGCATCATCATTATTCTTGGAACGCTCCCGATTTTCCTTCTTCGCTGGAGAATGAACGTTCTGACGCTGGGCGAGGACGAGGCGAAGAGTATGGGAGTGAATACGCACCGGCTCCGGTTTGTTGTCATCGTCTGTGCTACCCTCATCACCGCCGTCGCCGTGTCCATTTCCGGGATCATCGGCTGGGTGGGTCTTGTGATCCCGCATTTCTGCCGAATGCTTTTCGGATACGATTACCGGAGAATCGTTCCCGCCGCTATTATCATGGGAGGAGGTTTTCTTCTTTTGGTGGATGATGTCTCGAGGACAATTGCAACGACGGAAGTTCCAATCGGAATTTTGACTGCATTTATTGGAGCGCCGATTTTTGCCTATCTTCTGATGATAGGAGGAAAACGGTCATGAGGCTTAGTGTAAACAATCTGAGTTTTTCCTATGGAAAGCATCTTCCTCTCGTGCTGGACGATATATCGTTCTCTGCAAAGGGAGGGGATCTTCTCGCCGTTCTTGGGCCGAACGGTGTTGGAAAAAGTACGATGTTTCGCTGTATTCTCGGGTTTCTCAGAAATTATTCAGGGGAAATCATCTTAAACGGCGCCAATATAAAATCCCTTACGCATAAGCAGATCGCCAAGCATGTTGCCTATATTCCCCAGTCTACCTATCCGGTTTTCAACTATTCCGTGCTTGACGTGGTTCTTATGGGGGTCACCAATCAGCTCAGTCTTTTGTCCGCTCCAATCAGGATCATATCAACGATGCATATGCTGCCATGCAAAGTCTGGGTATTGCCCATCTGCGTGATGCCGGTTACGGTGAGATAAGCGGCGGGGAACGTCAGCTCACGTTGATCGCCCGAGCTCTTGTGCAGAAAGCAACGGTCCTTATTATGGATGAACCGACTGCAAATCTGGATTACGGCAATCAATTCAGGGTGATGTGCCGGATATCCGATCTTGCAAAGGAAGGTTACATCATTATCCTCTCAACGCACAATCCGGATCATGCTTTTCTGTATGCAAACCGGGTGCTGACGATCCAGAGGGGAAAAGTGATCGCAGACGGGTCTCCGAATAATGTTCTGAATGCAAAACGGATCAAAGATGTTTACAATGTGGATGTGCGCATTGAGGAATTCCAGTCGGAGACCCGTCATCACAAACTCTGCATTCCAATAGAAGGCGGAGTCAAATGTGAGACTGCATCACTCCAGATGAAAAAATAGTCAGAAGTGTAAATCATTCTCCCGTTTTTTTCAAACGGGATTTGATCTTCTTTATTGTATGGCGCAGGTTCCTGCGCACGGTTCCTTTTCCGGCACGACGAGACGGTAGGCGTTTGCAAGAACCGAAGAGTTCGCAAGAAGACCGGCGATCAAAACCGCCTCCAGAATTTCTTCTTTGCTGATCCCCATTTTTTTTGCGACCTGCATATGATACGTCGTACAGTGATCGCACCGTAATGCCGCACCAACGGCAAGGCTGATGAGTTCAACGGTTTTCGGCGGAAGAGCACCGGCCTGGGTCACCGCATTTTTGTATAAAAGATGCGAAATAAGAGCTTCCGGGCATGCCTCAAGTTTTTGATAGATCAGAGGCGATGTTCCGTACTCGGCTTCAATTCTTCCAAGCCACTCGGCGGCTGTCTGTTTCGCTCCGTTTTTTTGTACTTCGGCGATCGCCTCTTCAAAATTCATGTTGATATCTACCATGATTTAGACCACAATGTTTGTTTCCGAAAGCGGCTTGATGCGGATCAGAATATAGTCTCGCATGCGTGAAGGCAGAACATCCGTCACATCGCCGACCTTTATTTCATCCTCGATCACCAGATCGCGGACCTTTTGCGCATAGGAAGGGTATGAAAGTTTTACCCGCAGACCGTTGAGCTGGACTGCGATCGAGGAGGGAGAGTATACCTCTTCGATCTCCGGCAGTTCCTGTTTGATCAGAGCCTGAAGCCTGGCCGGCGAGACCGAGAGGGGATCGTTTGCGATCTCCTGCCGGCGTACCTCGATGACTTTTTCCAACTCTTCGATCACCAGATCGAGCCGGTGAATGTCCGCTTCCGTCTGGGTCCGGTGCATGAACCGCCCAAGGCCGCCTACGTATCCCGCGACAGGCGGATCGGTCTGTTTTTCCAGGATCTCCCTGTCCGGCCCCCCGGTCAGGATGATCGGGACGGTGATCCCGTGCCGGAACTTCACGAACTTCGTTTCGATGCAGGATGCAAAGTTGCCGAGAACGAAGATCGCCAGATCATGTTCGTTGATCAGATCCCGTTCCTCGTCATTCATCTGGGCGATGCGTTTTCCAAATCCGCGTGCCATGCCGAGCATGTTCGATTTCGAGCCGTGGCTTCGCAGATACTCGGCAACATCGCATGCCGAATGGGGAAGGTGGTGGATCTCGAGACTCGGTATGACCACTGCGATCTCGGTTCCTACAAGCGGCGACTCCTGAATCTCCCCCGCGAGCGGCCGGGAGAATGCGGCGAGCCGTTTTATGTCCTCCTTCGGCATAAGAACCTGAAGGACGACCTCGCTTGCAATGTTATGTCTTTGGACGATGTAGCCTCCCAGATCTTCGATGTAATCGATGACCTCGTCGAGACGGTACACTCCTCCTTTGTAGGTGATCGGGACAAGGATCATTTCAGTGCCTCCTCCATTTTCTCGAATCGTTCGGCGATGATCTTCTCGACGTCATCTGCCTGAAGAGTGTTTTCGCTTGCTGCATAGGAAAACCGGTTCTTTCCGTAGTTCTCGCGCCGAACCTTGAAACCTTCGGGGGCTATGACCTGGATCGCATAGATAAGGTCCTTAAAAAGCGACTGGGACGGATCGATAACCACCCAGTCTCTTAGATCCTTTGGGATCTCCGTATTTTTGATAATCACTGTGAACCGGTCGGGTTGATCGACATTGTCATGCCCGAGTCTGGCCCAAAGCATCTTCAGCATCGCGGCAAGATACGTCTCATCTCCGACCGCGATCGTTGCCTGATCATCCTGAATCAGTACATTGCCCACGTCCGAGATCTTTATCACCGAACGCGGCGGGCGGATGAATCCTGTTGCCACGAAGAGGGGATACTTCGGATCGATGTAGATGTGCAGTCCTTCCACGATACTGAGGAGGTTGTGATCCTGCAGTACGGTAGTGGCGATTTTAATATAGTTATCCGACCCGTCTTCGGTGCATTCCACCTCGAAGTAGTCCAAACCAGCCATTTACGCCTCCTTCACCTTTTTATCGACAAATCCCGAGGAGATCAATGCCCCGCCGACCGCCCCGATGTACTGGGCGTGATGGGGCACGACGACCTCGGTTCTGAGCATCCTGCCCATTGCTCTGACAAGGCCCTGAATAAGCGATGATCCGCCGACCATGATGACCGGTTCTTTGATATCCACTTCCTGGAGCTGCTGTTCGTACACCTGCTGGGCAACACTGTGGCATGCCGCCGCGGCAACATCTGCGGGTTTGTAGCCTGCCGCCAAAGCATTGACGAGAGACTGCGTTCCAAAGACGATACAATAACTGTTCATCGGAACATTCTCCCCGCCTTCACTTTCCATGGAGAGTGCGCCGAGTTCGGTGATGTCAACGCCGAGACGTTTGGACGTCATCTCGAGGAACCTCCCCGACGCTCCGGCGCAGATTCCTCCCATCGTAAAGGAGCCTGGAATACCGTCTTTTACGCTGATGGCTTTGTTATCCATTCCGCCGATATCGATAACGGTGGCAAATCCTTTCTGGGCGTTTGCAAGATACACAGCTCCTTTCGAGTTGACGGTAAGTTCTTCCTGGATAAGATCGGCTTTGATGTGTTTGCCGACTAGGAACCTTCCGTATCCGGTCGTTCCGATCGCATCGATGTCGGAGAGTTTGAATCCTGACTCCTTTAACGCCAAGGCCATGACATCGTCTGCACTTTTCAGAACATCGGTGGTAGGTCTCCAGCCTGTTCCGATGATCTCGTTATCCTGCATGATGATGCATTTGGTGGTCGAGGAACCCGAGTCCACGCCCATCGTTGTTCCGACCTGAACTTCACGGGCCATCAGTGCCCGGCGTTTTGCGATCGTCGATAATGCTTCGAGTCTGGTTAGAAGGGTGGATGCGCCGGTCCGTTCGTTGAACGAGTAGGAGACGACCGGGATCTTTGAGTTTTCCACGATATATCTGCGGAGTTCGTTTCGAACGATCGCCGCCTCCGCGCACCTGAAGCAGCTTGCGATGAAGATTCCATCCGCCTCGATTCTTCCTTCCACGATTGCCTGGGCACGGGCGATGGCAAGTTTCAGATCCGGGCTTTTCACCGGAAGACCAAAGTCTTTGTAGGCGCGTTTTACATCCTTTAAGGCAACGTCCGGGTAAAACATCTTTGCTCCGACAGTTTCCGCCGCCGAAGTGATCTCGTTTTGGATACCGCTGTACTCTGCTCCGCAGGTGATCTGGGCAATCCGTACGGGTTGTTCTTTCGCGCTCATTTTTTGACCTCCAGTTCGGTTAGGAACTGTTTGATTTTTGCGACGAACGTCACGCCCTCTTCTTTGGATGCGGGATATCTCAGTTCCAGTTTGGGCATCTCCTTTTCTCTGAGCATGAAAACTAACAGTTCGTTTGTTCGTGCGCAGCCCATACACCCGAAGGCAAGATCCGGCTCATCGATGATGATGGCCGCTTCGGCCGCTTCGACTAAGGGGCCGTAGAGGGCCATTCGTCCCCGGATCCCCGACGGGACCTCGACAGCCGCCCATTTCAGACCTTTCTGCGGATCCTCCGAGGTCATCTGGATCGGCGGAGAATCGAATCCCGGTGTCTGGACATGTTCGCGGATCGAAAGAGCCGAGCCGAGCGGTTCGTGACCGAACCTCGCTACAAGGTCGGATAAGATGAGGCTGGTTGCCGGATAGATGAATACTTTTGCCATTATTTTTCCTCCGAAAAGAGTTTCTCGAACAGGTCCGCGTCGAGCGGTTCTTCCAGCGGCAGAGTTTCCCCCACAGCTTTTTTGAGTGAGGTTTTGTTCATCCCTTCGGTCTCTTCCAGTCCGTGGGAGATATATCTGATAAAACTCATTTCATATTCGTGTCCGAGATACCCGGGTCTGGCGCCGCCAAGATCTGCCCTGCATCTCCGGGAATCTCCCGGGGGAAATCCCCGGTCTTTTATGAAGATCCTATATGTATCGAGAACCCGCAGATGCGAGATGATCCTATCGACATCTTCCGGAGAGCCGGTGATCTGACACCCGAAACAGGTCTCTTTGATCATCACGCCCTGGGCGATCTCGTATGCGGCCGTTGCGATATCCTGCGGCGTGGTGTTTGGAGAGTCCACGAAAACGTACTTTGTTACGGTCCCGACATACTCCGGAACATACGGTTTCATTCTTTCACCTCTCTGATGTAGACGGTCCCGCCCTCTTTCATCAGGGATAATTTATCCATGTCGATGACCTTTCCAATGATATTCGTTCCGCCAAACGGCTCTCCGGTCGGTCCGTAATCGGTATTCTCGACCACTCTGACCCCGACCATACCGACCGCGTGCCGCGAATCGTTGGTCAATGCCAGAGTGTCGGTCTTGACCGGTTTTTTCGGGATGTTTTCAGGGATGATGTTCGTCCCGCTTGAAAACGGCGGCTTGAAGAGATACATCTCGTCATCCACATTGTAAATAAAAGGCATCGTCCCGACCGCATATCTCTTCAGACCAGTCACCCGGCGGAACAGGTCAACCGAGAGCGGGGCTTTTTTGTAGTCCAGCGAGATGTCGATGACATTTGCGAGATCCATCGTATAAAGCGAGACTTTTCCCTCTTTCAGGATCTCCAGGGTCGTCTCCGGTTTCTGGCCAATGACGACTCTTCCTTTTACATCCCTGTTGTCCGCCATCACTTTGAGTCCGCGTGTTTTCGCCAGACTGACGGCTTCTCCGAGAGGCAGGCCGCGCAGATCAAGGAGCTCAGGAACAGGGGTAACGGAAAGAACGGTTTTTTCGGTGGAAAACTTGGCGAGTTCTATGCCCCGCGTGACCGAGCCCGTCCGCGTGTGATGCTGATTGCTCTGCACGTCGCGTGTATAGATATACAGACCTCCGGATCCCTTTCCCGCCGTTCGTATCGTGACGGTTCCTTCTCGTCTCGGTTTTTGGCGTTCCTGCGGGACGAAGAGTTTTCCTTCGGTGTGATCGCGGATATACGTCGACGCGGTGCGGTCGATCCGGAGCCTGTTTTCACGCAGGCAGAAGAGCATATGTTCGACCGATTCCGTGCATCCGCAGTCGATCTCTGCATGATTTTCCTGATACCCTTCTGCGGTGATCACCAGTTCGGAAAAAATATGCATTCCTTCCTTCACAACAGCCGAGAGGTCCGAGGTCACTTTCGCATTGGTGGAATCCGTGCTGGAAAAAACTTCTTCAATCCGAGTTATGGTGTCGCCGTTTTTCCAGCGGTTCATGATCCCAAGACCGTAGATGACTTTGCCCAAGATTGCCCCGCCTTTGGCTGCCCCGTGATCGGCCATATGTTCTCTGCGGGAAAAGGTCAGATAGGCGTTTTTTGCGTCGTATCCGCCGGACCCGAGACAAACTACGCCCTGTTCATATCGGTAGGAGTTTTTATCAGGCGTAAATTCCTGGGGGAACGGACCGAACGAGACGGAGTTTCTGTCATCGAAGTGGACACGCAGATTCTCCTTCACTTCTCCCGTCGGCAAAGGAAAGGTCGTTTTTTTCGCAAGCTCAATTACGATATCCCCGGCGGTCGTCGTCAGACGAAGATGCGGAGTTTTTTCCCGGGAGACGCTTCCGGGCAAAAGAAGAACAACAGAGGTCCATTCCGGCTGATTCGGAAGGAGATCTTTGATGGTTGTTGTTTCTTCAACGGTTTTCTGCTCGCCGTTGAGAAACACATGGATCTTAGTCATGATCCTGACCTACATCTCGAACATTTCATCGGTCGTTTCATGGAGGGCTCCTTCGGTTGCTTCCGCTTCGTGGGCCCCTCCCGCAAGGGTCGCCTTTTTCGGGACTCCGGTTTCGGCCCGAGCCCGTTCCTTCTCGACCGCGTTTCTCATCACTATCTTTTCATCCTCGGAAAGGTTTTCGAGAACCTCGTGAGTTGGACCGATCGCGATGATTTTTCCGCCACGCATGAACATGCACCGGTCGCAGACGTCACGCACGAACTCCATGTCGTGGGAAACGATGACGAACGTCTCCTCCATCTCTTCTCTCGCATGCATGATCGAGTGTTTGACATCGACTTTGGTGATCGGGTCCATCGTTCCCGTCGGTTCGTCGAGGAGGATGATGCGCGGCTCCCGGATAAGGATCTGTGCGAGAGCGACTCTGTGCTTCTCTCCTTCGGAAAGACTGGAAGGCAGTCTGTGCAGGACGTCTTTTGCCTTCTTTTCGGTGAAGCCCGCCATCCGGAGGGTGATGAGCGCTTTTCTGGTTGCAAGTTCTTTTGGGAACTCTAAACCGATCGCGTCGGTTAAGTTGTCGATGATCGTTCTGTGGGGATAGAGGTCGTATTCCTGATGCAATAGTCCGATGTACTGTTTGGCCCTGCCGCGGAAGAGATATCCGGGTTTTGACATGTCGACCCACACGTCCCCGATCCTGACTTCGAGTTTGCCGGATGTCGGTTCGTAGAGACCTGCGATCATCTTCGAAAGAGTGGTTTTGCCTCCGCCCGACACGCCGATGATTCCGAAGATCTCCCGCTCATTGATCTCGAAGGTGATATTGTTTACCGCATTGATTACTCCACGGTCGACGGCGATGAATTTTTTGAGCAGATGTTCGGCCTTGACGATCGGGTCGCCGAAGATCTGATCGGTGTATACGCGGTCGTCGTGGTATCCCTTCATGAACTCAGTGACGATCTCATCAGGCGTCCCGATCTTGGTGATCTTTCCGTCGTCTAAGAGGACCGCACGATCGCAGACATCTTCAAGAACCTGGGAAAAGTGGGAGGTGACGATCATTCCCATATTGTTTTCCTTGGCCGCTTTCTTCAGCAGATCATGTACGATCCGTGCCGTTTTCGGGTCAAGGGTTCCCGTCGGCTCGTCCGCACAAAGGAAGAGCGGTTCACGGGCAAGCTGACGGGCGAGCACGACACGCTGTTTTTCCCCGCCGGAGAGATCCCGGGAGATGTGCATCATTCGGTGGATGAGCCTGACTTTGTCGAGAAGGTCGGCGGCCCGGCTGATAGCTTTTTCCGAAGGATAGTTGATATCGTCGAGGGCGCGAAGAACGTTTTCTATGACGCGGTCATCCCCGTACAGAGCAAAGGTCCGCTGGAACATCAGCGAGGTCCGTGCCATTATCTGTGATTTGAGTTTCCCGTTTTCGGGGTCCCAGAAATCGACATCCTCTGCGACGAGGGTATCTCCGCAGGCCGGACAGGGTTTTCCGGCATCGCTTTGGAACTCGATCTTGCCGCATTTTGGGCAGCGGGATATGTGATAAATGATTTTCCCTGAGGTCGGGGGCTGATCGATTCCGCGGATAAGATGAATGATTACGGTTTTACCACAGCCGCTTCTGCCGATTACACCAACGATCTCTCCCTCTGAGAGTTCAAGGTTGATGTTATCCAGGACCCGAACCATCTCGGTCGATTTTTCGTCGCAATCTTCGGTTGAGACGGGAAAATCCATGATGAGATTCTTTATCGTAATAAACGGGGTTTTCATATGTTCTTCCTTCTATAATGGTATGTGTTTGTTTTACGCAGTTATTAGTTTTTAGAAGCGGGTCGGAACGTCGGCCAACCTCTGCGTATTTTCCCTCTGTGCCTCCCGTCAGAGATGCCTGCGCAGAGCTATTATAATAGTGCGGTTTTGCCTGCGTCTCAGGCTTTCACTCATCGTCAGTGTTGAATTTATCTACGATGCCGATTACGTCCCGTATGTCGTCTATAATGTATTCCGCCTGTTTAAGGAGGGCTTCTGGCCGCTCGCCCTTCTGCTGTACCGTCAGGATCGAAACATCGGCAGCCCGCATCGCCGAAAGGTCGTTGATCCCGTCCCCGACCATGACGACAATGTCGTAGTCATTTTTGAGGCTGGTCACGATTCGGGCTTTTGTCACCGGCGTTGCTACGCCGTAGACACGTTCCCGCGGGATCCCGATCTTGTCAGCGATCAGTTCCAGTTTCGAGGTCCGGTCCCCGGAAGCGATGTAGACCGCCACTCCTTTCTGATGGAGCGTGGAAATCATTTCACGAACTCCCGGGAACGGATAGCCGGCGGCTGCAAGTGTGAACTCGATCTCGTTTGTCCGGAGATTGACGATCACGCCCGTATTCATGGCAAACGATTCGGCTTCTTTGGATACGATCCGCCAGCAGGCTCTGATGACCTCCTGCAGATCGAAAACCCGGCAGACTGGGTCGGAAAAAAGAATCTTTCCCACACACTCGGCATCGATGATTTTTCGTCCGCAGCTGATTCCAAACACCACATCCGCTTCTTTCAGATACAGAGAAAGGTTCTTTTCTGGTGGGATCTTCATCATGCCGCTCGAACTGACATTCAAAAGGACGAGGATCCGGTCGGGATCCTCGAAGGTCAGCATCGTCGTTTCCGGGCTGTCGTTCAACAATGTCCCGCTCTTTATATTTTTGACGGCACGATTCGTTTTCAGAAGCGTTCCGGCACTATCAAAAACTATGCCAACAGTCATAATTCTCTTTGTTTGAGACGGGCCGTGGCCCGATACTCAGTTATTTAATCTTAGACTTCTATCAGTAATATAAATGAGCATCAACGACACAGCCGACAAAATCATCTCGATGGAGATTCGCGGCGCCGGAAAGATTGCACGGGAAGCAGTTTCTGCGCTTCGTGATCATGCCGAGACGCTTCCCCGGACTGGAGATGTATCGATTTTCATCCGTGAAATGGAGCAGGCCGCGGGTATTCTGCTTGCCACCCGTCCGACAGCCGTCTCGCTTCCCAATGCCATTCAGATCGTTATGCGGGACGTCCGCTCTTCCAAAAATGAGGAGGCGGCACGACGGAACCTGCGGGAAAAAGCGAACGAGTTTATCTGGTCGTTACGGACGGCCCTTGACCGGATCTCCGTGATGGGGGCAAATCATATCCCCGACGGCAGTGTGATCATGACGCACTGTAATTCCAGTGCGGCTCTTGGAAGTATTATCGAGGCAAAACGTCAGGGAAAAGATATCGAGGTCTATGCGACCGAGGTCCGCCCGTGGAATCAGGGACGCATCACGATCAAAACTCTCAACGATCATGAGATTCCGACAACCTATATCGTGGATTCTGCAGCCCGGACGATGATGAAGGAGGTCGATCTCGTTATTGTCGGGGCCGACGCGATTACCGTGAACGGGGCGGTCGTAAATAAAATCGGCACATCCCAGATCGCTCTCTGTGCTCACGAGGCCCGCAAAAACGTGATTGTGACCGCCGATACCTACAAGTTTGCTCCGCGAACGATCCTTGGAGAACGCATACAGATCGAGGAACGTCCGGCAAACGAAGTTCTCCCAGACGATATTGCCGCAGGACTACCGTTTGTCCGCATCAAAAACCCGGTGTTTGATGTTACGCCGGCCGAATATATTGATCTGATAATTACCGAAGCAGGCGCGATTCCCCCTCATCTTGCATTTACGATCATGCGTGAGTACCTCGGATGGGGACTTGACGAATTACAGAACCAGTTTCTGAGTCTGGAGAAAGACTAACATGAATGATTTAATTGCCACGTATTACTTCAAACCAAAATCGGGAGTGAACCCTGAATATGCAGCCCAGGCCATAAGCGAGGAGCAGACGACTGGGACCTGGACCGGCATCTCGACAGTAAACGAGAAAACCACTTACGTTCACGCCTTCGACGGCGAGGTTCTTGAGATCGTGCCGTCGGGCGATGGTTTCCAAATGAAACTACGTTACCCATATGAAATATTCGAGCCGGGGAACATCCCTCTGTATCTCTCGGTCATTGCCGGAAACCTCTTCGGTCTTGGAAAACTTGAGGCAGTGCGCCTTCTCGATATCGAGATCCCCAGGGGTCTTGACGGAACCGGACCCAAATTCGGGATTGAGGGGGTCAGAAAACTCACCGGTACCGAAACGACCCGCCGCCCGCATGTCGGGACTATCATCAAACCGAAGGTAGGTCTGACGCCGAAGGATACTGCCGCCGTGGCATTTCAGGCCGCAATCGGCGGAGTCGATCTGATCAAAGACGATGAGACGCTGACCGATCAGAAGTTCTGTCCGCGTATGGAGAGACTGGAGTTGGTCATGGAAGCACTCGATCGGGCAAAGGACGAGACCGGCAGGCAGGTCCTGTATGCGCTGAACATCACGACAGGCGGGGACCGGATCTTCGAGGCTGCTTCCAATGCTGTTAGGATGGGCGCGAACATGCTGATGGTCGATGTTCTGACAGCCGGTTTTTCCGCGGTTCAGTGTCTTGCTGCCGACCCCTCCATCAACGTCCCGATTCATGTTCACCGAACGATGCACGGCGCGCTGACGAGAAACCCCGTTCACGGCATCGCGATGCGGCCCATTGCAAAACTGGTCCGTGTCTGCGGCGGTGACCAGCTCCACACCGGTACGGTTTCCGGAAAGATGGGAGGAAAAGCTGCTGAAATCCTTGGAGACAATGCGGCTCTCACCCGACCTGACGGAAATCTTCTCCCGGTATTCCCGGTGGCCTCCGGCGGTCTTCACCCGGGGAAAGTCCACGCCGAGATCAGCACGCTTGGAAACGAAATTGTGCTTCAGGCGGGCGGCGGGATCCACGGTCATCCTGACGGCACGGCCGCCGGTGCCTGTGCAATGCGGCAGGCGGTAGATGCGGCCCTTCTTGGAGTAAGCGCGGAAGAGTATGCCAAGACGCATGTAGAGCTTCGAAAAGCGCTGGAGAAATGGGGCTCTGCCTGAGCCTCTTAATCTCAAAAAATCCTCTTTTTAGAATCTTTACCGGGCATCATACGACGCATCCGGCCGGTTTTTCTCGTTTTTCGTTCATCCTCTGAATATATATTTACATGCGTTCAATATGGGGTATGAAATCTCATGTAAAAATCCTGTTAATGCTTGGGATAATGCTTGCAGCAGTCATTTCAACAGCAGGCTGTATCTCTTCCGAGACTCCGGCGGACTCCGGAAATCTGGTGCTGGACACTCCGGTTCAGTATGCGGATGTAAATAATATTACTATCGGATATCGTGAATTCGGGAGCGAAACAGCCGAGCCTCTTCTGATTATCATCGGATACACCACCCTCATGGATGATGTCGATCCCGATCTGATTCGTCTGTTCGCAGAAAATTATCATGTCTATCTCTACGATCATCGCGGCATGGGGCATACCACGAGGGATGTTGAACCCTATCCGTTCATGCAGCTGGTCGATGACGCCGATTCGTTAATCGGGGCTCTGGGTTATGAAAAGATGTACATTTTCGGACACTCCATGGGATCGATGATCACGCAGCATTTGCTGATCTATTATCCCGAGAATGTATCAAAAGCGGTTCTTTGTTCAACAACATTCAGCGTAAAAACCAATGAGACCTCCGTCCTTAGGCAGCTCGTTGAAAACAATATTGCAAATCCCGATACGGATAGAGGAGTTTATCTGGAATCGCTGGCAGTTCTTTCCATGCAAAGTACGCTTGAAAATCTTTCATCGGTCAATATCAGTACGTTAGCTATCTGCGGCACTGCAGATCCGTTAACGCCTGTAGAAGACGGGTATGCCGTGGCAGGAGCAATTAATGGAGCATGGTTCACTCCTTTCATCGGGGCAGATCACAGTGTTCCTTATCAGATGAAGGACGAGATTGCGCCGCTGGTAGATCTGTTTTTCCAAAACAGTGAAGTATATAATCCGTAACTCCCCTTCTTATTTTTCTGCCGGAAACCTTTGCACGAAATACCTTGCCATACGGATAATTCTCCCGCTTTCATTGATAAGTATCAGACAGTATGCCAACTATGGAAATATCGGCCAATTTCTTTTAAATCTCCAAACTCCTATAATATAGATTATGACTATCAAGTTCCCGAAGCATGACCTTAGGTCAATAGCATTCACGAAACTTCACGGAAACGGAAATGACTTCATTCTGATCGACGAGATGGATCAGGTCATTATTCCGGATGATATGAAGGCCCAGTTTGCTGTTGTGTACTGTGACCGGAGATTCGGTATCGGAGGGGACGGTGTCCTCTTTATCTCAAAGTCCGACAAGGCGGAGATTCGCATGAGGCTTCTCCAGCCTGATGCAAGCGAGGCCGAGATGTGCGGCAACGGGATCCGCTGTCTTGCCAAGTATGCATTCGATAAAGAGTATGTTAAGAAGAAGGCTTTCTCAGTCGAGACTCTTGCAGGCGTGATGCAGGTTCGTGTCGGCTATGACTCCGACGGGGATTTCATGGCAACCATCGACATGGGAACTGCCGTTTATCAGGAGAGCCGCGAGATCGACGGAATGACCGTTTATTCAGTCAACACCGGCGTGCCCCATGCGGTGATTTTCGTCGGCAACGTCGACGGCATCGCGATCGACGAAGTCGCGCCCAAGATTCGTCACCACTCTTCCTTCCCCAAGGGAACCAACGTCAACTTCGTGCAGATCACCGGCTCGTCCGATATCGTCATTCGGACGTTTGAACGCGGTGTTGAGGGCGAAACCCTTTCCTGCGGTACCGGTTCTACGGCATCAGCCTTGATCGCCGCCAAGACCGGAAAGGTTCACGGTAGTGTTGTCCATGTCAAGACCGTCGGCGGTCCGCTCGACATCACCGTTGGAGACATCCCGCAGATGACCGGGGCCGCTGCCACCGTCTTTGTCGGGGAAATCCTGTATTAACTTCTTGAGAATTTCTATCAACTCTTTTTTTTTAACGAGAATCATTATTTATGAAGGATTGAATACATCCCCACACCCTCTCATCTCCTCCCCAAAAAAAAGAAAATCACGATAAATCCCAATTATTCCTTGACGTTTTTTTTTAATTTACACCCTGTTTTGAATCGTTTTCACTTGATAGATATTATAACAAAATGCAGCCAGCATATTTTTCACTCGCACTCTTTGCAGCGTTGTGAAAGATATTTTTGATCACTGCATAGGGTCTCTCCCCCTTTGATCTCTTCCTACTTATCCGCATATTTCTCAGTTTATCTCGTATCCCAATGGGATGTCCCCTTGCCCCCCGTTTCATTGTGGCACTATATACCTTGCATGTTGCTCCCTGATATCCCCGATCCCGATAGACCACTTCTCCTTTTTCTGACAGATCCACCTGACTGTCATGAACATTTTCCGTGGTGGTTTCAATGCGTCGAATAAGATCATGCGTCGTATCCATGATGGTATGCAGTTTATAGCCATAGTGCATTTTGCCGTTCTTGGACATGATTTTTCCATCTTTATCCCGTCGTGTTTTTGCCTGCTCTCCTCGCGGCGTGTCTTTCTTACAATGACAGGGTTCAGCATACACAAACGTTGCATCCTGAATCATACCTTGTTCAATTTTGAGACCTTTCAGGTCAAGTTGTCGCTGAAACTCCTGCCAAACCAATGTGTCAACGCCTGATTCGGACATGCGCTCCCGAAATAACCAGATCGTTGAATTGTCGGGTATTTTGTCATGACACCCAAGGAAATGCCAAAAGGAGAGACGATCGTAGATTTCACGTTCAACGGCGAGATCAGATAGATTATACCAGACTTCCAGAAGCTGAATCTTGAACATGAGTATTACATCGACATTGGGGTGACTGCCTTTGCCGGATTTATTTGCATACATGGATTCAAGAAGAGGACGAAAAACATCCCAATCAAGTGTTTTACCAACATCGGAGAGACTGTCGCCAAGTTTTTCATAACGCTCGTGATATGCCTGGTTGAGACCAAAGCTGCTGAAAGTCCCCATACATACTACTCAACGTACGAAAAGAAAGTACTTTCTGTCGGAAAAATGGTTGTTAGAAATTCTCTTTTTTTATTTTATTATGTGTTTTTCTGATTTTTCATTGATGTAACGAGCTTTTGTAGTTTGGAAAAAATTTCCTGACGGCCTGCGACCTTCACCATGACCGTATTTTCTTCGATGACCGGATCGGACTGGATGTCTTTGGTAGAAGCATCTGAAAGAATGGCCACGATCCAGTCCAGCACTTTGCCGTGACTTTGGATCCCTCCATGTTCTGTATCTATCTTCAGCAGACGACTGTTTCCTATCGGATCTTTTCCAAGCGTTTCCAGATACCCGTACATGGTTGCCGATTCCTCGGGAACCGATCCGTCACCGGCGTGATCGTATATAATGTGAGTAATCTCGGGATTCAACGGATCATCGGAAAACATCAGTGACCGGATGGTCTGACGGTTAATACCGACGGCAAAGTATGATCTTTCGAGGGGCGTGATGATCCGGCTGTTGTTTTCCCGTCTGAGAGTCTGCTCTTCGCCAAAAATTTTTCTCAGAAGCATCTCATACTGGTTTCCGTGAATCGGGTTGTACACATTCACCCCGGCCTCTCTGGTAATTCCTGCCGGGATGTAATACGGATCACTTTCAGAGAATACGTTCTCCTTCTCCCGGACTTCATCACTGAATTGAATATTTTCTGTGTGAATATATGGCGGATGAAGGCCTGAATATGCTTCTGTTGGAACAAGGTCCGCGGCTGACGGGAAACTTGTCCGGACGTCTCTGGTAATTTTTGTAACCGTATCAAGCACGCTTCCCTGGATATAGGTCAGTTCTCCGGTCAATGCCGTGTTTATCGTATCGGGGGAACCTTCGTAGGGAGCTGCAAGGATAATGACTTTTCCGATATGTTCATTTCCGTAACGTTCCAGATAAGCTGAAATGATCAGCCCGCCGAGACTGTGTGCAATGAGATCAACCTTGGATTTATCGGCAATATTCAGGGTGATTTGAATCTGCGTATGTAACAACGCGGCTGAGTCTGATATGGACTGACGAAAATCATAGGAAAAAAAGTAGACGCAATTTTCCGGGAATACCTCGCAGAGCAGATCAACGATTTGAGAATTTCTATCAACTCTTTTTTTAACGAGAATCATTATTTATGAATGATTGAATACATCTCCACACCCTCTCATCCCCCCCCAAAAAAAAGAAAATCACGATAAATCCCAATTATTCCTTGACGTTTTTTTTAATTTACACCCTGTTTTGAATCGTTTTCACTTGATAGATATTATAACAAAATGCAGCCAGCATATTTTTCACTCGCACTCTTTGCAGCGTTGTTACCTTCACCAACCCTGCATGAAAGATATTTTTGATCACTGCATAGGGTCTCTCCCCCTTTGATCTCTTCCTACTTATCCGCATATTTCTCAGTTTATCTCGTATCCCAATGGGATGTCCCCTTGCCCCCCGTTTCATTGTGGCACTATATCCCTTGCATGTTGCTCCCTGATATCCCCGATCCCGATAGACCACTTCTCCTTTTTCTGACAGATCCACCTGACTGTCATGAACATTTGCCGTGGTGGTTTCAATGCGTCGAATAAGATCATGCGTCGTATCCATGATGGTATGCAGTTTATAGCCATAGTGCATTTTGCCGTTCTTGGACATGATTTTTCCATCTTTATCCCGTCGTGTTTTTGCCTGCTCTCCTCGCGGCGTGTCTTTCTTACAATGACAGGGTTCAGCATACACAAACGTTGCATCCTGAATCATACCTTGTTCAATTTTGAGACCTTTCAGGTCAAGTTGTCGCTGAAACTCCTGCCAAACCAATGTGTCAACGCCTGATTCGGACATGCGCTCCCGAAATAACCTGATCGTTGAATTGTCGGGTATTTTGTCAGGACACCCAAGGAAATGCCAAAAGGAGAGACGATCGTAGATTTCACGTTCAACGGCGAGATCAGATAGATTATACCAGACTTCCAGAAGCTGAATCTTGAACATGAGTATTACATCGACATTGGGGTGACCGCCTTTGCCGGATTTATTTGCATACATGGATTCAAGAAGAGGACGAAAAACATCCCAATCAAGTGTTTTACCAACATCGGAGAGACGGTCGCCAAGTTTTTCATAACGCTCGTGATATGCCTGGTTGAGACCAAAGCTGCTGAAAGTCCCCATACATACTACTCAACGTACGAAAAGAAAGTACTTTCTGTCGGAAAAAAAAGGTTGTTAGAAATTCTCATTTTTTTATAGGGATATTCGAACGGTCCCATGGCTCCGTATTCCCGCTGATTTTCCGGGAGCGTCACCTGATTGATTTCATTGTTTTTTACCGTCAGCGTATTTTGCATCCCCATCATCTCGCCAAGTTTTGTAAGTTTGAGCGAATACTCTACCCAGACGAGACTGCAGGCCTGATCATAAATTCAGCTGCCCATTATGCCGGGTATGAATAGTATGGGGAATCTTGTAGTTTCGGATCGTGTTTCTGTCATAATATCGGAGGTATTCACCAGAATGATGAAGAGCCAGTGAGATCTCCTGGTCTCGTATGAGTGAATGTATGGTTATTAGGGGTAATGAATATATCCTGAAGCTCTAAAAGATATTGTTACGACACATATGTATTTTTTTACTATAATTAAGCAATATATTTTTTTTATAAAATATATTTTTAAAAATTAATATTGTGTCATCATTGATTAGTCTTATTATCTATCCTGCCGACATGTATGTGGTACAAAATCATGAAGGCTGTCTTAGGACTTGAAGATGGGACAATCATCACCGGAACCGGCTTTGGCGTTGAAGGCTGTGCATCCGGAGAACTGGTTGTCACCCTTGTATCTACAGGATACATGGAAGCCCTTAGTGACCCGAGTGTTTCCGGACAACTATTGATGTTCGGCTATCCACTTGTTGGAAACTATGGAGCAAACAAAGATCAGCTCCAGCATGACAAAGTTCACGCTGCGGGAACAATTGTGCGTGAACTCTGCGTTCATCCAAAACACCATCCAACACTTGGCGAATTCTTTGAGGATAATGGCCTTATGGGAATCGAAGGTGTCGACACGCGTATGCTCACAATAAAACTGCGTGAACAGGGCGTCATGCGTGCGACCCTTATCACCGGTTCTGATGACGGATACAAAGCCGTCACCATGGCTCAGACCGCTTCGATCCAGGAAACCCGCGAACTCATTCCCGGTGTAACCTGCAAGGCCCCCTACCACATCGAAGGAAAAGGCAAAAAAATTGCCGTCCTCGATCTTGGATGCAGAAAATCGGTGTTCACCAGTCTGAAAAACCGCGGCGCAGACATCTATGTCTACCCGTACGGAACGCCGGCTGATGTTATCATGGCAGACAAACCAAGTGCACTTTTCTTAACGAATGGTCCGGGTTATCCGTTTGCCGCACCAAAAGCAATCTCCTGCGTCAAAGATATCCTTGGAACCATCCCGTTACAAGGAATCTGCATGGGTGCGGAGATCATTGCGGCAGCTCTTGGCGGTGAGGTTGAAAAACTCAAACTTGGTCACCGCGGAGCAAGCCAGCCGGTGAAATTCTCCGACGGCACCGTTGCCGTAACTTTCCAGGGACACGGCTACGCAGTAGTTGCCGACAGTCTTCCGGAAGGCTGTGAAGTAAACTGTGTCAATGCAAACGACGGCACGGTCGAGGGTTTTGTCAATAACGACCTCGGCGTGTACTGTGTACAGTTCCATCCGGAACACGATGGAATCTACGACGGCGTGGAAAAACCCATTTACGATATCATGTACAGAGGAATCCCAGATGCCTAAAAACACCTCACTCAAAAAAGTCCTGCTCATCGGATCAGGACCGATCCAGATCGGACAGGCTGCCGAGTTTGACTACGCAGGAAGCCAGGCATGCAAAGCTGTGCGTGAAGAGGGCATCGAAGTTGTATTAGTCAACTCCAACCCGGCTACGATCCAGACCGACCCTGAAACTGCGGATAAAGTCTATGTTGAACCACTGAAAGCGGATATCATTGCCGAGATCATCAAGAAGGAAAAACCAGACGGCATTCTTTCCGGTATGGGCGGTCAGACAGGTCTGAACCTCACGGCAGAACTCTACGAAATGGGTGCCCTTGAAGGCGTCCAGATTCTTGGAACGCCGCTTGAAGCTATCTATCATGGTGAAGACCGTGATCTCTTCAAGAAACTCATGCTCGAGATCGGCGAACCTATTCCAAAGAGTTTCATCTTAACCAAAATCGAAGAGCTCGAACAGGCATACGAAGAAGTCGGTCTCCCCGCAATCATTCGTCCGGCATACACACTTGGCGGAGCAGGCGGAGGAGTTGCGAACACCAAAGAGGAACTCAGAACAATCGTCGAACACGGTCTCACCAAATCCCGTGTCCACCAGGTTCTGATCGAAGAGTCGGTCAAAGGCTGGAACGAGATCGAGTTCGAGGTCATGCGTGATGCTGCAGACACCTGTATCATCATCTGCGGAATGGAAAACGTCGATCCGATGGGTGTCCACACCGGTGAATCCGTTGTCGTCGCTCCGATTCTTACCCTCACCTCTGACGAGTTCGGTATCATGCGCCGGGCCGCAATCAAAATCATCCGTGCCCTCAACGTGCAGGGCGGATGCAACATCCAGTTTGCCTTCAACAATGGTGACTACCGTGTCATTGAAGTCAACCCGCGTGTCTCACGTTCCTCGGCACTTGCCTCGAAAGCGACCGGTTACCCGATCGCCCGTGTGGCAGCAAAAGTGGCCATCGGTCTGCACCTCGATGAGATCATGAACACGGTCACAGGATGCACGCCGGCCTGTTTCGAGCCGGCTGTTGATTACGTCGTGGTCAAAGTATCCAGATGGCCTTTCGACAAATTCAAGACCGCCGACCGGACCCTCACCACTTCGATGAAAAGTACTGGTGAAGTCATGGCAATCGGCCGTACCGTTGAGGAAGGATTCAAGAAAGCTCTTCGCTCGCTTGATACGGATATCTACCGGCACACTGATCTGAACGAGATCCGAATGATCCTCTCCCGCCCGACCGATGAGAGATTCCCGACCCTCTTTGATGCCTTCCGCCTTGGAATGACCGTCAAGGAAGTTTACGACCTCACCCAGATCGAGCCGTTCTTCTTAGAGAAGATCCAGAACGTCGTGGACATCGAACTTGAACTCCGCGACCACCCCACTGAAGAGCTTGTCAAAACCTCCAAGAAGTTTGGATTCTCCAACGCAGAGATCCGCGAGCTCACCGGCTGGAACATCTACAAAATCGAGAGTCTTGTCGGCCTTCCGACCTACAAGATGGTCGACACCTGCTCTGCTGAGTTCCCGGCAAAGACGCCCTACTACTACTCCACCTGGGAGCAGGAGTGCGAGCTTACCCAGTCCGACAGGAAAAAGGTTCTCATCCTTGGTTCCGGAGCTATACGCATCGGCCAGGGAATCGAGTTTGATTACTGTACGGTCCACGCAGTCAAGTCCCTGCGTGAGGAAGGCATCGAGGTCCATATCTTAAATAACAACCCGGAGACGGTTTCAACCGACTTCGACACCTCGGATCGTCTCTACTTCGAACCGATGCAGCTCGAGGATGTCGTCAATATCCTGAGAAAAGGTGACTATGACGGTGTTATGGTTCAGTTCGGCGGTCAGAACTCCGTGAACCTTGCCATCCCAATTCAGGAAGAGATCAAACTCTTCGGTCTGAAGACAAAGGTCCTTGGAACGAGCCCCGACAATATGGATGTTGCCGAAGACAGAAACCGGTTCAGTGTTCTCTTAGAGCAGAACAACATCCCGTCACCGGCAAACGGTTCTGCCTACTCCGAGAAGGAAGCATACGCAATCGCCAGCAAGATCGGCTACCCGGTCTTAGTTAGACCAAGCTACGTTCTCGGCGGCCGTGCAATGGAACTTGTTCACGATGAACTTGAACTCCAGACCTACATTAAAGAGGCCGTTCGTGTCTCCAACACCCACCCGGTCTTAATCGACAGATATCTCGACAATGCAACCGAGCTGGATGTGGACGCAGTTTCAGATGGAGAAACGGTCCTTATCGGCGGTGTGATGGAACACATCGAAGAAGCCGGTGTCCACTCCGGTGATTCGGCATGTGTCATCCCAATGCAGACCCTCACTCCCGAGCAGATCGCAACCGTCAAAGACTACACGAGAAAGATTGCTCTCTCCCTCGGTGTGGTCGGTCTGATCAACATCCAGTATGCTCTTCACAAAGGAACGGTCTATGTTCTTGAGGCAAACCCGCGTGCAAGCAGAACGGTCCCCTTCGTCTCGAAAGCGACCGGTCTCCCGCTTGCAAAGATCGCGGCCAAACTCATGCTTGGAAAGAAGCTTGCAGACCTTGGTTACGAGGAGAAAGAGATCAGTCACGTAGCGGTCAAAGAAGTTCTTCTTCCGTTCTCCAGACTGCCTGGCGTCGACCCGATCCTCGGTCCGGAGATGAAGAGTACCGGTGAAGTCATCGGTATCGATTACGACTTCGGTAGAGCATTCTACAAAGCAAGCCAGGCAGCTGACAACACCATCCCGCTGAAAGGAAACGTTTTCATCTCAGTTACCAATGATCAGAAGAATGAGATTCTGCCGATTGCCCACAAGCTCTACGAACTCGGATTCTCACTCTATGGTACGGAAGGCACGGTCAAGTTCCTTGCTCAGAACGATATCCCCATGAACCTTGTCAGAAAGGTTCAGGAAGGTTCGCCGAACATTCTTGACATGATCCGGGCGCTGGACGTGCATCTCCTCATCAACACCCCCGGCGATAAAAATGCACGGGCAGACCACCTGCAGATCATGCGGGCAAGCATCGACTACTCGATCCCCTACATCACGACCATCTTCGGAGCAGAGGCGGCAGTGCAGGCAATCGAGTCGATGAAGACCAACAAGATCACCGTCGAACCGCTGAGTCACTACCACAGCTAACCCCCCTCTCTTTTCTTTTTTTATCTGATCATCAGCACAAATACTGACATCATTACTGAAAGGACGAGGCAAAGTCCAAAGCCCGTCTGGTATCCCGCAAATGTAATTACAATCCCGCTGACAAGAGGGCCCGATGTATGGCCGATGTCCATGATCGAGGAAAGGGCTCCGAGAGACGCTCCAAGTTGGTTCTTTTCTGCAGTGTTAGCAGCATACACGTTGGTGGCTACCGTGGAAAGCGACATGCCGATCCCAAAAATACAGCTTAGACCGAGCAGGATCCAGAAGTTTATCGTCAGTCACATGATTCCAAGCGAGAGACCCGTCAGAAGCATACCTGCCGCGATCTGTTTTTGAGGATTTCCCGTGTCTGCACGCCTGCCGAAAAATGGTTTGGTGAGTGCGATGACCACCACCTGCACGGCAAAAATGATCCCGGTCTGCCATGCAGGAACGCCGATCAGGAGCAGATAGACCGGCAAGAATGTTTCAAACGTTCCAAAACAGAAGTAGGTTATCATCTCTGCGGTGGATGCAGCACGAAGCCCTTTGTTCGAGAGAAATGTCTTCAGACTGTTTGTGAAATCGGCAAAGGTTACTTTTTGCACGCTCCCATGCGTATCACGGAAGAAAAGAATCAGAATAAACACCGGTACTGCAGCACAAAACGCTGCCAGATACACCATATGATAGGCTGTGAATCCCGGCGTCAAAGCAAACAGAGTGATAATTGCCCCGCCTATCAGGGGAGCCGCAGTCCTGCCGACGAGCGTAGCAGAACTGTATGTCCCCATCATTACGCCTTTTCTGCTGCCGAATTTTTCTGCGATCGCAGCACCGACCACTGGTCCAAGGATTGCCGTCGCCAAGCCGTGAAAGAATCTGACGGGGATAAGAAACACCGGGTCCGTTATCAGAAGATACAGTAGGGGAGCCGTCAGAAATATGCATCCGGAGACGATGAGGAGTTTTCTTCGGCCAAGCCTGTCTGAGATCAGACCTACGGGAAAACTGAAGAGAATGCCGGCGAGAGGAGATACGGCAGCGATAAGTCCGAGATAAGCGTCATTTGCTCCAAGAGACGCTGCATATAAGGGGAGCACGGGATTTTTTGAAATCGTTGTTGAAAATATCGCGAAACAGCCGATTATGCAGAAGTAGACGATGAACTTTTTTTGTATATGCTCTTCTGGCATTTGTGTTAGTATTTATCGGCATTTGATATAGGGTTTGGCTATCCACCGACACGCATAATATCTTTCCCGCCCAAGAAATGGATTATGTGTTCAGCAGGCGGACCTGTCGACGTTGACCTCAATGACCCCTTAAAGGGCAGAGGCAAGAAGTATAAATGCAATGACTGCGGGGCGACCTTCACCGGGCTTGGCAAACACCCGATGTGCCCGACCTGTCAGTCAGACGACGTTACCGAGATGTAATCGTAATGACCGGTGACCTTCGCGTTCCTTTCCTAGGTGACCATCCGGTCATCATCCGGGGAACCACCTCTTTTCTTTTGATCGCAAAAGCCGTTGAAAAATTTCCTCTTCTTATCGAAACCGATACGGAAGAACTTGTGCAGGGTGTCTATCCGGGTGATCTGATCATCGTCTCGGCACCGGAGGGCGGCGAGGTCCTTCCTGCTCTTTATCTTCTTGAGATGGTTCGAACATATCATTTGCCGGTGATCGCTCTTCCAAAAACCCATCCGGCAGGAAAGCGGCTCTCGTATGTTGTCTCGGCCGCCGAAAAAATCGAGATGCGCTGTGATATCAGACGCGGCACCCACCCCGAGCAGCATCTCCTCTGTTCTGCTGATGAATTCACCGGCATGACGCTGTATTTGGAAGGGAACCATCTCGTCATCGACCATCCGCGGCCCGGGATCTCCCTCTCCCGTCTCTTGTGGTCTCCCTCATTTACCGAAGACGAAATGAGTATAGACTCAGGTTCTTCCGGTAAGTATGCGTGATGACTGAGAGCATTTTTCTTTTCTACCCGCTGTAAGCATCAATCATACCTTTTGGAAAATAGTCATAGTCAGGGGAAAATATTCAGTAAGAGTGTATCTGTAAAAAAAAGAGTTTATCCGAATTTAACGGATAAGAGCTGCTGCGCGGTCTGCTGCAGAGCTGACCGACTCGGACTTGATGATCTCGATTCTGCGGACCGGAAAGATCGGCTTGCATTCTGCGAACATCTTCTTGGAAAGTTCGCCTTTCAGCATAGCGGAAACAAAGGACTCAAAGTCGGATTCCTTTGCGGTGTCTTCAACGACCTGCACCATCTTTGCACGAAGCTCCTGAACCTGGGAAAGTCTTGCGTGGTTGATAGTGAATGCGGTGATCGTGACCTGAAGTTCACGGGTGCTGCCAAGGGGCGTAACCGTGATCGTGCTGTCGATACGGGAGGCCCGTTTCTTTACCATTGCACGAACGAACTCTTTGGTCATTTCGTGACCATTGAACTGGGTGTATGCTGAATCGCCTGCAACATTCATGATCTTAAAGGATGCACGAACATTCTGTTTGGAATAGTCCTGGATAAGTTCTCCCAGACTAACCGTCAATACACGGCCCGGAACGTTTTCCGGATTTGAAGAGATGATCTCTCCAATGAACTGCTTGCCGAGGAATTCCGGTGCGTGAACTTTATACCAGTTCTTTGCCTTCCAGCCCTCAACTTTGCGTCCGCCACTCTGCTTTTTTCTTGCCATGGTTTATTCACCTGTAGTATTTTTTAACGTATTCTCTGCGCAGATCGTCTCGATGAGCCGTTCTGCAACCGAGAGATTCATCAGATAATCATCAACTGTCGCAATAACCGACCGAAGCGACTCGCCGTTCACCCTCGCCACAATACACCCGTCCTCAAAAGAAGTTTCAATAAACCCGCCGTTATCCGGCGAAAGAGATTTTTCGATATCATCTGCACGCAGATTTTTCGATCTGATCTCGCCGGATATCTTCACGCTAATGCCTCCAGTGATCTGATAAACTCAGTCTCGCAGGCAAGCGTGAATTCTCCGCCTGCCCGGGTCTTATGACCTCCGCCCTTTCCGCCGAATGTTTTTGCGGCAGTCACGATGAACTGCTCAAAATCCACGTCAGCGGTCCGGGGCGCTCTCGCTGAAACTTTCAGATACGATTCTCCTCTGCAAAGAACGAAAAGAGGCCGGTTTTCCGACTCGGCAAACATGTCGGCGACATCGCTTACCGTATCGACGGAATCGACCATCCATGCATTCTTTGTTATCTGTTTGGCTGAATCTGCGGCAGCGATCACCTTTTTCTTAAAAGAAAGGGCAATCTCCCAGGCTTCTTTCAGGAGGGAAGCATCCCCGCATGCCAGTCCGAATCCGATGTCGGTCCTGCCTGCTTTTCCGCAGGCATCGACGACCATCGTCAGCGAGTGGGCATTTTGGATGCTTTCACGCTCAAGATCCCAGGTATCCCCGTAGAGATTCATCAGAGCATCATATGAGGTGTTTGATCGTGCGATAATTTCCGATAAAAGACAGCCGAGATAGGCCTCGTCCGAGGTCTTCGCCGAACAGATCTTTGCGACCTCCTCAGACTCTCCGCTGTTTCCGGAAAGACCCGGAAGATACGGAGAGGCTGCCGTTTCGATCTGTTCTTTTGTCGTTCTGCCGGGAAGGAGAATTCCCTTTCCCGGATTTATCAGATTATTCGCTATCCCCTCGCCGATGATCTTTTCATTCATACCGGCGAGTTTCTGACCATCCCCAATGATGCCGAGAAGAACCAGACCTGCAAGGTCACGGTTATCTGAAAGGGCATTCGCGACCAGATAGGAACAGCCGGCAGCGGAAAGTTCCGTTTCGCCGTCTACGCCAAACAGCCGCGGGTTGATATGGTACTTCGAGGTGGTGTAGGGCACGTGGTGATCAATGATCATTGTCGTCTCCGGCAATCCGGCGCACGACGCACCCAGGTCACATAGAAGGGAAATGTCCGGATTCGTGACGTCGGATTCGGTAAGAACAGGTAAGAACCTGAGCCTAAACGCGATGCCTGCCCGTTTTAAAGCGATGGACATAATCGCCGCCGAGGATATGCCGTCCGCATCGTGATGGGTGTACATTTCCACGTACTCCATTCCTCTCAGGCGGTCGGCGATCGTTTTGGCGGCTTCTTCAAGTGACATGGGTTATGATGATTTATCTGGACAGAAGAATCTCTGCAGTCTCCGGCTTGTAGACCCAGCCGAGCGGTAAGCGTTTGGTACCAACATAGTACTTTACGAGTCTGCGGACCTTTGCTTCGGTCAGCTGGAGCTGACGTTTGTTGTGAAGGTCTTTTCTGTTCTGCTCAAGGTGTTTTCTCATGCCGAGAGCCTTGTGCATAAGGTTACGCAGATCTTCGGGGATGTCAGTGTCAAGGTCGTTTTCACGAACAATGGCATTGATTCTCTTGCCGGTTGCGAGTTTTACGTTCGGGACTCCGTGTTTGTCACGGAGAACGAGACCGATCTGTGCACAGGTAAGACCTGCTTTGCGCAGCTCGACGATTTTACCCTCGATCTCTTTGACATCGGAGTTGGACCAGGCAGGGACTTCTTTTCTGTATGGTCTGACAGAGGATGCAATTCCTCTTCTTCTAGCATGCATTCGTGCCATAATTTATCACCTCGCGAATGAGACTGTCCGCCATCCGTACCGGGCGGAGAACCAACCTGACGACGTATTCGCGGATACTGGTATTTGACAGGTATGGTCGTAAGTCACGAAAAGAGCAGCATGTATTATATTACAGCTGACTCGTCGTAATCCCAAAGCCAAAAAGGCAGTGTCTTAGTAGACAGACACGTCGGACTTACTTCAGTCAGCACCTAAGTGCTTTTTACATGTGGGAGGGTATCAATAATAAGGGTTTGGGACGTAGTACATACAATGAGTTTGGGCGAGTATGATGTGATCGTTATTGGAACGGGGCCTGCCGGGTTATTCTGCGCAGCAAATCTTGCTCCGGGACGTGTTCTCGTCCTGGAAAAGATGAAACTGCCGGGCAGAAAACTTCTGCTGGCAGGTTCCGGTCAGTGCAATCTCACGCATGCCGGCGATGTGAAAACGTTCACTGCAAACTATGGGGATCACGGGAATTTTGTGAAACCTTCTCTGATGGCGTGTTCGAATCAGGCCGTGACGGATTTTTTCGAACACCGGTGTATTCCTTTGTTCACAAACGAGAACGGGAAGGTGTTTCCCGTTTCTCTTCTCGCGGATGACGTGCTGGATGCGTTGCTTTCTGCCTGCGATGAGGCGGGCGTCGAGATCAATTATTCGGAAGGGGTGAAATCGATAACGCCGAACACGAACGGGTATTCTGTGGAGACCTCATTTGGGGTCTATCGGGCGAAGTATGTGGTGATCGCGACCGGCGGGATATCGTATCCGGGGACCGGTTCGACGGGTGACGGGTATGCCCTTGCTGAATCGCTTGGCCATACGATCGTTTCGCCGGAACCGGCTTTGACGCCGGTGTATGTCGACGATCATCCGCTCAAAGATCTCTCCGGGATTTCTCTTCCGGCGAAGGTGAGTATCTGGCGCGAGGGGAAAAAACTGCTGACCCGGGAGGGCGATCTGCTGATCACCCGTTTTGGGTATTCGGGTCCGGTGATTCTGGATGCGTCGAGATGGATGCGTGCGGGAGATCTGCTCAAGATCGCGTTCACCCCCCTCTCTCCGCAAGAAGTTGATGCTCTTCTCAAGGAACGGACCGCCGCGTCCGGGGGAAAACAGATCCAGAATCTTCTTTCCGGTCTTTCCTGTCCGGATCGTCTCATCCGTGCCCTGGTGGAAGCGTCCGGTATTCCCGAAGGAACGACCGGCGGTCAGTTCACGTCGAAGATGCGTGCTGCCTTGATCGAAAATCTGACAGGGTTTCCGGTCAGTATCAGCCGGATGGGTGATTTCCATGCGGCGATGTGCACGGCTGGAGGCGTGGCGCTTTCCGAGATCAATAAGAAGACCTGCGAGTCGAAGATCGCTCCGGGGATATTTTTCGCAGGAGAAGTGATGGATCTGGACGGGGATACGGGCGGGTATAATATCCAGGCGGCGTTTTCGACAGGTTTTGTCGCTGCGAAAACGATCCTTAAGTTGTTGTGCGCGTGAACAAACTTTCTCTCTCGATTTTTGGTGAGGGGGCGTTTTCAGTTTGAAAATACTGCTCTCGATTCAGAATGTTTAAATGAGTCTGAGTTTTATCTTATTATCGCAATATTTTGTTGCCTCAGTGGCTTAGTGGTATAGCGCGTCCTTGGTAAGGACGAGGTCGCGAGTTCAACTCTCGCCTGAGGCTTCTTTTCTTTTTTTGTAATCAAAATTATGATATCTGTAGGTATCCAAAAATTCTCGTCTTGAGAATTTCTATCAACTCTTTTTTTTAACGAGAATAATTATTTATGAAGGATTGAATACATCCCCACACCCTCTCATCCCCCCCCCCAAAAAAAAGAAAATCACGATAAATCCCAATTATTCATTGACGTTTTTTTAATTTACACCCTGTTTTGAATCGTTTTCACTTGATAGATATTATAACAAAATGCAGCCAGCATATTTTTCACTCGCACTCTTTGCAGCGTTGTTACCTTCACCAACCCTGCATGAAAGATATTTTTGATCACTGCATAGGGTCTCTCCCCCTTTGATCTCTTTCTACTTATTCGCATATTTCTCAGTTTATCTCGTATCCCAATGGGATGTCCTCTCGCCCCTCGTTTCATTGTGGCACTATATCCCTTGCATTTTGCTCCCTGATATCCCCGATCCCGATAGACCACTTCTCCTTTTTCTGACAGATCCACCTGACTGTCATGAACATTTGCCGTTGTGGTTTCAATGCGTCGAATAAGATCATGCGTCGTATCCATGATGGTATGCAGTTTATAGCCATAGTGCATTTTGCCGTTCTTGGACATGATTTTTCCATCTTTATCCCGTCGTGTTTTTGCCTGCTCTCCTCGCGGCGTGTCTTTCTTACAATGACCGGGTTCAGCATACACAAACGTTGCATCCTGAATTATACCTTGTTCAATTTTGAGACCTTTCAGGTCAAGTTGTCGCTGAAACTCCTGCCAAACCAATGTGTCAACGCCTGATTCGGACATGCGCTCCCGAAATAACCAGATCGTTGAATTGTCGGGTATTTTGTCAGGACACCCAAGGAAATGCCAAAAGGAGAGACGATCGTAGATTTCACGTTCAACGGCGAGATCAGATAGATTATACCAGACTTCCATAAGCTGAATCTTGAACATGAGTATTACATCGACATTGGGGTGACCGCCTTTGCCGGATTTATTTGGATACATGGATTCAAGAAGAGGACGAAAAACATCCCAATCAAGTGTTTTACCAACATCGGAGAGACGGTCGCCAAGTTTTTCATAACGCTCGTGATATGCCTGGTTGAGACCAAAGCTGCTGAAAGTCCCCATACATACTACTCAACGTACGAAAAGAAAGTACTTTCTGTCGGAAAAAAGGTTGTTAGAAATTCTCAATAGTTCTTATGAGATGTACTTCGATTTCGTGTACGGTATTCGTTTTGACACAAGAGAAAAACCAACCGCGAATCGGCGCGAATCCACCCTTCGAGCGAGGCGAATCGGATTTGCTGATCCTCACTCTCGCTCGTTGGGTCTAGTCGCAAGGCAAAGCCTTGCTCCGCTAAGGTCGTCGACTTCGTCGCCAACCCGCTCGACCCAACGGCTCGTCCCTTCATCGGGAACGTTCGGGCAAATCCTGTCGGCGCTCCAGCGCCTCCTGTGAGGGAGGGATTCATTGAGGAGTTCTTTATCTGAAAAATATCCATTATACTGACAATCACGACATAAGATAAAGAGGTAAGTCAATAATGGGAGCCGCTGGGGCAGCGACAGGATTTGCCCGAACGTTCCCGATGAAGGGACGAGCAAGACAGCGAAGCTGGATTGCGAGAGTGAGGATCAGCAAATCCGATTCTGGGAGCAAGCCAACGGCTTGCGGGATTCGCGCTGATTCGCGGTCTTTTATCTCTTGTGCCCACATGAATGCCTTAAACGAAATCGAATTACATCCCAGAAGTACATCAGTTTTTTTCTGTCGAGATCACACCGCGTAAGTCCTACTGAAAAAAGAATGATCTAGCCTTTTCTGACCGCATCGCGGTTCTGCCGGTAAGATTTCTCTTTTGGATCAAGCTTCATTGCCTGCTCGAACGCAGAAACCGCTTCTTCTTTCCGGCCAAGATACGCGTACGCGGCACCCTTCAGGCTCCAGCTTTCAGCATCGTTTGGGTCGAGCAGAAGGACTTTTTCTATTGATGCAAGACCTGCTTCAAAATCTTCGCTTCTGATCTGGAGATTTGCCTGCAGTTTCAGCAGGCGGGCATCATCTGGAACGGCTGAGAGCCCGGTTTGGAGAGTATCTTTTGCCTGTGCCGCATTCACGAGTATGGATTCTGCGTGAGCTTTGTGCAGATAGGCAAGCGCACAGCCCGGATCGATGGCGAGGGCCTGTTCTGCCGTCTGCAGGGCGTCGTCTGGGTTACCTGCAAAGATGAGATATCCTGCTTTGTTTGCAAGCAGGATCGGGGAGTATGGGCCACTCACCAAAGCATCCGATGCCGCGGTCACGGCCTCGGAATATTTCCCGGATTCGACAAGAAGTCTGGCACGCTCTGCGGAAAACCGGTAATCTCCCGGGAACAGTTTTCCGGCCGTGATGTGCGTTGCCAGTGCTTCTTTTCTTTCGCAGGTCTTTTCAAAGAGACAGGCAAGATTGTACCAGACATCGGGAATGCCCGGTCGAAGCTTGACCGATTCCTGATAACAGAAGATGGCTCCATTTTCATCGCCGAAGTTCATCAGCCCGGCGGCTTCCTTACACCAGAGAACCGGGTCCGAAGGATTTGCCACTCTCGGTTTTCTGCTCACTTTTTCTCCCACCGCAGAAGCTGCGAGAGACTGCCGAGCGTCCCTCCTCTCCGAATTTCTTCGCGGATCCTGACCTCGGTTTTTTGGACTTCGACCGCACGCCGTGCGACCTCGTATGCCCGTTCTCTTGGAATAACGACGACCCCTGACTGATCGCCGATCAGCCAGTCTCCCGGCCTGACGGTTTGACCGCAGCAGGAGATGTCGGCGTTGATCTCGCCGAATCCTTTTGGTTCTCCTGCATTCGGCTGGATACCCGTTGCATAGACGGGAGTTTCGAGTGTGGTGATATCATCCCAGTCACGTATGGCCCCGTCGATAATGATTCCTGCGACTCCTTTGTTCTCAGCCGAGCGCGTGGCAAGTTCGCCCCACGGCGCTATGTCGGTTCTTTTGTCATTGCTGATGACGAGAACGTCTCCCGGTCTGCATGCATCGATCGCCTGGACCGGTTTGGACCAGTCGCCGCCGAATGTTTGTATGGTGACGGCTTTTCCGATCATCTTCTTTGGAACATGCTGAACCGTAAGACCGCTCATCGCACCTTTCCGGTAGAGGGCATCCGTCACGTTCGGGGCCGAAACCTGTTCGAGGAGTTCGCGGATCGTGTCATCCAGACTGGTTTTCACGGTCGTTCCTTCTGCAGGATGATCGATCGCATCCCGAACATTTTGGGCAGCTTTGGTGACGTCGGCTGCTTTGATGATCGACCCTCCGACGATCACGATGTCTGCGCCCCGTGCCGCAGCTTTGGATGCAATTTCAGCGTTCAGTCCTCCGGCGACGGCTATTTTGATTGGCAGGTTTCCGAGTTTATCCAGAATATCCAGCGGATCTTTTCCCTCCATCTGCTGGTCGATACCTACATGGGCATTGATGATCTGGACACCGAGATCGGCGAGTTCTCCCGCACGGGTGATCACGTCCGAGACATTCATCATGTCTGCCATGATCTGCACTCCGTAAAGAGAGGCTCCGCGAAGTGCGTCGATGATAACCGCGTTATCCGTATTTGCAAGGACGCAGACGATATTTGCTCCGGCCTTTGCCGCCATCTCGATTTCCATCCCGCCGGTATCGGATGTTTTCAGGTCGGCGACGAGTGTTGTAGTCGGAAACTGCGCCCGAAGGGCGCGAACTGCCTGCATTCCTTCGCTTTTTACCAGGGGGGTGCCTATTTCTATCCAGTCGGCACCGCCTGCCAATGCCTCTTCTGCTATTTTTTGTGCCCGGGTAAGCTCGGTTACGTCAAGGGCCACCTGGAGGATAGGGCTTTGCATGGAGAATAGTTTGGAAGGAGAAGGGGATAAGGCTGGTGGGTGAGAAAAGATATGCTGAGGTTTCAGCGGCATAGATGGCCTGTCATATTCTGAGCTGGTTCTGGTTCATTGAATCATCATTTGAAAAAAGGAGGGAGAAGTGTGAAAGGGTCACATGTATTACAACAGATTGTTCCTATTTAACGGTATCTTTTTTCGAGAATGAAAAGCCGTGCATTAGATGGTTTAGGAGAACCAGATTGGTTTACTGCTAATAATCTTGAAAGGAGTGACGCCACAGGTATCTCACACCCTCCTTCGTAGAGTTCTGCCATGTCGGCATTACACGTCGGGCGTTCCGGATAGTGATAAGGGATATGATTTTCCCTGGTAAAACTTGTCCGCTTTAGTTCGGCAATTACATTTGTCATTTTTCGTACATCCCAGTGTCATTAAGCCCCTGAGTTCTGAGTTCAGAGACAATTAGTAATATTCCTGTAATTATATTTAAAATGTTTTATTTTTAAATATTATGTTATATTTATACTTTATTGTTAATTGGTATTTTTGCATGAAAAATACGATGATTTGAGTTGACTGCTCCGATGCAGGGCCGCGTCTTCCCTGCGCGTTTTGCTCGTCTTGGATCTGTATCGTGTTTCTTCAGAATGTTCCAAAAATCGTCTGACAACTGAGGTTAATCACACTAAAATGTCCCTGACATACTGTTATGAATATCAAAAACAAACTATACATCGTACTTGAGGATATGACACCGCAAATCTATTCCGATACCCAACTTGTCATGAACGGGAAAATCTACAATTCTGAAGAGAATTGTTACGGGAACGGCTGGAACTGGGATGCGGGGTCTCGTGTTCTTTCACTGAATTCATATCACGGATCCGGGATCGACTGTTGTGGGGATATCTCTATCATTGCCTTGGGTGCAGAAAATACCATAGTTGGGAAACACCGCCCGGGGATATGTGTGAGAAACGGCGGTCTGAGTATTTTGGGTGAAGGATCGCTCATCCTTGCAG
Organism: Methanocorpusculum sp.; assembly: GCA_965228205.1. Classification (GTDB taxonomy): domain Archaea; phylum Halobacteriota; class Methanomicrobia; order Methanomicrobiales; family Methanocorpusculaceae; genus Methanocorpusculum. Next base: position 1,419,259 of record OZ245799.1, on the reverse strand, counting down.
AAAGTGAAACCGGCATCTGTGTTGATGCGGGAACCGTATCCATAACGTCGGTATATGTGGGCATCACCGGCGTGGCCTGCGGTATCCATGCCAAAAAAGGCATCACGATCTTTGGATCGATTATCAGCATACTCGCTAAAGAAACCGGTATCAGATCCGGTGCCGGCATAACTGCGGATACATCTTCTCTAAAGATTATTGCGGCCGGCGCGGGTATAGAGTGTTTCGGCAGCCTTGACCTGGATGGGGGAACTCATCTCATCGAAACGCCGGACGGAATAGGGATACATGTGTGTGAGGGTTCATGTACCCTCAAAAATTGTTTTCTGCGGATGGCTTCCCGGAAAATCGGGATACTCGCTGAAAAAGGTGATCTCCATATCATCTCCGTCACTTCGGAAATCAGTGCCGGAACCGGTATTTCGGTCGTCGGCTCCCTCATCGGAACGAATCTTCATCTCTTCATCGACGGTGAGGATGCAGGAATTCTCGTCGACGGGGAAATTTGCCGTCTTTCAGACGGAAGTTGTGCGGTTTTTGGCAATGCGGCATTATCTTTTTCACATGACGCTGCATTTAAGCAGATGAATGTCACGGCTGAAGGAGAAGTGACCGGGATCATAACGGGTGCGGACTTTTTGTTGGAAGACAGCTCCGTTTCTGTTATCAGCGGAAAAGAGATTGGCATTCGTGTCGGAACCGATATGCACTTTTCCGGCAGGAATCTGGAGATACGTGGTCAAACCGGCCTTGTCATCAACGGAAATCTCGAGGTTTCGAACGGAACCCTCACCTCTATCAACGAAGGCACCGGGATCGATGTCAAAGGGACATATATCCAGAACTCCGGCATGATCTGCGGCACCGGTATGACCGGGGATGGAATTTGCGTCGGAAAAAAGATGACTGTATACGGCGGGAAGATTGAGGCAGCCGGATATATAACCGGCCTCTCCGTTCTTGATGATCTCATACTTAAGTCCGGTCTGCTGACCGCTTCCGGAAAGACCGGGCTGAAAGTGATAGGATCTTTCGAAGATTCCGGGGGATACCTCACCGTCTTTGGCGACGAGTTTGGTCTCTATGTGTCCAGTGGGACAACCAGTATCGGCGGGGCAGTTGTCGATATTGCCGGAGATGTGGGATTTTATGCCGGAAATACCGTGAACATTTCCGGGGGGGCGGTGCAGATTTCCGGTCAATACGCAGGGATATTTTCCTGCGCAAGCGATGTTCAAATCCACAGCGGGATGCATGACATATCTGCAGATGTCTGTGGAATACTGATTACCTCTGGTTCGATCTATGCAAAAGGAGGTTCGCTCCAGATCAGAACAGCCAATAGCGAAGAAACCTCGGCCGGGATACATCTCGGCAGCGGCGATCTTATCGTTTCCGGGACGCATCTGAATATTTCCGGCGGCATGCACGGGGTGATAGGCGAACAAAGTACTGTGTCGGTAACGAATTCCGGTCTTGATGCCGAAGGGGATATTTATGGAATTGCCGTAAAGCGTCTTTCATTCTTGGGGGGAAATCTTACTGCGTACGGAACAAAAGCCGCTCTCTCTCTGGATGATGGAACGACGCTCGGTGATAAAGATACGATTGTCACTTGTGGGAAATCCATGGGTAGTGCCGAACCCGGCCCGTATACTGATCAGAAGTATGTTCATCTCTATCCGACGCATTTTGCAAGGCTCATTGTCCCGGCAACAGTTGAAAGTCTGGAGCAAATCGCCGAATGGGTGGATACGTCACTTCGTCCGAACGGTGTTGCCGAACCCTTCATCTCCAAGATGACGCTGGTGATTGAAGAACTGTTTGTCAACATCGTGAATTACGCTTATCCGAATGAACCTGGCAACGTGATCTTTATGATGTATGTCGGTTCATGTCTGAAACTGATTATTTCCGATATCGGCGTGCCGTTTAATCCGCTGGAGTGTGCAGAGCCGGAAGTTACGCTGCCGATCGATGACCGAAACGTCGGCGGTTTGGGTATTTTCCTGTCCCGAAAACTGACGGACAGAATCACGTATGAACGGGCAGACGGAATGAATATTCTGACTGTTTACAAAAAAATTTACTCTTAGTGTCTAAAAATGGGGGAACTACATCTATGAAAATCATAAAAACTGAGAATTTCTAACAACCTTTTTTTCCGACAGAAAGTACTTTCTTTTCGTACGTTGAGTAGTATGTATGGGGACTTTCAGCAGCTTTAGTCTCAACCAGGCATATCACGAACGTTATGAAAAACTTGGCGACCGCCTCTCCGATGTTGGTAAAACACTTGATTGGGATGTTTTTCGTCCTCTTCTTGAATCCATGTATGCAAATAAATCCGGCAAAGGCGGTCACCCCAATGTCGATGTAATACTCATGTTCAAGATTCAGCTTCTGGAAGTCTGGTATAATCTGTCTGATCTCGCCGTTGAACGTGAAATCTATGATCGTCTTTCTTTTTGGCATTTCCTAGGGTGTCCTGACAAAATACCCGACAATTCAACGATCTGGTTATTTCGGGAGCGCATGTCCGAATCAGGCGTTGACACATTGGTTTGGCAGGAGTTTCAGCGACAACTTGACCTGAAAGGTCTCAAAATTGAACAAGGTATGATTCAGGATGCAACGTTTGTGTATGCTGAACCCGGTCATTGTAAGAAAGACACGCCGCGAGGAGAGCAGGCAAAAACACGACGGGATAAAGATGGAAAAATCATGTCCAAGAACGGCAAAATGCACTATGGCTATAAACTTCATACCATCATGGATACGACGCATGATCTTATTCGACGCATTGAAACCACCACGGAAAATGTTCATGACAGTCAGGTGGATCTGTCAGAAAAAGGAGAAGTGGTCTATCGGGATCGGGGATATCAGGGAGCAAAATGCAAGGGATATAGTGCCACAATGAAACGAGGGGCGAGAGGACATCCCATTGGGATACGAGATAAACTGAGAAATATGCGAATAAGTAGAAAGAGATCAAAGGGGGAGAGACCCTATGCAGTGATCAAAAATATCTTTCATGCAGGGTTGGTGAAGGTAACAACGCTGCAAAGAGTGCGAGTGAAAAATATGCTGGCTGCATTTTGTTATAATATCTATCAAGTGAAAACGATTCAAAACAGGGTGTAAATTAAAAAAAAACGTCAAGGAATAATTGGGATTTATCGTGATTTTCTTTTTTTTGGGGCGGGGATGAAAGGGTGTGGGGATGTATTTAATCCTTCCTAAATTATGATTCTTTAAAAAAAAGAGTTGATAGAAATTCTCATGATTAAAGTAGATTACTTGAATGGACAATTGATTCAAAGATCTTATTATACTTGGCGTAATTGTTATCATAGTGATTATAGTCTTGATGGTAGTTTTTCCGTCTGATTTTGGTAGTAATCTAATGCATATTCTTTCGATTTATAAATAGAGTTAATTATACAAAATACACCTAATTTTAATGTTTGAGCATTAAGTAGATTTTTTTTGGAGTTTCTGTGCCTGCCTTAAGGCGTAGATGTAAGATACTGGATATTGGCTTAGTAAAACTATAAAATGTCCCCTCTCATATTATTAACCAATGTTAATACAGGGACGAAGCATTGCAAAAGGGACCGGAACCGGCCCTCTCCTGATAACCGATACACCCATATCATTCCTCGGAGGTGTCGATCCGAAAACCGGCATCGTCATCGACGAGTCCCACCCGCTCTTCGGCAAATCGATCGCCGGAAAAGTCCTGGTATTTCCTTACGGAAAAGGTTCGACCGTCGGCTCCTATGTCTTATATGCCCTCGCGAAAAACCATGTCGCTCCTGCCGCGATCATCAACACAGAATGCGAAACGATCATCGCCACCGGGGCGATCATTGCGGAGATCCCAACCATCGACCGTCTCAAGGGACAACTCCCAATGGACGGGGTCGTCACCGTTGACGGAACCAGCGGGACCGTTTCTTTCGCATAATGCGGATAACCTGGCGTTTCATCGCAGCGGCCAGAAACTCGTATGCTGCCCTGTATGCCGCGGCTGAAAAATACGGCTACATCCTCGAACCGGTCGATTCTCCCGCTGACGGCGGGGACGTGATCTGTTATAGTCTGAACAGTCTCGACTATCCCAAATATGCTGACGAGATCCGCTCCGCAGAGCCGATCACGATTGTCGGGGGGCCGCACCCCTCCGCCTGCCCAAAAGAAGTCTCAGAAATTGCAGACTACGTCGTGGTCGGCGAAGGGGAGCGGACTTTGCCGCGTCTTCTGGCAGCCCTCGAAGCGGGAGAGGATGTGAAAATCCCGGGCGTCGCCTCCCGTGGCTCTGCCCCCGTTCCGATCGACCATGCAGTCAGACTGGATGCATTTCCCTCGTTTTCCCGGATGAAAGGGTATATCGAACTTTCCCGCGGCTGCCCTTTTTCCTGTGCCTACTGTCAGACTCCGTGCTTGCACGGAAGAAAAATGCGTCACCGATCCCGGGAGGCGATTGTTTCGATGGCCGAAAAATATCAGGATGCCCGGTTCATAACCCCAAACGCCTTCGCCTACGGTTCTGCAGACGGCCACGTTCCTGATGTGGAAAAACTCCGCCGGCTTTTGTCTTCGATGCCGAAGAACAATATCTACTTCGGCACGTTTCCGTCCGAGGTTCGCCCTGAGTTCGTTCTTCAGGAGACTGCCGAACTGGTGACGGAGTTCTGTTCAAACAAGAAACTCCATTTCGGGGCGCAGTCGGGTTCGGACACCGTTCTCCGGAAGATGGGCCGGGGGCATACGGTCGCCGATGTCTATTCGGCGCTTGAGATCTGCAAAAAAGTCGGGCTGATTCCCGTGGTCGACGTGATCTTCGGCTTCCCGTTTGCAGAAGACGAGGATGAAGAGGCAACCCTCTCCCTCGTTCGCGAAGTGACCCGTTATGGCACGGCCCATGTGCATTATCTGACGCCCCTTCCGAAAACGCCGCTCGAGGGGTCCACCCCCCGGGATATTTTGCCGGAGGTCGACAAGCGGCTTGGGCAACTCGCGCTGAGCGGCCGGGTCACCGGATACTGGCACGATAAATTCTGATTCAGACCATTTTTTCCGGCTCGGCCTGCATGAATTCCCGTGCGACCGTGGTCGCGTAATGGCCGGGCGGCAGAACGAAGCTGAGCTGCACGCTGTTTTCAGACACCGCGGTCTCTACTTCGGTAGCGAGGGAGATCCTCCGGTGGGCGCCGTCGAAGTTGGTTTTTACAAACTCCGTTGCGTCGGCAAAGCTCTGCATGGAGATGGTGTCCTTTTCCATCTGGGCAAATATCGTTTCTTCGAGGGGGCCGGGGGCTACCGGGAGGGTTTTTCCGGGCATCCAGCCGACGATGAAGCATCGGCCGCGTTTCATGTGCTGGCGGGCGGTCGCGATGTTTTTTTCGGTGACGGTGTCGACGCGTCCGTTGGTGAATTCGAGATGTTCGCCTACTCTCGGTTCGTTCAAGGGAGCGTTTTCTTCGCACCGTTTAGAAAGGGTGATGTTGAAGAGCCAGGACTGGTATGCCGAGACGAACATGGAGAGGAGTTTAGGGGGCATCGCCTGGAGGGCAGCTCCGTAGTCGCCGGGGTTTTTGGCGAGGGAGTCGAGCATGATCCGCTCATACGAGAGCCAGGGCGGCAGTTCGAAGAGGGCGGTTTTTGCGTCGCCGGTCTCGGCGAAGTTTCTGCGGGCGGTTTGGATCTGTTCGGATTCGTGCGGGAAGCAGCCTCCGACGTAGAGGTCGACGGCTTCTTTGAATTCTTTTCTGAGGATGTGGTATCCCATTTTGTGGGTGACGGGTTTGAGGGCGCCGAATCTCTGGAGTCCGTAGTAGTTGGGGACGCCTGCAGCGATTTCTCCGGCGATTTCAGCGGTGTTTTTGGCGAGATTTTCCGGTTCGCAGTCCCGAAGGGTGATTTTAAATCTGTTTCCAAGGAGGTTTCCAAGACCGAGGGAGAACTGGTGGGTCGCGACCGGTTCGATGATCATGTCTTTGATATTGAGATTGGCGATGGCTTCGGCGGGGACGTTGTAGAGGGAGATATACTGGGTGGTGACGGCGTTTTTGTCTTTGGTGCCTGCCCAGCCGATGCGTTTTTGGCTGATCCTTAGACGGTCGGTGATCTCCCGCATGGCGTGCTGGTGTTCCCAGGATCGTTTGGTGAGTCTGCAGATGGTGTAGGGGCCGGTGTTGGTGAAGGTGATGGGGAGTTCTTCGACGATGAAGTCTTCGGGGGTGGTCCTCAGGCGGCCGCCGATTCCCGGCCGGCTGGTGGCGTAGTAGCGTATGCCGAGGTCGATTTCGAGGGGGGGGGGGGGATGGTTTCATTTTAGAGGAGGGGGAGGTGTCCGGTTATTTTATTGATGAGTTCGGCTTTTGCTGGTCCGATGCCGAGCGCTGTGATGGTTCCGGGCGGGATCTCGGTGTAGCCTGCGTCGACGATCAAGGAGACAGGAACGCCTGCCATTTCTGCGGCGAATTTGAGTTCATAGAGGGCACGTTCGTTCGGTGCTTTGAGGGCGACTTTTTTCTGGCCTTCACGCAGCCATTCTTTTTTGTCGGCAAGTGAGGCTTTTTCGTAGGCTCCGATGGAGGCATGGGCTGCCTGGGCACACATTTTTCCGCAGCTGAGTTTTAGGTCGCTTCTGAGGATGAGGCACTGTTTATATTTGAATTCTTCTTCTCCGCCTTTCATTGGTGTGGGTACTATTTGGGGTGAAGGGGGATAAAGACGCTCATTAAAAATAAGGGGGTGTGGAAGTGGCAAGAATACATCGTTGAGGGGACACGTTCTCCCGGGGCTTATGAGATATTTTACCGCGAATCTCCGCGAATTCTCGCGAATCGCATTTTTCTTGCGTCGTCGTTCTCTGCTCCGGCTTATCGCCTGCGCAGGAATCGCACGCCGTCTGGAAAAATGCTAGGGAAAAACCGGCGTGCCGGTTTTTCATTTTGTTATTCATTCTTTTTTTGAATAGGGGTGCGGGGACGCGACTCCGGCGTGGAGCGTCCCGCGGTGGGGGTATCCTATTTTCAAAGTATATCAACCTTACAAAAAAATGTGAGAACATTACTGAATATGACATACATTTTTCGTTCAGTGTGAATAATGACTACATTATGATAGAAGATAGAAAGAAATGGCTGAATGAGTATTTTGCTCTTTTACTCAATCCAAAGTCATCTCGTCAGAATAAAGATAAGACTAGATCTATGAAATTGAGAAGACTTCTGGATTTGAAGTGTCTGTATCGATATATGGATGTTCAAAAAACACGAAAATATGTAATAAAACCGCTTCGTGATAGTAAGATATTGAACATTCGACCCTCACATCCGTCCAAATTTAATGACCCATTTGACACACGACTGCCTTTAGAGTATTTCAAATATCCAAAGATGCGTCTACAATATGTAAGGGGACTTCATAACATTATCTGCGAGTATTTGAATTCGAAATCGGATGATTGTGATAAATGCTGGGCTGAATTCGAAAAAAGTTTGGATATTGTAGATATTTCAAAATGGAAATCTGAAATAGCTAATATTTTTCTTAAATACTTGCCATATAATAGTTTAACTGATGAACAAAAAGATCGCGTTATTAAGAAAATTGAGAATTTCTATCAACTCTTTTTTTTAAAGAATCATAATTTAGGAAGGATTGAATACATCCCCACACCCTCTCATCCCCCCCAAAAAAAAGAAAAACACGATAAATCCCAATTATTCCATGACGTTTTTTTTTAGTTTACACCCTGTTTTGAATCGTTTTCACTTGATAGATATTATAACAAAATGCAGCCAGCATATTTTTCACTCGCACTCTTTGCAGCGTTGTTACCTTCACCAACCCTGCATGAAAGATATTTTTGATCACTGCATAGGGTCTCTCCCCCTTTGATCTCTTTCTACTTATTCGCATATTTCTCAGTTTATCTCGTATCCCAATGGGATGTCCTCTCGCCCCTCGTTTCATTGTGGCACTATATCCCTTGCATTTTGCTCCCTGATATCCTCGATCACGATAGACCACTTCTCCTTTTTCTGACATATCCACCTGACTGTCATGAACATTTTCCGTGGTGGTTTCAATGCGTCGAATAAGACCATGCGTCGTATCCATGATGGTATGCAGTTTATAGCCATAGTGCATTTTGCCGTTCTTGGACATGATTTTTCCATCTTTATCCCGTCGTGTTTTTGCCTGCTCTCCTCGCGGCGTGTCTTTCTTACAATGACCGGGTTCAGCATACACAAACGTTGCATCCTGAATCATACCTTGTTCAATTTTGAGACCTTTCAGGTCAAGTTGTCGCTGAAACTCCTGCCAAACCAATGTGTCAACGCCTGATTCGGACATGCGCTCCCGAAATAACCAGATCGTTGAATTGTCGGGTATTTTGTCAGGACACCCAAGGAAATGCCAAAAGGAGAGACGATCGTAGATTTCACGTTCAACGGCGAGATCAGATAGATTATACCAGACTTCCAGAAGCTGAATCTTGAACATGAGTATTACATCGACATTGGGGTGACCGCCTTTGCCGGATTTATTTGCATACATGGATTCAAGAAGAGGACGAAAAACATCCCAATCAAGTGTTTTACCAACATCGGAGAGACGGGCGCCAAGTTTTTCATAACGCTCGTGATATGCCTGGTTGAGACCAAAGCTGCTGAAAGTCCCCATACATACTACTCAACGTACGAAAAGAAAGTACTTTCTGTCGGAAAAAAAAGGTTGTTAGAAATTCTCAATATTTTTTTGGGTTTGCTTTATTCCTTGTCGAAGAAGCCCCGCATAAACGGATACATCTCCATCATCTGCTCATTTGCAATCTGTTCATACAGACGGTAAATGATCGAGACGGTCAGCAGCAGACCGGTTCCACCAACAAAACCGATGATACCAAGCATGTTCGCAAGAACAGACAGAAGACCGATGAACACTCCTCCAATAACAGTTACACGGGGAATGTATCTGTCGAGATAACGTTCAAGAACGGCAGGAGATCTCCGGTAACCGGGGATCTGCATACCCGAGTTCTGAATCTGCCGGGCGACATGTTTCGAATCGAGACCTGCTGTCTTGACCCAGAATATTGCAAAGAGGGCACCTCCAAGAATCATCACCGTACAATCAATACCGACACGGAGAATTACTTCCCATACGGCATGACCAGTTCCAGTGAAGGAGGAAAGCCACCACATCCAGTCCTGAGGCTGGTTGATCGGAGCAAGGTACCACATCAGACCGTTAATCGGCGTTGAGCCATTATACTCGCCAAGTGCGGTGAATCCTATGCTCGAAAGGAACATACCAATCATCTGGACGTTTGCCTGCAGCACACGGACAAGAATCATCGGAAGAACACTTGCATAAACAAGTTTTACCGGGAACCTTGACCTTGCACCGCGAACATTTGCATGAGCAAGGGGGATCTCAATACGGGTTGATTCAACATACACGATAATGAAGAACAGTCCAACGGTTGTTACGAGAGCCAGGAGCTGAAGACCGAAGTATTCAATAAAGTTTGAACCATCGGCAATGACCTGGAACAGTCTCGGGAAAAATCCGACCGCGAACTGATCGGTCGTTGCTTCCCAGTTGAAGAATCCGTTAATAAGACCCTGGGCGACTCCTGCGACGATAAAAAGACCGACACCGGATCCAATACCCCATTTGGAGACGACCTCATCCATAAACATGACAAGGACACCGCCAATACAGATCTGCAGGAAGATCAGCAGCATGACAAACCCGGCGTTACCGCCGAAGAATGCTGAAACAGCTGGATCAGCAGTCATCCATCCGCCCAGCACATTCGGCAGAGCTTCAAGAATAATCATGACGAAGATAAGGACCTTCTGCAGACCCATGTAGAGTATCTGGCCACGCTGATCTGATGTGTTGATTTTAATCAGATCAGCACCGCGGAGTAACTGCAAAACGATTGATGCGGTGACGATTGGTCCAATACCAAGATGCAAAATAGTACCTTGTGCACCGGCTAAAAGGGCACGATAATACTCAAAAACATCGATTGATGTGGCGGATAGACCAAACACCGGAATGTTCGTTAAAATAAAATACAGCAGCAACACCGCGGCTGTCCACATCAGCTTGTTTTTGAAGTGGACGTGACCTTCCGGTGGCTTGACTGCCGGCATTCTGGCCAGCAGGGGTTCCATTCGATCCAACAGTTCTCCCATGAGTTATACACCAAAAAAATTATTCGGAGGTCTGGGTGGTTCCACCCAGTTCCTCGATTTTAGCAACAGCACGGCCGGAGAAGTTCTCTGCAGTGATGGCAAGTTTGTGAGTGACTTTGCCTCCACCGAGGATCTTCTCTACACCAATCTGTGCGGCATCAAGAGTAATAACATCTCCGTTTTGAGTTGCAATTCCACGGGCAACAAGATCAGGGATCATCTGATCAATGTCGCCAATATCAAGAACTTCATACGTTACAGATATCTTACTGACAAATCCGTGTTTTCCCTCGGTTTTTCCGAGAAGATACCAGCGGGTAAAGTTGTGGTCACGCCATCCGGCTGCTCCACGACCTCCACGGTTACCTGCACCACGGCGGTTTTTGTGGGTACCCCCACCACAGGTGCGGGTCCCCCGGAACTTTGAACGCTTGTTTACTGGCATGCTAATTACCTCATTTTGATCAGAAGATCATTGATCTCCGTACCGTAATAGCCAAGGGCTCCGCCCTGGGTATACGTGCGTTTCGTGGTCTTGTATCCCTTTCTTGGCGGGTGCATACGGAGCACTGGCTTAAGTTCGGGGACATCTTTCATACGAATCTCACCGTTGACAAGAACAGATGCGAATTCTTCAATGCTTCCATAGGAAGTTGCAGATTTCACATACTCTTCAGTGAGCGGTTTGTTGCCGGTAAGTCTTCCACGGGTAGTGAGGATAGTTGCGAGTGTGGCAGCGTCAACTTCACCAAAGGCGATGAAATCCTTTGCTTTACGGATCATACCGAGGTACTCGGGGGTCTCTGGCACAAGAACACAGTGGTTGATGTGGTGAAGACGGAGCATCTTCAGGGTTTCCTTGATGTCACGGCTGGTGTTGACCACACCGCGAACCTGAACGACAGCATACATTATTTACGCCCTCCGATACGAATCAGATTCGTTTCACGAAGTGCATTGTAGGTTGCCTTTGCAAAGTTCAGGGTAGTTCTGGTGTTTCCACTCGTGTTAACCCAGACATCCTGAATGCCTGCAAGGGTAAGTACTTTCTTACCAACATCACCAGTCACAAGACCGATTCCTTTCGGAGCTGGTTTAAGGGTAACGGCGACGGAGCCGGCTTTACCGGTGACCTGCATTGGTACGGAGTGTTTCATACCGCAGCCGCATTCCCATGAACCGCATCCACGGCGGACTTTGACAATGTTCAGTTTTGCATTTGTGATTGCTTTCTTGATTGCCGTTCCGACCTGAACATCTCTGCCCTGGCCAAAACCAACGTAACCATTCTTGTTGCCGATGACGACCACAGCTCTGAACTTAATACGACGTCCGGAGTCGGTCATACGCTGCATCATATCGATGCAGAGGACTTCGTCAACAAGATCGGGAAGCATTGCGTCAACAATGCCTGCCTCTTTGATGGGCTGTCCGCTTGCAAGGATCTCATCGAAGCTTGCAAATTCGCCTGCCATGACTTTCTTGCCAAGACCGGTTACAGGGACCCATACTTCCTGCTCGTAAGCCATATTACTCCAGCTCCTTCATAATTGCGTCTTTGGTAGCCTCGACATTTTCAACGAGACCGGCAAAGCGTTCATCATATTCAGCGATGTGGGCGCCGTTGCAGCGGTCATCGTCCGGAAGAATTGCTTCTCCTACCGGGACGTCGAAACCTGCATCGACAGCACCTTTGATTGCAGCAAACACGCGTGCACCGGTCGATGCAACCTGCAGACCGATATCTGCGATTCCACCTTCGTATCCGGCTTTCTGTGCACGAACTGCGAAGAGCATACCGGTAAGGTATGCGGCAGGGGTGTTTCCGAGATATCCTTTGTATCCGAAGTTCACCAGTTCGCGGCTGTTGACGTGAACAAGAGTGTAGTCGCCGTCCATCTGAGCTGCGATGAGCTGGATGATGATGTGGCGGTTTGTCTTACGGACAACCATACGGTTTCTACCAGAAACGATTAAACGCTGGCGCTGGTAGTAATCAGTTCTGCCTTCACGGCGTCTTCTGAACTGAACGAAATATCTTCCATTAATTGCCATTGTTTACTCCCTCCTGGAGGTTACGAGCTCAATCTGAGTTTTCATGTGAGCGACGTTACGGAACTGACCACCTGCTGCACGACGGTAAAGTCTGCGGTATTCGGTCGGTGTGATGGATCCTGCTTCACGCTGAACACGGAGTTCTTTACGCTGGGCACGGATCTTTTTGATCCACTGGGTCTTGGACGGAGTTCTGGCGCCTTTTGCACCGCTCCGGCGTCCCGGACCTTTTCCGTGTCCGTATGAACGTTTGACCATACGGGCCCGGACGCGTCCGCGGGAGATTCCTTTCTTCTGGTGGGAAGAGATTGCACCCTCGTCAATGAGGTTGCGGATATCCTCGCGGGACATTGCATTCTGGATGTCAGAGAGTTTTTCCGGGTTGAACCATACACGGTTTTCACCGCAGCCAAGAACGGATGCGGCAATTCTGCGCTGGGATGCGAGATCACTCATCTGCTTTCACCTCTTCTGCGGGTTGTGCAGCCGGAGTAACGGCAACGTTTGCTTCCTTCAGATTCAAAACCTTGATGCCGAGTTCGGCAGCTTTGGTCTGGATAACGCTGCGTTTTGCACCGCCGACAGTTGCGCCGATGCGTACTGCGGTAGTTGCCGGATCAACAGCATCAAGTTCGGATGGAGTAAATACGAGAGCCTCACGGTATCCGCTTGGGTGGAATCCGCGTACTGCTTTCGGTGATCCAAAACCTGCTTCCGGGTGGGCACCCTTTGCACGGTAATCCTTACGCTGTTTGCTGTGGAGACCTCTTGGTCTTCTCCAGCTGTCTGCCAGTTTTACTTTAGCCTGGAGGCACTGGCGGGCAAAGCGGGATGACTTCTTAGCTCCACGAGCTTTGATAAGTTTCTTGATTTCACTCGCCATGTTAGTCGCCTCTGCTGATAATGTAAATACCGTCCTGGAAGACACGCGGATCCCGGTTTCTGACCCTGCATGCCTGTTCGACATTTGCCGCGGTGTTGCCGATCGTCTCACGGTTGATACCGTTTAAGATCAGTTCATAGCCCTGGACTTTTACTTTGACACCTTCTACGATGTTTGCATACCGTGCCTGCTTCTCACCAAGGAAGTTTCCGATCTCGACTTTGTCGCCGGCAACTTTGACCTGAATAGGGAAGTGGTTGTATACAATTTTCATATGATATTCGTATCCTTCGGATACGCCTTTGCTCATGACACCGAGGTGTGCTTTGTAGGTTCCAAGCAGTGCATATACACTGCGTCTTGTAGAAGTACTTACGAGCGTAACTGAACCGTCTGCGATGGTAATATTGATCGCAGGGTGGTACATTGTACGGGTAAGTTCACCTTTGGATCCCTTCACGGTAACGAGATCACCAGTCTTGGTGATGGTTACGCCTTTCGGGATTTCGAAAATCAATTCAGCCATTGTTTTCACTCCTTAGAAGACGTACCCTAAAAGCTCGCCACCGATGCCGAGCTTACGTGCCTGTTCGTGGGACATAACTCCCTTGGAAGTGGTCAGGATGATAATTCCAAAGCCCTTTCCCGGAAGGTATCTGATTTCCCAGGACTCGAGGTCCTCAACTTTCACCGAGAAACGCGGCGTAATTACACCGCATTTGTTGATGCCGCCGGAGAGAGCAATATGAAATTGGCCTCCTCTTCCGTCGTCGATCTTTTCAAAGCCGGTGATATAGCCATATTCCTGCATGACCTTAAGCATGTCACCAAAGAGGCGGCTTGCCGGTTCAACGGTCACTGCAAGTTTACCAGTATCACCAGCATTCTTGATAGCGCTCATTGCGTCTGCGATAGGATTCTGTTTTGTCATTCTCCTTCACCTCTTAGTTCATCTTCTTAAAGCCCATGGTGGGTGCCCATTCGCGGAAGCACTGACGGCAGAAGTAAATGTTGTATCTGCGCACAAGTCCCTGCTTACGTCCGCACAGCTGGCACTGGTTTGCCCCGCGGCCATACTTTTTCTGCTGGACTTTGCCGTTATCTTTTGCTGCCATGTTACTCCACCTCAATGCCGAAGGTCTCAGTAACGAACTTCATGGATTCTTCACGAGCCACATGGAGTTTGCTGTTGATCTTCTTCTGATGGATTTTTCTGCGTGCGGTTCTGGTTCCTTTCTTTTCAATGACGGCGATGATATCCATACCGTAGATACCGATCTTCGGGTCATATGCCTGGCCCGGGAAGTCGGTGTGTTCTTCGATACCGAAACCAAAGTTGCCGGTTGCATCAAACTGACGGGTGTGGAGAACATTTTCCACAGCGTAGGTTTTGAGTGCCATCTCGAGGAATTCCATTGCCTTTTTGCCGCGAAGAGTAGCTTTGCATCCGATCGGCTGTCCTTTACGGATACCAAATGCCGGAAGAGTGTTTCTGGCATAGGAGCGGATTGGTTTTGCACCTTTGGTCAGGTCAGCCATGATGTTCTCGGCATTGACAAGACGCTCACCTGCTTCGCCGACGCCCATGTGGACGACGACTTTTGCAACGAACGGAGTCTGCATATCGGTCATGCGTTAACACCCCAGGTTTTGAGGAAGGACTCGGTGGTTCCGATCATGTAGACATAGTCTTCAATGGTCTCGAATCTGGTGCCGGCAACATCCTCGATGATGACACGGTTCGGCAGGGATGATTCCTGAACAAGGATCTCCACGAGTTTTCCGGTCTTCATTGTGTGCTGTCCGCCGATGATGACTGCCATTTTGCCGACTGCATACGGGAAGTGCTGCTGAACTGCGAAACGGTCGTCGCCGGTGATACCGATAACGAGCGAGTCTTTGCCTTTGTAACCATCTTCACCGATGAAGTTTGCACCGCTGGTTAAGTTGATCTGTGTCTTGCCGCCTTTAATGGTGGTTTTGTTTGCAACTTTTACGAGCTGGACTTTTGCTGCATCTGCAGTGATCTCATATTCATTGTGGCGTCCTTTCTCATCGACAAGGATCATGTAGTGCTTGTCGATTTTCGGGAAGCTGATGATATCGAAGACGTCGATTCCGATGTGTTCATCGGTTACGATGTGACCATTCAGGACAACCTGACGGTCGTGCAGAATCTTTCTGACTTCTTTGGTGTTTAATGCAAACTGCATGTGGTCGCGGAGCCAGATACCGATTGGAAGAGCCGAGCCGTCGTGCGGACCGCTTGAGGTGCTGACGACATATTTGCTTTCTTTTCTGGCGATCTGCCATGCATCCGGTGCAGTCATTCTCTTAGTTCGGGTCATTATGCCTTCACCTCAAGACGTGCAACACGCACTGCATCTTTTGTGTTGAGTTTGGTGATCATTATCTTGGACGGATCGAGTGGTCTTGGGACATCTTCGCCGTTGGCTTTCTTGACAGAAACTCCGTGAACAAGGATCTTCGTGTTTTTGACATCTACGCTGTCAACAACGCCTTCGGTTCCTTTGAATTCGCCACGAAGTACTTTGACGGTATCGCCGGTAACAACACGGAAACTGCGCTTTCCATACTTTGCGCGAAGATCGCTTGCGAGAGGAGAGTGTAAAAATGCACCACGAGTGTGAATCGGAGCATTATACCGGAACTTCCGCTGCTTTCTTGGCTGAGTGCTTGAAATACGTGCCATGTTTTCACCTTAGATAATGATGGTTGCCATTGATCCAACCTTGGGGAAACGCTCGGCAACTTCACGGGCAACCGGGCCTTTAATGTCGGTTCCGCGCGGATCGCCGTTTTCATTGAGGAGGATCATTGCGTTTTCTTCGAAGGATACTCTGAGGCCGTTGGGGCGACGGAATTCCTTCTTCTGACGGACAACGACAGCTCGAACGAGCTTGCGTTTCATGTCGGGAGTTCCTTTCTTGACTGTGACAGTCGCAAGGTCTCCAAGTCCCATCTTAGGCTGCCGGTTTTTAACACCGTGATAACCGAAGACGGAAACAATCTGTACAACACGGGCACCCGTGTTGTCTGCACAGACCATCTTTGAGCCGGTCTGAAGTGCGCGCGGAATTTTGGACGTTAAGCCTCTCATTCCTTAGTCACCTCGACAACTACATAGGAGGTCGTTTTGTTCAGTGGTCTGCACTCTGCAATCTTTACCTCGTCGCCGATTTTGGCGTTGAGGCATGGAGCCATGTGTGCGTGGATTCTGGAGCTGCGTTTCTCATATCTGTCATATTTCTGGACTTTATGAAGAAAGCTCCTCTCCACGACAACAGTTCCCTGCATTCGTTCGCTTACGACCTTACCGGTAATCACCTGGCCGCGCACCGGTAAGCTGCCGTGAAACGGACAATTTACATCGTCACAATCCTTTTCTGGGACTGCGACATTTAAGCCGATATTTTTTGCCATATTAACCCTCATGTCTCGCTCATACCTTGCGATATGGGCTTACGCGCATACTTACGCGCCGCGTTGGAGAAACAGACAAAGCATTGCCGTCTATTATCACCTGAACACTGTCCGGGAGGGGCACACGGAGTAACTTACGTTGTTTCTCCATGCACTTAATGCCATTCCCTGTATGAATCCGAAGGGTGTTTCTGGTCTCATCGACGATGACACCAGAAATCCCTTCTTCATACTTGTTCGGTGAAGACTCCACAGATACAATAAGACCGATAAGTTCGTGTCTGAGTATATTTTGCGGAGTGATCATAGACGAGATTTATGCCTGACGTTTGGTCTGTTCAGTCTTGATACGTGCGATAGTTCTGCGAACTTCCCGGATCTTTCCGGGGTTTTCCGGTGCACCACCGGCGCTGACTTTTCCGTAGTTCTGAATCAGTTCGATCTTGAGCTTCTGCTCATTCTCGACTAACTCAGCATCGGAAAACTGGGCGACTTCTTTTGCTCTGAAGATAGCCATTTTCAGACCTCCTCAACAAATTCCGGTTCGGTTTCAGCTGCAAGTTCTGCATCGAACTCTTCAAAGATATCAGTCTCGACAACACGTGCCGGAGCAGGAGCTGCGTCAGCACGAATCTCGAACTGATCCGGAAGTTTTGCTCCCGGCGGGACGATCTTGACCTGAACACCGATTATACCGAGTTTCTTGATTGCAGTTGCGTAGCCTTTCTCAACGATCGACTCTGACGGCTCGCCTGAGTGTTTGATGTAGCCTTCAACGAACTTCTGCACACGTGCACGGGCACCTGTCAGTTTACCTGCGATGATGACCTCACAACCAAGTGCGCCGGAGTCCATGACACGGCGGATCACGGAGGTTCCTGCCTTTCGGAAGTACCATCCGCGTTCAAGTGCATTTGCAAGGCGCTCTGCCATGATCTGGGCGTTGAGGTTCGGGTTTGCAACCTGCTGAACCTCGACCTGCGGGGACTCGATGCCGTAAACGGTGCTAAGATCAGTGGTCAGCTGGCGAACCAGTTTACCACCTTTACCGATAACGATACCGGGTTTTTCTGCAAAGATCGTGACCTGGGTTCCAACAGGAGTCCGGACGATGTCCATACCTCCGTAGCCTGCATGTTTGAGTTTCTTGTTAAGATACTGCTCGACTCTGACTTTGCGGACTCCGTCTGCAACGAACTTCTTTTCGATTGTCATACTTACTGTACCTCACGGAGGATGATTTCAACGTTGACGGAATCTCTGTGTTTCGGGGTAGCTCTACCCATTGCACGGGGGAAGATTCCTTTCATGCAGCGTCCTTTGTTTGCAGCGGCATGGATGATGACCATCTTTTCCGGTGCGAGACCTGCATATTCAGCGTTCTTCTGTGCAGAGCGGATTAAACGGACGTATTCGGCGGCTGCCTTGACAGGATATCTTCCGGCTGCGGTTCCGAAGGTTTTGCCGTTTAAACTCTTCTGGTGGCTGACGTTTCTGTTGAAACGGTGGAATGGAACTGCGCGCTTGAGGTCGATGACCTGTTCAAGGTATGCAACTGCGTCGTCTGCCATCATATTACGGACAAGGTGGGCGATTTCCACAGCGTGCTTTGGAGAGCAGTCGAGTTCGTTAGCCTTGGCACGGGCGATGTTGTCGCCGGTAAGTCTGTTACTGTATTCTGTTCTTGCCATAACAATCACTTCAACGGAACATACTTACTCGACTTGGTTGCACCGATACCGGCACTTCCGTGGGTAACTTTCTTGCGGGTTAAGGCGAACTCTCCAAAGTAGTGGAAAATTCCTTCAACCGGGATCTCTACGTTAACGAACTCCTTACCGGAGTAGATGGCAACATTCTTGCCAACCATTTCGGGGAGGATAATCATTGAACGGCTGTGGGTTCTTACACCGTCACCTTCAGCGATTTTCGCGCGAACGTCCTCTTCATCGCGGGTAAATCCGCGAAGGACCTTTCTCCGGGCACCGCTGGGCATAATAGCGAGAAGCTCGTCCATGGACATGGCCTTGAGCTGCTCAATATTGTAGCCGTGATAGGTATATTCCTCTCGCCGCTTTGGCATTCTTTTAGTAGTTTTCTTTGCCATTTACGTTCACCTCCGATATCCGGTTCTGCGTGCGGCGACAGATCCGACTTTTCTACCGGGCGATGCACCGCGTGCAACGGTCTTTGGCTTACCTGGGTGCTGATGTCCTCCACCACCGAATGGATGATCGATAACGTTCATTGCGACACCACGGGTTCTTGGCCAGCGGGTTGCCGAGGTCTTCATCTTGTGATACTGCTTACCTGCTTTCAGGATCGGCTTGTCGATGCGGCCGCCGCCGGCAACAAGGCCAACGGTTGCAAGACATGCTTCATTGAACCATTTTGGTTTGCCTGATGGCATTCTGACACCGACTTTACCAGCGGATTTTCCGATGATAACAGCCTGAACTCCGCTTGAACGAACGAATTTACCTCCTTCTCCGGGGCGGGCTTCGATGTTGCAGACGACGACTCCGGTCGGAATTGCTGAAAGTGGTAACGAATTACCGTTTTCGACAGTGGCTTCAGGTCCCCATACAAGTTCCTGGCCAATACCGACACCTTCGGTAATCAGTGCGTATTCTTTCTTGTCAGATGCCTTGCCGTCGATTTTCACGACTGCGATTGGGGTGTGACGTGCCGGGTCGTGCTCGATGTCGATGACGGTTGCACGAACGGTCTCAAGTGCGGAGCCAAAGTGTTTGAGCTCTGCTTTATACTGATGCGACGGGGCGCGGTAGGTTGGACCGCCTTTTCCACGTGACTGTGTACTTATTCTGTGTCCCATTTATCTCACCTTACACGATTCCTAGCTGAGAAAGAATTTCTTCAGCGGCGTTTTTCTCTTCAAAGGTAATGACTGCCTTCTTGTTTCCTTTAGAGGTCATCATGGTGTTGATTGAGACGATCTTCTTGCCGAAGCTCTTCTCCATTGCTGCCTTGATGCTTGCCTTGCCGGCTTCCTTCTCAACAATGAAGGAAAGCTGGTTCGAGTTCTCTAAAAGGACCATAGCTTTTTCTGTTACGAGGGGGTGTGCAAGTGTCATGATTAGGCCTCCACGAACTTCTTGATTGCAGCTTCGGTCCAGACGGTCAGTCTGCCTGCGTCGGCTCCGGGTGCAAGAACGTTGATGTTCAGGGCATTGACGGATACGCAGTCGACTCCTGCGATATTCGCACCTGCGAGGAATTCACCGGACGTCACGATAAGAGCGGACTTTGCCTGCTTATACTTGCGTCCACGTGTCTTTCCACGGCCTGCACGGATATTTCTGGAGAGTCTTGCACGCTCAAGATCGGCGCCAAGTCCAAGTGCCGTAAGGGCAAGTTTGACTTCAGCGGTCTTGGCGATCTGCTCAAAGGAATCTTCAACGATGATTGCTGCTTCGCCTTCGAATTTGTGACCGCGGGCGGCGACAAGTTCGGTGTTAACGGTAGCTGCGATGGCTGAGCGGATTGCCTTTGCTTTCTCTTTCTTGTTGATCTTCTCAACAAGGATCTTCTCTGCTTTCGGCGCGTGTGCCGGGTGACCGCCTTTTACGTTCGGTACTTTTGCAGCACGGCTTCCGTTTTTGATACGCGGAATCTTAGCTTCACCACGTTTGGATCCCCAACCTTCTGCAGAGGTTCTCATACCTGCATACGGGTCTGCCCCATGAGGCTGATACTGCTCGCTCTGGTATGCGAGGATGGCCCTCTTGATGAGGTCCGGGCGATATGCTTCGTCGAAAACGGCCGGGAGTTCGATTTCATGGAGGACTGAGCCGTTAATTGCTTTTACATTTGCTTTCATCGGTCATTTCACCCCTGTTTGCTCTGAAGACTGACATATTCTACAACCGGGGCCTGAATCTTCTGCTCGCCCATGCGGGTTGCTGAACGGATTCTAACCAGGCGCTTTGCCGGTCCGGGGATGCTTCCTTTGATCAGGACGTAGTTGCTACGAACAAGACCGTAGTGGAGGAAGCCTCCTGCCGGGTTGATTTCGTCTGCGTTCTCACCGATCTTGATGATGCGTTTGTTGAACTCAGTACGCTGCTGGAAACCCATCTGACCGGGCATTGGTACCTGCCAGCGGACGTGGTGGGGGGTCCATGGACCAAGAGTTCCGATGTGTCTTTCCTTCTTGGTTCTTGCGTGCTTTCGCTTACGAAGAGTAATACCGAATCTCTTGACGGCACCCTGGAATCCTTTTCCTTTGGTGATACCGGTAATGTCGGCAAACTGACCCTCGCTTAAGAGGGACTTCATATCAACATCGGTTCCAAGGATGGAAAGAGCGTAGTCAAAGCGTTCCTGTGCACTGCCGCCTGCAACACGGATCTCCATAAGGTCAGGGACCTTCTTTGGAACACCGGTGAGTTCAGTCGGTTTGGTGTACATGAGCACCATTACTTCAACAACATCGCCAATTGCAGCATTGATCTTCTCCGTTGCTTTTGCAGCGTTGTTGGTCTTTGCTTTGGTGATTCTGCCGGAAAGTGCTTCGAGATTTTCTGCCCAGACTTCAGTAAGCGGGTGTTTGCCGTAGGTATCCTTAACGTAAACACGGATGGCTGCAACGGTCATGGCTGGGATCTCGATAACGGTTACGGGAACCATTACTTCCTTACCTTCAGTCGGACTCTTTTTGTGATCGTCGATCATGATCACATGGGTCATACCGGCTTTGTAGCCTGCAAATCCCTGGAGCATTGGCTGCCCATTGTATTCCGGCCAGGACTGGTACTTTGGTACAATTCCCTTGGCCCGTTTACGGGGATAGTATGCGAGTGACCCAGCGCGGGGTCTCACTGTTCTCATTTATTAATCAATCCTTTAGTGCCTTCTCTTGCATTACGCAAAGAAGACGTCTGCTGTGGTTGTCATCAATATGACAGCCGTTCTTTCACCGCCGGCTTCCTAATTTTTGAGGAATCGACCCGCGGGACGCATTTTGTCGGTCTCTGTGTTTTACACGCAGACAACGCCGTTTAAGGCGGGCGTGTGACACACTGGACGGAAAGACGGGAGTTCAACGCACGTATAGTTTCAACGTGTGAAGGCACGCAAAGCTTTACTTTGCACGCAATTGAGATTCCTTGCGGGATATCCGATTATGAACACGATAACGTCTTATCTGTTCAATTACCCGATTTGCAGTTGTTATACTGCGGTTTCCAAGTCTCACGAAAGAGAACCTGACTTCCGACACGCTTCCTGACGTCCAGGAAAGGGCACATCAAAAAGACGTTCGCCCTGCGCATCTGATCAGACCTATTCTAGGTCTTAACTTCTGCCGCGGAATTACCGCTCAGAGTTACACAATTACAAAACAAACGTGAAATCACGTTTATTTCATACCAACTGGATATCCTCATTCAGCAGATCTTGCTGATATCAGCCTTTTGAAGGCTTCTATATAATTGGAGAAGAGAGAATATAAAGTGTTGTATGATCTTTGGATCAACCCAAATGCCACACACCACATCCTGAAAACGCAAAGGGAGAATTAGCTGAAAAATACGATCTGAACCATAATCAGCCGAAGTACAGTTCACCGTCATTATTCAGATAGACAATGATATCCTCTTTGACGTGCCGGCCTTTGATTTTTTCCGGCATATATGATGAAATCCTGTTGATTAAGGCAAGAGTATCGTACAGGATTTTTATATTGAGCGGGGCAGCTGCGATATAGATGATCTTCGGGGCTTCTATCAGATCTGTGCCTTCCGGAAGAACGCACAGTTCAGTGGCGTCAAGCGTATACAGAAACTCCAGCGTCTCCTTTGCCCGACGGATATTTTCATTGGCAGATTTTTCAATAGTACAGATGTTTGCCTTGGAGGTGCCGAGTCGATCAGCAATCTGCTGCTGCGTCATACCTTTTTTGCGATACCGTATGACTTCCTTCTGACGATCGGTAAGAAGCGTATCTTTCATATGATTATTAATTCAACCTGATTAACTATAAATGATTTGATTAAACATCCATATCATTGGAATATAATAGGAGTGTTGCGCGCAGGCAGGAACGGACCAAAATATCCAAAAGCACGCAAATAGCAAGACATTGCATCAGTATCCCGAGCCGCAGATAAGGAACTATCGTGGAAACACCCGCACATCTGATTCAGATAGATGATAAGCGGCAGGAATTGTGGTTATTTGATTTCATAACAGTGTCATTCACAAACCTTATATTGATTCTCGTCGATAAACTGATGTTCTCATTTCAAAATGAGAGGTGTATCAAATATGGTAGTTAAGGTAGGAGTTGCAAAACTCGGTAACATCGCATCCGGTGTTATGGCAGAGTTACTTTTAGATGAGCGTGCAGACCGCGAAGACATGATGACATTCATGGCAACTTCCGGAACCAAACTGCAGAAGGAAGATGTTGACCGTGTCGTTTCAAACCTGAAAGCATGGCAGCCTGACTTCGCAATCGTTGTTTCCCCTAACGGAGTTCTCGAAGGCCCGGTCGGTGCACGTGAAGATCTCAAAGCAGCAGGTATCCCGACCATCGTCATCACCGACGATGTCACAACCAAGAAAGAAGGCTGGGAAGCACTCAAGGCATCCGGCTTTGGCTACATCATCGTCAAAGCAGACGCCATGATCGGTGCCCGCCGCGAATTCCTCGACCCAGTCGAGATGGCAGACTACAACGGCAACCTCGTGAAAGTCCTTGCACTTACCGGTGCATTCCGCAAACTCCAGATGGAGCTTGACAAAGTCATCGACCAGGTGAAAGCAGGCAAGAAAGGTGCAGAACTCGAACTCCCGAAACTTGTTCTGAACTCTGACAACTCGACCAAAGGCGAGTTCACAAACCCCTATGCACTTGCAAAAGCACGTGCAGCATACGAGATCGCACAGGCAGTTGCAGGTGTCAACGTCAAGGGCTGTTTCATGACCAAAGAGTGGACAGACTACGTACCAATCGTCACCTCAGCACACGAAATGATGCGTGCAGCAGCAAACCTTTGTGATCAGGCACGCGAACTCGAGAAGGGATGCGACGGCGTTATCCGCAAGCCGCACAAGAAGACCGGTGAGATCGTCTCCAAGGTTGCCCTTATCAGCAAGCCCGAGTAATCGGACACCCCAATTTTACCATTTTTCTTTTTGGATGCAGATGCGGGGAAATCCCATCTCTGTATTTAATGATAGATGATATTTAACATCAGAACTATTTTCAAAAAAAAGTTTGGATATTCAATTTATTCAGTTGGTTCCGGAGATCATATCCAGGAAATACTGGTGAACGGAAGTATCCTCACCAAGCTCCGGATGGAACGACAGAACAAGCTGATTATCTTCGCGGGCAGCAACAACAACTCCGTTAACCTCTGCGAGTACGTTGACGTTTTTGCCGACCTGCGTGATAACCGGAGCACGTATAAAGGTCATCTGAATATTGCCAGCCCCGGCAAAGGGTGCAACCGTTTCAAAACTTCCGAGTTGACGGCCGTAAGCATTCCTTACAGCAGTAATGTCCATCGTCGCAAGAGAGGTATTCCCGCCCTCAACATATTTTGCAAGCAGGATCAAACCTGCACAGGTGCCCATTACCGGAGTACCGGCAATGATGAGCGAACGAAGCTTTTCATGGAGACCGAGGTCCATGAAAAGCTTCGACATGACAGTACTCTCCCCCCCCGGAAGAATGAGGCCATCCGGCATTTCGTCAAGATCGGAGAGATTTCGAATCTCAAACGTCTCGACGCCCAGACGTTCCAGCATCCTGATGTGTTCGATGAATGCACCCTGCAGTGCCAGAACACCGACCTTCACCGTTATTTTCCCCGTTCCGCCATCAGGATAGAGATTTCGTCTGCGTTGATGCCGACCATTGCCTCACCAAGATCCTCAGAGAGTTCAGCAAGTATGGAGGGGTTATTATAGTTGGTAACGGCCTTCACGACTGCTGCTGCACGTTTTGCCGGATTGCCGGATTTGAAGATACCGGAACCGACGAACACACCCTCAGCTCCAAGCTGCATCATCAAAGCAGCATCGGCGGGAGTGGCAACCCCGCCGGCGGCAAAGTTGACAACCGGTAGTTTTCCATTATCATGGACAAACTGCAGAAGTGAGATCGGAACCTGCATATCTTTTGCAGCAACGTACAATTCATCCTGACGAAGACTGACAACGCGGCGAATCTCGCTGTTCATTGTGCGCATGTGGCGAACTGCCTGAACGATGTCACCAGTACCTGCTTCTCCTTTGGTCCGGATCATCGTTGCACCTTCGGCAACACGGCGAAGAGCCTCGCCGAGATCACGTGCGCCGCAGACAAACGGAACATTGAACTGGGTTTTATCAATGTGGTTGAGGTCATCAGCCGGTGATAACACTTCGCTTTCATCAATGTAATCAATCTCGATAGCTTCGAGGATCTGCGCTTCAACAAAGTGACCGATACGGACTTTTGCCATAACCGGGATTGAAACTGCTTTCTGGATACCTTTGATCATCTTCGGGTCGCTCATTCGGGAGACACCGCCGGCGGCACGAATATCAGCAGGAATACGCTCCAGAGCCATAACCGCACAGGCTCCTGCATCCTCTGCAATCTTGGCCTGCTCCGGCGAGGTGACATCCATAATCACTCCGCCTTTCAGCATCTGTGCAAGTTCCTTGTTAAGTTTTGAACGATTTTCTGTCATGAACACTCACGGATTATATGGTTATTATCTTTTGAAAGGCAGATGACCTATCATTAGAATACCTTATTCAATATACCTCTGACGTTATATCAGGGTTTTGGATGAATGGGGTCTGGGAATTCCAAAACTAGAAGGTCATTGGGTGCCACGTTTGTGAAAATAACGGAACAAACACCGATGAATCCTTATTTTTAAGAGATTTCCCTGGAATTGCACCTTTGGATTTAAGAAAATCCGAATACCTTTGGCAACAAACATGCCGATGAAAAAATGATCTTCAAAGAGAAATCTGAAAAGAAAAAGGGTAAAATCGGCAGTGCCGAATTTACATAATCTTGCCAAGGAGGCGGATAGAGGTCGTCATGTCGGGTCCGAGCGGGGAGCCGAAGATGATCTGAGTAACGCCTGCAGCGGTAAGGTCATCGCACTTCTGACGGATAGTGTCTGGGGTACCGCAGATGGTGAATGCTTCAATTTCTTTGTCGGTTACAAGTCCGCCGACTGCACCGAAGTCAAAGCGGGACAGTGCGTCCTTAATCTTTGCTACGTTTGCAAGGTCGAGGCCGTGGCGGAGAAGAAGTGCTTCGGGGGATCCTGCTGCGATGAATGCTGCAACGATCTTTGCTGCCTTCTTTGCTTTCTTCTCATCTTTGTCGATGGAGAGTGCAGTGTATGCTCCAACATCGAATCCTTTCTTGCCGACTGAGTCGCATGCTGCCTTGATAATTGGAATTGCAACTGCGAAGTCTTTGGGGTTGGATGCGTTGATAAGTGCACCGTCGCCTTTCAGTCCTGCGAGCTCAAGAACTTTGGGTCCCTGTGCGCCGACATAGATTGGGATGCCTTTCTTGCCCGGGAGGGTAACACCGGTGAGTTTTGCACCATCGTAGTCAAAGAATTCTTTGCCGTCTTTCTTGACTTCTGCACCGCTGCAGAGTGCGCGAATCTGGTCGATTGCCTCACCGAGTCTTGCAACCGGCTTTACCGGCTGGATTGCCAGTTTTGGAAGGGTGGACAGGTCACCTGGACCGATACCGAGGGTTGCACGTCCATCGGAAATCTCGTTCAGGGTGCAGGCAAAGGATGCCATTGCTGCCGGAGTGTCAGTGAATGCATTCATGATACCCGGACCCATCTTAAGTGTGGTCGTTGCCTGTGCTACTGCGGTTAAAACCGGGTAACAGTGGCGGTTGTTGTAGTGGTTGGTAATCCATGCGAAGTCAATGTCTTTGCTCTCTGCGAGCTGGCAGAAGTTTACTACCTGTTTGACATTTACGTTTCCTGGAACAAACTCAATTCCATAAGTCATAGTTCTTTACACCTCATTTTAAAATTGCTCTCCTCTGCTTAAATATATTCTGATTTAAAAAGCAGATTTGCGGCAGATTTTAGCCTATTACTATGCGAACGAAAAAAAATGCGAAAAACATGGCTTTTTGTATGCGCTCTCGTAAGGCACGTTACGGACCTGCCGGGGATCGAACCCGGTTCTTCGGGTTCGAAGCCCGAAAGGATATCCACTACCCCACAAGTCCAGAGTTAATAGTATATTTGCATTCGATGCGTATTATCTTGTATGGTTCTCTCTTCATCGATAATCAGGACACGCATTAAAGACGGATCTCTTGGGATAGACCCGTTTGCCGAAGAATCTCTGCAACCCTCCTCATACGACCTCAGAAGTGCCGAGGATATCACCATAAAAAAAGGAGAACTAACTCTTGTTCCGACGATGGAGTTCGTCAGCCTCCCCGAAGATCTCTGCGCAACGCTCTGGGGCAGATCATCGTTCGGGAGAAAAGGAGTTGTACTTGGCGCCGGATATATCGACCCGGGATTTCGCGGAAACCTGACACTCTGCATGGTGAATTACGGGCCGGAAGACATACCGGTAACCAAAGGGATGCGGGTTGTACAAATGCTCATCCACACTGTCGAGGGAAAAGTGGAAAATGCATACAACGGGAATTATCAGGATAGTTACGGCGTCGTGAAATCAAAAATTTAAGATTCCAAGAGTAAAAAGCATCACCGGGAGCATAATTGCCCCCATACAAAAGATTCTTGGAATATTGATCATCCCGGGAATCATACCGACAAGCGTTGACAGGATCAGAATCAGAATACCAAAGGGACCGCAGATAATCGCGGTTATGCCAACCAGAAACAGCAAAACAATTTTGGAAAGGACACGCTGATTAAGGCGCATAAAGATCCGGCTAAGTCTGGAGGAATAAACCGTTACGGCATAGCCGGCCAATGCCGCAACTCCTGCTGCAAGGACCAGCAGATAGATCGAAGGCAGATCGAACGAGGCGAGCGTGATCATGGCCCCCGAACGCATTCTTCCAACGGCATACAGCGCAGCAAGACCCAAAACGGCATTGGCCGTGTTCGCTGCGGATGTTGAGATAAGGTATTCCCGCGGATCCATTTTTTCGAAATCCGAACTTTTTCGAACAGCGAGCAAAGCATTCGCCGTGCCACTAGAAAAACCCGGGAGCCACCCGACAATCGCGCCGGCAATAGCCCCTTTGATCCCGTTTTTCAGAATCGACCCTTGGGAAATCATCAGACCGGGAAACGTCTGCTCGGCTGGCTTTACCAGTGATCGCATTGAAGTGAGGAGAACCGGGATGCCGAAAAGACCCGTGAGGAGTGGAAGAAGAATTTCGCCGATCCCAAACACGCCAAAGGAGAAATACGAAAACCGCATCGCGTAGATCCCAAGAAGGCCGGACACGAGAAATATCGCACATGACCATACGGGAGCTTTGCTGAAAACGATAAGAAGCCCGGCTGCAAGCAGGATCACAAGACCGATACCCCAGTCGACATACCCCTGAACCGACGGAAGAACGATCATAAACAAAGCGAACAAGGGGAGACAGAAAATAAATCCCCACAGACTGCCGATGGCAAAAACTCTTACTGCTTCCGGACCGTTACCCAGAAGACAGAGATTGTGTGCGGGAAGGACAGAGAGAACCGTGTCCGGATCGGGAACGCCCAGAAACGTTGAGGGGAGAATATCAACAAACGTGTGAACGATCATCATCGACACAATCATCAAGCAAACCCCCTCGACACCAAATACCATGACAAGGGGAAAAGAGAGTGCGGCAAGAATCCCGGCAACGGTATTTGAATGAATACCCGGGACAAAACCTGAGATGGTGCCAAAGAGTACACCTGCTAAAAATCCAGCCGCCACCCCGAACATACAAGTGATTTAGACACAACGACTATTAAACCCAACAGTCCAATAATTTCATATATGTTAATCGCCATAACCCGCCATATCGGGGCCTTAGATGACGCCGCTCTTTGTGAAAAATATAATCATAAAGCAAAGGTCGTTGCACCCATCAAACCGGTAAAAAACATGGAGGTTAGCGAGAGCTTTGTTAAAGCGGCAAATGAAGAGGAGTTCGATGCTATCTTTTTCCCAAACGCATTTGTCGCTGAAAAACTCGGCCCCTGCATCAAGCCGGAACTAGCTTCCAAAGTCAGAATCATAGCGAACGGGCCGCAAACCGCGAAAGTATTACACAATATCGGACTTGCTGCAGAGATGCTGCCGTTTTTCTATTCGAAAGATCTGGTTCTGTATCTCGAACGATGGATCCGCGGGAAAAGGATCGGGATCCCAAGAGCAGGAAATACCTACCCCAAACTTGCCGATGACATTAAGCATGCTGGAGGGATTCCTGTTGAATACATATGTTATGATGTCGAGAAAACCGATGAAGTAATGGATCTGACCGGCGTTGGTGCAATTTTATTCACGAGTCCGATGGCATTCAAACTGGCAAAACTTCCAAAGATGGAAAACATCATCCAAATGGCAATAGGCGAGGTAACGGCAAACGAAATGATGTACGGAGGCGATGCCCCGGCGGTGATTGGCGACGGATCGATCGAAGGAACGCTCAAAGCTCTCAACGCCTATCTTGTGACGGAGAGTCACTGATGGGATATACCGGGATCATTTTGGTTGACAAACCGAGAGGACCCACCAGTCATCAGGTTGCCGCCTGGGTCGGCAAAATGCTGAAGTCGGATATCGGTCATTCAGGAACGCTTGACCCGATGGTCTCGGGAGTCCTTGTCGTAATGCTTGGAAAAGCAGTGAGACTGGCCCCCCTTCTGCTTCAGCATGAAAAAGAGTATGTGGCATGCATGCGTCTGCATGCGGATATTCCGCGTGAACGTGTCGAAGAGGTCGTAAAACAGTTCACCGGCAGGGTCTATCAGCGGCCGCCGAGACGATCTGCAGTAAAACGTGCACTTCGCATTCGGGTGATCTACAGAATCGAACTCATCGATATGCAGGACAGACTGGTTCTCCTGAAAATCCGGTGTGAAGCGGGAACCTATATCAGGTCGGTCTGCGTGCACATTGGGAATGTTCTCGGCTGCGGTGGACAGATGATAGAACTGCGAAGAACAAAATCCGGCGGATTTTCATGCGATCAGGCACATACTCTCCACGAGATCCGCGATGCAGTGGAACTGAAAGATGAAGAAGCACTTTCGGCGATGATTCTTCCGCCCGAACTGGCAATCGGGGATATCCCGAAGATCGTTATTCGCGACAAAGCGGCAAAGGCCGTGGCAAACGGAGCGAGGCTCGCCGGAGTTGGCGCTGTATCCGTGGAAAAATTTTCACGCGGACAGAGTGTTGCTCTGATTACGCAAAGCGAAAAACTGATCGCTCTTGCCGAATCGCTGTTTGATTCGGACAAAATCGTCTGCGGTAACCCTGGTTTGATCGCACGATCCACACGTGTTTTCGCCAGCCCCAACTCAGTAACTTAATAAAGGCAGAGAACACATCTTTTATGCTAGTTTTTAGGCTGAGGTAGTCTAGCGGTAGGGCGCGGGCCTGGAAAGCCCGTGAGGCGAAAGTCTCTCGGGAGTTCAAATCTCCCCCTCAGCGTTCTTATTTTAGAGTCGTTTTGCAATTGATTCCGCTGCGCCAAGCACGGCATACATATCGGGTTTTAAAATTGCTACCGGAACATCCACCATTTTTTCAATGAGCGAGGCGAGGATCGGTGCACATATAATGCCGGCCGCCCCGTCGTTTCTTGCGCGAACGGCAACGATAAGGCAGTCTTCAAGAGAGTTTGCCGCATATCCTTTGATCCTGTACGCCGTTCCGTTTGCCTCGATCTTTACACCTTCGTTCTCATCAAGGAGAAATTTTGCTGCAATCAGGGCTATGAATTTTCCGTGATGGGGAGAAAAAACGGCAACGATTTTTTTCACGGTAGAGAGACGGGGATCGCGTTCACCGGATGCAATTTTATACAGAGTCACTGCAGGAATCCCAGTCAGTTCCGAGAGCTGCCTGATGCTTAACCCTCGGCGGTCGAGCTCTTCGGACAATGCCACGCGAAAATCGGTCTCGAATATTCTCTGTTCAAACATATTATCATAGCATTGTATATTTTATGAGATAAATACTCTCATGTATTATCTAAAGATATCAGATTGTAATTGCGCTCTGCAAACAAAGATTTCTTTTTGTAACTTAGTGTTTGATTTATTAGGCTAAAGATCGTAACATACAATCATGGAGGAGGATACTTTGAAGATACCGGAACATACAACCGTATGTTTCTGTCCGCTGAACGGAATTCTTGACACGATCAGTAAAAAATGGGCTCTTATGATCATCGCAGTCATTGGAAACTCAGGATATGCAGGATTTAACGAACTGAAACGCGGACTGTGCAACGTCAGTTCAAAAACATTGTCGGTAACTCTCAAGGAGCTTGAAGAGAAAGACCTTATCGAGAGAAGGGTGATGGAAACAACGCCGCCGACCGTGCGGTATTATCTGACAGTATCCGGATGGGAATTACGTGAACTGCTGATCCCGCTTCTCACGTGGGTTATGAAAAACGGCGGACATGAGGAGGAGGGGTGTCCCATCCACATTCATATGGGTGAAAAACCGATCGAACAAAAAAAAGCGGAAGAGTTTATTCTCGAAGATTAAATATCAAATCTCCTTCTTTTTTTTCGCTTCTATTTTGCCGTTGATATTTTTCGGAAGAGGGATCTATGTGACACGGATCGGCTTGTCCACGTCTTTTGCGATTTTGTTGCCCTGTAAATGTATTTCAGTCGTATCGTCCTTTGGCCTCTTGGAACTTCCGGCTCGAATTGATCCGTCCGTTTCCTTTGGACGCTGGGTACCAGACATACGGATATGACCGTCGGTTTCCTTTGGACGTTGAGTACCAGACATACGGATGTGGCCATCGGTTTCTTTTGGATGTTGAGTAACAGACATACGGACATAACCGTCGGTTTCCTTTGGACGCTGCTGACCACTCATTTTTGTTATTGAACCTTCCAGAACTCCTGCCTCAGAGGCATCCGGTCTTTTCCTAGTTCCAACTGAGGGTTTTCTCTCACTGCCGTACATTTCCTTGGGCTTGTCGTTCCCGCCGACATTTGCTTTCCCCGAGAGAACATTGTCATCCTTCTTTTCACGTTTTGGAAGAGGAATCGTGTTGTCGATTTTTTGGACTTTTTTGGCGCCGCCAACGAGGATCTGTGGATCCTTTTTCTTCGGAAGCTCTTTTTTTGAGGGAGCTGGGGATGAGGTTTTGACCGGTTTTGTTTGGATGATGACCGGATCAATCTCGAAAAGGTCATCCTCGCAAGCAGGCACCTGTTCAATCATAATGTGTTCTTCAAATATTTCCTCGTCTTCACGCTCCAAGGGGCCTTCAATTTCTAACTCATCATCCAGGTCCTCTGATTTTTCTGTCATATCTACCAGTTCATCTTCAAAAATACTATCATCTTTTGCCATCGTTAAAAGAGGGATGTCTGAATCGGTTATCTCCTCGAAACCATACACTTTATTATGCTCAGCTTCATAGATCGAACGTATTTCATCAAGCTCGGCAACACGCGGTACGTTTTGGATGCCGGCAAGAACGATGATGACCCCAACATACTTTGTCGATTTAACCGGATAGTCGCCGGCACGCATCTCAAGCCCCCTGATGCTTCGGTCAATCCATTTGCGCACCGTCTGGAACCCTTTCATGGAGAGTTCTTTCGATGGCCCGGATATGAGAATGAGCGCCTTGTCCGCCGAGGTGAGGTCACAGGGAACTGAGATTTCTTCGTAGACCGCTTTTTTTGCGAGTTCGACGATACGCGATGTTCTCAAGTGCCCTTCATTCAAGAGATACTCCTCGACACGCAGTCTTTTCATAAAACTTGACCAGGCAGTCGGAAGTTTTTCCACCGCATACCCGATCGCAACGAGATCCATGCCGGTTAACGTGTTCAGGATCTCGCCAGCATCCAGAACAACTTCGGCCGACTCAATACCTTTCAGACCGAACTCGCCGGCACGGAGAAGCAGACCGATTCTGGCAGCAAGATCCTCGTTGAGTCTGGCATAGAGCTCTTCGATCTTCGGTTTGGTAATGACCCCGTCTTTTTCTGCAGCTAAAGAGACATCCTCGGCGATTCTTGTATACCATGTTTCGTTGTCGAAGAGAATAGAGGCACTTGTGATCTCACGGATAGCCTCAAGCGTCTCTGACGCACGGGTAGATGTTTTGATCCCTTCGTTTCTTCCCGGGAGTGTCAGAATAGTAAAGACGGGATCGGGAAACGCAGCAGTCAGCTGCGTGACAAAATCCGGTACAAGTTCTGCCATTCTGCCGCCAAGTCCGGCACATACAAAAATCGCATCAACTTCATCCACACCGGCATCCTGAAAACAGCTGGCAAGGTGCCCGATATCAAAATCCGTTCCGCGGTCGTAAACAGTTTTTACCGGATCGATGGGCGTTAAAACGATGCGGTTGGAAGCCTGAATCCCAGACATCCGATTGACAAGATTACGATCTGAGTCGAAAACATAAGAGCGGACGCTTTTCAAACCGCTTTTTGCATCATAACGGGATAACGTCTCAACGATTCGGCATCCCGCACCTCCGACTCCTATTAGTAATGCCCTCATGTATGCCTGTTTGTATTATTCCCCTTGCAAAGATATAATGTTTATAGAAAAAATCAGAGATAATCCCTTCTGCCCGATGCAGGTGATTTGGATTTCCCGGATGTATTTCCCCGCCGTTTTTTGCCGGTGACGATCAAGATCAGGATCAGAATAACTATGATAATTCCAAGAGCGGCAAGCCCGATCATGGTTGTTGGAAGGTTTTCCGATAAACTGAGGGTTACTTTGTTGTCGGAGCCGGCAACCACCAGATAGGTAACATCAGCCCTCGTATATCCGTCAGCCGATGCCGAGAGAACGAGAGTCGTCCCGGGTGTGACGGTTGTCGTATAGGTTCCGTTCACGGAAGTGATGCCTTTTACCGTTCCGTCGAAGTAAACGATAGCTCCCTGAATTGGTTTTTCATGAGCAGTCACGGAAATTATCAGCGGAACGACCGAGTAGTTAAGTTCCACAATGATATCAGGTGTATCGGCACTGAACTGAATCTGCTGTTCATACGAAACATACCCGTTCTTCTCTATTTTCAGAGCATAGGTTCCCGAGCTATATGTCGGGAGCTGGGCTCTGCCATATGTATCGGAGTATGAAACAATCTTTTGATTGATATATACTGCCGCTCCGGAGATAGGAAGTTTTTCTTCGTTGTAAATAAGAATCAGCGGTGTGAGTTCGGATTTGTCGAGGGAGAGAGTAAGTGAAGTTTGATCCTTACCAATGTACTGTGATGAGCTGTACGGATCGTATGAATCAGCACTAACGGTAATCAGATGATATGCACCTTTCCCAATACTGACGTGAAGCAGCCCTGCACCTTTTGTCGTACCCTCTTCTTTCCCATCTATGGTGATTACCGCTCCGGAGATCGCCGCCCCATTCTCGTCCGTAATTTTGATTGAGACCGGGGTTTCCGAGACGAGATACACAGACTCGCTTCTGGGCATAGTACTGATGGTAATTGTCTTTGTCTGCGAAATATATCCGGATTTGAAAACCGAGAGGGTATAAACCCCTTCATATTCAACTCCGGAGAACTGGGCAGCTCCGTTCACGTCAGTGTAGAGGGTATTGCTTACCGTTCCTTTGGTAATTACGACACTTGCTCCGCTGACAGCATCGTAGTTTGCGTTGTTGTCGAACACGTTTACCGTGAGGGTGGTGGAGACAGCTGAGACTGACCCACATAAAAGAAAAAGGAGGAATAATACTGCAAGGGTACGCTTTATCATTATATTCATCTTATGCGGTCAACTCCCATTAGTTCATCGGTTGCTCGAGATGCGTTCGAGAAGCATGCCTTCAACAAGGACAGGGTAGGTGGTTCTTGCTTCTTCGATGGCACGGGTAAGACGCCATCCGCGTTCGGCATAGATGGTAAGAAGAGGTTCCCCGCGTTTGACATATTCTCCGGGTTTTTTGTGGAGGTGGAGGCCCGCACCGTGATCCACGGGAGAGCCGGCGGCCCGGGCAATGCTGATGAGTGCCTGATTTTTGACGGAGACGACATAGCCGTCTGAAGCTGCAGGAACAACAAAGGTGTGTTCGCCGACGGGGAAGTCGGTCGATTTGACTTTGGAATCGCCGCCCTGGATCTCGATGATATCGAGCATTTTTTTGATGGCTTTTCCTTTTTTGATGATGTCATATGCTGCTTCCGCCCCCGAATCGGCCCCGGTTTTACCGGTCATTTCAAGTGCGATTCCTGCAATGGCAACGCTTTTCTGGACAAGGGAGTTGGCCCCGCGTTTTCCTTCGAGTATGCTGAGAGCTTCGGAGACTTCGAGGTTGACACCGATATTTCTTCCAATCGGGGATCCGCCATACGTGACGGCGCATTCTAATCTGATGCCGAGACGATTCCCAAGGGTGATGAGTTCGTTGGCAAGCACTCTGCCTTCTGCTTCGTCAGGGATTTTTGTGCCGGGACCGATCGGAATATCGATGACGCAGGTGTCGGAGCCGACTGCCATTTTCTTTGCCATGATGCTGGCAAGCATCTGACCTCGTGCATCGATTTTCAGCGGATACTCATAGGTGACGATCATGTCGTCGGCGGGGGCGATGTTTGTTGCCCCGCCCCAAACGATAACGCCGCCGGCCTTTTCGGTCATGGATTTTATTTCAGCTGCCGAGAAGGCAACGGGAGCAAGGGCTTCCATAAGATCGGCGGTCCCACCCGCCCCAGTGATTGCCCGTGAGCTGGTTTTTGGAATGAGAAGACCAGATGCGGCGATGACAGGGACAACAAGGAGGGTGATTTTGTTTCCGGGAACGCCTCCTATCGAGTGTTTGTCAACGACGGGCTTTTTCGAGAAGGTGATCTGCTCCCCCGAGGCAACCATTTCCCGGGTGAGGTATTCAACTTCATCCATGTCGAGTCCGTTGATGTAGGCGGCAGTGATGTAGGCTGTGATTTCCGAAGGGGAGAGAACATTCGATGCCATATCAGAGATGATTGTGGCCGTTTCTTCCCGGGTGAATTTACCTCCGTCCATTTTTTTCCGAATGAAGGCGATTGATGCCGGACGGGGAGCGGCACGGATTTCTATCTCGTCACCTTTTTCTGCGGCAAGATTTTCATTGGTTCCAAGAGAAATGGTGGCAGTTCCCTGACTCGTGAGAGTTTTGGTGATGGAGACGGGGGCGGCGATGGTGTGTTTGGATTTCGTGCGGGTGATTGTGACACGATCGCCTTCAAGTACGCCTATCTGTCTGGCGTCGGTGTCGTTAAGAAGAATAACGGGTGTAGAGATGTCGATCATGTCAAGAATAAGGTTCATGATGATTCTCTTTTGGTTCGTATAGGATAAGGATTTATGTGTACGGGACGCCACGAAGTGGCGTCCTCAGTCGAGCAAACAGACTGTTTGCGAGTGCGGGGCACCCCAAAGGGCAGCCTTAGCTGAGACTAGTATGATTTCATCCATCATAAATCATCCATCAATGCTGCCAAACAAAAAAAGAAAGGTCGCGACCCCTCAGTTTTTATTTCTGGTATTATTTTCGAACTTTGAATCACCTATATATACTAAGAAATAGAGAAATAACACGAAAGTATTAAGGAAGTCTGTTGTCCTGGAGGGAGAGTCAGGCTTGAGATTTTTAGGGGTATCTTTTTTTCATTTTCTGCGTGATGGATGATTGATGACGGATGAAGGCATCCAAGAGGTTGCTGCATACGTGAGTGATACCTGCAAATTATTCGGTAAAACGCTCACGTGAACCTCGAAAAACGTAACTGAACCGCATTTATATTAATGGGACTTACGCGGTGTTAATCACAATCCAATTCATAAGAGAGATGATCAGATTTGAACACATGAGAAAAAAACCAACCGCGAATCGGCGCGAATACCGCAAGCCTTTGGCTCGCTCCCAGAATCGGATTTGCTTATCCTCACTTTCGCAATCCAGCTTCGCTGTCTTGCTCATCCCTTCATCGGGACGAGCCGTTGGGTCGAGCGGGTTGACGAAGAAGTCGACGGCCTTAGCGGAGGCGGATCGACGGCCCAGCCGGCAATCTTAGCTGAGCAAACAGAATGTTTGCGACTTGACCCAACGAACGAGAGTGAGGATCGGCAAATCCGATTCGCCTCGCCCGAAGGGCGGATTCACACCGATTCGCGGTTGGTTTTATCTCAGATATCCCCTTCCCAAATTGGATTGGGAATAACACCGCGTAACTCCCACTAGAATATTCCATTTCCTTTTCTGACCCACGGGGAGATGTCCTATTTACCGGGGCCATATTTGTTTCCAAGTGGTTAATGAAACCCACCGCGAATTGGATTGACAATAACACAGAGTAAATCCGATTAATCAGATCTTGCTGAGTAATGCATGGAGTGAGAAGCAGCCACATCACGGAAAAAATACCAACATATCCAGAATACTAAATCTGCAAAAAAGCCGTTTGGAATATTTGGGGATTTGTGCCCCAAGTGGGACACAAATCTGTCTTAGCCGTTAAAAATCTTTAGAAGAATTTAGTCGCGGCGGAGGACGAAAACTGCGACAGCGACGAGAACTGCGACAGCGCCAAGGCCGGCGAGTGCAAGGAATGCACCAAAGCCTGGGTTCTCGGTCTGAGTTGCGGTTGCGGTTGCGGTTGCGGTTGCAGTTGCAGTTGCAGTTGCGGTTGCAGTTGCGGTTGGCTTTGCCTCAAGGACTTTAAC
This sequence comes from Methanocorpusculum sp., assembly GCA_965228205.1. Taxonomy (GTDB): domain Archaea; phylum Halobacteriota; class Methanomicrobia; order Methanomicrobiales; family Methanocorpusculaceae; genus Methanocorpusculum. Next base: position 1,381,757 of record OZ245799.1, on the reverse strand, counting down.
AGTCGTAGAGGTCGTGAGGTCATCAGTTACTGCACGGATAGTGTAGGTGTCAACTTTTAATCCGGTCGTGTCAAAGGTGACTTCCCAGGTGTTGACGCCGTCAGCACCCTTTACGACCTTGGTGGTCAGGGTGATGAAGGATGCAGAACTTACAGTGGTCTTGTCAACTGCGGTGAATGCGGTTGAAAGGACATCAACAGTTACGAGGGTACCTTCTTTCAGGTTGGTGGTTCCGGAGACATTAAGGGTAGAGCCTTTTGTAACATCGGAAACACTGTTCAATGTAATTGTTGGCTGAGCAACGATGAAAGTGAGCTTCACATAGATATCATCGATGTTCTGAGAGTCCATTGCAACGCAAAGTGCTTCAGCAGCATTTGCGCTCTGGCGCTCATTGGTGTTAAACAGAACATTACTACCTGCTACGACAGTGTATGCTGCAAGAGTATTCTGTGTGATATCAAATCCAGTTGCTGGAGCAGTTGCTACAATTGGACCAATGTTGAAGACTGTGTCATACATCGGGTGCTGGATCACAACAAAGTACTGACCTGCTGCAAAGGTATCAGTGGCGATTTCTTTGGAGTAGGCGCCGTCATCATCGACAGAGATGGTTCCGGAAGCAAATTTGTTCGTACCAAAGACGTAGTACATAACCTGTGTTGCTGCTTCTGCAGTACCAGTGATCTTAATCTTGTCGCCCTGTGCAACTGTTGAAGATGCTGCAGATGCAGTAAGGAATGGTTGCTTCAGAGAGATAAAGGTAGTCTCGTATACAGAATCAGCATGGAACAAGAACGTTGGAGCCGGACCTGCGGATGCTGCTGCATAGATGGTGTACGTACCTGCATCTAATGCACCAAGAGTGGTTCTGGTATTGAAGGTAACTTTCCAGGTGCCATCAGATTCAACTGCTATAGGAGTAGCACCAGAATAACCTGCAATACCTGTGGTTGCCACGTTGGAACCTTTGATGAAGAGATAAACAACTTCAGACTCGGTGTTTGTACCGGAGATCGTCATGTCGTTACCGAGGAAATATGCATCCTGAGAGGTTGCAACAGTTACGGCTCCCTTTTCAACAGCTACTTTTGCCTTCTTCGTGACACCACTTGCTGCGAAGGTTGCTGAGAACGTATAGGTGGTATCTTCTGCATCGACTGCAAGAACAGCAGGCTTAGTGTTAGAATTGAACTGGAGAGTACTAGTTCCAGAGGAACTAAGGGTTGCGGTGAAGGCAGTGATATAACCTGTTGTTGGGTCATATGCCTGTAAACTGATACCGGACTGACCTGGATGATTGACGAAACCAAGACTGTCAACTGTAACTCTCACAGTAGTATTAGGTTTGCCTGTGAGGGTTAAAAGAACCGATCCACCGCGGGTAATCTTTTCTTTGTTGATAGAGATGGATTCAGTTACTGGTGCACCGATAGTGAACTTAATTGTAGGTGAAACATAGTACTTGGATGGAGTTACGGTAAGAAGTTCACCTAAAACGCCTCCATGTTTTAATTCAGCTTTAACTGACCATTCACCAGAGGTAACATCACTGACATCAATGTTGGCAAGATCTTCTGCAACAAAGGTTCCTTTTACCGGGGTGGATTCTGCAAAGTCTAATACACCAAAGGGAGAAACTGCAGATTTACCGAACTTAGTAGTATTACCGCCAGCAGGGGTAGTAAAAGTTAAACCATATTTAAGACCATTGGTTCCATTAATACTGAGATTAATCTTCTGACTCTTTAATACAGAGGTTCCAACGATTGATATCCCGGTACCTGCTTTGTATGCATCAATGTTTACTTTCGGGTATTTCAGAATGAAAGCTGCTGAGGTAAGACCACCAGCGGTAGGACCATATGTACCTTCAACGATATCTGTTCCAATAAATGCACCAGTGGTTGCATCTGAAGTGACAGATCCTGCTACCTGACCATTCTGATACAGATAGTAGGTGTTGGCGGCAAAGCCAGCATTACCATTGAACTGGTATACGTATACAGTAGTTCCAGCGGTTGGTGCTGCTGATGCAGCTCCCATAAAGAGAACGGCAACGAGGAACACTGCAAGGACTGCTGCAATTGTTTTAGTTGTTTTCAATTTCAATTCCTCCTAAATTAGGATAGTAAATTTGTCTGTGCATGATTAACATGCGATACGTGATATTCGACATGCGTCGAATAAACATTCTGCAAGGGTCATACTCCGATCAACGGAATATGCTTTGATATTTGATTATGTAATATAATAGACTTTGTGGTCAGGAGCCCTATTCCAAAGAATTTACGGCGATACACCCGGCAAAAAGAGCGGACACGCACACCAACGATCACAGCTTTCCGGCGAAGAAAACACCGATTATATTTCGACAAACAACGGATTCATGTTGATGACAATACGTCATTTGCATAAATCAGACTGAGAGTGCACTATATTATATTAGTGGAGTGACTTTGGTATGGAATTGTCGGATCGGGGAGATACGTTATGAGAAATGAATTCGGCAAAATGCCGGCAGACGCAAACATGCCGCAGGTATTCTTTAGGATACCCCGCAAAATTGGATCCGCACCAACACTGCTTACGTCCCATGCCGAAAAATGAATTGTGAGAAAATCTATTATCTCCCACTCCCCACTATTGTATATCATGCAGGCAGCGGAAAGGAAACCTGACCGGGCAGTAATACCAGTATCACAGAATGTGAAGAAGCGGGTTTTGTCTTTGAATGGAGGCAACCAGACCTATGATGATGTTTTGATACGGATGCTTGACACGATCGCGGTTGGTGAGAGGGAACAGGGAGTCATATTTCTGTACTAAGTTCCGATACATGACGAAATAAAGAAACTCAAAAATCCCATTCCGCTCAAGATCGTGATCGATGAAAACAGTTCATTGATCCTTGTGAACAATGAGTATTCGATTCTTGTTGTCTGCAATAACCTGGTAGAAGGACTGCAGGAAGCGGCACTGCAGTTTGCAGACGACTTCATGGATTATACTGATGATTCTCTCCCTCTGACAGAGGATGCACGGGAACTTGGAGAGAAGCTGCGGGAATCTGTCTGGTTGTGATTCGATGGGCGTAATAAAAGGAGCAGCAATACATAAAGCATTACTGAAGAAGGGATTTATTACAGCACCCGGAAAACAGAAGCATATCAGATATCAGTTCTGTGACAGAGAAAAAAGATCATCAGTGAGGACACAACTGAGCCATAACGGACAGGAGTTATCCGACTCTCTGCAGCAGCTGATGGCATCACAGGTACATCTTTCCAAGGCTGAGTTTTTATCAATGGTTTCCTGCACCATCGGCCATGAGGATCTCGTGAAGAAGTACACAGAAAATGGCCTGTTGAAGAGGTAGAGGAAAAATTCAGCCGCCTTACTTTTAATAGGACTTATGTGGTGTGGAAGTGGATAGATGAGACAAACCAACCGCGAATCTCCGCAAATCCTCCCGAATCGCATTTTCCTTACGTTCGGGTGCTCTGCTCCGGGTGATCGCCTACGCAGAATCGCACCCTCACTTGAAAAATGCTGAGGGAAAAAACCCGCGTGCGGGTTTTTCTGTTGTTTCATTATTATTCGATTAAACAAAAAAGAGAAGTTAACGAAGAGAAAAACCGGCACGCCGGTTTTTCCACCAGCATTTGTCCAAGAGCCGAAGGCTCTTGAGACGTCTCACGAGCTTTTAGCTCGTGGACTTTTCCAGACGCCGTGCGATTCTGCGTAGGCGATCAGCCGGAGTAGAGCATGGCGGCGCAAGAAAAATGCGATTCGCGAGGATTCGCGGAGATTCGCGGTTGGTTTTTCATGAGTCCAAAACAGGGCATCTCCCTTCACGAATTGAATTGAGAGCACACCGCGTAACTCCTATTTTATGTGATTTTGTGAGTGGACAAAGGCAGAAAGGATTTTTCCACCGCGCAAGCACAAATCTTCGGCTTGGCCGCAAGGCAAAGCCCTTATCACCAACTGCATCCAATAATATTCGATAACCATGCCAAGTACGATCATAGTCGGCGGCTTTTTTGGCGACGAAGGGAAAGGGAAAATCGTCGCCCACATTGCGCAAAAAGACCAAACAACCATCATTGCCCGCGGCGGGGTCGGACCGAACGCAGGCCACACCATAAACGTGCAAAATGAAAAATACGTTGTCCGCATGATTCCGTCAGGATTCCTCTATCCAAAAGCGGAACTCATGATCGGCAGCGGCGTACTGGTTGACCCGAGAGTATTTGCTCACGAACTTGACATCCTGAAATGCGCCGGGAGAACAAAGATCGACGGCCGATGCGGGATCATCGAAGAAGAACATATCCTTCTCGACAAAAAAGATCCGCACCTTTCCAAAACAGTCGGTTCAACCGGTTCCGGATGTGGACCCGCGAACTCGGACCGCGTCATGAGAAAAGGCAGACTTGCACGGGATGTCCCCGAAATCGCACCCTACATTACCGACGTTGCCCAAAACGTCAACGACGCCATTGAAAAAGGCGAATCTGTCCTTATCGAAGGAACCCAAGGGTTTGGCATCTCCCTCTACTATGGGAACTACCCATTCGTCACCAGCAAAGACACCTCGGCATCCCAGATGGCCGCCGATGTTGGCGTCGGACCAACCAACATCGATGATGTTGTTGTTGTCTTCAAAGCATTTCCAACACGTGTCGGCGAAGGACCTTTCCCAACCGAACTCACCCATGACGAATCTCTTGCTCTAGGAATTCAGGAGTTCGGCGCAGTTACTCACAGAGAACGCCGTATTGGTAGGTGGGACGGAAAAATGGCACGCTACTCCGCCATGATCAACGGCTGCACGACTATCGCCATAACCGGCATCGACCACATCGACGAATCGGTGTACGGCGCGACCGAGTATGCAAAACTCACCCCGAAAGCACTCTCCTTCATCGACCAGATCGAGGCCGACACGGGAAAACCGGTAGGCATCATTTCCACCGGCCCGGACCAGTCGCATATCATCGACATCAGATCAGAGCTTTAATTCATGAAACGCCGGATACTTGACATCATCTGCTGCCCCGTATGCAAGGGAAAGTTTATGCTTACAGAGATGGAGGGTAATGATACAGAAATAATGGAAGGACTCCTGACGTGTACTGCATGCAAACGGGTGTATCCGATCTCATCCGGGATCGCAAATCTCCTTCCGGAAGATCAGAGGTAACCAAAAATGCCAATCGTTGAAGTCCAGCTGAATCGTCTTGGAATAAATTCGCTCGAGGTCTCGACCGACTCCGTTGAGGTCAGTGCAGGCACGGCCCTCCATATAAGGATCGTGAACTTCGGTGCACCCACGCACGCGACACTGCGGACCGAAGGATCGGCATATACCAATTTTACGTATGAAAACCTCTACGTCGAGGCCGAGTCGGAGATCAAAGTCGATATCCTGCCTTCAGCAAACCCCGGTAGTTTCGAGATGCAGGTCATCTCAGGATACGGCATGCGGCGTTCGGGCTTCACCGTCAACGTCATCCTTCCCGAACTCGAAGAGAAAAAGGAGCCGGAGCAGGCTGAGCCAATACAGCAGAAAAGCAAATGTGCTCCGTTGACGAAGATCGGATGGAGTGTGATTCTGATCAACCTCATCGCCCCGATCCTCGGCTTCATCGTACTCATCTTCTGGATACAGGCACCCGCTGCAGTCAATACCACCGCCATGGCAGTGATTCTCTATATTATCATGCTCGCCGGAATCATCATTACATGGCGTTCGGTGCAGTAATTCTTTTTTTCGGACTGGTCATCGACCGTCTGATCGGTGATCCGCGTTCAAATTTTCATCCGGTAGCACTGATCGGGAGATTCATCGGTTTGTGGGGTCGCACGAACTATTATTCCCCGCGAATCGAACGGTTCGTGGGAATCGTCGGCTGGCTGCTGACGATAAGTATCGTGATCCTGCCCTGTCTCCTCATTCTCCTGTATACGCCGTGGTACATATCTCTCCCATTCTCCGCTCTTATCCTTGCATTCTGCATCGGGTGGCGCTCGCTGGAAGAGCATGTCGGAGCCGTCGAACAAGCTCTGGAACAGGGGGAAGAGGAGGGAAGAAAGGCCGTCCAGTATCTCGTCAGCCGGGACACAAAGAACCTGACCTTCGAACAGATCAGATCGGGAGCATACGAATCCGCAGCGGAAAATCTCGTCGACAGTATCATTGCCCCGATCTTCTGGTTCGTGGTCTTTGAACTTCTCTTTGGGATGGGAATCCTCGGAGCAGTATTATTTCGATCGGCAAACACCATGGATGCCATGCTCGGATACAAAGATGAGCGGATTCGCCTTGGCTGGTTCCCCGCGAGAATGGACGACATCCTCGCATATATCCCGGCACGGATCACCGGAGCGATTTTACTTCTCATCTTCCTTTTGAAAGGGAGAATCAAACAGGCATGGTACATCTTCAAACACGACCGGAAATTACGGCCGGGTTTCAACGGCGGTATTCCCATGAGTCTGATCGCAGGCGGCTGCGGGGTCATGTTCGAAAAACCCGGCGTCTATCAGATAGGATATCCCGAACAAACCCTTGAAGAGGGAGGGAAAACGATTCTGAACACGATTCGATGGTGTACGGTCATTAGTGCCGCGATCGGCATCCTCCTTCTTATTTTGATATAAAAATTCATTACCTTTTACCCCGAATACAGTATTCATGGAGACATATCTGAAAATAATAGCGGTCATTTTTGCAGTCTGCATGGTAACGACGGGAGTTGCCCTCGGATTTGCCGGGCTGGGAATCCAAACGGCTTCGGATCGGCAGGCCCAGACCCTTGAAGAATGGTTCGGCGTAGAACTCCTCACCGTTACGGCAGCCGAAGGAACACAGATTCCGGTCATCCGAACCGAAGAGGGTGATTACATCGATGCAGCATCTCTGATTCAGGCATACTACGGAGAGAGAGACTATGCTGTAATATATACGGTGGAAGACGGCAGGATCATCAAAGAACATACATCTGTGGTTACATTCAGCGACGGCGGAAAAGATCCGGCCAACCTCAAAAACACTCTCGCGGCATCCTGAGAAATGGCAAAACAGATCAAAGATCCGGTCCACGGATACATCGAAGTTCCAACGCCTCTTGTCCCTCTTCTGGATACGGAAGTCGTTCAGCGGCTCAGATATATCAAACAGCTCGGCTTCGTGTATCTCGTATATCCGGGAGCAAACCACACACGTTTCGAACACTCGCTTGGAGCGATGCATCTCGCTTCCCTGCTTGCAAGGCAGCTCGATCTGAATAAAGACGATACGCTTTTGGTTTGTACGGCGGCCCTTCTCCACGATATTGGACACGGACCATTCTCCCATGCAAGTGAAAAACTCCGGGCAGAGTATGGACCATTCTCCCATGATGATATCGCACCGTTCCTGATAATGCCGGAGGTATCCGACATTCTGGATGAGAACGGCACGGATCCTCACGAGATCGCAGGGATCGTTTCAGGACATCACCGGCTCGCCGAGATCATACACGGCGATCTTGACGTTGACCGGATTGATTATCTTTTACGCGATGCACACTATACCGGAGTCCCGTACGGAAATCTCGATGCCGGCCGGCTTATCCAGTCCCTTGTTTTGACGGAAGACGGACTTGCCATCAAAGAATCCGGCATCGCGGCGGCTGAATCACTTCTGATTGCCAGAACGCTCATGGGGCCTTCAGTCTATTATCATCATGTCGGCAGAATCGCAGAACAAATGTTCCTGCTTGCAGGAAGAAGTCATTTCGCCGACGAAAAACCAGATGCATTCATGAGAATGGATGACCTTGCAGGAACAACTCTTCTTATGAACTCGCCATCAAGCGTCTCCAAAGAGATGATGCACAGGATATGGAAAAGAGATCTCTACAAGCGGTCGATCTACACCGGGCGCGAACAACTGGACATGAACCGGCTCTCGACCCTTAGATCGGAAGAGAAAAACCGGATGAAGCGGGCGATCGCCGAAACTGCCGGCGTAGCCGAAGAAAAAATCATTCTTGACATACCCCCCATCCGAAAAGAGATGCGAATGATGGTCCAGGTACAAAACCAGCATGATCTGGTCGCGTTTGAAGAGATCATCCCGCTGCTATCCATGATGAATGCAACAAGACAGGATCAGTGGCGTCTCGGTGTGTTTGCCCCGGCAGATATCCTTGAAAGGGTCGGAGACGCGGCACGGGAGGTCCTTTCCCTGCGCCGGGCAACAAAACAAGATAAACTCCCAGGTACTATAGTATAGATATGAAGAGGATCGTCGTCGGGTTGACCGGAGCATCCGGGATACTGTATGCAAAACGGTTACTTGAGGCGCTCAAAAAGACAAAAGCCGAAGTTTTTCTCATCATCTCGGATACCGCACGGACCGTCGCCAAACTCGAAGAAGTTGATCTCTCCGGCTACCCGGTACATTATGAAGAGATTTTCGATCTGGAAGCGGGAATCGCCAGCGGATCGTTTCAGTTCGATGCAATGGTGATCGTTCCCTGCAGCATGAAAAGCCTTGCCCAGATTGCAAACGGATACTCGACAACATTGATCGCGAGAGCCGCCGATGTCTGTCTCAAAGAGAGGCGACCGCTCATCCTCGTCCCTCGGGAGACGCCGTATTCGCGAGTCCATCTCGTCAACATGCTCGCGGCCCACGATGCCGGAGCCCTGATCCTGCCTGCGTCCCCGCCGCTGTATACCCATCCGAATACGCTGGACGAACTAGCAGATATGATCGCCGCACGGATTCTTGATCACGTCGGGATCGAACATACCATTGGAACACGGTGGAAAGAATGAGAGAATTTATTTTGCAGATGAAAAAAGCAGGGCTTGTCGAAGAGATCAAAGACCCGGTCTCTTCCGTCTATGAAGCCCCGAAGCTTGCCTTCCGGACAAATAAGATGCTGGAGTTTTCGAATATGGATGGTCACCGCTGTGTGATGAACACCATCTTCGACCGGGATTCGCTCTCGGTGGCGTTGAATATTCCAAAGGACAGGATCGTAAAAACACTTGCCGCCTGCACCTACGCGGGAAAAACCCGGGATGCGGGCACTCTTCAGTTCGAAAAGGCCGACCTCTCAAAGATCCCGATCATGAAGCATTTCCCAAAGGATGCCGGGAAATATCTGACCTCGGGGATCGTGTTTTCGGCATGGAACGGGGTCACCAACGCCTCGATCCACCGCCTGCAGGTCCTGGATGAAACGCACCTGATCGGCAGGATCGTCGAAGGACGCCACACCTACAAACTGATGAAGCAGGCTTTTTCCGAAGGAAAAAAACTCCCGATCGCAATCGTGATCGGACCCCATCCCGCCGTGACCTTTGCCGCATCCACCCGCGTTCCCGAGGGAAAGGAGATGAACTATGCTGCAGAGATCCTCGGAAAAGAGCTGGATCTTTTCACCTTTCCAAACGGAATCCAGGTTCCCGACGCAGAAATTATTCTTTACGGTTATCTGACGCAGGATCTCCATGAAGAGGGGCCGTTCGTCGATATCAGCGGGACCTACGATCCCGTTAGGATGCAGCCCGTGCTTGAGATCATCGGCATGCGAACAAAACCCGACTTCATCTATCACGGGATCGTTCCTGCCGGCGCAGAACACAAAATGCTCATGGGTGCTCCATACGAGCCGAGGATCTATCAGGCGGTTTCGGGCGTCACGAACGTAAAAGATGTATACCTGACACCCGGAGGAGCAGGATACTTCCATGCGGTCGTGCAGATCAAAAAGATGACCGATGGGGACGGGAAAAATGCCATCATGGCAGCATTCGCCGCCCACACCTCGCTCAAGCACGTCGTCATTGTTGATGGAGACATTAACATCTATGACCCCTCGGATGTGGAGTTCGCTATCGCGACACGTGTCCGGGCAGACACAGATGTCATGATCATCTCTGGCGTCAGAGGTTCGTCTCTTGATCCCTGCAGGATCGGAGACGGCATGAATGTAAAGGCCGGCGTAGATGCGACCATTCCTCTTGGATCAGAAGATGAGTTTATCCGTGCTGAATGGGATTGAATAATAAGGAAGTGAACAATGGAATTAGACAAATATGATCAGGCGCTGCTGAACGGAGAATACGGCGAAACCAAACAAAAAATGATGGAGATCCTCCTCGCTCTTGGAAAAATCTACGAGGCGGAGAAGTTCATCGAAGTAAAAAGCGTTCAGGTATCCGGCGCCTCGTTTAAAACGATCGGGAACGCAGGTCTTTCCTGGCTCAACAGCCTGTCGGGAAAAGCGGTCGTCCCGTCATTTTTAAACCCGATAGGCATGCCGCGTGACGAATGGCAGAATCTCGGCATCCCGGACGATTTTGCGAAAAAACAGCTGGAGGTAAACGCCGCATATACCCGGCTCGGGATCCGGCCGACCTGCACCTGCACGCCTTACTACTTCAACATCATCGAACGGGGAGACCATCTCGCATGGTCGGAATCCTCGGCAGTCAGCTATGTGAATTCCGTTATCGGAGCAAGAACAAACCGCGAAGGAGGGCCCTCGGCTCTCGCATCCGCTCTTACCGGAAAGACGCCCTACTACGGTCTTCACATCGTCAAAAACCGAATCCCGCAGATCGAGTTCCACATCGACGATCCGGCGGCGACAAAATCCTGGACAAATGCTCATTACGGAGCTCTCGGGATCATCGCCGGAGCGATCTCCGGAAACAGGATCCCGTTTTTCACCGATATCCGGCCAAATCGCGACATGCTTAAGAGCCTTGGAGCCGCCATGGCCGCAAGCGGGGCAGTTGCCTTGTATCACGTGAACGAGATCACTCCGGAAACCCGGTTCCCCTTCTTCAAAAAACATATCGAAGAGGATGAACGCGAAGTCGTCGATATCGAAGTGTCCGAGATCGACGAGCTCTTCGGCAGTCTGGAAGCGGACGTTGTAGCTCTTGGATGCCCCCATGTTTCCGAAGAGGAGCTGGAAGAACTGGCCTTCATTCTGGAAAACAGAAGGGTCGTGATGCCGTTCTACATCTTCGCTGCAGAAGAAATGAAGGCAAAACATCCGGATCTTTGTGCAAAGATCCAAAACAGCGGCGCAAAAATCGTACCCGACACCTGCATGGTCGTCTCGCCGCTGATGGACAGAGCAGGAGTCGTCATGACGAATTCCGGAAAAGCCTTCACGTATCTCCCGGGAATGTGCAAAGCGACGCCGCTTTTAGGCACTCTCGAGGAATGTGTCCGTGCAGGATGTGGTGAATAAATGAGTCTCTTAGATAAAATCTCCCCGTTTGAAAGAAAAGATCTTCTGATCGCCTGGCTTGTTCTCGGTGTTGCCTTTACGCTGGGCATCAACGGCAGATTTGCATTACTTACCGACTATCAAAAAATAACCGTCGAGGGACTTCTCATAACCTTCCTCGTATCGCTGATCGCGGTCGGACTCTCCTTCGTGCTTCACGAACTTGCCCACAAATTCACCGCAATGAAGTTCGGCTACTGGGCAGAATTCAGAAAAAGCACCCAGATGCTGATCATTGCCGTAGTCGTTGCCGCGATCACGGGAATCGTGTTTGCCGCACCCGGCGCCACGCTTATCAACACGGCAGGCCGCGAGATGACCAAAAAAGAGAACGGACTCATCTCCATCGCCGGACCCCTGACGAATCTTGTCCTGATCATCCCGTTCATCATCATCATGATCATCGGATTTATGATGTCGCCGTCATCGGGAATTGTCCTCTCTACCCTGCCGGGATTTTTATTCTATCTGGGATTGATCGGCTTCCAGGTCAATGCGATGCTCGCATTCTTCAACATGCTGCCGGTCGGGCCGCTTGACGGAAAAAAGATTATGAGATGGAATCCGGTCATCTTCGGCGTAGTTATCGCCGTATCGCTTGTCCTGCTCTATCTCGCACTTATGCCGACACTGATCCTTTCGCTCTTTGTCTAAATGCGAACGCTGACCTCACCCGAGGTCAGTGTCCTGATTTTTCCGTCGGCTTCGACAACCAGCCCACCCTTGTCGTCGATTTCAACTGCCTTCGCGGAGTGCCAGACATTTTTTTCGAGAAACATGATCTCTTTTCCAAGAATAAGAGATCGGGAACGGTACTCATCGATGAAACTCTTCTCCGGAAGAGCGGCGAACATATCCAGCAGATGATTAATCAAAACTGCGGCAAACGTATTTCTCGTGAGCGGGAAATCCTTTGGAAACAGCGGACCCGCGATCTGTTTGAGATCCTCAGGGAACTCTGAGGTTTTGAAGTTCACCCCGACTCCGACGATCACCGACTCGAGCATTCCCGATTCGATATTACTGACCGCCTCGGTCCCGATACCACAGATCTTTTTTCCGTTCAAAAAAATGTCGTTGACCCACTTGATCCGCGGGCGAAGATCGGAAACGGATTCGATCGATTTGCACACGGCAACGCCGGCCGCGGTCGTGATCATTACCGCGTCCGAAAAGGAAATGCCGAGCCGGGCGATGATACTCAGATAGATGCCGGTGCCTTTGGGAGAGTAAAAGGATTTTCCATACCTCCCGCGGCCGGCAGTCTGCTCCTCTGCTAGGATCACTGTTCCGTATTTTGCTCCGGCGGCGGCCAGAACTTTTGCGTCGATGTTCGTCGATTCGGTCGACGTCTTGACGATGACGACCGTGTCGGCATACTTCGGCAAAAGCCTGGACCGAATGCCTTCAGCCGAGAGAACGTCAGAGTTTTCCAGAAGATAGCCTTTGTTGGAGACGGCTGAGATAAGATAGCCTTCGCTCTGCAGTGTCCGAATTGCCTTCCATACGGCAGTTCTCGAGACCGAAAGCTCGGAAGCGATGTGTTCCCCGGATACATACGCACCGGGATTTTTTTCCAGGATGCCAAGCATCAGGGTTTTTGTTGTCATTTTTACTCAGACAGACTGGACCTTAACCCCGCTTGATGAAAGGAATAGGGATATAAGGAACTCCGGAAGCTGTCGATCGCTCGAGATCAGCATTCTGAACGCGGCCTCATTATTGTTCGTGTTGCCGAGATACGTGAGGGCCACCTCATACTGTACCTTCATCACCATTACTTTTCCCCAGAAGAGGGTCAGCGTACCGATTTGATCAGGAACATAGGTCACCGAATTGACCTCGAGCGGATAGGTCACGCCGCCGATGTTCAATTCTTTATCAAGCGGTATCCAGACATTGTAGGTCGTATCATACCCGTAGCTTTTATCCGTTCCTGCGGTTATCGTCACATCGGCAGAGATGAGAACAACACCCCCAAAAATAATGATCAGAAGGAGAATGATTCCAAATATCTTCAAGCCTTTGTGGGATTTCTTTGGTTTCGCATCCTTTGCTGCAGCTTTCTTTGCAGCTTCTTCTGCCGCGGCTTTTTCTGCAGCAAGACGTGCAACTTCTTTTTCGAGATTCGCAGCTTTTTCCGCATCCTGAACTTTTTTGGCTTCAGCGGCTTTTCGGGCCTGTTCTTCGTTTACGAGTACTTCAGCTCTCTTAAGTTCCTCGGCTTTTTTGGCTTCAGCGGCTTTTCGGGCCTGTTCTTCGTTTACGAGTACTTCAGCTCTCTTAAGTTCCTCGGCTTTTTTTGCTTCCTCGGTTTTTCTTATTTCCTCGGCACGCTTTAGCTCTTCAGCTTTTTTCGCTTCTTCGGCCTTTCTTATTTCTTCAGCTCGTTTGAGCTCTTCAGCCTTTTTGGCTTCCTGAGCTTTTTTGATATCCTCAGCACGCTTCAGAATTTCTTCGTCGGTTAATCCACCCGGAACATCATCCATAATAATAATTCTTTGGTGTGAGTAGATGATAATACTTTTCTCGGAGTCTCTTGCAGATTTTTGTCCCATATACCGAGAATATATTTCTGGTTTTTGACTGCAGGTATACTTAATATAGTATTGAGATTGTGTATATCATTATTATGATACTTCCCGGTTCGCAGAAGAATGATGCCGTCTCTCCTGTGATAGGGACGATTTTTCTCGTAGCCCTCACAATCGTCCTTATCGGTATTGTCGGAGCAGCTATGATGGCTTACGGTTTGCCGGAACCTTCACCGATTCTTGGCATATCAATTGGGAGTCAGGGAAATATCATTACGGTTACCCATCTGAACGGAGACGTGCTCCCGGCAGGAAGCTATAAAATATTCATTGACAGTGCGGATAAAACAGCAGAGTTCGGTGGAACTGTGGATTTTGGGCCAGGGATTATCCTGTCATGGGATTCAGGAACGGCGGGAGTTGGGATGGTTTCTATAGTTTACACAAGTGATAACGGATTCTCAACGCTCCTTGCAGAGAAGAACATTGGTAAAGCGGGGAGTACAACCGTGAGTAGCGGCAGCGGAAAGGTAGGGACAGTTGTAGAGAGGTTCGAAGATACCTATACGATAATTACGAAAGTAAACTGGCAGACATTTCTTGATAATGTAAATGCAAGCATAAGCGGTCTTTCATTGGGTCACGGCATTGTGTATGTTGATAACGGAGAATACTGGGTTTCTCTTGATAACAAGCGTGTGTCTAAAGCAGAGGCTGCTAAAAATCCGTCTATCCAAGACTATATGGAAATATATCGTGACAATAGATTGGTAATGATTGATCTGTCGAAAAAAATTTACACAGAGAGCGATATGGATCCTGCCGATTTTAGCCAACCATGGAAATCGACTCCCTATCCGACAATCGGTTCCCTCTATGAGTATGAGAGAGGATTATATATGGATGCAATTGTTGTTTCCAACATAATTAAACCATCACGTGATCCAAGTGATCCAGACTGTGTAAAAATAGCAAATGTAAAATAATCCTGAAATTATTTTTCTCTTTATGTGCTGAAATCAGATATCTTTTTTGGATTTATCCCTACACAAAGGCAGATAAAGAGAGGATAATATATAAATGAAGTACGTATGCCGCGTAATGTTATTTCAAAAAACGAGGGAGTGTCCCCGGTTATCGGAACGATACTGCTCGTTGCTCTCACGGTTTTTCTTGTCGGCATTATCGGAGCGGTTTTGATGGGATTTGGTATGCCCGAGCCGGCGCCAATCGTTGGTATATCGATCGGAAGTCAGGGAAATACCATCACAGTTACGCAGCTGAATGGGTCCGTACTGCCGGCAGGGAGCTATACGATTCTCGTCGACGGTGTTGACAAGACGGCAGAATTTGGCGGGGAAGTGGATTTTGGTCCGGGTGTTACGCTTAGCTGGGACTCCGGATCAGAGGCAGTCGGAACCGTGTCGGTAGTTTATACTAGTGATAAAGGAGTTTCGACGCTTCTTGCACAGAGGAGGATCGGAAAAGCGGGGAGCGGAAGTACAGATTTTTCCACGATTACTGTTGGAGGAAATACATACCAAATTCCAGAATTTAAAGGAGATTGGATAACAGTTGTCAATACTACTAAAAATTCCGCTGCCACTCAATATTTATTAGAGAAAAATAGCACATATCAGTATGGAAATGAATGCTGGATCGTAGTAAATATTGGAACGTGGTTATCCAAAACTGAAGCGATATCAGACCCCACACCAGCAGAATATAATTCATTACACACAGGATCTCTAGTGAAATTAAATACTGATACGGTGCTTACTCAGGCTAATGTTGTAGACACCAAATATTATCCGGCGAGTACTTTTGTGTATTTTGATAATTCCTATCCTATGGGGACACTTTTCGCAAATAATTCCAATCTCTACGCATACGTATCTTCAGATAGTACAGCGCATTTTGAACTAGGCATTAATGGTGTTGGTACCTGGAGTTGTCGAATAATTGGAACTACCCATTAATATATTAATAGAAGAGACGCAATGGTAATTTCAATCCACTTAGTGAGGGAGAGAGATGGAGGCAATTATTTATTTAATCGCAAATAAACCCATTTGAGGAAGCACATAAACCGAAGATTTCCATGTTCCGTCAGGCTTACAAGCCCTAGCTTACGTATGGACTTTATCTTATATCACGCTTCTCTATTTTATCTTTATTTGCGATTGGTTAATGCATTATACGAAATCAAATATAATGAGAATTTCTAATAACCATTTTTCCGACAGAAAGTACTTTCTTTTCGTACGTTGAGTAGTATGTATGGGGACTTTCAGCAGCTTTGGTCTCAACCAGGCATATCACGAACGTTATGAAAAACTTGGCGCCCGCCTCTCCGATGTTGGTAAAACACTTGATTGGGATGTTTTTCGTCCTCTTCTTGAATCCATGTATGCAAATAAATCCGGCAAAGGCGGTCACCCCAATGTCGATGTAATACTCATGTTCAAGATTCAGCTTCTGGAAGTCTGGTATAATCTATCTGATCTCGCCGTTGAACGTGAAATCTACGATCGTCTC
Source organism: Methanocorpusculum sp. (assembly GCA_965228205.1). Lineage (GTDB taxonomy): Archaea > Halobacteriota > Methanomicrobia > Methanomicrobiales > Methanocorpusculaceae > Methanocorpusculum. The sequence goes on along the minus strand of OZ245799.1, from coordinate 1,365,373 downwards.
TCCTTTTGGCATTTCCTTGGGTGTCCTGACAAAATACCCGACAATTCAACGATCTGGTTATTTCGGGAGCGCATGTCCGAATCAGGCGTTGACACATTGGTTTGGCAGGAGTTTCAGCGACAACTTGACCTGAAAGGTCTCAAAATTGAACAAGGTATGATTCAGGATGCAACGTTTGTGTATGCTGAACCCGGTCATTGTAAGAAAGACACGCCGAGAGGAGATCAGGCAAAAACACGACGGGATAAAGATGGAAAAATCATGTTCAAGAACGGCAGAATGCACTTTGGCTATAAACTGCATACCATCATGGATACGACGCATGATCTTATTCGACGTATTGAAACCACTACGGCAAATGTTCATGACAGTCAGGTGGATCTGTCAGAAAAAGGAGAAGTGGTCTATCGGGATCGGGGGTATCAGGGAGCAAAATGCAAGGGATATAGCGCCACAATGAAACGGGGAGCAAGGGCACATCCCATTGGCATACGAGATAAGCTGAGAAATATGCGAATAAGTAGGAAGAGATCAAAGGGGGAGAGACCCTATGCAGTGATCAAAAATATCTTTCATGCAGGGTTGGTGAAGGTAACAACGCTGCAAAGAGTGCGAGTGAAAAATATGCTGGCTGCATTTTGTTATAATATCTATCAAGTGAAAACGATTCAAAACAGGGTGTAAATTAAAAAAAAAAACGTCATGGAATAATTGGGATTTATCGTGTTTTTCTTTTTTTTTGGGGGGGGATGAGAGGGGGTGGGGATGTATTCAATCCTTCATAAATAATGATTCTCGTTAAAAAATGGGTTAATAGATATTCTCATAATTATTAGTTTCCCGACTTAGCAGTAAATTCTCCCAATCGCTAATTCAGCACCCTAACAATCAAACGACTGATTCTCTTCCCGGATGAAGACATGCCAATTCGACAGGGGACATCGTAACAAGTAGCAAGCCTCATTCACAAATCTCTCGCAAGATTTGCTCAGCGGTTCACTAATCGAAGCATCGCTTCGATTAGTAAACCTCATTATAAATCGTGACAAATATATATAGAACCCATGACGGAAATTCCCAAAGAAGAGATGCTTTTAAAGTGTCCATCCACCTGTGCTGGATGCGGCTCTTTACTTGCACTCCGCTATATCCTCAAGGCTGCAGGCAAATATACGGTCCTCGTGATACCTGCCTGCTGCAACAGTGTGATCCAGGGGGTCTACCCCTACATGCTTCACACGGTGCCCGTCTATAACATCGCATTTGCGGCCGCCGCGGCCTGTGCCTCCGGTATGAGCGAAGCTCTCCGCGCAAAAGGCGAGAAAACTAACGTCATCGTCTACGCAGGCGACGGAGGAACCGCCGACATCGGTATCCAGGCACTATCAGGAGCCTTGGAACGCGGCGAAGACTTCCTCTATATCTGCTACGATAACGAAGCTTACGGAAATACTGGAATGCAGAGATCCGGCGCGACCCCGCTTGGAGCAATAACCACTACTACCCCGAACGGAAAAACCGTCAACAAGAAAGATCTTGACAGAATCGTCGAGGCACATAACCTTCCCTATCAGGCAACGGCCTGCTCCTCGTACCCCGCCGACGTCTACAACAAAGTGAAAAAAGCCCTTTCGATCCCGGGACCGAAGTTCATCCACATCCTCGCACCCTGCCCGCCGGGCTGGAGAATCCCCTCGGAAAAGACCGTCGAGATTGGAAAGATGGCAGTCAAATCCGGTATCTGGGTCCTCTGGGAAAAAGAGTACGATAAATTCACCGTCAGTGCCCCTTCACGTGCCGCAATGAAACGGCCGGCACCAGTTGACGAGTACCTCAAAGCCCAGGGACGATTCAGAAAAGTCGATGAAAAGACCGCCGCGGTCATCCAGGCAAACGTCGACAAAAACCTGAAGAAAATAGCTCTCGAAACCGCACAATCGGAGGAAACAGAATGAGCGAACTTATAATGTCCACCGGTAACAAAGCAGTCGCCGCAGCCGTAAAAATGGCAAAACCGCTCGTCGTTGCCGCATACCCGATCACCCCCCAGACTGAGATCATCGAAAGCATCGCCGACTACGTCGAAGCAGGCGACATCAAAGCACGTTACATCCCGGTCGAATCCGAACACTCCGCCATGACCGCCTGTATCGGCGCATCCATCACCGGGGTTCGTGTATTCACCGCGACAAGCTCGCACGGTCTTCTCTATATGCACGAGATGCTCCACTGGGCAGCAGGTGCACGCCTCCCGATCGTGATGGGACAGGTCAACAGAACTCTTGCTCCTGGATGGAACATCTGGGCGGAGCACACGGATGCTCTCTCGCAGAGGGATACCGGCTGGCTTCAGGTCTACGTCTCAACCGTGCAGGAAGCGTACGACGCGACCTTGATGGCATTCCGGATCGCAGAAGACAACCGCGTTCTTCTGCCAGTCATGATCAACATGGACGGATTCCTGCTTTCACACATCATGCAGCCGTTCGAGATGAACGAGCCGGGAGACTTCATCCCGCCGCTGGATCTCCCGCATAAAATCGACGTCAACGATCCGAAAGGCTACGGTGCAATGAGCCCGGCAAACGTCCACTACCAGTTCAGATTCGACATGGAAAAATCCATGCGTGAATCACGAAACATCATCGACGAGACCGAAGCAGAGTTTGCAAAACGCTTCGGCAGAAGCTATGCACCTGTCGAGGAATACTTCTGCGATGATGCGGACGTTATCATTATTGCAATGGGAACGCTCGGCAAAGAAGCCGAAGTTGCCGTTGATCTCCTGAGAAAAGAGGGAGTCAAAGCCGGAGTCATGCGGATCCGCTGGTTCAGACCCTTCCCGCTCAATATGAACATCAAAGGAAAAGACCTCGTCGTGATCGACCGTGACTACTCGTTCGGCTTCGGCGGCGTTGTTGCCGGAGAGATTCAGGCAAGATATCCGGATGCAAAAATCGCGAGCGTCATTGCAGGTCTCGGCGGTCAGGAGGTCACCTTCGAGGATATGGCAGAGTTCGTCCGCAGCCGCAAGATCGGAACAGAATACTGGTTCGGTATCAAGGAGGAAGAGTAAATGTACGAGATTCGTATTCACTCACGCGGCGGTCAGGGGGGCGTAACGGCGGCCAGAATGATAGCCACCGCCGCCGTGAAAGACGGAAAATTCGCAACGGCATGTCCGTTCTATGGTGCCGAACGCCGCGGTGCGCCGATCGTTTCGTTTGTTAGAATCGACGATGCGCCGGTGAGAATTTACTCCCAGATCAACAAACCCGATATGATCGTCATCCTTGATCCAACCGTCATGGACACGGTAAATGTCTTAGACGGCCTGAAAGAGGGAGGTTCGATCTTCATCAACACGCACGACGATGTTGATTTCCCTGCAGGCTTCAAGGTCTACAAGGCGGACCTTACCGGAATCGCGCTGCGCGAAAACCTCGTGGTCGCCGGAAGTCCGATCGTGAACACTCCGGTTATTGGAGCTCTCGCAAAACTCGGCCTCTTCAGCCGGGAGTCGGGAGTGAAGGCGATCACCGAGACGTTTGCCGATCCAAGAAACACTGCGGCTGCAAAAGCGGCTTATGAGGAGGTCATCGTATGAGCCGAATGCCGAAAATGACGATCAGCGTCCCCCATGAGGGAGGAGCCGGTCTTACCGGTACGTGGAGAACGTTCCGTCCGATCGTGGACCGGGAAATCTGTAACCACTGCGGGATCTGTGCGATGTTCTGCCCGGACGCGGTCATCGATCTGGACACGCTCGAGATCGATCTCGTTTACTGCAAAGGCTGCGGCATTTGTTCCAACGAATGCCCGAAAAAGTGTATAAAAATGGTCAGAGAAGAACACTGACCTTTTTCTTTTTTTTCTTTGTTTCAATCCTCGAACAGTGCATCGAGCATATGTTTCGGATCATCCAGAAAGCGTTTGGTAATCCGGTATGATGCGGTCTTATCATACGTTGTTTTCAAAATAGCATCCGGCGTTATCTCGAAAATATCCGCATCGGGATACGTTATCAGGATCGGAGAATGGGTCGCGATCATAAACTGAGAATGCTCCTCTTCGACCAGCCGTTTGATCTCCAGCATCAGCGTCATCTGTCGCATGGGAGAAAGGGCAGATTCCGGTTCATCGAGGATATACAGACCGTTCTCTCGAAACCGGTTCTGCACAAGTGCCAGCAGACTTTCCCCATGCTACTGATCGTGCAGGGACTTCCCACCGTATCCATCGAGATTGAGCTGCAGATCCGTCACCTTTGAAGCCACATTGTAAAAACTCTCTGCCCGATAGAAAAATCCGTCCTTCTCCCGGCCGCGGCGTGAGAGTGTCAGGTATGAATGCAGATTCGACTCGGTCGATTTCGTGGCAAACGAAAAGTTTCGGGATCCCCCTTCCGGATTGAATCCTGCTGAAATGGCGATGACCTCGAGCAGCGTTGATTTTCCCGAACCGTTTTCTCCCACAAAAAACGTCACCGGTGACTCGAACGACAGCTCGCCCATATGCTGAAGATTCCGCACGACCGGCAGATCCGCAAGATACGAGGTGTCGTCAAAATGTTTCAGCATAACCTTATGCAGATAAACGGTCCCGGACATGGTAATATTAATAGAATCGGCATTACGAAATATCAATCTGCCCTTCAATATGGGTTGAGAAAATCATCAAAGGCTGATCAGGTCCGGTCAGTTATTTTCCGGCGTAGCGGACAACGACTACGCAGACCGGATGGATGCACACGAAGAGTGGCAGAAAGAAATCATCAGCGGATATCTGGATTCAATACTCGTGCGGGGAGCAAACGGCAGTCTCGTCTTCCCGGAAGAGGGGAAGTATGCACATATCTCATGGAAAATCTGAAAACCATTTCTTTTTCACAAAAAGCAGGGTAATGAGTTCCCTGTAAAATTGAGGGGGAATGATGGAGTTGAGCGCGGGAGAATTCGGTAATTCTTTTCTTCACTCATCAGCCGGAGCCGCATCCCCAGAGTCCTTCACACCTGCTGATGTTCTCGGAGTACAGAGTTTAGCCGCGATTGTTTTGAACATATCCGTCTCCACCCATTTCACATGGATGCCCTTCCTTTGGATCGTGAGAGCCTGTTCACCCGGACAGGCATACACGCAGGCACCGCAGAGAATACAGAGATCCTGATTCACGGCAACATTGGGCGTTTTGGAGCTCTTGCCCTTCCCCTTTTTCTTTCCCTTTTCCGTCTTTGGAGCAGGAACATAGAATGCACGGCACGGACAAACATCCACACAGGCAGTACAGCCTTCCTGACACTTTGCCGTATCCACGATGATCTCTCCTTCGAAAAACTTGGTAACGACTACGGCATCGGAGGGGCAGATCTCATCACACCAGCGGCATGCCACGCAGTTGTCTTTGTTTATCGTGACTTTTCCCGGCAGGACCGGAGCTTTTGTCAGCTTACGGGTAACTTCAAGGATCGCCTTCTCCGGGCATGCGGCAACGCAGACACCGCAGGCGTCGCACAGGGATTTCTCCCACTTGATCTCTCCCGACTGACTATCGCATTTGATACCGCTTTTTTCCGCAGGACAACCTGTTGGACCAAAGGACATCTTCTCCGGATCGAACAGACGGTGCTTGATGGTAAGGGCCGGACAAAGTGAGGCACAGACGCCGCAGACTGTACACTTGTGCAGGCAGATAACCATTGTAATATTCGCCGTCAGAGCAGACTGACGTTTTGCCCCGGCAGGATCCTGACCTTCAAAGACGGGGACATTGCGAACGATCGCATTTTCCGGGCACGCTTCGCTGCAGACAGTACACCGGGTGCATTTTTTCTCATCGATCCGGGCGGTATAATCATACTCGGGAAAACCTTCGTTATCAATGATCGGAAGGGTCTCTTCCCCGTTAACGGTGACCTTCAGAGCTTTAAGCGGGCAGAGGATCGAACAGATGCCGCAGTAGGAACAGGCCGTCGGATCGACAGAAATCGCACCCTCCCCTTTCAGAACACCGGTATGCTGTAAAACGATTACCTCTTTTGGGCAGGATTCAACGCATATACCACAGCCGGCACATCGTGAGGTGTCGAGAATGAGTTGTGATACCGACTTGAGAAGACGCTGCTCCATGATCATCATCGTGTCGTTCTCTTTTCTTTTCGAGAATTTTGGATACAGGGTATTTATTGTCACGTGTATCCCTCCCTGTTTTTACAGGATCCAAAATTCATTACATCGGAACGCGGAGTATCAAAAGTCATTATTTTTGCCTATCGGTATCATTATTCGCTCGCAATAATATAAACAAATTCATTTATTATCACATTAATGTTAAATTAATAATATTTACAAAAATGAGCAGACATCCACCATACCAATGCTGATCTGCAAAATGTCGGTTCGACTGCTTATGATCGATGACGCCGCAGGGATACAATCAAACAGGATCTTTCCTTTTTTTCATACGGTTACATTACATGTGCAAACTCTAGTTATGCAAAAATAATCAGATCGAAAATATACACTAGAGAATTTCTATCAACTCTTTTTTTAACGAGAATAATTATTTATGAAGGATTGAATACATCCCCACACCCTCTCATCCCCCCCCCAAAAAAAAAGAAAATCACGATAAATCCCAATTATTCCTTGACGTTTTTTTTAATTTACACCCTGTTTTGAATCGTTTTCACTTGATAGATATTATAACAAAATGCAGCCAGCATATTTTTCACTCGCACTCTTTGCAGCGTTGTTACCTTCACCAACCCTGCATGAAAGATATTTTTGATCACTGCATAGGGTCTCTCCCCCTTTGATCTCTTCCTACTTATCCGCATATTTCTCAGTTTATCTCGTATCCCAATGGGATGTCCCCTTGCCCCCCGTTTCATTGTGGCACTATATCCCTTGGATGTTGCTCCCTGATACCCTCGATCCCGATAGACCACTTCTCCTTTTTCTGACAGATCCACCTGACTGTCATGAACATTTGCCGTTGTGGTTTCAATACGTCGAATAAGATCATGCGTCGTATCCATGATGGTATGAAGTTTATAGCCATAGTGCATTCTGCCGTTCTTGAACATGATTTTTCCATCTTTATCCCGTCGTGTTTTTGCCTGATCTCCTCGCGGCGTGTCTTTCTTACAATGACCGGGTTCAGCATACACAAACGTTGCATCCTGAATCATACCTTGTTCAATTTTGAGACCTTTCAGGTCAAGTTGTCGCTGAAACTCCTGCCAAACCAATGTGTCAACGCCTGATTCGGACATGCGCTCCCGAAATAACCATATCGTTGAATTGTCGGGTATTTTGTCAGGACACCCAAGGAAATGCCAAAAGGAGAGACGATCGTAGATTTCACGTTCAACGGCGAGATCAGATAGATTATACCAGACTTCCAGAAGCTGAATCTTGAACATGAGTATTACATCGACATTGGGGTGACCGCCTTTGCCGGATTTATTTGCATACATGGATTCAAGAAGAGGACGAAAAACATCCCAATCAAGTGTTTTACCAACATCGGAGAGACGGTCGCCAAGTTTTTAATAACGCTCGTGATATGCCTGGTTGAGACCAAAGCTGCTGAAAGTCCCCATACATACTACTCAACGTACGAAAAGAAAGTACTTTCTGTCGGAAAAAAAAGTTGTTAGAAATTCTCGTATTGTGTATTTCCGGTTTTGGTCAGTGCTTTATCTGCTGGACCGTGTTCACGACCTTCTCGATCTCAGCAAACTGCACGTCCACCATGCCGTTTTTGATGATCCCGATCTCCGTCGCGATCAGATGGTGATCGGGGACGAATCCCGCCTCAGTGAGTTTCTTTTTTGCACAGCAGTCCGTCCAGCCGTCAAGCACGATCACTTCGTCCGCATCTTCGATTTCGTCGGCAATCCTATCGGCACCCTGCTCTGCACGCACCCAGACATACCCTCCCTCCCGGTCTTCTCTGCAGAAGAGCCAGGGCCGCCTGGGTGGTCAGTTTTCCGGTGTTCGAAATACCCGAACAGGTAACTAATGTAAACGTCATGAAGAATCACCCGGCGTATTCCCGGGAAATTTGGTTCGCGTCGCGTTTGCGATTTTGACCAGTATCAGCATCACCGGGACCTCGACCAGCACGCCGACGATCGTTGCGAGAGCGACCGGACTGTTTGTTCCATACAGTGCAATAGAAACGGCGACGGCTAATTCGAAGAAGTTCGAGGCACCGATCATGCCTGCCGGGGCTGCGATATTGTGAGGGAGTTTCAACAGCCACCCTCCGGTGTATGCGATGGAAAAGATCAAAAACGTCTGAATGATCAGAGGCACCGCGATCAGAAGAATGTGCAGCGGATTTGCCAGAATCACGCTTCCCTGGAAGGAGAAGATGATCACGAGGGTAAGCAGCAGCCCGACCACGGTGATGTTATCGAACTTTGGGACGAATGTTTTCGTGAAATACTCCTCCCCTTTTTTCCGCGTGATATACACCCGGGTTGCCACACCGCCGGCAAGGGGAATCACGACGAACAGAACCACCGAAAGAAACAGGGTTGCCCACGGGATGCTGATCCCGCCTATCCCAAGCAGAAATGCGACGATCGGCACGAACGCGACAAGAATGATCAGATCATTGGTCGCGACCTGAACGACCGTATATCCCGGATTTCCGTTTGTTAAATAACTCCAGACGAAAACCATCGCCGTACAGGGAGCAGCTCCCAGAAGAACTGCACCGATCAGATACTCCTGTGCCAGATCCGCCGGAATTAATGCGCTGAATACGACGTAGAAGAAAAATCCGGCGATCGCGAACATGGTGACCGGTTTGATCAGCCAGTTGACGATCCAGGTAAGAACGAGTCCTTTCGGATTTTTCCCGACATATCTGATACTCTGAAAAATCCACCTTCAGCATCATCGGGTAGATCATCACCCAGATCAAAACGGCGATCGGGATAGAGACGCTGGCATACTCGAACGTTCCCAGGAACTCCGGAACGAACGGCAGGAATCTGCTGATCAAAACGCCGATGATCATGCATATAATAACCCAGATGATAAGATATTTGCTGAAAAATCCGAGTCCGCCGTTCGTTTTCTGTGCCATTTACTTCAGTTCCTTAAGTATTCATCGGGTGAAACGGGCATTCTTCCAACAGGCATTCCTGATTTCTTCCGGAATACTCGCAGACGATCTTCTCAGGCACGGTCATATTGATGCCGAGATGCTTTTTGACAAACTCCACCGCGGTCTGCATGGCGATATACGTGTCGCGTTTACAGCAGCGGGGTCCGCCGATCGAACCGATCTTTATCAGGCATTCACCCGTCAGAAGATTTCCAAGCGCCCAGTTTTTCTCTGAAAGAGGGTTGGTCTTCAGCGCGATCGAAAGAAATATTCCGGTACTTACGGCAGCCCCGCAGGTCCCGGCAAGTCCGCAAAATCCGCCAGGAACCATTTTTCCTCTGTGCTCCATCGATGTGAGCGCAGAGGGGAGATCCAGATCCCCGCCGGCATTTTTATACGCGGTGAGAAGAGCCGCCCCAGTAAGGATGTGGTGTTCGGGCCCGTGCATATGTACGGCGTCTGAGTCCATGATTTCCGTGGCGATGGCAAAGGGATCCGTCGATGCAGTATGCAGGCAGACGTATCTGATTACGGAAAAAGACGGGGAGGCATGACATTCGTCGCAGACGAAGTGCCCTTTTGTGCATTTTGCGTTGCTCAAATATGTCTTCCCGCAGATCGAGCAGGTCATCTCTTCTTCTTTGTCGAGATATTCCAGCGGCGCCCCGCAGATGAGACACGCCGGATTCTGGTCGCTGGTTGTGGCTGGCATTAATGGGTTCACTCCTTTAGTAATGTTCTCATGTTATCTTCTATTTTTATTAGTGTCATCCAATACGCATCATCATCTTTTCCGACCGGGTCGTCGATCTGCCAGGCGATCCGCTTTGCCCCGGGAATCACGGGGCAGGCGACCCCGCATCCCATCGTGACGATGATGTCGATGTCCGGCAGATCGGAGATGTGTTTCGGCCGCATTTTTGAGAGATCAATCCCGTAGATCTCCTGCATAAGACGGACGGCTGTTGGATCGACCTTGTCGGCCGGGTCGCTCCCTGCCGAGAAGCAGGTGAACATGTCTCCTGCGAAATGCCGGCAGAACGCTTCGGCGATCTGGGATCTGCAGGAGTTTTTGATGCAGAGAAAGGCGATCCTTTTCATACGATCACTTGAACGGCAAGTCCCGTCAGCACGGCCGCAATAAAGATCGTTCCGACAAAAACCAGAACGAACAGTTTCTTAAATATCGCCGAAAGCATCGTGATCTCGGGGATACTCATACCTGCCCCGCCGATCAGAAGAGCGGCCACGGTGCCTGCTCCCATTCCTTTGCTTAAGAGGGCGGCACCGATTGGGAGAATGGTCTCCGCTCTGATGTAGAGCGGGATCCCGATGATCGCGGCGACGGGGATCGCAAACAGATTCTGCGGGCCCTCGACGGCCAGGATCCAGTTGGCCGGCAGGAATCCGTAGATGAATGCCCCGATCGCGGCTCCGAGCAGGAGGTAGGGGATCATCTGCCTAAACGTCGTCCAGGCAAACATAATGATCGAGAATTTCTAAAAACCTTTTTTTCCCCGACAGAAAGTACTTTCTTTTCGTACGTTGAGTAGTATGTATGGGGACTTTCAGCAGCTTTGGTCTCAACCAGGCATATCACGAGCGTTATGAAAAACTTGGCGACCGCCTCTCCGATGTTGGTAAAACACTTGATTGGGATGTTTTTCGTCCTCTTCTTGAATCCATGTATGCAAATAAATCCGGCAAAGGCGGTCACCCCAATGTCGATGTAATACTCATGTTCAAGATTCAGCTTCTGGAAGTCTGGTATAATCTATCTGATCTCGCCGTTGAACGTGAAATCTACGATCGTCTCTCCTTTTGGCATTTCCTTGGGTGTCCTGACAAAATACCCGACAATTCAACGATCTGGTTATTTCGGGAGCGCATGTCCGAATCAGGCGTTGACACATTGGTTTGGCAGGAGTTTCAGCGACAACTTGACCTGAAAGGTCTCAAAATTGAACAAGGTATGATTCAGGATGCAACGTTTGTGTATGCTGAACCCGGTCATTGTAAGAAAGACACGCCGCGAGGAGAGCAGGCAAAAACACGACGGGATAAAGATGGAAAAATCATGTTCAAGAACGGCAGAATGCACTATGGCTATAAACTTCATACCATCATGGATACGACGCATGATCTTATTCGACGTATTGAAACCACTACGGCAAATGTTCATGACAGTCAGGTGGATATGTCAGAAAAAGGAGAAGTGGTCTATCGGGATCGGGGGTATCAGGGAGCAAAATGCAAGGGATATAGCGCCACAATGAAACGGGGAGCAAGGGCACATCCCATTGGCTACGAGATAAGCTGAGAAATATGCGAATAAGTAGGAAGAGATCAAAGGGGGAGAGACCCTATGCAGTGATCAAAAATATCTTTCATGCAGGGTTGGTGAAGGTAACAACGCTGCAAAGAGTGCGAGTGAAAAATATGCTGGCTGCATTTTGTTATAATATCTATCAAGTGAAAACGATTCAAAACAGGGTGTAAATTAAAAAAAAACGTCAAGGAATAATTGGGATTTATCGTGTTTTTCTTTTTTTGGGGGGGGATGAGAGGGTGTGGGGATGTATTCAATCCTTCATAAATAATGATTCTCGTTAAAAAAAGAGTTGATAGAAATTCTCAAAATACGATCCATTTCACTGTCACATACAGTTCAACATATGTGTCATTATAATGTCAAACAATAAATTTAATATATCACGTTATAATGACTCATTTATACAATAACATTATGTAGTATAATGTCACACTTATTGGTATGGATGAACTTCTTGCAGTACTTAGTTTGCAGAACCCACATTGGTCTCAGATACAACAGGACACAGGGGTAAAACGTCGTCGCTATCTGCATAAAATATTACGATATCTGGAAACAGGGGAGATAGTTGTTTTGAACGGCGTCCGCCGTTCAGGCAAAACAACTCTCCTTAAACAAACAGTAGATGAACTTATTCAAATCGGAAAAAAACCATCAGGGATATTATTTGTAAACTGTGATGATCCGATCATCCAGAAACTCCAGGAACCTCTGCCGGATATTCTTGAAACTTTTCAGACAAATGTATCTGCAGATGAAGATATAACGCTGATATTTGATGAGATTCAGACGATTCCAAAATGGGAACTGTGGCTTAAAGCATGGTATGATTTGAAAAAATATAAAATAATCATATCCGGATCTTCAGCAAAGCTTCTCGATTCAGGATTATCATCTAAGATAAGCGGGAGATATCTTAAAATTCATGTTTATCCGCTTGATTTTTCTGAGTATCTGCAGTTCAGAAATATATCCGTTCCGTCGGAGAAATTAGAGTTTATAAACCGCAGATATGAGATCGCATCCCTGCTTAGAGAATATATTCAATATGGAGGTTTCCCCGCAGCCGTCAGAATTGAAAATCAGGATATCAGAAAAGATCATCTATCAACGTATTTTGACAGTATTCTCTTTCGTGATATTGAGGAGATGCATGATGTCAGAAATCACAGTGTGCTTCGCAGGCTTCTTGTTTATCTGATAACAAATATCTCGGCTCCGTTTTCATACCGCAAGCTTGCTTTGATGTATAATGTATATTCCAGAATTGTTATTGATTATATTTCATTTGCGGAGGATGCTTTCCTGCTTTTTGAGCTGCAGAATTTCAGTTATTCGCTGAAAAGTCAGAATGCGGGTCATAAGAAAATCTACACGATCGACACTGGTTTAAGAAATTCAGTTGCGTTTTCTTTTTCTGCGGATGAAGGCAGACTGGTTGAAAATCTTGTGTTTGTAAATCTTAAGCAGAATGGCTATTCTATCTACTTCTGGAAGGATAAGAATGAGGTTGATTTCGTGATCCAGCATAGGGACTATACGCTCTCGGCGATTAATGTATGTTATTCTGGTGACATTCCCGAGCGTGAGATCAAAGGTCTGAATGAGTTTGAAAATGTGTTTAAAGGAAAGATTAAGGCGCGAATAGTTATTACTAAGGATGTGGAGAAGGAAGAGGACGGGATTTTGTTTATTCCGCTTTACAAGTGGCTGCTTGCAGGTTCTGGAGATATTTTGCAGGAGGTGGAATAAATGAAGATCGCAGTTGTATTTGCCAGTGGAGAAACGATTTTGTAAAAGTCCGAGGTGCATGCAAATCCCCTTGCCAAAAAAAGAGAAGAGCTAAGGGTGTCTGCTTCGCATCCAACCCGCACACTCGCAAGTCTATCGACTTGCTCGGCTAAGGGACCTAAAGGTCCCCGCAGTCGCAAGTTCTCACTTATGTTCGAACTTGATCGCAAACATTCTGTTTGCTCGCAAATCAGAGATTTGCTCCGCTGAGGGCGAGCCTAACGGCTCACCCCGCTTCAGCTAAGATCGCCGGCTGCGCCGTCGACACACTCAGCGCCTATCCGCGCCACTCCGGCAACCAAAAAACGCACCATAATCTCCAAAAACATCCAACAATATTCTGAGGAAAACACCTCAGGAAGTGATACAAACACAAAAACACACAAGAAAAGCAAAAAGTGTCTGCCCGATTCTGACTTTAGAGGGAAAGAAAAGAACAGACACTATTCTCTTAGACCTTTCGGATAATCAACATACCTGGTCCATCCAAAAAAGACCAGCCGCAGTAACCAGCCTGATATGATCAGTGACCAGTGATCACCCGGCTGCAGAAAAAAAGATACCCGGAGTGATCTTCAGCCGCACTCTCCCTCGTGAGAGATACGCTGCCGAAATACTATTGTCATATTTATCTCATTCTAAAAGTATATATAGTTAATGACAAGTCTGAAAAAATGAAAAACCAAAACAGGGCACACACCAGAATCACCCCTCACAGCCCCTTTGGGAATTTTTCCCATGATCAGTGATCACTGGTCACTGACCCATAATCTGTGACCCGTGACGGTAAAGCGCCCGGACATCATCACACCCATGAGAAAACACATCTACATCAACGTAACAGACGAGGAGTTCCATACCCTCGACAGCATCGCAGAAAATCTCGGCTTCATCAGCCGGACCGAACTCTTCACCGCCTGTGCACACCTCCTCTATGGAGAGACTGCAGGCAAAACCCCTGACGGGATTACCGCCGATCAACTCACGAAACTCCATCATTACAGCGAAGACGTCAACTGCATGCAGCGGACCTTCATGGAGATCGTCCGGGATACAGCGCTTCCCGTCATCGCCATGAAAGGCATCGCCACCGCTGAACACGCGTTCGGCAGCTACATCAAATCCCTCATCTACGAACGCTGCGGGTTGGTCCCCGAAGATGCCGAGATCCACGACTGGTTCCGGCTCTTCAAAAACCTCCACAGAGCCGAGCTCCTCGAATACCGCAGCAGAAAGTTTGCAGCAGCACTTGCAGGAGATGGAGAATGACCGACCTTATCGGCGACGCACCCGGCGACTTTGCCGACTGGCACAAACTCATCACCGGCTCCTGGGTCTACAACATCGTCACGGGCGATGTCATCAGCATGAATACGGGTAAACCGCTCGTGTTCCGTTCGGAAAGGAGCGGACCCTCTCTCAGGACCTACGTCCATGGACACCGGTTCACGGTCAAAAAAGACCGGGTGGCACAGTTCGCCGTCTGGATCGGCAGATGCGATGGGCATATCTCACGCGGGAGGAATCCATGACGGAAGATCTGACGCCGGTTTCCCTCGAAGCCATGCTGCTGGAGTGGCGGCCGGTCCCGGACGAGACGTTCGCCGCGGCATACTGGTATCAGGAGTTTCTCTATTGCTTCAAAGAGCTCAGGCTGCTCTTCGAAGAACGGCATGAAGAACTGATCGGCATGATCCAACACGAGGGCCTCGTCTCGGATGCGTTCGTTCTCGAGATCCCGACGGACAATGTCGTGAATACGGATCTTCTGAGGGATGAACTGCCGGATATCTATCACGAGCTGGTTTTTATCCGGCCGTCGGATGCAAAGCGGTTCATCGGGCTGAGGGCTCTGTATGATCTATCGGTCGAGACTGCAGGCCGTGACCGGGTGGCAAAAGTCGAGCGGGTGAATCTGCTGGATCTGAAAAAGGCCCTGCTGGCAGACGAAGCCGCAAGGTACGTGACGGCCGTCCCGCATGAGAGTCTGATAAGGGTCGTTCGGACCGCAGAATGATGTGGTACCAGTATCCTGAACTGCTTGATCGGAACCATCTTAATCCGGCTCCTCAAAGAGGGGCTTACCAACCAGCAGATTGCATCCCTAATCGGAGCGTCGCGCCACTCGGTTATGCGGGCCATGCGGGCACACGGCCTTGAAAGGCCCGTAATACTCTCTATCCCGGACGACCTGAAAAAGCTGCTCAGACTCTAAACGCCCCCTACAATTTTTTACCTTTTATTTTTTGAGATGGTCTGGATTCTTTTCTGCGGCATAAACAAACCGTCTTCGAAAATGGAATATTCATCACATATAAACGCGACAAAATGTTGCAAAACCGCACATTTTCCCAGATTTATCCAATTATCCATCATATAATTGTATAGAGGTTGGACGGGGCCCCAACTGATCTCGGGACAAACAAAAATGACAGCAGATTTTGTGCAGACAGCAATCTCGAAGTCCGCAAAGCGGATCTTCACCGCAGAGTTTACGAACGCCGCCGCGTATGATGAGGTCATTGCAGAAATTACCGGCGTTGACAATCTCCTCGGCCTTGCCGAAGTCGAGCTCGGGAAGCAGACCTACAAGACGTATGTCGGCTACTTCGACCCGAACACTTCCGAAATGAACGGCAAGATCCAGGTGACCGCCTACACGCGGACCGAATACGACGCCGCGATCACCGCTCTTACCGGCAGTGCGGACCTCAAGACCGCATTCGGGAACGGCGGCACAGCAGAGACCTCCGAGATCGGTAACGAAGCGACCTGGAACGTTCTGATCTCCTGCGTTCTCGGCACGGATTCGTTCCAGATCAGTCTCAACCGCGATTCGATGACCGTCTCCGGCTATGCCGACGACGCCACCCTTGCCGCAGTCGACGCCTGGGCAGACACCAAGACGGCCCTCAACTGAAGGTGGCAGGGAGGCATGCATATCTCCGGACGTCTGCGGCATCTGATCCTGATGTTCCTTGGGTTTCTCATCATGCTTTTTGGGAAACTGACCGGTGAACTGGGATCGACGCAAAAGTAACGCATCCAAACTTCGCCGGGATTTTCCCGGCATCTTTTTTTTTCATCTGGAGTCAAATTCCCTCGCCGGATACTACCCATGACCTTGGAAATAGCTATTTGAGGGTATAAAGCGAATATATTATACAACGAAAGTAGCACCTGAATACCTGCTTGCTGCGGGTCTTTTTCTGTGATCATCATGACCGATACCTTTGAAAAATGCAGATATTATAAAAAACGGATAGACGCATTACGTCCATTTCCTCCGGAAACACTCGCTTCATTAAAGGAATACTTCCGTGTAGGTTTCACCTACACCAGCAATGCAATAGAAGGGAACAGTCTTACCGAATCGGAAACAAAGATCCTCATTGAAGACGGACTCACCGTCAGCGGCAAGCCTCTGAGTGATATCTATGAAACACTCGGCCATGCCAAAGCATACGGATACATATACGACATCCTTTCAGTCCAAACAATAACCGAAGACCATATCAAAACACTCCACCGGTTATTCTATGACCAGATAGACAAAGGCAATGCAGGCATCTATCGGACGGAGCGTGTTGTTGTCACCGGCAGTCATTATCCCTTGCCGAAACCGGATCAGATTCCGAATAAAATGAAAGAATACATCGATTGGTTCAATACCCATGAAAAAACTACAGATCCGGTCCAATTTGCAGCATTGTCCCACCAGAAATTCGTCTTCATCCACCCCTTCATCGACGGCAACGGACGGGTCGCAAGACTCATCATGAACCTGGTATTATTACGTGCAGGATATCAGATATGCATCATTCCCCCAATACTCCGGCATGAATACGTCGAATCCCTCGAACTCGCACATAAAGATACAAAACCTTTCATCGAATTCATCGCAGGGAGGATCGTCGAAACAGAAAAGGATATCCTGAGATTATTTGGAGAGTCAACATCGATGCATGAAGGTGCAAAGCAGATAAATGAATGTGCAAATTCGAAGGTAAGCCTGGAAAATGAAGGAGTAAATGCAGTATTGAAACTCATAACCGGGCAGCCTGGTCTCAATACCAGGGATCTGGCTGAACTGACAGGTAAGAGCAGATCAAGTGTTGAACGGTACATCCGTACGCTCAAAGCCAACGGCAGGATCGAGTTCCGGGGTGCTGCAAAAAACGGCGGGTATTATCCCCGAATCGAGTGAGTGATCGCTTATCCCACGGCCATAAGAGATAAGAGGTCTGTATTTTAGGAAACGGGTTTATGGACAAATGCTCGGGTGAAAAGTCCGGAAAAAATCAGGGCTGCGTTCCCTCAATAATTTCCCGGACCTTCATCCGGATCTCCGGCGACTCAAGAGCTTCCAGGAGCCGGGAGGTGAGAGTATCGACACTCATCTCTCTCCTAGTTATATCTGCAACTACGAGTGAGGTCATATAATCGCTGATCGACGTGAACGGGGGGTCATCTCCCTGGCATAACTCCTTGATTTTGCAGTAATACTCAGGACTGATCCGAAACCCTATCTGCTCCTTTTTGCTTTCAATCGTCACCATGCTTTCTCACACTACATATCAAGTTCATATCATTAAGATATCCTGTAGGAATCGATTGAAACGGAAAACCGATCATCGCAGAGGAAATCACCGTGGCCCTCACTGAAGGGGTCCTTTTTAGGTGTACTTGGGTTTGGCGTGCGGGAATTATATTATATAGATGAGGACATACATTGACGGCATACAGCCTGCCATAACACAGATAATCTTCATTACCTTTGAAGTGACATACATGTAGATAACGTGTATGAAATACACATTATACCTAGCAATTATGTGTGAGGTAAATCCATGAAACGACAGATACTTCAGCACCTCTTAAGATGGAAAGAGGATCCAAACCGTCAGCCTCTCCTCATCAGAGGAGTGCGGCAATGCGGGAAAACATGGATTATGAAACGATTCGGCGAAGAGAACTATCCTGACACCGCCTACTTCAATTTTGAATCCGATGAAAGCCTCAGAGAATTCTTTGAAGGAGATCTGGATGTGTCACGTATCATAAAATCTCTGGGGGTGCAGAGGGGTAAAACGATCATGCCGGGAACTACCCTCGTGATATTTGATGAAATACAGTTTTGTCCCAGAGCGTTGACCGCACTCAAATACTTCTGTGAAGATATGCCAAAGCTGCATGTTATCTGTGCCGGGTCGCTTCTTGGGGTAGCTCTGGCAAAACCTCTGTCGTTTCCGGTTGGAAAAGTTGAGCTTGTTACGCTTCGCCCGATGAACTTTTATGAGTTCTGCGCCGCAAACGGTGATGAGATGCTTGCCGATCACCTTGCCTCCCTCCCGGCAGGCGAACCCCTTCCCGCAGCTTTCACCGGCAGGCTGGAAGAATATTATCGTGATTATCTAATATGCGGAGGTATGCCAGCCGTTGTTTCATCCTGGATAGAGAGACACGACATTGGTGAAATCGAACGCATACAGCAGCAGATTCTTGACACGTATTCATTGGATTTTGTGAAACATGCCCCCTTAAACGATTTCCCGAAATTATATCTCATCTGGAACGCAATACCTCTTCAGCTGGCAAAGGAGAACAGCAAATTTCTCTTTTCCCATGTAAAAAAAGGAGCAAGGGCACGTGATCTGGAAGATGCTCTCCAGTGGCTGATCGATGCAGGTCTGATTTATAAAGTCGAAAAAGCGGATCGTCCATACATTCCTCTTTCGATGTACGCTGATGCGTTGTATTTTAAAATTTATCTGGCAGATGTAGGTCTTCTTCGAAAAATGAGTAAATTTCCGGCAGCGGCTCTTCGTTCATCATCGCCTCTGGCTGCTGATATGCGGGGAGCGCTGACAGAAAATTATGTTTTGGGTGAGGTTATGAGTGTAACCGGAGAAGTCCCGTATTTCTGGCGTTCGGAGCGAACCGCCGAGGTGGATTTTCTTGTGCAGGATGGTGAAGAAATCGTCCCGATCGAAGTGAAAGCAGGGAAAAATACGCGTGCAAAAAGTTTACAGGTGTATCGAAAGAAGTTTTCTCCAGGAATTGCCGTTCGAGTAAGTTTACAGGCAGCAGCCAGGCACGATGATGATAACGGGGCGCTTCTTGAAATACCCCTCTATCTGATATGGATGTGGAAGACGTATCTGGATGCAGTGCATCGTCCGTCTGATGCCTGAAACATATTCCAGTGAGCATTCGATCAAGTGGGGTGTGATATATCCCGCCCAATTGATTTTTTTCTTGTCGGTCTTTTCCTGAAGACTGTTGGACTGGCCGCATGTCTATCAACTCTAGCCACTTGGTCGCAAGGCTAATCCAAATAGGAATCCTCATAACGCCCCAGCACCATAAAACATCATACGGAGACACAATACCATGCAGTACCTCATCACCTGCGGCGCCGGCTTCATCGCATCCCACATTGCAGAAGAGCTAATTCGGCAAAACCATGACGTCACACTCCTTGACGACATGTCTGCAGGCAGCACGAAAAATATCAACCCGGACGCTGAGTTCGTCAATTGATCGATCACCGACCGACCGTTCCTTGACGGGATCTGCAAAACCCACAGCTTCGAAGGGATCTTTCATCTTGCAGCGGTAGCAAGCGTGCAGAAATCGATCGAGGATCCGCTCCTCGTTCATGAGGTAAATGCAACCGGGACACTCAATATCCTCAACGCCGCAAAAGAGCACGGCATCCGAAAGGTAGTCCTTTCCGCCTCGGCCGCGGCATACGGCGACAACCCAATCTTCCCGAAAAGAGAAGACATGCTTCCCGAGCTGCTCTCCCCCTACGCAGTCTCGAAGATCACGGCAGAAATGTACTGCAGAAACTTTGCCGATCTCTTCGGCGTCGAGACCACGGCTCTTCGCTACTTCAATGTCTTCGGTCCGCGTCAGGATCCAAACGCCGAGTATGCGGCCGTCATCCCGAAGTTCACCGAAAAAATCGTTGGAGGCAAACAACCTATCATCTTCGGCGACGGAAATCAGACCCGCGACTTCGTCTTCGTCAAAGACGTCGTTATGGCCAACATGCTCGCGATGAACTCCCATACCTGCGGGACATTCAACATCGTGACCGGCATCCAAACCTCCTTAAACGATCTTGCAGGAATGATCATGCGTGCAGCCGGCGTCAGCTCCGATATAATCTATGAAGCACCAAGACCCGGCGACATCAGATACTCGGTCGCCGACATCTCGAAAGCAAAACAGGAACTGGGCTATGCACCGCAGTACTCGATCGAAGACGGGATCAAAGAAACGGTCGAGTACTTCAGAGATCTTCTTTGAAAAATAGACAGTACAATAAGAAAGCAGCACACGGATCTAACGGTCCATATTCATACTGAAACTGGGCATTTTTCACTCCTCCAAAGTCCCTCCATCTCCCTTTTATTTTAGAGAAATGATACGCCGCCGATTACTACACAGGGAATAACCTCATAACATCCAACGACTAATTTACACATATCGACGAGATGACTGAATACCAAAGCATCAAAGAGGACGTCCTCGCAAAACTGGAAGCACATATCCCTGAACTACGTGAACGGTTCGGTATCGACACGATAGGGATATTCGGCTCGGTCTCCCGGGGTGAAGACAACCCGGAATCGGACATTGATGTACTCTATACCTTCAGACCAGGAGAATCAACACTTGCCAATCTGGTTTCCCTTGGCACCTATCTGGAAGAACTCTTCTGACGAAAAGTAGACCTGATAGCAGAACGCTCTCTCAGCCCCTACATACGATCTGACGTCATCGCAGAAGTGGTAATGATATGAAAACAGACAAAATGTTCACGCTCCACACCTCCATCTCTCAAGCCCTATTATGATTTAGGGGTGCGGGAGGGCGACTTCGGCGTGGAGCCCGACGCGGTGGAGTATCCTATTTTTTTGAGGCACACACTCACCTCAATTCTTTTGTAGCTGAACATTCCTGAACACTCGAATTAAGGGATATTCGATTTATAATCGCTATAATACATATTTTAGCCCACGAGATTTTATTAGGATATTCCACCGCGGGACGCTCCGCGCCGGATCGCAAATCAAAGATTTGCTCAACTGAGGGCGTTCGCTTTCAGCGTCCACCCCGCAGTCGCGTCCCCGCACCTCAAAATACATGAAAGGTATTATATCTCGTTAATCTTCCCTCACGACCCGCCTCTCAACTCCTTCACCCGATCCCTAAGCTCAATCGCCCGCTCGAAATCCAGCGCCGCCGCAGCCGCATTCATCTCGACCTCCAGCTCGATGATAAGATTCGGGATCTCCGACTTCGGCAGATGCCGGATATCCTTGATATCGACCTCCTTCTCCCGCACCGGTTTCTTGATCGTCACCGGTATGATCCCATGCTTTTCGTTGAACGCGATCTGCATCTCCCGCCTGCGTGCCGTCTCGGCGAGAGCCTCCCGCATAGAATCCGTCATCTTATCGGCATACAGCACCACATGCGAATCCGCATTTCTGGCAGCCCGGCCGATGATCTGGATAAGACTTCGCGCATCCCGCAGGAACCCCTCCTTATCCGCATCAAGGATCCCGATGAACCCGATCTCCGGGATATCCAGACCCTCCCTGAGCAGATTGATGCCGACGAGAACATCGAACATCCCAAGCCTAAGCTGACGGATAAGCTCGGTCCGTTCCAGTGTCTGAATCTCCGAATGCAGATACCGGGTCCTGATCCCCTGACCCGCAAGATACTCGGTCAGCTCCTCGGCGAGCTTTTTCGTGAGCGTCGTAACAAGAGCACGGTCGCCCCGCCCGATAACAGCGCTGATCTCTCTCAGGAGGTCATCCGTCTGACCGGTGATCGGCCTTACCTCGACTGTTGGATCGACGAGACCCGTTGGACGGATGATCTGCTCCACGATCTGCGCCGAATGTTTGCGTTCGTAATCGCCCGGCGTCGCCGAGACAAAGATCACCTGCCTAAGGTACTTCTCGAACTCGTGAAACTTCAGCGGCCGGTTGTCGAACGCACTCGGCAGACGGAACCCGTATTCCACCAGAGAGAGCTTTCGGGAATGATCGCCGTTGTACATCCCCCGAACCTGCGGGAGAGACTGGTGACTCTCGTCGATCACCATCAGAAAATCGTCCGGGAAGTAGTCCAGCAGACAGTACGGCTTCTCTCCCGCCGCTCGGTGATCGAAGTGCCGCGAATAGTTCTCGATCCCCTTGCAGGAACCCGTCTCTTCGATCATCTCTAAATCGTAATGCGTTCTCTGGCGCAGCCGGTGCGCCGCAAGATCGTCAAGCCGGTTCTCGGCAAGGACCGACTCCAGTTCCTCTCTGATCGAATCAACGGCCGCCTGCTTTTCCGACTCAGGCGTCACGAAGTGGCGGGCTGGATAGATGAAGAAATACTCCATCCGCTCCATCTCTTTCCCGGTGTTTTTATCGATCTCGCTTATTCGGTCGATCGTGTCGCCGAACAGTTCGACCCTGATGATATCGTTGAAATAGCCCGGAATAAAATCCACCGTGTCGCCTTTCACACGGAATCTTCCCGGCATCAGTTCCGTGTCGTTTCTCTCGAACAGGATCGAAAGCAGCCGTTCGAGAAGTTCCCGCCGGCTGATTTTCTGCCCTCGTCTGATCTCGAACCCGAGATTCTGGAAATTTTCCGGATTGCCGAGACCATAGATGCAGGAGACCGAAGCAACCACGATCGTGTCACGGTGCGAGAGAATCGACGCGGTCGCGGCAAGACGCATCATCTCTATTTTCGGATTGATCGAGGCGTCTTTTTCTATATACTGATCCTTTTTCGCGATGTAACTCTCCGGCTGATAGTAGTCATAGTATGAGATGAAGTACTCAACGTGATTGTTTGGAAAAAAATCCTTGAACTCGTTGTAGAGCTGGGCGGCAAGGGTCTTGTTGTGGGCTAAAACGAGGGTCGGGTGCTGAACGTTCTGGATGACGTTTGCGATCGTAAAAGTCTTGCCTGAACCGGTGACCCCAAGAAGCGTCTGGAACTGCTCACCGTCAAGAAGGCCGTCGGTCAGTTCTTCGATCGCTTGCGGCTGGGAACCTTTCGGCGAATAGGAGGATTGAAGCGAGAACTGATCAGGCATATTCAGAAATCATCGAACTCTACGTCGTCCTCTTCGGGGACACGGAACGCTGTGTTATAGACCTCGGAGACGTATCTGATGAAGAATACAATGATCGGGATCATGACAAACAGGTAGACGCCGATAAGGATCACGATCGCGACGCCGTTATAGGCGAAGATCTGGGCAAGCAGAATCAAGATGAACGTGACCAGAAGGAAGAGGATGCTCATGATCACCAGGGAAAGTATGTAGTCGTACCATCCGATCTTTTTAATGATCTCTGCGATCCCGCGTATATGGGTCGCCTCCCCAAGCGAGCCGGAACGCGTCAGATGGACGAGTCCGACAAACGCAAACAGCGAGACCAGAATGATCGTGATGAACTCAATGGCCACGTATGAGAGGGTGATAAGAACGGTAAACAGACTTTCGAGCGCCAGAACATCGATCGTAGTATAGAGACCTGCTTCGGGGAACAGATAATAAAAGATCATCGCATAGATGAGCGAGATGACGATGATCGGGATCGCGTAATAGAGCGTGACGAAGTTGATCCGCCATCCGCTGAAAAACAGCCCCCAGAGGTTCGTATGGTCGGGCATTTCCGTATTATCGCTTTTTGCGATCCGGTAGCAGTATCCCTGGATCAGAGGTACGAAAAAGACGCAGCAAAGACTCAAGATAACGGCGAAATACTGCAGAAGGCCGGACAGGCTCGACGCCGTGAATCCGTAGTTGCTGTTAACGAAGACGTTTACGAGCAGCGGGAGAACCGCCAGCTGCAGTACAAGCGAGGATACCGCAAGACACACGAGAATGGGTAATGCGACATAGAGAAAGAGCACGATCCAGCGGGGAAGTTGTTTCAGGCTGAAAAATGCCTCTTTGGTATAGGTATAAGCTCCGGATATAATGTCTGCATGTTCCATGGGTGCCTTCCTTACGTAATTACTATTGTTGGACTCCGGCATTAATTGTTGGTTATGGCTCCGCGATTACACGGCATGCCATAAGAATTTCTCGGACCGGAGACCTTTTTTTCTTCTGACCTGCAGGTGTTTCGGCAAGATCATCGACAATGCTTCGAAGAAGCGAGCTGCCGGAATCGGCTTCGTGAACAAGCCATGCCTCGACGGTCAGCGGGATAACGTCCCCGTATGAGCCGTGGTGGGACTGGATAATGTGTCGAAGTTGAAGAAGCTGCTCGTCAGAGATGAGATTTTTGTACTCGTCGATGTACATGATCCCCATCGTGATATGTTCGATGAGATTGTAGGTGTCGTTTGGAACATAGCCGTAGCGACTTTGTCAAAACAGAATATTTTTCCGATGTCGTGGAGAACGGCGCCGGCGATGACCATGTCCCGGTTTATATCGGTCCTTGGCATGATCTCGACCAGCGAAAGCGCGATTTTAACGGTTTCGAGAGAGTGTTCGCACAGGCCTCCGGTATATTCGTGGTGGCGGCGGATCGCTGCCGGACATCCGTAGAACCGCGCATCGAGACAGCAGGCAACAAAGAGTTTGAGGTCCGTGTTTCTGATGGTCGCGATGATCTTCTGGATCTCGCGGGCATTGGCGTCAAGGTCTTCAGGCGTGTAGACGAACGCACTTTCCTGCCCGGGCGTGAGGTCGATTGGTCCTGCGAAGATATCTTTGATGGTCTCAAGCGAGTCGGAGAAGACATGGATTTCGCCGTTCTGGTTAGCTCTGCCTATGCCGGAGATTTTATAGACGCAGCCGGTCTGGATGATTCGGGGGATATCTACGGCATTTTCTCCGTAAAACTTTGCTTCGATGAGGCCGGTTTTGTCGGCAAGAGTCAGATGGGCGAACTGTTCGCCGCGTTTGCTTCGAAGGTCGGCACGTTTTATCAGGAAGAGTGAGTTGACCAGGGTCGACTCGGCAATGTTTTCTACGAATTGAGTTTTTTCCATGTTTATCCTCGCAATTTCACCGTTTAGAAGTACAGTTGATAGTATGGGTGTGTCGTTTTGCCTAATCATGATTCTGTTTGACCACGCCCGCGAGAGGGTCTGTCCGGAACCTTCGAACTATCCGGCGACAGTGATCGTGGTATGGAGCAGTGTCTTCTTTTTTTTCCATCAGAGAGATTTTGTCCCGAATTATAGTAACAATGTGTTTGGGGGAAAAATGTGATAAAGGCAATAAATGACGTAAGTGATAGACTTATATTAGAGAAGTGGCAATATTCAATCAAAATAGATTAATACAATGTTTGGACTCTGTTCCGGATTCCAAAACATAATGATGACCCTGCATAAGGTCTTTTTTGCTGACGGTGTGCAGGGAGGTGGATTCACCTTTGCATCAGATTCGCAGATGGACTCCTCTGGATTGACCAGACACAGTAATTGGATTGAAATATCATGGCGTATAGATACAAGAGAGACAATCCCAGGAGCAAACGCAATCTGGTGATTGCATTTTTCGTTATTATTGTTTTTATTGCGCTTTTTGTTGCCGTTATTGCGGGATTTTTCGGATCGAATTATGTGGTTCAGAAGTCGCTTGAGGACCCGGATGTGGTTCTCCATGTGGCGGTTTCCGGAGGGGATGTCGTCGTGACCGTCTATGATGGGCGGAGGGTCGATGAACTGCGCATGCTCGTCCTTGAAATCGAAGGCGTATCGCTCCCGACGTCGATGTCGATGATGCCGGTGCCGCAGATGGGAACGGGTGTCATCTATTTTTCAAATACCTGCATGGGTGTAACGGGTGTCAGAAAAGTGGGGGTCCGCGGGATTTTTACCGACGGCAGTTCAAGCCTGCTCAAACTCATTACGATTAAGTTTACCTGAAAAAGGGGATACCAATTCAGCATACCGCTCTTTGCTGCGATCAGAGAAGCAGTTCACTCATACATTTAAGTTGGAAAAAGGTGCACCAATAACACATTACAAGGATATAAAAGGTGCACCAATCATGTTCAGACTCATCACCCGTGATCTCCAAAACTGGAAAAACGCCGAAACCCGAAAACCCCTCATACTCAGGGGGATCCGTCAATGCGGAAAAACCTGGATACTGAAAGAATTCGGAAAACAGAACTTCGCAGACACTGTCTACTTCACCTTTGAAAACAACACGCCGCTGTGTGCATGTTTCGATCAGGACATGAACCCGGTAAGAATCATCAAAGAACTCAGTTTCCTGTCCAACAAGACCATTACACCGGGCACAACCCTCGTGATCTTCGATGAAATACAATTCTGCCCCAACGCTTTGACTTCTCTCAAATATTTTTGCGAAGAAATGCCAAACCTCCATATCGCCTGTGCGGGCTCGCTTCTGGGTGTTCAACTCGCAAAAAATGAGGGATCTTTTCCGGTTGGAAAAACCGATTTCCTCACTCTCAGACCAATGAACTTTGCAGAGTATCTGTATGCAAACGGCGAAACACATCTCCTCTCCCACCTCGAAACGCTATCTTCCGATGAAAAGGTGCCCGCATCACTTACACAAAAACTCGAAAACCTGTATAAAGATTATCTTGTAACCGGCGGGATGCCGGAAGTAGTAAATACATGGACAAACACGCACGATCTCCAGGAGATAGAGCGTATCCAGAGATCCATCATCGACAGTTACGAAGCAGACTTCATGAAATATGCACCTCGTGAACTTCTCCCGAAACTCTCCCTCATCTGGAACTCGGTCCCTCAGCAGCTCGCAAAAGACAATCACAAATTCATCTTTTCCCATATTAAAAAGGGACTGAAAGCCCGTGATCTGGAAGATGCTCTGCACTGGCTAGTCTCGGCCGGGATCATCCTGAAAATAGCGAAAATTGAAAAACCTGCAGTCCCTCTTTCTCACTATGCAGACAGTACAAACTTAAAGATTTATCTCTGCGATGTCGGACTGCTGCGCAGTCTGTCTGCGTTTCCCGCAGCAGGCATCTCATCCCCAACTCCAGTTGTTTCCGATATGAGGAGCGCTCTAACGGAAAACTATGTACTAACCGAACTCCTCGCAGCAAACGATGCCGCTGCGTATTTCTGGAAACGAAACGAATCAGAGATAGAATTCGTTATTCAAAACGAGTTGGATGTCATCCCTATTGAAGTAAAAGCGGCGAAAAATACCAGATCGAGAAGCCTCAACGAGTACAGAAAACACTATACCCCGCGGCTCGCAATCAAAACAAGTCTGAAGAATATCTCCAAGCAAACCGATGAAATGGGAACCCTTCTGGAAATCCCGCTCTATCTCATCTGGAACACATCACACTTTTTATGAACCTGGTGACATTGTATGTCACCATGACACTTCCATTACGGCCTTTTCTTCTTCTTTGAGGAGGCCTTCGCCTTTTACCGGCTCGAACACGTACTTCTCCATCGGCTGATAATTCGGATACAGGGCGCATTTATCCAGCACGTCCACGAACTCGCGCAGGTAAAGCCTTGGCACCACATCGACCCGGCCGCCGAACCGACTGGTCACCTTATCGATCATCGTTTTTATGAACTTCGGCGAGACCCTTGATTTATCCACTTCCTGATATGCCTCGGCATAGATATCCATGACCTTGCCAGCTGCCTCGCCGAGTTTTGCCGCATCGAACTTGGGAAGGACGATCTGGGTCTGCATAGGATTTGAAAACCCGTCGTCGGCGATGATCCCGATCCGATCAAAGAGCGGCGGGAGAGAACGAATACCCTTTGAGCTGTCGAAGAATGCAGGCGTCCCGGCAAACAGGAAGAAACAGTTCGGCAGGTCGTTTTTATCGATCATATCGACAATCTGCCGGAGATTGATGTAGCCTTTTTCGCGCTGGGGGCGGGCAAACGCCTGCACCGTCTCTGCTTCGTCGAAGCTGACTAAAAGACCTGCGTATCCCGCCTGTGTCATCACATACACGAGACCTTTCAGGAACTGAAGGGCGTTGCCTTCGGTGACCCCGCCTTTCAGACCGGCCTGCGCCTTGAAGCTTCTCCCGACCGTCGGTTCGCCCGAAACCCAGCCGATCGCCGCCTGGGCTATTGCAAAATCGCCTTTGTTGTTTGCCTGATAATAGGTCCGAAGTGCCGAGGCGAGACCGGAGTTCATCCCGCTCACCCGTTCAAGGACCGACTCGATCTCCTTTTCCGTCAGCTCGACGAGACGAGGATCATCCTCGCCGATCCCCGTGCTGATCAGACGGTCCTCGATCCCGTAGATCCAGGTGTCGATGATGCTTTTGAGGGCATGCTCCTCGGTCCTCGTGGTCAGCCCCGAACAGATCCTTGCATAGATCGCCTGTAGTTTGTGCAGCGGCGTGTCCGGCGAGATAACGACATGCGAGGTGACGAAACGCTGCTTCTGTCCGATCTCAGCCGCCCGTGAGATCATGAATGTCTTTCCCGAACCGTACTCCCCGCGAACGAATTTACAGTCCGCATGCCCGGATGCCACGTACTCGATCTGGGATCTGATGACCCGCTCTTCGGTCGAAAGACCGACCGCGAGCCGGGCAAGTCCCGCCTGCGGCACCGTTCCCCGGCGAAGAGCATTGATTATCCCGATACTTTCCAGTTTTCGGTCACTGTGTCCGTTATGTTCCGACATAGCCGTATACCTCGCCGCGTTCGCCGACGCCGCGTTTCTCTATTAAAGAGATCCCGTGTTCGGCAAGTTTCGCCAGCATCGAGTTTACGATCCCGGTAACCCGCCGGGTCTCGAGAACGGCGCGAAGATCCATCTCCGTTGCTTCGCGATGCTCTTTTAAGAAAATGAAGACCGTCGACTCGCGTTCATCGAGGAACGAAAGATCGCTGTTTTGGACATCCGGCTCCTCCTCTTCTTCCTGCGTCTCGACGATGACCGGACGCTCGGCAAGAACCCGGCCTTTCAGGCGGGAAAGAACATCCATGAAATCCTCGACGCGGATCTTTGCGGGATAACAGGGAAGAACGTCTATTCCTGCAAGACAGCACCATTTGCAGGTCTCGTAATCCTGCTGCTCCAGAGAATCGACTGCAGAATACAGATATCCCGCCGAAAGCATCTCGCGGCCGTTCGAAGAGAGACGGTCCGTGACGCTGCCGAGCTTTTTGATGATCATATCCTTGGCTTTGGCAATTTTATAGATCTCTTCCCTGCCGTTGAAAACCGCATCGGCAATCGTCTCGATGTCATGGATTTTAACGGCATTTGCGACCATATACCGGATCGTCGTCTCGCACTCGCGTTCGTCCCCGATCCGTTTGAGAAAACCGGCATAGGAGATGCCGCCTTTGATGAAGTTCGCACGGTAGGCACGGTAGTACCAGTCCCGTGCCTGTGAAAGGGATCCGGCGTCTTCGTATGCTTTGCCGATCCACGCGAGGCACACAGGCGTCGGATACGGCGAAAGGATGACGCTGATGATCCCCGCGACCTCTTCTTTCGTGCGTACGGTCGAGAGGAATCCGATGAATTTGGAGATGACCAGTTCCTGAAGAAGCGGGTCGGCATCATCGTCACTGAAGAGTTGGGTGATCAAACCCCGGTACACGCTGTTCGCCGCATCGCCGTTTTCAAGACGTGCCTCGAGTTCGGCGAAAAGCAGACGATACACCGGATCGTTTGCGGTTTTAAAAAGTTCGCCCAGTTCGTATCGTGCCGAGGTGTAGTTCCCGAGAAGTTTTTCAAGAAGGATATAGGAGAACCGGATCTGCGAAACGGTTTCGTCTTCGACACCTGCCTCTTCGAGACTGTCGAGCGCTGAGCGATATGCCCTCTCGGCCCCGGCTGGATCGAGTGCGGCGAGCGCCTCGAGACTCTGTCTCAGATAGACCGTGTCTTTGACGGCGTTCCATGCACGAAGGGAAAGCTGCATCGCCTTCTGATACTCCTTTTCGGAATAAAGTGCGTCGATGTACTCGTGACTGAAGGTCTCGCCGCCGAAGTTCTGGATATGCAGAGCGATCGCTTCGCTTGGTTCGCCAACGCGGGTAAGCGTCTGCATCAGGGTTCTGATGTCTTCGGGGCGGTTTTCCAGCCAGACCAGAGCACGAAGCGAGGGAATAGCGCCCCGCAGATCATCTTTTTCGAGAAGAAGAGACGAATATCTTCGAAGAGCGGTTTTGTTTTCCGGGTCGAGGATCAGGGCGGTCGCATACTCTTCGGCGGCTGCACCGATATTGGAATGCTCGAGAACGATACCTAGATAACTGTGCAGATACGAAGAAGCCGGCATGAGCCGGATGAGATCTTTTAAAAGGGAACCAGCGGTGTCATACTGACCCGTCTCCGTGTAGCTTCGGGCAGCTAAAAGAAGGAGAGCGGGGTCGCTCGTGCCGGAAGAAAAGGAGATGACCTCCGAATACTTTCCGGCATTGAATAGTTCCATGCCGACTGAGAGGTTTTTCGCGGTTGCAGCAGGATCGTCGGTCATGTTTTTTCAGCGTATTACCGAGAGAATGGCGCGTCCGAACTCCTCGGCATCGAAGGGGGTTTGGGCAGTGACAATGTTTCCGTCAGCGACGACTTTATCCTGCACAATTTCAGCTTTGTCGAGCGTGAGAACACGAAGTGTTGCCGGTGTCTGAAGACAGGTCGCTTTTTTCCCGGCAAGGAGGCCTGCTTCGGCCAGGATCACGGGTGCCAGACAGATGGCTGCGGCGAGTTTACCGGAGACGCCGATTTTATTGGTTATATCGATGAGTTTTTCATTTCTCCAGAGTTCGTCCTGACAGCCGATCCCGCCGTCGATGACGATCCCGTCGAAATCTGCCGGATTTACTTCGCTGATGGCGAAATCAGATTCAACGATCTCTCCATGCATGCCGTAACAGGTCCCGTGGATGGTCGACGCGGTCAAACATTCAACACCCTGTTCTTCGAGTATTTGTTTGGGAACGGTATATCCCATATCTATGAAACGGTCTGATGCAATGACGAAGAGAATCTTCATACTATATGGTTGTGCGTTGAGAGGATTTAAGTTGTTCATCTTGCCCTTCCTTAGACGGAAGAACCGCTAAGGAGCTCGGTCAGCTCGGCAACGAAGGCATTCATCTGGAGATATTTGTTCTGTCCTTCAACGAGCGTGATCTCGGCTTTGGAAAAGAGCAGAGCAAGCTCCGGCGTGATGTTTCCAATGAGGCAGCGTCGAAGCGAACGAAGGACATCGCCGGCATTCATGCCGTACTCGATCTGGAGATTTTCCACAATCTTCTGGGCGGTCGAAAAATCGCCGCGGCCTGCCGCTAGTACTGCAGCTGCCGACAGCTCGCCGGTTTCTGTCGTCATAAGTTCCGAGAGATCGCTGACGTCATGGAGAGCCATGAGTTCCAGCCAGACGAGAGCCTTTCTGAGATCGCCGGCAGACCCAAGGATCAGCATATCGAGATTTTCGTTGGAGACCGAACCGGCGCATCCTTCCTCTTTCAGCACATGATTCAGATAAGGCCGCATCGTCGCTTCATCGATCGGCAAAAAGTAAAGCGGGACGCATCGCGACCGGATCGGGTCGATGATCGAGGCAAGAGAGCTGGTGACGAAGATGAATCGGCAGGTCTGGCTGTACTGCTCCATGATCCGGCGAAGGGCCGCCTGGGCATCTTTTGTCAGATCGCCGGCTCCGTCGAAGATGATCAGACGAAACGGAGCCGAGAGCGGTTTCAAGGAGGCGTGCCATCTGACGATATACTTGAAGTTGGCGAGAACGGATTTGTTCTTCTGATACAGATGGGCAAACCGGTCGTTCTCTGCAAAATAGGTGTGCCCTTGCGAGAACATCACGCTCACGGGCAGAACGGTCGTATTTTCTGCGGCAGATTCTGTATAGAACCGACGGGAGAAGACCTCGAGAGCGGAGGACTTCCCGCAGCTGCTTCGCCCGATCACCAGCAGGTGCGGGAGGTTGCCGAGAGCTGCGTAGGCAGAAAGCTGCTTTACCGGACTGTTTTGTCCGATCACCTCTTCAAACGAGGCCGGGCGGTATTTTTCAATCCAGAGCATGGGAAAGGAATTCCTGAATATCCTTTACAGCCTGCCTGAGGAAATATCTTGCGTCGATCTTTGGCATCGTAACGGTCTCGCCCGAGGCCTTGAGCCGATCGCATTCCAGAGCGATGTTGGGCAGGGCACGGGTGACCTCGTCGATGATCGGCAGGGTGGCTGTTTTTGACGTGCGGTCGATGGGGTTCAGATCGACGGTGATAACCAGTTTGCCCAGCGAAACAAGGGCTTCGCACCGGTCGCCGTCTTCAAGGGGAACTAAAACGACGTCGGCCGAACCGATCCCGTAGGGACGGCAGAGACCGCGGGCATGGGGAAGGGGGACGCACCACTCGACAGCTCCTTTTGAGACGATGCAGCCAGCTTCTTCGAGAACGTTTGTGACAAGCGTCATCCTCTCATCGGTCCGGTGAAAGAGGTTCACCTCGACTTCGGCGCCGCTTGCCTTCTGCAGCTGGGTGATCTCTTTAGCCGCGAGGGCGGCCGTGTTTCCGTTGATGGAAAGGACCGGGTGTTTTGCGGCGAGCAGAACACGTGCGGCAAATTTTTCGGCTTCAAGGGCTGAGGCGGATGTTTTTTCACCGAACAGGTAATCGAAGGCTTCGCCGCGTCCGTGGGAGGTCAGACCTTCCATGGAAACGACGCCGCTTTTTGCGTAACCGGCAAGCTGTTCTCTCGTGATAAGCGATTTGTATCTTGGATGGGATGCTGGGATATCAGACATAATTTTCCTCGAGAATGATAGGACCGGATCTGCTGACATGCAGTAGAATCGGTTCGCCGAACTGTTTCAACACATTTTCAGCCGCGGGACCGACGGCAAAAACGCCGTTTCCAAGCATCGTCATGAATGCGGGAACGCCTGCCGCTTTGCAGGCGGCAAGGACGGGCAAAAGGTCGGGCGGCAGAAGCCCGCTTTTTTCCGTGAAGGAGGCGGAATTCTCCATGAACTCTGCAAGCGAAGCGGGCTCTCCGCTCGGAAAAGCCGCAGCGACCTGCAGCATTTTTTCATGCGAGGTGATGACGTCGTGCGTCGAGATGCCGCCAAACGAGATCGTCCAGAACTCTTCATCAGGATAGAGACGGGTCGTCACGCCCGAGATGCCGGGATGCGTCCTGACGACAAGACCGCCGCCGGTCGCCGCGGCCACATCGCCAAGACCCGTTCCGTGAGCGACCTCGACCTCATGGGCGGCGGCGGCGATATCCTGGGCTGTCATTCCAAGCTGAAATACGCAGTTTGCGGCAGAATACGCCGCAAGAAGTCCCGCAGCGCTCATCCCGAAGCCTGCTCCTATCGGGAGGTCGACCACGACCCGTACCTCGGCCGTCACGTCGAGAGATGCCAGTACTTTCCGGATCAGCCAGTCGTCCATACTGCCGTCGCTGATCTCGATGCGGATTTCGGATGCTTCACGCATCTCGACTGTGACGCCTTTGTCGATGACGATGCCTGCGCCGAGACTGCCGGTCGTCTGCGCAGAGATGCCGTCAACCCGCTTAAAGTAGCCCGAGATATGACCCGGAGCAAATGTTATACAAGAACGTCCCATACTTTCCCTGCGATTTCATCTTTTGTTCCGCACACTGTTTCTTTTCCGTCTTTTCGTAAAAAGATGTACTCTCCGAAGGAAGAGCCCATCGTCTCGGGTTTGTTTGCAAGAACAAGGACGATATTATCGTATGCGAGAAGATGAAGTCCTTCTTCTTCTGCGTCCCTGCCGAGCTTGAAGCCGACGGTTTTCACGCCTTTTGCGGCGATCTTGGTTATCAGTTTTTCAAGCGGTTCAAGCGTAACGGACGCGGTCGATCCGCTTTTGATCTTGCCGTCCACCCTTTTTGGGGCAAAGTCGGAGATCGCGGCTGCCGAAAGATAATAATCCGCTCCTTCTGACTCGCGAAGGACCGCGTTATGCATATCGGCCGCGGTGATCACCGGGACGTTTTTCACGCAGGGAACAATGCCGTGCATTGGATTCATCAAGAGGATCACCTCGGCGCCGAGCCGGAACGCTTCAAGTGCGAGCTTCTTTGCCATCGTCCCGCTGGATCGTGTCGTCAGGATCCTGACGTCGTCCAGCTCCTCGCGGCACGACCCGCCGGAGATGAGAACGCGTTTGCCTGCGATTTTTTTCTTGGAAACTGCCCGCTCGACATGCAGACAGATCTCCTCGATGCCCGCGATCTTTGCCTTCTCCTCTTCCATTCGCGGGGGGACGACATCGATCCCGAACTCTTTGAGGGTCTCCAGATTTTTCCTGACTGCCGGGTGGCGGTACATCGATTCATGCATCGCCGGAACGACGACGACCGGCAGACCGCGGCCGATCGCGGTGGTCGCAAAGGTCGTGATGATGGTGTCGTCGATCCCGCAGGCGATCTTTGATATGGTGTTTGCCGTAGCCGGCGCGATGAGCAGAAGATCCGCCTCGCCTCCTTCGCCGCAGTATTTGACATGCTCGACCATGCCGGTGATCTCTGTCAGCGCCGGATTCTGGCATGCATAGGTCAGCGCATCGGGATGGATGATCCCGCACCCCGCGGGGCTGATGATGCCGGTCACTTTCGCTCCCCGGCGTCTGAGCTCGTGGGCGAGTTTGATCGTCTCGACGGCGGCAATACTGCCGCAGACACCGAGAACAATGTGGATATCGTTGAGTCTTTTCATACCAGGTTCACATCCCAGACCGAGTGCCAGAGGCGCACTGCATACTTCTTTACTTTATGTTCGCTGATAATATACGTAAAACCTGCCCCTTCGAGAGTCTCGGAGATGTCGTTTTTTCGATCCCCGACCCCGTGAACATGCAGAATGGTCCCCGGCTCCGCATGATCCAAAGCATTTTTCAAAAATTCGGGAGCTTCGAAATGCCCCATGAGGATCCGATCATAGATCCCAGCGAGTTTTTCGCGGCAGTCGCCAAGCTCAGGGATGACCCGGTCTTCGAGGCCGTTCGCCCCGATATTTTTCTGCAGATAAGCAAAAGAAACCGGATTGATCTCCATCGCATGTACGTTGCCGCCGGCAAGCGCCGCCGAGAAAGTAAAATAGCCGATGCCGGCAAACATGTCGGCTATCCGCTCGCCGGGCTTTACGAGAGAACGGAGCCGGAGTTTTTCGCCCCGGTTGCCTTGCGAAAACATGACCTTCGAGGGATCGAGTGTGTAGATGATGCCGACTTCCCGAAACGTCACGTCGTGGGGCTGACCAAAGAGAACGTCGGCTTTCGGCGTGCGCATGACCCATTCATGGGTCGCGGCGTGAATCACGCATGAGGGGTTTTCCCATGCGATAAGAGCGGTGAGCTCGTCAGCTGTCGGAGCATCACCGTGCAGAAGGAGTGTGTCTCCCATCCGCTGATACCCGGGACCGTCATACGGACGGCGGTCGGGGATCTCTCCGTCGAAGTGATAGCCTTCCTTCACCGGAACGAAGGCATATTCACCTTCGCAGTAGACCCGGCGGGTCGCATCGACCCAGGGCTCACTCGCTGCGTTCGGGAGCGATCGCTTCGAAATCTTCCTGATCTTCATCTCTTACAACTAACACCAGCGTCTCTCCGTCACGGACAAACAGGATCGTGTCGCCTTCCCTTGTATCGAGCCAGGAACGTTCGGCGATCTCTTCGGTCACTTCGGTTTTGAGGTTGAGAAAACCCAGGAGTCCGGCATCCTTGTAGATGACGACGCCCGTCTCGGTATCATGGATGTTGCCGAGAAGAGGGTCGTTTTCATCTTCTCTGAATGCCCGTGACTGACCGGTCGCGAGATCCCGAACGAAGAGCGTGTCTTTTGCCTGGCGAAGGATCTGGAAGTACTCACGGCCGTGTTTGATGATGTCGCCGCGGGAGAATCTCGGCAGACGAAGTGAGTAGGTCACCCGGTAGATGTTGATGCCGGCTTTTTGGCCGACGAGTTTCGGGTGGGTGGTAAAGGAACCGCCGAGCGCTCCGCAGATGTCGTGGGAGATGGATGCTCCGATCGTCTGCGAGCTGAAGACGATATCGATTCCGTCTTTGGTCTCGTCGATATCCGAGACGAAGGAGAGCCGGTCGCCGGCCTCCTGGAGCTGGTCTTCGACCTGATAGGCGATCTCTGCTGCACGGCGCAGTTCGAACTGGGTCGGTTTTCTTCCCGAGGCTCTGACCTGGATGACGCCTTCGTAGTAGCTTCCGGCGATCCTGCAGCACCGGTCACACTGTTCGCGGGCCCAGACGAGCTTGACTTTCTTGGTCTCTTCAAGTGCAATGCCGTACAGATTTCCCATGACATGGACCGTGGCAAGAGAACGATTGCTGCTCGTGTCTATGATACGGATATCTTTTTGGATCTCTTCAACATCTTTGTGGAAATTGATGACACTGTTGACGAGATTTTGACCGAGTTCTTCTTTCTCAACCGCGACATCCGACCATATGCCGGCGGTTTTTATCGAACCGCAGGTAGGACAGACGATGCATTCCGCACGATCTGCAATATCGACCCAGACGGTGTCTTTGACCAGGCATTTGCCGCAGAGTTCGCCGTTTTCCGACGGAGCACCGCATTTGGGACAGAATCCTTGTGTGAGGCTCATTATACTCCGTAGATCTGGGCGTGGGGTACGCCGTCGATCAGCAGGCAGGATTCCATTTCGAGAAGACCTGCTTTGATCGCTATATCACAGACGCGTTTGCCCATCAGATTCGCGCTGCATACATCGGCGAGAGCTGCCAGAAGTTCCTCTTCGGTCGCTCTCGTATCGCCGTAGAAGGAGGGATCTATTTCAACGTCGCATAAAGGACTGGTCAATGTTTTTCCCATGAGGTCGGCATCGCACGCGGCGAGGATGCTTCCCTGACCAGGGATATTGTGTATCTTGAGGTACATTGCTGTAATACATTTGGTGCTGATGGGTAAATAAGCAGTTGGAGGCGGGGACCTTTAGGTCCCTCAGCGGAGCAAATCTTTGATTTGCGACCAAGTCGAGAGACTTGCGAGCGGAGGGCCGACCAAACACCAAAATACGCAAAAAGATCAACATCAAAAAATGGAACGTTACTGTTAGTCAAGTGCCGTAAGAAGGGCACATATTTGTGTGTAAAGAGATGGGATATCATGTACTGCAAGGTCCCAGATGTCTTTTCAAATAAATCATATCAATTAGCTGCTGTCCGTCTTCATACATAGCATGGTCGTAATTATCTACAAAAATTTTTTAACAACGTGCGACTTTACAAATCCACATTTTTCGTAGAAACAAAGTATCGTAGGACTATCGCCCGTTCCAACATATAATTCGCTGCCAGACTTATTGTAGTAATCAACAATAAAGGCAATGAGCTTTTGTCCATATCCTTTACGTTGATATTTGGGAACGGTAACAATATTTTTGAGTTCAAACTTACCTGCTTGCTCTTGTGTAATAACGCAAATTGCCCTAACATCATCATCCTCGTACAAAGCGAACATATCACCACGATATAAGTATTGAGAATTTCTAATAACCTTTTTTCCGACAGAAAGTACTTTCTTTTCGTACGTTGAGTAGTATGTATGGGGACTTTCAGCAGCTTTGGTCTCAACCAGGCATATCACGAACGTTATGAAAAACTTGGCGCCCGTCTCTCCGATGTTGGTAAAACACTTGATTGGGATGTTTTTCGTCCTCTTCTTGAATCCATGTATGCAAATAAATCCGACAAAGGCGGTCACCCCAATGTCGATGTAATACTCATGTTCAAGATTCAGCTTCTGGAAGTCTGGTATAATCTATCTGATCTCGCCGTTGAACGTGAAATCTACGATCGTCTCTCCTTTTGGCATTTCCTTGGGTGTCCTGACAAAATACCCGACAATTCAACAATCTGGTTATTTCGGGAGCGCATGTCCGAATCAGGCGTTGACACATTGGTTTGGCAGGAGTTTCAGCAACAACTTGACCTAAAAGGTCTCAAAATTGAACAAGGTATGATTCAGGATGCAACGTTTGTGTATGCTGAACCCGGTCATTGTAAGAAAGACACGCCGCGAGGAGATCAGGCAAAAACACGACGGGATAAAGATGGAAAAATCATGTCCAAGAACGGCAAAATGCACTATGGCTATAAACTGCATACCATCATGGATACGACGCATGATCTTATTCGACGCATTGAAACCACAACGGCAAATGTTCATGACAGTCAGGTGGATCTGTCAGAAAAAGGAGAAGTGGTCTATCGGGATCGGGGATATCAGGGAGCAAAATGCAAGGGATATAGTGCCACAATGAAACGAGGGGCGAGAGGACATCCCATTGGGATACGAGATAAACTGAGAAATATGCGAATAAGTAGAAAGAGATCAAAGGGGGAGAGACCCTATGCAGTGATCAAAAATATCTTTCATGCAGGGTTGGTGAAGGTAACAACGCTGCAAAGAGTGCGAGTGAAAAATATGCTGGCTGCATTTTGTTATAATATCTATCAAGTGAAAACGATTCAAAACAGGGTGTAAATTAAAAAAAAACGTCAAGGAATAATTGGGATTTATCGTGATTTTCTTTTTTTTGGGGGGGGATGAGAGGGTGTGGGGATGTATTCAATCCTTCATAAATAATGATTCTCGTTAAAAAAAGAGTTGATAGAAATTCTCTATCGTTTTTTCAGTGTGCTTCCATATTCCGTACAGATACGAAGAGCATCAATTACTGCAGTTTTACCTGCATTATTTTCTCCAATAATAACATTTAACCTTTCATTAAAGGTAATTTCTAATTCAGCAATCGTTCGAAATCCAGATATATGAAGTTTTTTTAGATACATAATTTACCTTTGAAAACTGAAATACACCACATTGTTCTTTATTATCCATAAAACTATATCCCTGTTATCTAATAATAATCATAAATTTACTAAAATAGGATTCTCTTATAGAGTTACTTTGAGATTTTTAAGTGACCCTATCAACACTATGTAATGCAACGGGAGGTCAAAACGGATTCGAAACACCTATTTTCGAGTGGAGGCGGGGACCTTTAGGTCCCTCAGCGGAGGCGGATCGACGGCGTAGCCGGCGATCTTAGCTAAGCAAGTCGATAGACTTGCGACCAAATCTTTGATTTGCGAAAAATGAACAAAATTTCGTTGGCGGGTTGGACGCTGAAAGCGGCCGACCTTAGCGGAATCCCCATTTTTTGTATGTACAAAAATCTATCTCATTTTTTCATGCATTCTAACCCGATTTCTCGTATAGAATACACGTGAAAAAAAGTGAAAAAGACTCCCCCGAAACCGCGTACGTCCGGCGATTCAGTTCATGCCCGCTCGAACGATCCTTGCAAGCAGAGCGTCCATCTGGATATCCGCGTCGGCACCTTCGCTCATGCGGAAATCGGCTTCCCCGAGATGGTCGATCAGTTCTACTTTGAGCCGGCGGTCGAGGGTCTCTGAGCGGGAGATCTCTCGGTAAAGCTGGTTTAAGAGTTCGTTCGGCGCGATGCCTTTATCGTACATCAATCCGTGGAGCATCCGTTCGGCGGTCTCGAAATCTCCTTCGAGGCAGCGGGTGAGGAGGTCGGTGATCTCCTGGGGTTTTGCATTGGAGGTGATGGCATAGATGTTTTCGGCGGTGACGTGGTCGGAGACGATCGCGGCCCCCTGAAGGGCATTGATCGCTTTTCGCATATCTCCAAGCGAGACATAGGTTATGGCGACATAGGCCCCCTCATCGATGGTGATGCCCTCTTTTTTTGCGATCCGTCCGATCTCTTCTGCTATTGCCTCGTCCGTGAGTGGTCTGAACCGGTAGATCGCACAGCGGGACTGGATGGGGTCGATTATTTTCGAGGAGTAGTTGCATGAAAGGATAAAACGGCAGGTCTCGGCATAGTTTTCCATCGTACGGCGAAGAGCGGCCTGAGCGTCCTGGGTAAGAGCGTCCGCTTCGTCTAAGAAGAGGATCTTGAACGTTGCGTCGCCCAAGGGAGCGGTCCTTGCAAACTGTTTTATCTGATTTCTGACGACGTCGATTCCCCGTTCATCCGAAGCGTTGAGTTCGCGGAAGTTCATATTCCAGGTATCGCCGAACATCTCGCGGGCCAAAGCTACGGCACAAGTGGTCTTCCCGACGCCGGCCGAACCGGTAAAAAGGAGGTGCGGAAGGGCCTTGGTCGCGACATAAGAGCGGAGCCGCTCGACGACATCCTGCTGATCGACGACCTCGGCGAGATTCTTGGGCCGGTATTTTTCTATCCAGATTTCGGGAGAGACATCCATAATGAATGATTGTTGGACGTTACAACCAATTAATCATTCGACTGCGGGTCGGCTGCATAGCAGACGACCTCAGCCGAGCAAGTCGTCAGACTTGCGAGTGGCGGGGCGGATGCGCCTTACCGACCTCAACAAATCAACGCTATGTCACCCGCACCACCGCAAAATAAACGATTGAGGATAGCAAACAAATGAAAGGAGGGATGAGCGGATGAACGAGCCTGAGCCGATGTATGCGTATGACTTCATACAGGTGGATTGGAAAAGAAAGGGCAATGCTGCCTATCGCGTGAGTTTTCCCCGCTATCTTTTCTTCGGGGTTTCCTTAAAAGACTACTACTGCTGGGGCAGTGAAGTCTACGCACCATGCGACGGGATCGTTGTTTTGGCAGAGGACGGCTTTGAAGAAAAGACGCGAACAAATCTGCTCTCGGACATCGCCAACGCCTACAAAAATACGCATCACTTCGATCCAGAAAAAGACGACGCACAAATGATTGAGGGCAACTACATCATTCTGAAATGCGGGGAAAACGTGTACAATGCGCTCGTCCATCTGCAAAAGGGATCGGTCCAGGTCACCGTCGGACAGAGTGTCAAAATGGGCGAGATCATTGGAAGAGTGGGTCACTCCGGCAACTCGTTTGCTCCGCATCTGCATTTTCAGCTTATGGACAAAAGCAATATCGCGACGGCAAACGGACTGCCTTGCGCGTTTGAAACATATGAAGTCTGCAAAAACGGTGAATGGAAATCCGTATCCAACGGGATTCCCACGGACAAAGACAGAATACGGTTTTATCCCCAATCATATTGAGCCGGGAAAATACCAGCTGGATCCACCGCAAAATCTGCATTCATTTTACCACATCATACCATTTCTCCAAGGTATCGTTTTTGATACTCGTTATTATATGTATGTCTGCCGATAATATTCTGAGTATACAAAAGATAGCGAGGTAATAAACATGTATTGTCAGCAATGTCAGGAATCAAAAATCCCCGCCTGCTCCCTTGGAGGCGTATGCGGCAAAAGCAAAACGACCGCCGCATATCAGGACGCCGTCCTCTATGCTCTCTCGGGACTTGCCTACCGGCTTGAAGCCGCAGGAAAAACCGTTGACCCGTTCGCTGCAGAAGTTCTCTTCGCAACGCTCACCAACGTCAGTTTCGACAACGCCCGCTTTTCTGTCTATCTTGAAAGGATCATAGCCCAGAGAGACAGACTCCCCAAAGTCGCAGGCGAACCAAAGGAATGCTCCTGGAACCCAACATCTGAAGAAGACATCCTCAGCGCAAAAGAAATCTCTCTTGACGCAATCGAAAATGCAGACATCCGCTCTCTGTATTCTCTTCTTCTCTTCGGACTCAAAGGTCTTGCAGCCTACTACTCCCATGCAGTCGTTCTTGGAAAAACCGACGACACCATTCTTTCGTTTATCACCAAAGGTCTTGCCTCCCGGTCAAAACCGCTCTCGGCAGATGAAAGGACCGCGCTTGTTCTCGAATGCGGAAAAGTCGGCGTTACCTGCCTTGCCCTCTTAGACACGGCAAACCACGCATACGGCGTCCCCGAGATCACCAAAGTCAACACCACACCCGGAAACCGCCCGGGAATCTTAGTCACCGGTCACGACTTAAAAGACCTCAAGGACCTCTTGGCGGCAACCCAGAATGCGGGAATCGACATCTACACCCACGGCGAAATGCTTCCGGCGCATGCCTATCCCGCATTAAAAAAGTATCCGCACCTCAAAGGAAATTACGGAACCTCCTGGGCGAACCAGAGAGCGGAAATGCCGAAATTCAACGGCCCGATCCTGTTTACGACCAACTGTCTCGTGCCGCCCGGACTGGAGTATAAACATCTCGTGTTCACGACCGGCGCTGTCGGCTTCCCCGGATGCCACCACATCCCCGACTCGCCGAACGGAAAGGACTTCTCTCTCCTGATTGATCTGGCACGCAGAGCTGTTCCGCCTACCGATCTGCACACGCCGGAACTTCTTACTGGCTGCGCCCACGAGGCGGTACTTTCGCTCGCCGGCAAAGTGATCGAACTCGTCAACACCGGAAAGATCAGACGGTTTGTTGTAATGGCAGGCTGCGACGGCAGAGATCCGGCACGAAGCTACTACACCGAATTTGCCAAAGCACTTCCAAAAGACACCGTCATCTTAACCGCGGGATGCGCAAAATACCGGTACAACGCCCTTGATCTCGGCGACATCGACGGGATCCCCCGCGTTCTGGATGCAGGACAGTGCAATGATTCCTACAGTCTTGTGGTCATTGCCCTTGCCCTTGCCGATGCCTTCAAATTCGGCGTAAACGAACTGCCGATCTCCTACAACATCGCCTGGTATGAACAAAAAGCGGTCCTTGTTCTGCTCGCTCTCCTCTC
Source organism: Methanocorpusculum sp. (assembly GCA_965228205.1). Taxonomy (GTDB): domain Archaea; phylum Halobacteriota; class Methanomicrobia; order Methanomicrobiales; family Methanocorpusculaceae; genus Methanocorpusculum. The sequence goes on along the minus strand of OZ245799.1, from coordinate 1,322,431 downwards.
GATCGGCGTCAAAGACATCATTCTCGGCCCCTCCCTCCCGACCTTCGTTACCCCGGCCGTTTTGGATGTCCTCGTCAAGACGTTTGGTCTGCAGCCTTCGACGACCGTTGAAGCCGACTTAAAAACCCTTAAGTGTGTCTAACCACACACACCCCAATTTGGAACAGGATCATGCTGAGAAAAATTATCAGAATCGACGAAGAAAAATGCAACGGATGCGGAGAGTGTGCCAAGGCCTGCCATGAAGGCGCCATTCATATGGTGGACGGCAAGGCAAAGCTCGTTTTCGAGAACTACTGCGATGGTCTTGGCGACTGTCTTCCCGTCTGTCCGACGGACGCGATCTCGTTTGAAGAGCGGGAAGCCCCGGCATATAACGAAGCTGCCGTGAAAGAGGCAAAAATGAACACACCTGCTCCCCTTGCCTGCGGATGTCCCGGAACCGAATCGAAAATCATCAAACGCCGGCACACCAGCGAGGCTGCCGCCCCCTCTCCACAGTCCAGTCAGCTTTCTCACTGGCCGGTGCAGATCAAACTCGTTCCGGTGAACGCGCCGTATTTTGACGGCGCACATCTGCTGATCGCGGCAGATTGCACTGCCTATGCATACGGGAATTTCCACAACGAGTTTATCCGGAACAAGACGGTGATTGTCGGCTGCCCCAAACTGGATGCGGTCGATTATACGGAAAAGCTGACGGCGATCATCAAGAATAATGATATCCAAAGCATGACCGTTGTCAGAATGGAGGTCCCGTTCTGCAGAGGTCTCGAAGCAGCTGCCAAGAATGCTCTCAAAGCCAGCGGGAAGTTCATTCCCTGGCAGATCGTGACCATCTCAACGGACGGAAGGATCATTTCGTGAACGGGAAACGACCCGTTTTTCCGTAATTTTTTCAACCTCCCGGATTTCGGGACGCAGGCAAAATCCTCTGGTCTGCGGTCACTTTTTTCACTGCTGTATTTATAGCACAAACTTTTATCCTTGCATAAACTAATGGGAAAATGAGTCCAATATTGTGCTTAATGACCAAGGATTTCAGAGAGAGAGAGAGAGAGCGCTGAGGACTGAGGTAATAAAAATGAGCACATTATTTGATTTAACCGGCAAAGTGGCCGCTGTTACCGGTGCCTCGTCAGGGTTTGGTCTGCAGATGGCAAAAGCACTTGCCCGTCAGGGAGCCGATGTTGCGCTTCTTGCTCGAAGAATCGAAAAATTAAACGAGGTAAAAGTCGAGATCGAAAAAATGGGCGTGCGCTGTCTCCCGGTCCAGTGTGATGTTCTTGACAACGCACAGATTACTGCGGCTGTTAAAACGATTAAAGATCATTACGGAAAGATCGATATCCTCGTCAACAATGCCGGCATTGGGTTGTTTGCCCCTGCCGAAGAGACCCCTGACGAGCTCTGGAAGAAAATGGTCGATATGAACCTCAGCAGTGTGTTCTTTGTCGCCCGCGAGTTCGGCAAAGAAATGGTCAAGAATAAGTACGGCAAGATCATCAACACGGGATCAATCCACAGCAGTGTTGCGATGTCGGGTCTGCCGCTAAGCGCTTACTGTTCAACAAAAGGCGCGGTTCTGATGATGACCAAGGCCCTCGCAAATGAATGGGCGAAGTACAATATCACGGTAAATGCGATCGGTCCTGCCTACTTCCCGAGCGAAATGACCAATGCGGTCGTCAGCGACCCGGCATTTTTGGAAGTTGTGAAAACCTACTGTCCTATGCAGAGAATAGGAAGGGAAGGCGAACTCGACGGGGCGATCGTCTACTTCGCATCGGGTGCATCCAGTTATACTACCGGGCAGCTTCTGTCGATAGACGGCGGCTGGACTGCGATCTAGGTCGGGTCCGTTTTCTTTCTGATTCATCCTTTTTTTCAGAAGAGACGGGGTAATTGCCTGGTAAAAAAATCGGGAAAAAAAGTGAGAGGGTCTTTGGGTCTAGACTCTGTTTTCGATATCGGAAGTGATCTTTGTTAAGAATTCTTCCGGCGTCATTGTCACCGTCTTTCCATCGCGGGTACGGATCGAAAGGGTATGATCTTCCAGTTCCTTCTCGCCGATGATGATCATATACGGGACGCGCTCCGTGTAATTCGCCTGCCGGATCATATATCCGATCTTTTCATTACGGTTGTCGAGCTCGCAGCGGATCTTTGCATCCTTCAGCATCGCATAGATCTCCTCTGCGTAACTCTCGCTCTTCTTTGTAACGAGAAGGACCTTGGCCTGCATCGGTGCGAGCCAGACCGGGAACCTGCCGGCGAAATGCTCCGTCAGGATACCGATAAACCGTTCGATCGAACCGAAACAGACCCGGTGGATCATGATCGGCCGCTGTCTCTCATCGTTCTCATCCACATATGCCAGATCAAAGTTGATCGGCATCTGGAAATCAAGCTGGATCGTTCCGCACTGCCAGGTTCGGCCGAGACAGTCCTTTAAGTGGAAATCGATCTTCGGCCCGTAGAATGCCCCGTCTCCTTCGTTGATCGTGTAGGGGAGCTTCAGCTTCTCCAGAGCGTCTTTGAGACCGTTTGTCGCCGCTTCCCAGTCCTCGTCACTGCCCATACTGTTTTCCGGGCGGGTGGAGAGTTCGAGGAAATACTCGAAGCCGAACTTGGTGTAGACTTCGTTGATGAGCCGGACAACGCCTGCGATCTCGTCGGCGATCTGGTCCTTCCTCATGAAGATATGGGCATCGTCCTGGGTGAAACAGCGGACACGGAAAAGTCCATGCAGCGTGCCTTTCAGCTCGTGGCGGTGAACAAGGCCGAGTTCGGCGAGACGCATCGGAAGTTCCCGGTAACTGTGCGGCTCGTTTGCATAGACCATCACGCCTCCCGGGCAGTTCATCGGTTTTATGCAGTAATCCTCGTCATCGATGCAGGTCGCATACATGTTGTCCTTGTAGTGATCCCAGTGTCCGCTGGTCTCCCAAAGACAGCGGTTCATGATCAGAGGTGTTGAGATCTCCTGATACCCGTTCTCTGCATGGAGTTCACGCCAGTAGTCAAGCAGAGAATTCCTTACAATCATGCCGTTTGGAAGGAAGAACGGGAATCCCGGACCCTCGTCGGAGAACATGAAGAGTTTCATCTCTTTTCCGATCTTGCGGTGGTCGCGGCGTTCCGCTTCTTCCTGCAGTTTGAGGAAATCCTCGAGCTCTTTTCCGCTCGAAAACGCGGTGCCGTTGATTCTCGTCAGCATTTTATTTTTGCTGTCGTTTTTCCAGTATGCGCCGGACAGTCCGGTGAGTTTGAACGCTTTGAGTGTCTTGGTATAGGTAAGGTGCGGACCGGTGCACATATCGATGTATTCGCCCTGCTCAAAGAAACTCAGCGGGTCGTTTTCGTCCAGGTCGGCGATGTGCTCGACTTTGTACGGCTCTTTTCGCTCTTCCATCAGCTTCAATGCTTCGGCACGCGGGAGAATGAACGGTTTGATCTGGAGGTTTGCCTTGACGATCTCCCGCATCTCCTGTTCGATCGCGGCAAGATCGGTGTCGGAGAGTTTGGTGTCTCCAAGATCAATGTCGTAATAGAATCCCTTCTCGGTCGCCGGACCATAGCTGAACGCAGCGTGAGGGTAGAGGCGTTTGACTGCCTGGGCCAGCACGTGGGCTGCGGTATGGCGTATTACGTGCAGTTCTTCATCTTTCGGACACTCGCCGATTGTTCCGTCGCTGTAAATAACTTTCATGTATTCCTTCCTTTCCTCGTATTTTCCAACTCTATTTACGGCATTCAGATATGGTTCTGCCGGGCTTTTTCCCGGGTACGATCAGATCTAAATATTCTCATGTGTTTTGGTTTTGCAAGGCATATGTATTTCGGTACAGGAGAACCCGCAGGGTTGGTTAGGTATGGGCTGGGCAGCGGTTTCCAGCCGAAAACCGTAGTATTATCTCATCAGCAAAACCATCTCTGGATAATCGGTGAACTAACATGACGGAATCTATGGATCAGTATATGCGGGCCGCATATGAAGAGGCACTTGCCGGACGAAGCGAAGGAGGAATCCCGATCGGTGCCGTTATCGTTCGAAACGGAGAGATCGTCGGGAGAGGACATAACCAAATGGTCCAGAAGGGTGACCCCATCCTGCACGGAGAGATGGATGCTCTTTCAAATTCCGGCCGGCATCCGGCGTCGTTCTACAAAGAATGTACGCTGTACACGACCCTTGCCCCGTGTATCATGTGTTCCGGCGCGATCCTGCTGTATAAGATCCCGGAGGTCGTTGTAGGGGAAGACGTCAATTATCCGGGAGAAACCGCGTTCCTGCGTTCCCGCGGGGTCAAGGTGACGATCCAAAATAACAAGGAGATCATCCAGATGATGAAAACGTTCATCGAGGAGAATCCAGCCGTCTGGAACAATGATATCTCGGAAGAGGTCTGAGATCCCTTCCAGCCGGTTTTCATATGCTCTACATCTCTTTTATGATTTTGGGTGCGGACGCATGAGAAATCCCACCGCGAATAATCGCGAATTAACGCGAATCGCATTTTTCCAGTTTCGCCCTCTTGACCTTTCCACGCTGGCGTTCCGGCCACGCGGAGCCAATTAGGCGCAGCGTAGGAACGCGGCCGAGGAGTGAAACGACGAGGACAAGAAGACAGCGTAAGGAAAATGCGATTCGCGTTTATTCGCGATTATTCGCGGTGGAATTTCTCAGGCGTCCGCAATCGACCATACTCTTTCCGAATTAGATTGATACTAACACAGCGTAAGTCCTATTATATTCACCTGGCATCACGGTTTGTTGACATGGTTCTGTCAATAATAGAGGGACTGAGGGTCATGGAAAAATCCAGCCGGATTCACCAAATTCTCAAATATTATTACGACGAGTATACTCTGCATTGGTGAATAATATGACAATAACATACCGTGGTGACTTGGAGACCGTGTCGAAGAAGATGAATGCAGCATCGGTTCTGACGATCTGAAACCCGCATACATCTTCAGTATTCATTGGTGGTTTTAGCGAGCGAGAGCTCTATACCAGCATAGTTTTACGCATACGACAGGTACAAAAAAATGGAATATATCAAAAGCAAAAATTACGATCCAAAGATCGTTACTGAAAAGATCATGGGGCCAAACCCCCTCAAATTAACCGAAGAACTTCTGCAGGGCCACAAGATTCGGCCCGGAGCCACTGTCATGGATCTTGGCAGCGTTCAGGGGCTCACCTCCGTTTTCCTCGCAAAAGATTACGGATTTCGGGTGTTCGCCGCCGACCTCTGGAGCAATCCATCGGAGAACATGCGGTTCTTCGAACAGATGGGCCTTTCTTCCGAAAACATCATCCCCATCCATGCGGATGCGACCGACCTTCCCTTCGCCCATGAATTCTTCGAAGCCGTTGTCTGCATAGATGCATACAACTTCTTCGGCAGAGACAAAGCATACCTCGGCGAGCATCTCCTTCCGTTCGTCAAACACGGCAGATATCTCTACTTCGCCATTCCGGGAATGAAAAAAGACTGTCACGACAATCTCCCGCCCGAACTCCTGCTCTCATGGACCCCCGAGCAGCTCGATTATATTCACGACGCCGCATACTGGGAAGACATCATCCGTGCCACGGAAGGCATCGAGATCCTTTCGATCCACGAGATGGAAGGCAACGAAGAGGCCTGGAACGACTGGCTGGCCATCGATAATCCGTATGCAATAGGCGACCGAAAAACCATGGAAGGCGGCGGCGGGAAGTATATGAACTTCGTCGCGATCATTCTTCGAAGAACGTAACAGGAAAGAGCCTGTAACTGATTGGTTTCATATTCAGTGACGCCAATATAGATACAGAACATGGTACATCTTACGATCGATATAGGAGGAAAACCCGGCAAAGACTGTCGGGGTTTTTGCTCTTATTGCTACTTCAAGCATGCAAAAGATGTACCCCCGTTCGGCTGCAGATACTGCATGCCGTTCAAAAAAGGATGCGAGTACTGCGCCAAAGGCGTCAAAGAAGAGTACGCCGGCTTCTACTCGCTGAAAGACGTTGCCGATCATTTCCTTGCCGATCTGCAGATGGTCACGGGAGATATCACAAAAATCACGATATCAGGCGGGGGCGACCCGAGCTGCTATCCGGAGTTTACTCCCTTAATAGAGATCCTCGGATCCATCAACGTCCCTCTCCATATCGGATACACCAGCGGAAAAGGATTCGACGACGCCGGGATCGCCGATTTTCTGATCGAACATAATATGAAGGAAATTTCCTTCACGATTTTTGCGAGCGAACCTGCCCTTCGGGAAAAATACATGCATGATCCGACCCCGCAGGCCTCGCTCGACGTGATCGAACGGCTTGCCGCAAAAATCGATGTGTATGCCGCTCTCGTGATTCTTCCCGACGTAAACGACGGGGAAGTTCTCTGGAACACCCTTGCCTGGCTCGAAAAAATCGGCGTCAAAGGCGTGATTTTAATGAGGTTTGCGAACCGGGAAAACCAGGGTCTCATTCTGGATAATGCGCCCGTCATCGAAAACCAGCGGGTCCATACGGTGGAAGAGTTCCGGGAGCTGGTCAGCGAAGCAGCGGCCAGATTCCCGAATCTTCGTCTGTCGGCAACGCCGCTCTACGATCCGGCATTTGACTCGCCGTTTACGATCCGAAACGAACCTGATTTCCTGCATCATCTTCCCCGGGTCACCGGGAAGGTTTCGGTCGTCACCGGGAGTATTGCAGCCCCCTACATTGCAGAGATACTTGCTTCCTGCGGAGCGCCGGAAGGGATGGTCGTTTCCGTAGACAAGGAGATATCCTGTCTTATCACGATCGATGATCTGAAAAAACTGGATGCATCGAAACTCGAAGAGACCGTTATCATTCCGGGGCGTGCATTCGTTCACGACCCCGAAGCCGAATCAGTCCTTGACAGAAGAGTGATCCGGGGTCCCGAGACTTTGTCTGCCGACGGCGAAACCAGTATGGGAATGGACCTGACCGGAGTCCTGACGATGGAGAGGGAAGGATTCACTCACCTGATCCAGCTCATCAATCAGTACGGGAGGTCCGCATGAAGTACGCCGACCTGTATGCAAAGATCGGCTACACGTTTGCAAACGAAGACCTTCTTCTCCACGCCCTTACCCGCACGGCCTATGCCCGGGAAAATGAACTTTCCATGAGCGAGACGATGGATTCGCTGGCCGTTCTCGGCGACGCCGTCCTCGATCTGATCGTGATCCGCCAATTAATCGAAGATGGCGAGTTCGACAAAGGCGAGATTACCAGGAAAAAAATCGAGCTCGTGAACATGACGGTCGTCCGCCGGCTCGCAGAAGATATCGGTCTTCCGGAATATATGAGATGGGGGAAAGGCGAACTCCGCATGCAGATCTTGACGAGCGGCCGTGTTTCCGCCGAATGCTTCGAAGCGTTGATGGGGGCCGCGTATCTCGACGGCGGGATCAAGGCATCCGCCGTCATCCTCAATCACGTCTGGAAGCCGTGAAAAAACCATAGAGCTTATTGGCAGTGAATACGATATGATAGAAGTATGGTACGGGTAAAAGCATCCCACATCTTAGTTAAGACCGAATCTGAAGCTAAAAAGATTATGCAGAAGATCAACGCCGGCGATGATTTTGCCAAACTCGCCAAAATGTATTCGCAGTGTCCGTCAGGCAATGCCGGCGGAGACCTTGGCTATTTCGGCAAAGGTCAGATGGTGAAACCCTTCGAAGACGCCTGTTTCAAAGCAAAGACAGGCGATGTCGTTGGCCCGGTCAAAACCCAGTTCGGCTGGCATATCATCAAAGTAACCGATATTAAGAACTGAGTTTCTATGAACAAAGCTGCCTTCGATGAGTTAGTCGCTGCTGTCAGGAGTGATGACAGCGCAAGGCAGGAGTCTGCGGCGAACAGGATTTGTTCTCTGAACGATCCGGTTTCACTCTCTCATATTTTGTCCGCCCTTAAAGGGGACGATCCCATGACCCAGCGCGTTATGCTCTGGGCGCTGAGAAATTATTCTGCCGATCTGGATTATGCGCAGTATCTTTCGTATCTTTCCTTTGAGGATCTCGGAGTCCGCGAAGCCGCGCTTATGCTCTTTATCGACGGCGGCCAGGCGGCGGTCGACACGCTTGTAACCGGCGTTTCTTCTCCGGATATGGCGACCCAGTATGCGTCTGTCCAGGCGCTTGGACAATTTCGGGCTCCGGCTGCGATCCCCGCGCTGATCTCTGCGGCCTCGTCATCCGAACCTGATATCCGGGAGATCGCCGTGATGTCTCTTGGGGTCTATCACGATCAGGTGGTCATTCCAACGCTCATCTCTGCGTTATCGGATCTTCCGGAGATCAGGCTCGCGGCTCTCTCCGGTCTTCGGGGCCGGCAGCTGACCCCGGATGAGCTTTCAGCCGTTTTGAACGTTCTGGCCGACGAACGTGAGGACATCCGTGCCGCCGCCGTGTATGTTCTGGATGCCCTGACTCAGGGCTCACTTACCGCCGACTCTTCGCCGTATGTCCGGCGGGCCCTTGCTTCGGTGACCGCCGAGGTTCCTGTTCTCTCCCGATTATGCAATGACCTCGATCCCTCGGTAAGATCAGCGGCGGCCGAGTCGGTCAGAAAACAAAAACTCCATCTGGAAGACACGCTTCTTCCGCTTCTTTCGGACTCGGTTCCGGGCGTCCGCCGGGCCACTGCGTCGGCTCTCGGCAACTCCAGGAGGCCAGATGTGGTCCCGGCTTTGATCGCATGCCTTGTCGATCCAAAACCCGGGATTCGTGCCGCAGCTGCAGCTTCGCTTGGAAATATCGGCGGAGATCCAGTGATTTTAGCACTGAAAGAGGCGGCAAATACCAATAATCCGATCCTTGCAGGGATCATTAAAAACGCTTTGACGACCGCGGAAGGAAAAAAATAATCACTCGACCGCTGTTCTCACGGCGATCTCGGTTTCCATTCTTTTGACTTCGTTTTCCACATCTTCGATCTCGATCATCTTGACGCGCTTCTCCATCGGCGGATTGAGTTTTGCCTTCTGTTCGTATTTTCCGATCTCGGCGGCGAAATCCTCAGGGATCATATCGATCCCTCTCAGCGCGTCGATGAGTTCGCGGGAGAAGTAAGTATCAATCTGGATCTTTCTTTTGATTGCATGGGAGAGTTTGCCGATGAATCTGCAGAGTTTATCCTGATCTTCGGGGCTCATCGTGTCGGTGAACTCGTAGTTTTCGATCTGTCGTAAAATCTGGAGGATCGGCGTCAGTGCCTCGGGTGTGATGATGTAGACCACATACTCTGCGAGATCGTAGTGATAGGTCGTGAGAACCTCAAGCGTGCTTGACGGGACGACGAGGAACACCTCTTTTCTGACGTCGTCGTGTTTGCAGTATTTTTTCATCGCCTCGGCCTGGTTTTTCAGATACGTCGGGAAGTTTTCGAGCTCTTCGGGATTTTTCGGACTCTTCGCATCGAAGATGGTGTACATCTTGCCGATCAGAACAACATTGTCCGGTGTGCCCGGGTGGTGGTATTCGCATTTTTCGCACCACACAAAGTCATGCTTTCTGCAGATCGTCCGGATGCTTTCTGCGACCTCGCTCTCATGCTTCTGCCAGGAAACGGCAAGTTCCTCCTGTTTTCTGACAAGGCTGTCCATCTGTTCGTTCGCCAGGGTTTCGCGGTCGGATTTCAGCTGATCATACAGCGTGTTGATCCGTTCGATCTTTCTGCTGTATTCTGCCGTTTGTTCCTCTCTGACACTGTCATATGCGGAGATCTGTTCTTTTGCCGCGATGAGATCCTGAGTTACCGTATCCAGTTTTTCCTTCTGCTCCAGATACTTCTCGGCCTCCTCTTTTCTTCGTGCGGCTTCGGTTGAGAGCTGCTCGTCCCGCAGGCTTTCGAGGGCAGCAATCTGACCTTTTGCCCGGGTCAGGTTTTCCGTGAGTTCATTATACGCAGCCTCGAGATTCAGGTGTCTTTCCCGCTCTTCTTTTCTGCGCTCGGTTTCGGCGTAATTCTGCTCTTCGCGGGCTCCCTCGAGAGCGGCTATTTTCCCTTTCGCGGCGGTGAGTTCTTCTCCGAGCAGCAGGCTCTTCGTTTCAAGCCGCTGGTATCGTTCCGTCTCCTCCTTTCTGCGTTCGACCTCGGCTATGGTCTGCTCTTCATGCATCCTCTCTATGCCGAACAGTTTTCCCCGAGCGGTTTCCAGTTCCCGTGCCGCGATCTCGAATCTGTCCCGTAGATTTTCCGAGGCTTTTCGTTCGGCATCCCTCAGTCCTTCGAGCGACGAAGTTCTCTGCAGCTCTCTTTGCAGCTCGCCGGAAACCTGACTGAACCGCTGTTCGAGGTCCAGATATCTATGTTTTGCCTCCTGTGTCTCTGAAAGATATTGCGAATATGCATTTTCGGCCCGGCTTATCACCTGTTTCCAGGAAAACAGACGTTTAAAGAGTCCAAGGCCGCGGAGATAGGTGATGAACTCGGATAGAGAGGAGGGTATCATTGACTAACACTTTAGAGGGTTTGTTATAAGCATTTTACGGTACCCTCGGATTTTTTCCCTTAGGTTTTCCGAATCGTTCATCACCTTTCAACGCAAACTGGTTTATCAGTACATGGGATTGTTCGACAGGTTCAAAAAACAGGAGAATGCCGCTCCAAAGGAAGCCTCAAAAGAAGCAGACTATGCAATGTGGCTTTCTCAGGCCGAGTCATATATCAGACTCGAACGATATACCGATGCTCTTCACTGTCTTGATAAAGCGATCGCCTGCGATAAGGAAAATCCGCTCGCCTGGCACGAGAAGGGTCGCATCCTTGCTATGGTCAATGAAGAGAAGGCTTCGATACCCTGTTACGACCGGGCGATCGAACTCCGCCCGGACTCGGCGGTGTATTACCATAACAAAGGGGATGCACTTGCGACGTTTCACCGGTATAATGAGGCGGATGCCTGCTTTCAAAAGGCTCTCTCTCTTGCCCCCGATGATGTGGTGTTCCTTACCAGCCATGCACGGATGCTTTCGATCGCGAAAAAATATAAAGAAGCGGACGAGATCATGGCGCATGTCTGCGATATGGAACCCCGCGGCCCGGAACACTGGTTTAACCGTGCCACGATGCTGTACGACTGCGGCAAGCTCGAGGACGCGGTCACCTGCTACAAAGCGGCCTTTACGATCGCCCCGGGTCATTCAGTCAGTTACTTCAACTGCGGCAATGCTCTGTCTTCTCTTGGAAGACACGCGGAGTCGCTCTTCTACTACGACAAGGCTCTGAAATATGAACGCTCGATGACCGGCGCCATGAACAATAAGGGTCTGTCGCTCAGCATCCTTGGAAAACATGAGGAAGCGTATGACTGTTTCCGCCGGGTTTTGATCGCTCTTCCAAACGACGCCGATGCCTGGTACAACAAAGGATACGAACAGATGCTTCTTGGAAAATATGCGGATTCGATCGAGTCGTTTGACAAGGCCCTCTCGTTTGCAAATGGAAATAACCGCGAGCTGATCAATAAATGCCGGGAAGCAAAAGAAAAGGCATCCCGGTCAATGTAAAAAAATAAAAAAATCGAGAATTTCTAACAACCTTTTTTCCGACAGAAAGTACTTTCTTTTCGTACGTTGAGTAGTATGTATGGGGACTTTCAGCAGCTTTGGTCTCAACCAGGCATATCACGAGCGTTATGAAAAACTTGGCGACCGTCTCTCCGATGTTGGTAAAACACTTGATTGGGATGTTTTTCGTCCTCTTCTTGAATCCATGTATGCAAATAAATCCGGCAAAGGCGGTCACCCCAATGTCGATGTAATACTCATGTTCAAGATTCAGCTTCTGGAAGTCTGGTATAATCTATCTGATCTCGCCGTTGAACGTGAAATCTACGATCGTCTCTCCTTTTGGCATTTCCTTGGGTGTCCTGACAAAATACCCGACAATTCAACGATCTGGTTATTTCGGGAGCGCATGTCCGAATCAGGCGTTGACACATTGGTTTGGCAGGAGTTTCAGCGACAACTTGACCTGAAAGGTCTCAAAATTGAACAAGGTATGATTCAGGATGCAACGTTTGTGTATGCTGAACCCGGTCATTGTAAGAAAGACACGCCGCGAGGAGATCAGGCAAAAACACGACGGGATAAAGATGGAAAAATCATGTCCAAGAACGGCAAAATGCACTATGGCTATAAACTGCATACCATCATGGATACGACGCATGATCTTATTCGACGCATTGAAACCACCACGGAAAATGTTCATGACAGTCAGGTGGATCTGTCAGAAAAAGGAGAAGTGGTCTATCGGGATCGGGGATATCAGGGAGCAACATGCAAGGGATATAGTGCCACAATGAAACGGGGGGCAAGGGGACATCCCATTGGGATACGAGATAAACTGAGAAATATGCGGATAAGTAGGAAGAGATCAAAGGGGGAGAGACCCTATGCAGTGATCAAAAATATCTTTCATGCAGGGTTGGTGAAGGTAACAACGCTGCAAAGAGTGCGAGTGAAAAATATGCTGGCTGCATTTTGTTATAATATCTATCAACTGAAAACGATTCAAAACAGGGTGTAAATTAAAAAAAACGTCAAGGAATAATTGGGATTTATCGTGATTTTCTTTTTTTGGGGGGGATGAGAGGGTGTGGGGATGTATTCAATCCTTCATAAATAATGATTCTCGTTAAAAAAAGAGTTGATAGAAATTCTCTACGTATATGTTCGGGTCGGGAGTGTTCGTTCTTCTTGCAGGTATCGCGATGATCCTTCGTCATGAACGGATGCGGGGAAGAACGACAAAGGAGTACTATGTGGCTCTGGTAATCAAAGCGCTGTTTCTTCTGGCTCTCGGGTTCTGTATTACCATCGGCAGCTGGATCGGTGCTACCCTTTTCCTCGGCAGCGAGGCATTTCTCAAGTTCGGGTTTCTGGATATGCTTGGGCTGTCCATGCTGCTTGCGATCCCTCTTCTCAGATACGGGAGATGGAACATCATCTTTGGTCTGATCATTATTGCGATCGGGGCGTTCATTTTCCCCTACATCAATGATCCGTCCTGGTTGTATCCGCTGGGCATTCATGCAGAGGATTTCATGGACTATACGCAGGATTATTTCCCGCTGTTCCCCTGGTTTGGGGTGCTTCTTTTAGGGGTCGGTCTTGGAACTGTTTTCTATCCAAACGGCAGGCGTAGTTTTACCATCCGCGAGCCGGGAAAAATCGGGGAGGCTTTTGCCAAACTCGGGAACGGGGCGGTGACGCTGTTCATTTATCTCGTTCACATTCCGGTGATATTCGTTATTCTCTGGATCTTCTCTTCCCTGACGGGAATTGGGTATTTGTAGTATGATTATTGATATAGTAAACTCGGATTCGGACCCGGCCGGGCGAAATATCCGCTCGGCTATCGACGATCTTTTGAAAAATCCGCCGGAGGGGGGGTTCCCTCTTTTCGAAGGAAACGAGGTGACGTTTCACACTGTTTCCGGCCGGATCATCCATGCGGAAAAATCCGCGGTGAACCCTGATGCGGATCTAATCAATGTTGTTTCGCGCCATTCAAGTGTGAACCCGGTTCCGGTCCTGACTGTCCATCCGGCGGGGAACTTCGGGGTTGCGGGGCTTGGCGGAAACGACCGGGAACTGGGTCTGACGCATCCTGCCTGGATGAAGTCGATTCTGCAGAATCATGCCGAGTTCGTTCCGGAAGGATATCGTGTCTCGTACGAGATCACGCATCAAGGCCCGACGGATTTTCCGGGTCCGTTCTTTTTCGTCGAGGTGGGGAGTACGGAAAAAGAGTGGAATGATTCCGCGGCCTGCCTTGCGGCGGCAAAGAGTGTGTTGTATGCCCGCCCGTCGCGGGATCCGATCCCGCTGATCGGGTTTGGCGGTACGCATTATGCGGTCCGGCAGACGGCGATCGGTCTCGAGACGAAGGGGGCGTTTGGTCATATGATGCATACCCGTGATGTCGGTTCGGTTTCAAAGGAGATGGTGTCCCAGATGATCGCAAAGTCCGGCGGGGTGTTTGCCGCGCATGTTGACCGGAAAGCGCTGTCGAAGCAGGAGATCTCCCATGTTGAAGGAATTCTTGCCGAAGTGGGGCTGGAGGAGATTACCGAAGGCGATCTGCGGAAAATGAATGCAATGTCTTTGGCGACCTGGGTCGCCTACCGCGATCTGGCCGCTTTGAAGGCTCCTGGTCTGAAAATCTACCCGCACGGCAGAATATCCGACGGAGAACCGGCCTTGGTCGAGCTTCCCGCGGATATGTTTTCCGCAGCGTTTCTCGGGTATGAGGAGATTTTTTTGGCAGAGCTGGACAAAATGGGAAATATTTTTCACACGACCGGTAAAAGCGGAAAAATTATGCCGACTCTGTTGACTTCTGCTGAAAACAGGCAGAAGGTATCAGGTGATTTAATAGTCTTATCCGTTCAACAAATAATATGTACATAGGATAGTTTGGTGGAAGGTGATCAAATCACGATAGCCAGCCGGCAGTTCGACCCCGTGCTCGCGCGCACGCTCGGGGTCCCGTCAGGTCTGTTATACGGGCAGCTTGTTGCCGGAAAACCCGTGACTCTTCCCGACGGCAGAATGATCACGCCGGATATGGTCACGAAAGTGGTCAGGACATCCATCAAAATACCGGGATTGGAGAATTACTCATGAGATCAATTGTAGAAGAAGCATTATCACGCAAACGGTTCGAAGACGTTGCACGCGACGACACGCCGGTTTCCGCAATTTACGACGCAGAAACCGAAGCTGAACTCGGTGCAAAAACCTACTCAGTCCGTCCGCAGACACCCGAACCGGTTCAGGCAGCAGCCCCGGTTCAGGCTCCCGCCGTGAAGAAAGAGCAGCCGAAATCTGAGGATGACGAATTCGACGAGATCCTTGATGCTCTCCGGACAAAAATCACCGTTATCGGCTGCGGAGGCGGAGGATCCAACACCGTCGCCCGCGTCTATGAAGAAGGAGTGGAGGGTGCGGACATTTACGCACTGAACACCGATGCCCAGCACCTCTCAATGTTGAGAGGAAGAGTCGGCCGCCGTATCCTTATCGGCCGCCAGACGACCAAAGGTCTCGGCGCCGGCGCAATTCCCCAGCGCGGCGAAGAGGCTGCCATTGAAAGCGAGGATGTTATCCGCCAGGCACTTGCCGGCAGCAATATGGTGTTTGTGACCGCCGGTCTCGGCGGAGGAACCGGTACCGGTTGTGCCCCGGTCGTTGCCAAAGTCGCAAAAGAGATCGGCGCTTTGACGATCGCGATCGTTACTCTGCCCTTTACCAGTGAAAGTGCTACCAGAATGGAAAACGCCGAGATCGGTCTCGAGCGTCTCCGGGAAGTTGCCGATACGGTTATCGTGATCCCAAACGACCGCATTCTGGAAGTCGTCCCGCGCCTTCCGCTTGCCCAGGCATTCAAGGTCTCGGATGAGGTTTTGATGCGGGCCGTAAAGGGTATCACCGAGTTAATCACGCTCCCGGGTCTTGTTAACCTTGACTTTGCCGATGTCCGGACCGTTATGGAACAGGGCGGTATTGCCATGATCGGTGTCGGCGATTCCGACAGCGAAGACAAAGCAACCGACTCGATCAAGAAAGCTCTGCGTTCTCCGCTTCTTGATGTCGACATCACCGGCGCGACCGCTGCTCTCATCAACGTTATCGGCGGACCCGATATGACGATGGTCGAGGCGGAAGGTGTTGTCCAGGAAGTTTATCAGAGAATCGATCCATCTGCGCGTATTATATGGGGTGTTCAGGTCGACCCGAAGATGGGAGGCCGTATGCGGACCATGCTTATCGTTACGGGTGTCCAGTCACCACAGATTTATGGTAAGCAGGAACAAATATCTAGGGCATCACAATCAAGTCAGGTCCAGCGCTCAAAGTTTGAGATTGACTTCCTGAGGTGAATACATGGCTAAAAACGAGAAAAATACCGATGAAAAAAAGGCACTCCCTTCCATTCAGATAAAGAAACCGGAGATTACGAAAGCAAGTGTCTCAGAATTTTTTAGAAAATACATCCGTGTTCTGAAACTTGCACGCAGGCCCACCAAAGAGGAGTTCTGGAAAATTTCCGCAGTCGCTGCAGTAGGAATCGTACTTATCGGCGTTCTCGGCTTCCTGATATATCTGATATTTGAATATCTCCTTCCATAACTATGACTGAATCAAAGTTTGGCAATCACTACTATATCTTAAAGACGACATCCAAGCACGAGCGGACCGTTGCCGATAACATCCGCGAGGCAATCGAGAACAATATGACGGACGTCGTCGTCACCGCAGTAGTCGTGCCGGAAGATATCAAAGGCTACGTCTTCGTGGAGAGTCCCGAAGAGCATGCCAGAATCGAAGAACTTGTCGAATCGATTGCTCATGCCAGAATTGTTTTAAAGAATGAAACATCTCTGGAAGAAATCAAACATTTCCTCGTTCCCAAGCCGGCTGTATCCGGTATCGACGAGGGAACTATTGTGGAACTGATCGCCGGACCGTTCAAGGGTGAGAAGGCTGTGGTCAAGCGCGTTGATCACACCAAAGAAGAAATCACCGTTGAACTCTACGAATCGATCGTTCCCATCCCAATCACCATACGCGGCGACAACGTCCGTGTGATCGATCGCAATCAGGATTGAAACCGGATTTTTCCGCGTGAATGCGGGAAATCCCCATCCATTCTCCAATCAATCTTTTTTTTCCGGGGACATTTATCCAGTAGGTTTATGTTCTCAGAGGTCGACTTTAGTGAACCAATGTTGGGCTACCTTCGGGTATGCGCCAACATACGGTGATACAATGGCAGAAACTGTCGAGGTACTGGTACCCGGCGGTAGAGCAACTGCAGGACCACCACTTGGTCCGGCACTGGGTCCCCTTGGGATCAACGTAAAGGCAGTCGTTGATGATATCAACAAAAAGACTGCTGAGTTCAATGGCATGTCCGTTCCGGTAACGGTAATGGTCGATGACAAAAAGAACGTCACGTTAACAGTCGGTATTCCTCCGACAACCGCTCTTGTAATGAAAGAAGCGGGTGTTGAGAAGGGTTCCGGCACTCCGAACACTCAGGCAGTTGGTAATCTGCCGCTTGAAGCTGTCATTCGCATTGCAAAGATGAAGATGGAATCCATGCTTTCCTACGACCTGAAAACGGCCGCAAAGGAAGTCATGGGCACCTGCGTTTCCGTTGGTGTAACCGTCGAAGGCAAAACTGCCAAACAGGCAATTGCCGCCGTCAATGCAGGCGAGTGGGACGACCAGCTCGCATAAGCGAGTTTGTTCGCACCGCTTCAAACGGGTACGTGGATTTCCCACGTAAAAAAATGTACAGTAGTAGAGAACAAAACCATAGGAGATTGGGGAACACTCCAGTCGAAGAACTATGGGAGGCTTCATCAAATGGTTGAAAGAACCCAAATTATAAATGCTGTTACGGCAGCAATCACGCAGGCCCCCGAGCGTAAGTTCCAGGAAAGTATTGATATTACTATCAACCTGAAACACGTTGACATGGCCCAGCCGAAAAACCGTATTGATGAGACGATTCTTCTGCCACAGGCAATAGGCGTCAAAAAGATCGCCGTCCTTGGTAAGGGAGATATTGTGTCCCAGGCACGTAACGCAGGTGTCGATTTAATTATCGGTCCTGACGAGATCGAGCGTCTGGGCGGCGTTCCGCGTGAAGCACGCAAAATGGCCGGACAGTATGACTTCTTCCTTGCAGAGACTGCGGTTATGCCCCTTGTTGGTCGCTGGCTTGGTCAGAGACTCGGTCCCCGCGGTAAAATGCCGCAGCCGATTCCGCCGACCCAGGACATCACTCCGATCGTCGAGCGTCTGAGAAACTCCGTTAAGATTCGGTCAAAAGACAGACTCAATATGTCTGTGAAAGTCGGCAACACCGGCATGACCGTAGAGGAAGTTTCAGAAAATGTCGACGCCGTCGTAAAGAGGGTTGTAGGAAGACTTGAAAGCGGAGAGTTAAACATCCGTTCCGTCTACGTCAAAACCACGATGGGTCCAGCAGTGAAGGTGATGTAAGTATGGCAATTTATACCCACCATCTTCCCGCATGGAAACGTGAAGAAGTTGAGCAGATCAAAGATCTCGCCGACAAGTATGCACTCGTCGGCTTAGTTGATGTCTACGGTATTCCCGCAAGACAGTTCCAGCAGATCCGCAGAAATCTGCGCAGCAATGCAGTTGTGAAGGTTGCAAGAAACACCCTTGTCGAGCATTCCATGAATGAACTCGGCGGTCACTTCGTTGATCTGAACGGGAAGGTTTCCGAACACTCCGCCCTCATCTTTGCAAACGGTAACCCCTTTAAGCTGTTCAAGTCCCTTGAACAGACGAAGACAAAGCGTTCCGCAAAAGCAGGCGAGATCACTCCTGAAGACATTGTTGTTCCGGCAGGACCAACTACCTTTAAGCCCGGACCGATCGTAGGAGAACTCCAGCAGGCTGGTATCCCGGCAGCTATCGACGGCGGAAAGGTCAAAATCAAAGAGACCAAGACCGTTTTTAAAGCTGGCGAGGCTATAAACAAGAAACAGGCCGATGTGCTTTCAAAGCTTGGCATTAAACCAATGCCGGTCGGTCTCTCCCTCCTCGCAGTATGTTACGAGGGAGACTTGTATCTGCCGGACGTCCTCTCTGTAGACGACGAGGCATACAAGGCAAAGATCACTCTTGCAGCACAGCAGGCATTCAACCTCGCAGTCAACGCAGCAGTTCCAACGGCATGTGTCGGTGTTACTGAAGCTCAGATCGCGAAGGCCGTACGTGAGGCAAGAAACATCGGTGTAGAAGCATCCATCTATGAGAAGGGTGTCATCGAGCTGATCATCAGCAAGGCATACAGACAAGCAAACGCCCTGAAGGCAATTTAAACAAATAAATAGGTGAAATCAACATGGAGTATATTTACGCAGCTCTGTTAGTTCACTCTGCAGGTAAAACTGTGGATGAAGAATCGGTAAAGGCAGTTCTCTCTGCCGCAGGTATCGCAGTCGAAGACTCCCGTGTCAAAGCATTAATCGCAGCACTTGACGGTGTCGACATCGAGGAAGCAATCTCCAAGGCAGCAGCAGCACCAGTCGCCGTTGCAGCAGCACCGGCAGCAGCCGGCGCATCAGCAGCAGTCGAAGAGGCAGCAGCACCCGAAGAGAACAAGGAAGAAGAAGAAGAGAACGCCATGGCAGGCCTTGGCGCACTCTTCGGCTAAATCTTTGAGAATTTCTATCAACTCTTTTTTTTAACGAGAATAATTATTTATGAAGGATTGAATACATCCCCACACCCTCTCATCCCCCCCCCAAAAAAAGAAAATCACGATAAATCCCAATTATTCCTTGACGTTTTTTTTTTAATTTACACCCTGTTTTGAATCGTTTTCACTTGATAGATATTATAACAAAATGCAGCCAGCATATTTTTCACTCGCACTCTTTGCAGCGTTGTTACCTTCACCAACCCTGCATGAAAGATATTTTTGATCACTGCATAGGGTCTCTCCCCCTTTGATCTCTTCCTACTTATTCGCATATTTCTCAGCTTATCTCGTATGCCAATGGGATGTGCCCTTGCTCCCCGTTTCATTGTGGCGCTATATCCCTTGCATTTTGCTCCCTGATACCCCCGATCCCGATAGACCACTTCTCCTTTTTCTGACAGATCCACCTGACTGTCATGAACATTTGCCGTAGTGGTTTCAATACGTCGAATAAGATCATGCGTCGTATCCATGATGGTATGCAGTTTATAGCCAAAGTGCATTCTGCCGTTCTTGAACATGATTTTTCCATCTTTATCCCGTCGTGTTTTTGCCTGATCTCCTCTCGGCGTGTCTTTCTTACAATGACCGGGTTCAGCATACACAAACGTTGCATCCTGAATCATACCTTGTTCAATTTTGAGACCTTTCAGGTCAAGTTGTCGCTGAAACTCCTTCCAAACCAATGTGTCAACGCCTGATTCGGACATGCGCTCCCGAAATAACCAGATCGTTGAATTGTCGGGTATTTTGTCAGGACACCCAAGGAAATGCCAAAAGGAGAGACGATCGTAGATTTCACGTTCAACGGCGAGATCAGATAGATTATACCAGACTTCCAGAAGCTGAATCTTGAACATGAGTATTACATCGACATTGGGGTGACCGCCTTTGCCGGATTTATTTGCATACATGGATTCAAGAAGAGGACGAAAAACATCCCAATCAAGTGTTTTACCAACATCGGAGAGGCGGGCGCCAAGTTTTTCATAACGTTCGTGATATGCCTGGTTGAGACCAAAGCTGCTGAAAGTCCCCATACATACTACTCAACGTACGAAAAGAAAGTACTTTCTGTCAGAAAAAAAAGGTTGTTAGAAATTCTCTTTTTTTTAAGAAGTAATCCGGCATTATTGCCCGATGTATTTTCCATCGTTTCGGATATTTTCACGAAGGGAATCCGAAGGGAATCTGTTGTTGAAAAATCAGGTTTTCTTATCCCATCTGCGGGTTTCGACCTGAATCGTTTCCAGCTGCGAGAGCATTTTTTTCTCGTTAACGAGGTCGCGGCGATCGTAGAGATAGAACTCTACGGGTCTCCAGAGGGCGACCCAGCCGATAATAACAAAACTTTGTCCGATGGCGTATATGATATCATTCTGATTGTGAATGCTGGTTACCACGCTACTCAATATTAGACAGACTATCAGAAAAATTAGTCCCCGGACGAGATATCTTCTTCCTTTGTTCACGGCCTGTTTGTATTTCTGGGTTGCCGAACAGAATCTCAGAGCAAAATGGGAATGGATTGCCAGTTCCATATCCGTGCGTGTCTTTTCATCATCGTAAAGGGTCCCATCCAGATATAATATGATCCTGGCTGAGCCGCGTTTCTCGTTCGGCATGTCTTCAAGCGAGTCCATAATGTAGGACTCAGTTGCCTGATTGATCTCCTTTTCGTCGTTTGGCGCAGGATCGAGCAGATTATAAAACTGTGCGGGATATGCTATCCTCAGTTCGATATCGCTCCATTTTTCGTGTAATGCGCATGACGTCATATGCGTCCCTCCTTTGCCAGAATCCCGGCGGTAACAACCTGTCCGCAGGAGATACAGCCATCACCGAACGGGTATCTTGGATTCGTGAGGCAGACAACACCGGATTCTTTGAGCGTTTCAATGATCGTTTCCCGAATGGAGCGGTTTATGGCAACTCCTCCGGAGAGTGCCGCTGTACGTATGCCGGTTTTTTCGATTCCCGCAAGCGCCGTATCCGCGATACCCTTTGCCAGCGTGGTTTGGATCGACGCGGCGATGTCTTCGACGGATATGCCGTCAGAAAGCATCTCCATTCCCTCCCGAAGGATGGAGGATGTCAGCAAAACATCCCGCCCGTCCCGTGATTCGAGGGTGATCTCCATCGGCTGGGCAACGCCCCGTGCGGCATATGCCTCCAGCATCATTGACGGTTCGCCGTCGTATGTCCGTTCCCGGCAGATCCCAAGTAATGCCGCCGCTGCGTCCAAAACCCGTCCCGTCGACGTTGTAACAGGAGTATTGAATCGTTTTTTCGTCTGCTGGGCAAGGATTCTCAGAGCCGTATCGTTCCATCCTCTGCTCTGGAGAAGCGACAGGGTATCTTCGTTTGGAAGAATGCCGTAGAGCATCCTCTCCGGGAATTTTGTTGCGAGGTCTCCTCCTGGCATAAGGACCGGTTCAAGATGTCCGGTCCGCATATATCCGTTTCCCGGCGATCCCGCAAGAATCTCCCCTCCCCAGATGGTTGCATCCTCTCCGTATCCTACCCCGTCGATCGCGATGCCAACGACCTCCTCGGTGGTCACCGAGGCGATATGAGCACAGTGATGCTGGACCGGGCAGAGGGTTGCCCCGTATCGTTCGGCAAGTTCCTGAGCGACCCGTGTACTCAGAAACTGGGGATGGAGATCGTGGGCAATGATCTCGGGAACCGATCCGGTAAGACTGGTCAGTTTTTCGATCGTCTCCTCTAAATATGCGACGGTAGGGGGATTTCTGATGTTTCCGATATGCGGCGACGTTATCAGAAATCCGCCCTTGTAGATCGTCGCATTTGCATTCAGTTCAGGTCCTACGCCGAGGATCTGCCTGTCTCCTAGATCCATTCTAGTTCTGAGCGGGGCGAAACCCCGTGACATTCTGATAAGATATCCGTCTCTTACAACCGAATCATCGCACCGGTTCACGATCTCCAGGTCATGGGTGAGAATATAATCCAGAACCCGCCCCATCTTTTCGATGATGGTTTTCGTCTCGGTGATCATCGGCGTTCCGGGAGCGTTCGCACTCGTCATTACCAGAAGAGGGGACCGAAGTTTTGCAAACAGCAGGTGATGGAGTCCTGTGTACGGCAGCATAATGCCGAGGTTGTGGAGCTGGGACAGGGCTCGGTGTGATTCCGGATCGATCTTATCGAGGATCATGATTGGATGGACCGGTCCCTTGAGGAGATCCCACTCCTCCTTTGTCGGCTCGACAACAAACTCGCCAAGCGTTTCGGGTTTCATCATCACTGCGAGCGACTGGTTCGGTCGGCCGAGAACCGTTTTCAGTCGCTCTGCCGCGTCTTCAGTGCAGCAGATATGAAATCCTCCAACACCTCTGACTGCCAGGATCTTTCCCGCATCCAGTAGCTCTGCTGCGGTAGAGATAGGGTCGGTTTCTTTCGTCTCCTCTCCCGATCCTTTCAGCAGAGAAAGTTTCGGCCCGCATTCCCTGCAGGCAATCGTCTGGGCATGATGCCGCCTGTTTCCCGGATTTTCATACTCTTTCAGGCAATCCGGACATGCAGGAAAATCATCCATACTCGTTCGTTCCCGGTCGTAGGGAACCGATTTGATGATACTGTATCTTGGTCCGCAGTCGGTACATGAGGTTGCCCAGTAGCCAAAATACCGGCTGTTTGGATCCATGATATCATGGAGACAGTGTTCGCAGGTCGCAATATCTGCAGGCACAAATCCCGTCCTTGCCCCGTCCTGACTTTTCAGAATAGTAAAACCAGCCGGAGGATGCCAGTCGTGCAGCGGCTCGACGGACACTGAGTCGATCACCGACACCTTCGGTCCTTTTGCAACCTCGCGGCAGAACGCATCGAACTCCTCGCCGGCAGCATCGATCTCCACTTCGCTCCCGTGATTGATGACCGTCCCTTTTATTCCAAACCGTTGTGCCTGGGCATAGACAAACGGGCGGAATCCTACTCCCTGTACGATCCCGCGCAGGATTATTTTACCAGACTTCATCAATCCTTCTCAAAAAGGATTATAGAATCACAGACAATATAAGTGTAGGGTTTTGTGCCCCACATATTTTCTTTGTGGAGCGCCCATAATACAGAATAGGAGATATCCCATGCCTGATGATCCATTAACCAACATCCTTCGCAGCAAGCGTGAAACGACCAGATTCCAGGTCTTAGTTGAGGTTGCCGAACACCAGCCGTCGATCCGCCAGCAGGAAATTGCGGAAAAACTCGGCGTGACCCCCCAGGCAATATCTGAATACGTCCGTGATCTCGCAGAAGAGGGGTACATCAGTGCTGAAGGAAGAGGAAGATATTACGTCACCCACAAAGGGGTCGAGTGGGTCCTGAATAATGCGGAGATCCTGGAGTCCTATGCACGTCACGTTCGCCGGGATATCATTCATCAGGTCGTAACCTGGGCTGCCATTGCGGATGCGGATCTGAAAGCAGGCGATTCGGTTGGCGTGTACATGAAATCCGGCTGGCTGTATGCGGGCAAACATCCTCAGACTGCGATGGGCATGGTCACGGCCGATGCCTCGGAAGGCATGGATGTCGGCGTAGCGCGTCTTGCGGGAATCATCGAGCACACCGAAGGAAAGGTGGATGTTGCCAAAGTTCCGCGTATCGAACGCGGCGGTTCGAAGATGGTTTCGACGGAAAAATTCCTCTCTCTTGCAAAAAATGCCGATATCATTGCGGCAGTTGGACTGGAAGCCTATCTGGCCTGTAAAACCTCAGGCATCAAACCGGATATGTTTTTCGGGGCCCGGGAAGGAACCGTCGAGGCGGCATTCCACGGAATGCGCTGTCTGATTCTGGTTGTTGACGAGGAGTTCACCGATTTCCTGAAACGTCTGGAAACCGCGGGTCTTTCATATAAGATCCACGAACTGGTGACCGAATAACGTGACGACCATCGTCCAACCCTGGAAAAAGGGGTATAAAGTCTATTTTTGTGACGACGCAAAGGCAGGCAAAATCAAACATGTAGGGACTGTTGAACTCGAAGAAACCTTCAAAGGGATGCGTCCCTCCGAGTTTTTCGTCAGAAGGCCGGGGACATCCCATGCCGAGAAGACGCCGACAAAGGAGTTCATTACGGTCCTTCGGGGAAACGGGCCGATCAAACTTACCCAGACCATGCCGGAATTTCAGGATTTCCTCAGAGGCATGCAGTTATCCTGGGAGACAACGACCCTTTGCCGGACCTGTCTGTTTGACTATCGTATAACCCCTCTTACCGAAGAGACGCGGATCAGATGCGGGCAGGAGTATGTCTGTCTCGACTGTGCGAAGCGCGAGCTCCGCCGCGAGCTTGGCCATATTAAACATCTCGGAAAACGGACCCAACTGCATATCGAAAATCTGCTGGAAGAGTATCGCGATCTGGATATGGTGCTTGCGATTCTTCAGCCTGAGTCTCTCGATACCAAGAAAACGATGTTTGACCGGCTCGAGGCCCATGATCAGACGCCGACCGAACGGATTGAAAATCTGCCGCTGCCACGGGAATTTGTCGATCTCTGCGGTGTCGAGACCTTGATGCCCGCCCAGCAGCGTGCGGTCGAGTCGGGTCTTTTGTATGGAAAAGATCTGCTCGTTGTCGCCGCGACGGCGAGCGGCAAGACCTTCATCGGCGAGATGGCGGGGCTGAAAAATTATCTCGAAAAGCGCGGGAGAATG
The DNA here is from genome assembly GCA_965228205.1 of Methanocorpusculum sp. Lineage (GTDB taxonomy): Archaea > Halobacteriota > Methanomicrobia > Methanomicrobiales > Methanocorpusculaceae > Methanocorpusculum. The sequence continues at coordinate 1,297,440 of OZ245799.1, read as the reverse complement.
CTTTTCCTGGTCCCTCTCGTCGCTCTTGCAAACCAGAAGTATGACCGTTTCTCTGAAAAATGCAAGACCATAACCCAGACATCGATTATGACCGGTGTGTCCCGGGTGAATCTGCCAGAGACCCGTCCGGTTGGAAACCGAGGCGCCGGCGGCGGGATTGTTGTTGGAACCTACGAGGGTATGGACAATCTTCTCAGAAAGGGCATGCCAGTCAGCAATATCGGAACGGTTGTGATCGACGAGGTCCAGATGCTCGAGGATCCTGAGCGTGGACACCGTCTTGACGGGCTGATCGCACGGCTGAAATACGTCGCCCCAAAAGCTCAGTTCCTCTATCTTTCGGCCACGATCGGTTCACCGAATCTTCTCGCAAAAAAACTGAACGCCGCTCTAGTTTCGTATGCGGAACGTCCGGTTGCTCTGGAACGCCATCTGATTTTTACGGAAAAAGACGGAAAGATCCCGTTCATCAAAAAGCTGGTGTTCGAGGAGTTCAACAAGACCTCGTCCAAGGGGTACAAAGGTCAGACGATCGTTTTCACGAATGCCCGGAGTAGGTGTCATACGATCGCCGAGGCAATCGGCGGAATGGCCGCACCCTATCACGCCGGACTTACTTCCCAGGAACGCCGGGCCGTCGAACGGCAGTTCGAGGAAGGAAAACTCGCCTGCGTTGTGACGACCGCGGCACTGGCTGCCGGTGTGGATTTTCCTGCCAGTCAGGTCATATTCGACGCTCTCGCGATGGGAATTGACTGGCTCTCCGTTCAGGAGTTCCACCAGATGATGGGTCGTGCCGGCCGTCCGGATTTCCATGATCTTGGAAGAGTTGTTGTTCTCGCCGAACCCGGGGTCTCGTATTCGCGTGAAACAAAGCTGACCGAGGAAGAAGTTGCCATCCAGCTCCTGAAAGGAGATATGGAAGAGGTCTCGCCGGTCTACGACATCGAGGAAACATCCGAAGAGTTTGCGGCAAATGCCATAACCTGCCGCGGCCGCGAGGCTAACATCATCACCGTTGGAAACAGTATGGTCGGTGTGGGAGATGATCCGATCCAGGAACTTCTCAAACATAAACTTGTCAGAAAATCCGGCGGTTTTCTGGAACTCTCCCCGCTTGGAAAAGTCATGGCCGAGCATTTCATCGGCATGGAGCGTCTCCTGGAGATCGATAAACTCGTCCGTGTTATGGACGATCCTCTGGAAATGATTGCCGAACTTTTCTGCATGGAGGAGGAACGGGAGAAAGAAAAACGCCGGACCGACCGCCGTTCTACCGAGAAAAAGGAAGCTGCCTGGATCGGCTACAAAAAGGCTGCGGCAAAACCAACTGCCGAGCCTGCCTGGGTTGCGAAAAAGAAAGAGATTCATGCGGTGGAAAAGCATGCTCACGATGATGAACGGCGCAAAAAGGCCGGAACCCGTAAACTCCGCCGCGAAGAGGAAGAGGTGGAAGCGGCGAAACCCCCGCGCCGGGCGAGCAAGGAGATGGAAGACCGGGTTGAGCGCAAGAAGCGTGAGGCTTCCCAATTTATCCCGCCTCCGAAGCGAAAACCGCGTGAAGGAACCGGTGTTTCCAATAAGGGATCCAGAGCCGGATCTTCGGGTGATCCGGTCAATATCATCGAAGGAGCCGTCGATCTTCGCCGTGCCGGAAAGTATGACGAGGCATTAAAGATTCTCGGCAATTATGTTGCCGATAATCCAAAAGACAGCCGTGCTCTGGTCGAACTGGGCAAGGTGTACGACCTTCGCGGTGAACGGGACACGGCGTATTTGTGTTATCAGAAAGCCGCAACGGCCAATACCCAGAATAGGGAAGCCATCGACAGAATGAATGCATTCCTTATCGGGATCACGGTGGATATAGATAATGACGCCGCAGAATCCGGAAAACAGCAGGCAGTTGTGAAAAAGAAAAAAGAGAATTTCTATCAACTTTTTTTTTAACGAGAATCATTATTTATGAAGGATTGAATACATCCCCACACCCTCTCATCCCCCCCCAAAAAAAAGAAAATCACGATAAATCCCAATTATTCCTTGACGTTTTTTTTAATTTACACCCTGTTTTGAATCGTTTTCACTTGATAGATATTATGACAAAATGCAGCCAGCATATTTTTCACTCGCACTCTTTGCAGCGTTGTTACCTTCACCAACCCTGCATGAAAGATATTTTTGATCACTGCATAGGGTCTCTCCCCCTTTGATCTCTTTCTACTTATTCGCATATTTCTCAGTTTATCTCGTATCCCAATGGGATGTCCTCTCGCCCCTCGTTTCATTGTGGCACTATATCCCTTGCATTTTGCTCCCTGATATCCCCGATCCCGATAGACCACTTCTCCTTTTTCTGACATATCCACCTGACTGTCATGAACATTTTCTGTGGTGGTTTCAATGCGTCGAATAAGATCATGCGTCGTATCCATGATGGTATGCAGTTTATAGCCATAGTGCATTTTGCCGTTCTTGGACATGATTTTTCCATCTTTATCCCGTCGTGTTTTTGCCTGCTCTCCTCGCGGCGTGTCTTTCTTACAATTACCGGGTTCAGCATACACAAACGTTGCATCCTGAATCATACCTTGTTCAATTTTGAGACCTTTCAGGTCAAGTTGTCGCTGAAACTCCTGCCAAACCAATGTGTCAACGCCTAATTCGGACATGCGCTCCCGAAATAACCAGATCGTTGAATTGTCGGGTATTTTGTCAGGACACCCAAGGAAATGCCAAAAGGAGAGACGATCGTAGATTTCACGTTCAACGGCGAGATCAGATAGATTATACCAGACTTCCAGAAGCTGAATCTTGAACATGAGTATTACATCGACATTGGGGTGACCGCTTTTGCCGGATTTATTTGTATACATGGATTCAAGAAGAGGACGAAAAACATCCCAATCAAGTGTTTTACCAACATCGGAGAGACGGTCGCCAAGTTTTTCATAACGCTCGTGATATGCCTGGTTGAGACCAAAGCTGCTGAAAGTCCCCATACATACTACTCAACGTACGAAAAGAAAGTACTTTCTGTCGGAAAAAAAGGTTGTTAGAAATTCTCTTAAATATTATTTCAAGATTGGAAAAAAGATTATTGGTAATGATTTCCAAGTTCATACAGTGCAGAGAGCTCAGTTGCTGCTTCGGCGTAGGCACGCCGTATCACCTGCTCGATGAGGACTTCATCACACTCGGTCGTGAGGTATGGATTAATTAGGTTCCGCAAAGAGAACACAGATCCCGCGATATTCGAAGAACGTAGAGAGTCTCGCCGTCTTCCTGCCGCTCCTCTGCCGTCACGAGAGCGATCAATCCTTCTGCGTGACAAATCTTCAGCACTTCATCAATGCCGGTAAGGGAGGAGATGAGAAGGAGGATTCTCCCGAATATTGCGAGGCGTGCCGGCGCTTCGCGCAAAAATCGCTCGACAACCTCACGCCCCGAAGGTCCGCCGTCGAGAGCGTACTCAAGCCAGTTGTCAAACCGCTCGGCAGGGTCAGTCGGGAGATAGGGCGCGTTGAATAATATCAGATCGAACTCTCCGCAGACCGGATCAAAGAGATCTCCTCTGATGACCTCGATACCGTTTATTTCGTGTGCATATTGTGCCGCGTGGGGATTTATTTCCACGGCGAGAACGGCGGGCGTTACTTGAGATACGGATTTTGCCACGGCTCCCGACCCGGTCCCGATCTCCAGCACACGGTCGGTTGGTTTTACTTCGGCACGTGCAGCTTTTATCAGGAGATCCGTATCTTCTGCGGGAAAGTAGATCTGGCTTGTATCGATATCCATTATAACAGGTCAGTAAGCCGGTTGGCAAGCTCGATAAAATCTGAAATCGTCAGCATCTCCGGGCGTTTTCCGAGCAGATCGTTTGGAAGACTGTCGACGAGTTTCGTCATAACCTCTTCGCCGTAGATGCTTTTCATCCCTTTCAGTCCGTTTTGAATTGTCTTTCTCCGGTGGGAGAAGAGTTCGCGAACGAGGACGGCATGTACGTCGCGGTTGAGAATTTTCATCGGCGGTTCATGCGGGATGATTTTTACGACCGCTGAATCAACTTCCGGCGGCGGGTTGAAAGCCCGGGGCGGAAGTCTGAGGATGAGTTCCACGTCGGCATAGGTCTGCACCATCACGGAAAGCCTGCCGTATTCTCCGTCGCCCGGCGGGGAAACCATGCGTTTTGCAAATTCCCACTGATACATCAGTAAGGCGGTCTCGAATCCGGTTTCAAGAAGCCGGAACGTGATTTTCGAGGAGATCGAGTAGGGAAGGTTTGCAATGACCAGATCAAATGCAGGAAGCGGGACCTTGGATGCATCACCGCAGGTGATGGTCAGCTGACCGGTGGACAGTTCGTCTTCGAAACGCTGTTCAAGGTTCGGCAGAAGTGTTCCGTCCAGTTCGACAGCTCTGACGTTTGCTCCCCGCTCGAGAAGTGCCGCAGTTAAGACTCCGCCGCCCGGTCCGACTTCAAGCACGGTTCTTCCTAGAATCGGGACGGAATCGGCGATAAAATCCACGGCGTCTGTATCAATCAGAAAATGCTGATCCTTTGGCGCTTTCATAAAAAAAGGATTATTTAGAGGTAAAGAGATGATACTTCTCTTCCGGATTCTCGAGTTCAAGCATGATCCGTTCGCGGATAAACTTCTCCGGTTTCTGGAGGGTCTTCACCCGGGTACGGATGTCATCGAAGCTTTCAAACGGTTTTTTCTGTCTTTCTTCCAAGGTGTCGGTCAGTGTTTTTTTACCGAAACTGGGAAGGAGGTTTAACATGTGCATCTTGAGACTGATGGGAACCGCGGTGTTGTAAAACTCCACGAACCGTCCTTCAGACTCTGCGATGATTTTCTCGACGACCGGTTCAAGCTCGCCTTTTGCAGTCGGAGTCAGTTCATCGTAAGATAAGCGGCGTTTTACCCGTTCAACATGTTTTCTTTCATCTTCACCGATGTAGACTTTGTCATGCAGATTGATCGCAACGTCTTTCTTTGCGATGAGTTCGAGGAGTTTGAACTGGTCAGTACCTACTGCGAGAATAATGGATTCGCGCTGATTCAAAGGACGCCGGTCGCTTGCATATCCCCACTGGAGATAGTCAAGGACTATAGCTTCAACTTCCTTCTTATCGGTCCTCTCAGTTTTTGGCGGCATTTCTACCACTCACTCGAATTTATGCAGAGTGTCAAGAATCTGATCTAGATCTTCGGGGAGAAGAGTAAATCGCTCTTTCGCGTAAATTGCCCGGATCTCATCACGGCTCTTTGGCATGATGTTTACTATCCTGCAGGCGATCTCCGGCTTCGTTTTTTCCATGGATCCAAGGATAGCAAGGAGGGATTTTGCCGATTCAACACTGCATTTACTGAGACTGTCTGTATGGTCAATACTTTTACGCAGTTCGTATGATATGCTCCTGGCGGTGTCGTCACCCTCTTCTCCCTTGGAACGGTTTTCACGGATCGCAATAAGTTCTTCGCGAAGTTCCGGGAGGGTCATCATATATTCACTGATAATTTTCTTTACTTTCATGCAAGACTCCTGATAAATATAAAATAAGTATGTGGGGGTTTAATTATATTTCTGCGCCGTGAGGTGCTGCGGTCTTGCAATGACAGTTTTGGTTGCATTGCCGTCTTTGATCTCAAGGAGCCAGGCTCTGCCTCTCTTGCCGACGATTGTTCCGGTCTTACCGTGGAATCTCGGGTGGGGCTGACCTTTCTGAACGCTTGAGTCTAAGACAAGGTGAACTTTCTGTCCTTCATCGAAGTTCTGAATGACCTTGGTCACGTTGGGCATACCGCGGGTACGCAGGGTTTTCTGTAACTTATATCTTGTCCGTTTTTTAATTCCATTGTGCTTTGCCATGTTTACTCATCTCCAATATTTGGTAATCCGTCTACCTGCACCACGTCTAATTCGACGACTTTGGCGGGTACGGAGAGGATTTCAGCAAGACTGGGCGTTGTTCTGCCCCCGTCTCCTGATACGAGTTCTTTGATGTAGAGACCGCCTTCACCAAGCACTTCAAGCCGGTAAAGTCCATTCTCTTCACCAAGAACTCCTATGTCAATGACCTGTCTCTTTCGAACGAGATCTGCACGCCGATGGGAGACCCGTTCAGGCGTGCGCTGATCAATCCAGGCTCCTTTGAGCTGGGATACGGCATTTTGCACGGTTTCCAGAGAGATACGATCATCTATTGAGACTAGAATCCTGTATGTTTTATGACCTTTGTTTGATTTAAGCATTTCCACGGTTTTTTTGTCGGACCAGCTTTCCAGGACGACTCCTACCCGCAGGTTGGCGGATGCATTAATTGCATTTTCCAGCTCTTTTAAATCAAATGTGCGTTTTTTCGGGTTCTGCATCTCCATAACAAAGGGTCTTCCGGTTCCAATCATCACCGCATCGATGTCTTCTCTTCCCGCTCCGTGAAGAACCCCGCAGTCACTGGCAAAAATCCGTTTTGGTGCTTCTGCTATGAGTTCCTCTACGGAAGTGTGGTATTGTTTGCCAGTAAAGTTGCATATTTCGCAGCCTTTCCCTTTGCATGCGCGGCAGTCCCAGTGAGTCTGCGGGATTCCGCGTTCATATTTCAGATATCTGCCGTAGAAGTAGAGGGATGCGATCTGAACCTCGACGCAGTCGTCGGCGATGTTCAGGACGATGGTGACCTCGGGATTTTTCGGATTTCCGTGTTTTCCCGTGAGGGCGGATACTGCCTTTCCGACTTCGCGGTTCATCTCGGATTTGAGGGGTTCGGGATTTTCGAGTGAAATGTCGGACCAGAGCATCTCTTCCGATTCTGCCATCATGGGGGGGACTCTGGTGCCTATGACGAATGTGTCGTGTTCGATTCCTTGTACCGCCGCAGCTGCTTTTTCGGCCCAGTAGGGAATTGTATCGAATAGGTCGTTACAGACCCAGCAGGTTCCTTTTTCGTATGGTTTGTAGGGGATATTATATGCAAGAGCGTGGGCTATTCTCAGCGAACGGCCGCGTTCTTCATTGGTGAGTCCGAAGGATTTTTTTGCGAACAACCGTCCAAGGCAGTGATCGCAGATATCGCCGTACTCTAATATGGCGTTGACGAGTTCGAGCATTTGATTCTTTATTATTGGACGGGAAACCATTTAGGCTTGTTCTCCTCTCCGGTCGAACTCGTTGAGGATTATTATAATTGTGTGATCGGCATGGAGAACACGGGGGCCGACTGAGTATTTCGGGAGGTCTTTGATCAGTTCCATCTCCTCTTCGGTAAAGTTTTGATGATCGCTCAGTATGAAATTCTCCGGCAGGGTCTCTGCGGTTCTGATATCCTCTCCGTTTTCGTCGAGGACGGCGAAGGAATGTTCTTGAAGAAGTTTGGCAAGGCCGTTTTTTTTGATGGAGATGCCGGGTGCCGCCCGCTGATATTCTTCTTCGGGGATGGTAACGAGTGCTTTTTTTATCAGTGCTCCTGCACTCCGCTCGTCTGGATTGAGGGATTTGATTTTTTCACCCGAGAATCGCAGCGTGACCGTGTTTGCAGCATCCGCCTGTTCCCATCCTTTCAGGATGAGGAAGCATTCGGTGTTTCGCCGAAGGTCGTGACTCAAAAAAAACGAGGCGTTGATGCATCTGCATAATACATCCATACGTCCGGCTCCGCCCGGCATATCATTTAAGGAAAAGTCCGGCGTCGTGACCGCTTTGTGTCCTATTACTGCAAATCTTAACATTGTGGTAGTATGGTAGGGGGTGTGGAATAAAAAGCTCATCTGGGATTTTTAAGGAAATTCTCTTTTCTTCGAATTCAGAGGGCGCATACATGAGTATCACACGCACTCATCAATAATCTAATAAAGTATTACAAATCTTGTTTTGGATACACAACAAAATTCAGCTTTGGATGAAATGCGCTCTAAAATCACGTAAATTGACAAAAATGGCTGAAATTATGGTTTTGGATGGAGGTATCGACCCCCTCATTTGTAAAGACAATACTTATATCCCTACACAAAGATATAGTTAAAATGTCCCGAGAGGGGGCAGATATGATAGCTATGCATATCTGCCTGGCCAAAAGGTTTTGCAAAAAACCGGGCCGTGGACGTGAAAAAGTAACCGTCACTAACCATCAGTTATTCTATCAGCGACAATCAGTAATTTTCAGGAAAAGTAACGGTAAAACAGCCAATCAAATCACCTTACAAACGAGGAAAAATTATGGCAAAATACAAAGATGTAATTGACCTTTACGACGACAACGGCAAGCTCTTAAAGAGCAATGTCGCACTCGAAAAGATCAGCCCGCTGGTTAACCCGGCAATTAAGAAAATCATCGACGACACCAAGAGGACCGTTGCGGTCAACCTTGGCGGTATGCAGGATGCATTAAAGACCGGTAAGATCGGTAAGCACCAGCAGATTCTCGGTCGTGAACTCAACCTCGATATCGTCGGCAACATCGACGCAGTCGAAGCAAAAATCAAAGAGTACGTCTCTGTTGAAGCAGGCGACGACACTGTTGTTAAACGCTACAACGGCGGAAAACTTCTGCTGGTCAAGGTGCCTTCTGCACGTATCGCAGCAGCAGCAACCTATGATGCAGCTCTGACATCTGTTGCAGCAGCAACCACATATGCAGTTGTCGAGCAGTTCAACGTTGACATGTTCGACGCAAACACCGTCAAAGCAGCAGCATTTGGTACCTATCCGGTTACCATGGATATGGCAGGCGGAGCTTGCTCCATGATCATGTCCATCCCGCAGAACAACGAGTCTCTCGGTTACGCACTCCGTAACATCCCGGCAAACCAGTCTGTGATGATCACCCACCGTAATGCAATGCAGGGTGCAGCACTTACTTCTGTATTTGAACAGGCAGGAGAGTTCGAAATGGGCAGCGCAATCGGTCCGTTCGAGCGTGCACAGCTCTTACTGCTCGCATACCAGGGTCTGAACGCAAACAACATCGTCTACGATATTGTAAAAGAGAACGGCCAGACCGGTACTGTTGGTACTGTTGTCCAGTCCTTAGTCGAGCGTGCGATTGAAGACAAAGTCATCAAGCAGGGTGCAGCAGCAAAAGGCGGCTACTTCAAACCCTACGAAACCAAAGACCCAATGCTTTGGAATGCATACACCTCTGCAGGAACTCTTGCAGCAACCATGGTCAACTGTGGTGCCGGACGTTTCGCTCAGGCAGTATCTTCAACCTTACTGTACTTCAACGACCTTATCGAACACGAAACCGGACTTCCAGGCTCTGACTTCGGAAGAACGATGGGTGTTGCGGTCGGTTTCTCCTTCTTCAGCCACTCCATCTATGGTGGCGGAGGACCGGGTGTCTTCAACGGAAACCACGTCGTTACCCGTCACGCAGCAGGTGTTGGTATGCCCTGTATCGTTGCCGCTTGTGCACTTGATGCAGGTACTCAGATGTTCTCTCCCGAAGGAACCGCAAAAGTATACGGTGATACCTTCGGTCAGATCGACGAGTTTGCCCACCCGCTCCAGGCAATTGCAAAAGCAGTTTAAGCCTGTATTGATTTCTGCGTAAGCGGAAAGGAATTAGAATGACAGAATCAACATACCCACAACTAAGAATCGTCCCCACGAGATTCCTGAATCCAGAGACCACCGAGATTCTTCTCGAAAAAATCTACACGTTAGATGGGATACGCCGCCTTGTGCTCAACGGTCCAAACCTTCCGGCTACCGTACCTTACGGTCCGGCCAGAGGCACGGTCAATGATAACTCACTCCGGCGCGTCATCAAGGTCTGCGGTGAAGATTATCTTCTCCACGTTCAGGTCGGTGCAATTCTTCTTGAATTGGAAGATGCTTCTGTGATTCCGCTTGTCAAGGCGGCATGCGATGAGGTCTTCGCTGACAAATTCCCGTATGGAATCACCGAAGGTACCTACATGCGGTCGAATATGACGACCACCGACTATGCCAAATACGGTATTGTCGATGACAAACGAATTCTCGGAATGAGCGATCCAAAAAGCAAACAGCGCCCTATCATCCTTCAGGGAACTAAATAAACATGCCGCTTGGTCGTGTAACACAACTCGTCGACTGCAGACAGAGTATGGGTATGGGTAAGGGGGGATCTCTTGCTCAGAGGGGAACCATCTCTGAATGTAAAAATCCTGATGTCATCATCGTGGGCATGTCTCCCGGCAGGAGACATATCACAAAACCTGTCTGCGATATTACGTCAGCACTGCGGCAGCAGGGGATCGAATACAGCGTAAGTACCTTGGTGCTGAACGCAGGCAGCGGTGTACCGCCTGATGCGGATATCGGCGGGGTATCACTCGGCTCAAATTTCGGAATTCTCGACCGCGAGATAGAACAGATAGAACGCCATAAAGTGGCTGTTCTTCACCACGGCAACATACGGTCTCACGTGGTCCACAAATCAAGGAAGATCCTGCAGGAATGCAACGTAAATGCCGTTGTTGTCTGCCAGGCTCCAGTTGATTATGAGGATCTTGCAAAATCCGGAGTTAAGACCGCGTACGTCATGCCAAAACCAGACGACATTCGGACCAAAGGCACCGTAATGGGACTTGTGACCGGGATCACCCGGGGACAGACGCCAAGTCGTGTGGCCATGTCAGATGTCATTCATGAAGTACTCAGAATAATCAAATCTACAAACTAGGTGAACAAACTATGGCATACAAACCACAGTATGGTCCGGGAACCTCCAAAGTTGCGGAAGTACGTCGCAACCAGATGAACCCGAACGTAAAGCTCGAAAAGATTCGCAGCGTCACTGATGAGGACATCGTCCTTATTATGGGACACCGTGCACCAGGACAGGCATACCCGTCAGCACACCCCCCACTCACAGAGCAGGGAGAGCCAGACTGCCCGATCCGCAAGATCGTTCAGCCGACCGAAGGCGCAAAAGCCGGTGACCGTGTCAGATACATTCAGTTCGCTGACTCTATGCTGAACGGCCCGTCCCAGCCTTATCAGAGAACCTATCTCGAATGCTACCGCTTCCGTGGTATCGACCCGGGAACTCTCTCCGGCCGTCAGATCGTCGAGTGCCGCGAGCGTGACCTTGAAGGATACGCACGTGAGCTTATCGAGACTTCTATCTTCGACCCGGCAACCACCGGTATTCGCGGTGCAACCGTGCATGGTCACTCACTCCGTCTCGCAGAGAACGGTATGATGTTCGATATGCTCCAGCGTTGTATCCTCGACACCGACGGTGTTGTCAAATACATTAAAGACCAGGTTGGTGTCCCACTTGACCGCAAGGTCGCTGTCGGTAAACCGATGGACGCAGCCTGGCTGAAAGCGAACACCCCGATGTTCCACTCCCTTGTCGGAACTGCATTCCGTTCTGACAGTGAATATGTTGCATACGTTCAGCGTATCCACGCCCTCCGTACCAAATACGGATTCATGCCCAAGGAGGCCTGAGTAATATGGCAAAAGTAGAAAAGACCCAGAAACTTTTCCTTGATGCACTCAAGCAGAAGTTCCCAAAACAGGACGTTGCATCCACCACCGCCGAATTCTATAAATTCAATGGTCTTGAACAGTCTCCCCGTAAGAAGGAGTTCATGGCCATTAACAAGAAGATCGAAGCTGAACGTGGAATCTCCATGTATGACCCGAACCGCTGCCACCTTGGTGGTATCCCGATGGGTCAGCGCCAGCTGATGACCTACGAACTCTCCGGCACCGGAACCTTCGTTGAGGGTGATGACCTGCACTTCGTCAACAATGCTGCCATGCAGCAGATGTGGGATGATATCCGCAGAACTGTAATCGTGTCCATGGACATGGCCCACCAGACCCTGCAGAAGCGTCTCGGCAAGGAAGTTACTCCTGAAACCATCAACGAGTATCTCCACGTTGTCAACCACGCAATGCCCGGAGGCGCTGTTGTTCAGGAACACATGGTTGAGACACACCCGGGACTTACCGACGACTGTTACGTCCGTGTGTTTACCGGTGATCAGGAACTCGCCGACAACCTTGAGCCCCAGTTCGTCATCGACGTCGAGAAGCTCTTCCCGAAGAAGCAGGCTGAAGCCCTCCAGGCAGCAGTCGGCAAATCCCTCTGGCAGTGCGTTCACATGCCGACCATCGTCGGCCGTACCTGCGATGGAGGAACGACCTCCCGCTGGTCCGCCATGCAGATCGGTATGTCCTTCATTGCCGCATACCGTATGTGCGCCGGTGAAGCAGCCGTCGCTGACCTGTCCTTTGCAGCAAAGCACGCTGGTGTCATCAACATGGCCCACCACCTGCCTGCACGCCGTGCACGCGGTCCGAACGAGCCCGGAGGAATGCTCTTTGGTAACTTCTCCGATATGATCCAGGCAGACCGTGTCAACCCGAACGACCCAGCAAAAGCATCCCTGGAAAATGTTGCAGCAGGCGCCATGCTCTTCGACCAGATCTGGCTCGGATCCTACATGTCCGGTGGTGTCGGTTTCACCCAGTACGCAACTGCAGCATACACGGATAACATCCTTGATGACTTCACCTACTATGGAATGGACTACCTCCACGACAAGTACAAGGTCGATGTCAAGAACCCGAACCCGAAAGACAAAGTCAAAGCAACCCAGGAAGTTGTCAACGACATTGCATCGGAAGTCAACCTTTACGGTATGGAGCAGTATGAACAGTTCCCAACCATGATGGAAGACCACTTCGGCGGTTCCCAGCGTGCAGCCGTTCTTGCAGCAGCATCCGGTATCACCACTTCGATTGCAACTGGAAACTCCAACGCCGGTCTCAACGGCTGGTATCTGTCCATGCTTCTGCACAAAGACGGCTGGTCCAGACTTGGTTTCTTTGGCTACGATCTGCAGGACCAGTGCGGTTCTGCAAACTCACTCTCCATCAGACCCGACGAGGGCTGTATCGGCGAGTTCCGTGGACCGAACTACCCGAACTATGCAATGAACGTCGGTCACCAGGGAGAATACGCAGCAATTGCAGCCTCCGCCCACATTGGCCGCGGCGATGCATGGACGCTCTCCCCGCTGATCAAGATCTGTTTCGCAGACCCGGCCCTGAAGTTCGACTTCGCTCACCCGCGTGCAGAATTCGCCAAGGGAGCAATCCGCGAATTCATGCCTGCTGGTGAGAGATCCCTCATCATCCCGGCACAGTAAGTGGTTCATTAACCACTCACTTTTTTTTCAACAGGTCTGCAAAAAATCAGCAGAGATAATTTCATAAAAAAGTGATGATCAGTCCAGAGTTCTTGACGAGCTTATGAATCAGGTAAGTTCACTCAAAAGTTCGCTCATCCGTTTTAAAAGATGCTGTGCTGTATCATACTCGCCATCGGTGAATATGGATAATGACATCGTATTATTCCACGTAAGAACCACGATAACAAACGGATTTCCTGTAGTGATATTTGCATAGTTCACGGCATCTATCACAGAAATATCGTTGCCGAAATCCACAATATCTTTCGGCAGGATTCCGGTATTCGACATGAACGGCGTTGAGTAATACTCCTGCTCGAGATACGGTTTAGCGGCTTCTGACTCCGGCTCTTCGATAGCAAAAAGTTCCCCGATATCCGGAGCAGTCGTACGGTGCATCTTTGATAATGCAGTTACTTCATGAAGAATTGAAACAATATCTCCCGACATCGGGATCGGTGCTCTTGACCAGTAGGAAACTGAATAGTTGAGAATTTCTATCAACTCTTTTTTAACGAGAATCATTATTTATGAAGGATTGAATACATCCTCACACCCTCTCATCCCCCCCCCCAAAAAAAAAGAAAATCACGATAAATCCCAATTATTCCTTGACGTTTTTTTTAATTTACACCCTGTTTTGAATCGTTTTCACTTGATAGATATTATAACAAAATGCAGCCAGCATATTTTTCACTCGCACTCTTTGCAGCGTTGTTACCTTCACCAACCCTGCATGAAAGATATTTTTGATCACTGCATAGGGTCTCTCCCCCTTTGATCTCTTTCTACTTATTCGCATATTTCTCAGTTTATCTCGTATCCCAATGGGATGTCCTCTCGCCCCTCGTTTCATTGTGGCACTATATCCCTTGCATTTTGCTCCCTGATATCCCCGATCCCGATAGACCACTTCTCCTTTTTCTGACAGATCCACCTGACTGTCATGAACATTTGCCGTTGTGGTTTCAATGCGTCGAATAAGATCATGCGTCGTATCCATGATGGTATGAAGTTTATAGCCATAGTGCATTTTGCCGTTCTTGGACATGATTTTTCCATCTTTATCCCGTCGTGTTTTTGCCTGCTCTCCTCGCGGCGTGTCTTTCTTACAATGACCAGGTTCAGCATACACAAACGTTGCATCCTGAATCATACCTTGTTCAATTTTGAGACCTTTCAGGTCAATTTGTCGCTTAAACTCCTGCCAAACCAATGTGTCAACGCCTGATTCGGGCATGCGCTCCCGAAATAACCAGATCGTTGAATTGTCGGGTATTTTGTCAGGACACCCAAGGAAATGCCAAAAGGAGAGACGATCGTAGATTTCACGTTCAACGGCGAGATCAGATAGATTATACCAGACTTCCAGAAGCTGAATCTTGAACATGAGTATTACATCGACATTGGGGTGACCGCCTTTGCCGGATTTATTTGCATACATGGATTCAAGAAGAGGACGAAAAACATCCCAATCAAGTGTTTTACCAACATCGGAGAGACGGTCGCCAAGTTTTTAATAACGCTCGTGATATGCCTGGTTGAGACCAAAGCTGCTGAAAGTCCCCATACATACTACTCAACGTACGAAAAGAAAGTACTTTCTGTCGGGAAAAAAAGGTTGTTAGAAATTCTCAATTGTTATATACGCTCCGAGACATATTCTTTTATCCATCTGTGAGGTGGAGGTATCTATGATGAAAATACGAGGAATAATCCTGTTTTTGGTTCTAATTTGTGTTGGAGCTGCTGTTTTTTGCGGTGGCATTTCAGCTGAAGAGACAAAAACATTTGTCGATGATGTCGGTCGCGAAATCACGCTGCCGGCAGTAATTGACGCTGTATCGCCTTCCGGTCCTCTTGCGCAAATTGTGCTCTACTCATTCAATCCTGATTTATTGGTGAGTATATCCAGCAAGTATTCTGCTGATCAGGAAAAATACATCGATTCACGTGTTCTTGCTTTACCGGTGACCGATCAGTTCTATGGATCGAAATCGACAATGAATGCCGAAGAGATCATGGAACTCAATAAAAAGCTCCATATCGATGTGGTGCTGGATCTTGGTGAGGCAAAATCGACGATGAAAGCGGACCTTGACGAGATACAGGCAACCACAGGCGTTCCTTTTGCGTTCGTTACGCAAAATAAACTCAATGATATCCCGCAGTCCTATCTCACACTAGGTTCTCTTCTTGGAAACGAGACACGCGGAAAGCAGCTTTCCACGTATGTTTCAAATCTTTTGACAGAGTTTGATACCGGAATGGCAAAAGTGGGCGACAAGAAAGTCTCTATGATTTATGTCACCGGTGTTGACGGCAACTCGGTCCATCTGATCGGATCCGGCGAGAATTCGTATCACGGCGAAGTAATCAACTACCTGGCAAACAATCTTGCAGGACCTGCTGTTACAGGCAGCGGATTAGGCGATGAGTATACAATGGAAGATATCCTTTCGATGAATCCGGATTATATCATTGTAGCTTACGCGGCTGATCATGCTTACTATAATGCAATTATGAACGGTGAGATGTGGAAGTCACTCTCGGCTGTGAAGAATGGAAATGTCTACGAGGCTCCGTATGGTCCCTACAGCTGGATGGGCATTCCACCCTCGGTTCAGCGGCTTCTTTCCATGATCTGGCTTGGCAATATGTTCTATCCTGACGTGTTCAATTACAACGTCGATGACAGAGTCAAGGAGTTCTACTCAATGTTCTTCAGATATAATTTATCTGATTTGGAACTTAACGAGCTGATGATCTATGCAAAGAGCAAATCATCTGCCGGTTCTACCCAGACGCCTGTTCCAGCGGTAGGAATCCTTGCGGGTCTTTGTGCAGCATCAGTATTTGCTTTTGCAAGACGCAAAAACTAGCCGGACCTTACGGTAGACACCTTTTTTTTGAAAAAATAAGTTAGTTATCCTTTTTCTGTACCGGGACCTGGATCTCCGAGAGCCATTCATCTTCGCTTTCCTTATTCCAGATCCCGTCGATGTAACTTTCTCTCGGGCTATCCGTAACCGTATATCCGTTCTCCTCGATCCATTTGAACACGAATGCATATGCCCTGCCAAGATCACGATAGGATCCTTTGTGCATTACGGATACTGCGGTGATGGCAGGCATTTTTTTGAATTTGATGTCGCCGACTTCCTTGCCGAATTTATCGACCGCTTCGCAATACTCGACATTAATGTCTTTTTCCCGGTATTCTCCATCGAGATACACGACAAAACAGTATCCGGGGACAATGCATTTGATGTCCGGGTTTGCTGCGGCACATTCCGCACCTATGGCCGGGATCTCGGTAAAGTATGCATCATAGGTTGGGATCATCATTTTTTTCGAGTAGACGATACACTCGGGAATTTCCTTGATGGTTGCCTGATAATTCATAAAATATTCCTCCTCTTTTCCTTGTAGAATGAAATCGATTCGGGAGAGTTGGTCGGTTTTTTCCCGAAGTTCCGTTTCAAGTCCGGCTCTTCTTTTTTCCAGAATTTCTGCGGCATCCTCTCCGGAGATTATTTTTTTAATCTCGTCGAGTGAGAGGCCTGCCTGCTGAAGAGACTGGATGTAGTGGAGTTTGACAAGCTGACCTGTTGTGTAGTATCGGTAGCGTGCAAGATCGACCTTTTCCGGTTCAAGGATTCCGATCTCGTCATAATACCGCAGAGTTTTAACGGTGGTCTTGCTCATCTTCGAAAACTCGCCGATCCGAAACATTATTTCTCTCCCAACATACGTTTTATTTATCTGATAAATTGTGTATCTACTCTCCGGCAACAGGAGAGTTGCAATACTTATACGTTCTTTTTTTCAAAAAGGACAATCAAGCGCTTTCACGCATACCCGGGCGGGTGTTCGTCCTCTTTTCTCTCTTCATCTTTGCCTTTGTAGAATTTTTCATAAAATGCGGTGAAGTTCTTTTCGCATTTGGTGATGAGTCCTTCGTCCACATTTTCCTTTGGGATATTTTTTGCGAGTTCTGCAGACAGGATCTCGACCAGCTGAAAGACGGAGTCGGGCGTCATGGTGACCTTTGTCTCGGTTCCGTTGTAGAGCACGAGTTCAAGGCTGAGTATCCAGAGAGGCGTGTCTCCCTCGCGCTTATAGGTATTGACATCGATCATGTGCCAGTCTTCATCCATCGTGCCGGCGGAGAGTGTGTATGCCTGCTGGACACGGTTCCCGTAGAGCGATGTTAGATGCTGGATGATCCAGACGGCATTTTTCTGTTTATCTTCTTTGATTGCATGCAGCAAATCTTCGAAAAATGCCGATGAATTAACATGGCAGGCCGTCATGAGAACCATTGTCGCATTTGCCCCAAGGAGCATCGACATGGCATTCACGAGTTTCGGGAAGGTTTTCCGATCGATCGGGTCGACAAGATGATACTCGAAGACCTCACGAATGGGTTCAAGGATACTCGGGTTCGTTTCGAGAATTTCTGCAAGCGAGCCAAGATCCGTGAGAAATTGTTCGGGAACGGGTTTGTGCGTATCGGCCGGCTGCTCTTAGGACTGAGCGGTCGTCTCATCTGCCTGGAGATTGTTCTCCGGGATTTTTACCGGTTTTGGTTCAGATGATTTGTCCTTTTTGGATTTTACCGTTCTTTTTTTCGGCGCAGGCGCGGAGGTATCGCTCATGATAAAAAGGTACATCCTTGAGAGATGAAAAGATGTTCGTTTGAGATCGCCCGATGGAAAAATTTTCGTCAAAAAAAAGTGTACCCGAGAGGATGGGTACATGTCGTAATCCATTATACACTGTTTAGATGTAGGGGTTACGGAGTGGTTTGAGAGCAGCGTGCTCTTTGTGGGCTCTGTGCTCAAGGTACTTCTGGTTTTTGGTGATCTTCTCGGTTGCAAGCTTCTCGACGAGTTCAAGACCAGGCTTGACGCCGTCCATTGACTCGGCAATGATCCAGCCTGCTTCGACTGCCTTGTTGAAGGCTGCCTCACCGGCGGCGGAGCGGATGAAGACGGTTGACCATCCGTCCGGCGTTCCAACAGAACCGGTTGAGATATCTGCCATGTTTGCGACGTAGTCGAGACAGACGTGGCATCCGGGCTGCTCATACTTGTGAGTAACCTTTAAGGGGATCTGTGAGTTTACACCGCGTTCGGTGTAGACGGAGAATTTGCCCTTTCCGATATCCATCTTGGTGACATTTTCGATCTTGGTTGCACAGTGGTCTTCGACCATCTGGAAGAGTCCCTGGTAGGGGAAGTTTTCCATACAGAAGATACCGAGTGCAAGGGCGATCTTGTCGGGGACGTCACGCAGACCGATCGGGTAGAGCTGTCCTTTACGAACTGCCTGGATCTGGCACGGAGTTCCGACGATACCGATCTTGTCAAGACCATAGCTGCGGGTTGCTTCTTTGATCAGTGCAAGGTTCGGTGAGACTGAGTATTTGGTTCCACGGCTAGCGAAGAGTTCTTCGACCGTTGTGGCGATCATTGGTTCAGGCTTGTACGGCTCTGATCCTGGTCCTGCGACGATTGCTCCGTCAATAATGCCTGTCTCAAGTGCGTAGGCAAACATTGATGTGACGATTCCTCCGTCCTGGGCCTTTGCGAGAATGTCTTCGCAGCCGGATTTAGCTTTGTAGACTGCCTTGTATTGTCCAAGATATTCCATTTTTTTTCGCCTCCAGGACCCTCAGGGTTTCATAACCTCTCCAATGAGGTTAGTGATTGCTTCATACTGTCCACAGACGTCGAAGCTGAAGAAGCTTCTCGGGCACTGTGCGTAGCATGCTCCACATTTAATACAGAGGTCGCGCTCGACCTGCGGTTTGCCGTACTGCATGGTGATTGCGCGGACTGGGCAGGCTGCTGCGCAGCTGCCGCATCCGCAGCAGAGACCCTGGTTGATGACGTCGATCATCAGGTCGCAACCGCATGCTTCGGTTCCTGCTGCTGCGAGGTTCATGAGGGGCGTAAGGTATGCGGTTGCAAGTGCCTTCTGCTCGTCATTTCCTTTGAGTAACAGGTATGCCATAAGACAGACGTTTCTGATCTGCTGTGGTGTCGGTGCACATGCGGGGATGTACACATCGACCTTGATCAGGTCGCCGATTGGCAGGAAACCCTCATGCTGGGGTTGGTTCTGCTGACCGCCGCGGCAGAAACGGGTCGTGTTTCCGTAGCAGGCGCAGCCTCCGAGAGCCACAACAATTTCTGCGTTCTCACGGGTTTCTAAAATCTCTACCATTGAGCACTCGTCGTTAATACAGACGGAACCCTCGACTAATGCGACATCCATTTTGGGGATGTGGCGCACATCGGCGAGAGTCAGACAGTAGACGAGGTCAGCGTATTTGTCGAGGATTGTAAGTAATCCTTCGTAGTTATCTGCAAGGGACACGAGACATCCGGTACAACCGCTCATGTGTACATGTCCTACAGTAATCTTGTCAGCCACTGGCTTCTCCTCCTTTGGTTTTGTAATAATTGGCTTTTGTTCGACCTTTGCGTCAGCTGGTTTTGCACCAGGCTTTGCGTCCTGTTTTCCCTCGCTGACAGCCTCATTACCGAACAGTAAGCCTTTGAGTTTATCTAATAATCCCATTTTTCAGCTCTCTAATTCCTGTAAGATGACAGTTACAGTTTTGGGAACAGCTCCTTGGACTTCCGGAGTTAATTCGAGGGCAAAGTCCTCTGAATCCGTAGCAGGAATATATCCGGGCTGGCACCCGATAATAACAATATCCATTTTTCCTTTCAGTCTGCCGATCGGATCGAGCAGATTTCCGGAATGGGCATCCATGTAACGTTCTCCTCTGCCTTCAGGAAGAAGATCGGCGGAGATTTTTGTGACGTCTCCGGTTTTTCCCCCGAAGTCCATTGCATCCACAATGATCAGTTTCTTTGTGACTTCCGGATCCAGCATCGAAAAGATGAGGTGAGGGCCGCCAAGGCCTACATCCATTGCTTTTACATTGTCGGGAAGTTCGTAGTCAGCTAAAGCTCTGATCACAACGGGACCAAATCCGTCGTCGCCAAAGAGTTCGTTACCGACACCGGCGATTATTATTTCTGGAAACAGTCCTTCCATAGTATATTCTTACTCAAGGAGCTTCTGTGCAACGAGCTTGTTGTTTTCATCCAGCACAATCATGTGGGTTGCGCAGGAAACACAGGGGTCGTATGCACGGACGATAACTTCTGCAAGTTCCCATGGTGCGCCGGTAAGTGCACGGCTGCAGACTGGGAAGTTCCAGGTGGTCGGGACAAGCATGGAGAACCACTCGACTTTGCCGTTGCGTACCTTTGCAAGGTGCACATCACAGCCACGCGGTGCTTCGTTTGCTGCCCATCCGATTTCGCCGTCACCCTGAGGGATAACGTCTGCACAGACAGAGGCGCTGGTGTCAATTGCATCAACTGCCTCGATCATCTTGTACATACAGTCCATATACTCCATCGCACGGGCAATGTTTAATCCCATTGCACCTTTGCGGTTGTAGTTCTGATATTTTACAAGACGTGCACGGGGACCAACCTCAACAGGCTGTCCGTCGTACAGTGGTACGCCGGTGCATGCCTGCATCTGCGGCCAGGCTTTTGTGCCTGCTTTGGTGGTTCCGCCGACTGGGTATGCGGGGTCTTCGAGAGTAATCTCTTCTTCGCCCATATACCAGTCCCAGGGTCTGACTTCAAGCCAGCGTGCAGGATCCCACTCGGGGTTTGCATCAAGGGAGGAGCTGCCGTACATCGGAGCTGCTGCCATATATCCCTGGTTGTGGTAACCAAGTTCTTTTGGAATTGCAACTTCGCGTCCGCACATCTCTGCCCAGTCACGTTTCATGTAGTTCTCTTCGAGAGCAATCATGAACTCCATCTGTTCACGTGCAAGCTGGAGTCCCTGCTTTGCAAGATCGTAGATCTTTGCTTTTGCACGGGGGGTGATGTTCTTGTACATACCACCAACACGGGGGTTGGACGGGTGTACTGCTTCGCCGCCGACGATCTCGCCGACAGTCTGACCGATCATACGAAGGGTCTGGATACGCTTTGCGACTGATCTGACCGGCTCTTCTGGGCTGAAGGGGTTGACCTTGATGTCGGTTCCTGGAAGATATAAGTCAGGCAGTGCAAGAATGTCGTGCAGTGCATGGGAGTGCAGTCTGTTACCGCACTGTAAAATCATACGCAGGAGGTATGCGTCGTCTGGGATCTCAACACCCATTGATGCTTCCATTGCCTCAGTTGCGGCAAGTGTGTGGGCAATCGGACAGATACCACAAACACGGGAAGCGATCTTTGGGACCTGCTCATAGGTTTTACCAATGGCAAGTTTCTCTACTCCACGAACCGGTGTGATAGAAAGCCAGTCTCCGCGCTCAATGATGCCTTCATCGTTTACTTTTAAAACGAGCTTGGAGTGACCTTCATGTCTGGTGGTCGGGGAAATTTCTACTACTTTCGACAATGTTTTCGCCTCATCCTAAATTATTTAGGTTTTCGAACAGCTATACAGGAATATTACCATTGTCCTTTTGGATTAATGACACGTACAGAAGTACGCTAATCTTTATCTTTCCTGCGAGGCTAATTAATGATTCCCTATTTTATCGTAAGTCGAAAGGCTTAATTTCAGGTTGATTTCAAAAAATAGTATAAATATTGATAATATTGATATTAAATTGTACTTAATTAAAAAAATTAATACTGATGGGTCAAATCGGCTGATATGCGGTTTATTCGTCTCTTACTGAGCATGCGCTCTCTCTGAGGCCTATCTTTATCAAAAAGTAACTCCTTTTTTCGTACACATTATCAGAGGCAAAA
This sequence comes from Methanocorpusculum sp., assembly GCA_965228205.1. Lineage (GTDB taxonomy): Archaea > Halobacteriota > Methanomicrobia > Methanomicrobiales > Methanocorpusculaceae > Methanocorpusculum. The sequence continues at coordinate 1,275,422 of OZ245799.1, read as the reverse complement.
TGTTGTTGTTCACACAAAAATCAAAAAAGTTCAAATGAATGATCAGATGGATGAAGCCGCGGTTTCATTCATCAATCATCTTTGGGATCTGCCTCTGTACTTCTGCCGCCACATCTTTCAAGGGCACGTTCAATTTTTGTGCAGCTTTTTTCATATCCTCAAACTCGGGCTTTGTCGCAATAATGCGTCCGCAGTGTTTTGATACTTTGACCCGCACGGAAAACTCCTCACCGAAGATCATAAATTGATATGAGTTCCTTATACGGTCCGCAACGATCCTCGGCTCTTCCTTGACCCGCACGCCAAGAGTCCCAGTCTCTTCCATTAAAATCTCTACATGGTTTTGGTACTTTTCGAGAGTCGTGATCACGGATAAAACAAATACGGGCCGGTGTTTTTTGCCGAACCCCTGCGTAACGAACACATCGACGGCCCCTGCCGCCAGGAGCTTCTCGACGGCATATCCGATGATCTCTCCGGAGACATCGTCAATGTTTGTCTCAAGAATGATGATCCGCTCTTCCGTCAAATCGGAAATCTCCCCCTCGACAACCAAAAGCCCGTAATCTTTTGCATATCCGGTTTTCACCGGCGTCATCGAAGGAATCGACTGCCGAAATACCGCAAGATTTGCCAGAAGAGCCGCACCCGATGGTGTGGTTCGTTCAAACCCGGCTGGACTTTCCGCTGCCGGCATGTTGTGCCGGGCACAAATATCTATCGTCTCCGGGCGGAAGTTTCCAAGAGCGGGCGGCACTGAATAAATCGGACATGAAAGAAGATCCATCGCATCCAGTAATGCGAGAGGACACAAAACTTCCTCGACTGCCTGGCTGAGAGAAGATTTTCCCGCATCATACTTTCTGAATGCGGATTCCAGATCCGAGAATATGGCATGAGCTTTCTCCTGCGCTGCGCCCGACAAGCCCAGTTCGCCGATAATGACCTCAGGCTCCTGTCCCGCGAATCGCGATAAAACATCAGCTGTCGTTTTTCTCACATCTTCGAGATCCCCAAGATCAGAAAGAGCCGCCGTTAAGGCAGCTCCGCTGACACCTCCGATTCGTGGATCAATGAATTAAGTGAGAATTTCTATTAACCCATTTTTTAACGCGAATCATGATTTAAGGAAGATAGGTTACATCCCCACACCCTCTCATCCCCCCCCAAAAAAAAGAAAATCACGATAAATCCCAATTATTCCTTGACGTTTTTTTTTAATTTACACCCTGTTTTGAATCGTTTTCACTTGATAGATATTATAACAAAATGCAGCCAGCATATTTTTCACTCGCACTCTTTGCAGCGTTGTTACCTTCACCAACCCTGCATGAAAGATATTTTTGATCACTGCATAGGGTCTCTCCCCCTTTGATCTCTTCCTACTTATCCGCATATTTCTCAGTTTATCTCGTATCCCAATGGGATGTCCTCTCGCCCCTCGTTTCATTGTGGCACTATATCCCTTGCATGTTGCTCCCTGATACCCTCGATCCCGATAGACCACTTCTCCTTTTTCTGACAGATCCACCTGACTGTCATGAACATTTGCCGTAGTGGTTTCAATACGTCGAATAAGATCATGCGTCGTATCCATGATGGTATGAAGTTTATAGCCATAGTGCATTCTGCCGTTCTTGAACATGATTTTTCCATCTTTATCCCGTAGTGTTTTTGCCTGCTCTCCTCGCGGCGTGTCTTTCTTACAATGACCGGGTTCAGCATACACAAACGTTGCATCCTGAATCATACCTTGTTCAATTTTGAGACCTTTCAGGTCAAGTTGTCGCTGAAACTCCTGCCAAACCAATGTGTCAACGCCTGATTCGGACATGCGCTCCCGAAATAACCATATCGTTGAATTGTCGGGTATTTTGTCAGGACACCCTAGGAAATGCCAAAAAGAAAGACGATCATAGATTTCACGTTCAACGGCGAGATCAGACAGATTATACCAGACTTCCAGAAGCTGAATCTTGAACATGAGTATTACATCGACATTGGGATGACCGCCCTTGCCGGATTTATTTGTATACATGGATTCAAGAAGAGGACGAAAAACATCCCAATCAAGTGTTTTACCAACATCGGAGAGGCGGTCGCCAAGTTTTTCATAACGTTCGTGATATGCCTGGTTGAGACTAAAGCTGCTGAAAGTCCCCATACATACTACTCAACGTACGAAAAGAAAGTACTTTCTGTCGGAAAAAGGTTGTTAGAAATTCTCAAGAGAAATTCAGTCTTCTATTTTCATGAAAAGACCGGGTTTATGCTTAGGAATCATGCATGTCGGGCATTTCCAGGTATCCGGTATATCTTCATATTTAGTTCCGGGGGGAATCCCGTGCTTTGGATCGCCAATAGCCTCATCATAGATGTATGCACAGAAAATGCATCTATACTTTGCCATATTTGTTTTTTACCTTGCTAAGATAAATAATTCCCGAACGAGTATTATTTTCTTCTTTCTTCCATCTCTTCCCTGATTTCGTCAATGTACATTACATCGTCACAGTCTTTTCCGCAAAGACAGTAATCGTGTTTATCTACAGCATACACCGGATAGAGTTTGACATCTTCTGGGACGGGTGTAGCGGTAAGATGCGTAAGATTCAGGAGATCTTCCGGGCGATAGTTGATTGTTTTGCAGACGTGTTTGAAATCGCGGATGAAATTCCGAAGATCACGTACATCGTTTCTATCCCACTGATAAATCTGGTAGAGAAGCATGTATGTATCGCGTTCTAATATGACCTGTGAGAGTTCTTCACTCTGGGAGAAATAAAAGTCGAGGAACGTTCTGACATCTCTCACCTGCTGGGCTGATTCATAGGTCGCGGCCCGCATTTCACGCGCAGTTCCAAACCGGTCGTCATCACTGAGTTTACCTCCGAGACGTGCCACTTCTTTGGAGATTCCTTTCAGATCGAGTTCAATATTTTCCAAATCTCCAAGGACATCCTGAAATTTTTTATAGAGCTCAACTCCAAAGAATGCCTCCATATATTCACTGTGCTTAGTCATACTATCTTGTTTAACTGCAATTCATATAAAGTATTAGATGTTGCATAATTAACTGGAGAGTACTATATAATACACGGCTACTGTCTTTATGTGTGAGGAGTGATATATACACTAAAACCATGTCTTCATTTTCTGCCGAAAACATCAGGGGTGATTTTCCAATACTTGAGCATCTCATCTATCTTGATAATGCTGCAACATCTCTCTCTCCAAGACAGGTTGTTGAAGAGCAGGTAGAAGCAGAATTTAATTACCGCGCAAATGTAGGTCGAGGTGTTCATCGTCTTGGGAGGATGGCTACCCATAAATATGAAAATGCACGATCAGCAGTAAAATCGAGAATTTCTATCAACTCTTTTTTAACGAGAATCATTATTTATGAAGGATTGAATACATCCTCACACCCTCTCATCCCCCCCCCCAAAAAAAAAGAAAATCACGATAAATCCCAATTATTCCTTGACGTTTTTTTTAATTTACACCCTGTTTTGAATCGTTTTCACTTGATAGATATTATAACAAAATGCAGCCAGCATATTTTTCACTCGCACTCTTTGCAGCGTTGTTACCTTCACCAACCCTGCATGAAAGATATTTTTGATCACTGCATAGGGTCTCTCCCCCTTTGATCTCTTTCTACTTATTCGCATATTTCTCAGTTTATCTCGTATCCCAATGGGATGTCCTCTCGCCCCTCGTTTCATTGTGGCACTATATCCCTTGCATTTTGCTCCCTGATATCCCCGATCCCGATAGACCACTTCTCCTTTTTCTGACAGATCCACCTGACTGTCATGAACATTTGCCGTTGTGGTTTCAATGCGTCGAATAAGATCATGCGTCGTATCCATGATGGTATGCAGTTTATAGCCATAGTGCATTTTGCCGTTCTTGGACATGATTTTTCCATCTTTATCCCGTCGTGTTTTTGCCTGCTCTCCTCGCGGCGTGTCTTTCTTACAATGACCAGGTTCAGCATACACAAACGTTGCATCCTGAATCATACCTTGTTCAATTTTGAGACCTTTCAGGTCAATTTGTCGCTGAAACTCCTGCCAAACCAATGTGTCAACGCCTGATTCGGACATGCGCTCCCGAAATAACCAGATCGTTGAATTGTCGGGTATTTTGTCAGGACACCCAAGGAAATGCCAAAAGGAGAGACGATCGTAGATTTCACGTTCAACGGCGAGATCAGATAGATTATACCAGACTTCCAGAAGCTGAATCTTGAACATGAGTATTACATCGACATTGGGGTGACCGCCTTTGCCGGATTTATTTGCATACATGGATTCAAGAAGAGGACGAAAAACATCCCAATCAAGTGTTTTACCAACATCGGAGAGACGGTCGCCAAGTTTTTAATAACGCTCGTGATATGCCTGGTTGAGACCAAAGCTGCTGAAAGTCCCCATACATACTACTCAACGTACGAAAAGAAAGTACTTTCTGTCGGGAAAAAAAGGTTGTTAGAAATTCTCAAATCGTTTTTTGGCGGTGAGAGAGGGACACTTGCTTTTACCCGAAATACCACAGAATCGGTGAATCTCGTTGCAAGCGGTCTTGATTGGAAACCAAGCGACAGAGTTATTGTTCTGCTGCAGGATCACCACTCCACTCTTCTTCCATGGTTCAGGCTTGCCGAAGATAAAAGAATTGCCGGCGTGGATGTGGTCAATGCGATTGATGGTGAAATCCGGATTTCAGATATTGAGCCGCTCATCACGGATGATACCCGGATGATTGCTGTCTGTCATGCATCCAATGTGTTTGGAACCGTTGCTCCGGTTGATGATATCGCAAAAATCTGTTCTGCTCATGATATTTTATTCCTGATCGATGGAGCCCAGAGTGCTCCTCACCTGCCTCTCTCACTTGACAAACTCGGGTGCGATTACTTTTGTTTTTCCGGTCACAAAATGCTTGGACCAATGGGGATCGGGGGCTTGTGGATTTCAGAAAAATCTGAGCTCCCGTGTCCGATGTATGTTGGCGGCGGGATGGTGGATGTGGTTTCAGGGCAGAAGTTCACTGCCAAATCTCATGCAGCACAGTATGAAGCAGGAACTCCCAATGTAATCGGTGCAATCGGTCTGGCCGAAGCTGCCGGATATCTTGCCAACCTCGGTATGGAAAATGTGGCCCGTCATTCCGAGTCCCTTGCAAAGAATATGGTAAAAGGGTTATCCTCGATTTCCGGTGTCAACGTCTACACACCCGGTAGTGCCAAGTTGATTGGTACTGTTTCATTTTCTGTTGAGGGAATTCACCCTCACGAAGTTGCCTACTTCCTTGATGAAGCTGCAGGTATCATGGTTCGTTCCGGTGAACACTGCTGTCAGCCCCTTATGCAGAAAATAGTTCCGGGAGGGGGCGGAACGGTTCGTGCGAGCGCTTATTGCTATAATACCGATGACGACGTCGACATGCTGATTGCAACCGTCGAGGAGATTGCAGGAATGGTGAAATAAATGTCAGAGAAAATTAATGAAGAACCTATTCAGATCGTAGTAAATGGAAGAGCTGCCATTACGCTTATGACAAATGCGGAAAACCCGATCAATCTGGTGATCGGTGCCCTTTATACGGAAAAAGTCATTTCTTCGTATGCAGATGTGGAATCGATCCAAGTGGATGGAGCCCAGGTCAGTGTCGTAACGAAAAATCCGTTTTCGATTCTGCTCTCTCGAAAAACGGTTCTTGCCGGCTGCGTGTGCTCCTCCTCGTTTCTGGATTCGGGAAAACTCGAGCGTGTACAATCCAATATCTGTGTTGAGAACCTGGATCTCAACGATATGGCTGCCCAACTTCCAAAAACCGCATGGTTTTCCGGCATGCTTGCCGACAAAACCGGCATACGTACTGACGTGATCGATGTCTCGGCACAGAATGTTATGGACCGGCTGATTGGCTACGGACTTTCAGAAGGGATTTCATTTTCGGATACGCTTGTCATTCTCAGAGGAAATATCACCGTTGAATCAATGAGAAAAGCAGTAATTGCTGGTATCCCTCTAATGTACGTACACGGTGAAGCAACCAACCCTGCTCTCACGACTGCATCTGATGCAGGAGTAAGAGTTCAGATGATCTGAATGCTGCACCACAGGTGAAATCTATAAGATATCACAATGTGAATGTATAATCATGGTTAAAGTCCTCTGTCAGGAAATAGTGTGGGACATCATCCCTGCAATACAGGCAGCTCTTGCAGCCGAACTCGTGAACCTTGGGGTGTCGCAGATTCAGGTTGCTAAATCTCTTTCTCTTGCTCCATCAGCCGTATCCCAGTATTTATCCGGCAAACGGGGGTATCGAATCGTTTTTGATGATGAGATCAAAGATGTCATCGCCAAACTCGCTGAAGAGATCAAATCCGGTTCGGTCACAGATGATGAGCTTGAAACCAAATTCTGCATAATCTGCCGCTCACTGAGAGGGCGAAGCGACTGCAGTCATCTGCCAAAGTAGAACCCAAAACCTGATATGTTCTCAGAGTCAATTAAACTGAGAATTTCTAACAACCTTTTTTTCAGACAGAAAGTACTTTCTTTTCGTACGTTGAGTAGTATGTATGGGGACTTTCAGCAGCTTTGGTCTCAACCAGGCATATCACGAGCGTTATGAAAAACTTGGCGCCCGTCTCTCCGATGTTGGTAAAACACTTGATTGGGATGTTTTTCGTCCTCTTCTTGAATCCATATATGCAAATAAATCCGGCAAAGGCGGTCACCCCAATGTCGATGTAATACTCATGTTCAAGATTCAGCTTCTGGAAGTCTGGTATAATCTATCTGATCTCGCCGTTGAACGTGAAATCTACGATCGTCTCTCCTTTTGGCATTTCCTTGGGTGTCCTGACAAAATACCCGACAATTCAACGATCTGGTTATTTCGGGAGCGCATGTCCGAATCAGGCGTTGACACATTGGTTTGGCAGGAGTTTCAGCGACAACTTGACCTGAAAGGTCTCAAAATTGAACAAGGTATGATTCAGGATGCAACGTTTGTGTATGCTGAACCCGGTCATTGTAAGAAAGACACGCCGCGAGGAGATCAGGCAAAAACACGACGGGATAAAGATGGAAAAATCATGTCCAAGAACTGCAAAATGCACTATGGCTATAAACTGCATACCATCATGGATACGACGCATGATCTTATTCGACGCATTGAAACCACCACGGCAAATGTTCATGACAGTCAGGTGGATCTGTCAGAAAAAGGAGAAGTGGTCTATCGGGATCGGGGATATCAGGGAGCAAAATGCAAGGGATATAGTGCCACAATGAAACGAGGGGCGAGAGGACATCCCATTGGGATACGAGATAAACTGAGGGATGTATTCAATCCTTCATAAATAATGATTCTCGTTAAAAAAAGAGTTGATAGAAATTCTCTTTTTGTAATAGGACTTACGCGGTGTTGTGATCGCCACTGAGAAATACTGATGTACGTATAAGATGTACTTCGATTTCGTATGTGAGATTCTTTGGATGTTAGATCCAGCACAAGGCAAAGCCTTGGGCGCAAACCGAAGGTTTGATCGCAAGTCTGTCGACTTGATCGCAAGGAAAAGCCTTGCTTGGCTGAGGCCGCCCCTGCGGTGCGACCAGCCAACACTAAAACCCACAAAATTCAACAGAAATCGCTAAATGGGGGGCAGGGGCGGAGAAATTATGATTTTTTGCAATTAGATGGTGAGAGGAAATCTCTTTTCATTTTTTGGGGGTGCGGGGCCGCGACTCCGGCGCGGAGCGGCCCGCGGTGGGATATCCTATTTACTGAGGCCCCTATACGTTGCGTGCAAGTCTTCGGCTTGCGTGCCGCCTCAAATGGGCTTTGCCCATTTGGGCTTTCCAGGTAGTTCATCTGGAGTGAAGGATTCTGATAGGAAATATGTGATGATTGTGATGATACAATTCGGGAAGTATATGGCTGGGTGTGGAAGCATGAAAAAGCCCACCGCGTAAGTTCTATTGAAAAAAAGGGTATGATTTGGGTGCTTCTGCACACGATTTTCTGTATTGCCCTAGTCGGGTTATGTGCGTTTGAACGGGCGGGTTGGCCTGAGTTCCCGCTTTTCATCCTCTGTTGTGGTCTCGTCCTCCTGATCTGTGTCTTTCCAGTTCTTCATTTCCCTGCTCACGATTCTACGGTGGAGTTCGGACGGTTTGATCCCTTCCTTCTTTGCACGACGGTAGAGACGTGCTTTTTCAGTTTTGGGGATCCTTGTCGTGATCTGGGCATCATATTCGACGGGCGTTTCAAGGATGACCTGTTTCATTTTGAGACAGATCCTAGTTGGTGATTCTTCGGGTTTCATTTATGCTGATTTGTGTTTTCTTTAAAACACTGCCTGCATGGAGCAGGTTATCTACGTCGATACATGCCGATTGACCCAGCGGCACGCCTTTTTTTGTTGTCGAAAGAGGTACATAGTATCCTCTTGGTGGTTTCCTTTGACCGGCACGATTCCCGCGCCGGCATGTTCATTCGGGGAATGAAAAAAGGCTTCAGGGTTCACCCGTGGCAGAGGGGATAGTAAGGTAATGCGGGATTCAATGCCTCTAGCAACTCGCCGTCCAAAAGGACTCGTGCTCGGGCTACTTCCTGTCTTTTTTTCATCAATCGAATGTTGATTACATTTAGTTTGTTTTTGTAGTAATTAACGGCTATTTTTTGCGTATTACGTTTATTTTTCCAGCTTTGTCTATTTTATTGTTGAGTTATGCTGTCTGGTGATATAAATGCCTGACCGCGCAGTGCGATAGTGCCTCGTGGTGTGTTTGAGAGGGGGTGCTTAGTGAGTGGGAAGGGGGTCAAGCATTGTTGCGAAGCGGGGATTGGTATTTATGTGTGCCGATATTTCGTATGGTTGTATGCTGCATTACTGCGGTGGTGTCGAAAATAGGTGAAAGAGAAAAGCGCGGATTGCGTGTGGGGTGGACGCATGAGATAATTAACCACAAATAAGTCCAATGTGAAAGTGGGATAATAGATTTGAGAATTTCTAACAACCTTTTTTTCCGACAGAAAGTACTTTCTTTTCGTACGTTGAGTAGTATGTATGGGGACTTTCAGCAGCTTTGGTCTCAACCAGGCATATCACGAGCGTTATTAAAAACTTGGCGACCGTCTCTCCGATGTTGGTAAAACACTTGATTGGGATGTTTTTCGTCCTCTTCTTGAATCCATGTATGCAAATAAATCCGGCAAAGGCGGTCACCCCAATGTCGATGTAATACTCATGTTCAAGATTCAGCTTCTGGAAGTCTGGTATAATCTATCTGATCTCGCCGTTGAACGTGAAATCTACGATCGTCTCTCCTTTTGGCATTTCCTTGGGTGTCCTGACAAAATACCCGACAATTCAACGATCTGGTTATTTCGGGAGCGCATGTCCGAATCAGGCGTTGACACATTGGTTTGGCAGGAGTTTCAGCGACAACTTGACATGAAAGGTCTCAAAATTGAACAAGGTATGATTCAGGATGCAACGTTTGTGTATGCTGAACCCGGTCATTGTAAGAAAGACACGCCGCGAGGAGAGCAGGCAAAAACACGACGGGATAAAGATGGAAAAATCATGTCCAAGAACGGCAAAATGCACTATGGCTATAAACTGCATACCATCATGGATACGACGCATGATCTTATTCGACGCATTGAAACCACAACGGCAAATGTTCATGACAGTCAGGTGGATCTGTCAGAAAAAGGAGAAGTGGTCTATCGGGATCGGGGATATCAGGGAGCAAAATGCAAGGGATATAGTGCCACAATGAAACGAGGGGCGAGAGGACATCCCATTGGGATACGAGATAAACTGAGAAATATGCGAATAAGTAGAAAGAGATCAAAGGGGGAGAGACCCTATGCAGTGATCAAAAATATCTTTCATGCAGGGTTGGTGAAGGTAACAACGCTGCAAAGAGTGCGAGTGAAAAATATGCTGGCTGCATTTTATTATAATATCTATCAAGTGAAAACGATTCAAAACAGGGTGTAAATTAAAAAAAAACGTCAAGGAATAATTGGGATTTATCGTGATTTTCTTTTCTTTTCTTTTGGGGGGGGATGAGAGGGTGTGGGGATGTATTCAATCCTTCATAAATAATGATTCTCGTTAAAAAAAGAGTTGATAGAAATTCTCAATCATCATATTGTACAATATGCCAGTACACAGGAATTGGTTTCTGCGGTATTCCATGATATATCATATCAGATTAAATTATTAACAAGAGATATGAATATTCCAATCTCATCACAACAAACAGAAAATTCAAAGCAACTAACAATAGCTGCTAACACTGATACTCTCTATACTCATGAGACGCTTCAGATAAATGGAACGTCAACTTATTTGGATAGTCATTTTGTTTACTTATACCTCACGAAAAACGGGAACACTAATACACCATTGACTGAAAATGAGTTTCTCCCTATTGGTAAGCATGGGGAAAAATCCCTTCAGATACCCGTTCTTAATGATTTTTCATGGGCAACCCTTTGGAATCCACGAGATACATTCACCGATCGTGATGTGAGAAATAGATTGGTGCATGAAGGAGGGATATTAAAATTCATCGTTTCCCCTTATCCAATTAACACACAAACATTTCATGATTATAAAACGTGAGAATTTCTATCAACTCTTTTTTTAACGAGAATCATTATTTATGAAGGATTGAATACATCCCCACACCCTCTCATCCCCCCCCCCCCAAAAAAAAAGAAAATCACGATAAATCCCAATTATTCCTTGACGTTTTTTTTAATTTACACCCTGTTTTGAATCGTTTTCACTTGATAGATATTATAACAAAATGCAGCCAGCATATTTTTCACTCGCACTCTTTGCAGCGTTGTTACCTTCACCAACCCTGCATGAAAGATATTTTTGATCACTGCATAGGGTCTCTCCCCCTTTGATCTCTTTCTACTTATTCGCATATTTCTCAGTTTATCTCGTATCCCAATGGGATGTCCTCTCGCCCCTCGTTTCATTGTGGCACTATATCCCTTGCATTTTGCTCCCTGATATCCCCGATCCCGATAGACCACTTCTCCTTTTTCTGACAGATCCACCTGACTGTCATGAACATTTGCCGTTGTGGTTTCAATGCGTCGAATAAGATCATGCGTCGTATCCATGATGGTATGCAGTTTATAGCCATAGTGCATTTTGCCGTTCTTGGACATGATTTTTCCATCTTTATCCCGTCGTGTTTTTGCCTGATCTCCTCGCGGCGTGTCTTTCTTACAATGACCGGGTTCAGCATACACAAACGTTGCATCCTGAATCATACCTTGTTCAATTTTGAGACCTTTCAGGTCAAGTTGTCGCTGAAACTCCTGCCAAACCAATGTGTCAACGCCTGATTCGGACATGCGCTCCCGAAATAACCAGATCGTTGAATTGTCGGGTATTTTGTCAGGACACCCAAGGAAATGCCAAAAGGAGAGACGATCGTAGATTTCACGTTCAACGGCGAGATCAGATAGATTATACCAGACTTCCAGAAGCTGAATCTTGAACATGAGTATTACATCGACATTGGGGTGACCGCCTTTGCCGGATTTATTTGCATACATGGATTCAAGAAGAGGACGAAAAACATCCCAATCAAGTGTTTTACCAACATCGGAGAGACGGTCGCCAAGTTTTTCATAACGCTCGTGATATGCCTGGTTGAGACCAAAGCTGCTGAAAGTCCCCATACATACTACTCAACGTACGAAAAGAAAGTACTTTCTGTCGGAAAAAAAGGTTGTTAGAAATTCTCACTTTTTTTTATAAGTATAGTCGTATTATTATTATATTATGTACATTACAGACGAGAGAGAGAAATCACATTTATGTGTGTATGTAAGTACGTCTTTCCTTCCGTCCGGACGTAGTCTGGAGGGGGACATCATTTTTCGAATATGTATAGATAGACACATAGATGGATACAACGAATTGCGGGAGAATGAGAATGCATACAATGCAAAGGACAGAAATATTCATCAGGAGCATCTCGCTGCAAAATACCTCTTGGATCAAAAAGCCAGATAGTATTTTTATCAAAGAGACTAATCAATACGAAACAAACACATGACCAACCCACCCCCAGCATCCACGAAAACAGAAATGAAAAAAATACTAATAACCGGCCTGCCCCCTTCAGACGAAATGAAAACGTTAATGAAAAATCAGGGCTATGAGATCCTCTCTCCCGGAGTGCTAAAGGAAGACGAGATCATCGAGGCATTAGCGGGAGTGGATGCATACATTCCCGGCGGGGAAGAGGTGGTTACTGAAAAAATAATCGCATCTGCGAAAAATACCCTCAAAGTAATCTCGTTTAACGGTGTGGGATATGGATATTACGTGGATGTACATGCAGCAAAAAAACATAATGTTGCCGTGACCTATGTTCCGCATGCCAATTCATTAGCAGTTGCCGAATTCACCGTGGCTCTCATCCTTACTCTCATGAAAAAAATACCTATCATGAATAAAGAAACGAAATCTGGTTCATGGCACAAATATGTATCCCAGGATGTGTCTGGCAAAACCATTGGTATTGTTGGAATGGGGAGTATAGGCAGGTTGGTTGCAAAGAAAATGTACTACGGGTTTGGGTGTAAAATACTCTATTACAGCAGAACCCGTGAGTCTGACATTGAACAGGAATTAGATGCAGAATTTGTAGAATTGCATGACTTATGTCATGTATCGGATGTAATTACGCTGCACCTCCCTTACACATCAGAGACTCGGCATATAATCGATGAAAAATGTTTTCATGTAATGAGTCCGGACACAGTTTTAATTAATACCTCCAGGGCCGAGCTGGTATCACCCATTGCTTTACGGGATGCATTAGTTTCCAATAAGATCAATGCAGCAGCATTTGACTGTTATTATTCCGGAAAGGTGCCTCTTGATTCATCAGAAGATGCCTTTGGCCTGCTGAATTTGCCGGACGATACCTTCATTCTTACCCCGCATGCTGCATATAACACGGTGAACAGTAATACAGAGGTGGATAAGATCGCCTTGCAAAATATTGTGGATATATTCAATACTGGATCTTGCACGAATCAGGTAATGTAACTCCGTCACACCTGAAAATTACTGCAAAAGCTTGTTATAAAAATGGAGCTGAATTTAGGGAGGAATTTTCTCCGTTTTGTTTATGACAAAAGCGGATCAGTTTTCCTTGTCGGACGGCAAACTCTGCATCAGGGCAAAGAAATGTTCCGGCTTGCCGGTACTAAAATATGCATACCAGGCTTCCAGCGTGTTTGATTCAAAAACACCTAAATGCTCAATAATTTGTTTGGCCCACAACAAACCTCCGGTGGAACCTGCAGTAATCAGATTATTATCTGCTACAGACGGCTCGTCTACATAGAAATTCTGCCCTTTATACCCGGGACAAAACATCTCAAGAAATCCAGGTCCGTTACTGGTATGCGGAAGCTTATTCAGGAGCCCGAGGTTGGCAAGTGCAGCGGTAGCCCCGCAGATCGCACACACCGTAGCGCCGATTGAAAGAAATTCGCCGGCTTTCTCGAGAATTGCAGAATGCTTTGGGTCGTTCCAGGTATTTGCGCCCGGTAACAGCAGCACGCTTGTTTCACTCACAACGATATCATCAATTACACAATCGGGCACGATGGTCATCCCGCCCATCGTAGTGATCGGCTCTTTAGAATAACTCACCGTTTTGAGCGATACATTTTCCGCGCCCTTTTTGAAAAACCGCCCTGAATTCAGCTCAGATGTAACATGCCCGGGTTCCCAGTCGGCTAACGTATCAAGAACATAAACATAGATTGTAAACATATCTTCCCTCCATTTTTACTGTATGTATATTTTTAGGTCATGAAACTATTTCGCTTTGTTTCATTCTATTCCCTGGCGTTTTCAGCATCCAACCCGCCTCAGCTAAGCTCATCGACTCCGTCGACAAGCCGCAGGCGCAAGTTTTCTTCGACTTGATCGCAAGGCAAAGCCTTGCTCGGCTGAGGTCGTCCGCTTTCAGCGTCCAACCCGCCTCAGCTAAGGTCGGCTGAACCGCTTCACTCTCAGCCGACCCGCCACTGTATTCATCATCTCTGACATCTAATACCTACATGATTATGCATCTCCTCAGTCAGACAGAAGGCCAGCTTGCCCTGCAGGCTGCACGACTCTACGCTGAGTCCGCAGTGACCGGAAAACCACCAGCACGGGTACCGGAACTCTCCGGCATCTTCACCGAAAAGCGGGGAGTCTTTGTAACGCTCACCAAATTCGGGGACCTCAGGGGATGCATCGGCTTCCCCTTCCCCGTCATGCCCCTTGGCGACGCCATCAAAGACGCCGCACAGCATGCCACCATCCACGACCCCAGGTTCTACCCGGTCAACGAAGGGGAACTCCGACAGATCAAGATCGAAGTCACCGTCCTCACCCTGCCCATACTCCTCGAGTGCGAACCGGACCAGCGCCCCGGAGCCGTCATCATCGGCAGACACGGACTCATCGCCGAAATGAACGGACACACCGGCCTCATTCTTCCCCAGGTCGCCGTCGAATACGGCTGGGACCCCGAACAATTCCTCAGCGAAACCTGCTACAAAGCCGGTCTCCCCCACGACGCATGGAAAAACAAATCATGCAACATTCTCACCTTTGAAGGACAGATATTCCAGGAATAATCTATGACAATAACATTCGAAGTGATCCATAAAGACATAGCGGGCCGCGTCGGCAAACTCAAAGCCGGCGACAAAGCTATCAGAACGCCCGCACTCCTCCCGGTCGTCAACCCCCACCTGCAGATAATCCCCCCGTCCGAAATGAAAAAGATGGGCGTCGAAGGAATCATCACAAACGCCTACATCTTCTCCAAAAGCGAAGAGTTCAGAGGTCCAGCCCTCGAAAAAGTTCTCCACGAGGTCCTCGACTTCGACGGCCTGATCATGACCGACTCAGGATCCTTCCAGATGTCCGTCTACGGAAGCGTCGACATCACCAATGAGCAGACCCTCTCCTTCCAAAGAGACATCGGAAGCGACATCTGGGTCCCGCTCGACATCCCGACCCACCCCGACACAGAACGGGACGAAGTCATCGCCCAGATGGAGATTACCATGGCGAGAATGCGGGAAGCAAAAGAGATCTTCGGTCCCGACGCTCCCATCTCCGGCCCTGTCCAGGGAGCCGTCTTCGAAGACCTTCGCGAATATGCCGGGAAAACCGTCTCGGATATGGGCTTTGCCTACTGCCCGGTCGGCGCCGTCGTCCCCTTAATGGAAAGCTACCGGTACCGGGAACTCGTCGATGTCGTTCTCGCCGCGAAAAAAGGCCTCAACCCGGGAGCCTGCGTCCACCTCTTCGGTGCAGGCCACCCCTCGATGTTTGCCCTCGCCGCGGCTCTCGGCTGCGACGTCTTCGACTCGGCAGCCTACGCTCTGTATGCGAAGGAAGGACGCTACATCACGACCTACGGCACCCTCAAACTCGACGAGATGAGCGAACTGCCGTGCGCCTGCCCGGTTTGCCGCAGTCATACCGTCGAAGAGCTGAAAAAATCCCCCGACAAACAAAAGCTCCTCGCCTACCACAACCTCGCCGTCACCATGGCCGAGATCTCGAGGATCCGTGCCGCCATTCAGGACGGGACCCTCTGGGAACTCGTCGACGAGCGGTGCCGCGCCCACCCCAAACTGCTCGACGGATACCGCAGACTCCTGGAAAGGGTCGACGAGATCGAGCACCTCGACCGGGCAAGCAAACGCCGGTTCTTCTACCGGGGAAGCGAATCGTGCCGCCGGACCGAGGTCGCAAATTATCACGCAATGATCCCCCGCGTGAAACTCTCCGACGTCTCCCTCATCGCGGCCGGCGGACCGGTCCCGTCCCGCTTTGAAGAAGTCATCGAGTTCAAGCCGCCGTTTGGCCCTCTGCCCTACGAACTTGCCGAGACCTTCCCGGCAGGACCCGCCGAGGTGCCCGCATGGGACGACGAGATGATGAAGTACGGGATCAAGGGCCTCAAAGGACTGCTCGCCACAAACCCCGACACCAAAGTCACCATCTCGACGACTGCCAAATGGGCCGACCTTTTCAGAGCCGAATTCCCCGCGGCCGAGGTCATCACATGAGTCTGTTCGATGCACGAAAACGCGACGGAAACGCCCGGATCGGGAACCTGAAACTCTCAGACGAGGAAAACATCAGCACCCCCGCCGTGCTCGATGCAGAATCGGTCTTTCCTTCCTTGAAAGAACGCGGGTTCACGAACCTCCCGCCGTCTGCCGGCAAAGCCGAGTTTGAGAAATACTTCGTCGCAGGCGAAGAGCCCACGGCCGTCCACCCGCAGAGCGAGTCGGTCGAGGGAAGCGTGCTCCTGTTTTCTAACTGGAACACGGTCATCTCCGACGCACGCCGTCATGCCGAGTATATGGAAAAACTGCTCGCGGTCTGCCCCCCGGACGCCGCACGCTATGCCCCCGCATGCGGTCTTCCCTCGAACGCCGCATCCCTGATCTATCTCGGCTTCGACCTCTTCGACTACACTGCGGTCGATCTTGCGGCCGTCCAGAAAAAGTTCTGCACGCCCGAAGGCGAGTTCGATGCCTCCTACATGGAAAAAGACCTCTGCGACTGCCCGGGCTGTAAAGCCGGCGACCTGAAGCTTCACAACCGTTTGGCTCTCGAAAAAGAGATCGCTCTGGCACGGGTCTGGATCGAACGGGGTCAACTTCGCGAGTTCATGGAGATGCGCTGCAGACTCCACGCCGAGCAGGTCTCTCTCCTTAGACACGTCGACAGGAGACCTGGCTTTGCCACAAACCTTCCGGTCGTCCGCTCCTCCCGGTTCCTCGCCAACTCCTCCGAGTCGATGACCCGTGCCGAGATCGCGTTCTTCGAGGATCGGGTCATCAACCGGTTCGTTCCGGGAAGGACCGATGTCTGTGTCCTTCTTCCCTGCGCCGCACGAAAACCCTACTCGCTCTCGAGATCGCATCAGATGTTCACCCGCGTGGTGGACGGCCGTGCCCATGAAGTGATCGTGACTTCGCCTTTGGGTGTCGTCCCCCGCGAACTCGAACTGATCTATCCGGCGGGGCACTACGATGTGCCTGTGACCGGCTACTGGGACAGAGAAGAGTTGGCGATCCTCGTCGAATACCTTACGGCCTACCTTACGAAGCACCGGTACGACAGAGTCATCTGCCATCTGGAAGGCGGGGCAAAAGAGGTCGCGAAGACCGCCGCCGAAAAGGCCGGCGTGGAACTCGAGTTCACCTGCAATGACGACAAGCCGCTCTCGCCGGATTCGCTGCGTGCCTTAAACAACGCCCTTCGCGAGAGCAGAAAACGCCGCACGGATCCGATCCGCGGCACGCTTCTCTGGCAGTTCGGCGAGCTGGTCGATACGAAGGGCTGGCTGACGAAAGGCCGGTATCCGAACCAGAAGATCTACGAGAAGAAGACGCAGATCTTCTCGATCGACCCGGAAACAGGTCTGCTCCGCCCGACCCACGAAGGCTGGAAGTACATCAACGGGTACCGGGTCCGGATCTCGGACGGTTTTGTCCCGCAGGGAGATATCCTTGCGCCGGGAATCGCCAACTGCGATCCGAATATTCGTGAGGGCGACGAGGTGTTCGTCGGCGGCGAAGGATATCAGGCGACCGGAAAAACCACGATGGGTGCGGACGAGATGCTTCGCGCCAACCGCGGTATCGCGGTCCGCGTGCGGAAGACGAACAGGAAATGACGACGAAAGCAGAGCTTCGCACTATACTTAAAGAACGACGCGAAGCTCTGTCTTTAGGGGGCCGGCGGGAGAAGGGATACTATATAACCTGCCGGCTGCAGGAACTTTTGAAACCCTATCATACGGTCCTTGCCTACATCGCGAAGGACCCGGAGGTGGAGTCGATGGTGATCGTGAACTGCCTTCTGGAAGAAGGGAAGACGGTGATCGTCCCGATCATCGAGAAGGAGACCCACACGCTTCGGCTCTCGTATCTCACGTCGATGGACCAGCTGGAACCAGGCACGTTCCGGGTCCCGGAACCCCTCACCCATGAAAAACCCGCCCCGGCATCTTCGATCGACGCGGTGCTCGTTCCGATGGTGGGGTTCGATCGAAATGGGCACAGGCTGGGATATGGTGCGGGATACTATGACCGCTTTTTTGAAGCAAATCCGGATATTCCAAGGATTGGGATGGCGTATGCCTGTCAGGAGGCGGAATTGATCCCGACCGAGCCGTTCGATGCCCGGATGGATTATGTCGTGACCGAGGATGAGGTCATCAACTGCGGATAAGTTGGGTTTCGTTTTTGTTTTTTCGTATGTTTTTTTGAGTGTACTTCGGTTTCGTGTACTGGATTCTTTCGGGTTGTATAAGTCATCACACGAAATCCACGAAAAATACACAAAAACACGAAAAAGAAATATTTGTTGGATTGATCCCTGAAACACCCTCCCCCGTCCCCCACACGAAATTTTCGAAAATCAACGAAATGCACAAAAAGGGGGACAGGGGCGGAGGGTAGATTGGTTAGTTGATCTTTTGATTTGTATTATCTGGGTGATTTTTATTAGGATGGGCCGATAAAATAACAGGTAATGCTCTATTATAAAGACGAATCCTATGCAATCTTCGGTGCTATTTTTGAAGTGTACAAAACTCTTGGAAACACCTTCATCGAATCATTTTATCAGAAAGCTTTGGGGCATGAATTTAAACTGAGAAAGATTCCCTTTGTCCCGCAGAAACGTATTCCGGCAGTGTACAAAGGTCAGGAAATCGGATATTATACCCCGGATTTTGTATGTTATGACCGAATCATTGTTGAGCTGAAGTCGCGGCAAAACACCACGGAAGAAGAACAGAAACAGGTAATGAATTATCTCAATCTCGGGGGATATGATTTAGGAATTTTAGTGAATTTTGGCACATATCTGAAGGTGTACGTGCAAAGGATCGTCCGAAAAGGAGCATCACTTCCAACAGTCGAGGAAGAAGAACCACCGTATTATTTTGAGTGAAATTACCTCCAATACACTCACCTCTTTTTGATAAGAGAAGATTTCTTTTTCTCCACCCCTGCCCCTCTTTTTTGTGCATTTCGTTGATTTTCGAAAGTTTCGTGTAGGGGGCTGGGGAGGGTTCTATGTATGTCTCCACCCAACTGATTTTATTATTTTCGTGCTTTCGTGCGTTTTTCGTGAATTTGGTGTGATGACAATGTAAGGATGAATGGAAATAAAAAAATCATCTCTTCTCAAAAAAGGTAAGTGAATTGGGTTTTATTCTTTCAACATATTTTTACTATCAAGGACTCGTGTTTTGGAACATAATGGCAAATCTTGATATCAATACTGCAAGCAGGAAATAACCTGATACCACATAGACGACTTGCCAAAGCCGAGCAATTCCCTCTAAGCCCGGATCCCCAACACCGAACAATGCTAAAACAGTGTTTGCAAAGAGTTCCGTAATGTCTGGAGACGTAGATTGAGTGAGGACGAAATTAACAATGAATGCTAATACTATGAGTCCGACAAAAGACATTAGACAACGCTTACATGATGAGCCGTAGTCGGATAACCACCAGAAAAGCCTGACTGGATAACTCAATCCAATATGCGTCGTATACCATTCTTCCCAGTGTTTTTTTCGAATGTTTTTCTCTAACCTAACTCTCTCTTTTGGACTGATACGTACATTTGACAGACCAACACCCGTAAAATCCGTATCATCATCAATAATAATCCCTTCAAATATTGTGCCCCCATTTACCTCAGCAAAGCAGAAATTTGTTTTTGTCAAATTTGCTTTGATAAAGATCGTATCCAATAGTTCTGCATAGAGAAATTTACTCTCGGTGAGATCGGCTTGATGAAAGATTGTTTTGGATAAAAATGCCTGCTTGAATTGACTTTTTGTGATGATAGCCCCATCAAAATCTGCTTTTTTCAGAATTGCCCCATCAAAATCTGCATTTGATATTTCGGCTTTTTCCCCCTCAATCTCGCCTAAATTTGCTTCAGTAAAAAATATATTCTGTGCATGAAAATGTCTGAAATATACCTTCTGTAAATTTGCCTTTGAAAAGTTCACGTAATCTAAACTAACCGTAACAAAATGAGAATACGCTATATCTGCATGTGAAAAATCAACATCAAATATCTGAGAGTTGCTAAATAGAGAAAATTTCAAATCTGCCCAACGAAGTATAACCTTTTCAAGATTCAAGTAGCTGAGATTAGCGTTGTACAAATTTGGTCATTGAAACTCAGATCTGGTCATTAAAAATGAATCGATGACATTATCAGGAATCTTATATGTTCGATTTTCTTTTTGTTCATCAATTATTGGATAATTCTTATCATTATAGAGTCCAGATGACAAACAGAGATATTCTAAATAAAGAGCATTCCATTCATCTATCTTATCATTTTTAGCGCATTCTTTGAGATAATCTACTGTTAATTTACAATAGAGTTCTTGTATTCGCGGTTCGTGGTCAATCAACATAACCATCACCCTGAATTAATGAGAGTTTTTCATCTCGGTCATAAAGTTCTTCAAACCAATTCAGATTCGTATCGCCATTCAGGGATACATTCTCTTTGACCTCTAAATGCATGATCAGATATTTTTTAGAAAGATTTTCAACCAAAATACCTACATTTATTTTAAACTGATTTCCATTGTTTGTGATATAATCAAACAACGACGGGGCTTCAAACTGTTTTCCACTCACATCCAAACTCCAGAAATGCTATTAACTAACTTAATTTGTTGGAATGGTTTATAAATCCCGGACCGCACGGTACGATAATGCCCCAAGAATAGCCAAATATATCATTCTCACTTAGTGATGAGCTACTTTTTTCGAATCCAAAAAGAAGATTTCCCGCCGCGTCGCAAATCAAAGATTTGATCGCAAGGCAAAGCCTTGATCGGCTAAGGGACCTAAAGGTCCCCGTTTCAGCTGAGGACGGGCCTTATTGGCTCACCCTGCCCATAACAGGCAAAACCTCATTACATGCGATGGACAAAAAATGATATAATGGATTTGCAGAGGGGATAGAAAATGGAAAGGGAAAATATCAAATGAACATTGTAAAAATCAATGATAACGACAAGACGAAATATATGGAATTGCTGCTTATTGCAGATGAACAAGTAAGTATGATAGAAAAATACGAGAATTTCTACCAACTCTTTTTTTTTAACGAGAATCATTATTTATGAAGGATTGAATACATCCCCACACCCTCTCATCCCCCCCCAAAAAAAAAGAAAATCACGATAAATCCCAATTATTCCTTGACGTTTTTTTAATTTACACCCTGTTTTGAATCGTTTTCACTTGATAGATATTATAACAAAATGCAGCCAGCATATTTTTCACTCGCACTCTTTGCAGCGTTGTTACCTTCACCAACCCTGCATGAAAGATATTTTTGATCACTGCATAGGGTCTCTCCCCCTTTGATCTCTTCCTACTTATCCGCATATTTCTCAGTTTATCTCGTATCCCGATGGGATGTCCCATTGCCCCCCGTTTCATTGTGGCACTATATCCCTTGCATGTTGCTCCCTGATACCCTCGATCCCGATAGACCACTTCTCCTTTTTCTGACAGATCCACCTGACTGTCATGAACATTTGCCGTAGTGGTTTCAATACGTCGAATAAGATCATGCGTCGTATCCATGATGGTATGAAGTTTATAGCCATAGTGCATTTTGCCGTTCTTGGACATGGTTTTTCCATCTTTATCCCGTCGTGTTTTTGCCTGATCTCCTCGCGGCGTGTCTTTCTTACAATGACCGGGTTCAGCATACACAAACGTTGCATCCTGAATCATACCTTGTTCAATTTTGAGACCTTTCAGGTCAAGTTGTCGCTGAAACTCCTGCCAAACCAATGTGTCAACGCCTGATTCGGACATGCGCTCCCGAAATAACCAGATCGTTGAATTGTCGGGTATTTTGTCAGGACACCCAAGGAAATGCCAAAAGGAGAGACGATCGTAGATTTCACGTTCAACGGCGAGATCAGATAGATTATACCAGACTTCCAGAAGCTGAATCTTGAACATGAGTATTACATCGACATTGGGGTGACCGCCTTTGCCGGATTTATTTGCATACATGGATTCAAGAAGAGGACGAAAAACATCCTAATCAAGTGTTTTACCAACATCGGAGAGACGGTCGCCAAGTTTTTCATAACGCTCGTGATATGCCTGGTTGAGACCAAAGCTGCTGAAAGTCCCCATACATACTACTCAACGTACGAAAAGAAAGTACTTTCTGTCGGAAAAAGGTTGTTAGAAATTCTCAGTTTTTTTTATTCGGTAACGAAGACCCGGTCTTCCAGCAGGAACGGACTTTTACGTAAAGACAGAGAGAGCAGATACGGGTAGTTCCTGCTCAAATACTCCATGTGTTCAAGCCACGCGGTCGTGAGCTGACAGTAGACCCGGTTCACGTCGCCTGAGAGGTGAGCGAAATCGGACGCATGCAGAGACCGGATATCCTTTCTGCTGGCAAGTTCTTCCCCCAGATGGAAGAGGTCATGCATGAGTTTTGAGACGGTATTATGCTCGAGAAGCACCGGGTTTTCGATCATCCGCAGGAGGAAATCGTGATTTTTAATAAAGAGGTCTCTGACCTCGATCAGATCGTCTGCACTGGGGACTGTGCGTGTGCATAATTTTGCAGCTTGCTCCTTTGCCTCTTTATACTGCTCTTTGGTCCAGGTATTTGTGACCAGCATCGTCTCGCGAAGCGTTTCTGGCGCTGTGTCCCACTGCACCATCTTGCGAAGCAGGGTATCGCCCATCTCGGTGAAGAAGAGGCCGATGACCATCCGGGTTTTTTCCCGCTGCTCGCGTTTTGCCCGCATGGTTAAGAGACGGTTGATGGTCAGCGTTACGATCAGAATGTTGATCGGGAGAAAACCGAGACTGTTGAAGATATACGACATGGTGTTGCTCTCCCCGTTGTCTCCGAAAAACAGGAATTTGACTGCATACACACAGATCGAGATCGAGATCAGCAGACAGGCGAGGCGTGCCTCCCACGAGAACTTTTTCATACGTACCCCCTCTCTTCCAGAACAGAAATGCTTTGGAGCGCTCCTTCCAGTGTCTCCACTTCGATGACCGGGTGGCAGACCCTGTTTTCCCGAACCTTCGTCATCACTGCATCGAAATCGATGCTGCCGGTTCCTATGCCTGAGTGGCTGTCGTGTCTGCCGTCGTTATCGTGAAGGTGGATATGGGAGAACGGCACATCCAGAAACGCCGGAAGAACACCGCATTCGTTGGCATGCCCCACGTCAAGGCAAAAGAGAGCACCGTCCAGCAGGTCAATATCGTCCGGGGTCTTGAGATAGAAGTAGCCCCAGTTTCCCATGTTTTCGATAAAGTAGGTCACCCCGTAATCGGCCGCATCCGACCGGATCTGCGCAAGGGACGCACGCAAGTTTTTGCCGGCAAGTTCTCGCTCGTATTCCCATGCTACGTATCCCGGGTGGATCACGACCGGAGCGTTGACCTCAGCTGCAATCGAAAACGTGTCCCGGATGACCTCGACTGCGGCCCAGCGTATGGGTTCCAGGACCGAGGCAAGATTCACGCCCCGGGATGGTGCATGAATGCTGTACGTATAGGTGTATGAGTGAATGAGTTCGGCATCCGTGAGCAGATGGGGGCCGTCGTCCATGATCTCGACATAATCCGTGTAGGGAGCAAGAGTATCAAGCACATCGGCCAGAGGGTCCGAGTGAAGGCAGTGCGTCGAGATTGAATAATCCATATGATAACATATTGCCGGTACTGGCAAAAAATGATTCGCACAATATATTCTTCGGCGCTTGTGCGAATGATTGAATCCTGAATTTGACAGTTGGCAAATATACTTCTTCCACATCTCACTTCGTTTATCTGATAATGGGGTGCGGGAGGACGACTCCGGCGCGGAGCCCGACGCGGTGGAAATATCGTATGTTCAAGGTTCTGGTTAACGTTCTGCCTAGCTAATCTGTTGCTGAGTAGTCAGAATAGAGGGACTACCCGAAAACACATAGGCCCATAGCAGATAGGATATCACCACCGCGTCGGGCTCCGCGCCGGAGTCGTCCTCCCGCACTCCATTATCAGAAAGATATATGGAATATTGTGGATTTTTGCAGCAATGATCCTTCCCTCCCCCACAAGGGCACCCGCCAACTCTTTATTATTCCCGCACAAACACATAGGCATGAATCCAGAAGGGGCAACCGGAACGGCGCTGCTATACCGTATCCTGAAGCGTATCTTCTATCTGGTCGTCCCGATTCTGGTATACCTTGTTCTGCTCGGTGTTTTCTGGTTCGTCTATCCCCCGCCTGCGGGTGTATTTACTCTGCCGCCAAGCACTGAGTATCTCGGCCTTGTAGGCCTCATGGGGGCGTATCTTGTCCCGCCGTTTGGAAAAGAAACGATCATCCCGCTGGCTCTTGGTCTAGGGTATCAAACATGGGTCATCTTTCTTGGCGTTGTCGGCATGGATATCGTCACGGCAACCTTCGTCTCATTAAACTTCGACCTGCTGCTCAAAGTCCCTCTTATCGGCAGATGGATCCGGTGGGTTATGCGGACTGCCGATAAGGTGAGGGTTTCCAAACCATGGATTGAAAAGCTTTCGAGTGCAGGCCTGCTGCTCTTCATGTATATACCGCTGCAGGGATCCGGCTCGATCACCTGTTCGGTTCTCGGCCGACTGCTTGGCTACAAACCGGCAGTCAGTCTGGGGCTGGTCGTTATCGGGAGTATTCTTTCCACGCTGACGGTCGCCGTTGGAGCAGCCTCGGTGATTCAGTTATGGTACATTAACCCGCTTCTGGGCATCGCCGCCGCTGTCGCCATTTTAGCGTTGATTGTGGTTATCGCCTACCTCTGGAGCAGATTCACGAAGAGGTTTTATCGTTCGGAGGGTGTATGAGCGAGGAGATTTCCCCGTATTACACTCCTTCGCTGCAGATGAGGCTGGCGATGACCCTTGGGATGTTCGGGCTTCTTGCTGCGTTTGTCGTCTGGCTTTTTGCATATCTGCCGACCGATCAGTTCATTCTCGGGGTTTCTTTGTTTGCGCTCTACATGGCGCCGGTAGCTGGAAAAGAGAGTATCGTCCCGGTGATGATGGGTTTTGGTTTTCCCTGGTGGGTGGTGCTCGCAGGTATCGTCATAATCGACATGACGCTTGCGGTGTTGATCTCATTTAACTTCGATCTGCTGCTGAAGATACCGATCCTTGGTCAGATTCTGATGTTTTTCACCGGAAAAACAAATAATCTCCTGCAGAGAAAACCATGGATCAAAGGGCTTTCCGTCGGCGGTCTGCTTATTTTCATGTATGTTCCTTTCATGGGGTCGAGTGCGATCGACACCTCGATCATCGGACGACTACTCTCGATCCATCCAAAGATCATTCTACCTATCGTGTTTGTCGGGAGCATCCTTGCAACCCTGACAATGGCGTTTGGCGCAAAAGCGATCATCGATCTCTGGTTCGTTCACCCGCTGTATGCTGTAGGGGCAGTGGCTGCAGTGATTACCGGCAGTGTTTTGATGTATATTGGGTGGAAAAAGTTTACCGCACGCCGGTTTCCAAAAAACGAGTGAAGGGAGTTATTTTTTCAGATAGATAATCCAGCCGACTGCAACACCCATAACCGATGTGATGACGTAGAAGGCCAGGTAAACCAGAATCGAGTCATTGTAGTAAATAAACAGGGTCGGGACGAAGGCCTGGGCTGCAATGATCGGGTGAAGGATGGCTGTTTTTTGGATGCCGCAGATAAGGCCGAAGACAAAACCCGAAACAATGCAGGCAAGGGGATTTATGACGAGGAGCAGAAACCAGACCGGGCCGTCTGTCTGAAGAAACAGAGGAGGCAGGAGGTAGTATACAAGGATCAGAAAGAGCATTGTGCCGGCAAGAGCCGGAATGATCGGTTTCATGATTTATTTGTTGAAGAGAAGGAGCGCTGCGCCATACATAGTGACTCCGATGGACAGCATTATGATCGCGGATTCCGGCTGGATTTTGTGCATGAGAGATAGGACGAGCACCGCGATTCCCATTGCGAGACACACGGCCGTGCAGATGAGTCTTGGGTGGTTGACCGTTGTATTTTCCTGTGTCATGGATACTCATATGTTCCTTCTTCCATATGAAAAGAACGGGATTTTTTGTAAAAGCTTTGGTCACACTGCTTTTAGGATATTTCCGGCGTCTGCGCTCCCCTTCGTCTGCCGGGATAATTTGCGGGTACGGCAGGTATCCGGGACACACAGAAGCAGGAAAACCCGCCGAAAGGCGTGGTTTCCAGCCGATGAAAACGGTGGCTTTATATCGTTCGAAAGGCTATGTAGTAGAGCACTTAGTGTATAAAGCACAGGTCCCGGTAGGGTAGAGGATATCCTAGAAGCCTGCGGAGCTTTTGACCGGGGTTCAAGTCCCCGCCGGGACGTCCTGAGAGGATGTTCTAAATCCCTCCTTGTTTTTTCGTTGTTTTTTCAATCCAACAATAATAATAGGATTTCACCTATCACAATATAGTTCTACTCCCTCTTTTGAAACGTGAGGTTCGCGCATAATTTGACGCTTGTGTATCGGGCTTTCACGGCCCTAAAAAGAGTGGGGGGGTGTTTGTACGTTAGTAAAAAGGATCTGAGAATTTGGCTTCTAAGTCCTCGAGTTCGGCCGCGTCGTTTTTCGTGAATATCCTTTCCTCACATTCGGCGATCCGGTCTATGAGCGTTTCGGGATTTAAGCCATATCCCTTTTGGAGTGCGGCAGGGTCATATGATCGTTTGACACCGGCGTATTGTTCCTTTAGTCTGGGCAGACGAGTTTCATACTCGAGCGAAAGCTGTTTTTTGTGTTTGAGACCCGAGAGGCGGCCGGAAAGGTATTCCCTTTCTTCGGTATATGCATTTACAGTTCGCAATAACTCATCGCGTTCTTCATTGGGGATGGACCATTCGATCTTACGCTGTTTATCCTCCTCGGATAATACCGCTTTTGCGACCATATTATTATCGAGGTGAAGTTCAACCCATGCCTCGAGGGCAAGAGGCGTGTAGCCTCTTGAGCAGAGCATTTCCCAGACATTTGAGACCGTGATATTCATTAGGCATCCATAAGCACCCACAAGGTCAATTGGTCGAAGGTCAATCGTGAATACACTTCGGATAAATGAAGCTGGCCGCCTGGGAGCCGGGAGCGGTGTTTTCCGGTGATACGGACAAGGATGTCTTGAGCTGGTTTAGTTGTCATGTTCGTTCCTCAATGATGATCTGCAAAGGTCCCCGACAGTCTTGTATTGATACTTGCATGACGGGGTTGTATTCTTCATCGGTTCAATGGTCCCGGTCCGGGATAAGTCCCCTACGGTCGCCTGTTTTTTCATCGCATCTATTTTTTCGGCGTGAAGTTGCATCTCTAACGCGGCGCCCGAACCTGAGCACCAAAACGTACCGTCCTCACGCGTCGAACACACGCACGCCCCGGGATCACCTTGCCTAGGTCCGGTGAAAACCATCTTTTCAACATGTTCATGCCCGAACATCATTTCTTCGACCATCAGAGTAACCCCGCGTCTTGTTCATCGAACCGGTAAATGTTTTTGTTGTTGTTCTTCATCTCGAGATTCCGTTTCATCTCAGGGGTGAGTTCATCTGCAAATACGATTAGAGGCTGCCCCACTTCACCGGACAAGGCAACATCCGTTTTATCCTTCCACTCACCCGGCCGGCGATTGATCAAAATGAATTTTAGGGCTCGAAAGTCCGGAGCCCCCGTGGTCGTTTCGACGATGATTTGCTCGTCTGGTTTTTCGATCGTTTTAACGCTCACTGGACCTTCAGCGAGACGGTGAAGAGCCTCTTCGGCTCGGTCCGATGCAAAGTTACGCACTTCATCACATGCGGCCGCAAAGTCCGGATACTGGTTTCTCCAAAGATAGACCGTCATCCGGCTAACTCCGAGAATCGAGGCGATTTCCTCGAAATTCCCGAAAAATTCAGGATTTTTATCAAACGCTTCCCGGAGTATATCTGGATAGTTCTCTCTATAGCCGGTGTCCCTTGTCATAGTCCAAGGATTGAGCGTTTCCCTTTATAAAGAGGGTCGTTTATTCCAACGTCCATTTAGGGACTTGACATATTTTTATCCTTTAGATATGATACATACCCGGTTAATTTGGGAACATGAATCTGCTTGCTGAGAGAGGAGGAGATACACGACATAAACGACACTCGAGTATAAAAAAGTATAATTATACAATGAGACACTAAGTCACTAACTTCACTAAGTTATTTCTTATTTAACGCGCGCGAGAAAAATAATATAAGTAGTAGTCGAAAAAAAATTGGTGAACTTGGTGACCCTCAAACTAACACTCCGTTTTCAGTCTCCTTCTTGGATATATAAGGGGAGTTCAGTTTTATCCGGCTCCCTCGGTAAACCCCGATCTTGTTTTTCCGTCCGATCTGGCCGGGTTCTATCCCTTGCCGGATGAGGGCTTGAGACATTGCTGTTTTCGTCTGTGGGCATCTTCTCCGACGATCTAATTTATCCGCCTCAGGCTCTTCAACAGCATCGACCAACCGCCAAAACGCTTCAAAGAATTCATCCTTACCCACGGTGAAGGATGTTACCCGGTCCGTCTCCTCATCTATGAATTCTGAGACTGGATTAGATTCATGCTGCCATCGGAATTTGACATCGGTCATATCACACGAGACCGGCAGTTTTCAGCCATTTTTCAGCATATCGGCCGCCATACTAACCACCCGGGAAAAGAAACCCTCCATATTCGCCTGTGTGAAATGTTCATCGTACCATCCGGGCACGACCGGGAACGATCTGGGGAACCGGACCAAAAACCACCTGCTCCAAAACGCATCTTCCATTTCAGCCGGTCCTTCAATGATCGGCGGCCGGTTGCACGTAAAGCAGAACACCGCGGTAACATCATCTGAATATCGAGGTTTGAATTTTTCCTCAATTTCGTGTGACCGGCGGCCCGTGAGTGATTTGAAATTTTCCGTATTCTTGATAGAAATGCATTTAATATCATCCGCTATATTCAAGAATTTTCTCGAAATAGACGATTTATTGAACCGTTCTGGCAACTCATCGAGGGACACGCAGGAAATATTATCCACCCCAAATACGGCCTCCAAAAGGTTAAGAAACGTCGATTTCCCGCCGTTGGTCTGGCCTACAATAAGATAGGCTTTCTTGTTCGGCTCACGGCCTGGGAGGCTTTGAATGAGGGCTTGCCCCGCCATCTGATAGAGAAGCTCGACGTCCTCAGGTTCGACCCATTGCCGCAAAATCGCGTCTATCGGCTTGGGGTCTGCATCTGGCCGATAATTTACCCGGAGCTTACGCGTGAAGAGCATGTCCGGGCGATAATCAATCAGGCTAACAGAACCATCTTTATTAAAGACAAGAACCCCATTGTTCACCGGGACCCCGTCAAATTGGTTAAAGGGGGATGTTTTGCCAGGAATCACGCGATAATCAAACGCACGACTCAGAACCTCCTTTTTAATGGGGGCGAAAGGGGATTTATAAGGCATAATCTCCATACCAACCGCCTCTTCAAGAATTGTCTGGGTCCATTCTTCGACCGTGCTGCTATCCTCTGAATATAGGCATGTGTTGGGATCGTAAGTATGCAATGTCCGATTGAAAGTCAGTGGTCTGAATCGTTTTTCAACAAACGTGGAAAATGAGTAATAATCAAACACTCCTTTCCTGTCAAATGCTTGATTTAGGATATCAGGATGTAGTTGGACATCATCAGTCATCCTTCAGACCATCCATAGCCTGCTTAAGTTGCATCTCTTCTTTTTCAGTCAAAGGCCGCCCTGCTTCAGTGCATGGGAGGATTCCGGCTTTGACTGCAAGGGCCGAAACGGCATCCCCTCCGGTTTTGCACCGGGAACACCACCACGAGGCGCCGTTTTTCTTCACGAAGAATGGAGCCCTGTCCTCGGAGCCATAATGCCGGCAAGTGCTGAAAGGACACCTGCCCTGGATTTCGCCGTGTACGTGCCGCCTGGGAGCCTCAGGATAGGCCACATCAAGACAAGTCAGCTTGAACGCGAGCCTGTTTAACATGCTGCACTAACTCCGGCACACAGAGGGATTCTGAGTTTGTACCCTTCGATCCGATACTTCCCGGTCCCGTGGGATGAATCAGCGGGGATGTAGGAAAACCCCAAATTTAGAAGGGTTTTGCGTATTTGCTGGGATATGCGAGGATCTTTTGGAGCATAAATGCATTGAATCCCATTGGTCCGGTTTAGGTTCTTGAGAATCTCTTTCACTGAAATTGTGCAAGTCCCACCGCGGGCGTATCTCAATTTGGTAAAAATGGCATTCTTTATGTCAATCTAATTGACCTACTTTTGAGACATGGTTAATCAGTCCTGCACCGAAATAAGACCGCGTTTCAAAGCAATGATTCCGGCCGCCTCATACAGAGGATCCCTTTGGCCAAGAGCTTTTAGGACTTGTCTGGAAACGACCCGAGACTTAATTACGTCGGACGATAAACTTGTAATGCTGGCTCTAAGGTTTGGATTTGTGGTTATTGAAGGATTTTGGGGGTCAGCACCGTTTTCTGATTTCACCATAAAATTCTCCCAGCTTTTTCGTTGACGGCATCTCTAATTTACTGAGAACGGTTGAAGTAACCAGGCTCTGCTTTCCATGCTGCGTCGATTCGCTCAAGGTCATCGACGGTAGCAAAAATGTTTAGATTTCTTTGGTTTGAGTTCGACATGGTTTTTCCGCAACCTGTATCATGACAGGATGATACATATGTTATTAGCCACGTCCATATAATATATACGTTAGTGCGGAGCATTCCCCCACTTTTTGTCTCAAAAATTAGCTTATAATCTCATTTTGGTATCTAAATATATACCAATTAGATACTAAAATGTAATTTATATTTCCTGTTACAAAATATAACAGTTTTGCACAAAAACCGAATATTTTATATTATAATTGTAAATCTGACTGATCACGGGAAACGCGCGAAAGCTTCGAACCTTTAGGAGACTCGCGCAACAACATTCAAAATAGACCGCCCTCTTTATAAATGAGAAAACTGATGAGAATTTCTAACAACCTTTTTTTTTCCGACAGAAAGTACTTTCTTTTCGTACGTTGAGTAGTATGTATGGGGACTTTCAGCAGCTTTGGTCTCAACCAGGCATATCACGAGCGTTATGAAAAACTTGGCGCCCGTCTCTCCGATGTTGGTAAAACACTTGATTGGGATGTTTTTCGTCCTCTTCTTGAATCCATGTATGCAAATAAATCCGGCAAAGGCGGTCACCCCAATGTCGATGTAATACTCATATTCAAGATTCAGCTTCTGGAAGTCTGGTATAATCTATCTGATCTCGCCGTTGAACGTGAAATCTACGATCGTCTCTCCTTTTGGCATTTCCTTGGGTGTCCTGACAAAATACCCGACAATTCAACGATCTGGTTATTTCGGGAGCGCATGTCCGAATCAGGCGTTGACACATTGGTTTGGCAGGAGTTTCAGCGACAACTTGACCTGAAAGGTCTCAAAATTGAACAAGGTATGATTCAGGATGCAACGTTTGTGTATGCTGAACCCGGTCATTGTAAGAAAGACACGCCGCGAGGAGAGCAGGCAAAAACACGACGGGATAAAGATGGAAAAATCATGTCCAAGAACGGCAAAATGCACTATGGCTATAAACTGCATACCATCATGGATACGACGCATGATCTTATTCGACGCATTGAAACCACAACGGCAAATGTTCATGACAGTCAGGTGGATATGTCAGAAAAAGGAGAAGTGGTCTATCGGGATCGGGGATATCAGGGAGCAAAATGCAAGGGATATAGTGCCACAATGAAACGAGGGGCGAGAGGACATCCCATTGGGATACGAGATAAACTGAGAAATATGCGAATAAGTAGAAAGAGATCAAAGGGGGAGAGACCCTATGCAGTGATCAAAAATATCTTTCATGCAGGGTTGGTGAAGGTAACAACGCTGCAAAGAGTGCGAGTGAAAAATATGCTGGCTGCATTTTGTTATAATATCTATCAAGTGAAAACGATTCAAAACAGGGTGTAAATTAAAAAAAACGTCAAGGAATAATTGTGATTTATCGTGATTTTCTTTTTTTGGGGGGGGGATGAGAGGGTGTGGGGATGTATTCAATCCTTCATAAATAATGATTCTCGTTAAAAAAAGAGTTGATAGAAATTCTCATCTTTTTTTCTTTTCAAAACAGATTTCTTGACTGACGTTCTGCGTTCGGTAATGTTGTTTTCTGATCGGATCAAATCGTAAATCGTATTACGAACCGTGTGTCTGAAGACGGAAAAAATACCGGGCAGTATCCTTCACCGCAGTGGGGCGCACCGGCTGAAACGGCGTGATTTTTTTTATTCGCGTTTAATCGTGCCGATTTCGATTTTGTGCTCTATTATTGGGCAAATTTCGATTTCATGCTAAAATAGGCCGCAGATCGCCAAAATAATAAAAATACGTCAGCAGATGGCGAATCGGGCAATTATGCGCGGACTTTTTTGTGAGATATCTTTAAATACTGAACTGCTGAACTATTATTATCCAACGTGTGCTGTAGAGAGTAAATAAGCCGTGTTCCCAAACCCAATAAAACCGGTGCTAAACCTCATATATGAAGCCCCAGGCAGAATGGTGTCTGAGGCGGTATGCAGCCCGAAAGGGAGGCAGGCACGCCACGCTGGAAGGACTTTATCTATGAAACAGATGACAGCAAACCACCTGACCGACGCAGAGGTCATTGCAGAGTTTAAGAAAGACGATTGCTGGGGCCTTTGCACATCTATCGACCTGAAAGAGTGCGACCCGGCAACGATACGTGACGCAGAGAAGATCCACCAGTTCGTTCTCGAGCTGGCGGACCTGATCGACATGAAACGCTTCGGCGAACCGCAGATCATTCACTTCGGACCAAATGAGAGAGTCTCCGGGTATTCGATGACCCAGCTCATTGAGACCTCCCTCCTCTCGGCACACTTCGCCAACGACACCAACGCAGCCTATATCGATATCTTCAGCTGCAAAGAGTATGCCCCCTCGGTTGCCGCAGCTTTCTGTAAGAAATTCTTCGGTGCGAAGAGAATGAACAACACCGTGTTCTTCCGCTCCATCTAAGTGCGCTCTCTGCCCCCTCAAAATATTTTTTTTGATTTCTTTTTTGTCCTGATCTTTTTGCCAGCGGTTTTGTCCATGACGTGTCGAAAGTTTTCATGAGCTCTTCCCCGCATACCGGGTACGATTTTCCGGCGCGATATAATCTTCCCCTGGAGGTCTGTTTTTTTCGGTATCGTAGAAACCGCACTATAATATCCGGCATGCGCTTTTGGTTTTCCATCCTGGTTTAGATGGGAATAATCTGCGTTGATCCCCCTGTTTTTCATGCCCTAGTGACAATACTTATAACCCCATAAGCACTCACCACAAATGTACCAATTCGAAAAAGGACATTTCATCATGGTCAAAGAAAACGAAGTACTCCATATCGCCGAGCTAGCGGATATCGGCATTTCATCCGCAGAACTGGGTAAGTTTACCGAACAGTTCAATGCAATCCTTGAATATTTCGACATTCTCGATAAACTGGAGGCATCGGAACCTCTGATGCGCCCCCTCGTGAACGTCTTCCGCGAAGACGAGGTCACGCCCTCCATCTCCCATGAGGATGCTCTTAAGAACTCGCATAACCCCGAAGACGAATATGTACGTGCCCCCAAGGTGATCTGAGATGACCGATATCTATAATGCCTATATCAATACGACCGAAGTGGAAGGCAGCGGATCCGGGATTCTCTCCGGCGTCCGCGTTTCCATAAAAGACAATATCTCTACAAAAGACATCGAGACGACCTGTGCCTCCAAAATACTCAAAGGATACATCCCCCCCTATGATGCCCACGTCATCACCCGCCTGAAGGCGCAGGGGTCAATTATTGCCGGAAAAACCAATATGGATGAGTTTGGTATGGGTTCGACCACGGAAAACAGCGCTTTTGGAGCCGCGTTGAATCCGCGTGACGTGACCAGAGTTACCGGCGGAAGTTCCGGCGGTTCGGCTGCGGCGGTTGCCGGAGGCCTCGTCTCCATGGCTCTTGGAAGCGACACGGGAGGCTCCGTCCGCTGTCCGGCCGCATGGTGCGGCGTTGTCGGTCTCAAACCGTCGTACGGCAGAGTGAGCAGATTCGGTCTGATCGCCTATGCCAACTCTTTTGAGCAGATCGGTCCGATGGCGACGAATGTC
The DNA here is from genome assembly GCA_965228205.1 of Methanocorpusculum sp. Taxonomy (GTDB): domain Archaea; phylum Halobacteriota; class Methanomicrobia; order Methanomicrobiales; family Methanocorpusculaceae; genus Methanocorpusculum. The sequence goes on along the minus strand of OZ245799.1, from coordinate 1,240,985 downwards.
CGCGATGCGGCAAAACTGTTCTCCGTGATCGCGGGCCACGACCCGAAGGATTCCACGTCCGTGAACAAACCTTATGACGGAGACGTCGTTCCCGAGATCAGCGGAAAAACGATCGGTATTCCAAAGGAGTACTTCGGCGAAGGCGTCGATGCCGGCGTTGCGGCAGAGGTCCGTAAAGCGATCGGCAAGCTCGAGGAGCTTGGCGCGAATATCGTGGATGTGTCGCTTCCCTCCATGAAGTACGCTCTTCCTGCATATTATGTGACCTGTACCTGTGAAGCCAGTTCAAACCTTGGCAGATTTGACGGCGTCAGATTCGGTCCGGAGCCTGAGATGAATCTCCCCTGGCATGATGCCTACACCAAAGTCCGCGAGGCAGGATTCGGCGACGAGGTCAGACGCAGGATCCTTCTTGGAACGTTCGCACTATCAGCCGGCTACTACGGCAAATACTATGTCAAGGCGCAGCACGCAAAACAGCTGATCGCAAAGGACTTCGCATCGGCTCTGCAGACCTGCGATATGCTCGCCGGCCCGACGATGCCCAACATCGCCCCGAAGATCGGGGAGCTCACAGCCGATCCCCTGCAGATGTATCAGGCTGATATCCTGACCGTTCAGGTGAACATCGCCGGGATACCTGCGATCTCCGTTCCCTGCGGAACTGCCCACGGAATGCCGGTCGGCCTCCAGCTCATGGGAAAGATGTTCGGCGAGGAGACCATTCTGAATGCGGCGCTTGCTTTTGAGGAGGCGGTTTAAATGGCGGATGAGGATTTCACCGTCATCATCGGTCTTGAGGTGCATTGTCAGCTCGACACTGCCTCAAAACTCTTTTGCGGCTGTTCCGCCGACTTCAGGGCTGACGCCCCGAACACCCACGTATGTCCGGTATGTCTGGGTCTCCCGGGCGCTCTGCCGGTTTTGAACAAAAAGGCGATCGAGTATGCGTTGAAAGTGGCAAAGGCGCTCAACTGCCGGATCCCTGAAGAGGGAGAGTTCTGCAGAAAGAACTACTTCTATCCGGATCTTGTCAAAGCATATCAGATCACCATGGGCGATAATCCGCTCGCTCTCGGCGGTTACATCGAGATCGAAGACGATGCCGGAAATCCGAAGGTCGTCAACTTAACGCGGATCCATGTCGAAGAGGATCCAGGCAGACTTGTTCACATGGGGAACAAGGAACGCGGTCACTACACCCTCGTGGATTATAACAGATCGGGCATCCCCTTAATCGAAATGGTCACCGAGCCGGAACTTTCCTCGCCGAAAGAGGCACGCCGTCTGTTAAACAAACTGCGGGCGACGCTCGAGTACCTGGATGTCTTCGATCCGGAAAAGGAAGGAAGCATCCGTGTCGATGCGAACATCTCCATCAAAGGACATGAGCGTGTCGAGATCAAGAACATCTCTTCCTACAAAGGCGTGGAAAAAGCGCTGACCTTCGAGATCACCAGACAGAAAAATCTGATCCGCCGCCGCGGCACGATCTCCCGCGAGACCCGTCATTTCCAGGAAGGAAAAGGCACGACCACCTCTGCACGTTCAAAAGAGACCGCGACCGACTACCGGTACTTCCCCGAACCGGATCTGCCTGTGATCAGGGTATCCGACTGGGTGGAAAAGATCGCGCTTCCGGAGCTGCCGGACACACGCCGCGACCGGTTCATGTCCAAGTACGGCATCGCCGTAAACCATGCCCGGACCCTGACGGGAGACCTGCATCTTGCAGAGTTCTACGAACTCGCCGCCCCTGTCGGAGCACAGATCACGGCATCCTGGGTCGCCGACATTCTGATCGGCGAACTCAACTACCGCGACATGCCGCTGTCGAAGGTGACCGGTCACGCCGACCAGTTCAAAGAACTTGTCATCCTTGTCCGGGATAAGACCATAACCGACAAAGCCGGTGTCGATGTTCTGCGTGTCTGGCTCGATTCTTTGCATGAAGACGGCTCGCCCGAGTCGCCCGCCGCAATCGTTGCCCGCCTGGGTCTCATACGCGAGGCCGGAGAGAATTTCCGCGGCATCGTTGAGAAGATCCTCGCCGCAAATCCGCAGGCAATAGCCGATCATAAAGCAGGGAAGAAAGGCGCATTGAACTTTATAGTCGGCCAGGTTATGAAGGAAACCAAAGGGAAATCCGATCCCCGTGAAATCCATGCTATGATTGCTGAAATTCTCGGAGAGTAAGTATGCATCTCATCATCGCCGAAAAGAATATTGTTGCCGAGCGAATCGCAGCATTTCTGGCAGGCAAAGTGAAGGTCCAGGTCACACGGGACGGTGCGGCAGCGCATTACGTCTTCGATGACACCGTGGTCATAGGTCTTCGCGGTCACGTGGTCGAGGTCGACTTCGTGGAAGGCTATAACAACTGGCGAAGTGTCGAACACCCGCCGAAATCCCTGATCAATGCAGATATCATCAAGAAACCGACGGATAAGAAGATCGTCGGGATTATGCAGAAGTTTGGCAAGAAAGCGACCCGCGTGACGATCGCTACCGATTATGATACCGAAGGAGAACTGATCGGCAAGGAGGCATTCGAACTCATCCGGGCGGTCAACCCCAAGGTCCCGATCGACCGTGCCCGCTTCTCTGCGATCACGAAAGACGAGATCGTCAAGTCGATCCAGGAAGCGGCGGCTCTCGACTTCAATCTTGCATCCGCCGGCGAGTCGCGTCAGATCATCGATCTTGTATGGGGCGCTTCGCTTACCCGTTTCCTCTCAATAACCGCTCACCGCGGAGCAGACAGCATTCTTTCCGTTGGACGGGTGCAGAGTCCGACCCTTGCTATGATCGTTGACCGCGAACGTGAGATCGAAGCGTTCGTTCCAACCAAATACTGGATGCTTTCACTGGCAACAGAGAAGTCGGGGATCGGCGTCGAGGCACGCCATGTACACGGAAGATTCACCGACGCCGCCGAGGCGAAGGCCGCATACGATGCGACCGTCGAACCACTTTGGGTAACAGACGTCATCACCGGCCATAAGGTCGACCGTGCGCCGGCTCCCCTGGACACGACTGCTTTGATCGTCGGTGCGAGCAGGCTCTGCATCTCGGCTTCGTATGCGATGAATCGTGCCGAAGATCTCTATATGCGCGGATTCATCTCGTATCCGAGAACCGACAACACCGCTTATCCGAAGAGTCTGAAAATCTCAGAGCAGCTGGCGATCTTTGTGCACGGCGCATTCTCGAAAGAGGCCGGATACGTGAAGGATCATCTGCGTTCCGTTCCAACACGCGGGAAAAAAGAGACGACCGACCACCCGCCGATCTACCCGACCTCGCTTGCGAACCGCGAAGAGATCGGAGACGACGTGTCTTGGAAACTCTACGAGTTCATCGTGCGGAGATTCTTTGCGACGATCTGTATTGATGCTGAGTGGGAGACCATGAAGGTGAATCTGCTTGCAGGCAGTGAACCCTACACGATCACGTGCGGCAGGATCCTCGAGGCCGGCTGGCGCGAGATCTATCCATACAGCAAAGCGGAGGAGAATATCCTTCCGGTGTTCACCAAGGGCGAGATCCTCCCGCTTCTTGCAAAGACGTCCGATGAAAAGGAGACGCAGCCTCCCGCACGCTACTCCCAGAGCCGGCTTATCCAGAGGATGGAGGAGCTGGGGCTTGGAACGAAAAGTACCCGCCACGAGGTCATCAGCAAACTTTCCGGCAGAAAGTACATCGAAGGCAACCCGATGAAACCGACTATCGTCGGACGGGCAGTGACCGAGTCGCTCGAAGAGTTCGCCGGCACGATCACGGAGCCGACGATGACCAAGACGCTTGAAGAGCACATGGGGGACATTGCCGCCGGGACCAAGACGATCGACGCGGTTCTTTCCGAGTCGAGAAAAATGCTTACCGGCATCATCGTCGATCTGGAGAAGAACGAGGCCGTGATCGGCAGAGATCTGATGGAGCGGACCCGCGAAGAGCAGAACATCGGACCCTGCCCCGTCTGCGGCAAACCCCTGAGGATAAAACGGGTCGGCAGCTCCCAGTTTATCGGCTGTTCCGGGTATCCGGACTGTACCTTCAATACGGGTCTGCCGCCGGCGACCTGGGGTAATGCCGTCAAGATGGACGAGGTCTGTGAAGTTCACGGACTGAACCATGTCCAGCTGCTTCGAAAAGGAGCTCCCGCCTGGAAGATCGGTTGCCCGCTCTGCTCCCACATAAAATCCAATACCGAATCCTTCCTGCTGATGCCCGGCATGACGGCGGAAGGCGTACAGAAGCTGAATGCCGTTCATATCTATACGTTATCCGAACTGATCTCCAAGGGTCCCGAAGAACTTTCGAAGAGTCTGGGCCTTTCCAAATCCGAGGCGGAGAAACTTATCCGGGAAGCCGGGTCCGTTCTAGCTCTCCTGAAAAAACGGACCGAACTGAAAAAGTTTGTTTCGGCTCATGTCGCCCCAAAGCGGGGCCGCGGCCACTCCAAGGTGAGTGCGGCCCTGATCTCGCTTGGGGTCGTCGATGTCGAAGCTCTCTCACGGGCCGATCCCAAAGATCTTCTCGAGGCAAAACTCAGCGAGGCTGAGGCCGCGTCGCTCGTGGCTGAGGCGAAGAGCATGGTCAACATCGCCCGCATGAAGGAGTACGGCGTTCCGGCGATCACGCTGAAGAAGTACGTCAATGCGGGATTCGATGACCCGGAAAAGTTCATCTCGGTCCATCCTGCAGGTCTGTCTCTTGCAACCGGCGTGTCGGTCACGACGATCTGCAATCAACAGAAACTGGTTGCCGAAAAGCTCTGCCTGCCGTGTCCGGAGAAGATCAGCAAAGCCGCTTTCGAGGAGGGCATTGCTCCCCTTAGAAAAAAAGCCGAGCCCGAACTCCTGACCCCGCTGGCACTTGCTGGCGTCTACAGTCCGTATTTGCTGGTCAAGGCCGATGCCAAGACTCTCGCAAAGGTCACCGGGATCGATGAAAAACAGATTGTTAGTCTGCAGAAATATGCACAAAAGGTGGTAGAAAAATGAACTGGAAAACCTGGCGTCACATCACGAAGCTTGACCCCGATAAGGTCATTACCAAAGAAGAGATCGCAGAGATCGTGGCAAGCGAAACGGACGCTCTGATGCTTTCCGGGACGCTGGACGTTACTCCCGAAAACCTCGCCGAGCTGTACGACAATGTTCGGGATGCGGGTCTCCCGCTCACCGTCGAACCGGCGGATCCCTCATGTGCGAGATTCGAAGGGATCGACTATGTGTTCGTCCCAAGCGTGTTCAATGCAGGTCATCCGGCATTCATCACCGGGCTGCACAAAGAGTGGGCACAGCATGCCGATATCCAGTGGGACAAAGTCGTGCAGGAAGCGTATGTGGTTTTGAACCCGAACTCTTCGGTGGGTCAACTGACCCGGGCCAAATGCGATCTCACCGCACCTGAGGTGGCAGCCTACGGCATCGTTGCGGAGAAATACTACTCGATGCCCGTGTTGTACATCGAGTACAGCGGAATGTACGGCGATCCGGCGGTCACTCGTGCCGTTTCCGAAGCTCTTTCAACGACCCGCGTCTTTTACGGCGGGGGGATCAACTCCGGCGAAAAAGCTGCGGAGATGGGTCATTATGCCGACACGATCGTTGTCGGGAACGCGGTTTACGAGGCCGGCCCTGCTGTTTTGAAAGAAACGGTGAAGGCGGTCAAATAATTCTTTTTTTCAAAATAGGGCTTAAGCGGGGTTATCTTAACCGAGAAAACTGACGTACGTATAGGATGTACTTTGATTTCGTGTATAACATAAGTGTTGAATAATGAGAAATTCCACCGCGAATCTCCGCGAATTCTCGCGAATCGCATTTTCCTTGCGCCGTCGTGCTCTGCTCCGGCTTATCGCCTACGCAGGAATCGCACCCTCTCTTGAAAAATGCTATCGGAAAAACCCGCGTTCGGGTTTTTCTGTTGTTTGATTATTTTTTATTACACAAAGAGAAAAGTTAACGGAGAGAAAAACCGGCACGCCGGTTTTTCCTTAGCATTTTTCCAGCCGACGTGCGATTCCTGCGTAGGCGATAAGCCGGAGCAGAGCACGACGGCGCAAGGAAAATGCGATTCGCGAGAATTCGCGGAGATTCGCGGTTAAATAACCTCATGCATCCACACCCAGACATCCCCTTCCTTAAGTGGACCCACACCAAGACCGTGTAATTCTTATCAAAAAAAGTGTGGTGAAAAATTGATTACAGCGTGCAGTACGGCGCTAGTTTTCGAATCAGATTTTCCACCTGAACGCCTGCAAGACCGGCATAATTTTCGGGCTTGAGCAGTTTTGCGATCTCTTCTGCCGAAACAAACTCGGTGACTTCCGGCTTTGCCGCAAGGATCTCGGCAAGCGGCATCTTTGCAGAAAGCGCCTCCATGCTTGCCTCGCGGATCGTCTCGTGTGCCTCCTCACGCTTCATCCCGCGTTTCGTCAGCTCGATCATCACCGATTCCGCAAGATTGATGCCGTGCAGATATCTGAGGTTTCGTTCGACCGCTTCCGTATTGATGGTCAGATTTTCGATGACGCCTGTCATCACCTGCAGGCAGTGATCGCACAGAATGCTGGTCTCGAGGAAAGTGATCCGCTCGGCCGACGAGTTCGTCAGATCCCGTTCGTCCCAGAGCGTATTGTTCTGCAGGGCCGGCTCGACCATGCTGCGGACGATCCGTGCAAGACCGCAGACCTGCTCGCTCTTGATCGGATTTCGTTTATGCGGCATCGTGGAAGATCCGACCTGCTTTTTGGAGAAGGACTCCTCGACCTCGCCGATCTCCGTCCTTTGCAGGGTCCTGACCTCAATTCCCACTTTGTCCAGCGTCGTTGCGATGTTTGCAAGCAGGAAGATATACTCGGCATACCGGTCGCGTGAAATGACCTGGGAAGATACATCCACCGAACCGATGCCTAGATACTTCATCATCTCCGCCTGGACCTCGATGCCGTGTTCGCCCATCGCGGCCATCGTTCCAACCGCTCCGGTCATCTGCCCGACGACCACACGCGGGCGGCTCTCCCGGAGTCTGATGAGATGCCGGGAGACCTCGGACGCCCAGATTGCAAAGCGAAGCCCGTAGGTCGTCGGCACGCCCTGCTGACCGTGGGTCCGTGCGATGCAGATCAGATTTTTCGTTTCCTCGGCACGTTTCAGAAATACGCCCATCAGTGTTGAAAGTTTTTTCTCCAAGAGATCATACGCCTCTTTGAGCTGAAGACCGGTTGCCGTATCCAGAATATCATTAGAGGTGGCCCCGTAATGGATCCAGCGTCCTGCATCCCCGCAGACCTCAGAGATTGCCCGGGTTATTGCCATCGTATCGTGGCTGATTTCCACCTCGATCTCTTTTGCACGGACGCGTGAAGCCGAAAGAGCGTTTTTCTCGATGATCGCCGCATCCTCCGCCGGGATCATGCCGACGACTCCCTGGGCATGGGCCAGAGCAACCTCGGCCCGGACAATGCAGGTAAACCGGTTATCCTCACTCCACACACGTTTCATTTCTGGAGTTCTGTACCGGAAATCTATCGGATGTATTGCCATATTAAAACTAGTATTGGTTTTCTTTGGTTATGAGTTTGTCCTGTGAGATGGAAATGCTGGGAACGTCCCCGGGGCAGTTCTTTTTCATCCCGGAAAACAAATAGATACGCATCGTGCCGCACGAATATAAGAAACCGCATTACCGAAAGAAGGCAGAAAAACCAGCACGTATACGAGGCGAGAAAAAACCAGTTCCAAAAAAGGAGCTCAAACCCGGATACTATATCAAGGAAACCGACGACTTCGTGACCAAATTCCTCTACTGGTGTCCTGCATGTAATATACCTCTCCTTGCAAAGACCTGTGCCTGCGGAAATGAGAGCGTAAAGATCTCCCTTCAGCAGCCGTATGATGTCCGTCCTGCCTTAAAGACCGATCACGATCTCATCTCTTCGCTCATAAAAACCCGGTTCGGGGACGCGGTGACCCTGCCGAAGATCCTCGTTCTGAATAAAGCCGGAGGTCTCGACCGTAATGATCTCATCATCGCAAACGGCGTACGGTTTGCCTGGCTCTGGTTCGATCCGGTCGCAAGAAAGTTCAATCTCGATCTCGAAGCCGAGGCGCTGCCTTATCTGATCGGCAAAGCCGACAAGGGGATCATCGATCTTGAAAAGGATGCACCCGAACTGCCGGAAGGAAGACTCGGAGGAAAAAAGGTCAAAGTAACTACAACCGGCATATCGGACGGCGTTGTGATCCTGCGGTACAAAAATAAATACGGGACCGGTATCCTCAAAGACGGTTCGGTCAGAATAAAGGAACTCATCAGCGTTTCGCCGATAAAATCCAAGGCAAACCCGTCGTGGGAGGACGCGGTCGAGAAGAACGCGTTCCACATCAAAAATATGGAGCGGAATGCCGTACGTGAGATCAGACAGAATGCACCGCTCAAACCGAGGGTGAACTGTTCGTTCTCCGGCGGGAAAGACAGCACGGCCGTCTGGAACATCGCGAAAAAAGCCGGCGTGACCGAGGCGTTTTTCATCGACACGGGCCTCGAGTTCCCGGAAACGATTGATTTCGTCAAGTCGCAGGACGTCGAACTCATCCAAAAAGCCGGCGACTTCTGGCAGGCCGTGGAAAAGGCCGGACCACCGGGTAAGGACCACCGGTGGTGCTGCAAACTGCTCAAACTCAACCCGCTGAAAGTCCATCTCAACGATAATGGAGAGTGTCTGACGATCCAGGGAAACCGCTGGTATGAATCCTGGAGCCGGGCTTCGCTCGAAGCTCTCAGTCAGAACCCAACGAACCCTCTGCAGTTGAACCTTTCGCCGATCAGATCCTGGCGTGCTTTGGACGTTTTCTTCTATCTGTGGCTTCGCGAACTACCCTACAATCCGCTGTATGAACGGGGATATGAACGCATCGGCTGCTATCTTTGTCCGGCGATGCTCGAGTCGGAGCTTGAAACGCTTCGCGTTACCCACCCGGAGATGGCTGACCGCTGGCATGAGTTCCTCACGCGATGGGCGGATGAACGCGGTCTCCCGCCCGAGTTCGTCACCTGGGGTCTCTGGCGCTGGAAGGAGCTCACGCCGAAGATGCAGGAGCTCGTCAAAGAAGCGGGGCTTGATCTGACGGAGAAAAAAATCAGACGAAGCACGCCCGCCTCGGTCGCTCATCTTATGCCGGCCGACAAAGTTACAGACATTGTCGAAGATTGGATCCAGACAGAACCCGAAACGGAAAAAACATCGGAACCTGACTGGGACGCACTTCGCCGCGAATTTCCCATGATGGGCGACCTGATGTACTTCGATAACGGAGCGACGACTTGGTCTCCCGAGTGCGTTCTTGCAGCGACGGACGAGTTTGAACGTCAGTATCGTGCAAACGTCGGACGCGGCGTTCACCGTCTGACGAGGATAGCGACCCAGAAATACTGGCATGCTCACGAAAAGGCTGCCGAGTTCATCAACGGCTCTGCGGGAACGACCGTGTTTGTGAAAAACACCACCGAAGCGGTCAATATGATCGCCAAAGGTCTTTCGTTCAAAGAAGGGGACGTGATCGTAACGACGATCCTCGAGCATCACTCGAACCTTCTTCCCTGGCGGGCGCTCGAAGCGAAAGGAGTCACCCTCCGCATCGTCGGACTCAACGACGATCTGACGCTGAACATGAAAGAGTTCGAAGCTGCGATGGATGCATCCGTCCGGCTCGTCGCCGTAACCCATGCTTCGAATGTTACGGGAACGATCACGCCGATCGCGGAAATATCACGGCTATGCAAAAAATACGGCTCGCTGCTTGCGGTCGATGCGGCCCAGTCGGTCCCGCGAATGCCCGTCGATGTCGAGAAACTCGGCGTGGATTTCCTTTCTTTCTCCGGGCACAAGATGTTTGGTCCCATGGGGACAGGCGTTCTCTGGATGAGGGACCCGGTCCTTGAACCTCTGCTGCTTGGAGGCGGGATGGTCGAGAGCGTCACGGAAGACGGCTATGTGCCTGCTGAAGGCTATCATAAATACGAAGCCGGCACGCCCAATGTGTCGGGCGGCATCGGCCTTGGGGCCGCCGTCGAATTCCTCTCTAATATCGGGATGAAACATATAGAGGCACATGAGCGAAAACTCACCGATATGCTGATCGACGGACTTGCCGCGATACCCGGCGTTACCCATTACGCGTGTAGGGACAGAAACCGGCGTATCGGTGTTGTTTCCTTCACGGTCGAAGGCTTTGCGCCTCACGAGATCGCCGAATGGCTGGATGACGAGCACGGAATCGAGATCAGATCGGGTATGCACTGTGCCGAGCCGCTTATGCGGTATCTCTCCGCAGAAAAAGGAACCGCACGTGCGTGCATTTCCTTCTATAACACCGAAAGCGAAGTGAACACGTTTATTGCCGTGATCAGGGAACTGACTGGCACCTGATTTTTTCTGTCAGCGAATCGGATGGCAGCGTAATTCTGTTTTTCAAGACGTCAGGTATATCCTCTGTTACTGTCAATAATACCTGATATGGCAGATTCATCTTTGATTCAAAGTGCCAAAGAAAAAACTGTTCTTCATGAATATGACGCAGCACAGCAGCTCTATCGCAAATATCTGGAAGAAGATCCAGCGAATTCTTCCGTCTGGATACTTCTTGGGGATGTTCTCACTGCTCAAAAAAACTTCTATGATGCAATTGATGCATACGACTCGGCTCTGAGTTATGATCCGGAAAATCCGGAATATCTTGTGGCTCTCGGCTCGGCTTATGCAAATATTCACCAGTTTTCGGATGCAAAGATTCTCTTTGAAAAGGCTGCGAAAATATCGGGCAATTTGCGTCATCAGTATCTGGTAGGGGATATGCTTGGGTATCTTGGAAAATATGATGAGGCTCTTGTTCTCTATACGCTTCTATCATTAAGCCATCCGGAAGAACCCGGACTCTATAAACGGATGGCCACTGTCCATCATCATCTAAATAGACATTCCGAAGAGGAAATGTGCACTGGGAAAGAGCTGATTCTGCGTAAAAAAGTGGTTGATCAAAATCCCGATGCATCCGCATGGTTCAAATATGCCGATGTTCTTTTCCGATGCGAAAGATATGATGAAGCGAAGGGGGCATTTCTTCAGGCCCTCACTTTTGAAGAAAATGCCCAGATTCATCTGCGTCTGGGTGAGACCCTCTATAAACTGAATGATACGCCCGGAGCACTCGGGCAGTTTTCCGAGGCGGCACGCTTTGATCCGCGTGATTTCGCGTTTCTTGTGCAGATGGCGGATCATCTCACGGAAATCGGGTTTTATGACGCTTCGATCACGTATTATACCAAGGCGCTTGAACTTCGCAGCGTTCATGCCGATACGTGGGTCGGCATCGCGTATGATCTGCTGAAACTCGGCCGTCTTGAGGAATCAAATGCGTTTTTTGAAATGGCAAAGGCGTCTGCCGCGGTACGTGAACTTCCCTGGGTGGACAAACTGCATAAAAGTCAGAAGACCGCAGCACTCGATGCGGCATTTCCTGCATCACCTTAAGCGATATTCTGCCCATCCGACAGAAAGAAAGACACAATACTGATAATCCTTCCCTACAAATATTACCACTACACATGCCGGAAAAAGATATATCTGAAACGCTTGCCAGTATGGCAGACCCAAAAAATTTCCCCAAGGATCTGGCGGTGATCCTGATTTGGGTCGCGCTTACAATTGCTATGATCTATGTTCCGGTCGTAAACGAGACGTTTCTTCGGGTGATATTTTCCGTTCCGGTGATTCTTTTTATTCTGGGCTATGTTTTGATCGCCGCACTGTTTCCGGAAAAGAAGTCGATTGACGGGATCGAACGTTTTGCTCTCTCGGTCGGTCTTTCGGTTGCGGTAGTGCCGCTGATCGGCCTCGTTCTGAATTATACGCCGTTTGGGATCAGACTTGATCCGATCGTTACCTCCCTGGTCATCTTCATTCTTGCAATGATGATCATCACGGTCTACAGACGTGCTTCCATTCCCGAAGAGGAGCGGTTTTCTGTGCCGTTCGAGCAGGTAAAACCGGCACTGAAAACCGAATTATTCCCAAAGGACAGTTCAAAACTGGACAAGGCACTCTCCTGGATCATGATCGCGGCAATTGTAGTAGCTGCCGTAACAACGGTCTATGTGATCGCGTTTCCAAAAGATGGTGAGAAGTTTACCGAGTTTTATATTTTAGGGGCGGATAAAATGGCGGATGACTATCCCGAGAAGTTTTTTGCGGGAACAGAACAGTTCGTCTGGCTCGGGATCGGGAATCATGAATATCGGGATGTGAGCTATACGGTTGAAACCCTGCTATTAAATGCGGAGTGGGACTCGGCAACGAACTCGTCGGTCATTCATGCGTCGAAGGTCCTTGACCGGTTTTCCGTGGATGTCGCCGATAACTCGACATATCTGAAGATGTATAATTTTACGATCTACGATACCGAGTACAACCATCTGGAGTTCCTTTTGTATAATGAGACGTTACCTGATATCGGGGCGTCGGCAGAGGATAAAATTGCGGCTGCGTATCGTGATCTCCATCTCTGGATTTAAGTAATAACATAAAAAAGACTGATGTTCTGTTTTTGCGGGTCGATCATGACCTCACCCGCAAACGTTTTTTTTTTCTTTCGGTTTTCTGGATAAAAAAGAGATGTCTGGGATATTTCTCAGTCGCTTTTGGCGATCTGCTGCATGCGTTCGATCCCATGGATCTCTCCAACAACAGATACAACTTCTTCTGGGACATATTCTTCCCATTCTTCCCCGTGATACATCTTTTTCCGGACTGCAGTTCCTGATAGACTCTCCCGCAGATACATCGGAGGTGAAAGAACCGGGATGCCTGCTTCTTTGAAAAGCTGGATCACTAAGGGGTTGGAGGTGTATACCGTGTCAAAGGGCGGGACCATCGATTTTACGTGGGCTACCCAGAGGGCATTTCTTTTCACATCTTCCAGGGGGATGACGTAGAACGGGATTTTTAAACCATTCAATGCCCGGGTGATCATCAGTACCCGTTCTCCGGCGGTAAACGGATGCCTGATATCATGGCTGATATCCGCACTGCCGATGCCGATGATCAGTTCATCCATTTCTTCTGCGAGGCCGTCGATCACTGCTTTATGGCCGTTGTGAAATGGCTGAAACCGCCCGACATATAAGCCCCGTTTCATTTTTTTCCTCCGATAAGTGCTGCGATTCTGGCGGCGAATGCTCCTGCCGTAAATCCTGCGTCGATGTTGACTACCGTAATAACGGCACACGACTGGAGCATGCTGGCGAGAGCCGCCGCCCCCTGCCCCATATATCCGTATCCGGTACTTACCGGGACGCCGATCACCGGTTTGTCGACGAGACCCGCAACGACGGATGGAAGCGTTCCTTCTCTGCCTGCACAGACCACATACACATCCGCCTCCCGCAGTTTTTCCAAAGCAGGGATCAGCCGGTGGATACCTGCGACCCCCACATCGAATGATGTGAGGACGTTAGCTCCCATTTCTTCTGCAATTGCCCGTGCTTCTTCGGCAACACGGATGTCGGAAGTTCCCGCCGTGACGATGCCAACGGTACCCCCTGAAGGGGTCGGCTGAGTGCCGTCAGAAAGAATCAGCACACCTCCTTGTTCCCTGATTTCAGCGGCAACTCCCATCGGGAGATTTTTGCACACCGCTTTTATTTGCTCTGCCGTGATGCGTGACGCGACGCATCGCCCGGATGCCAGAACATAACTATGCATGATTTTTACGAGCGATTCGGTATCCTTTTCTTCGGCCAGAACAACCTCGGGCATCCCGCATCTGCTGCACCGCTCCATATCCAAATTTGCCACATCGCCGACCCGGGTCACTGCCAGGGCCGTCAGCCTCTTTTCTGCAGTCGCCGGGTCAAGTATTCCGTCCTTTACCTGATTCAGGATGTCAGAAACCTGCGGATGTTCAGTCATTATTCTATGAGTTTGGTTGCCTGAGCTGAAATACTATGCTCCTGTTTGTGAATGCATCCATCACACGAAGGATTATCCTTTTTTCACACATATATATATGGATCATTATGGATTCAATATCAATAGACCCGGGACTTCTGCAGTTGACCGAAATCGTTCTTACTGCTGAAGTGGTGAACACTAATCCTGCGTTAGAGGTCAATGACCTTCCCGTAGCCATAAGGCAGATGTTCTGTACCGAATCTCCCGGCGTCATCGCCCGGCCGGTTGTGATAAAGGAGGGCGTGTTAAAATCCTATCTCCCGAATCTTCCCGCCCGCCGCATAATTCAGGACGAGAAAAACTCCTATCTTCTTTGCAACGATCTTGGACAGTTTTCAGTCACTGCCTTTTCTCCGGCGCTGAAATGGTACTTCCGGCATGTCGGGCCTGCAAAACTTATGCAGAATCCGGCACTCACGCTTGCTCTCGAGACCGCAGGCGAAACCGAGGTCAACTACAAAAAAGCCCGGGAAAACATCCCCCTCTTTGAAGATACGACCGCATATCTGACCGGAAAACTGGCCGCGATCACGGATAAATCGGAGTCGTTCAAAGAAGCGGCCGATCTTGTGGTCCCGTATGCCCCTGAAGAAATCGAGTTCTCCCTTTCCGATCTGGTCTGCACCCCTGATCAGCTCGGCATCGTCAGAAAAGTTCAGATCTCTCTTGAAAATCAGGAATTTCTCAGAAGCCACCGCATCTATGAACTTGGCCGGATCCTTCTGGTCGGTCCGCCGGGAACTGGTAAAACCTCGTTTGCCCTCGCGTTATCGCGTTCGGTCCACATGCCGGTCCTCGAGGTCCGTCTTTCGATGATCACCTCCCAGTATCTTGGTGAGACGTCGAAGAACATCGATCGGATATTCGATCTTGCAAAAAAGATCGCACCGTGCATCCTCTTCATCGATGAATTCGATTACATTGCCAAGACCCGTATCTCCGACGACAACGGAACGATGAAACGCGGGGTCAATACCCTTCTCAAATGTATTGATCATATCAATCTAATCAAAGATAAGGTTCTATTGATTGGTGCTACCAACCACTCAGACATGCTCGATGAGGCTGCCTGGCGCCGGTTCGACGAGGTAGTCACCTTCACTCTTCCCGATGCAGGCATGCGGGAAGCGATCCTGAATCATGTTGCCTCCGATATTCCCTGCACGATCGATTTCACCACGCTTGCGGCACGGACCGAGGGTTTTTCGGGAGCCGATCTTCGTATGATGCTCACAGAAGCGATCGTTTCGGCTCTTCTTTCCGGAAGAAAGGAGATCAACGAAGCCGACGTTAATGCGGGAATGGAACTGGTCAACCGGAGAAATCAGGTTCGGAGCGGGTGCGCCTGATGAAGGTGACGGCACTCGGGACGGGGGATGTTGTCGGCACGCCGAAGATCGGCTGCGATTGTTCGGTCTGCCGCGAAGCACAGGAAACCGGCAAGCAGCGGCTTCGGACTTCGCTGTTAATCGAGCACAAAGGCCGTCATCTCTTAATCGACACCGGCCCGGATATGCGTGCCCAGTTACTGGCCGCCGGTTCTCCGCGGATCGACGCCGTTATCTGGACCCATGGTCATTATGATCATTTCATGGGATTCGGCGACTTTTATCGGGTCCAGCGGGAACCTATCTCGGTCTACGGGGCTCCAGAGGTTCTGGCATACTGCGGGGGGATATTTTGTTTCATCCGTCACGAAGAACATCCCGTCCGTCCATTTGAGCCGACTGAGATATGCGGCATGGAAGTTACGCTCTTTCCGGTCGTTCACGACACCCCAACCTATGGCCTTCGGATCACCGCAGACGGCAAAACGTTTGTGTACTCCTGCGATACGCGTGCCGAACTATCCGAAGCTTCGCTTGAGCAGATGAAAGGTGCCGATCTATTACTGCTCGACGGCATATTCCCGCCGAGAGTCAACATCTCCAAACACATGAATATCGAGGATGCCGAAAGACTTGCCAAAACTCTGGCACCAAAAGAGTTATGGTGCGTTCATATGAGTCATAAAATACCCTGGGACTATGTACATGCCGCTTTCGACATGCAGTCCTGGACTCTGTAATCTTTTTATCCCAGTCGGCAAGTTTATCATACTTTACGTACACTTAATTATTAGCGCTTTTAGCTGTTTCAATGAAAACAGTGTTTTATGAATTTGCAGCGTACCTTAATTTGAGGTTTCTCATGTCACAAGAACACCAGGACGTTAAAACGGGAACCACCACAGTGGGTATTGTATTCGACGGCGGCGTCATCCTTGCTACCGAGAGGCGGGCAACGATGGGTAATCTGATCGCCAGCAAGAAAGCAAAGAAAGTACATGCCATCACTGATAAGATCGGTATGACGATCGCTGGTGGTGTTGGGGATGCCCAGCAGCTTGTCAGAATCATCAATGTCGAATGCAATCTCTACGAAATCCGCAGAGGTCAGAAGATCAGCGTCGGGGCGGCAGCGACGATTCTTTCCAATTATCTGAATCAGAATCGCTTTTCACCGTATTATGTACAGCTCCTTGTCGGCGGTGTCGATACCAGAGGACCTTCGGTTTACTCCGTAGATGCGGCCGGCGGAGCAACGCTTGAAGAGAACTTCGTCTCTACCGGATCCGGATCGCTGACAGCCTATGGTGTCTTAGAGGATAGGTTCAAACCCAAAATGAACGAGCAGGAAGCAATCGAACTAGCCGTACGTGCGCTTCGCGCAGCAATGCTTCGGGACTCGGCCTCGGGAGAGGGCTACAATGTGGTGATAATAACCCCGGAGAAGTTCGAGTATCTGCCGGAGGATAAAATAGTCGGGTATCTGCCCCCGGCGAACTAATCTCACTTTTTTTTGGAAACGAATTTTATGCAGGTTGAAGATAGACTCAAAGAACTCAAAGTAACTATTAATAAAAAAGTTCCTCGTGGAGTTACCGTAACGGATGTTGAATTTGAAGGGCCGGAGATGGTCATATATACTGACGATCCAAAACGGTTTGCCGAGGATCATGACTTAATCAAAACGCTTGCCCGCGACTTACGCAAACGTATCGTTGTACGCCCCAATATTCTCGGAGATACGGAACAGGCCTATGATATGATAAAGGCCGTTGTGCCGGAGACCGCAGGGATCACGGATATCTTCTTCGATACCGATACGGGCGAGGTCCTGATCGAGGCCGAGAAGCCGGGCGTCGTGATTGGGAAAAACGGATCAACGCTTCGCGACATCACCATGAAGACAGGATGGACGCCGAAGGCTGCCAGAACGCCGCCGATCCCATCAGTAACGATCAAGCAGGTTCGTCAGTACCTCCGTGAATCCCGTGACGAGAGAAAGGAGTTTCTCCGTAAATGCGGGAAGCGGATCCACCGCGATTCGATCTATACCGGCCGTGATCATGATCAGTGGCTTCGTCTGACCACGCTCGGATGCTGCCGTCAGGTCGGCCGTGCGGCGTTTCTTTTGAGCACGCCTGAAAGCAAAGTCCTGATCGACTGCGGGGAATCCCCCGGAGCAACCGGCTCTGCCTCATCGCCGTATCTGAACGTCCCCGAGATCTATCCGTTCACGAATCTCGATGCCGTCGTTTTGACTCACGCCCATCTCGATCACTCGGCCTTTATCCCGCTTCTTTTCAGATACGGATACGACGGGCCGGTCTATACAACCCCCGCGACCCGCGATCTTGCGACGATGCTTCAGCTGGATTATCTGGATGTGAACAACAAAGAGGATCGTGATCCTCCCTACTCATCGAACGAGATCCGCGAATTTGTCAAACACACAATAGCTCTCGGTTACGGCGACGTTACCGACATCGCCCCCGACATGAAACTCACCCTGCACAACGCCGGCCATATCCTCGGCTCCGCGATCGCCCACTTCAATGTCGGCAACGGCGTGTACAATGTTGCTTTTACCGGCGATCTTTTCTACGGGAAGAGCCGCCTGTTCAACCCGGCCGTTTCCCAGTTCCCGCGTCTGGAGTCTCTTGTTATCGAAAGTACCTACGGTGGTTCGGAGGACTTCTCTCCTTCAAGAGTCGAGGCTGAAGAGCGGCTGTATGAGGTCATCAACGAGACGCTCGGCCGCGGCGGAAAAGTTCTGATCCCAGCATTTGCCGTCGGAAGGTCTCAGGAACTGATGCTCGCCATCGAAGAAGGTATGAGAAGCAACCGCATCCCGAAATGCAAAGTGTACCTTGACGGAATGATCAAGGAAGCAACCGCGATGCACACGGCGTATCCTGAGTATCTCAACACCGATCTTCGCAATCTTATCTTCCGTGACAACTACAATCCGTTCCTCGCGGAATGTTTCGAACAGGTCGACTCCTACGATAAACGTCAGCAGGTTATCTTCTCAGAAGACCCCTGCGTGATCATCTCCACGAGCGGTATGATGAACGGCGGTCCGGTGATCGAATATTTAAGCAACCTCGCCGAATACCCGAAGAATATGATCGTCTTTGTCGGATATCAGGCGGAAGGAACCTACGGACGCCGTATCCAGAAAGGCTGGCGTGAAGTGCCGATCGGTAAAAAAGGAACGATCGTTATCAATATGGAGATCCAGACCGTGGAAGGATTTTCTGGTCACGCCGACCGCAAGCAGCTGATGAATTACGTCCAGTACGTTCAGCCGAAACCCGAGCGTGTCTTTACGATCCATGGCGAAGAGTCCAAGACGATTGACTTTGCCAGTTCCATCTATAAGAAATTCCATATCCAAACCGTGGCCCCCCAGAATCTCGAGACATACCGGATGGTCTGATCGGCTATACCTGAATCAACCATTTTTCTTTTTCTTTCCAGGCATCTTTACATGTCTTGAATCTCCCGATTACTGTTATAATCTTTTGATTCTGCCTCGCATTTGTGGTATCTGCCCGGCCGTTCCACAAGTGTATTATACAATGGGCACTGAAAAACCTATTAATTATTTTTACAGGATAGATGCAATCATGGATACCAGAATGAAATTCTTAGAGCACGAACTTGCCGAGCAGGAACGCGGGCTCGCCGGCAAGCAGGAAACCGTAACGGCAGCTGTGAAAAAATCGGAAAATACTGAGGAACTTGAACGCAAAATCCGTGAACTCGAGATCATGGTCAAAGGACTTACCGAGGAACTTCTCGATCTGAAGTCCGTGACCCGTAAACTCAGCGTCCAGATGGAAAAACTCGGCGGAACTCCGGTCAAAAGTCATCCGGAATCTTCCCGGTTCGATGTCCGGAGAGGCGAGGTTGTCGCCGAGCCGACGGCAGAACCCGTACTTGTTCGCGCCGAAGCTCCAGCTTCAAAGAACACTCCTCCCCTCAGGAGACCGGCTATCGAAACGCCGGCACCCCGCATGAGCCGCCCGACTCCTTCCCCGGCACCCGAGCCGGTTCGCGCCTCTGCCCCCGTCACTCCCGATGTTCCGGTTGAGAATCTGAAACCCGGCGAGTTTGAATATGTAATGCAGCAGGACGGAACTATCCAGAAACGAAAGAAAACGACCGATCACAATGTTATCATCGCAGGTACCGGCTATAACCCGTCCCGTTCCTCACACTCGTTATATATTCGTGCCGACTCTTCAGCAGTAATCGAAGCAGAGGATGACGACACTGTGGAAATCAAGCGTTAACGGAGTTCATTCGTGCACATTTTCCAGGTTGACATCGACAACTTCAAGTCTTTTTCCAGAAAGACAAAAATTCCCTTTTATGAAGGATTTACCGTAATCTCCGGGCCGAATGGTTCGGGAAAAAGTAACATCATCGATTCTATCCTTTTCGTTCTATCCTTATCCACCTCACGGACCCTTCGCGCCGAAAAGCTCACGGATTTTATCAATACCATGTCTGGAAAAAATACCGCCGAGGTCACCCTCACCTTTTCGGACGACACAAAGATCCGCCGGCGGATCAAACGGACCGCAAACGGATATTACAGTTATTATTATCTCAATGAAAAGACCTGTTCCCAGACGGAAATTCTGGAGTATCTTGCAAAACGCGGGATCAAGCCGCATGGATACAATGTCGTGATGCAGGGAGATATCTCCCGCATCATGGATATGAGCGATCTGGAACGCAGACGGATCATCGATGAGATCGCGGGGGTTGCGGAGTTTGATGATAAAAAAGAACAGGCTCTCGTGGAACTCGAACAGGTGAGGGCTAGTATCGACCGCGAAGAGATCCTTCTTGCTTCGTACGCCAAACAGCTTGAAGAACTTGCCGATGCCAGCGAGGATGCGGTAAAATATCAGAAACTTCAGGCTGAACTTGATTATCTCAAAGCCGCAAAACAGATCGTCGTGCTTCAGGATCTCGAGCGCGAACTAGGTCTGATCGCTCATTCGCGGTCTGAACAGGAGGGGAAGCGTGCGGGTATCCGTAACGACATTTCCCTACAGGAAAACGAGAAGAACGCCCGTCTCGAGGATGTCCGCGAGATCGATAAGGAAATCAGTCACCGACAGGGTCCTGCATATATGCGGATCATCGGCGGAATAGAGGCTGAAAAAGGAAACATCCGTGTTGCCGAGGAGACCATCATCCGCAGGAAAAAGGAGAAAGAGAGCAATCTCGCCGAGATGAACCGCCTGTATCTCGAGCTCCAGAAAAACCAGAACACGCTCAACGATAAGATCCGGGAATCCCAGACGCTGCAGATCGATAAGGCGAATCTGGCGATGGAACTTGAGGCCCAGAAAAAAACTCTGGAGAAAGCCCACGAGCTCGTCAGTAAATGCAGCCGTGACTCGAAGGGGGCCCAGGCCGAACTAGTCGATCTTATGCGGCAGGTCGAAGAGAAAAAAGAGGAGCGCGGTTCGATCGTTGTTCAAAGGGACGGCATTATCGAACGCAGCCGTGTCCGTGCACAGGAACTGGAAAAGCTGCTGAGGGAGCGGGGGTCTCTGGCTGAAGAACGTTCCGAGAAGCAGGCCGAGATCGACTCGCTCGAACGCGATCTTCTGGATGCCAGGAAAAACAAAGGGATCCTCGATAAACAGATCGGCGAGACCGAACGGGCGATGCTTGGCGCACGCAAAGCTCTCGAACCTCTCAGAGAAGAAATCGCCCGACTGACGAAAAAACAGATGCATATCGAGGCCCAGCAGCAGGCATCGGGTGCCTCGGACCGGACTATTTCAGCTATTCTCGGTATGGACTGCGTGTTTGGGACCGTTTCGAGTCTTGGAAAAGTGATCGATTCCGCATACGCCGTGGCGTTAAACATAGCAGCGGGCGGGCGGCTCAACAACGTTGTCGTCGACTCCGATCAGACTGCGGCGAATGTGATCCGCTATCTGAAAGATGAACGGCTGGGCCGCCTGACGCTTCTTCCGCTGAACAAGATGAAGCCTCAGGCCACCCATCCCCCGCTCGCCGGCAACGGGGTTGTGGATTATGCGATCAATTTGATCGACTTCGATCCGGAATACCGGGATGCTTTCAATTTAGTTTTTGGCCAGACGGTGGTCGTTGAGACGCTGGATGCCGGCCGGCGGCTCATGGGCAGATACCGGATGGTAACTCTGGAAGGCGAACTTCTGGAGCGGGTCGGAGCCATGACCGGCGGGTCGATCAGGAAAGATCTTCGCGGGTTCGGCGTTGCCGTTGGTCGGGAATCTGCGGATATTTCTGCAAAACTTGCCGATCTGCGCAATGATGAATCCGATCTGGTTGCAGCCGAAGCCCGTCACCGGTCGGTAGCCGAAGGTCTTCGCGCCGAACGAAACGAGTATGATTCGGCGATCGTCAAGTTCGAACTAAAAATCAGTGACTGTAATCGGATTCTTGATAAGATCGCAGACGACGAGGTTCGGGCATCACGCCTTCTGGAAGAAACCGACCGGGATAAAAAGGAGACGGCGAATCAGGTGGCCGAACTCGAGACGCGTGTGGATGCTCTGTCTGATGAACTTGAGGTCCTGAATCAGCGGGTGAGCGAACTGCGTTCTGTCCTGAATGAGGATGAGTTTAATCTGCTCACCGATAAACTGCAGAAAGCCCAGTCGAGTTACAATGATACGTCTCGCCGGTATGAAAACAAGGTAAATGATCTTTCCGGGTTGAATCTCGAACGTCAGCATTTCAAACAGAATGTTGAACAGATAACCCGTGAACGGACCGCTCTGGAGGGAAAAAATGTCTCGATCGATCAGGAGATCGCGGGTTGTTATGCAGCGGTCGATGCTGCAAAATCCGTGATCACTGCGTTCGAGGATGAGATGAAGGCTTTCACCGGCGAGATTGAACAGCTGACCGAGGAGCGGAACAAAGCTCAGCATGCGGCGGATAAAGCGCAGCTGCGGATCGTGACTTTGCAGGGTGCCGAGGAGAGATGCAATGTGCAGATCTCCGCTTTTGATGAAAAATCCACTTCTCTTGCTTTGGAGATGTCCGAGATCAAGGGTTCGATCACCGAGGATATCGTCTGCGATCTTTGCATGGACGAGATTCTTGACCGCGTTGCCACGACCGAGCGGGCGGTCAGAAAACTCGGGAATGTGAATATGCGTGCGATCGAACAGTATGATGAGGTCCAGAAGCGTTCCGTCGAGCGGACGGCAAAGAAAGAGACGCTTTCCCGCGAACGTCAGGCGCTTCTCGATAAGATCGATAGTTTCAAGCATATGAAGTTCGATGCGTTCATGAATGCCTACTCGGCAATCAATCTGCATTTTCAGGATATCTATTCCCGCCTGAATGAGGGCGCCGGTCATCTGGTCCTGGATGATATCGAGGATCCTTTCCAGGGGGGCATGACCTTCGAGGTCTCGCCGCGTGGAAAGGAAGTGACCCGGCTGAATATGATGTCGGGTGGAGAGAAGTCGCTTACGACCCTTTCGTTTATTTTTGCGATCCAGCAGTATATGCCGGCGCCCTTTTATGCGCTGGATGAGGTGGATTCCAATCTGGACGGAGTGAATGTGGAGCGTTTGTCCCAGATGGTTCGCGATATCTGTACGAAAAGTCAGTTCGTGATTGTTTCGCACAGAAAACCGATGATCGAAGCGGCGGACCGGATGGTGGGCGTGACTCTGCGTATGAGTGATAAGAGTACGCTGGTGACTGGTGTGAAGGTGAATGGCTGAAGAAATTCCTGACGGGAAACTCGAAGAGCCGGTCGAAATTCTGTATCAGTTGGCGAAACGCGGAGAGATCGATCCGTGGAATATCGATATCGTCGCGGTTACCGAACGGTTTTTGACGGAACTCGAACGCAGGCGCGAACTTGATCTGATGATCTCGGGCCGGACGATATTTTATGCGTCGGTCCTGCTTCGGATGAAGTCCGAGCTGCTTGACGGTCTGGAGGATGACGGGGAGTGTGATGAAGATATTTCCGAGGAAGGTTTCGATCCTTTCTCGGAAGATGATGTGATCACTGAGCGCGCGCTCGGCCCGATCGAACTTCTCGAGCGCGAGATCGACCGCAGACTCAAGAGAAAGGATGCGCGGAAGCGTCCGGTCACTCTCTACGAACTGATTAAACAGCTGAAACTTGCGGAGAAGGCGGAGCGGAGACGGCAGAGAAGGCGGCGGTGTATCGATTCCGAGGATGAGTTATTCGAGGAACCGGATGCCGGCGAGGTTGTGGGCATTGCGCATGATGAGGATTACGAACGTATGGCCGGGCGGATTTTCGCGCTCGTTCAGACGCATCCGGATGCGCGTGACCCGGGGGTTTCCCTGCATGAACTGGCGGGAACTCTTCATTGGCTGGTATATTTTGTGTATCTCCCCTGTCTCTTTCTTGTTCAGAGCGGCAGGATCGATCTTGAGCAGGATGAGTTTTTCGGCGATCTTTGGGTGGTGATTCAGGATGGTTATACAGAGAAGAGTTAAAAAAGAGCGTAATTTCTGGCTAATTCTGTTGGATGTTCTGCTTATCCTTTGTCTGATCGGATTTGTGGCAATGCTTGTCTCTATCGTGCTGTCATTTATGTAAGTCTGACATCATTCCGGTTGGTTTATATGCCGCTTTGCCTAGAATTATCACCTCACAAGTCAACCGATCTGCGAGCGACAAAATCCGGGATTTTTTCCCGGAAGCTGCCTCACTGTTTCGGTGGGTTTATAAGTGATTGAAGGTAACTATATTACCTCGCAAGGCTCACGAACTGAGCTCCAAGAACCAAGCAAGTTGATTGCCTGCGTTCCGGGAATTCGGTTAGAAGACTATATAAGCATTTGATGCGAATATAGTAAAGCTGTTTAAGTGGAGGACAAAACGCGAATCATCCGGTAATGACCGGAGTGATTGTTGGTCCTGACGTTGGAATTGTGGCGATGCGGACATTCATTGAAATGACCGCTGATTCCTTTCATACGGTTGTGTTTTTGTGATTATGTCGTAGAAACAACAACTGTGTGCCTATAATAAAGAAAAGAAAATAGTAATTCTGGTTGATCCTGCCAGAGGCCATTGCTATCAGGGTTTGACTAAGCCATGCGAGTCGAGAGGTGTAAGACCTCGGCATACTGCTCAGTAACACGTGGTTAACCTGCCCTAAGGTGGAGAATACTCCCGGGAAACTGGGGCTAATGCTCCATAGTGGATATATCCTGGAATGGTATATCCTCGAAAGATCAGTCGCCTTAGGATGGGACTGCGTCCGATTAGGTTGTTGGCGGGGTAACGGCCCACCAAGCCTTTTATCGGTACGGGTTGTGGGAGCAAGATCCCGGAGATGGATTCTGAGACATGAATCCAGGCCCTACGGGGCGCAGCAGGCGCGCAAACTTTACAATGCGAGCAATCGTGATAAGGAAACCCTGAGTGCCTGTCGATGCAGGCTGTTCATATATCTAAATCATATGTGAAGAAAGGGCAGGGCAAGACCGGTGCCAGCCGCCGCGGTAATACCGGCTGCTCGAGTGATGGCCACTATTACTGGGTTTAAAGCGTCCGTAGCTTGACTGTTAGGTCTCTTGGGAAATCTTCGCGCTCAACGTGAAGGCGTCTAAGAGATACCGGCAGTCTTGGAACTGGGAGAGGTAAACCGTACTTCGGGGGTAGGAGTGAAATCTTGTAATCCTCGAGGGACGACCTATGGCGAAGGCAGTTTACCAGAACATCTTCGACAGTGAGGGACGAAAGCTGGGGGAGCAAACGGGATTAGATACCCCGGTAGTCCCAGCCGTAAACAATGTGCGTTAGGTGTGTCGGTAACCACGTGTTACTGATGCGCCGAAGAGAAATCGTGAAACGCACCACCTGGGAAGTACGGTCGCAAGGCTGAAACTTAAAGGAATTGGCGGGGGAGCACCACAACAGGTGGAGCCTGCGGTTTAATTGGATTCAACGCCGGACATCTCACCGGATAAGACAGCTGAATGATTGTCAATCTGAAGGTTTTACATGACTAGCTGAGAGGAGGTGCATGGCCGTCGTCAGTTCGTACTGTGAAGCATCCTGTTAAGTCAGGCAACGAGCGAGACCCACGCCGACAATTGCCAGCAGCATCTCCGGATGGCTGGGGACATTGTCGGGACCGCCTCTGCTAAAGGGGAGGAAGGAATGGGCAACGGTAGGTCAGCATGCCCCGAATTATCCGGGCTACACGCGGGCTACAATGGACGAGACAATGGGTAACAACACCGAAAGGTGCAGTCAATCTCCGAACCCCGCCCTTAGTTAGGATTGCGGGTTGCAACTCACCCGCATGAATCTGGAATCTGTAGTAATCGCGTTTCACTATAGCGCGGTGAATACGTCCCTGCTCCTTGCACACACCGCCCGTCAAACCATCCTAGTGGGGTTTGGATGAGTCCCTGGTCTTTGCCGGGGTCGAATCTAGGTTCCGTGAGGAGGGTTAAGTCGTAACAAGGTAGCCGTAGGGGAATCTGCGGCTGGATCACCTCCTAAAGAATGATCCAAACACAACTTGTATGACAGAATTAGCATGGTCATTTCAATGAACCGTACAATCGTCACAATTCCAACACATCAATATCATACTCACGCTGTATGGTTTGTTAAACAGTAACTAACAAACGAATGAATAATGTGTGAGGGGCGCGTAGCTCAGTTGGAAGAGCGCGGCGTTTGCAACGCCGAGGCCTGGGGTTCAAATCCCCACGCGTCCACTCCGTAACCGGCTGTGACAGGATTTCTGTCACCAGTTGCGGTTACCAATGCACCCGGAAACGCGAGTTACCGGGGAAGGGCCGAGAGTCATTGACTCTTTGAGGCTGTGTATAGGTTTTGCATTTGGACGTTAAATGGGTATCAGCGGAACCTTTCTTTACTGAAAGTATATTTGTCGGTATCGACACACTTTAAGAGAGACAAAGGGACCCTGGCAACAGCACATAAACATGATGCTGCGTATTCCATTTACCACAAATAATACATTGTTGTAACAAACAATCATCAAAAAATTATCGACATACCCTCCGTTGTTCCGAGCTTTGAAACATCGGAGAACAAAGAACCTGGTTCTTATGCCGGTTAGTGAATGGTTCGGTTTGAGAGCTGATGAAGGGCGTGCCAAGCAGCGAAATGCCCCGGGAAGACGCAAGGAGTCTATGATCCGGGGATCCCCTAATAGGACCTCCCCACGATTTATCGTGAATCCGTAAGGATGGGGAACCCCCCGAAGTGAAACATCTCAGTAGGGGGAGGAAGAGAAATCAATTGAGATTACGTTAGTAGAGGCGATCGAACCCGTAAGAGTCTAAACTGAATCCCGCAAGGGACATGTAGTGTATGGCCTTCGCTGTAGTATGTGTTTATCTAATGAAAGTAGCTTGGAATGGCTTACCTTAGAGGGTGACAGTCCCGTACGTGGTGGTAAACACAGCTTAGAAGTGTCCTGAGTAGCGCGGGTTGGAATTCCCACGTGAATATGGGGGTCACCTAACCTCCAAGACTAAATACTCCTCAAAACCGATAGCGAAATAGTAGCGTGAGCGAAAACTGAAAAGTATCCCTAAAAAGGAAATGAAAAGTGCCTGAAACTAACCGGTGATCGTGTGTTACGGCGTGCAAGGATCTTCTGTTCGAAAGAACCCGTCGCGAGGCGGTAGTATGAGAATAGTTGCCGACGTCGTAACTTACGTTTTGAAGAACGGGCCAAAGAGTGTATTCCGCTGGCGAGGTTAACCGCAAGGGCAGCCGCAGCGAAAGCGACAAGCGCGTAGTTTACCTGGCGCGGCGTACTAATAGTGCGTGGAGTCAACGGGATACGACCTGAAACCTGGTGATCTATGCCTGAGCAGGTTGAAGCGTGCCGAAAGGTGCGTGGAGGACCGCATGCGGTATTGATATGCAAATCATTCGCGTGACTTGGGTATAGGAGTGAAAGATTCATCGAACCGGGTGTCAGCTGGTTCCTCTCGAAACATGTCTAAGCATGACCTCGACCGAGAATGATAGTGAGGTAGAGCACCTATTGGAAATCCCGGGGAAGAAATTCCTCGCTTTCCTGTAAAACTCCAAACTCCCTATCTTTGTAGACGTCGGGCAGTCCGGGCTACGGGGTAAGCTTGTAGTCCGTAAGGGAGACAACCCAGACCATGGTTAATGCCCCCCAATGTAGGCTAAGTGTCAACACTGAATGAAGTCCTAGGTCAAAGACAACTGGAAGGTGAGCTCAGAAGCAGCTATCCTTTAAAAAGTGCGTAACAGCTTACCAGTCAAGATTTAGGGCGCAGAAAATGGACGGGGCTCAAGCCTACTGCAGATACCATGGCGCACGTTTTTGAACGTGATCGAGTAGAGAGGCGTCCTGTATGGGCTGAAGCAGGGGTGTAAGTTCCTGTGGACCTTATAGGAATGAGAATTTTGGCAGTAGTAGAAGCAAAGAATGGTGAGAATCCATTCCGCCGAAGGGGCTAGGTTTCCTCGGCAATGTTCGTCAGCCGAGGGTTAGTCGGTCCTAAGCTGCATCATAAGTTGAGTGCAGCAAAAGGGAAACAGGTTAATATTCCTGTACCATGCGTTAATATACTGACGCATCGGGTTATGCATAGCGGGACCGTCGTCCCGTCCAATCGTATAAACTCTTGGAGTACCGTAATGGTGAGAATTGAGTGAAAGCGTGATGGCGTAAGTGTGTAAACACCTGGTGCCCGTGAAAAGGTAACGCAATGTCCGTACCGAGAACCGACACAGGTGCCCCTAGTTGAAAAGACTCAGGCGTGTCGGAATTATTTGTGGTAAGGGAACTCGGCAAAATGGCTCCGTACCTTCGGAACAAGGAGTGCCTGCCTAGTGATTAGGCAGGTCGCAGTGACCAGGGAGCTCTAACTGTCTAACAACAACATAGCAGACTGCAACTCCGTAAGGACTAGTATAGTCTGTGAATCCTGCCCAGTGCGGGTATCTGAACACTGATTACAATCGGACGAAGGACCCGTAAACGGCGGGGGTAACTATGACCCTCTTAAGGTAGCGTAGTACCTTGTCGCTTAATTGGCGACTTGCATGAATGGATTAATAAGGGCTCTACTGTCCCTACCGCAAATCCGTTGAACCTTTTATCCTTGTGCAGAGGCAAGGGACTCCCATCGGGAAGTGAAGACCCCATGGAGCTTTACTGCAGCCTGTCGTTGACTTACGGTATTACATGCGCAGCGTAGATAGTAGGTGTTAATGCTCATATTCCGGTATGAGTGGAGCCACAGTTGAGACACTATCCTTGTTCTGCTGTAATTCTCACTCATCTTTCATGGTGAGGACATCGGTAGGTAGGCAGTTTGGGTGGGGCGCCACACCCTCGAAAAAATATCAAGGGTGCCCTATGGTCAACTCATGTGAGTCAGCAACTCACAGGAGAGTGTCAAGAGCATAAGTTGGCTTGACGTGATTTCGCACAGCAAGAAATCACGAGTGGAAACACGGGTCTAACGAACCAATACGCCTTTTTGGTGAGGGCTATTGACTACAGAAAAGCTACCCTGGGGATAACAGAGTCGTCGCCGGCAAGAGCACATATCGACCCGGCGGCTTGCTACCTCGATGTCGGTTCTTTCCATCCTGGCTGTGCAGCAGCAGCCAAGGGTGAGGTTGTTCGCCTATTAAAGGGGATCGTGAGCTGGGTTCAGACCGTCGTGAGACAGGTCGGTTACTATCTGATGGGAGTGTTCGAAATCTGAGAGCAAGAATGAAATAGTACGAGAGGAACTTTCATTCGTCACCTCTGGTGTATCGGTTGTCTGATAAGGCAGTGCCGAGCAGCTACGTGGCACGAGATAAAAACTGAAAGCATCTAAGTTTGAAACTTCGCTTGAAAAGAGATTTCGTTACAGAGCACCGGTAAAAGACCGGGTTAATAGGCTTGGGATGTACGCACGAAGGCAACGACGTGTTCAGTCCGCAAGTACTAACGCTCAAATCCAGATTCTTTATGAATATGGTATGCCTCGATAATTATACAATGGATGATTGGTTACTTCAATGGCAATGCAGTGGTAGATGGACGTCGGCATCATAACAATGTGCCTTTGTTCTTTTAAGAGCCTGTCTACTACCGGCATATATTGCAGTGTCCGCTGTGCCCAGACGTTATCCGAATGCAAAACCTAAAGGTATATCCTTTATAAACAGTAACGGCTTATATATTATGCCAGATTACTGTGCCAAGTTGGCGGAGCGGCCACGCGGTTGCCTGCAGAGCAACTCTACTCCCGTTCAAATCGGGAACTTGGCTTGGGGGATCATGCGGCCATAGCAGAGAGGTTCCACCCGGACCCATTCCGAACCCGGCAGTTAAGCTCTCTTACGTCGGCTATTGTACTGAGATATGCGAATTCTCGGGAAGTGGTCAACGCTGCACCCCCCCTTACTTCATTGTTATGTGTGTTTTTTTGTTTGTTTTTTGTATTGAGCGCAAGCTTTTGTGTTTGTAGTTTTGTGTTTGTTTTCCGTCATGATCTATCCGGATACGGTAGCGTATCCTGCATACATCGGGACGGAAGGGGAA
The DNA here is from genome assembly GCA_965228205.1 of Methanocorpusculum sp. Lineage (GTDB taxonomy): Archaea > Halobacteriota > Methanomicrobia > Methanomicrobiales > Methanocorpusculaceae > Methanocorpusculum. Next base: position 1,211,040 of record OZ245799.1, on the reverse strand, counting down.
AAAAGAGAATCGAGCGGGAGATACACAACATGATGAAGATTGGTAATTACTTCGTGTACTACAGTATGTCGTAATCATCGGAAAGAATGAGGAACAGACAATCGTCTTCAATCTTTCAGGGCACGGCCTGCTCGATATGACCGGATATGCAAATAACTTCAAAACCTGTAAACAGACAGTGATTTAAGTCTAATTTTTTTGGAAAAAAGAATGTGAATCAGACAGCGGTATGCGCCGTCTTGACGAATGCTTTCGTCTTCTCGGCATCCCTGACGCCGTTTTTCTTCACGCCGGTGTGGACATCCACCGCGTAAGGGTGAACCCGATCAATAGCCGCGGCTACATTCTCCGGAGTGAGGCCTCCGGCAAGGATTACGGGTATCTTTGATGACTCCACGATTCTCGCACTGATGTTCCAGTCATGGGTTAGCCCTGTTCCTCCAAGTCTTTCGGGCGTTCGCGTATCAAGAATTATCGCGTCCGCATAGGCAGCTGCTTGCTCTGCTGCCTCTACGGCTGACATATCCATCACATGGACGGCTTTGAGGATCCGAATATACGGCAGCGTCTCCCGGATGATTGCAATATCTTCCCGAGTAATCGCGTTCTGGATTTGAACAGTGGTACATCCGGATCGCCGGATGATATCGATAATAGAAGGTGCATCCTGCAGATGGGTGACGGCGACCGGTTCCATGAATGGGGGCAGCGTTTTTATCATCGCCGCCGCTTCTTCGGGGGTCACGGCGTCCTGCGTGATATGCGTAATCCCCATCAGAAAACCTACTGCGTCCGTTCCGGCGTCAACAGCACATTTCAGGTCTGCAAAACTTCCGGTACCGCAGATTTTACATTTCATTGCTTACCTCTATATCGTACACGGCATGCCAGTTGGTCGGCGAGTAGGAGCGAAGGAATCGTTCAGTGATTTTCGCGTTTGGAAAAGCACGGAGTATGTCTTCGTTGTGTTCTCCCTCTTTTTCGACAAGCGAGTAAAGGTGGATAACTGTGCCCTTCGCCGCAAGTTTGGCAGCTCCTGCTAAAAATCCATATGCCGCGAAGGGCAGATTCATGATTATGCGGTCAAACTTCATCGAATCGAGCATATCCGGAAGATTCATCGCATCGCCGAGAATCGGAACTACGTTATGCAGATGGTTTAATCTGATATTTTTCTGAAGAAGATAAACTGCGGACGGGTTTATATCGTTTGCAACGACAAGCTTCGCCTTTCCGCTGAGCATCACAGGAAACGGGCCGACGCCGGCGAACATATCAAGAACTCGTTCTCCCTCCTTCATGGACGAAAGAATTCTCTGGCGTTCATTCGAAAGTCGTGCCGAGAAGTATGCAGCGGTGAGATCGATGATCATCCTGTGCCCGTATTCATGATACATCGTTTCGGTCGTGTTTTCTCCCGCAAGGACTTTGAACGTTTTCGTTCTGAACTCTCCCTCAACCGGCGAGGTGGCAAAAAGGGCCGTGTGGGCCGAAGGCCGTGCTGCGAGAATCTTTTCCGCTCCGGCGATATCCTTTTCCTGAAGAACGACGATCCCGCCGATCTGTTCATGACGGGGGAGTTCTTCTCGGATGCCTGTGGTGGAAAACTCTGCCTGAAGGCCGGTATCTTCCAGAACGGGAATAAGCAGATGTCCGTCCTCGACGTACGGCCGAAGACTTCGGTCGGCTTTTCCTTCGGCAATCAGTTTCCTTCGTCCCTCCTCTCCTTCGCGAACCGGGATCCGGACACACCACTGCATGATTTTTTCACTCATTTTTTGCACTCCTGATCTTTTGACACAGATCGCCCGCAGCTTTTGTGATATCCGGGGCACTCACAACGGCGGATATCACACATATTCCATCTAACCCTGCTTTGATGACTTCCGGAATATTTTCGCTGTTGATGCCTCCGATTCCAAGAACCGGGATATCTTTTTCGACAGCCTGTCTTACTGCGGAAATACAGGAGATTCCATGGCCGGTTCCGGCATCGGGTTTTGATCCGGTTGAAAAAACCGGACTCACCGCTACATAATCCGCACCATCTCTGACTCCTTTCAGAGCCTCTTCAACCGAACCGATCGATATGCCGATGATGAAATCCTCTGGAACAAGGCGTCGTACGACATCGACCGGCAGATCGCTCTGCCCCAGATGAACTCCGTCCGCTTTCGAGGCGAGGGCGATATCCAGCCGGTCGTTGACGATGAAGAGGGCTTTGTCCTTTGTGATCCTGCGGATTTTGACGGCTTCGGCGAAGAGGGATGCGGAATCCATATCCTTATCGCGAAACTGAATCACGTTGGCCCCGCCGTCAACCGCAAGCTTTGCTATCTCTGCATGGGAATATCCGTTCGAGAGATTCTCGTCGGTTACCACATAGAGATCATACTTCATTGGTACTCGGAAATCCTCGCAGATTTGATGAACTGTTCGCTGGTAAGTGAAGCGACCGCATCGAAGAATGCAGGCTTGAACGAGCCGGGACCTTTGGCGGTTTCTGCTGCTTCTTCGCCTGCAATGCCGAGTGCGGCCATCGCGGTTATACAGGCGTCCATTGGGTTGGAAACTGCAGCGCAGGCTCCGCAGACCGCGCTCGCCATGCAGCCGGTTCCGGAGATTTTTCCCATGATCGGCATCCCGTTAAACACGCCGGCGATGCGTTTTCCGTCACTTATGATATCCTCTGCTCCGCTTATGACAACGGTGCATCCGTATTCTTTTGCTAAGCTGCGTGCAATCTCCTTCGGCTCACCGGAAATATTTCCAGAATCAACTCCGCGGACCGTTGCCGAGACGCCGGCGAGGGTTCCGATCTCTCCGGCGTTTCCTTTCACAACCGTGAGGGGGAATTCGTTCATAAACCTCTCCGCGGTTTGTGTGCGGTAGGGGGTTGCCCCTGCTCCCACCGGATCCAGAACGATGGGAATGCCGCATTTCTTTGCTTCGTTTGCCGCAGCGAGCATTCCTTCGATCTGTTTTTCATCGAGCGTTCCGATATTCAGAACAAGAGCGCCCGCTATTTTTATCATATCCACAACATCTTCGGGCGCATGGGACATAACGGGTGATGCGCCGAAACAAATTGTCATATTTGCGCAGTCATTTACGGTAACATAGTTGGTTATTTGATGAACCAGGGGATTTCTCTCTCTGACAAGGTCCAGAATCTGAGCGTATTTCTGCATATGCCTGAATACTATTCGCCTGTTTGACAGAAAAATGTATTAGTCCCCTCTGAACTATTCTATAATTATGGATGAATATATCTCAAAGATCCGCTCAGGGGATCTGAAACTTTATGCCCTCGAAAAGAGTCTGCCGGCAGACGATGCAGTTTCTCTTCGCCGCAAATATATCGAAGAGGAGACCGGCACGGATCTTTCCGCTGTCGGGACCTATACGATACCCATTGACCGCGTAGTGACCAGAAATATCGAGAATATGATCGGCTGTGTTCAGATCCCGCTTGGGGTTGCGGGACCTCTGGCGATCAAAGGCGAGTATGCGAACGGCAGTTTCTGGCTTCCGCTGGCAACGACCGAAGGTGCTTTGGTCGCCTCGATCAACAGGGGGTGCAGTGCTATCACGAAAGCCGGCGGTACTGAGGTACGTATTCTCAGGGACGGAATGACCCGTGCTCCAATTTTTGCGGCGAAAAGCGTGGCCCACGCAGCCGAGGTTGCCAGATGGGCCGAGGACAATCTCCTTCTTTTAAAAGTTGCCGCCGAGGAAACCACAAACCACGGCGAACTGATCGGACTTACCACGTATACGGCAGGTACGAGCGTCTTTATCCGCTTTGAGTTCGACACGAAGGATGCGATGGGCATGAACATGGCGACCATCGCCTCGGAAGCCGCGGCTCATCTGATCGAAGAAGAGACGAAGGTAAAACTGATTGCCGTTTCCGGAAACATGTGCTGCGACAAGAAACCGTCTGCGATCAATATTATCGAAGGCAGGGGGAAAACGGTTTCAGCCGGGGTATTCCTCTCCGATGAGCTTGTATCCACGGTTTTCAAAACCAACTCGGCTACACTTGCCGAGGTCAATACCCGGAAAAATCTCACGGGATCTGCCCGTGCTGCCTCGTTGGGATTCAATGCCCAGGCAGCGAACGTTATCGCCGCGATGTTTATCGCCTGCGGCCAGGACCCGGCACATGTTGTCGAGGGGAGCAATACGATCACGACCGTGGATATGGTTGATGGGGGAGTCTATGTCTCGGTTACGCTTCCCTCGCTCCAGGTCGGAACGATCGGCGGTGGAACAAGTATTGCCACCCAGAATGCATGTCTCTCAATGCTGGGCGTTGCCGGCGGAGCGGAAAATCCTGGAGACAATGCAAAAGCGTTTGCCGAAATCGTGGCATCGGGTGTTCTCGCCGGCGAATTGTCGCTTCTTGGGGCGCTTGGAGCTCAGCATCTCGGCAAAGCCCACAAGGAACTTGGCAGAGGAGAAAAGTAGCCTGACAAAATTCCCTTTCATTTTTTATACGCTGTTTTCTTCCGCGTTTGCGGGTTTACTGTATCGACGTTATCTTACTGCGGTCTCTCCTCCGCTGTTTTTTTATTTTTCAGATGGGGTGAATAATATCGAAAATCGTTGAATTATTGCAATATGTGTCTGGATAAATGCCGTATGTCTGAATATATTGGTCATTATTTCAACACTAAGTATTATATCCAGAAGATTGATGTTGTCACCGTGCTAATCATTAGCACACATGTTTGGAAAACACATCCGTATGGAACGGATTATTGACCGGAATTCCGGTCGTGCCGTTATTGTACCATTGGATCACGGCATTTCGATGGGGCCGATCACCGGGCTCACCGATATGCGTGACACCATAAATAAAATCTCGATTGGCGGAGCAACGGCCGTACTTATGCACAAAGGAATGGTCCCATACGGTCACCGGACATCCGGAAAAGATATCGGCCTGATCGTCCACCTTTCCGCCGGAACCGGCCTTGGAACTGATCCTAACTCCAAAGTCATCGTCACGACCGTCGAGGAAGCGATCACCCTTGGAGCCGATGCCGTTTCAATTCACATCAATCTGGGAGCCGATACCGAACCCGAGATGATCTGTAATGCAGGCGAGATCTCCCGCAAATGCCAGCAGTGGGGTATGCCGTTTCTTGCTATGGTCTACCCCCGCGGCAAAAACATCAAAGACTCATTCGACGTGGATGCCCTCAAAACCTGTGCCCGCGTCGCTGCAGAACTTGGCGCTGATCTCGTAAAAACCAGCTACACGGGAGATATCGATACGTTCCGTGAAGTGGTACGCGGAGCTCAGATCCCGGTCGTCATCGCCGGAGGTCCTAAGATGGGCTCTGATTTGGAGATGCTGCAGATGGTTCGCGATTCTCTCGACGCCGGTGGAAAAGGTGTTTCAATCGGAAGAAACATCTTCCAGCACAATGATATAATCGGTATTACCTCGGCAGTATCCGATATCGTTTTGCGGGATGCTTCCGTGGAAGAAGCAGCAAAACACCTCATTCGGTGAAAACAATGACCGTTCAACTACCTCCGATCCTTATACGTGCCGATCACCTGCCGACCTATGACGAACGAAAAGCCGTCGTCGCTTCAGCTCTGGAATCCGGGTATACCCATATCATCCTAAGACCGGAAGACGAGGCTCTCTGTCATCTCGGCAGATATACCGCAATAGTAGCCGAAGGCAAAAATCTCATGTATTCCGGGGAACGCATCGGCGTTCTCCTGAATCTGACCGGTGCCGAGGAGATGGAGGAGGCGTATAGCCTGAAGAATGCCGTTCCAAATCTTATCATCTCCCCCGAAAACTGGAAGGTTATCCCTCTTGAAAATCTCATCTCCCGGTTCCAGAGTGCCGAGACGAATGTATATATTTGCGTGAAGGCGCCGGAAGAAGCCCGTCTCGCTTTCCAAACAATGGAGGTGGGCTGCGACGGTATCGTCATCACACCGGATGGTCCGGCCGATCTTGCCGCATTTTCCGGGATCAGGACCGCCGAATATCCGATAGTCGATCTGGAAACCGCAGTGGTCACCAAGATATCCACGCTCACTTTAGGGGACCGTGTTTGTATCGACACCTGCTCGCTTCTGGAGAGGGGAGAAGGCATGCTGATTGGTTCCCAGTCATCCTGCCTCTTCCTCGTCTGCTCGGAAAGTTTTGAAAGCGAGTACGTAAACTCGCGGCCTTTCCGGGTGAACGCCGGCGCCGTTCATTCATACATTCTCTGTCCGGACGGTACGACGAAATACCTCTCCGAGATCGCCAGCGGGGCTGAACTGCTTTCCAGAATTCCTGACGGAAACCTCCGGACCGTGAATGTCGGCAGAGTAAAAATCGAGATCCGCCCCATGCTCTATATCGAGGCAAAAGCCGGGGGAAAGACCTACTCGGTCGTTCTCCAGAACGCCGAGACCATACGCCTTGGAACGCCCTCGGGAGCGTTTTCCGTATCCGATCTCGCGATCGGCGACCAGGTCTATGTCAGACTTGAAAGCGGCGGCCGCCACTTCGGGCACACGATGGCGGAGACAATCTGCGAAAAATGACTGCAAATTGTGCCGTTATCGTGGCGAAAGATGAGAGAGAAGTTCGAACTCTCTCAGGAGAAGCGATCTCGAAAGGAGCAGAGGCTCTTGAATATCGGCTGGATTCCTTCCCGGTTATTCCTGCAGATCTCTCCTTTCTTTCATGCGGGGTTCCGTCAATAGCCACACTCAGATCTCCGTTGGACGAAGAGCGAAAGGAGATTTTCCATCGTGCTCTCGCGTCGGGCGCGACATATATCGACATAGAATCTGACTCGGTTCTGAGAAACCAGTTCCCAAAAGAACAGGTCATCTGTTCGTATCATGACTTTGAAAAAACGCCAACCGAGGATGAAATCCTCGAGATCTTTAAAGATCTTCGAACCTCCGGGATCCCCAAAGCCGCATTCATGGTGAGGAGACCTGCGGATCTGCTTTCCGTCTGGAATGCCGCATCCGTTCTTAGGGAACGGGGATCTCCGTTTATCCTTATAGGCATGGGGGCCGCCGGCGAGGTTACCCGTATCCGTGCTTTTGACCTTGGATCGATGCTCAACTACTGCGCGTTACGGCCGGAACTTGCGTCCGCTCCGGGTCAGATAACGCTGGAAGAGGCTGAGAGACTCGGCACCGATCCACAGGTTACTGCCGTGATTGGCTATCCCCTGACCCATACTTTCTCACCGGAGATCCACAACGCGGCATTCAAAGCCGCGAAGATTCGTGGGCGATACGTGAAGATCCCGGCAGCTCCAGAAGAACTGCCCCTGATCCCGGAGTTTATCAAAAAATATCGAATCGCCGGGATGAACGTGACCATTCCTCATAAAGAGTCGGTCATCCCTCTCCTGAAACGGATAGATCCTCTCGCGGAGTCCGCCGGCGCAGTGAACACGATCCGAAACTCTCCCGCCGGCCTCGAGGGGTACAATACCGATATTCTGGGAATCGCGGCGTCGCTCGCTTCGGTGGACCTGGATCCAAAGGACGCCGATGTGCTTATCATCGGTGCCGGAGGGGCAGCAAAGGCCGCCGCCTCCTATCTGAAATCTGCCGGATCTCGTCTTTCGATTACCAACAGGACCCATTCCCGGGCAGAGACGCTTGCCGCTATGTTCGGTGCCCGGGCAGTAAAGCTGGAGGATCTCGCTCCTGAGTATCAGCTGATTTTGAACGCGACCCCGGCCGGAATGATCGGTTTTGAACACTGCTCGCCGGTTCCAAATACTCTCTTCACCAAAGACACAGTTGTTATGGATATGATCTATGATCCGGAAGTGACTCCACTTCTTGCTGCTGCAAAAGCCGCCTGCGTTCGTGCCTGCATCAACGGAAAAACCATGCTGATCGAACAGGCCGCCGCGTCATTCACCCTTTGGACAGGCATCACGCCTGACCGGGCCGTTATGAGAAAAGCATTCGAAGCGAGGGCGGCATGATCGGTCACGGCGTGTCCTACGGGGCGCTTTCGGTCATCAATGCGATCTCTACTGGAAAAGGAGCGGCGTTCGGGATCGATCTCAAAATCGAGGCGACCGTCCAGCTCATTTCGGAAAACGAGTTTTCCGTCGAGATCGACGGCCACCCGTCCGAGTCCGTTTCCCTCGCTCGTTTTTCCGTTGAGGAAGTACTCCGGCGGTACCCTGGTTCTGAGATGAACGGTGCGGTGATCAGGACTACCTCGAATATCCCTATATCCCAGGGCCTGAAAAGCAGCAGTTCCGCAGCGAACGCTATAATCTCGGCCGCCGCCGGGGCGCTCGGTGTCCATATCGATCCGCTCGAGATCGGCAGGATCGGCGCTTCCGCCGCCATCAGGGCAGGCGTCAGTATAACCGGGGCATTTGATGATGCCTGCGCCTGTCAGCTCGGGGGTCTTGTATTCACCGACAATAGGGAGCGCGAACTTCTGCTCCGCCGACCGATGCCCGAAGGCTATACGGCCGTGATCCACATCCCGTCGTTCCAGATCCGGAAAACCGCATTTCCGAGTGAAAAGATGCGTGAAATGCGGGATATGGTCGCGGCCGCTTACGATATGGCGATCGAAGGAGATGTTTTTTCAGCGATGTATGTAAATGGAAGATGTACCTGTGAAGCGATCGGCATCACGCCGGAGACGGCCGACCGAGCTCTCTCATGCGGAGCCGCCGCCGCCGGACTTTCCGGTACGGGTCCTGCCACCGGGATACTTGTGCCTGAGGGCAGGTTAGACGAATTTCTCGATCGGTTCGGCCGGGAGGATATTCTCCTCGCGAGCATCAGGAACGGTGAGTAAGATGAAACTTATCGTATCCCGTTCCCACATCTCGGGTCGTGTCCATGCTCCCCCCTCAAAAAGTCACACACACCGGGCATTTCTCCTTGCGGCTCTTGTAAAAGGCGAGTCTGTTGTCTTCTCTCCACTTCTGGGAGCGGACACTCTTGCGACGCTGGATGCGGTCAAAGTGCTTGGAGCGAAAGTATGTGAAACGAATGATCGGATCACGATCCAGGGCGGCGATTTGCGTGCGCCGCTTCCGAAAGGAACGGTGATAAACTGCAAAAATTCGGGAACATCCATTCGGATGCTTGCAGGCATAGCATCTCGTCTTGAGGGACCCACCACGTTCACCGGCGACGCTTCTCTTTGTTCCCGCCCGATGAAACCGCTGCTTGACGCTCTTTCAGAGCTCGGAGCCGGGGTAACTTCTGAAAACGGCTGTGCCCCGTTCACCATAACGGGTCCGGGGTCCGGCGGCGATGTCCATATTCGCGGCGATGTGAGTTCCCAGTTTATCTCGGCCCTCCTGATCTCCGCTCCGCTTGGCAAATCTGACACGAAGATCCATCTGACAACTCCCCTCACGTCAAAACCCTACGTGGACATGACGATTTCCGCCATGAAAAAACACGGCGTTTCGGTCGAGACGATCGATGACGGGTATCTTGTCCGTTCGGGTCAGGTCTATTCTCCCGTGGATGTTCAGGTTGGCGGCGACTACTCGTCAGCCGCATTTCTGTTTGCGGCGGCGGCACTCGCCGGCGAGATCACCGTTTCCGGACTCGACCCGGCTGACCCTCAGGGGGATCAGGTTGTGATCTCCATTCTTGAAATATTTGGGGCAGTCGTAGTTCGTGACGGGGAGAATGTTACGATTCGAAAAGCGGATTTGAAGGCTGCTGACATCGATCTTGCGGATGCTCCGGATCTGTTCCCCATTATCGCCGTACTTGCAAGCCAGGCAAAAGGCACCAGCAGACTTTACGGAGCCGCCCATCTGAGATTCAAGGAAAGCGACCGGATCATGTCCACCGTTCTTTTCCTCAGGTCGATGGGTGCAGATATCAGCGAGACCGAGGACGGGTGCATTGTTACGGGACCTTCTAGGCTTTCCGGGGCAAATGTTACTACATTTGGCGACCACCGTATAATGATGGCATCCGCGGTCGCCGGGCTTATCGCAGATGGTAATACGACCGTAGATGATCCCGGCTGCTGCGCAGTGTCCTATCCGGGTTTTGTGAAAGATATGCAGAAACTCGGTGCTGATATGAGGGAAGAATGAATCGAATCGGAGAATCAATAACGCTCACGTTGTTTGGGGCGAGTCACGACAGTCGTATCGGCTGTGTGATAGACGGAATCCCGCCGGGCTATCCCGTAAACGTAGAGAGTATCGCTGCAGATCTCGAGCTGAGAAAACCGTCCGCCGGTATTGGAACTCCACGTGTGGAGGCGGACGTTCCTGAGATATCCGGAATTGTGGATGGAATCACTACGGGTTGTCCGGTCGTGATTACCTTTTCAAACAGCAATACCCGGAGTTCGGATTATGAACAGCTCCGCCAGGTTCCCCGTCCAGGTCATGCTGATTACCCTGCGGTCTCGAAATTCGGTCCGGCTCACGATATCCGGGGCGGCGGTATGTTTTCCGGCAGAATGACGACTCCCCTTGTTGCGGCAGGGGCTCTGCTTCGTGATCTGATCGGCAGCGCCGGAATCTCCGTCTGCTCATATGTAACCCGTATTGGAAACGTCATCGATACAAATACGTACGATACCGCGGATGTGCTGACGAAATCGCGGACCAATCCGCTTCGTGCGATGTCTTCGGACATCGAGGACAGGATGAGAGCCGAGATCCTCTCGGCGAAATCGGATGGAGACAGTGTAGGGGGAATTGTTCGGTGTTTTGCCGCGGGTCTGCCCGCAGGTCTTGGCGAGCCGTTTTTTGACACGCTCGACGGCGAGATCTCCAAAGCGGTTTTTGGGATTCCCGGCGTGAAAGCCATCGGATTTGGCGAAGTGTTCGCCGCCGCCGGTCTTCGCGGATCCGAAAACAACGATGCCTACCGTATTCAGAATGGGTCTGTTGTCACGCTGACGAATCATGCGGGCGGCGTCCTTGGCGGGATGTCGAGCGGCGGAGTTCTGGATTTTTCCGTGGCATTCAAACCTACCTCGTCGATCGCAAAACAGCAGATGAGTGTCGATCTGCTGACCCGGGAAAATGCCGACCTTTCGGTCAAAGGACGCCACGATCCGTGCATCGCGAATCGGGGAGCGATCGTCGTCGAGGCAATGACCGTGTTCACGATTGCGGATCTTGCCCTCAGAGGGGGTTTCCTTGTCTGAGATTAACGGATTTCGTGAGGAACTGGCGTCGATCGACCGTGAGATCATGGAACTGGTCGGCCGCCGGAATAGAATAGCTCTTGTGATCGGCGAAAGAAAGGCCGAGGCAAACGAAGAGGTCGTGGTCCCTTCCGTCGAAAAAAACGTTGTCCAGAGATATATCGACGCCGGGCAGGTTTCCGGCGTGAGTGCGGAAATGGCCGCACGCATTGCCCGGGCAGTAATCGATGAATCGGTCGATGTGCAGGGGCTGATACCAAGACCAGCCGCTCCGCGGAAAATCTTCATTATCGGAGGGAACGGCGGGATGGGCAGATGGCTCTCTGCATTTTTTGCCGGACGTGGTCATACGGTAACGATCAACGACCCAAAACCCGACGGAGCTCTCTCTCCGGTTACGGATATCTCCTTTGGATGCAGGGATGCCGATGTCATCATCGTGGCAACACCGATAAAAATCTCTGCGGAAATCCTCGAGACGGTTGTATCCGAAAACAAAAAAGCGCTCATCTTTGATATCCTCTCCGTCAAAACCCCCCTTATTCCGGGTCTCCGCAAAGCGGCGGCATCTGGTGCAAAAGTCTGCTCGGTGCATCCGATGTTTGGTCCCAGGGCCCCTTCGATAGCCGGCAGAAACATCATTGTATGTTCGTGCGGAAACAGCGCCGCCGCGGATGAAGCGGCGGATCTTTTCAGCGGCGGCCCGATCCTCCGCATAGAGGTCGAAGAGCACGACCCGATCGCTGCATACGTTCTCGGGCTTTCCCATGCGGTGAATCTTGCTTTCAGCGAAGCCCTTGTCAGAAGCGGATTTTCTGCAGAAACACTTTGTGCCGCTGCTTCGACAACGTTTTCCAGACAGACTGCGGTATCCTCTGATGTCTCCCGGGAAAACGGCGAACTCTATTACTCCATCCAGAAGGAAAACCCATATAACGAAGCGGCCGTGCAAAACCTGCTGGACGCTCTTTTGGACCTTCGGTCATCCAGCAAGGAAGTATTCATAGATAAAATGCATGAGGCTGCCGCGTGGTATCAGACAAAATAAGTGTGAAAATATTCATCAATCGATTTTTGAGTGGATGTAGTTTCGTGTATGATGTTCTCAGTGACTATGAGACTTTTCAGCTCATGACCCACACCTCTGACGACTTTCTCAACTGAGAATGCTTTTAGTGTCCCACGAATTCACGAAAACGATTTTAACATCACTGCTATTTGGCGCAAATATCACATAATTGTTAGTGAGTGGGAAATATCTCAGAATTATGCATAGGGCAAGCATCTCATTACGAGTATTTTTCCATTTTTCAGAGTATCTATTATCTCTTTTCCACGAAGTTGATGATTATAATCTGATAAGTGCCTATTATCTTTTCTCTCTACAGGGATCTCGTCTACATTTGCCCACAAGAACTGAATTTTTATCTCTACTATGTCATACCTCATCCTATCATAACCAGAATGATCAAATCCTCCAATGTGCTTCACTTATTTATGATGGAATTCCACAAAATTCTGATTATGTTTCAATAAATTATTTGCATGTCTAAATCCATTCATGAGGGTCTGCTCATCCACAGATAATGGAGCCAATTTATCTCTTCTCTCCCACGAATTCATAATCCAATGTAATACTGTACCTATGTCAACGAACACCTTATTCTGTTGTTCTAAACTGAGGTCCGTTATTGTTTCCATAGTTTTGAGAGTAGTAATCATTGAATCATAACTAGAGGTTAAACCATATCTGAAATTGCTATAATTATTAGCCATAGTTGTATTATTTTGAGAATCATTGCTCATGGTGTATGTTTGGTTATAGACATGGTAAAATGAAATAGATTCCGGTGTTTTTCTAAATCTCATCAACTTTTTGAATATTACAAATAAGAGATTAAAAAATTCTGTGATGTTGAAATTGCTTCCGTGAGTTCTGCGAATTTAGTGGGATGAAATACGATGTAGACCCATTGATTACCCGATTCACCCCGTCAAAAACACCGCGAGAAGCGGGAGCGTCACCAGACAAAGCAGCGTTGAGATACAGATCCCCTGGGCCGCAATATCCGGATGGGCCTTATGCTCTTCAGCCAGCAGAACCGTATTTACCGCCGCCGGCATTCCTGCAGTTACCACGATGATGCCGAGGATCAGCGTGTCGTCGATGAATTGCGAGAAGATCAGATACACCAGTGCCGGCATACCAAGAAGACGGATCGCCGCAACGATGTACTGCCGGACATTTTTGAAGATCGAGGTGAAATTCAGCTGGGCAAGGAACCCGCCGGTCACTACAAGAGAAAGCGGCGTGGTAACGTTATTCAGCAGCTCTAAGGAACTGTAGAGCGGATCGGGGATGGAGACCGATGTTAAGAAAAAGATCAACCCAAGTATCGTCGAGAGAAACGCCGGATTCAGCAGAAGCTTCTGATTGAATGATATCTTTCCGTTATCCTTCTCCTGTGCCCGCAGGATCCATATTCCAACAGAGTATGTTAGGATCGTGAAGGGGATATTGAAGAGCGCCGCATAAAAAATAGCGTCCTGGCCGTAGAGCATCGAAAGGATGGGAAATCCCATTAACATCGAGTTCGAGAACATGATCATGAACCGGAACACGCCGTATTCCTCCTTTTTTGCCCGCATCAGAATGGGGGAAAACCAGGCAACCAGAAACGCGATCCCGTAGTAGGCAAACGCTGCTAAGATCAGATACTCTCCCTTCATCAGAACTTCGTTCGTGAAAGGAATCTGCATGGAGAAAATTACCATTGCGGGAATACAGATATGCAGAAGGAACTTCGAGAGAGAAGAGACGGAAGCGTCGTTCAGGAGTTTGATCCTTCGTGCAAAGTATCCGATCCCGATCAGAATAAACAGGATAAGAATCTGATTCAGGGCGATGAAATAGTCCATTGTTCTTCTATACTGATAGCACAAGGCATGTAGTTAATCTATCGGGACGGTCATACTATATTACATGGACCCTATTGTAGAACAGGGATTTGACCGTCTTTTAGATGTCATCAAGGAAACGAAAGCAAAACAGCAGGAGACTGCAGAACTGATCATCCATGAGGACAAGGTCCTTCTCGAAAAGATGCTTTCTGCGTTTGTTCCCGTGGTCGAGGCTGCCGGTTCAGTCTTCCTGCAGAAGGCAAAACAGGACACCAAAGGGGATCTCTACGACCAGAAGTACTACCCTGACAAGATGATCATTCTTGGAAAGACCGATAGTCCTGCAAGCTTCCGCCCAGACGACCCAAAAAAGAAGGTCACCCAGCAGTTCTGCGTGGTATCGGGGAAGGGTGAACTGTTCGAACTGATGTTCTCGAACGATGGTTTTGTGGTGGATACCTATGCTTCGCCGCTTTCAGCGGAGGATGCTCTTGCTTTCTACGGCTATGATATCCTGTACATGCTCTACTCTGCGATACGGGAGTATGCCCTTGCAGAAGAAGATGTTCTGGAAGCTCTCAGTCTGACGCTCGGGTATCTTCAGCAAAAATAAGACCGATCACAGTCCAAACCAAAACCTGTTCTCTTTTTTCGCTCTGTTTCTGAAAAGCGCATGCTCTTCGTCAGAATGAAAATGATGGAAAATACCTGTTATGAAAAATACAAAAATCAGAAAAACAGTGGGCCCGATGAGATTCGAACTCATGACCTCCCGGTTATCAGCCGGGCGCACCACCTAGCTATGCTACGGGCCCCCTTTTACCTTACTATATGGGATGTTGCCGTATAAATATGTTCTGAAATCCATTTCCTGCCTATGACGTAGCCTTATTCTCTTATCATGCCAAACATTATGGAGATATGGCAGAAGAGACACCCAAGAAATACCTCCTTGGAAACGACGCTATAGCCCATGCTTGTCTCGAAGCGGGCGTTGACTTTGTTTCCGGGTATCCCGGAACCCCGTCATCCGAGGTAGTTGACCGACTGCGTGCCGGAAAAGACCCCTGGTACTACGTAGAATGGTCAGTTAACGAAAAAGTCGCGTTCGAAAATGCTCTGGCTGCAAGCTGGTGCGGCCTTCGTTCGATCGTCACGATGAAGCATGTGGGCCTCAACGTCGCCGCAGACCCTCTTATGACCTCGTCCTACACCGGGACGAAAGGCGGCTTCGTCGTTCTTTCAGCCGACGACCCGTTCGCGCACAGTTCGCAGAACGAACAGGACTCAAGGATGTACGCGAAGTTTGCCCAGATCCCGTGTCTTGACCCCTCTTCCGCCCAGGAAGCGCATGACTTTGCGAAAACCGCATTCGAACTCTCCGAAAAGTTCGCGCTTCCGGTTCTTCTTCGTCCAACGACAAGGATCTGCCACTCGAAAGGGGATGTCCGCCTCGGCGAACCCTCGCCCTCGACGCGGAAAGGCGAGTTTGTCAAAAAACCGAAACAGTACGTCGTGATCCCGGCGCACACCCGTCCGCTGCACGTCGCCCTCACGAAAAAACAGCCGGAGGTCGCAAAGTATCTGGTGGAGGCAGGTCTCAACTCTGCAGAGATACGCGGGAAAAAGGCCGTCATCGCTGGGGGCATTTCCATCTCCTATGTCGAGGAGATCATCCCGGACGACGTTTCGTTCATCAAGATCAGCGCATATCCGATTGACCGGAACTGGCTTGCGGAGATCCTTGCCCAGCACACCGAGGTTCTCGTTGTTGAAGAGCTTATGCCGGTCATCGAAGAAGCGGCACTCCAGGCCGCATCCTCGACGGTCGTTCACGGAAAACTCGACGGTTATCTGCCTCACGAGGGAGAATACTCCCCTGAACTGATCGTCGGAGCATTTGAAAAGGCAGGTTTGGCGAAAAACACCTACCCGGCCCCGCCGGAAGTGACCCAGGTCGCGGTCCGCCCGCCGATCCTCTGTGCGGGATGTCTCCACCGTTCGGTCTTTTACGCCATGAAAAAGGTCTTCAAAGACGGCGTGTTCCCGTCCGACATCGGCTGTTATACGCTCGGTCTCCAGCTCGGCGCGGTCGACACGACGATCTGTATGGGTGCTTCGATCACGGTCGGTTCGGGAATCGCTCATTCCTGCCCGGGAATCGATGTGGTCTCCACGATCGGCGACTCGACTTTCCTCCACACCGGAGTGAACGGTCTCATAAATGCGGTGTACAACAATACGAATCAGATCGTGATCATTCTGGATAACCGGATCACTGCCATGACCGGTCACCAGCCGAATCCGAACACGGGTATGACCGCGACCGGCGAGGAGTCGCCGAAGATCTCGCTCGAAGAGCTAGCGAGAGCCTGCGGCGTCTCGTATGTGGAGTCGGTCGATCCGTATGACCTGACCTATCTTCTTGCCACCCTCCGGGAAGCCAAGGAAAAACCCGGCGTCAAGGTCATCATCGCGAAACAGCCCTGCGTAATCATGAACAAGCGTCTCGGGATCAAACGGAACCGGTATGTCGTGGATGCAGAAGCGTGCACGAAATGTGGAGCCTGCCTGAAGTACGGCTGTCCGGCGATTGAGACGGATGAAACCGGCGCTGCAAAGATCACCGCTCTTTGTACGGGATGCGGCGTCTGCGCTGATATCTGTCCAACCGGTGCGATCCACCGCGGAGGTGCGAGACAATGAAAAAGAGTTTTGATGTTCTGATCGTCGGTATCGGCGGACAGGGAACGATCCTTGCCTCGAATGTTCTGGGCGACGCCTGCGTGATCGAGGGTCGTCATGTCCGGGGAGCCGAGACGCACGGGATGTCCCAGCGTGGAGGTTCGGTGGAAACACACATCCGCATCGACGGTAAGTTTGGTTCTCTGATCGCTCCGGGCACCGCAGATCTTCTGCTCGCCTTCGATGTTCTTGAGGCGGTACGCTACCGGCACTTCCTCAAACCCGACGGCGTAATGGTCGTGAACCGCGAGATAGTTGTTCCGACCTCGGTCTTTTCAGGAAAACAGTCCGTCCCGACCATTGATGGGGTCGAGGCCGAGCTGAAAGCCGGCAAGGCAAAGGTGATCCTTGTGGATGCGACGAGTATTGCTGCTCAGGCAGGAAATCCGCTTGCGGCAAACATCGTTCTTCTCGGTGCCGCATCGCACATACTCCCGCTTGCCGCCGAATCCTTATCCGAAGCGGTCCGCCGCAATGTTCCGCCAAAGACCGTTTCTATAAACGAAAAGGCATTCAATCTCGGAAAAGAAGCGGTATAAGCTTCTCTCTTTTTTTCCCGCCAGGCGTCATTTCTGATATACTGTCTTTCTCCCCTCATCAGGGGTGGTTGACAGACGCACGTCCACGCAAAACGTGGATGTATTTTACATTGAAAATCGTACAGATAGATATATCAAATCTTTTGGGCAGGCAATAATATGTTACAAAAATCCGTCACCATTCAGAATAAAACCATCAGCATCCCGGCGATTCTCTGGGGAGAACATACCGGAAACCTCTATATCGCCGTGCATGGAAACATGTCGAACAAAGCGGATGAGCCAATCGTTATTTTTGCAGAGGAGGCGGTCAAAAAAGGCTATCAGGTCCTCAGCTTCGATCTTCCCGAACACGGCCGAACGGTCAAAAGAGCCGTATCCCTGCAAACCGGATCCTTGTGTAAGCGATCTTACGGCTGTGTATGATTATGCACGGTCGATCGCGGATCATATCAGCTTTTTCGGCTGCAGCATGGGTGTGTATTTCGGCCTGCTGGCTTATTCAGGCATGCCGATCGAAAAAAGCCTGTTTCTCTCGCCTCTGGTCGATATGGAGCGGATCATCGACGGTCTTATGACCGGCTTTCAGATTCCCGCACAAACGCTGGAGGAAAAACATGAGATCGCATTGCCGGTCGGGATAACCCTCTACTGGGATTACTACTGTTACGTGAAAACACACCCAATCGGTTCCTGGAATGTACCGACACGGATTCTCTACGGGACGGAAGATGATCAGATTCCCCTGGACGAAGTCTCCGCTTTTGCCGAGAAAAACTCAGCCGTCCTTGATGTTGTAGAAGATGGAGAACATTATTTTCATACCGAAGAACAACTGAGAGCTTTCAGAAACTGGCTGACAAAAAGTATCGACAGCGTCAAATAAGAGAATCAGGCGAATCAGGGTGTTATTTAGCCCGAAATGCTTTCCATTTTCGGAAAAAAAAGGATTATAGGGCAGTATTCTCCCCTTGTTCCTATCATCTATTTTGATGAGAATTAGTATATTTTGGGCAATTATCATGATTATTCATGCATAAATTCGGCCTGAAATCCCATTCCTTAATGCTTAACTGTAATTACTGCACATCCATATTTGTATATGAATAGTGGTGATAGGATTGGTCCGACATGCATTTTCAATAATAACTCTCTTGTGTTTCACAATACTCTGTGTATGTGCTGCCGGCTGCATACTTCCTGAATCATCTAATCAGCAGTCTGTTTCCGATGAACAGTTAAACGACATGAACGATGCTCTTCTTCCGGTGATCAATACCGTTGAAGACGAGATGGGAAATGTCATCTCTTCTCTGTGGAATACTGCCCGTGAACTGGACGGAATCCCGGCAGATGATCCGGCAGTCACGCTTGCGTTATATAAACTCAGAAGCGAGATCCCGCTCTCGATCGAGATAGGCAGATTCGACAAAAACAATACGCTGATCACCACGACCAGATACCTTGATCCATGGTGGGTCCCGGGCGAAACAAAATCCCGACTCAATTATCCGGTGGAGGTACTTGAAGCCGCGGGTCCCTGCTGTGTTGTCTCGGATTTCTACCAGTATCAGGATGGGGACCGCGGACTTATGATCATCACGCCCGTCTATGATGAAAACGGCGAGTATGACGGTGTCCTTAGACTCTCTTATGATATAGACAGTTTATTCTCCGGACTTACTGAATATCTCAAAAACGAATACGGATACACGTTGTGGGCCATGCATACCACAGGGTTGAAGTTCTACGATGAAAATGCCGTGGATATTGGAAAATATCTGACGGATGATCCGGAATATCAGACGCCCGAACTTCAGAATATGGTGAATTCCGTTTTGACGAACACATCCGGGAATATCTCCTATCCTTTCTATGATACCTCCAGAGGTGAAGAGACCCGGATAAATGCAGTTTGGAATACGGTGGATATCGGATGCGGCAAGGAGTGGCGTGTTGTTCTTATCGATAACGTTCCAAAGAGTACGGGAACCGGCGGGTCCAATGTTACCATCGAGGAGCTGAAGGCGTTTGTCGCGAATGCTTATGTGTATGCGAATAAAATGGGTAAGACCGCAGCTCTCTCCGCGTTTAATGATCCGAAGGGAGAGTTCATCGACGGAGAGCTGTATATTTTTGCCTATGATATGAACGGCACCGTTCTTTCTCTGCCGTATCAGCCGGATCTGATCGGAGAAAACCGCTGGTATCTGCAGGATACAACCGGAATAAAGTATATTCAGCGCATGACTGCCCGGGGAAATCTTGGAGGCGGATTCGTGCTGTCTTTGTATGAAAACCCGGTCGACAATTTTGCGAGCGAGCTGAAGCTTTCCTACGTGATGGCCGTTGATGACACATGGTTCATCGGCTCGGGCATCTATCTTGAGGACCAGCCGTTTTCCGACACGTTCTATATCGACTGGCAAAAACGCGAGGACCTTGTCCTTCAGGTGCTGGGCATGGATTATCTCACGATCGTTGAAGGAATACCTGCCGTACTTGAGCAGATTAATGATCCAAAGAGCGAGCTGAATGGGGAGGAGGGACTGTATCCGTTTGCAATTACAGAAGACGGCACGATGCTGGCATATGCGATGAACCCCTCACTTATTGGGACGAATCAGCTGAGTATGAGTAATTCGTACGGCATGTCGGTCATGCGCGAGGTCATCTCTTTGTCTCAGGAAGGCGGCGGACTGATGTACAGCAAGGTCTGGAATCCGGAGACGATGCAGGAATCCTATGTCCTGGTCTACGTGGAGCCTGCAGACGATGCAACGTATTTCGGCAGTATGCTGATTCTTGAGTGAGCGGCCTATCGGCCCGTATCTTTTTTTTAATTTTCTTTATCGTGATTCAAACTTGATCCGCAAAAGAGATGAAATGAAACCTGCTGAATCTACTTCATCAGCAGATGGTTCGCCAGTTTGATAAACAGACATTCTCCTGTACTAAGCTCATAAAAGGTATCGGCTTTTTTATCGATTTTCGCATCGGCACGCCAGAATTTACACTGCTTGCCCATGCATCTCTCCTGCGTCATAGGACAAATAAAACCCATTACTGAGAACTAGGACAGCAGGTCATAAATATGCATCGAAATTCGATTCATTCGATGACTTATCAAAATAAAAGTGGGAGGTGAAATTTGATTATAACGAGATCATCGAGGCCGTGATCATCGTCCCGACACCGTCGTTCGTGAAAAGTTCCAGCAGCAGGTTGTGTTCGGAATTTCCGTTCAGGATATGCGCCCCTTCGACACCGTGACGTACCGCGTTCACGCTCGCCTCGAGTTTCGGGATCATTCCGCCGGAGATCGTTCCGTCCGACATCAGCGCATCCACATTTTTCAGCGTGAGTCTGTGGTAGATCTCGGTCCGGTCTTTGTTCATTACTCCGTCCACATCGGTGAGGGAAATCAGTTTGAATGCCTTTAAGGCGACAGCGATCTCGCCTGCCATCGTATCGGCATTGATGTTTAAGTCGTTTCCTTTCCGGTCGAGGGCCAGCGGGGAGATTACCGGGATATATCCGGCATCCAGAAGGGTCTCGAGAAGGTTCGAGTTGATCTCCTTGACGTCTCCAACAAAGCCGAGATCCACTTCTACTTCCTCGTCTCCAACCATCATTTTTCTGATCGGCGTCTTCTCTGCGATGACCAGACCGCCGTCGTTTCCTGAAATCCCAACGCCTTTAGCTCCGTTCTTTGCGATCATCGAAACGATCATATTGCTGATCTTTCCTGCAAGAACCATCTGGGCGATTTCGAGGGTTTCCTCATCCGTCACGCGAAGACCGCCGACAAATTTGGCCTCTTTTCCGAGTGCCTTCATCTTCAGCGTGATCTCCGGTCCGCCGCCGTGGACGAGGACCACACGCATCCCCACATAGTGGAGAAGGACTGCATCCTGAACGACCGAGTTCATGATGGCCGAATCTATCATGGCGTGTCCGCCGAGTTTGATCACGATCGTTTTTTTATGGAACTTCCGGATGTAGGGAAGTGCCTCCATTAACACACTTTGTCTATTGTTCATGTTGTATACTTCCCGTTGATCTCCACGTATTTTTCCGTGAGGTCGCAGCCCCACGCAGTAGCTAGTTTGTTTCCTGACTCCAGAGTGAGGGTGAACACCACGTGATCGCCGTCCATCGCGGCTTTCGCCCGTGCAAGGTCGGCCGTGATGACGCCGTTTTTCACTAACTGGGTTTCTCTCTCCCCTTCACCGATCGAAAGCGAAAGCTCTTCGACCGTAAATTCAACACCGGAATATCCGGCGGCACAGACAACTCTGCCCCAGTTCGGATCTTCCCCGTAGACGGCACTTTTCACGAGAGGTGAAGTGATGACCGATTTGGCGATTTTTTCGGCGTCGCGCTCACATTTGCAGCCGAGGACTTTTACCTCGAGCATCTTTGTCGCTCCCTCTCCATCGGCTGCGATCTGCTTTGCAAGGCTGATACAGACCGTCTCGAGAGCTTTGGAAAACTCGGTCGCCGGAACCTGTCCCGCTTCTCCGGTCGCAGTACAGAAGAGCGAGTCGTTTGTACTCTCATCTCCGTCTACAACGACCCGGTTCAGACTCCGTTTCACTGCGGATTTCAAAGCGTCCTGAAGCTGTTTTGCCGGGATGTCGGCGTCGGTGTAGACGAAAGAAAGCATCGTTCCCATGTTCGGGGCGATCATACCTGAGCCTTTACAGATACCGGCAACCGTAAATCCCTCGCGGCGGATGATCGCGTGCTTTTCTTTCGTGTCGGTCGTCATAATTGCCTTGGCCGCCGCTGTTTCCGCTTCGGGAGAGTGGGCGAGTTTTCCGGCAACGTCTCCGGCCTGCCTCCTGATCAGGTCAAGATCGAGGTATCGTCCGATAACCCCGGTGCTGGCGACCCCACACTCCAGCTCGCTGATTCCAAGAGCCTCTGCTCCGATTGCGGCCATTTTCTCCGCATCGGCAAGACCCTGCTTTCCGGTGTATGCATTGGCGCATCCCGAGTTCACGATGACTCCTGCAAGTTTTCCGCGTTTGGTCCGCTCGGCCATCAGGTTGACGACGGGGGCACGCACCCGGTTTTTGGTGAAAACCGCTGCTCCGGTTCCGGAGGCCTGGATGAGGGCAAGACCGTATTTACCCTCTTTGATACCCCAGGCGTTCACTCCTTCCACGCCGCAGATGCTTCTGAAATCCTGCGTCATGGGAACATCCCCGGCATTCTAATACCTTCGGCTTCATCGAATCCGCACATGATGTTCATATTCTGGACCGCCTGGCCTGCGGCTCCCTTCACAAGATTGTCTATTGCAGAGACGGCGACGAGCCGTGTTCCATCATTTTCCAGCTCGAAGTTGATGTCGCAGAAGTTCGATCCTCTGACCCCGCCGAGTTTTGCAGGCTGCAGCCGGACGAACGGTTCGTTTTTGTAGAAGCCCAGATAGAGTTTCTGTATCATTTCCAGCTCCATTGGCTCATTGAAGAGAATATGGGCCGTTGTTATGATCCCCCGTATCGCCGGGAGGAGATGGGGGGTGAAGTAGACATGTGCTTTCGATCCGAGGAACGCTGCTTCCTGACGCATCTCCGGCAGATGCCTGTGGGCTGTTATTTTATAGGGAAGAATATTTTCAGCAACGTTGGGGAAGTGCGTGGTCTCCGAGATCGAGTCGCCCGCTCCGGAAACTCCGCTCTTCGAATCATAAATTATTGTATGGGCGAGTTTTGCCACCGGAGCTGCCGCAAGGGTCGCCACTGTCGGAAAGCAGCCCGGATTTGCGACGAAACTTGCGTTTTTCACGTCTTTGCGGTGAAGTTCGGGGATACCGTACGGTGCTTTGAAGTAATCTGAATGTTTCACCCCGTAGGTCTTTTCATAGATGTCTCTTGGCAGGCGGTAGTCTGCAGAGAAATCGACGGTTTTGATACCGCATTCTTTCAGTTTTCCGGCATACTGCATGGCAGCGGTATGAGGAACGGCGAGGAAAGCAAAATCCGCATCGATGTTTTCGATATCGGGATTTGTGTACTCAAGGTCAATGAGATTTTTCAGGTGGATGTGATCTTTGGTTACCGGGGTGCCTGCCAACTTCCGCGACGTGGCACAGACTATGTTTGCTTCCTTGTGCGTAAGCAGAAGTCTGATGAGGTCACCCCCGGCATAACCGGATGCTCCGACAATCGCTATATCCATACGTAAATTATTGGTTTACAACTAGTTTAAAGATGTTATTCCCCAGACTCCTCGTCCGGAGATTTTGTCTCCCGGGTCATGAGTTTTTCTGCAAGATCTGCAAAGATGCCTACCCTTTCCAATTGGGGTATCAACTCCTCGGGAAGGGCTGAGATCCCGAATCTGGCCCCGCAAAATGCTCCGCACAAAAGTGAGACCGTGTCGGCGTTTCCGCCGCAGGTAGAGGATATCCCAAGGAGTTCACGCGGAATATAATATCGTCTGCAGAAGAAAACCGTGAGGGGGAGTGTCTGATAAACGGAGGCGGTGTTTCCAATAATACTCACGGCATCGGGGGTGGGCATACCCGTCTTTTCAATTCGTACGGCATTGGCGATCTTCCCTGCAAGCAGGGGATCCATATTTTCCGCCGCCGTCTGAAGTGCCGTAAAACCTGCTTCTACATCATGTGTCTCGAGAAGAGTGTTCAAAAGAAGAGCGAATCCGATCACGCCCGCGTGGAATCCCGGATGCGTGTGGGTCACCGTGCAGGCGGTCAAAAGCTCCTTTGCCATCTCTTTTCGGTCTTTGAACGCGAGTGCAAACGGTATTGAAAGGCCGATACATCCGGTACTGTCGGAATATATGCCGGATCCGGTAAGGTCTCCGGTCTTCTCCATTTTTTTACATGCGGCAAACGTGGTCCCGTCAGGGTATCTGAATTTCTGTAAGGTATAGGTCCGGAGAAGTTCTTTTGCATAATTGGTATTGTCCCAGGCACCTTCTGCAAGAATACGCGAGGATATTAAGATCAGCTGGCCGTCGTCGGTGTACTGACCCGGGAGGAGATCATGATTGGGGTGGCCTTTGTATGCTCTTGAAAAGGCGGGTTCTATTGAAAAACGTGCGGTGTTCGTCTCGCTCGGCATGCCGAGAGCGTCACCAAGGATTGATCCTACAAGGCATCCTTTGTAGTTATTAAGCATGATGTATTATTGAGAGAGGTTTGTGTTAATTGTTATGGTTGGTTTCCATCACGCTATCTATATCCCCAAAAACCTCCCACATTACTATATGCACTGGTATGGGGAAGCTGGAGATATGTCGACGGACACGGTGGAATGCGAAGAACGGGTACTGAATACTACTACGATACCGTCCGTTCTTTGTAACTGGGAAGACCTCCGGGATGCCGGCCTGATCTCATCCAGAGATGAATACATCCGGGCGGTCAGGGAGGTCACGTTTTCTCTCGCGGAAAAAGGCATCGCCGCGGATCTTGATAAAAAAGACGCTGCGCTTCTCCAGATGGTTCGGACCCTCGATGAGATGGATGATGTGATCAACCTCTTAACGGAACGAGTGACCGACTGGCATGCGGCTACAACGCCCGGGACCTCGCATAAATATACCCGGTCGAATGGTCCCCGCCTTGTTCAGAAGATTGCAAAGTCCGGGAGTCCTTCCTTAAAGCGTGTAGCAAGAGAAATCCTCTCGCTTTCCGGGGTCAGAACCGATCTGATGAAGGAGGTGTCCCGGGAAGCCGTGAGCGTTATTCCGAATATGAGCGCTCTTGTCGGCGGTCTTGTTGCCGCACGGCTGATTGCCCGTGCCGGCGGTCTTGACTCGGCGGCAAAAATGCCGGGATCGTCCATTCAGGTGATCGGTGCCGAGTCCGCCCTCTTTTCCCACATCAGAACGGGTTCTTCCTCACCGAAGCACGGGATCATCTTCCAGCACAGGCGGGTTCACAACGCCAAAAAGGAGGTCCGCGGAAAAGTTGCCCGTCAGCTTGCGGCGAAACTTGCGATCGCCGCCCGTCTGGATTTGTACCGGGGCGAACTGGATCCTGAATTCGTCGAGCAGGCGAATGCCAAAATCGACAGCATTTTCGGAGGGGAAACATGATCGACATAAAAGGCACGCTCGTCTCGGAAGGTCCTGGAGGAGTGTACAATGAGCGGATGCTTGGCAACTTCCGGGTCTGGGATCCGTACCGGAGCAAACTTGCTGCCCTCTGGTATCTGGATAAAACGACCTCCCTTGGGAAGGAAGATGTCGTCCTCTACCTCGGAGCCGCGAACGGAACGACGGTTTCCCACGTGGCCGACTACGTTGAGTCGGTATACGCCGTAGAGTTTGCTCCCCGCCAGATGGAGGATCTTCTGGCGGTCGCCAAAAAACGCAAAAACATCGTCCCGATCTACGCGGATGCGACCCGGCCGGTTCGGTATGCCGCTCTTCTTGAACCGGCGGATCTGCTGTATCAGGATGTTGCCCAGCCAAATCAGGCAGAGATCGCGGTGAAGCATCTGCAGTTTGTAAAATCCGACGGTCGTCTTATTCTTATGCTGAAAACCCGGAGCGTGGATATCAGAAAGTCTGCGGACGAGGTGTTTGCCGACACGTGTGCGGAGCTGACGGCCGGCGGATATACTGTGGAAAAAAGCGTGTGGCTGGATCTGTATCACAAAGATCACGCGGCGATCGTCTGCAGAAAGATCTGAGCAGTTGAGCCAATTCGGAGGGGAGCTGGCCCGGTTTGGCCACCTGAAAAAAACCAACCGCGAATCGGCGCGAATCCCGCAAGCCTTTGGCTTGCTCCCAGAATCGGATTTGCCGATCCTCACTCTCGCTCGTCGTGTCTTCCAGACACGACGGCTCGTCCCTTTATCGGGAACGTTCGGGCAAATCCGATTCTGGGAGCAAGCCAAAGGCTTGCGGGATTCGCGCCGATTCGCGGTTGGTTTTTTTCAGGTGGCCAAACCGGGCCAGCTCCCCTCCGAATTGGATTGAGGATAACACCGCCCAACTCCCCTCTAAAAAAATACTGAGAATTTCTATCAACTCTTTTTTTTAACGAGAATCATTATTTATGAAGGATTGAATACATCCCCCCACCCTCTCATCCCCCCCCCAAAAAAAAGAAAATCACGATAAATCCCAATTATTCCTTGACGTTTTTTTTAATTTACACCCTGTTTTGAATCGTTTTCACTTGATAGATATTATAACAAAATGCAGCCAACATATTTTTTCACTCTCACTCTTTGCAGCGTTGTTACCTTCACCAACCCTGCATGAAAGATATTTTTTATCACTGCATAGGGTCTCTCCCCCTTTGATCTCTTTCTACTTATTCGCATATTTCTCAGTTTATCTCGTATCCCAATGGGATGTCCTCTCGCCCCTCGTTTCATTGTGGCACTATATCCCTTGCATTTTGCTCCCTGATATCCCCGATCCCGATAGACCACTTCTCCTTTTTCTGACAGATCCACCTGACTGTCATGAACATTTGCCGTTGTGGTTTCAATGCGTCGAATAAGATCATGCGTCTTATCCATGATGGTATGCAGTTTATAGCCATAGTGCATTTTGCCGTTCTTGGACATGATTTTTCCATCTTTATCCCGTCGTGTTTTTGCCTGCTCTCCTCGCGGCGTGTCTTTCTTACAATGACCGGGTTCAGCATACACAAACGTTGCATCCTGAATCATACCTTGTTCAATTTTGAGACCTTTCAGGTCAAGTTGTCGCTGAAACTCCTGCCAAACCAATGTGTCAACGCCTGATTCGGACATGCGCTCCCGAAATAACCAGATCGTTGAATTGTCGGGTATTTTGTCAGGACACCCAAGGAAATGCCAAAAGGAGAGACGATCGTAGATTTCACGTTCAACGGCGAGATCAGATAGATTATACCAGACTTCCAGAAGCTGAATCTTGAACATGAGTATTACATCGACATTGGGGTGACCGCCTTTGCCGGATTTTTATGCTTCTGCCCAACTCGCCCCTTCACCGCATACCGCAGTCGCAAATCAAAGATTTGCTCCGCTGAGGTCGTCGACTTCGTCGCCAACCCGCCTCCGCTGAGAGCGAGCCTATCGGCTCACTCCGCCATCGCAAATCAAAGATTTGCTCAGTTAAGATTACCCTTTCAGGGTAACCCACTCTCCAAATCCGCAGCCATCTTTTTGACCTCCTTCTCGGAGATCTGCGCAAGCACCTCTGCCGTTGGACCCTCTGCGGTGATCTTTCCGCCGCGGATGAACATACACCGATCGCACACATCCCGGACGAAGTCCATATCATGAGAAACGATGATAAACGTCTCATCCATCTCATCCCGGGCATGCACGATCGAATGCTTCACATCGATCTTCGTGATCGGATCCATCGTTCCCGTCGGCTCATCCAAAAGAATGATCCGCGGCTCCCGGATCAGGACCTGACCCAGCGCCACACGGTGCTTCTCTCCTTCCGACAGCTCCGATGGCTTCCTGTTCAGAATATCCTTCGCCTTCTTCTCTGTAAAACCCGCCATCCGAAGCGTGATCACCGCTTTACGAACGGCAAGCTCCTTTGGAAACTCCAGCCCGATCGCATCCGTCAGATTATCAATCACCGTCCGGTGAGGATACAGATCATACTCCTGATGTAAAAGCCCGATATACTTCTTCGCTCTCCCGCGGAAATCGTATCCCGGCTTTCGCATATCCACCCACTCATCGCCGACCCTGACCTCCAGCGTTCCGCCTGTCGGCTCATACAGACCCGCGATCATCTTTGAAAGCGTCGTCTTTCCTCCGCCGGAGACCCCGATGATACCCAGGATCTCCCGCTCATACACCTCGAAACTGATCTTATCCACCGCATTGATCACGCCGCGGTCCACCGCGATGAACTTCTTCGACAGATCCTTTGCCGAAACGATCGCAATCCCGCAGTCGGCACATGAATACGTGCAGTCATCCTTGCATCCCTTCATGAACTCGGCCACGATCTCGTCCGGGCTGCCGATCTTCGTGATCCGTCCGTCATCCATCAGGACCGCACGATCGCACACATCTTCCAGGACCTGGGCGAAGTGGGACGTGATCACCATACCCATTTTCTTCTCCGTTCTCGCGGCTTTCAACAGCTCGTGCACGATCGTCGCGGTCTTCGGATCCAGCGTCCCGGTCGGCTCATCGGCGCACAAAAACAACGGTTCGCGGGCCAGCTGCCGGGCAAGCACCACGCGCTGCTTCTCTCCGCCGGAGAGATCGCGGGCCACATGCATCATCCGGTGACTCAGCCGGACCTCGTCCACCAGATCCGCCGCACGGGAAAGTGCCTGATTTGCCGGGTAGTTGATATCGTCGAGAGCCCGCAGAACATTCTCGATCACCCGGTCATCGCCGTAGAGTGAAAACGTTCTCTGGAACATCAGCGAGGTTCTGGCCATGATCTTTGCTTTGACCGCCGCGTTTTCCGGCGCCCAGAAATCGATGTCTTCGGCCGCGAGTGTTTCACCACAGACCGGGCAGGGTTTGCCCGCATCGCTTCGAAACTCGATCCTGCCGCATTTTTTGCAGCGGGAAATATGATAAATGATTTTGCCGCTGGTGGGCGGGGTATCAATACCCCGTATAAGGTTGATCAGCACTGTCTTGCCGCATCCCGATCTTCCGATCACGCCCCCGATCTCTCCTTCGGCTATATTGAGGCAGATATCGTCTAAAACACGAATCCGCTCCTCCTCGCCGAAGTCCATACATACATTTTCTATTGTTATAAACGGTGTCGACATGCTCATCTCCAAAATTCGGATACTACTTGTACAAGAATGATTCGTGTCGCATACATTAATATATTTTGGCGCATATGTGTACTCACTGCATATTTTTCCAAACCAAATCTGATAATCGAAAACGCTTTAGGTATGGCGTGAGAAGATATGCAGTGCGAGTAGAGATATGCCTGAAAACCCTGAGATTTGTCCAAAAGGTAAATGCGGAAGACCAAGGGTAAGGCGCTGCGTCGAATTCAATGAACCTCCCGGGTGTTACGCCCCGGTCTGTCCGCAAAGGAAGGTTAACATCGAGATGGTTACCTTGTATCCCGAAGAGATCGCAGTTTTGAAACTTGTCGATCTTGAAGGGCTCTCTCAGGAGGACGCGGCCGGTGTTCTGGGCGTCTCCAGAAAAACGGCATGGCGCGACCTCCACGAGGCACGCTATAAAGTCGCGGATGCTTTGGCAAACGGGAAAATGATTAGAGTTTCCTGCTGCCCTCATGCAGATGGCGGTGTTCATCCGGAAGGATGCGGTATGCATACCGGAGACGAGTAAGTTCAGAGCGTGTTGTTCAGACATATCCTGATATGATCCTTTACGGAGGTCATCTCTATGGAAAAAACACTAGCACATGCAATGGAAGATGAAAAGCAGCAGCAGATCTGCTGTTATCATCATCGTTTCCACAGATACAACGATGGACATTCGCACATCGGCGGCGCAAAAATGCCGCTGATTGGTGAAACTGCCCCCTCCTTTGAGGCGGTAACGACGCAGGGACCTATCCGGTTTCCCGAGGATTATGCCGGGAAGTGGGTCATCCTCTTCTCACACCCTGCAGACTTTACCCCGGTTTGTACAACCGAGTTCATGACGTTTGCGTCGATGGCCGACGAATTCGCCGAACTGAACACCGAACTTATCGGGCTCTCGGTAGACTCTCTCTACGCCCACATCGCCTGGCTTCGCAAAATCCAGGAGCTTGAATGGAACGGGAAGAAGAACATCGAGGTGAAGTTCCCGTTGATCGAAGATATCCGGATGGAGGTCGCCAACAAATTCGGCATGATCCAGCCGGGTCAGTCGAATACTCAGGCCGTTCGTGCGGTGTTCGTTATCGATCCTCAGGCAAAGATCAGAACCATTCTGTATTATCCTCTTTCGACCGGAAGAAACTTCGATGAGATCAAACGTATCATCCTTGCTCTGCAGAAAGCAGACAGTGATCAGGTCACAACACCTGCTGACTGGCGTCCGGGGGATGATGTAATCGTGCCGACTGCAGGTTCCTGCGGTACGGCAAAGGAACGCATGGAATCAACGAATGATAACCAGTATTGTCTTGACTGGTTCATGTGTTTCAGACGCGAAAAAACGTAACCTCTCTACGTCCCTCTAACCTCTCATACAAATCCAGTCCCCCCTTCTTCGTTGCAAATGCCGCCGGATTGGGTCCTCTCTGGATCCTTGCCATGGGACTGGATCCGATTAACATTGAACTATGGTGACAAAACGAGGATCGGCAGATTCATAAAATTCTGTCCGATTCCCGAACCATTTTATTTCTTCAAATACGTCTCTCAATCTCTGCTGCATGTACCTCCGATGCGGCAGAATCCCAATGGAGTATTGATACATGACCACTGAAAAATGTCCTGAAAACTGTACTGAAGATTGTGAAACCTGTTCACATAAACCCGAATCGACTGCAAAGATGCCGGAGAAGTCCGATATCCGCGTGCGTCACGTAATTCTTGTCCTCTCCGGAAAAGGCGGGGTTGGGAAGAGTACCGTCTCGGTGAATCTCGCCTATGCGCTTTCCAACCACGGCTATCAGACCGGACTTCTGGATCTCGATATCCACGGTCCGTCGATCGGCAAGATGCTCGGGATCGAAGATCTGCGTCTGCAGGCGATCGGTGAGCGGATTATGCCGGTGAAGGTGACCGGTTCGCTGAAGGTTGTCTCGATGGCTCTTCTTTTGAATGAGACCGACAGTCCGGTTGTATGGCGCGGACCGATGAAGGCGGCCGCCACTAAACAGTTCCTCGGCGACGTGGAATGGGGCGATCTGGATTATCTGATCGTGGATCTTCCGCCGGGAACCGGCGACGAGGCGCTGAATATCATCCAGTTCGCTCCGAATGTGGAGGGCGCCGTGATCGTGACGACCCCGCAGGATGTCGCGGTTTTGGATGCGACGAAGGCGATCAAATTTGTCGAGATGATGGATCTTTCCGTTCTCGGCGTGATCGAGAATATGTCCGGGATGGTCTGCCCGCATTGCGGTGAAGTCGTCGACATCTTCGGGAAAGGCGGCGGAGAAAAGGCGGCGGAGCAGTATGATGTCCCATATCTCGGTGCGATCCCACTGGATATCGAGATGCGGAAAGCCGCCGATGAAGGAAGGCCGTTCATCGTCAGGACGCCGGGTAAGACCAGCCCCACCTGGGATGCCGTCGATAAGGTTATGGAAAATCTGATCGATGTTATCGAGTCCAAAGAATAATTTTCTTGAGAATTTCTATTAACCCTTTTTTTTAACGAGAATCATTATTTATGAAGGATTGAATACATCCCCCCACCCTCTCATCCCCCCCCCAAAAAAAGAAAAACACGATAAATCCCAATTATTCCATGACGTTTTTTTTTAATTTACACCCTGTTTTGAATCGTTTTCACTTGATAGATATTATAACAAAATGCAGCCAGCATATTTTTCACTCGCACTCTTTGCAGCGTTGTTACCTTCACCAACCCTGCATGAAAGATATTTTTGATCACTGCATAGGGTCTCTCCCCCTTTGATCTCTTCCTACTTATTCGCATATTTCTCAGCTTATCTCGTATGCCAATGGGATGTGCCCTTGCTCCCCGTTTCATTGTGGCGCTATATCCCTTGCATTTTGCTCCCTGATACCCCCGATCCCGATAGACCACTTCTCCTTTTTCTGACAGATCCACCTGACTGTCATGAACATTTGCCGTAGTGTTTTCAATACGTCGAATAAGATCATGCGTCGTATCCATGATGGTATGAAGTTTATAGCCATAGTGCATTCTGCCGTTCTTGAACATGATTTTTCCATCTTTATCCCGTCGTGTTTTTGCCTGCTCTCCTCGCGGCGTGTCTTTCTTACAATGACCGGGTTCAGCATACACAAACGTTGCATCCTGAATCATACCTTGTTCAATTTTGAGACCTTTCAGGTCAAGTTGTCGCTGAAACTCCTGCCAAACCAATGTGTCAACGCCTGATTCGGACATGCGCTCCCGAAATAACCAGATCGTTGAATTGTCGGGTATTTTGTCAGGACACCCAAGGAAATGCCAAAAGGAGAGACGATCGTAGATTTCACGTTCAACGGCGAGATCAGATAGATTATACCAGACTTCCAGAAGCTGAATCTTGAACATGAGTATTACATCGACATTGGGGTGACCGCCTTTGCCGGATTTATTTGCATACATGGATTCAAGAAGAGGACGAAAAACATCCCAATCAAGTGTTTTACCAACATCGGAGAGGCGGTCGCCAAGTTTTTCATAACGCTCGTGATATGCCTGGTTGAGACCAAAGCTGCTGAAAGTCCCCATACATACTACTCAACGTACGAAAAGAAAGTACTTTATGTCGGAAAAATGGTTATTAGAAATTCTCACCTTTTTTTTCCGACAGAAAGTACTTTCTTTTCGTACGTTGAGTAGTATGTATGGGGACTTTCAGCAGCTTTGGTCTCAACCAGGCATATCACGAGCGTTATGAAAAACTTGGCGACCGCCTCTCCGATGTTGGTAAAACACTTGATTGGGATGTTTTTCGTCCTCTTCTTGAATCCATGTATACAAATAAATCCGGCAAGGGCGGTCATCCCAATGTCGATGTAATACTCATGTTCAAGATTCAGCTTCTGGAAGTCTGGTATAATCTGTCTGATCTCGCCGTTGAACGTGAAATCTATGATCGTCTTTCTTTTTGGCATTTCCTAGGGTGTCCTGACAAAATACCCGACAATTCAACGATATGGTTATTTCGGGAGCGCATGTCCGAATCAGGCGTTGACACATTGGTTTGGCAGGAGTTTCAGCGACAACTTGACCTGAAAGGTCTCAAAATTGAACAAGGTATGATTCAGGATGCAACGTTTGTGTATGCTGAACCCGGTCATTGTAAGAAAGACACGCCGCGAGGAGAGCAGGCAAAAACACGACGGGATAAAGATGGAAAAACCATGTCCAAGAACGGCAAAATGCACTATGGCTATAAACTTCATACCATCATGGATACGACGAATGATCTTATTCGACGTATTGAAACCACTACGGCAAATGTTCATGACAGTCAGGTGGATCTGTCAGAAAAAGGAGAAGTGGTCTATCGGGATCGAGGGTATCAGGGAGCAACATGCAAGGGATATAGTGCCACAATGAAACGGGGGGCAAGGGGACATCACATTGGGATACGAGATAAACTGAGAAATATGCGGATAAGTAGGAAGAGATCAAAGGGGGAGAGACCCTATGCAGTGATCAAAAATATCTTTCATGCAGGGTTGGTGAAGGTAACAACGCTGCAAAGAGTGAGAGTGAAAAATATGCTGGCTGCATTTTGTTATAATATCTATCAAGTGAAAACGATTCAAAACAGGGTGTAAATTAAAAAAAAACGTCATGGAATAATTGGGATTTATCGTGATTTTCTTTTTTTTTTGGGGGGGGTGGGATGAGAGGGTGTGGGGATGTATTCAATCCTTCATAAATAATGATTCTCGTTAAAAAAGAGTTGATAGATATTCTCAAACTTCTATCGAGGTTTTACTCATGATAGAGACTTTTATTGAAGGAAACAAGATTTTTCAGGAACAGGATTTCGAACGAAAGAAAGAACGTTACATGCAGCTGACCACTCAGAAGCACCCGACTGTGTTATGGATCGGCTGCTCGGATTCCCGGGTCAATGCGGAACGTATCACCCACTGTCGTGCCGGAGAAATCTTCACCCACAGAAATATCGGGAACATTGTTCCGACACATGACTGGAATTTTGCCACTGTTTTAGAGTATGCAGTTAAGCATCTCAAAGTAAAAGATATCGTGATCTGCGGCCACTCTGACTGCGGAGCTCTCAACGCTCTCGATGTCGATATGTCAAAGGATGCCTATATCCCTCAGTGGATCAATAATGCACGTGAAGCGCAGATCCGGGTTGATGCACGCCTTGGCGAGGCCAAGACTCCTGAAGAGAAGGCAATTCGCAAAAAAGAGATTGAGTATGAAAACGTCCGCCTGCAGATGGAACATCTCAGATCTTATCCGCTAGTTTCTCTGGCTGAAGAAAAAGGCTGTCTGCAAGTTCACGGTTTATATTATGATCTGAAGACCGGTGCTCTTTCCAAGATCGCCTAACCTTTTTTTTAAGAGTGCGAGAAATTCTTCCGGTGAATCAACTGCACAGATGTTATCCCGTTTATCAACAGAACCAAAGGTGGCATGTACTCCTTTGATACCAAGTTCTCTGGGGGGTCGTACATCCCGGTCCTTTTTGTCCCCGATCATTACCGTCTCTTCCGGCAAAACTCCTAATACTTCGAGCGTTTTCTGATAGACTTGCGGATCCGGTTTTTTTATACCGAATGTTTCGGGCGTGACGACCAGTTCGAAATACTTTGCGTAGCCAAGGGCTTCCATCCGTTTTTCCATATCTTCACGGTCTGCATTCGAAATGACAGCCAGGTGGACCCCTTCTGATTTTAACTCGCTTAAAAGCTCCTCAATACCGTCGAAGGGAGATATACAGGCCAGTTCCAACGTGTGATAGAGCCAGGTACACTGATCAAAATCAGCATCAACCCCGTCCGCCATATAGAGGGTCACTGCATCTTCGATGAGGGTCGGCGGATTTTTGTTCAAAGAGTAGATATGGAGGTCGCCAAACACCCCGCAGTATGCCATTAAGGCATCTGCTGTACAATGGCGAGCCAGGCGCAGATCGTGCAGGGTTTTATCCATATCGAAAAGGACTGCACGCGGTAGATTTTGTTTAGAGTTCACAGGTATCACAGTCATGCCCGCAGGAGCTGCATTCTCCGTCACCCCACGGTTCTCTGCCTGACTTTACCAGATAATCGTTGATTGCTTTGTGAATGGTCTCCTCGGCAAGGACCGAGCAGTGCATTTTTATTGCAGGTAATCCATCCAATGCTTCTGCTACGGCTTTGTTGGAAAGCGTCCATGCCTCTTCCAGCGTTTTGCCTTTGATCATCTCGGTGGCCATGCTGCTGGAGGCAATCGCAGCACCGCAGCCGAATGTCTGGAATTTTGCATCGATGATGACATCGTTTTCAACTTTCAGATACATCTTCATGATATCTCCGCAGGAAGGATTTCCTTCTTCCCCGATACCATTTGCATCTTCGATCACCCCCACATTGCGTGGGTTGGTGAAGTGATCCATTACTTTTTCACTGTACATTTTTCAGCTCCTTTGGGGTAAGCGGGGACATTGCCCTCAGTTTTGCCACCGTTTCTGTGAGTGCGGCGATCACAATTATCACATCCTCTTTCGTGGTTCGTTCTCCGATGGTGAGCCGGATGGAGCCGTGTGCGATTTCGTGAGAGATCCCCATTGCTGTTAAGACGTGCGAGGGTTCAAGTGATGCCGAGTTGCAGGCACTTCCCGTCGATGCACATATGCCCTTCATGTTCAGAAACAGGAGAATCGATTCTCCTTCGATGTACTCGAAGATGATGTTGGTGTTGTTTGGAAGATGTTTTGTCGGGTGACCATTTAAGTGTGTTGCCGGGATTTTGAGAAGTTCACGGGTCAATTCATCTCTTAGAGCAGTGAGTCTTTTCGTCTCCTCCGGCATCATTTTTATAGCCCGTTCGATTGCATAACCGAGACCTACAATTCCCGGTACATTTTCCGTGCCTGCCCTGCGTTTCTTTTCCTGAGCCCCGCCGTGAATGAAATTCTGAATTCGCGTTCCTTTCCGGATGTAAAGGGCTCCGATCCCTTTCGGTCCGTAGAATTTGTGGCTGGAGAGCGAGAGAAGATCAATGTTATCAGCGACGACATCTATTGGGATGTGTCCTACCGCCTGGACTGCGTCCGTGTGGAAATAGATTCCACGATCTCTGGCGATCTTTCCGATCTTGGCAATAGGCTGGATCGTGCCGACTTCGTTGTTTGCATACATAACCGAGACGAGAATCGTATCCGGGCGAATCGCTTTTTCGACTGAGTCTGGCGAAACCATACCGTATTTGTCTGCCGGAAGATAGGTTATCTCAAATCCTCTGGATGCGAGCCATTCACAGGAATGCAAAATCGCATGATGTTCGATCGCAGTCGTGATGATGTGTTTTCCTTTTCGTTCGTTGGCAAATGCTACGCCTTTCAATGCCCAGTTGTCGGATTCGGTCCCGCCGTTGGTAAAGTAAATTTCATCAGGCTGTGCATTGATTGCCGATGCTACCTGTTTTCTTGCCTGGTCAAGAGCTGTTTTGTTTGACTGCCCAAGAGAATAAACCGAAGAGGGATTGCCGAATTCTTCGGAGAAGTAGGGCAGCATTGCCTCCACGACCTCTTTAGCGGCGTAGGTCGTAGCGACATGATCCATGTAGATAATTTTTTCAGCCATGATATTTACAACGTGAATATTACTTGATATATTATATGCATTCAATCTATGTAAATATTTTTTGGGAAACTCGAATGTAAAAAAGGACGAAAAGAAGAGTTTACTCTTCTCCGCCGAACACGTTTTCGTAGATCATGTCGGAGCCTGTTGCATGCAGACGTGCACGCTCGTCGGCTTCTTCTGCGAATGCAAGGACTGGGAGTTCCATATCGACACCTGGGGTGTGTCCGAACATCTTTTCAAGCTCGACCTGCTGGGCGTGCATGAAGAGTGAGTTCGGGATATCCATCGGACAGAGTTCCTGGCACTGGCCGCAGTTGATACAGGAATCTGCAATGTGTGCAAATCTGATCATCTGGAACATGAAGTCCGGAGGAATGATTCCGGGGCGAACGAGGTGTGGCTTCTTGGTTGAACACTCAACACAGTAACAGATCGGGCAGCTTTCAATGCATGAGTAGCATTTGATGCAGCGGCTGCTTTCTTTCATGATCAGTCCGAGTTTCTCAGAACCTTCACCAAGAGCTTCGAACTGCTTCTTCTGGTTCTTCTTACCCATCTTGACCATGACGTTCTCGATCTTTCCACGGATCTCGAGACCTTTTGCCTCGGGTGCGCAGGTGTCGATGATGCCGGATTTTACGGCGCCGTCGAAGATTGCAGCACCTTTCTCGGAGCAGATCTCAACAAAGGTTGCCTTACCGGCTTTCTCGCCGAAGACACCCCAGTTTCCGCAGGCGATGTCTGCCTGACGGGGGATCTTGGTTTCGCAGCGCTGACAGTTCAGACGGCGGCCGAGACCTTCCTCTTCCAGCTCATCGATTGAAATGCCTTTGTGCTGGTGTTTGCCTTCTGCATCGGTGTATTCGATGATAAACTGACCCTTGTCGATTTCCTCTTTGAAAACTGTGTCTGGGTCAACACCGTACTTCTCGGTGATCATCTTTCTTGCCATGAACGGGGTAACTGATCCACCGCAGTTCAGACCGATCATCACGACGTTGTCCAGGTTGATCTGATTACGCTTTGCAAGTTCGTACATTGCTTTTGCGTCGCATCCCTTGACGGTAACGGCGACTTTCATGTCTTTTGCACCGTTCAGGTACTTCTTGATAAGTTTGGGCAGAAGCAGCGTACCGCAGTGGAGGGATCCTGCTGTGGTGGCAAGTTCGGCCGGGTCGGTAATGAATGCCGGCTGCGGGTCGTAGAGATCAACACCTTTTTTGACGGTCAGGACCATATCAACGATCTTGTTCTCAAGCATGTACTTGAGAAGTGATGTAACTGCTCCTCCGCATTCTCCTTTGATACCTGCATCTTTTGTCCATGCATAGCACATATCGCCTTTAGCTGACATTTTAGGCCTCCTGTTTGGTAACTTTCACAGCACAGACTTTGTATTCCGGCGTTCTGGACACTGGATCATATGCGGTGTTCGTGACTAAGTTAGCCCGTGCTTCGATGAAGTAGAACGGCATGAAGAACACGCCTTCTTTGATATCTTCCATCACGCGTGCTGCGACTGCGACTTCTCCGCGGCGTGAGGACAGCAGGACTTTCTCGCCGTCTGCGATACCGAGTTTTGCTGCATCGTTCTTGTTCATCTCGAGCCATGCTGTCGGGCAGTCACGGTCGAGCTGGGTACACCTGCGGGTCATCGATCCTGATGGCCAGTGCCAGATGGTTGCTCCGGTAGTAAGCCAGAACGGATAGTCTGCGTCGACTACTTCAGCCGGTGCACGGTGTTCGATTGCCTGGAGTTTTGCTTTGCCGTCGGGCATTCCTGCAAACGAGGTGATGTGCAGAATCGGTGTTCCCGGGTGGTCTTCGGTTGGGCATGGCCACTGGATACCGTCTCCCTCGAGTTTTGCGTAGGTGATACCTGCATACTGCGGGGTAATCTTGCGCATCTCGTTGAACACATCCTCGGAGGTCTCCCATGCGAACTTGTCGCCGTATCCCATCTTGGTTGCGATCATCTTCATGATCTCCCAGTCGAGTTTTGCCTCTCCGGGTGCATCCTGCGCTTTTCTGAATCTCTGGACACGGCGTTCCGCATTGGTCTGGGTACCGTCTTCTTCTGCATAGCAGGAGCCCGGTAAGACTACATCTGCGTATTTGGTCGTCTCGGTCTCGAAGATATCCTGAACAACGAAGAACTCACAGTTGGCCATTGCTTTCTCGACACCCTTACTGTTCGGATCGGACATAACAGGGTTCTCGCCGAGCAGGTACAGGCATTTCAGTTTTTCCGGTTCGTGTTCGAGCGTCTCGAGCATCTCCGGGATGTGGAGACCGAGTTTGCCTGACGGCAAATCGGTAACGCCCCAGTAGTCTGCAACTTTCTTTGCTGCATCCGGGTTGTTGACGCTCAGATAGCCTGCGTATACGTTCGGGAGTGCTCCCATATCGCAGGACCCCTGAACGTTGTTCTGACCGCGAAGTGCGTTGACACCGCATCCGGGCTTTCCAATGTTGCCAAGGAGGGTCTGGATGAAGGCGATCGATCTGACGTTGTCGACACCTACGGTGTGCTGGGTGATACCGAGACAGTGGACGAATGCGGTCTTGTGCTGGTTCTCACGGAGCCACTGAAGAGCGAGCTGGAGTTTCTCGACCGGGACACCGCAGACTTTGGAGGTGTTCTCGAGACTGTATTTGTCCTGAGTGACGCATGCCTTGAGTTCTTCGTAGCCGTTTGTACGGTTGTCGACGAATTCGTGGTCGACCCAGTCATTCTCGATGATGTTCTTCATCAGACAGTTCAGGAGCTGGATATCGGTTCCCGGATAGTGCTGGATGTGCAGATCTGCCTGTTTGGCGGTCGGGGTAAGACGCGGGTCGCAGACGATGACCTTTGCTCCCTTCTTCTTGGCCTGCATGATTCTGCGGGCTGCAAGCGGGTGGGCTTCAAAGTTGTTGGAACCAATGATAAAAGCGAGACTGCAGTTTGCCAGATCCATGAAGGAGTTGGTGGATGCACCGGATCCAAAGACCATGTTCAGACCGGCGACGGTCGGTGCGTGGCACAGACGGGCGCAGTGGTCGACGTTCGGGGTCTTTAACACGACACGGGCGAACTTCTGCATGGCGTAGTTGTCTTCGTTGCAGCAGCGGGCAGAAGAGATGACCGCGATTTCGTCGGGCTTGTATTTGCCGAAATTTTCTGCGATGACGGCGAGTGCCTCATCCCAGGTTGCCGGAACTTGTTTTCCGTCTTTTTTAATAAGAGGAGTCGTTAAGCGGTCGGTTGAGTTGATGAACTCAAATCCGTATACACCTTTCGGACAGAGTTTTCCCTCGTTGACCGGAGAGCGCTGACACGGCTGGGCATCAATAATTTTGCCATCCTTCACGACAAGGTTGAAGGAACAGCCGGTCCCGCAATACGGGCAGGTCGTTGTTACATACTTTACTTCCATGGATAAACCTCGGATGATATTGTTGTCTATTTTCGGAATATATAATGGTGTCTTCTCGCGGCGTTTTTTTTGATTATTATTGGTGTGCAACCATCTCGGGGAAAAATCTCGGTGTTAATTTCATTGGATTTATATTGCTGAAAATGAATTATTCTCAGTTAATGCGGCGCGCGAAAGGTAAACATCGCAATACAGTCTGTCTCCCGCAGATACATTCTCTTAACGATTTTCAAGATTACTTACTCAATCCAAAAAGACTATACTGTCATCCACACAACAGGTAATGCAATAAGTTATATAGACTTACAATTCAGGAGAAAAAAATCATGAGCGATCAGCCAGAAGGATGTGATGGTCACTGTGATAGCTGTTCACAGAAGACCGATACCTGCCAGAAACCCAAAAAAGCCGATATCAGCGTTAGACATGTGATCCTTGTTCTCTCGGGAAAGGGTGGTGTTGGAAAGAGCACAGTCTCCGTCAACCTTGCCTATGCCCTTTCGAACCATGGATATCAGACAGGTCTTCTTGATCTGGATATTCACGGTCCAAGTCTCGGAAAAATGCTCGGCATTGAAGATCTCATACTTCAGGCAATCGGAAATAAGATCATGCCGATCAAGGTGACTGGTTCTCTGAAAGTGATCTCCATGGCACTTCTCTTAAATGAGACGGACAGTCCGATCGTATGGCGTGGTCCCATGAAAGCCGCTGCGATTCAGCAGTTCCTTGGCGATGTTGAATGGGGTGATCTTGATTACCTTGTTGTTGATCTCCCGCC
This sequence comes from Methanocorpusculum sp., assembly GCA_965228205.1. GTDB lineage: Archaea > Halobacteriota > Methanomicrobia > Methanomicrobiales > Methanocorpusculaceae > Methanocorpusculum. The sequence continues at coordinate 1,170,107 of OZ245799.1, read as the reverse complement.
AGGAACCGGTGACGAGGCATTGAATATTGTGCTGTATGCGCCGAACGTTGAAGGGGCAGTCATAGTTACGACTCCACAGGATGTTGCGGTTTTGGATTCCACCAAAGCGATCAAGTTCGTTGAGATGATGGAGCTTCCGGTTCTCGGTATCATCGAAAATATGTCCGGAATGGTATGCCCCCACTGTGGTGAAGTTGTCGATCTCTTCGGAAAAGGCGGAGGAAAGAAAGCAGCCAAGCAGTACAATGTACCCTATCTTGGCGCCATCCCAATCGATATTGAGATGAGAAAGGCCGGCGATGAAGGAAAACCATTCATCGTCAGAACACCGGGCGTGACGAATCCTACGTGGGATGCTGTTGACGCCGTTATGGAAAACCTCATTGCCGAGGTAGAAAAACGCGACGCATAATATGAACGTTCTCATCGCCGAATATACTGCAGTCCGTGACCCGGCTCTTGCCCCGGAGGGCAAAGCCATGGTCGCTGCCCTGAAAAAAAGTTTTGAAGCCTGCGGGCACACGGTCGTCCTGCCGACCGGCAGCGATTTCGATTCCGAGATAGCGCGTCTTGCTCCGGATTGTGAATACGGTCTGGTCATTGCTCCTGATGAAGTCCTCGCAAAATATACCCATACGCTGGAACTTGCTACCCACAACATCGGTTCGGACAGTAATGCGGTCGCGGTTTGTGCGAGCAAACGGCTCTCCGGCAAACTTCTTGCGAAGGTTGGCATTGATGTGCCGGCTGAAGTTACGGCTGACTACCCGGGAAAACGCGTGATAAAACCGATTAAAGGCGCAGGCTCTATCGGGGTCCGAATCGCAAAAGACGGTGAACTGCCTGGAGACGGCGAGATGTCCGTTGAGTATCTTGAAGGCGAACATTTCAGCGTCAGTATCATCGGCAGCCGTGTTGTCGGAGAAGCATGCGGATTTTACAGTGGTCTCCCGCCGATCTTCCTGACGATCAACCTTCAGCTCTGCGAGGTCAGGGAGGATGGGACATTTGCATATCACGGCGGCGAGACTCCAGTCCACCCTCCCCGCGAGGCTGAGATGATCGAAGTTGCCAAAAAAGCGATTGAGACGCTCGGCTGTCAAGGATATGTCGGTCTTGACATGATCGTCGGTGAAAAAATCTGGGTCGTCGATGTTAATCCCCGTCCGACAATGAGTATTCTTGGCATCGTACATGTCATTGATGAGGAGATTGCCGATGTTTTGCTCAAAGCGACGGTCGGTCTGCCGCCGGAATGCGTTCATTATAACGGCAAAACCGCAAAATTCGATGATGTCGGCGGGGTAACTGTAGAGTGATCGGGATCGACGTCGGAGGTGCCAACCTCAAAATCGTTGATGAGTCCGGTGTGCATATTCACTACTGCCCTTTGTGGAAAGAATCCGATCTTGCAGAGATCATCAGCACCTATGCAGAAAAAGAGAATGCTGCAGTAGTGATGAGCGGAGAACTTGCCGACGGTTTTTTCAATAAAAGTGAAGGCATCTCCTTCATCGTCGATGCGGTACTGCAGACATTTCCCGAGGCCGTTTTCTACGGGACCGATGCAAAATTCCATACAAAAGCATGTCCCGAGCTTGCAGCAGCGAACTGGCTTGCCTCGGTGGATCTCCTCCGAAGGACCTATCCGAACGGAATGATGCTGGATATCGGGAGTACGACCGCAGACATCGTTCCCTTTTCTGAATTTGATCGTCTCATTGGTCTGACCGACACGATCCGGCTTCAGGAAGGATATCTTGTTTATACAGGAATGCTGAGAACGCCGGTGGCCACTCTCGCGAATTCAGCAGAGATCGATGGGGTCATAACCCCCTTTTCCACTGAGTATTTTGCCTGTTCGGGAGATGCCCACTTTGTTCTCGGACACATCGGGACCGATGTATATTCATCGGCGACGCCGGATGGCAAAGAGGTTTCGCGTGAAGCCTGTCTTCGGCGTCTTGCCCGGACAGTCTGTGCCGATCTTGAAGAGATCGGGGAGGATGGTGCCCTCAACATAGCCTGGTCCTTCTGGAAGGCCCAGAGAAATCTTGTCTGCAGGGCGGTAGAAAAAGTACGAAATGATGTCGGGGCCGACATCCTCCTTACCGGGGGAATCGGCTCATCGGTATTCGCTCCGTTACTTGGCGGTGTCGATCTTACTGCAGCGTTTGGAATGCCAGCAGATGCATTACCCGCATATGCCGTACGCGAAATCGCAGCTTTGTCGGGCACATCGCCCGAGGCTGTGTAACCCACTTTTTTTATCTGATCTTTGCTTTCTGTTTTTTCTGTTTCTGGAACTCAGCTGATGTATTTTTTCCGTCAAGAGGCGGTTTATAGGACGATGGATACCCGCTTGATGCCAGGATGTCCTGGGACGAGATCGATCCTTTCGGCCCCAAGATCTCTTTTGTCATAAGCGAGATGAATGAGTTCGGCAGCTGCATGCCGTACAAAAAGTTTGCCGGGGGTATCGGCAGATTCGACAATGCATAATTCCGAACCGATCCCCGGTCGATTTCTATGCCGAGCGCTTTCATTATCTCTGCAGTGCGGGAGTAGGAATGCAGTCTTGAGAGGGAAATTGCCATATCCACAATCGCCGAACCAAGTCTGGTGTCAGGATAAAACGGTTCCTGTGCATAAATGAGATGTCCGCACTTCTTACACTTAAACCGTCTGATGTTGACCATGATCCTTTTTTCCACAGTCGGGGTTCGAAGCGTCACATAGAGTTTTTTCTTGGTATCGTAAGCTTGCGGTTTTCCCCCGCAGAGAGGGCAGGGTTTTGCTGTAGCAAAAAGGGTCCCGTCCAATGAAGAAATACCAACGAGCACGGTAGTTATGAGAAGTGATGGAATTTTTATCTGCTGGCGGGGCATATCTATGATTAGTAGTGGGTAAGAAAAGGTAATCAAATCACCGGAAGATTTCGGCGTTATCTTCATAATCTTCCCCCTCCCATTTCTTACTCACATGAAAATACAAGGCATAACAGTCCGCCTCCCGCCTCTCCTTCTTGCAGCAACCGTCTTTTTTGCCGTTATGTGTGCAATGACCTACGGCTCCACCAAGGATCTTATCTATATTGGTCTCCCGCTGTGTGTCCTTCTCATAGGTTTTCCTCTCTGGATCTCCTATACGAACGAAAAGCAGGTCCTTCGTGAAGCTCCGCAGTATCTTCAGCATGCAAAACTTGTCAGAGCACGCCAGCTTTCTCCGACCATGCGGGGAAATGTGGTGATCGTTGAAGGGAAAATTCTCAAAGTCACCGGGCTCATGATGAACAAACCCTCCTACCTGATTCAGGATCTGACCGGTCAGGTTGTGGTAAAACGATTCGCCCTGCCCGATCCCCTTGTAGGTGTCGGAGCGAACGTTGAGGTTCTCGGCCGTGTCTTTTGGAAGGCGACCAATGTTCAGTCGCTTTATATCAATGCTCTTACGATAAAACCGGTTGCAGCCTTGCGGGATACTCAGGACGAAGCAGAATCCGGTTCCGAAAAGATCCGGATTAAGAAACTCAATTAATATCTGACCTCCTATTATGAGTATGGATAAAGACGCGTTCATTGCTCTTCTGGAAAAAATCGCACCGCCTGATATGGCTGAGGATTTTGACGAAGGCCGCATCGGGCTGATCGTCGAGGGAACGGACTGGATAGAAAAGATAGGCTGTGCGTTGGATGCCACGCCGTACGTCTGCAGACGGGCAGCTGAAGAACGGTTCGATGCTTTGGTCGTTCATCATCCGGCATTCTGGAATCCGATGCACGGCGTGACCGGGCGAAATGCCGAGATCCTCCGTACTTTGCTCGAAAATAACATCAATCTCTATGCCATGCATTCCAACTTCGATCATGCAAAAGGGGGGATCAACGATGTTCTTGCTAAAGAAATCGGACTCACAGACTGTGTGAGGATGGACAAAACCCCCTACTCGATCGGTGTTGTTGGAACCATGACGAAAAGTTTCAGCGAGATATCTCAAATTCTCGGCTGTGCTCTGCGTGTATGGGGTGATGTCTCAGGCGTCACCAGACTGGCGGTTGCCGGCGGTTCGGCCTTTGATCCGGAATTAATCGAAGAAGCCGTGTCTCTTGGTGCTGAAGCCTACATGGCGGCCGAATTGAAGTATAATATCGCTCTTGAATCGTCCATTCCCTGTATCGAAGCAACCCATTACGCTCTGGAAGCTCCGGGTATGCGTGCACTTGCAGAAAGTCGGGGATGGGAACATATCGCAGCCCCTCCCCTCACATCAATTATACAATGATCAATCCGTTCCAGATCTTAAAACAGGAAGGCGAGCTGAACGACGTTGTACGTCAAGCATTCATCGATGCATACGGCAAGCGGGGAATGGAGGCCGTTGATGCGGTCAAAGAACAGCGGGTGAAAAAATACCTGGATTATTTCGTTGTGGTAGGAAATACCGATGAGTACTTTGTCGAGGGCTCGTTCTGCAGTTGTAACGCCATGCTTTACGGGAAAGAGTGCTGGCATACCCTGGCAGTAAAAATCGCCGTCGAACTCGGCATGTATGAGTCGTACAATCTCTGGTATTATAAGAACGGTGTTGATGAGGATGAACCTGAGTATGAATAATTTTCCCGAAACCAATTTTTAAAACGCCTCGGCCCCCTATCTAATAAGGATGGCCTCAATACTCGTGACCTGTTACAGCAGAACCGGTAAAACCAAAATTCTTGCAGAATCGATCGGCAAGGGAGCAAAAGAGGTGGAAGGGATTGATGTTGATGTTCTCGCATTCAATCGCGTGAGTGCAAGCGATCTTGTCCGTTATGATGGAATAATTCTTGGCTCGCCGGTGTATTTCGGTGGAGTGGCGGCTGAATTAAAAGAGCTTATTGATGACACCACCTTTGTGCGCGGAAAACTCGTCGGAAAGGTCGGTGCTGCATTTACTACTGCAGGGGACCGGACCGGCGGAAAAGAGACGGCTATCTTGTCAATTGTTCAGGCAATGCTGATTCACGGCATGATTGTAGTGGGCGATCCGATTTCGGCCGAATCAACCAACGAGGAGCATAACGGCGGGCATTACGGACTTGCTGCCGACGGTCAGCTTACCGAGAACGATCTTCTGCAGGCCGAGTATTTCGGCAAATATGTGGCAACGGTTGTTTCCCGTATGTGTTAATCGATATCCAGAATCATTTTTTTCAGCTCGGGACATGCCTTGAATGCGGTGTTGTCCATGGAGAGCGGCGTGACCGAGACATAATTTTTTCTGAGTGCCGTCACATCCGAGTGTTCTTCCGGGATGTAAATCGGTGTTCCGTTTATCCAATAGTAGGGTTTTCCTCTTGGATCGATTCTTTTTTCGACGGATGTTTCAAACAGTCGCTCGCCAAGTACAGTTACTTTATAGCCCTCAATTTTTTCCGCCGGGATATTGATATTGATCAGTTTGCTTCCATCGGGCATCCCATTTTCCAGAAATAGTCTGGTGAACTTCGTGACAACGTCTCTGCTCTGGATAAAATCCGTTGTGTGTGACCTTGGATCAGCAAATTTATTTCCCTGGTCATTCATTTGAAGTGAATATGCGATTGCGGGAACGCCTTGATTGACTGCTTCCATCGCAGCACCCACCGTTCCGGAGGTAGTGATCGATTCAAAGGAAATATTCTCCCCCAGATTTATGCCTGAGACCACAAGGTCCGGTCTAAGTCCAAGTCCGTAGAGGCCGAGAAGAAGTGCATCCGTCGGACGCCCTTCGACTGTGTATGCCTGCGTTCCGTGCATGGCAACCTCGTTCATCCTTAAGGGCTCGAAGATCGATATCGATCTGCCGACCGCACTTTGCTGGGTTGCCGGCGCGACGACCGTAACGTCAGCGAATAGGGACAGGGCGTCGTATGCAGCCCAGAGGCCGCCTGAGTTGATCCCGTCGTCGTTCGTTAAGAGTATTTTTGGTCGTGGCATTCTTCTCAGATACGTTTCATTGGCAAGGTATTACACCTTTGGGTTCGGCCAATCTTGGCTATAAAAAAATTCGGAGAATTTCTATTAACCCATTTTTTTAACGCGAATCATTATTTATGAAGGATTGAATACATCCCCACACCCTCTCATCCCCCCCAAAAAAAGAAAATCACGATAAATCCCAATTATTCCTTGACGTTTTTTTTAATTTACACCCTGTTTTGAATCGTTTTCACTTGATAGATATTATAACAAAATGCAGCCAGCATATTTTTCACTCGCACTCTTTGCAGCGTTGTTACCTTCACCAACCCTGCATGAAAGATATTTTTGATCACTGCATAGGGTCTCTCCCCCTTTGATCTCTTTCTACTTATTCGCATATTTCTCAGTTTATCTCGTATCCCAATGGGATGTCCTCTCGCCCCTCGTTTCATTGTGGCACTATATCCCTTGCATTTTGCTCCCTGATATCCCCGATCCCGATAGACCACTTCTCCTTTTTCTGACAGATCCATCTGACTGTCATGAACATTTGCCGTGGTGGTTTCAATACGTCGAATAAGATCATGCGTCGTATCCATGATGGTATGAAGTTTATAGCCATAGTGCATTTTGCCGTTCTTGGACATGATTTTTCCATCTTTATCCCGTCGTGTTTTTGCCTGCTCTCCTCGCGGCGTGTCTTTCTTACAATGACCGGGTTCAGCATACACAAACGTTACATCCTGAATCATACCTTGTTCAATTTTGAGACCTTTCAGGTCAAGTTGTCGCTGAAACTCCTGCCAAACCAATGTGTCAACGCCTGATTCGGACATGCGCTCCCGAAATAACCAGATCGTTGAATTGTCGGGTATTTTGTCAGGACACCCAAGGAAATTCCAAAAGGAGAGACGATCGTAGATTTCACGTTCAACGGCGAGATCAGATAGATTATACCAGACTTCCAGAAGCTGAATCTTGAACATGAGTATTACATCGACATTGGGGTGACCGCCTTTGCCGGATTTATTTGCATACATGGATTCAAGAAGAGGACGAAAAACATCCCAATCAAGTGTTTTACCAACATCGGAGAGACGGTCGCCAAGTTTTTAATAACGCTCGTGATATGCCTGGTTGAGACCAAAGCTGCTGAAAGTCCCCATACATACTACTCAACGTACGAAAAGAAAGTACTTTCTGTCGGAAAAAAAAGGTTGTTAGAAATTCTCAGGTTGTTAGAAATTCTCGTACTTTCTGTCGGAAAAAAAGGGTTGTTAGAAATTCTCTTATTTTTTATAGGGGATCGGATCTTCCATCCCGAGGTCGGCAAAAGCCTTCAGCCGTGCAAGACAGGACGAACATACCCCGCATGCCTCATCATTCTCCGAATAACAGGACCAGGTATGCTCATACGGAACACACAACTTCATCCCTTCCTGCAGGATATCGGTCTTGTTCATCATAACAAAAGGCGTCAGCAGCTCAATCGACTTTTCCGTCTTGGTCCCGACATAAATGGCATGCTGCATCGCCTCGATGAACCCGGGAGTACAGTCAGGATATCCCGTGTGGTCGCCCGACTGGACGCCGATGAAAATCGCCTCGCCGTCCCGCGATTCGCAGTATGACGTCGCGATCGAAATCAGATTTCCATTTCTGAACGGCACATACGTATTCGGATTATCCGCTTTGCCAAGCACCCCCGCCTCCACTTCGATGTTCATATCGGTCAGACTGCTCGCTCCGAACTTCTTGAAGTAATCCAGAGAAATCTCCAGAAACTCCACCACGCCAAGTACATCTGCTACCTTCTTCGCGCATTCGAGTTCTTTTCTTTCCGTTCTCTGACCGTAATTCACATGAAGGGCCAGAATATCATACCCCATCTTCTTTGCAACAAAGGCAAGAGTCGTGGAGTCCATTCCTCCTGAAAGGAGGCATACTGCTTTTTTCATTGTACATTCACCACTTTATGCAGCTGAAGCTGGAATCTGACCGGCAGACGTTCAGCTATGATCGTTTCAACGAGCCACTTCGTATCCGTTCCGAACACCGGGGTGATACAGACCGGGGCTTTTGGTTTATGGGCGGCGAGGACCTCGACCATATACAGATAATCCGCCTCGTCGCCGATCACGAATTTCACGCAGTCGTTTTCCGTGAGAGCCGGCAAAAGCGACAGATCGCTCATCTCTCCAGACGACGGGCACTTCACATCCATACAAATGGACGCATACGCCGAAACATCGTCGAACGGGATCGTGCCGTTTGTTTCGATATCCACATAAACGTCGGCCGCCGCAAGGATCTCCAGAAGAGGAATCAGCTCCTCTTTCTGGAGAAGGGGTTCGCCTCCCGTTACGCAGACATAGGAAAGACCGGAGTCCGCGATCTCTTTCACGAGTTCGTCCACGCTTCTATCCGTCCCTTTCTCGAACGAGTATTCCGTGTCGCACCAGGCGCATCGGAGATTACAGCCCGAAAGCCTGAGGAAAAAACAGGGCATACCCTGTCTTTCCCCTTCGCCCTGCAGACTCACAAACGTTTCGGTGACTCTCATTCTGCGAAAACCTCGGCATAGCAGCCTTCCGACTCCCATACGCGCAGTTTTGCGACCCTGGCACTCAGTTCATGCTCTCTGCAGAACGTGTTCAGCCGTTCGCGAATATCTTCTGCCAGAAGTTCGCTTGTAGGATCGCCGTTCGTCAGAACCGGTGTCTGGAATCGGGAAAGCGCCTCCACCATCGGATCGTCTTTATTCAACACGACCTGATGATCGTAGACGTTGATGATGTTTTTGATGATATTGTAATCAAGAAGGATCCGTGATTTTTCATCCGGCGTTCCGTCCATCCAGACCTCAACACTCCAGCTGTGACCATGCAGCCTGGAACATTTGCCTTCGTAATGCATCAGACGGTGGGATGCATCGAAGTGGGTTTCTTTATAGATCCGGGTAATCATTAGTGTACTGTTTTGCCTTCAAGACCATAATACTCTTCTTCGCGGCTCATTCGTACCCCTGCGAGGCACGCTGTTTCCCTGCAGTTTTTCCGCTGCCGGCGGTGAGGGCAGGGGTGCCCGGTATCTTCACCCACCAAACCGTTTCCTGAAATATAATATATAAATGTGCTGATTGAAAGCAGGTCATTCCCGAATTAATCCGCAAAACTGCTGTTTTTTGCTCTCTGAGAGGGCGCCCATTAGTATTATTATCACTCCCCGCTCATAAATATAGGAACACGCTGAGAAGACCGTATCTATCTTTGACACGGTCCGTCAGCAGGTGTTTGGGTTCCTATATAAAGGATCCCGAACCATCCCTCCCGTTATTCGGGTGGGTCCATTCACAATATAATCCAAACCAATGAGGAAACTTCATGGGACAGGGAAAATTCGCAGCTAGAAATCTCGTTCGCACCGCAAAGAAATTCCGGTGGAGCGACTCAGTTTACTCGCGCAGAGCACTTAAACTGAAACTGAAAGCAGATCCCCTCGAGGGAGCACCAATCGGACGCGCAATCGTTCTTGAAAAGGTCGGTGTGGAAGCAAAACAGCCGAACTCGGCAATCAGAAAATGTGTCCGTGTTCAGCTGATCAAAAACGGCCGCCAGGTCACCGCCTTCGCGGTCGGCGACGGTGCCATCAACTTCATTGATGAACACGACGAAGTTACCATTTGTGGTATCGGTGGTCGTGCAGGCCGTTCAATGGGTGATATCCCCGGTGTCCGTTTCGTTGTAAGCGGCGTCAACGGCGTCTCACTCAATGAACTTGTTATCGGACGTGCCGAGAAAGCAAGAAGGTAAATAGTATGACCGAAGAAGCAGCAACCAGCAAGATCCTTCTCTTTAACAAGTGGGATATGAGCGAAGTCGTCGTCAAAGACGCCGGCATGGTCAGATACGTCACTATCACCTCAACCGAAGTTCCAAGCAGCTGCGGCAGACTTACCCAGCAGCAGTTCACCAAGAGCGAAATGGCGATCGTCGAAAGACTCATCAACCGTCTCATGCAGCAGGAGTACAACACCGGTAAAAAGATGATGTGCACCAAGATGGTCATGGACGCATTCGATGTCATAAACAAGAAGACCAAGCAGAACCCGCTTCAGGTCCTTGTTGACGCCGTAGCCAATGCAGGACCCCGTGAAGAGACCGTTCGTCTGAAGTACGGCGGTATCAACGTTCCCAAGTCCGTCGACTCGGCCCCGATCCGCCGCGTCAACACGGCTCTCAGATACATTGCTCTTGCAACCTGGAAAGGCTCGCACAAAACAAAGAAGCCGGCATATCTTGTGCTCGCCGATGAACTCATCATGGCGGCAAAAGGCGATGCAAAATGCTTCTCTGTTGGAAAGAAGGAAGAAGTCGAACGGATTGCAAAATCCGCACGGTGATTCCTCCATATATTCTTTTTTAAAAAAGGTGTTTTATGTCACGCGGAAAAAAGATGGTAGAACGAATTACGGAGCTCATGAATGATCCCGAGCACATCCGTAATATCGGTATCGTAGCGCACATTGACCACGGAAAGACCACACTTTCAGATAACCTTCTTGCCGGCGCAGGAATGATCAGCGAGGAACTATCCGGTAAAGCCTGCTGGATGGACTCGGATGAGGAAGAGCAGGCACGCGGTATCACCATTGATGCATCGAACGTATCCATGGTCCACAAAGTCGGTGACCACGAGTATCTCATCAACATGATCGATACTCCCGGCCACGTCGACTTCGGCGGAGATGTTACCCGCGCAATGCGTGCAGTCGACGGCGCAGTCGTCGTCGTGGACGCAGTCGAAGGTCCGATGCCCCAGACGGAGACCGTTCTTCGTCAGGCACTCAAAGAGGGTGTTCACCCGGTCCTGTTCATCAACAAGGTCGACAGACTTATCAACGAGCTGAAGGTCAACCCGCAGGAAATGATGATCCGTCTTGGAAAAGTTATTGACAAAGTCAACAAGCTTATCAAAGGCATGAACGAGGATCTCTACACCAACGGCGGCTGGAAACTCGATGCAATGAAAGGAAACGTCGCATTCGGATCCGCTCTTTACAACTGGGCAATTTCGATCCCCTACATGAAGAAGTCCGGCGTCACGCTCCAGACCGTTATCGACAAGTGTAACGATGGCGACTCGAAGTACCTTGCAAAGGCTTCCCCGCTTCACGCAGTTCTTCTCGATATGGTCGTAACGTTCCTCCCGAACCCGCTCCAGGCACAGGGTAAGAGATGCCACATTATCTGGCACGGCGATGTTGAGTCCCAGATCGGAAAGGCAATGTACGCCTGCGATTCAAACGGTCCGGTCGCTATGATGATCACTGATATCTCCTTCGATAAACACGCAGGAGAGGTCGCAACCGGTCGTTTATTCTCGGGAACCCTTTCCCGCGGTCAGGAGGTCTTTATCTCCGGTACTGCAGGTAAGCCGAACAGACTTCAGGGTGTCGGTATCTTCATGGGCCCGACCCGTGTTGAAGTAGATAAGATCGTTGCCGGAAACATTGCGGCAGTCACTGGTCTGAGCGATGCTATCGTTGGTTCGACCGTTACGTCCCTTAAGGATATGACGCCGTTCGAGTCTCTGAAGCACTACTCCGAGCCGGTTATGACCGTCGCGGTCGAAGCAAAGAACATGAAGGATCTTCCAAAGCTTATCGAGGTTCTTCACCAGGTAGGTAAAGAGGATCCGACCGTTCGTATCAACATCAACGAAGAGACGGGCGAGCACCTTATCGCCGGTATGGGCGAACTCCACCTTGAGGTCGTTACCGGCCGTATCAAGAGAGACAAGGGTGTGGAGATCGTTACGTCCCCGCCAATCGTTGTGTACCGTGAGACGGTTTCCAAGCCGCTCGACGGCACGGTCGAAGGTAAGTCTCCAAACAGACACAACAGATTCTTTATGTCTGTTGAGCCGATGCCGGAAGCTATCCTGAATGCGATCCAGTCGAACGAGATCTCGATGAACATGGAAAACATTGCCCGCCGTGATGCGCTTGTCGCACTCGGTATGGACAAGGATGAGGCCAAGTCCGTGAATGATATCTACGGCTCGAACATGTTCATTGACTGTACGAAAGGTATCCAGTATCTTAACGAGACGATGGAACTGATCATCGACGGTATTCACGAGGCACTTGACGGCGGACCGCTCGCTGACGAGCAGGTTCAGAATGTTCTGATCAAACTCCACGATGTCAAGCTTCACGAGGATGCTATCCACCGTGGTCCGGGACAGGTCATTCCGGCAGTTCGCGGCGGTATGAAGGCGGCTCTTCTTATGGCCGGCGACACGCTCCTTGAACCGATGCAGAAGATCCAGATCACCGTTCCGCAGGATCAGATGGGAGCTGCTATTTCCCAGATCCAGGGACGCCGCGGTCAGCTGTCCACGACCGAGTCCGAGGGTGACCAGATCGTGGTTAACGGTGAGGCACCGGTTGCCGAGCTCTTTGGTTTCGCGGGCGATATCCGTTCAGCAACCGAAGGCCGCGCTATGTGGTCTACCGAGTTCGCAGGTTTCTCCCCGGTTCCCCAGGGAATGCTTTCCGAAATTGTTATGGGTATCAGAAAGAGAAAGGGTCTCAAAGAACAGATCCCGACTCCGAAAGATTACCTCGAGTAAATTCAATCGTTCACGTCCAAGGGTCATTGGGTCGTTTCGCACAGGAGGATATGCCTGCTGCGAAACATGAATATCGAGAATTTCTAACAACCTGAGAATTTCTAACAACCTTTTTTTTCCGACAGAAAGTACTTTCTTTTCGTACGTTGAGTAGTATGTATGGGGACTTTCAGCAGCTTTGGTCTCAACCAGGCATATCACGAGCGTTATGAAAAACTTGGCGACAGTCTCTCCGATGTTGGTAAAACACTTGATTGGGATGTTTTTCGTCCTCTTCTTGAATCCATGTATGCAAATAAATCCGGCAAAGGCAGTCACCACAATGTCGATGTAATACTCATGTTCAAGATTCAGCTTCTGGAAGTCTGGTATAATCTATCTGATCTCGCCGTTGAACGTGAAATCTACGATCGTCTCTCCTTTTGGCATTTCCTTGGGTGTCCTGACAAAATACCCGACAATTCAACGATATGGTTATTTCGGGAGCGCATGTCCGAATCAGGCGTTGACACATTGGTTTGGCAGGAGTTTCAGCGACAACTTGACCTGAAAGGTCTCAAAATTGAACAAGGTATGATTCAGGATGCAACGTTTGTGTATGCTGAACCCGGTCATTGTAAGAAAGACACGCCGCGAGGAGAGCAGGCAAAAACACGACGGGATAAAGATGGAAAAATCATGTCCAAGAACGGCAAAATGCACTATGGCTATAAACTTCATACCATCATGGATAAGACGCATGATCTTATTCGACGCATTGAAACCACCACGGCAAATGTTCATGACAGTCAGGTGGATCTGTCAGAAAAAGGAGAAGTGGTCTATCGGGATCGGGGATATCAGGGAGCAAAATGCAAGGGATATAGTGCCACAATGAAACGAGGGGCGAGAGGACATCCCATTGGGATACGAGATAAACTGAGAAATATGCGAATAAGTAGAAAGAGATCAAAGGGGGAGAGACCCTATGCAGTGATCAAAAATATCTTTCATGCAGGGTTGGTGAAGGTAACAACGCTGCAAAGAGTGCGAGTGAAAAATATGCTGGCTGCATTTTGTTATAATATCTATCAAGTGAAAACGATTCAAAACAGGGTGTAAATTAAAAAAAACATCAAGGAATAATTGGGATTTATCGTGATTTTCTTTTTTTTTTGGGGGGGGGATGAGAGGGTGTGGGGATGTAACCTATCTTCCTTAAATCATGATTCACGTTAAAAAAAGAGTTGATAGAAATTCTCACGTATTATAATAGGAAAGGAAGTTCGGATCCTCGACGATTATATGGAACAAAACAAGACAGGCAAGGAGATGGTAGAACAGCATACCGAGAATGGCGATCCCGCGGATCGCATCAATTTCCCAGTATCTCCCGGTCTTGGAACTCTGCGAGTCTTTAGACTCGGTAAGGATCGAATCATCATATTCCCGGACTTCACCCATTGTTCCCTTCATATTGGTTTTTGTATATCTAAGTAATTTCAGGACGACTAAACATACCCGATGCCGGTCGTCACGCTCAAAATCCACAGCATTACAAAGAAAATCGGCATATGGACAAGATACACGATCAGCGTTGTTCTGCCGTAGCCGAGCCTGGCAAAGAATTTGCCAAGGAGTTTCGGCTGCCATACGGAAAACGCCCTGACGCCTTTCGGATAGAAGATATTGCCTAGGCCAATGCCTAAAAGAATAAATCCGCTCCACGGAAAGAGCGGGAAGTAATCCGGCGTATGATCCATAAAGTCCGCCCCGTGGATGTCGAGAGGATAGAGCCAGCCGGGATCCTGGATGCCGGGAATGATAAACACCCCGATCAGAATGATCAGAATGCCGAACAAGATGTTCCATTTGCCAAACCTGATTAAAGGTATCGCGATCAGCATCGATATGCTCAGCATATGGAGAAAGCCGAACTTGACAAACACGTCATCGTGAAAGATAACCACGGAAGCCAGCCAGGTCAGCGCCGTGATACACATGGCGATAAAAAACAAAACCAGAGCTTTCACGGAGATATCGCGGTAGTATGCATCCAGAGGCCTGCCGAGCATCCGGTTATACCGAAGAACGATCGCAACGCCGGCAATGAAAATGAATGCTGCTGACACGATCACAATCGGACGGTAATAATACAGAAACTCGGGAGTCTCCTCAAGAATGTGAAACATCACGAGACAGGCGAGAAAATGAAAATAGAGCATTCCAAACAGGGAAAGACCGCGGAAGGCATCGATCTCCCAGTACCGTTCGCTTTTTACCGACGGGGGAGAATCAGGAGTTCTGCACTGTTCTTCGCTCATTGTTTCAGGCATGTATGTGTTAAGCAGATAAGTAAGTTCCTTAGAAACCGTCAGAGATATCCAATGGGACAACCGAGCAGACCGGAAATTACGACGATCACGAGAATGACGGTCCCAATCACCGGGATGTGGGCGAGATATATCTCGAGATGATATTTGCCGATAAGTGCAAGACTCTGGCCGATCTTACCCGCCGAAGGGAGATTGAACCTGCGGATCCCATTTGGATACAGAAGAGAGCCGAGGAAAACGCCAAGCAGCATAACACCCACCCACGGAAAGACCGGGAAGAAGTCACGCGGATAAAAATCCGGCGGCAGGATCCCAAAAACCATCAACCAGGTGGGTCCTTTGATCGTTTCGAGAAAGAGGCCGAGCAGGATGAACGATACCGCAGGGATCAGGCTCCATTTCCCGAACCGTAAAAACGGGATGCACAGGATCATGGACAGGCCCATCATCTGCAGGAAGTTGAAGTACACGTATCTTCCGTCGTTGATGAATACCAGAATCAAAAGGGACGCAATAACGGAGACCCCAAGCCCGATCAGCATGATCTCTATCCCGCGTTTCAGTATAGCCATATAATAGGCACGACGCGGTTTATCGAGCATCCAACCGTGACGAAGAATCAGGGAGGTCCCCGATATAATGACGAAAACGCTTGTCCCAAGCGGCAGATAGACCCCAAGTCCAAGCCAGACATCCACATTGATAATGTGGAAAACGCCCAGGAGAAAGATCGTGTGGAAGAGAATCATCGCGATAAGCGAAAAACCGCGTATCGCATCGATTTCCCAGTACCGTTCCTTCACCGGGGCGGGACAGACATCATCCATGTACATTAGTATTGGGCCGGCGAGGTAAAGATGTTCAGTATTGTTACGACGCACGCACAAGCAGCCATCAGTACACCTTCTTCGCGAGTTCGCTCACAAGCCCGAACAACTCCGGCGCCACCCACGCCGGAGTGCAGTATTTCTCATAAATGCACAGACGTTCCCTTACCTCGTATCCGCGGGCAATATCTTTCAATGCATCCAGAGCAGGCCAGGGATGTTCCGGATTGATGTAATCTATCGTAACAGGCGACACTCCGCCAAGATCGGTCACGCCGAGATCAAGGAGAAGGGAAGCGTCGGCAAGATTCGGCGGGATCTGGATGGAAACATCCGACGGAAGGATCTCTTTAGAAAGCCGGAGGGTATCCGCGATCACCTCGGTCGAGGCTCCCGTAAACGACGCCATGTCGGTACCTTCTTTTGGACAGAAGTTCTGGACGATCACTTCCTGGATGTGCCCGAATTTTTTATGCAGATCACGGATGACTTCGAGCGACTCGATACGATCCTCCCTTTCTTCGCCGATGCCAAGCAGCAGTCCGGTGGTGAACGGGATCTTGAGTTTTCCCGCATTTTCCATCATTTCTATCCGGACTGCCGGATCTTTGCCCGGACTGTGGGCATGGGCAGGGATCTCGGCGGTCGTTTCAAGCATCAGACCCATGCTCGCGTTCACGGGCCGGAGATCTTCCAGCTCCTCATAGGTGAGGATGCCGGCATTCGTGTGCGGCAAAATCCCAAGCGATATGGCATATAGGCTCATGTCCTTACAGTAGGAAAGAATATCGGGATACCACATCCGGTTTATGTATGCGGTGAAACCTGCTTCGCGTTCGGGACGTTCGCCGAACGTGAATAGGGCCTCGGTGCAGGAAAACGCCGCCCCGCGTTCGAGCGTGGAGACGACCTCCTCTTTTGGCATAACACAGCCTTCGGCCACCGGGGATTTGAAAGAGCAGTATCCGCAGGTATTTGCACAGACATTGGTCAGCGGAAGAAACACGTTGCGGGAAAACGTAATGACCGGCATACTCACGCACCCTCTTTGAAAACACGGCGTCCGATTACAAGACACACAAGCGAAACGATCAGGCAGATGCCGGCGACCAGATAGAGAACATACCCAAATCCAACCAGCAGTCCCGCGATCGCAGAAATGACGGCGGCTACTAACAAACCCCTCCCCCAGTACTCGAAAAGCATTCTGTAGGATACCACAATATCAGTATCATACGAGGTGTAGATACATCAACATTTATCATCCTTTGAACGCATATTCATGTATTCTATGATCGATCTACTGTCTGTAATCTTCAGCGAGCTTATGTGGTTTTTCCAGGTGATAGTTGTGCTGATGGATATCGCAGCATGCATTGTCGTCATTTTCCTGGAAAGACGCAGTCCCCAGGCGGCACTGACCTGGGTTCTGGTAATGATATTTCTGCCGTTTTTCGGGTTGGTAATGTATCTGTTCTTCGGCAGACACCTGTATGGTTCCCATATCTTCAGCAAAAAGACCACGGCCGATCTGATGCTCGCAGCCCAGGCTGAGGAACAGTTCCACAAAATCACGGAGAATGCACTGGAACTCGCCCCGAACATTTCGCGGTTCGACAGCACGATCGCCCTCCTTCTCAGTCTCGACAACGCGGTCTTAACGAGAAATAACGAGATCACGCTCTATACCGACGGGGAGATGAAGTTCGAAGCCTTCAAAGAGGCGATTCGAGGGGCAAAACATCACATCCATCTGGAGTATTTCATCATCAGAGACGATGAACTTGGAAATCAGATCGTCGAACTTCTTGCAGAGAAAGCGGCACAAGGCGTCGAAGTCAGAGCGATCTTCGATGCCGCCGGGACGTTTTCGGTGAAAAAAGATTTATTTACTCCGCTGAAAAAGGCGGGCGGAGATGTGCGGATCTTTTTCCGCTCAAGGTTTCCTTTCTCAATACGCGGCTGCATTTCAGGAACCACCGGAAAATCCTCCTCGTCGACGGCATAATCGGGTTTATCGGCGGATTCAATATCGTGGACGAGTATCTCGGGAAAGGCCCGATGGGATACTGGCGGGACACACATCTGCGGCTTCACGGAAAAGCCGTTATTGCCCTGCAGACCCGGTTCATCATGGACTGGAATTATGCGGCACAGGATGCCCATATCTCGGTAGAAGACCGGGATACGCCGTATTATCCGGAAGAGGGATTCCAGGACGTTGCCGGGCACTCCTATGTCCAGATCGCGTCATCCGGGCCGGATTCCGCAGAAAAAGCGATTTATTCGGGTTATCTGAGTCTGATATGGCATGCAAAGGAGTCGATCTATATCCATACCCCGTATTTTATTCCGGATGACCCGATGCTGACCGAACTCATTCTTGCGGCACGTTCCGGCGTCGATGTGAGGATCGTGATCCCCTGCAAACTGGATCACCCGTTCGTGTACTGGGCAAATCATGCCTATCTCGGGGATCTGCTGGCGGCAGGCGTGCGGGGATACACCTACAATGACGGATTTATCCACAGTAAAGCCGAGGTCTTCGACGGGATAGGGACAACGATAGGCACCGCGAACTGGGATATCAGGAGTTTCAAGCTGAACTTCGAGACGAACGCGTTCGTCTATGATCTCGAGTTCGGCAAAAAGATGAACGAGCGCTTCCTCGCGGAGCTGGAGACGAACTGTACGGAGATCACGCTTGAAGAGTACAATCAGCGGTCGGTATACGTGCGGATCAAAGAGGGTATCTCCCGGCTGTTCTCACCGATACTCTAACCTTTTTTCAATAGTATTTACGCGGTGTGCTCCCAATCATAAAACTGACGTAATGATGAGATGTAATTCGATTTCGTGTATGAAATAAGTGTGGCTACGTGAGAAATCCCACCGCGAATAATCGCGGTGGGGTTTTTCATGTTTCCACAATCGGTCACCCCGCACCAACACCCTTACTTCCTTTTTTCAATAATCTATTTATAGCGAAGAGCTCCAGTAGAGAATGTATGAAAAAAATCTGGTATGTTCTTGGTACACTCATTGTCCTGATGGCCGTGACCCTGTCGGCAGGGTGTATCTCATCTCCTAAGGATACTCCGACACCCGTGACCCCTGTCCCAACCACGACGACCCCAACCCCTGTTCCGACACCGTTGGAAGTTATGCAGGGTCAGGAACTGACCATTACCGATACGGGAAACACGATCACGATAGGCATTACTCAGAGAAAGTTCAGCAGTGATGCTGAAGATGTTCTGAAAAAAGGATCCTCGGCGAATCCGACGCCGGCTCCCGGTCAGTATGCCGTCATGCTGAAAATCGCGGAGACCTTTGACGGCGGGGAAAGCACCGCTAAAATGGTTGCCCCGTATCATTACGAGATCTATGTGAACGGTATCGGTTATCCTGCCGTACCTGCCGTCCTGCCCTCGGGATATACGGATTTCCCCACCACCAACATCCTCAAATATGCAACTGCCGAAGGCTGGCTCCCCTATATCGTTCCGCAGGGCGACGCAAAACTTGCCTACGAAGTAAAAGATGAGCCGCTCGGATTCATCAGAATAAACTACTGATCTTCCCCATTCCTATTTTACAAGAAAAAAAACCGCGAATTCCCGCAAATCGCATTTTCCTTACGTTCGGGGGCTCTGCTCCGGCTGATCGCCTGCGCAGAATCGCACCCTCTCTTGAAAAATGCTGTTTGAAAAACCCGCGTGCGGGTTTTTCTGTGGTTTCATTATTTTTTCGATTGCACAAAACGAGAAGTTAACGGAGAGAAAAACCGGCACGCCGGTTTTTACCCAGCATTTTTCCAGACGTTGTGCGATTCCTGCGTAGGCGATAAGCCGGAGCAGAGCACGACGGCACAAGAAAAATGCGATTCGCGAAGATTGGCGGAGATTAGCGGTTAAATAATCTCTTGTGTCCATACCCAAGAATACCCTTCCCGAATTAGATTTCCCCAAACACCACGTGACCCCCTCTTTACCAGGACTTAAGCTATCATCCGCATCCAGCTCTGCCGTGCATGGATCCTCATCGCCGGCGCTACGTACGGAATATATCCCGGCGTCATACATGCCCCCATCAGCAGATTCTGCCCCGATGAGCGGGACATCCCGCACAAACCCGTTTTCCTGCATCTCACATCCTCCAGAAACTCGAGCGGCATCTGATTGGCATAGCCGACGGTCAAGGCCCGTCCCACTTCCCAGAGAACATGGGCATCCGAACCGCCCGTCATGCACGCACTGTTCTTTTGCGCATACCGCTCGGCACGCATATTCTGCCGCACCGACATCCCGCTGCAGATCACTTCAAGGCCGTCAAGCTCTCCCGCGACCGAGGAATCGATAACGCCCGCATCAATCCCTTTCATAACCCCCCTCACACTCATCCCGTATCCGTAAGGATGGGCCGCGATCACGAACCCGCCCGCATTTTTCGCATCGGCGATGACCTTCTCTGTTGAAATATCCACCGCCATATGCGGACACTTCCCCCGGTGATCCTGAATCGAAGCGGCGTAGTAGGAAGCAAGATCCCGGTATGTCTCGAAATACACCAGAACATGTGGACCCTCCAGAGCCGACACTTCGATTCCCGGAATGATATTCGCCGAATAATCAAGTGCCTCCTTCACCCCGGAAATCACATTATGATCCGTTATAGCGGCGGACAAATCGTTTTTATTGAGATATTTTGCAAGTGTTTTTGGTTGTGTCCTCCCGTCCGAAGCGGTCGAATTAACATGCATATCGAACCCTTTATTCTCATCGTCCTTCACGAACGGGGCATACAAAAAATTAGTCTGCATCTGTTCTGAGTATATTGGAGCGCGGAGGTCAAAAAGTAATTGGCCGCGGCAATTATTTTACACAAAGTAATATAAACAAACCAATATGTTAATAATGTTTTACATAAAACTGAGTACAAACGAGGTGACAGAAAAAATGAACTCACGAAAATTCAGGCACGAATTAAAATACTACCTGAATACCGCAGACTATTTGATCATCAAAAACCGTCTGTCGACCATTGCCGGACCTGACGAACACACCGATTCCAGCGGATCATACAGAATCCGGAGTCTGTACTTTGAAACACCGGACGACAAAGCGCTCCTTGAAAAACTCTACGGAGTAAATGAACGGGAAAAGTTTCGGATCAGGTATTACAACAACGATACCTCATTCATCCGCTTAGAAAAAAAGACCAAAATAAACAACCTCACGAACAAAATATCCGCACCAATCACAAAAGACGAGTGCGAAAAACTCATAGCAGGCGATACGGAATGGATGCGTGAATCGAAAAACGGTCTCATTCTCGAACTGTATGCAAAGATGAAGTATGAACTTCTCCGCCCGAAAACACTTGTCGACTACATGAGAGAACCGTTTGTCTACCGCCCCGGAAATGTGCGGGTGACCTTCGACACCAAGATCTCAACCGGCGTGAACTCGACCGACATGTTCAACGCCAAAACCACCATGATCAAAACCCACGGGGAACCGGTCATTATAATGGAAGTAAAATATGACAATTATCTCCCCTCGATTATCAGAAGCATGGTACAGGTACAAAACAGAAGGGTCACTGCCTTCTCGAAATATGCAGTTGCACGGGTCTTCGGGTGAGTAAATGGCACTGACCTTTGACGATATATTATCCTCGGACTTTCTGTCGACTGTGACCGAGTTCTCCTTAACGGATCTGATCATCGCGATGGTGCTCGCGTTTGTGCTCGGGTTGTTTATCCTCTATATCTACAAGAAAACATTCACCGGCGTGATGTATTAATCCGGATTCGGGATATCGCTTGTTGCCATGTCGCTTGTGACGACGATGATCATTCTCGCGATCGGATCGAACGTCATCCTGTCCCTTGGTATGGTCGGTGCTCTGTCAATCGTGAGATTCAGATCGGCATTAAAAGATCCGATGGATATAGCCTACCTGTTCTGGGCGATCTCGGCAGGTATCGTTCTTGGTGCCGGACTGATCCCGCTCGCGGTCTTCGGCTCGGTGTTCATCGGTGTTGTTCTCTACATCTTCTCGGCAAAGAAGCAGACGGACAAACCCTACATCCTGATCGTGGACTGCGAGGATGAAAATGCGGAAGCAGGCGTGACCGCTCTTCTCAAGAGAACCGTGAAAAAGTCCCTCCTGAAATCAAAAACCGTTACAAAGACAGGACTGGAACTCACTATCGAGGTCCGTCTTCCTGATCAGGAGAGTGGTTTCGTGAGCAAGATTTCGGAGCTTCCCGGCGTCTCGAATGCCGTTTTAGTCAGCTACAACGGCGAATATATGACGTAAGACAGAGGAGAACAGACTCCACACAATCATCACTTTTTTGCATCGTAATCCCCCACATCCACTCACTGATAACCCAGGTTCCGCTAAAAACGGAGGCACTATCGCACCGCGCGGTTCGGGATTTATATCGGTATATGATGATGTTGTATACATGTCAGAAAAAGACAATGAATTAGAAGTAGATTTCACCATTCTCGAGAAAGATGTTCTGTATTTTTCAGGAATAACTTACGTTTTTAATGAGAAACAAGTAGCTCATATTGAGGGGGCGGAAGAGGCATTTTCAAAAGGGTATGGAAATTCCGAGATATATCCCGATCAACCACTGGACGAAATACCGGCCATGGAAATCTGTATCACGCAAAAACAGATGGATATCATTGAAGAACAGCGCAAAGCACTCAATATTGAGTGGGATGCCTGCCTCGCCCGTATTATTGCCCGCGGCTTTGCTGCGGTCGCTGCCGATGGGCAGGGTCTGTAACTCCAAACAGGAAACGGGGAAGGAGCCCCTTTTCTCTATCCATCTCCAGTATTTTTTCCCATATTTTTCCATATTGAAAATAGGAAACACCACCTATTTCGTCAAAAATATTCCCGGCTGGAGAATGCAAAAAAAGATATGAGAATTACTATCAACTCTTTTTTTAACGTGAATCATGATTTAAGGAAGATAGGTTACATCCCCACACCCTCTCATCCCCCCCCCCAAAAAAAGAAAATCACGATAAATCCCAATTATTCCTTGATGTTTTTTTTAATTTACACCCTGTTTTGAATCGTTTTCACTTGATAGATATTATAACAAAATGCAGCCAGCATATTTTTCACTCGCACTCTTTGCAGCGTTGTTACCTTCACCAACCCTGCATGAAAGATATTTTTTATCACTGCATAGGGTCTCTCCCCCTTTGATCTCTTTCTACTTATTCGCATATTTCTCAGTTTATCTCGTATCCCAATGGGATGTCCTCTCGCCCCTCGTTTCATTGTGGCACTATATCCCTTGCATTTTGCTCCCTGATATCCCCGATCCCGATAGACCACTTCTCCTTTTTCTGACATATCCACCTGACTGTCATGAACATTTGCCGTTGTGGTTTCAATGCGTCGAATAAGATCATGCGTCGTATCCATGATGGTATGCAGTTTATAGCCATAGTGCATTTTGCCGTTCTTGGACATGATTTTTCCATCTTTATCCCGTCGTGTTTTTGCCTGCTCTCCTCGCGGCGTGTCTTTCTTACAATGACCGGGTTCAGCATACACAATCGTTGCATCCTGAATCATACCTTGTTCAATTTTGAGACCTTTCAGGTCAAGTTGTCGCTGAAACTCCTGCCAAACCAATGTGTCAACGCCTGATTCGGACATGCGCTCCCGAAATAACCAGATCGTTGAATTGTCGGGTATTTTGTCAGGACACCAAAGGAAATGCCAAAAGGAGAGACGATCGTAGATTTCACGTTCAACGGCGAGATCAGATAGATTATACCAGACTTCCAGAAGCTGAATCTTGAACATGAGTATTACATCGACATTGGGGTGACCGCCTTTGCCGGATTTATTTGCATACATGGATTCAAGAAGAGGACGAAAAACATCCCAATCAAGTGTTTTACCAACATCGGAGAGACGGACGCCAAGTTTTTCATAACGCTCGTGATATGCCTGGTTGAGACCAAAGCTGCTGAAAGTCCCCATACATACTACTCAACGTACGAAAAGAAAGTACTTTCTGTCGGAAAAAAAGGTTGTTAGAAATTCTCTTATTTTTCCTTCTCGATGAGAAGGACCCGTGCCGGCGCCCCGTCGCTGTCTTTGATCTTCATCGGAAGGGCTGCGAGCTGATATTCCGCAGTGTAATCGGTAATTTTGGACGCTGCCAGATATTCGACAAGGATCACGCCGTTTTTCAAAAAGAGTTTATGGATCACGGAATCGTTTTCTGCATGAAGGGGCGTTTTGCTGTTGTCAGTCGAAGGGGTGTCCAGTCCGAGGAGTTTCACACCCGAATCGACGAGATACTGCGCCGCCTCTTCGCTGAAGTACGGATACTTCGCATAATAATCCCCGGTAGTCCAGTGCTTGTCCCATCCAAAAACGCAGATGACCCTCTCATGCAGAGGTATCCCGCGAAGCATCTCCGTTGTGACCTCCGTATCGTCTGCAAGACTTCGGAGATCGATGAGGGTCACATCGCCAAAAAGCGTTGATAAGGGGATATCGGGGATCGTTATCCCGTCGGGGATGAAATGCTTGGGTGCATCCATGTGGGTTCCGGTATGACTGCCGAGCGTCAGTTTTTTCGTGTTTCTTCCGACTGATTCAATCGTTCCAAGCGTTTCAGAAGAGAACGCCGTGTGCCAGTCCGCATGGAAACAGGGCATTCCTTTTTCCATCGCATGGGTTAAGTCAATGATATTCATACAAACGGTCTCCGCTGGTTTAGGTATAATTTGGTAATTCTATCATTTATGTTTGACCCGAGCAGGCTTCTTTGCAGGAATATATATTAATGCAGGACGACGGAGTAAAAGATAGAATTGTGTTATGGATAAGGTAGAACATCCCTGGTCATTGGATACCGACGAACTCCGTCATGCCCTCACCTGCAATACAGAGACAGGGCTTGATGCAGCGGACGCAAAACGACGACTCCAAGAGTCCGGCTCAAACACCATAACCGAGTTCAAAAAGATCTCTTTTTTCAGAATACTGCTCGAAGAACTCAAAGAACCGCTGATCGTGGTCACGATTCTGATAGGCATCGTCTACAGTATCTGGGGTCAGCTCGGGGACACGATCACGATTCTCATCCTCATCGTATTCGTCACGGTCGTCGAGGTCTATACCGAGTTCAAAGCGAAAAAAAGTATGGAGGCCCTGAAAAAACTGGCGGCGCCGACGACCTGGGTCATCAGAAACGGAAAACCCGACGAGATCCCGGCGGCCGAGGTCGTGCCAGGCGATCTGATGATTTTAAAGAGCGGCGTTCGGGTGAGTGCCGATGTCCGTATCGTGACATCGCAGGGCCTCGAGGTCGATGAATCGCAGCTCACCGGCGAGTCGATGGGTGTCGGAAAAGACGCCGCCTCGATCCCGCAGGAGACGGGGCTGAACGACCGAACCAACATGATCCACATGGGAAGCGTGATCCTGAAAGGAAAAGGGACCGGTATCGCGGTACATACGGGGATGGACACCGAGCTTGGCCGGATCGCCGGCATTACCCAGGAGGCGAGCGACCCGAAAACGCCCATGCAGAAATCCACTCTGCACCTGACCAAAAATCTCATCGGTCTCGCGGTGATTTTCAGCATCGCGATCCCCATCCTCGGCTTTTTCAGAGGTCTGCCGGTCTCGGAGATGATAATGACTGGTCTGTCCCTTGCTCTCGCAACGATCCCCGAGGAACTTCCTATCATCATGACGATGCTGCTTGGGTTTGGGGCGATCCAGCTCGCAGGAAAGCATGTTCTCATCCGCCGGACGAAGGCCGCCGAGACTCTCGGCAGCGTTACGATTATTGCGACCGACAAGACCGGCACGCTGACGGAAAATAAGATGAGCATCGAGTCATGGACCGCCGAAAACGAAACGCAGCTTTTCACCATCGGCGTTCTTATGGCGGATGTCTCCGTCGATCACGAAGGAAATTTTCTGGGCGACCCGATGGACAAGACCGTCGTCGAACAGGCCGGCCTGCTCGGCCTTGAACGAACTGCACTGCTGAAAGAGTACACGCTGATGGAGGATGCCGGCTTCGACGGCGCGAAAAGAAAGTAATGAGAATTTCTAAAAACCTTTTTTTCCCCGACAGAAAGTACTTTCTTTTCGTACGTTGAGTAGTATGTATGGGGACTTTCAGCAGCTTTGGTCTCAACCAGGCATATCACGAGCGTTATGAAAAACTTGGCGACCGCCTCTCCGATGTTGGTAAAACACTTGATTGGGATGTTTTTCGTCCTCTTCTTGAATCCATGTATGCAAATAAATCCGGCAAAGGCGGTCACCCCAATGTCGATGTAATACTCATGTTCAAGATTCAGCTTCTGGAAGTCTGGTATAATCTATCTGATCTCGCCGTTGAACGTGAAATCTACGATCGTCTCTCCTTTTGGCATTTCCTTGGGTGTCCTGACAAAATACCCGACAATTCAACGATCTGGTTATTTCGGGAGCGCATGTCCGAATCAGGCGTTGACACATTGGTTTGGCAGGAGTTTCAGCGACAACTTGACCTGAAAGGTCTCAAAATTGAACAAGGTATGATTCAGGATGCAACGTTTGTGTATGCTGAACCCGGTCATTGTAAGAAAGACACGCCGCGAGGAGAGCAGGCAAAAACACGACGGGATAAAGATGGAAAAATCATGTTCAAGAACGGCAGAATGCACTATGGCTATAAACTTCATACCATCATGGATACGACGCATGATCTTATTCGACGTATTGAAAACACTACGGCAAATGTTCATGACAGTCAGGTGGATCTGTCAGAAAAAGGAGAAGTGGTCTATCGGGATCGGGGGTATCAGGGAGCAAAATGCAAGGGATATAGCGCCACAATGAAACGGGGAGCAAGGGCACATCCCATTGGCATACGAGATAAGCTGAGAAATATGCGAATAAGTAGGAAGAGATCAAAGGGGGAGAGACCCTATGCAGTGATCAAAAATATCTTTCATGCAGGGTTGGTGAAGGTAACAACGCTGCAAAGAGTGCGAGTGAAAAATATGCTGGCTGCATTTTGTTATAATATCTATCAAGTGAAAACGATTCAAAACAGGGTGTAAATTAAAAAAAAACGTCATGGAATAATTGGGATTTATCGTGTTTTTCTTTTTTTGGGGGGGGATGAGAGGGTGTGGGGATGTATTCAATCCTTCATAAATAATGATTCTCGTTAAAAAAAGAGTTGATAGAAATTCTCAATTATATTATGCCGCAGCTTCATCCGGCAAATGACCCGCATCCCCCGCTGCAGGAACAAACACCGGAGGCCGAATCCCTACTTTTCTGAACTCTGCCCACGCCCGCCGGGTGACTTCCGATTTAAACTCAAACTCAAGCCGGAGATCGTTCACATATCCCTTTGCCCTAACACGCATATAGAACGGGAAATCCTCAAGAAGCACGGTATAGGTATATTTCTTTGAGATGATGACATATTTTGAGGTGACCAGAGCTTCCGTGAGAATCTTCATGGCCTTCTCTGCATCGGATTCCGGATGGATATAGAGATCGATAAAAATCATCATAGCAAGATCGCCCGCATTGCCGCTGGTCACCGGCTGGCTGAATATCGAGACGTTCGGGATCGAGACCTGTTCGTCGGCAGGGGTCTGCAAACGGGTAGAGCGGATCCCGATGTTTTTTACCTCCCCATACTTGCCCCCGATAGAAATCTTGTCACCGATCTGATAGGGTTTTTCAAAGATGATGACGATACCCCCGACGATATCGGCAAAAACATCCTTCAAACCAAAACCGATGGCTGCACCGAAGAGACCCGAGAATGCGATCAACTGTGTCAGCGAAGGCTCGATAACGGCGATGATGATGTAATAAAGGGCAGTCGCCGAAACGATAAGCTTCATAAGCGGGATCACCATAGTAACCGTTGTCCGGTGCCAGCCCATCCGTTCCACAACACGGGTCAGAACAAACCCAAGCAGCCAGTTCAGGACATATGCAAAGACGATGATGAATATTATATACAGGACAAGATTCAGATCGATGGGTTTGAACGGGAGTTCGGTCACGACGTCCGTCGTAACATTCGAAAGCAGCGTATCAGCCATAATCACCACAGCCTCCTGGTCTTTTTCAGGTACTCGGCAACCGGCTCAAGCGCAAATGCCGGAATACTGTAATACCCGTCGTCATTCCTCACAAGCCCCTCCCGGACAAGACGATATAGAACGCGCCGGATATCCATCTCCGATCCGACAATCGCGGTCAAATCCTCCTCCTGCAGGGATTTCATGGACAGGATGATCGTGAGGATGAATGAGTCGCTGGTATCGAGATTGATGGAATAGGTAGTCTCGGTGATGGAGTTCGGAGAGATGACATTATCTTTCATGCTCGATTCCCAAAGAAGGACGGCTACACCCGGAGTTCCCCGGGATATTCTGTTGATCTTTTCAAAGATGAGATCCTCGAGGGATATCTGGATGCGTTTTTTTCGGGGAAGACGGCGCAGCATGAGAGTAAAGTTCAGTTTTATCCAGGGAATTGATACTTCGGCACCATTCAGCGGCAAACGGATCTGTTTATGGACCAGAGAGAAAAACATTGAGCGCTCGGCTGTCTCGTCGCAGATAAACCTGATCTCACCAGGCTTATACCTGGACATGATCATCTTCTTGAGATCGGGCGCGTCCATCTTCGCAAGAACGATAATGGTCGAGAAATATGCCTCAATGTTCATCACGGCCGAGAGATACTGCCAGCTGTAGATATTCCATGTCGTGATAAAGAGCTTTTTTGAAGAGATCATGGCACGCAAAAACGCATCAAGGACATCGAAACCCCCGATCCTCCGCGTTGCAAGCAGCCGGCAGTTGTCTATCAGGATAATATCCTCAGGACAGGCGGAAAAATCCGGGAGTGAGGCGGGCGAGATCACAAAGTTCAGCGGAAGATAGTTGACCCTTTCACCGTAAAGGCGCCGAATCTCATTGGCGATAGTGGTCCGGCCGCCCAGCGGTTCAGAAACGATCGCGATGTGCGCCGGTGCACCGTCACCAAACCGTTGAATGGCCTCGTCGATTTCCTGAAGCTCCTTCTCAATGCCGATAACGGGTCTGCCGGAAACTGCCGCCGAATTTTCTGCCATGGATTTTGTACCTGATAATAAGATATCCGGAGAACTATTAAAGGATATGCCGAAAATTGACCGACATCGGCGGTTTATTTTATGAATATTTCATGGAAAAATATTCCAAAAA
The DNA here is from genome assembly GCA_965228205.1 of Methanocorpusculum sp. Lineage (GTDB taxonomy): Archaea > Halobacteriota > Methanomicrobia > Methanomicrobiales > Methanocorpusculaceae > Methanocorpusculum. The sequence continues at coordinate 1,141,100 of OZ245799.1, read as the reverse complement.
ACTCATCGAAGAGAGAACTAAGACCGGAAAAAGAGCCCTGTAAGCAACTGAACGAAAACTGACATAAGAAATGCAAAAGAAAACTGAAGGCGCAGAACGCCAAATGAATATGCGAGGGATGGGATTCGAACCCAAGAACTACTACTAGACTAGCCCCTCAAGCTAGCGCCGTTGACCTGGCTTGGCTACCCTCGCACTGTGCGACCTATACATATGGGTCAGTCAAGTAAATAAATCTGCTGGATTTACACAGAGCACTTGGACATCGCTGTGCAAAAAACAAGGCAAGCGTATTTATGTGTTCCATGATAGACACAAAGATACAATGTGGCGGAGAATACTCGAACAATTTCAGGACTCGCCCTCGCAGCAGAGAGTCGTCTGTTTTCTTCTTGAAAACGGTTTCGGCGTATCCGCCGAGGGAAAAGCAGTAGTAAACGGTATAGAACTTTCCGCATCCGCGCTCGCACGCGTCATTAAAGTCGACAGACGGGTCGTGGACTCTACCCTGCGCAGAATCTGCGAGATCGATGAACTGCAGTCTCTTTTTTCCCGCCTCCGGGTTACCCCGGACCTCACAGACGTCGCCAAAAATCTTGGCCTCTCAGTAATCACCATCCTCCCGAATAACGCCGGCGACAAAAACATCGTCGCGTCAACGGTCGACGTCCTCGCATCCTATGATCTGCCGCTTCGGCAGATCTTCGTCACCGACCCCTACGTGGTCGAAACACCGCGCCTTGTCATTATCATCGACGGCGTGATTCCGGCAGACGCCATCCAGAAACTCCGCAATCTTCCAACCGTCAGATCACTCATCTTCTAGCATTGACCAGTCACAAACGAACAGATTAATTACGTCATATAACTAACACTTAGAGACATGGTATCCAGCATTGTCCTTCCGATAAAAAAAGTTAACTCACTTGTTGACTCAAAGATTTCCGTGGAAATAAAAGATGAGGGATGTAAATTCGAGGGACGGCTCGTCGCAATGGACGAGTATCTCAATATTCACATCGAAGAAACCGTTGAGATCACCGCAAACGGTCGAAGAAACATCGGCCCCGTCGTCATCCGCGGAAACAACATCCTCACCATCTCTCCGCTGAACTAAATATGTCCAGAGAAGCTGAACTAAACGAAGCGGACGAAAAAACATTTGCCTATCTCAAAGAACACCCGAAAGGAGTTCTGCAGAGTGACCTCTGGAAAGCAATCGAGGTGGACAGCCGCACCTGTTCGCGCATCTTCAAAAAACTGGAGGATGCAGGCCTCATAGCCCGGGAAGAGACGAAAAAAGACGGGACGAGGACATACCTCATCACCGTCGTCCACACCTCCCAGGCAGTCGATCCAAGCCTTTTGATGGCGGGCGAGTACATCGTTCCATGCGTCGCCTGCGAAGAAGAGTGTACTGTTGAACACTGTAAGATGCTCGAAGACTGGATCTATGAACTGGTCTTCGACGAACTCGAATAACCTTCATGAGAATATCTAACAACCGTTTTTTCCCGACATAAAGTACGAGAATTTCTATTAACCCATTTTTAACGTGAATCATGATTTAAGGAAGATAGGTTAAATCCCCACACCCTCTCATCCCCCCAAAAAAAAGAAAATCACGATAAATCCCAATTATTCCTTGACGTTTTTTTTTAATTTACACCCTGTTTTGAATCGTTTTCACTTGATAGATATTATAACAAAATGCAGCCAGTATATTTTTCACTCGCACTCTTTGCAGCGTTGTTACCTTCACCAACCCTGCATGAAAGATATTTTTGATCACTGCATAGGGTCTCTCCCCCTTTGATCTCTTTCTACTTATTCGCATATTTCTCAGTTTATCTCGTATCCCAATGGGATGTCCTCTCGCCCCTCGTTTCATTGTGGCACTATATCCCTTGCATTTTGCTCCCTGATATCCCCGATCCCGATAGACCACTTCTCCTTTTTCTGACAGATCCACCTGACTGTCATGAACATTTGCCGTGGTGGTTTCAATGCGTCGAATAAGATCATGCGTCGTATTCATGATGGTATGCAGTTTATAGCCATAGTGCATTTTGCCGTTCTTGGACATGATTTTTCCATCTTTATCCCGTCGTGTTTTTGCCTGCTCTCCTCGCGGCGTGTCTTTCTTACAATGACCGGGTTCAGCATACACAAACGTTGCATCCTGAATCATACCTTGTTCAATTTTGAGACCTTTCAGGTCAAGTTGTCGCTGAAACTCCTGCCAAACCAATGTGTCAACGCCTGATTCGGACATGCGCTCCCGAAATAACCAGATCGTTGAATTGTCGGGTATTTTGTCAGGACACCCAAGGAAATGCCAAAAGGAGAGACGATCGTAGATTTCACGTTCAATGGCGAGATCAGATAGATTATACCAGACTTCCAGAAGCTGAATCTTGAACATGAGTATTACATCGACATTGGGGTGACCGCCTTTGCCGGATTTATTTGCATACATGGATTCAAGAAGAGGACGAAAAACATCCCAATCAAGTGTTTTACCAACATCGGAGAGACGGTCGCCAAGTTTTTCATAACGCTCGTGATATGCCTGGTTGAGACCAAAGCTGCTGAAAGTCCCCATACATACTACTCAACGTACGAAAAGAAAGTACTTTCTGTCGGAAAAAAGGTTGTTAGAAATTCTCTTCATTTTTTCTCTGTCAATCAATAACGAAACCTATTTCTCCATAGCCTACAGATTCAGTGTATTATGTCGGCAGGTTTTTTTGACCGGTTCTCTGCAAAGAAACCCTGGATCGTCGAGAGTGTACCGCCGCCCTCGACCGGTCACGGGGCAGGAATGCAGGTGCCCGAATACAAATCGCATCCCTATTTTATCGTCGCATCCGTAGAGATGGGAAACACCACCACCAAATGTATCTTAACGGGCACAAACCTTGATGACGGAAAATCCTACATCATCAACAAGACCGTGTCCATGAGCAGAGACGTCAGAAAACCAAAAAGCGGCGAGGAAATCTTTGGAGCCACGCTTGACGGAACGGAACTCACGCGGGAATCCGTCACCGAACTTGTCAGAGACACACTGATCAAATGCCACAAAGATGCAGATTTAAGTATCAAAGACGAGCTTGATTTCGTTGTGAGAAGCACGGGAGTTGTAGCCGCAATGGACTCGCCCGATCAGGTCGGCGAGTTCGTCAAGGCACTCGCGAACGGATGCCTGCTCGCCGGCGTCCCGCCGAAAAAGATGACACCTCCGATGGGGATCAACAGCCTCCCAAAAAAACTCAGAGACTTTTCCTATGCCGACCGGCTCGTCTTCACCGGGGCAATCGCCGGCGTAATGCCCCCGGTGGGTTCAACCGGTGTCGAGATGGTCGCAAACGAGATGGAAGGAGAACTCGCAATGGCCGGCATCAAGGAAGGTGCCAAATGGACTGGTGTCGACTTTAGAAATCCCTGTATTTCCATGGACTTTGGAACAACGCTTGACGGCCGTATAACCAGCGACGTGGATGATAAAGCGGAGAACCCTTTCGCAAAAACGATTGGAAACTTCTGCGGCCTCGCCGGGGCAATACCCGATGCAATCATCCGCGGAACCGGTCTCGTCGATAAAAATAAAGGAACGGCGCTTGATCTTTTCGGGGAAAAATGCAAGCCGGCCTCGAACCGCTCAACCAAAAATGCACTACCCTACATTGAACGCTGCATGAAAATAATCGACGTCGCCGAAGTCCCGCGTGACCGCACGCATTTCGGCAAAGTGCCGGTCTGCGCTGATGTCGCCGAGGATTCCGGCATCGTTCTGATCGGTGTCGATATCGGTGTGAACGGCGATAAGACCGCAGATCTTGAAGCGATCGGAGCAGATATCGCCAAAAATGAAAATAAAGAGGTCATCATGGAAGTGGTCGACCGGGTCTGTGCAAACGTCGCGCTAAAAATCATCGACATCTGCATCAAGAGAAACTTCCTCCCCAAAAACAGCTCGATCGGGTTTACCGGCCGTGCGATCATCTCCGGCAACAAACCCCAGTATATCCTTGAAGGCGTGATGGAGCGCGGGATCTATGACAATCCTGTCGATCATCTGGTCTTTGTCGATGACGGACTCGCCCGCGGAGCGGCACTTATGGGCCGTTGTATGAACAGTATCGGAAATCCAAAGTGCCCGATCGGCGGTGTTCGGGGCGGACATTGTATAATGGCAAAACGCCAAAAGATAGGTAAGTAATATGGCAGACGAAGAATTTGATTTAGTCATTCCTCCGGGAACGCCGAGAACGATCATCCGCGACGCCGCACTCAAGTTCGACGTAGAACTCGTGAGTGTCACCCGTCCGCTGAATTATGCCAACATGGTAAACGACGAACGCGAGCTGCTGGCACTGCGGGGAAAGAAAGAGGAGATCGAAAAAGCGAATGAATTCCTTTATCAGAAGATAAAAGAGTTTATCGACAGCTAACTTTTTTTTATTTCAAAAAAGTCGATCCTCTGGAAGGAAAGAGCGGCTGAAAAATATTGGATATGTTAATTGATATTTTCGAGACTGTATCCGCGTGACGTCAGAAGAGCTTTTACTCTGTCGCGGTGATTTCCCTGAAGTTCAATAGAGTTTTCCTTCACGGTGCCCCCGCATGCAAGCCGGCCCTTGAGAAACTTGGACAGATCCTCTAAATCGATCTCATATGGATCGAGACCATCGACAACGGTCACTTCTTTACCGTACCGTCTCTTGCTGACTTTAACGCTAATACGCTGCTGTTCTTTTGCGACTTCTTCACAAATACAGAGTTCCTTTGGTAAACCACATTTCGGGCAGATGCCACTGTTCATTGCAGTAGTTAGTTGGTGCCGGCGAGTTAAAATATATATGGTTGACCCAAGTGGTACAACCTGCCGGGAGTTATCCTTTGAAATTATAAAAATAATTGAGAATTTCTAACAACCTTTTTTTTCCGACAGAAAGTACTTTCTTTTCGTACGTTGAGTAGTATGTATGGGGACTTTCAGCAGCTTTGGTCTCAACCAGGCATATCACGAGCGTTATGAAAAACTTGGCGCCCGTCTCTCCGATGTTGGTAAAACACTTGATTGGGATGTTTTTCGTCCTCTTCTTGAATCCATGTATGCAAATAAATCCGGCAAAGGCGGTCACCCCAATGTCGATGTAATACTCATGTTCAAGATTCAGCTTCTGGAAGTCTGGTATAATCTATCTGATCTCGCCGTTGAACGTGAAATCTACGATCGTCTCTCCTTTTGGCATTTCCTTGGGTGTCCTGACAAAATACCCGACAATTCAACGATCAGGTTATTTCGGGAGCGCATGTCCGAATCAGGCGTTGACACATTGGTTTGGCAGGAGTTTCAGCGACAACTTGACCTGAAAGGTCTCAAAATTGAACAAGGTATGATTCAGGATGCAACGTTTGTGTATGCTGAACCAGGTCATTGTAAGAAAGACACGCCGCGAGGAGATCAGGCAAAAACACGACGGGATAAAGATGGAAAAATCATGTCCAAGAACGGCAAAATGCACTATGGCTATAAACTGCATACCATCATGGATACGACGCATGATCTTATTCGACGCATTGAAACCACAACGGCAAATGTTCATGACAGTCAGGTAGATCTGTCAGAAAAAGGAGAAGTGGTCTATCGGGATCGGGGATATCAGGGAGCAAAATGCAAGGGATATAGTGCCACAATGAAACGAGGGGCAAGGGGACATCCCATTGGGATACTAGATAAACTGAGAAATATGCGAATAAGTAGAAAGAGATCAAAGGGGGAGAGACCCTATGCAGTGATCAAAAATATCTTTCATGCAGGGTTGGTGAAGGTAACAACGCTGCAAAGAGTGCGAGTGAAAAATATGCTGGCTGCATTTTGTTATAATATCTATCAAGTGAAAACGATTCAAAACAGGGTGTAAATTAAAAAAAAACGTCAAGGAATAATTGGGATTTATCGTGATTTTCTTTTTTTTGGGGGGGATGAGAGGGTGTGGGGATGTATTCAATCCTTCATAAATAATTATTCTCGTTAAAAAAAGAGTTGATAGAAATTCTCTAATTATTGAGTTTCTCTTTTTTCGTCACAATATCCCGCTCGGATTTCGATAAAAGGAGATCACGCTCCCTGCTTTGAATTGCAGGACAGTATTTGCAGAAGGCGTCATCGATATCGTTCCAGACTGCGCGAACCGGGCAGTAATACTCGCCGTCGTAATGTTCCACGGAAAAACCGCCGGGAAAAGGCATACCCACCGGATTAACCGGTTCGTCTTTGATGTAAACGGAATACGCAGCGATCAGATATTTGAGAGAACGCAGACGGTCTCCCGGCGTTCCTTTCGATGCTGCTCGCCGGGCATCGACCGTAAATGCTTTCCACGAAGGAGAAAGCACGACCGCAGAATGAATCGGCGTAAGCTCGTCGGTCATCATCCTGTGATATCCGTCGACGATCTGGATGCGGGCATAATACAGCAGAGAATCCCAGTACTCTTTGGGCACATTCTCCAGTTTTTTTGCATACCGGTTAAGCATCAGCTCCAGATCCTCGGGAGAATACAGCTGACCTTTTTCTTTGAGAAGAGCGAGAAGCGCACCTCTGCGGGACACGCGGGCAAACTCGTCCCATGAAAAAAGAGTGTCCGAAGGGGACGCCCCCTCTCGGTTCCAAAACCCCAATCAAATCACCTTACTCTGACAGAGGTTTTGCGCCTTTCTTCCAGACCTCTTCCCGATAAGTCGGACCGCTGTTATACGTACAGAACGGGATGAGTTTTCCATCCGGCGTCGCATAATGAATACAGCAGCGGGATACCCGTTCGGTGTCGTAGTTGAAGGCATCCATGAAATGCATCGAGCCGATGAAGAGAGCATTTTCGTGGAATTTTCCAAGCGAGTCGTAGTCATGTTTGACGAGAGCATCGTAGATGAGTTTCTTTAAATCGATCCGGATGCCTTCGACTTCTTCTTTAGAGACAGCCTTGTTGATCTTGCCAAGACCAGTGGCCATTGCCAGATATTTACCGGTCTTGCCAGCCGTCTTGAATTTTTCTGCGAGGACGGTTGCCTCGGCGAAGAACTTGTCAACATCAACGAACCGGGTGATCGGGACAAGATCACCCTCGTCATTCACGAATCCATAGGTCGCAGCTCCGCAGTGAGGGTGAGCGCAGAACATGATCTGAGGTTTCCCGGTGTATGCCTCGATCAGATCGCAGATCGTCATGACGGAGGGAATCGGATAGAAATCGGATGATTTGAGTTTGCCGCCCATCTGTTCCTCCACACAGCGGGTGATGTCGGGAATGGTCACGCGTTCGCGCAGAACATCATCCTCTTTTGCCGCGCCGGTAAAGGCCACGGGCTGGAAGTTGATACCCCGGACGATGTCGACGTTCCTGCTTGCAAACTTAATGATGCCACCAATCTCGTGATCATTCTTCTCGCGGATGATTGTTGGAACAAGCACGACCCCAAGACCCACCTTCCGGCAGTTTTCAATCGCCGGGAGTGAGGTCTTTTCCAGAAGCGGATTCGTCTCTTTCGTCACGCCGTCAAAATGGAGATAGACGGTAGAGAGTCCGGCTTCGCGCAGATTCTTTGTAAGGTCGGGATTCTGGGCAAGTTTGACGCCGTTCGATGCCATCTGCACCTGACTGAAACCAAGCTCTCTTGCTTTTTTGATGATGTCGACGAGGTCGTCACGCATGGTGGGCTCGCCGCCGGAAAACTGAACCGCCGGACAGGGGACCGGCTTTTCGTTCCTGAGAAGCGCAAGCATCGAGGTGATCTCATCAAAAGTCGGTTCATAAATATAGCCGCAGGCCCGGGCGTTGGCAAAACAGAACTCGCACTTCAGATTGCAGCGGTTCGTAACATCGATGTTGGCGAGAAGCGTGCCAGACTTATGGTTCGCACAAAGCCCGCAGCGGGTCGTACATTCTCCAGGAAGATCAACATTCGGATTTTCCACACCTCTGCCCACACGGTCATAGGTGTCGAAGCGCCGATACATCTCGGCATCCGACCAGTACAGATTCTTTGCATAACCGTGTTCCGGACAGGTCCGGCATATCCATATTGCACCGTCCTCCTCAATGATTTCCGCGTCAAGCAATTTACCACAGACTGGGCACAGGCTTTTCGTTCTTTTTATTGGCGTCATGGTTAACTCTCTTGAAATATAATTATTATAGTAATTCGCGTTTAACTATAAAAGAATGAGAGTGAGAGTTTGATACTGGATATTTTGACCACAGTTGGTATGGCCTGTCTATGGGCAGTATGGATAATGATACCGGCATACATTCCAAATCCTGCCGCGGCGCTACTCGGCGGAGGGACACCGGTCGATTTCAGCAGATGCGCCAAAGACGGACGGCGGATACTTGGAGACGGAAAAACCTGGCGCGGCCTGATCGGCGGCATCATTGTCGGAATCATCTTCGGCCTTCTGCAGATCTATCTGGTTGAATACTTCCATCTGGATTTCCTGCCGAAACAGACGATTATCACCGTATGTGCCCTCGCGACGGGAGCTCTTCTCGGCGACATGGTCAAAAGCTACTTCAAGCGCAGATTGGGAAAAGACCGGGGAGCCAAATGGCCGATCGCGGATATGTACGATATGGTTGTTGGATCCCTTGTCCTGATGACCCTCGCATTACTCGTAACAGGGAATATCGGATGGTTTGCAGAGAACTTCAACTCGGTCGGATTCTTTATCGCGACCATTATTGCCATCCTCATACTATCACCTCTATTACATAGAGGAACCAATATTATCGGATACTTACTCGGGTTAAAGGACGTACCATGGTAAACAGAATATTAGACTTTCTGATTCAATATAAGGCAGTGGAGTTCGGGGATTTCACCCTCGCGTCCGGTGCTCAAAGCAAATATTACATCGATGTAAAAACAGCGATCATGCAGCCGGAGCTGCTCTCCGAGATTGCAGCAGACGTCGCGAAAAAATACGATTTCGAGTGTATCGCGGGTGTCGCCGTCGGAGGGGTCCCGCTCGCCGTCGCCGTATCTCTGGCAGCAAATAAACCGTGTGCCATTATCCGGGCAGCAGCAAAAGACCATGGAAAGAGCCAGATGATCATCGGAAACGTCCAGGGAAAACGAGTCCTGTTAATTGAGGATGTTACAACATCCGGTGGTTCCTCAAAGTACGGTGTCGAAGAACTGCGGAAAGCCGGAGCACTTGTCGATTCCGTCGTCACCGTCGTTGACCGGGAAGGCTGGGCAGAAGAGCTTCTCGCCGCTGAAGGAATCACGCTGCATCCGCTCGTGAAAGCAAGCGAACTCCTCGTATAATTTTTTTCATCTCATTTCCTAAGGACAGATACATCGGAACTTCGTGTGATATATTTATAACATATTGTGATAAATATATCACATATGAATATGATTTCATTGATGGGACTTATCGGGTTTCTTGGCTTTCTCGGATTCTATTCCGGGAATTATGGATTCTTTGTATTCTTCAGTTTCTTTGTATTCTTCACCTACGCTCTGAAAAAATATGATGAACTCTTTAATGCATATGTGAAAAAATCCGCAACCCTGGCATTCTTTACCTCGGTCGTATTATTCTTTGCGGCTCTTTGTGCAGTCGTCATACTCGGCACATCGGAATTTACCACAGGCATATTTATGCTCGTGCTCGGCATTTCGCTCATTGTATTTATTCTGCGTCTGACCATCTACGAAATGGCGGAAAACATCCGTGCCCGTGAGGAATAATGCAGACACGCATTCGCGAATGCCGGCAAAAACTCGGCATGACTCAGGGAGAACTGGCGGAACTCGCCGGCGTTCAGCGGGAAACGATCGTTCATCTGGAAAAGGGGAAATACAACCCCTCACTCAAACTCGGATTCGATCTGGCAAAGATCCTTCAAATACCGGTGGAGGAACTGTTTTCATTTGAAGACGAGTAATCCTATTTTTTGCCAGTGCCATGACACAGGGCCGTAAATACCAAGTTATTGAAAACATTATTTGACTGTTAACGCGCCATAGATAAGGATATGAAAATATTAGTGGCCGGAGGTGGCGGAAGGGAACACGCCATCTGCTTAGCACTCACCAAAAATGCGAACGTTGAACTCTACTCGGTCATGGGGAAAAAGAATCCGGGCATCGCAAAAATAGCCCGCGAATCCTTCACCCACGCGGAAATGGACGTCCCCGCAGTTCTTGCATTCGCAAAAGAACACAATATCCAATACGCCGTCATCGGACCCGAGGCACCGCTCGAAGCCGGCCTCGTCGATGCCCTTACAAAAGAAGGGATCGGGTGTGTAGGGCCGGTAAAAGTTGCTGCACGCATCGAAACCGACAAGGGATTCTGCCGCGGCCTCATGAATAAATACGGAATCGACGGCTGCCCGGCATACAAACTCTGCAGTACCCCAAAAGAAGCCGGCGAATTCATTCGTGAATATCCCGGCGACCTTGCAGTCAAACCAACCGGCCTTACCGGCGGAAAAGGGGTCAAAGTGATGGGCGAACAGGTCGACCGCGAAGGGGCCGTCGAATACGCCATGACCCTCAAAGACCAGGTCATCATCCTCGAAGAACGTCTTCTCGGCGAAGAGTTCACCTTAATGGCATTCGTCGACGGCAAACATCTCGTTCCCATGCCGCTCGTTCAGGATCACAAACGCGCCTTTGAAGGAGATATTGGCCCCAATACCGGCGGAATGGGATCCTACTCGCTCGAAAACCATAAGTTCCCCTTCGTTACCGACGACGACTATGCTAAGGCGATCTCCATCATGCAGGCGACCATCGACGCGCTCGCACAAGAAGGAAGCCCTTACAAAGGTATTCTCTACGGCCAGTTCATGAACACAAAAACCGGACCGAAAGTAATCGAGTTCAATGCACGGTTCGGCGACCCCGAGGCAATGAATGTCTTGTCGATTCTGACATCAGACTTTCTGACCATCGCAGAGCACATCGTCAGCGGCACGCTTTCGGCAAAAGATGTCTCCTTTGAAAAGAAAGCCACGGTCTGCAAATACATCGTGCCGATGGACTACCCCGACAAACCCCACGCAGGCGATGTCATCACAGTCGGGCCGGCGGAAAACACCATCCTCTACTATGCAAACATCGCTTTGGAAAACGGTGTCCTGACGACCCTGACCTCCCGCACGATGGCATACGTCGGGATCGGAGACTCGCTTTTTGAAGCGGAAAAGTATGCGGAGGCGGCCTGCAGAAACGTATCCGGCAACGTCAGATACCGGAGTGATATCGGAACAGAGGCGCTGTTTGCAAAACGCATCGCCCACATGAAGGAATTACGATCATGAAAAAAGATTTTCTTTCGATCACCGACTTCTCGGCAGATGAGTATGAAGACATTCTCACCCTGGCAGCCCGGCTCAAACGCCAGCGGTATGCAGGCGTTCCCCATCCGCTTCTCGCCGGAAAAACCCTCGCAATGATCTTCGAAAAGGCATCCACCAGAACACGGATGTCGTTCGATGTCGGCATGTACGATCTCGGCGGGTATGCACTCTACTTAAACGCCAAAGACACCCAGCTCGGAAGAGGGGAAACTGTCGCTGATACGGCACGGGTGATGTCCAGATACGTGCACGGAGCGATCATGCGGACCTACAAACACGAAACGATCACCGAGTTCGCGAAATACGCATCCATCCCGGTGATCAACGCCCTTTCCGATAAAGAGCATCCCTGCCAGATAATGGCCGACTCGTTAACCCTCAAAGAAAAGTTCGGGGAACTGGACGGACTCAAGATCGCCTGGATCGGTGACGGGAACAATGTCTGTAACTCGCTGATAATGGCCTCCGTGCAAACCGGCATGGAAATCGCCGTCGGAACCCCGAAAGGATACGAACCCGACCCGGTGGCCGTGAAATTCGCCAAAGAAAACGGCGGGAAAGTTACCGTCTACGATGATCCGGTCAGAGCCGTCAGCGATGCCCACGCAATTTACACCGACACCTGGATCTCGATGGGCGAAGAAGACATCAAGGAAACCAAACTTAAAGACTTCGTCGGCTACCAGCTCGATACCGCCCTCTTAAACAAAGCGGCGGACGATGCACTCGTTCTCCACTGTCTCCCAGCCCACCGGGGCGAAGAGATCACGGACGAAGTCATCGACTCCATGCAGAGCGGAGTCTGGGACCAGGCGGAGAACCGTCTGCATGCCCAGAAAGCCATCCTCGTTCGGCTGATGACGCAAGGATACTGAAATGCAGCCCGACTTTCCCCGGATCGGCAAACGTCTGTTCGCAGAGCATCTCGTTGGAGGAAACTTCGGCAACATGAGTGTGAAAACCGACGAGGGATACTTCATCACCAAAACCGGATCATATCTCGACGCTGACCCCGAACAGATCGTCCTTATGCCCCTAAACGGCCGTGTTACCCCCGGAGCTTCCAGCGAATGGCGGGTGCATACCGCGGTCTACAATGCCTCGGAACACAAAGCGATCGTCCACGCCCACCCGCCGTATGCCGTCGCCCTCTCGCTCCTCGCCGATACCGAGATCACGACGATCGACAGCGAAGGACACCTGCTCGCCCCGACAATCCAGGTCGTTGACGGACCCTGCGGATCACAGCAGCTTGCCGATGTTGTGGCAAAAGGTCTCGCATCCGCCAACATCGTCATTGCCAAAGGCCACGGGACTTTTGCAGCCGGCCGCGATCTGGATCAGGCATACCTGTACACCTCGCTCGCCGAACACTGCTGCAGAGTCCTCCACCTGACGAAAACCTACAGATAATTTCTTTTTTTCCCGCCTCAATCGTTAGCCAGATTCGAGAGCTGAAAATAATTATATGAGGAGATGCATAGTATCAAACATCGATCAATGAAGTTCATCGCAAATCTTAGCACATGGAAGAAAAGATGTCTGTATTTTGCAGGTGGATTTTTCATTGGGTTTCCCGGCGCAGTGTTTATGGCGGGACTTGGGATGTACCCGGCACTTTTCAGCACACCGGATATTTTGCAGATTCCATCCGTCATCGTCGGATTAGGGTTATTTCTCGCAGGAATGGCCTCCATGTTCCATGCATTTATGCTAAAAGAATACCGCGGATAAAGATTTTTTTTAGCGAGAGACCGTAATAAAAAAAGAAAAGATCAGAGTGCCGCATCGATATATTCCGAGATCCTTGGCACGGAAATCGCCCCAACCGGCACAACGTGTCCGTTCACCAAAATGATCGGCAGCGGCGGATGATCGATTCTCACAATCTCGACAACCCTCTCCGGTATCCCCTCATCGAGCGACGTAAGGGTAACCGAAACACGCTCGCCGTACTTCTCTTTCAGTGCTTTTTCCAGTGCCGGAAACGCAAATGCCAGCGTCTCCTTCTCGAAACACTCTACAAGCCCGCAGGAACGGTCTTTATCGCAGGGAAACGGACCGCAGGGCCGGTAGGTATAGCCAATTACTTCAACTGAAATCGGAGTCATATCTACAGTATTGGCACTGACGTGTAAAAAAGAATGGTGAAACGGTAAGACTTTTCAGTTTAGATAAGAGCCCGCAAAAGGCTCTCCAGCGTTGCAGCGTCGGTCACTCCCTCCAGGCGCTGGATGACCTTACCGTCCTTTTCGATGATGAGAGTCGGGACTACGCTGATGGAATACTTGTTGGCAAGGTCCCCATGCTCATCCACATCGACCATCTGGACATCAACCAAGCCTTTCATTTTTTTGGCAAGATCATTAACGATTGGGCTCTGAATTCTGCAGGGTCCGCACCAGGTTGCGAAGAAGTCGTACAATACCGGTTTTGTCATAATTAAAACTGGGAGAAGAACACTAATATAGCTTCCCATCAGGGAATAAAAAAAGGAGTCTAAGGATAATTTATTTAATGAGAGCCTTGATCAGATAACGGTCAAACAGCATGCCCGAAAGCCGCTGATCGTTATCGATGATCGGCATCTGGTCGACCCGTCCGCGTTTCATCCGCAGAGCACAGTCGCTGACTTCCGCATTATTGGGGACGGCGATGACTTTTCTGACCATGCAGACCTTTACCGGGCGGTTTGGAAGCTCGACTTTGGAGACACCGTAGGAAATCGTGTGGTTATCGCGGATACTTTCCCAGGTCCACTCATCGTCATCCGTTCCGGTTGAAAAGTCGCTCGTCTGAACGTCATCCTCGATGTTTGAACATCTGATAAGATCACGCTCGGAAATAATACCGGTGAGCTGGTTCTCCGAGTTGAGAATGGGCATTGCATCGGTGTGGGCGAGTTCCATGATCCGGCCGACGACCGGAAGAGGGGTCTCCTCCCAGAGAGCATAGGTCCTTCTATTGACGAACCCGTTTCTGATCTCGCGAACGTCCCGAAGTTTGGCAACCGCCCCGACAAGATCGGACACGCTTAAAATGCCAACGAGTTTTTCACCCTCGACCACCGGCAGACGGCGAACATTCATCTTCGTCATGATCTCCGCAGCTTCCGAGAGAGAAACATCCGGACGAATCGTCAGCGGTTCGGAGGACATAAGAAGGGCCACCTGAGTCTCCTCCGGTTTACGCAGAATATCCTTTCTGGTAACGATACCGAGGATTTTCTTCTCCGGACCTTTCACCACCGGAACACCACTGATTCCGGTCCGCTTGAGAATACGTAAAACATCATCGCGGCCTGAGGGGATCTCGACCGTGACAACGTCTTTTGTCATGTAATCTTTTGCTAACATTTCCGTCATGATATTCACCTCAGAATTCGGTCATTTCACACAGATCGACCCAAGTGATTTCCTTTTGCAGAAAATCCGTGTGTATTTCTTGGAATGCTGGAGATAAATAACGCTTACATTCCCACGGACGTTTTGCGGGGAAAAATGCCGGCGAATCACCCATTCGCGCGGAAAAAAGAAAGGGGAATTAGTTTTTGATGATCAGCGTGTTGGTTTTCGCATACGTAACGATATGCGAGGAAACACTGCCGATAAGAAGGCGGTCGAGTTTGCTCTTTCCGCGGGATCCGACAACGATCAGATCGCATTCAAGCTCGGCTGCTTTGTCGATGATCGTGTCGCCGGCATGTCCGGCTTCAAGATGGGGCGTTACCTTTATGCCTTTCTTGGATGCATCCTCGACAAGTTCCTCCATGATATCCCGGCCTTCTTTCTCGAACCGCTGGTAGATCAGTTCCCAGGATCTATCCACCGGACCGGGCGAGATCATGCCGGACTCGATAACGTAGATCGCATGCAGCTCGGCTTTGGACATTTTCGCCAGCTCAATTGCTTTATTGAATGCACTTTTGCTGATGTCGGATCCGTCAATAGCAACAAGTATCTTGGTAAACATTTTTTTACAACCACCTACTTTATGAGTAAATTACTCATCCAAGGTTATAAAGAGTTTGTATTAATCCCGTAAATGACCCGGGTGATACCCCGCGACCCGACCCGGTTTAAGAGAGATGTGCAGGGATCCTGCGTCCAGCGGCCGGGATATTCGCCCTCAAGGACAATGAGATCGGCAGGACACCCGACCTCGATTCTGTTGCTTCGGCCAAGGAGAGAGAAGCCGTCCGTCATCATCCGAAGGATATCGGCAGAATCGATTTTGTATACGGTCTCCAGAAACGCCGCCTCACAAAACATATCCGGGGAGACGAACATCGCATTATCGGTCCCAAGAAAAACCCGGCATCCTGCATCCAGCATTTCACGAACCGGCGGCCGGCGGGCATCGGCCGTCGCCCCAAGCAGCCAGTTCGATCGCGGGCATATGACGATCGGAATATCGCGGTCGGCCGCTTCCCGGATGTGGGCTCCCGTGAAATGCGTGGCATGAATGATCAGGTCGGGTTCGAGTGCAAAAGCCGCCTCTATATCTTTGACCCCTGCCTCGCCCGCATGCACGGCGAAGAGTTTGCCGGCAGCCTTTGCGAGGCGGACCGTTTCTTTCTCTTCTTTCGTTCCTTTCGCACTGGAAAGACCAAATCCGCGGGCGGCAAACTCGCCGCCGTCTCTTCCGAAAATAACCATACCTACCGATGGATCGGCCGCCTGATTGAGAAGATCGACGCCGGACGTTCCCCCTTCGCGGAAATCCGCAAAACCCAGCGTCCCGGTCGCCTTCATAAAAGCAATCGTATCCCGCATCGCAGAGATCATACGGCGAGCCGGCGTCTCCCGCAAAAGCCGGTGCTTCAGCCCGTTGGGCGGGGCGACGAGTTCCGCCAGCGGCCGGTCGATTTTTGTATCCATAACGACCGTGTCGGCGATGTGAGTATGCGCGTTGAAAAAAGCCGGGACGATCCACTGCGTGGAAGTGGTTTTACGCTCGGTGATCTCTGAGATACGCCCGTTTTCGATGACGATTTCGACATTCTGGGGGGTAAACTCCTCCCCGATGAATGCCATTCCTTCCAGTATCTCCTCCTGCATGAACCCGTGATCTCCTGTTCTTTTATATGGGTAGAGGATGAATATAATAAGATATGGCAGCAAAGAGCTCGGGCAGAGGACTAAGTTCATCAGCAGGTCTGGTTAACTACTACGATGCGGATGACCGCAAAGCGTTCCACATTAAACCGACGGTTGTTTTAGTGGTCGCGGGCGTCATCGGCGTTATCGTATACCTGCTGAACCTTTTCATCTAAGTCCAAATAATATACGTGAGATTTTATCTCAACATTTTTTCTGATCCACGGATCGCTTAAATATTTTAAAAGAGAGGTATCTGTATGCTGTTTCGGATGATCCACAACAATATTAACGTGCTCGACCTCGACCGCTCGATGAAGTTCTATGCAGAAGCTTTGGGACTTTTTGAAGTAAAACGGATCGTGTCCGAGTCAGGGGACGTTACGATCGTCTTTTTAGGAGACGGCCGGTCGGATCACAAACTGGAACTCACGCAGATCAGCGGCCGGACACAGCCGTATGAACCGGGCGACAACGGCAGACATCTGGCGTTCTCGACCGATGATTTTCAGGGCTCCCTCGAAAAACACCAGAAAATGGGCTGTGTGAAGTCGGTCAGCGAGGCAAAGGTTGTCTATTACCTCGAGGATCCGGACGGATACACGATCGAAATCCTGCCGCTTGGAAGAGGATGACATTGTATATATATTTGTCCAATTGTTGCAAAACTACGACAAATACCCACGGTTTTTTACGTATTTAGAGCATATACAGATGTAACATTCTGCTGGACTGAAATACCATACTCAGCATTCTGAGAAACAACCCGCCCGGCGGTATGGATACGAGTTGAATATGAATATCAATACAACGATGCCAAACGGAGAGGGACTCCTCTCCCCTCCGGCGGAAGAACTCGACCTCTCGACCTTCTTTCCGCCAACGAACAGCCATTCGAATATCACCCTTACCTACGACCCAAACGAACCCGAAGGTGAACTCTGCCTGGTCTCGCCGGTCCCGGTTCCCCGTGAACTCCCGGCAAACACGGCAGCAGCCGTAAAAAGCGCCGGCAGGGCTCTCCGGTATTATAATACCGCCAACCGTTCCTTTGTCGGCATCCATGCCGGCAGACTGTGCGAAATCACTGAAGGCGTGATCGCACCTCTCGACCGGGGAAGGCTTCGCATTCTGCTCACAGCACTTTCCTCCTGGCACAAACCGGGCGATGAGTCCAAGACCGAAATTCCGCTTCCCTTCGACCTGCTCGAAAGCGTGCTGAAGGCGTCGGCAAAGGAGCTGGATCATCTGCCGGAGATCAACGGTGTGCATTCCGGCGCGATGCTGAAGCAAAACGACGAAATCGTTTCCGCCAAAGGCTTTGAGAAAGAGACCGGCTGGTATTTCTGCCGGGATCTGGAGATCGAAGAGGTTCTAGACATTCCCACGGAAGACGATATTTCGCGTGAACAGGAAGATATCTATTCGGTGTATCGCGAGTTTCTGTTCAAAGACCGGGCGGATTATGAAAATAATCTGGCGGCACTGTTTTCTGCGATGCTGAGACCGAGTCTTCCCGGCCCGTTTCCGATTCATGCCGTGCGGAAAAACAGTCCGCGGACCGGCGGGAGTTTTCTGCAGCAGATCAACGGGATCGCGGCGTTCGGGGCCGAGATGCCGGTCTACCCCGCTCCTTCCCGCGCAGAAGAGATGGAGAAGCTGCATAAGACGATCGTCAAGGAGAGTCCGCTGTATGCGGTCATCGATAATGTCCCGCCGGGTGCAGATTTCGTTTCGGAGTTTCTTCTTTCGGCGACGTCGGGAAACGGCAGAGCGTCGTTTCGGGATTTTGGAACGCTGAATCAGGTGGAACGGGCCGTGACTACGCAGTTCTGCGTGAACGGGAACCATCTGAAGATCTCGGCGGATGTGTGCGGACGCGTGATCGCGACAAACATCATGGCGCAAAAACCCTAGCAGGAACTGAGTTTTTCCCGGAAAAAGGATGAGCTGATCGCGTATACCCAGGAGACGCACCCAAAAATCGTCTGGGCGTTCGCGGTGTTTCTGAAAAACTGGATCGCAAAGGGCCGGCCGGCTCCTCCGCCGTGTCCGGGAAATCTGGCGGAGTATCCGCAGTGGTATGCCGTCATCGCCGGGTCGCTGTATGCAGCAGGGTTTTCCAGGGTTCTTTCGAATCTGGATGAGATCCAGACTGGGGAGAATGAGGCGGAGACGGAAGGATGCGAGCTTTTGTCCCGGCTGTTTGCCGCGTTCGGGAGCGAAATGTTTACGGCCGCCGGGCTGAAGACTGCGATGATCCGGGAAGGAGAGCAGCGTAAGGAGCATCAGGTTTCTGCGCAGACGATTCTGTATTATGCACCGGATCGTCTGGTGAATGCAGCGGTCGCCGGAACGCTGACGGATGTTATGGCGGGGAGATGGATTTCGCAGATTGCGGATCAGAAGTTTGCCGGGTATGACCGGTTTCTGATGAAGGAGAAAACGAAGACCGGTGCCCGGTATCAGCTGGTTTGTCTGGAGGCTCAGATAAATCTCACGTAGCCGGTGACGGGTGTGATGGATGGGTGACGGATAACCCATCACCAATTTAACCAATTATCTCGTTCCTTTTTTGATTTTAAGGCATTTTTATGATGTGGTGACGGTTTGACGGTAGTTTTTGGTTCAGGAGGAGAGGAGGGGTAAAACTATAGATATACCATAGAGATTTGTTTCCCAGTGAGGATGGATTTTCCAAACCCGTCACCATTTTTTATTTATGGGAAATTCTGTGCTGAATTCATATTTTGAGGCAGATATCGGCTTTGTTATCCGTCACCACAACCGTCACCCAACCCGTCACTGGCGGTCCGCAGTGGGGATATACGGTTTTTAAGATGGGAGTTACGCGGTGTGCTCTCAATTCAATTCGTGAAGGGTATGATATAAGTGTAGATACATGAGATATCCCACCGCGAATAATCGCGAATAATCGCGAATCGCATTTTCCTTACGCTGTCTTCTTGTCCTCGTCGTTTCACTCCTCGGCCGCGTTCCTACGCTACGCCTGATCGGCTCCGCGTGGCCGGAACGCCAGCGTGGAAAATGCTGGAAAACCCGCGTCGCGGATTTTCTCCTGAGAAAATACTGATTTGTTTAATTATTACAAGGATTTGAGGATCTTTACAGAAAACTCGCGACGCGGGTTTTCCAGCATTTTTCGTTCCGCCGTCCCGACCACGCGAAGCCGATCAGGCGTAGCGTAGGGACGAGACCGAATGTCAAGAGGGCGGAACTGGAAAAATGCGATTCGCGATTATTCGCGGTGGATTTCTCATGCTTCCACGCCTTACCGTACACGAAATCGACATACCATAAGACACTTGTTTTTCCAGGACTTGATCACAACACCGCATAACTCCAATTGGAATACTTAGATATTCAACAGGATTCAGCAAAAATATTGCATTATTCCAAAGATCCACCAAAACCTGTGATAACGTCATCTCCTGCTAAATTGGTAACAGGTTTCCCCATAGACTTACTGATGATATTGATTAATGACTTTGCACGATGAAGGAAATACGCGTCAAAATTATCTGCTCGCAAACAATCAACATCAACCAGATGTGTAGAGACAGAGGCATCTAATTTTTCTTCTGTGACGTGATCAGCTGATTCAATTTGTTTCAAATATTTACTCGGGGCACTCCCACCAATTATTCTATTTGTCCGCGCAGATAATGGTGTTTTGTTAACAATCGAATTCCATTTCTTTTTTGGAATCGAGTTTGATTCGCAATATTCTTGTGGAAAAATATGGTGAATGTCAATATTATCATCTATGAACACCGTAAAATCCATTGGACTGCCACTGATAAAATCCAGACATCCCGTTTTGAGTATCAATGCCATTACTCCTTTATAGGCAGCACTCAACCGGGTTTGAAGGGACAATAAGCGTGTTGGTTGGAAATATGCTCTTTGTACAGTATCGGGTTCCGGGCCATTGCGAATCCACTCAATAATCCCAATCACATCATTCGCATATCGGGTTTCATTTGCTCCCCCATACATCTCTCCCATAACCCCGCACCAGTACCAACGTGATATTTTCTCTTTAATAGGACCGTCCTTGGATCGATCACCAAGTATGGCGAATACCACAGACAGAGGAATCAATTGACTGCTATACGGCAGATCTCTTGATGAAAATATCCGTTCTTCTTTAAGATAACTTGCCGCACGGAGGAAACCGTTCGTTAACTGCTCAGAATATGTTTTGTAATCATCAAGGGTCAAATTCAAAACATCCTTCTTTTTACAACTCACCGCCTCGCCGCTTTTATCTTTGTTATAATAACGGGAGAGTAATGTCATTGCAATAAGAAAATCCGTGGATGAGACTACCGACAAAACTGAAGAGTTTTTAGTATTTGCTGATAATGCGGATTTAGTAACGAGAACTTCACGTCGGGCATCCCAATCTTTGCGTAACTCGAAATTATCAGCTGCAAACGTCGCTGTCATTAATTCAAATATCGTGAGAGATACTACTCCGGTATTTACATTTTCAAATACCTAACATACAGCTTCTTTTGGCGTCTCACTTCCAAGAGTTATAACCGGCACTTTATAGATTTGTATGGGCTGGAGGATATCAGCGATAAATTCTCCATAGCGATCCAAAATATTCGGATCATACTTATGATATTTTTGATATGCATTTTGCCATTTAGTACATTCTATAGAATTATAGACAATGTTTAGGGGAAACAGATGGCATTCAAACTCCTTTTCCTGCGTGCTGATATCAAGTATGATATCACGTCCAAAATTAGTGAGAAGCATCTTATTTTCAGGTATGGATACTATGGCTTCCTGACGATCGGTCGTGCTGCTCAGACATTTTTCAATGTCAAGATAGTAAAAACGCTTGATTAAATTCCCCTTATCTGTTTTGGTATCCACAGGGCCTTTGGAAAACATTGAACTGAAAATGGAGGTGAGACGTTGCTGCCCATCTAATACAAGAGCTTCAGGAGTATTACTTCCCGATGCTCCGGTTAAAGGACGATATTTAAAACGAATAGACTCGCCGTTGTACTTCAAAAACATTAATGCCCCAACTGGGTATTGATTTGAGATACTGGCTATGAGAGCTTTAATATGCTTATCATCCCAAACCCAGCCCCTCTGGAAATCAGGTAGCTGAATTCTTCCATCCGCTATCTTCTGTAATAAGTCTGAAACACTGGTATCATTTGATTGAAACATACTTGTCATTTTATAAACCTAAGATATCTGTTACATTTTCTGTGAAAACATTCGATGATTCCCTTATGTAAGACATACTCGTTCCACCCAAAAATACTATTCGTCTAAATCCGCTCTCGTTTCGAACCGATCCCCCAAAAAAAGAATATGCCTGATTTCTCCAGAAAAAATCAGAGCCCTTTCTTATACAGATAATACGAATACAGGATCGGTGAAGCAGCCAGCACAATGATCAGCCCGCTACCATAACCTTAATACCCTCACCCCATATAACTTGTCAGAACAACCATATCATGTCCCGGAAAATCCTCCCCCTGGCCCTTCTCCTCATTGCTCCGGCCGCCGCAGACCTGCCATCCTCCTACGACCCGTGGCCCCTGAATCTCACGCCGGTTATCACAGACCAGGGAAATTACGGTCTCTACTGGGCGTTTTCATCGATCATCTCACTCGAATCCAGCATGCTCTATCAGGATCCGGAAAAATACGCCGGGATTGATCTCTCCCCCTATCACCTTGCCTACTTCACCTATAATCGTGAGGATATCAGCGACCTTGCCTCTCCTCTTCCCGGCCTTGAAGGCATCGCCGGAGACGTCACGATAACCCCCGAGTGGGACCTCATCGACAACATCCGCGGACTGAATACCGGGGCTATGAATATCAGGGAAAATACTCCCTTGCCGCCGGGTTCGGAGCCGTCAATGAATCCATAGCCCCCTTCGACTCATACGGAAACAACACACTGATTTCACCGGATTTCGCCATATCTGAGAATGAGATCCTGCTTGATGCTGCATTTTCCATCCCCCAGAACGAAACAGACGCCGTAAAAACGCACCTCATGCAAAGCGGCGCCGGCATACTCTCCTTTTACGCAGCAGCCGAAGAACTCTACCTGACCCAGATAGACACAGGCGACTGGGCGTATTATCTTGGATCAGCTGACAGAGACACTATTCCAGATGCTGGAGGTCATGCCGTTCTTCTCATCGGATGGGACGATACCTTTGCCTCCTTTAACATGACGCCCGAGCAGGACGGAGCCTGGCTGACTCAGAACTCATGGGGAGCTGACCCCGCAAACTGCTCGTATATCTGAATATCCTACAATGAGCCAAGCCTTGGCGGGATCTTCTTTTATGTCGGAGGAGAACCGTTCTACGATCACAATTATCAGTATGACGGCGGAACACTGGCGAATGAGTATGCAGCCAGCCAGACGAACGCGTCGATCGCGAACGTGTTCACCGCCGGGTGGGATGAGCTGATCAGGACGGTGTCCCTGGATACGAATCAGTCAGTGAGATACAACGTTTCTGTGTACACAGACCCGATGGGAGATGCCCCGGATAGCGGAACACTGCTCGCCCGGCAGAGCGGCGATATTCCCTATGCAGGATATTATACGATCGATCTGGATGAGCCGGCCCCGATCGAAAAGGGACAGAGTTTTTCTGTCGTTTATGATATCGAGGCGGAGGAGCTCCTGAATATTTCGATCGACTCCTCTATCGTATCAGAGGATATCGAGACGGTGACTTTTGCAAAAGCAGGACAGAGTTTTCTGAATAACGGGACGGGGTGGACGGATCTGAGTGCTGACGGGGAGACGAATCTGCGGATCAAGGCGTTTACGAACGATAGGGTGTTTTGGATCGGGATGGATCCGGTCTCTGTTTCGATGAAGGAGCGAAGTGTTTTTGTTTCAGGAACGACGAATTTCGCGCCCGGTCGGGAGATTTCGGTGAAGCTTGTGTGCCCGAACGGGGAGGTCAAAACGGAGACGGCTGAGGTGAGGAAAGGTTCTCAGGAGAATTTCTGGGAGGTGAGGTTTTTCCCGGTGAAGCTGACGGAGGAAGAGTTTTTTGTGTCGGCGGAGTGAAACGGGGTCCTGACAGAGGGGGGGTTTGTGCCGGAAGGGTTTACGGGGATGCTGGTTTTCGGGGAGAGACGGACGATCCTGCCGGCTGTGTGAGTGATTTATGTTGACGGAGTTCACGTCCATATTTACATAAGACTTACGCGTGTTGGTGTGGATCCAATTCGGAAAGGATACGGTTGTATTTGGACGCATGAGACATCCTACCGCGAATAATCGCGAATCTCCGCGAATCGCATTTTCCTTATGCTGTCTTCTTGTCCTCGTCGTTTCACTCCTCGGCCGCGTTCCTACGCTACGCCTGATCGGCTCCGCGTGGCCGGAACGCCAGCGTGGAAAATGCTGGAAAACCCGCGTTGCGGGTTTTCTCCTGAGAAAATACTGATCTACTTTGCTATTTGAAGGATTTGAGAATCTTTAAAGAAAACCCGCGACGCGGGTTTTCCAGCATTTTTCGTTCCGCCGTCCCGACCACGCGGAGCCGATCAGGCGTAACGTAGGTACGCGACCGAAGGTCAAGATGGCGGAACAGGAAAAATGCGATTCGCGGAGATTCGCGATTATTCGCGGTGGGATTTCTCATGTATCCACACTTATGTCATACCCGAAATCGAAGCACACAGCATAACTCCTATAATATATTGAAATGTAAGATTGGGTCAACCCCATCCCGAAAAAAAGATTTTTGCCTGATATATCCTGAAAAAATCAGACCCCTTTCCTATGCAGATAGTATGAATAGAGGGGCGGAGCCGCGATCATCGCGATGAGCACCCCGAAGAAAACCGGGATCCAGAACCACGCGAGGAACGCATTCACGATCAGCACAAACCCGCCGATCATCCAGATATACCCGGCTAACCGGTGGGTCCGCCTCCAGTTCTCCTCGCTTTCAAACGTCCAGGGAATCCTGATGCCGGCAACCGGATTCAGTTTCGTCTTCGGCGCATAATTTCCGATAACGACGAACACAACACCCACCAGAACCGGGACGATGATCTGGATCGGGATATCCGCACCAAGAGCCATAAAGAGGGTGATCGGCACGACGACCAGCGCGATGAGTGCGACCAGCCAGCGGCAGACCTTCACCAGCATGCTTTGATTTTCCCAGCCGTATTTTCTGGTCGAAACATTGCAGACGATGTTTAAGAGACAGAGAAAGATCGGGAGACCAAACACCGTGAGATCTTTCGGCGCCCAGTTATCCGGATTACCGGCAAAGTCGAAATGGATCGCGATCATATCCTGCAGTCGGTCGTACAGCACGACACCCAGCACGATCGGCAGAAGACAGATCACCGAAGTGATCACCAGCGTTTTATCAATTTTCATTTTGTACCTCTTTGAACTGGGAAATCCAGCACATTAGCTCCTCAAAGACCGAAAGATTCAGCTCGTAATACACGAAGTTCTTGTACTTCGTCTCCGTCACAAGATCCGCTTTTTTGAGCTGGGACAGATGATACGAAATCGTCGCTCCGGTCATGTCGAAGTGTCCGGCGATATCTCCGGCAGACATCTTCCCCTCTTTTAAGAGGGTCAGAATCTCGCGCCTGACCGGATCGGATAATGCCTTGAATGTCTCGGGAAATCCCATATTACTCATACTTTGTTGTCTGTGAAACTATTTAGATATATTTCTAAATTGATGGATTTCTAAATAGTTTGGGCAGTGAAATATTAACATCCCCTCCTGCCAATAGATAAGCTAGGTAAACCACATGGGTGAACTCTCAGCATTACCCAACATCGGCAAAGACACCGAAGAAAAACTCAACAAAGTCGGGATCACCACAGCCGCACAGCTGCGTGAAATCGGCAGCAGACAGGCCTGGCTGATGATCAGATCGATTGACGAAACCGCATGCCTTCACCGGCTCTACGGGCTTGAAGGCGCAGTTTTGGGCGTAAAAAAATCGGCACTATCTCTCGAGACGAAAAAAGAACTGAAAGAGTTTTTCTCTTCCTTCTCCTAAAAACGCTAGTTCCCTTCTTTTTTGAATTTGGAATACTTGCCGCCGATGATGATAATGATAATCCCGGCAAATATACCGGCAAGCATCAGGATAAAGTTATAACCGGACAATACCACTGCCGACGCGATTATAACTACAACACCGAGAAGAACGATTGCAGTTGAAAGAACCGATCCTTCTTTGGTAAGATACTCGAAAAATGACGTCATACAGGATAAGATGCATGCCGAACAATTATAAAACTATGGGCCGGAAAAGACTGTTACGGGAACAGTTAATTTGCATGCATAGCCTACATATAGGCATAGGAACGTCCGGGTACAGGAAAGGGATACTGATATGGTTTACAGGATATTTGTTGAGAAAAAACCCGCACTGGCAAACGAAGCACGCTCACTCCAGAATGAACTGCAGAGTCTGCTCGGCATTAAAGAACTGACATCGGTCAGAATAATCAACCGGTACGATGTCGAAAATATAGAAAAACCGCTGTTCGATTACGCAAAGTCGACGGTCTTCTCCGAACCCCAGCTGGATATAACATACGACGAGCTGGAGCCGGCAAAAGACGAAACCATGTTTGCCATCGAGTATCTGCCGGGTCAGTTCGACCAGAGAGCAGACAGCGCTGCACAGTGTATCCAGCTGATTTCCCAAGGGGAAAGGCCGCTCGTAAACACCGCACGCGTGTATATTCTCAAAGGAAAACTCTCCAAGGAACAGCTGCTTGCAATCAAAAAATATGTGATCAACCCGGTCGAGAGCAGAGAAGCATCGCTTGAAAAACCGGAGACCCTTTCCGTATCCTACCATATCCCGACAACCGTCGAAACACTTGCCGGATTCACCAAACTGGATGATAAAGGTCTGACCGATCTTATCCGTGAACTTGGTCTTGCAATGGATCTGGACGATATCCGATTCAGCCAGCAGTATTTTATTCAGGAAAACCGTGACCCGACGATCACCGAGATCAGGATGATCGACACCTACTGGTCGGATCACTGCCGCCACACGACGTTTTTAACAACGATCGACAAGGTAACGACGAAAAGCCCGCTTCTGCAGAAAGCATTCGACGAGTATCTCGCGGTCAGAAAATCCGTTGGCAGGGACAAACCGGTCAATCTGATGGATATCGCAACGATCGCCGTACGATATCTGAAACAGGCAGGAAAACTCGACAAGCTGGACGAGTCCCCCGAGATCAACGCCTGCACCGTGAAAATCACGGTGAACGTGGACAGGCAGGACGCAGCCTGGCTTCTCCTGTTCAAAAACGAGACCCACAATCACCCGACCGAGATCGAACCGTTCGGCGGAGCGGCGACCTGTCTTGGAGGGGCGATCCGCGATCCCCTTTCGGGCCGGGCCTATGTGTATTCGGCGATGCGGCTGACGGGCGCCGGAGATCCCCTGACTCCCGTGAGCGAGACGCTGGTTGGAAAACTTCCGCAGCGAAAGATCGTCTCGACGGCGGCGGCGGGCTACAGTTCATACGGAAACCAGATAGGGCTTGCCACCGGAATCGTCGATGAACTCTATCATCCGGGATACGTGGCAAAACGGATGGAAGTCGGCGCCGTTATCGGGGCGGTCCCTCAGGATAATGTCCGGCGCGAGGTGCCAAAAGACGGGGATGTCGTGATTCTTTTAGGCGGACGGACAGGACGGGACGGATGCGGAGGGGCAGCCGGATCCTCGAAGTCCCATACGGTGGCTTCGCTTACAAGCTGCGGAGCGGAAGTTCAGAAGGGAAATGCTCCGGAAGAACGAAAGATCCAGCGGCTGTTTAGAAACAAGGAAGCTTCCCGTCTTATCAAACGCTGCAACGACTTCGGTGCAGGCGGGGTTTCGGTCGCGATCGGAGAGCTTGCTGAGGGGCTGGAGATCGATCTGAACGCGGTCCCAAAGAAGTATGAAGGCCTTGACGGAACGGAACTTGCGATCAGCGAATCGCAGGAGAGAATGGCGGTCGTCGTGGACAAAAACGACGCGGAGACCTTCCGCTCCCTCGCTCACACTGAAAATCTCGAAGCAACTGTCGTTGCCAAAGTAACGGAAAATCCCCGGCTGATCATGAATTGGAACGGAAAAAAGATCGTCGATATTTCCCGTGCATTTCTGGATACGAACGGTACTGAAAAACACATCGAGATCGAACTCGCGGACCCCCAGCCGTTTGCAAAAGAGGTCGGCGACGGGTTTGCCGAAAATTATGAAAAGCTTGCTGGCGATTTGAACAGCTGTTCGAGAAAGGGACTTTCCGAGCGGTTCGATTCGACGGTCGGCGCCGGGACGGTTCTTATGCCGTTTGGCGGCAGATATCAGCTGACCCCGATCCAGGCGATGGTGAACAAGATCGCGGTGGAGAAAAGCGATACCGATGACTGCTCGCTGATGGCATGGGGATTCAACCCGATGATTTCGGAGAAGAGCCCGTATCACGGAGCTTACCTCGCGGTTGTCGAAAGCGTCTCGAAGCTGATCGCGACCGGGGCGGAGTTTTCGGACGTGTATCTTTCGTTCCAGGAGTACTTCGAGAAGCCGGGCAAGGATCCGAAACGCTGGGGCAAACCGATGAGCGCTCTCCTTGGGGCATTTGAGGCCCAGATGGGGCTTGGCGTCGGAGCGATCGGAGGGAAGGATTCGATGAGCGGTTCCTTTGAGAAACTAGATATCATCCCGACACTGATTTCGTTTGCCGTAACCACGGAGAAGATCAAAAACATCGTCACAAACGAGTTCAAGAGTCCGGGCCACAAGGTTGTTCTGCTGAAAGCGGAGGCTGATGAAAACGGTCTTCCAAAGGCGGAATCGCTGACCGCAAATTATCATCTGATAACGATGCTTATGAGAGAGGGAAAAGTTCTCTCCTGTTATACTCCTTCCCTTGGGGGCATCGCCGAGGCCGTATTAAAAATGGCATTCGGGAACATGATCGGATTTACCTACGACAGCAGCATCGATCCAAAGGACATCTTCGGATACAATTACGGAGCGTTTGTTCTCGAACTGATCGGTGACGCGGAGGTCGGAGTCCCCTTAGGCGTAACGACGCCGGACGCTTTCATCCGATATGCCGGCGTAAAGCTCCCGCTGGAAACGCTGCTGAACACCTACGAAGCAAAACTCGAGTCGGTCTATCCGTGCAATATCCTGCAAGGGTCGGGCAGGATCAAAAAGATCAAGTATGAAACCCGCAGTGTCCTCAAACCGCGTGAGAGGACGGCCCATCCAAGGGTTCTGATCCCGGTGTTTCCGGGAACGAACTGCGAGTATGAAAGCGCGAAGGCCGTCGCAAAATCCGGCGCCATTCCAGAGATCCTCGTGATCAACAATCAGACGGCAAAGGATACGGCCGAGTCGGTCGAGCGGGCGGCCGAGGCGATCTCAAGGTCCCAGGCAATTTTCATTCCTGGCGGTTTTTCCGGCGGGGACGAACCCGACGGATCGGGAAAGTTCATCACAGCGTTCTTCCGCAATGCGAAGATCAAGGATGCCGTACATGATCTGTTAAAGAACCGGGACGGACTGATTCTTGGAATCTGCAACGGATTCCAGGCCCTGATCAAGTTAGGGCTCGTTCCCTATGGAGAGATCGTCGACGTCGATGCGGATTCGCCGACGCTGACGTTCAATACGATCGGCAGACATCAGTCGAAGATCGTCCGGGTCCGGGTCTCGTCCGTGAAATCCCCGTGGTTTGCCAAGGTGAATCCAGGCGATGTCTTCGCCGTGCCTATTTCCCATGGGGAAGGAAGATTCCTCGCAAATGACGAGGTGCTGAAGCAACTTATCGAAAACGGCCAGGTGGCGACGCAGTATGTCGATCTGACCAATCATCCGACCTCGGATATCCGCTACGATCCGAATGATTCGATGATGGCGATCGAAGGGATCACCTCGCCCGACGGCCGCGTGCTTGGCAAAATGGGACACGCGGAACGTATCGGGAACGGACTCTACAAGAATTATGACGACGTGTTCGATATGAAACTCTTCGAGTCGCTGGTCGAATACTTCAGACCATAATCACTTTTTTTACATGAAATACCTGTGATCCCGGAATAAATACAGTAGTATTAAGTGAATATCTCGTGTATAAGAATACTAATGAGTAAAAGCGGGCTGATCGTCGAAGGAGGAGGGATGAAGTGTGCATATAGCGCAGGCATCCTCGACCGGTTTTTGGATGACGGAATTACTTTTGACGAATGCATAGGTGTGTCGGCCGGGTCCAGCAATCTTGCATCCTATCTCGCAAACCAGCGGGAGAGAAACCTGCATTTCTATACGATATATCAGAATCACCCCGAGTATCTCGGGATGAAGAACTATCTGAAGCACGGTTCGTACTTCAATCTGCAGTACATCTACGGCACGATCACGAACTCGACCGGCATCGATCCGGTGGATTATCAGGCACTGACGGCAAATCCCGCTGATTATTATCTGACGGCGACCAACGCCAAAACCGGCGAAGCCGAATACTTATCCAAAGCGGACATGAAGAAGGATGATTTCCGGGCCATCATGGCGAGCTGTGCGATCCCGGTGGTGTGCAAACCGATTGAACTGAACGGGAAGCTGTATTTTGACGGAGGGGTTGCCGATTCGATTCCGGTGCAGAAGGCACTCGACGACGGCTGCGATAAACTGGTGGTGATTCTGGAAAATCCGCGGAGTTTCCATCGTCAGCCCCAGAAATACAAAACGTTCTATCATTTCTTCCTGCGGAATTACCCGGAGATCGTCAAAAAAATCGACAGCCGGCATCTTGAGTATCACAAGGTGATAGCCTTCGTCAAAAAACTGGAGGAGGAAGGGCGTGCATTCGTCTTTGCACCGTCGGATGCGGGCAAAGTGACAACAATGACCAAAGATTCGCAGGATATCCATGAGCAGTATGATCTCGGTATCGCCGATTATGACGCGAGACGGGATGAACTGAAGGCGTTTCTGAGGGGATGATGATCGAGACACAGAGGCTGATCCTTCGGCAGATCGTTGATTCGGATGCTGAAGATATTTTTGCCTATTCGCGGGGACCGAAAACCGGTCTGCATGCCGGATAGAAACCGCACGAAACCTTGGAAGAGACGAAGCAGATCATGCAGGCGATTTATCTTGGGCAGGAGAGCGTTTTCGGTATCGTGCTGAAAGAGACCGGCGTGATGATCGGCAGTGTGGGTCTGATCGATGATCCTCTGAGTGAGAATGATTCAGTCAGGATGATCGGATACGCCCTCGGCGAAGAGTTCTGGGGAAAGGGATTCATGACCGAAGCGGCGAAAGGCGTTGTCGCTTTCGGGTTCGAGACGATGCATCTCGATCTGATTTCAGCTACGTGTTATCCGTTCAACATCCAGTCCAAACGTGTCCTCGAAAAACTCGGGTTCCGGTATGAGGGAACACTGGCCCAGGCGGAGAGGCGATACGAAGGGCAGGTGCTGGATAAGGACTGTTTTTCGGTGACGAAAGAGGCGTATTTCGAAAATAAGTACTAATCTAATAAGAGTTACGCGGTGTTGGTGTGGGTCCACTTCAGGAAGGGGATGTCTGGGTGTGGAGACAAGATATTATTTTACCGCGAATCTCCGCGAATCGCATTTTTCTTGCGCCGTCGTGCTTTGCTCCGGCTGATCGCCTACGCAGGAATCGCACGCCGTCTGGAAAAATGCTGGGGAAAAACCGGCGTGCCGGTTTTTCTCTCCGTTAACTTCTCTTTTTAGTGTACTAGAAAAAATAATGAAACAACAGAAAAACCCGCACGCGGGTTTTTCCGATAGCATTTTTCAAGAGAGGGTGCAATTCCTGCGGAGGCGATAAGCCGGAACAGAGCACCCGAACGTAAGGAAAATGCGATTCGCGTTAATTCGCGGAGATTCGCGGTTGGTTTTTCGCTTGTGCCCACATGAATACCATACACGAAATCGAAGTACATCTCATAAGGACGTCAGTTTTTTCATGTGATATCACACCGCGTAACTCTAATCTAAAAAAAGAGGGGCCGTGTCCTCAGGCTGCATCAGGATTACATCTGACTTTCAGATAGCCAATTACGTACAAAGCTCCGAGACCCAGTGCAACAAGTCCGAAGATCAGGAACATGTGTCCGTAACTTGCCGCGAGAAGAAGAATCGGTACAGCGGCAAAGGAGGAGACGAACTGACCAAGGTTCAGGGACATCCTGTATCCTCCCATCACTTTTCCCATGACGTCGGGCGGTGTGATAAGGCCGAGCCAGCCAAGGACCGTGGGCATCAACAGACCGTTTCCAACACCTACAATCATCACGGCGATGATAAGGGTCTCAAGAGAGACAGAGATGCCAAACAGGCAGTACCCAAGGCCCAGAAGGATAAAGGAGAGCGCAAGCGTCATCACCCGGTGAACCTTGCCGGCGATTCTCCAGTAGAAGACGCCTATGAGAGCAGAGAAACAGCCCATTACGCCAAGAAGAAGGCCGGAAAGAATCGCCGAATCACCGGAGATCTCAGAGACAAGGTATGGAAACTTCGTCGGCATCAAAAAGAACAGTATCATTCCGATAAACAGTGTTCCATAGATCAGGGCGATCGAGGCAACCGGCATTTTGGTTTTCGGCGCATCCCGGTTGACCTCCATTTGTTTTTTGACAGGTTCCTTCATGGTGATCAGCGTACCGATCAGGATGAAAAGACCAAGCCCGTAGATGAGAAATGACATTCTCCACGAGATTCCGGCAAGCAGTCCACCGCTCGTATCCAGAATCAGGACGCCGACTCCCATGGCAGCCGCCTGATATCCGAGAACACGGACGCGGCAGGGACCATCGTAATAATCCGTGATCAGAGATGTCGTCGAACTGATGATCCCGGCAATACCTATACCTAAGATGAAACGCCCGACAAGAATTGTCGGGAGTGTCGTCAGGAAAAAGCCGGAAACACCGGCTAACGTGAATATGATAAGCGATACGGCAAGGACGGGGATTCTCCCGAATATGTCGACAGCCGCTCCTATAAAAAATCCGGTACAGGCGATCGCGAGAGCGGGGATAGAGATAATTAAGGAGAGAATTTCTAACAACCTTTTTTCCTACAGAAAGTACTTTCTTTTCGTACGTTGAGTAGTATGTATGGGGACTTTCAGCAGCTTTGGTCTCAACCAGGCATATCACGAGCGTTATGAAAAACTTGGCGACCGCCTCTCCGATGTTGGTAAAACACTTGATTGGGATGTTTTTCGTCCTCTTCTTGAATCCATGTATGCAAATAAATCCGGCAAAGGCGGTCACCCCAATGTCGATGTAATACTCATGTTCAAGATTCAGCTTCTGGAAGTCTGGTATAATCTATCTGATCTCGCCGTTGAACGTGAAATCTACGATCGTCTCTCCTTTTGGCATTTCCTTGGGTGTCCTGACAAAATACCCGACAATTCAACGATCAGGTTATTTCGGGAGCGCATGTCCGAATCAGGCGTTGACACATTGGTTTGGCAGGAGTTTCAGCGACAACTTGACCTGAAAGGTCTCAAAATTGAACAAGGTATGATTCAGGATGCAACGTTTGTGTATGCTGAACCCGGTCATTGTAAGAAAGACACGCCGCGAGGAGAGCAGGCAAAAACACGACGGGATAAAGATGGAAAAATCATGTCCAAGAACGGCAAAATGCACTATGGCTATAAACTGCATACCATCATGGGTACGACGCATGATCTTATTCGACGCATTGAAACCACCACGGCAAATGTTCATGACAGTCAGGTGGATCTGTCAGAAAAAGGATAAGTGGTCTATCGGGATCGGGGATATCAGGGAGCAAAATGCAAGGGATATAGTGCCACAATGAAACGAGGGGCGAGAGGACATCCCATTGGGATACGAGATAAACTGAGAAATATGCGAATAAGTAGAAAGAGATCAAAGGGGGAGAGACCCTATGCTGTGATCAAAAATATCTTTCATGCAGGGTTGGTGAAGGTAACAACGCTGCAAAGAGTGCGAGTGAAAAATATGCTGGCTGCATTTTGTTATAATATCTATCAAGTGAAAACGATTCAAAACAGGGGAGAATTTCTATCAACTCTTTTTTAACGAGAATCATTATTTATGAAGGATTGAATACATCCCCACACCCTCTCATCCCCCCCAAAAAAAAAGAAAATCACGATAAATCCCAATTATTCCTTGACGTTTTTTTTTAATTTACACCCTGTTTTGAATCGTTTTCACTTGATAGATATTATAACAAAATGCAGCCAGCATATTTTTCACTCGCACTCTTTGCAGCGTTGTTACCTTCACCAACCCTGCATGAAAGATATTTTTGATCACTGCATAGGGTCTCTCCCCCTTTGATCTCTTTCTACTTATTCGCATATTTCTCAGTTTATCTCGTATCCCAATGGGATGTCCTCTCGCCCCTCGTTTCATTGTGGCACTATATCCCTTGCATTTTGCTCCCTGATATCCCCGATCCCGATAGACCACTTCTCTTTTTTCTGACAGATCCACCTGACTGTCATGAACATTTGCCGTTGTGGTTTCAATGCGTCGAATAAGATCATGCGTCGTATCCATGATGGTATGCAGTTTATAGCCATAGTGCATTTTGCCGTTCTTGGACATGATTTTTCCATCTTTATCCCGTCGTGTTTTTGCCTGCTCTCCTCGCGGCGTGTCTTTCTTACAATGACCGGGTTCAGCATACACAAACGTTGCATCCTGAATCATACCTTGTTCAATTTTGAGACCTTTCAGGTCAAGTTGTCGCTGAAACTCCTGCCAAACCAATGTGTCAACGCCTGATTCGGACATGCGCTCCCGAAATAACCAGATCGTTGAATTGTCGGGTATTTTGTCAGGACACCCAAGGAAATGCCAAAAGGAGAGACGATCGTAGATTTCACGTTCAACGGCGAGATCAGATAGATTATACCAGACTTCCAAAAGCTGAATCTTGAACATGAGTATTACATCGACATTGGGGTGACCGCCTTTGCCGGATTTATTTGCATACATGGATTCAAGAAGAGGACGAAAAACATCCCAATCAAGTGTTTTACCAACATCGGAGAGGCGGTCGCCAAGTTTTTCATAACGCTCGTGATATGCCTGGTTGAGACCAAAGCTGCTGAAAGTCCCCATACATACTACTCAACGTACGAAAAGAAAGTACTTTCTGTAGGAAAAAAGGTTGTTAGAAATTCTCCAGGGTGTAAATTAAAAAAAACGTCAAGGAATAATTGGGATTTATCGTGTTTTTCTTTTTTTTGGGGGGGGGATGAGAGGGTGTGAGGATGTATTCAATCCTTCATAAATAATGATTCTCGTTAAAAAAAAGAGTTGATAGAAATTCTCTACACTTTTATTCGCTCAATCGAAATCCTCCGACATTGATTGAAGATGCAGTTTCAGCATATATTTACGATGAACGTATTTCTGCAGACCCAAATGCATGTACATGGTTATATCATACGCTTGAGTTGGCCTGTATAGCTGAGTTCGAAGGGATATCCGATATTCTGCAGGTACTAAAAGACGACGGAGTTAAACTCGCAGTATTATCTAATGCTGATCCATCGAAAACGGAAAAACGGCTTGCTGAACTTGATCTCACAAAATATTTCGATTTGATAGTAACTCCAGATACATTCGGTGTAAAAAAACCGAACCCACTCGTCTATAAAATGACGCTAAATCATCTTGGCGTCTCTGCGGATGAAACCGTGATGATCGGTGACAAAAAGAGAAGAGACGTTTTCCCGCCAAGAGAGTTAGGAATATTCAGCATACATGCAGCATACGGATCAATGGAGACAGACGACAAAGAATGTGCTGTTATAAAGCCGGCTGAACTGCAGAATATCCTCAAAATGAGAGTGGTCTGAATCAACCAACCATCCATCCCATCACTCATCAACAGCTTATTTTTCCGCCGAATATTGTATGCTTAATGTAATACAAGCAATATTTTTTGAATCAGATATGCTGATGTATGTCATAAACCATAAGCACAAAATTCAGAATAGAAAACTCATCAGACTGTTTTTAGAATATTACAAAAATGAAAAATGGAGATTTTACTCCTTAAGAGTGTAAAGGTGGCCGTAGATGACCTCGCCTTTGCTCTTAGAATGGCGTTCGCCCAGATCACCGATAAACACGTTGAAAACGTGTTTCTCTCCATCGACCTCAATCTCTCTTTCTTCGATCTTTTTAAAGCCTGGTATCATGACATCGCATCCTTGGTAAACATAGATTTCTCCTTTTACCATCTGACCGCCGACGCGACGGTGTGCTTTGCCTTTGATGATGATTGTTCCACCCTCGGCGTGCGTACCGATGTGGATATCTGCATTACCTTCAACGATGATAGTACCACCGTTCATGAATGTGCCAAGGTCGGAACCGACATCGCCTTTGACGCGAATCAGACCGCCCTGCATACCTCTCCAGTCACCACGATAGGCAGCTGCAAGGTAGTTCCAGGCACGTCCTTCGATGATCATTTCGCCGCCCTTCATCTGAAGACCGGAGAATGAGCGGACATCTCCCTTAATAGTGAGCTTGCCACCTTCCATCCATGCACCAGTGAACATATCGGCTGTGCCGTTAACAACGACTTCACCTGCTGTCATCCATGCACCGAAGTACTTGCATTTATCAGTACCATTACCATTGACTATGATCTTGGTATCAACTGCAGTTGCTCCGGGTCTGCCGGAAATTTCAAACCAGTCACCGAGTGTATAGTTGCATTTACCTACCGAACATGGAAGTGCTGCAATCTCTGCAGCAGTTTTTCCAGCGAACTTGTCCGGAGTTACGCTTTCACATTCAAGATAGAGGTCCGGAACGGCTTTTAACGTGATAGTTACAGTTTCCATTTTCACACCTCAACAATTTCCTGGTTTGGAACGTAGTGATCAACAACCTCGTAGTTTGAAAGATTAACACTGTAGTACTTGAGGAATTTCTCGCTCACGTCGTGGATGACCTGTTTGGTCTCCGGAACTGAGGAGTTGACCCAGTAGGTCTTCTTGACGACAGGTTCTGCCTCAAGAACAACACCGTTCTCAACGCATTTGACACCGTCTTTAATGAAGACAGAAACCTTGGACAGTGCATCTTCAAGCTCAAGGCCTTTGGGCATGTTGTCCGGATTGATGTTGTAGACAGAAACGTTGCCTTTCATACCCGGTGCAAGACCGCCGAAGCTCTTGGACAGACCAAGGACCTTTGCCGGTGCGGCACGGGTCATCTGGGACAGTTCATAGAGAGAGACCTCACGATCAAGTTCTGCAAGAGTGGTTGCATCAATTACTTTAGAAGACCACTTGAAGCCGTTCAGCTGGGCGTCACGGTATTCCTTGTCCATAAGCCAGGCATACACACGCGGATAGCGGGTGAACGGACCTGCGTTCGGGTGGTCGGTGGTGATCATGGTTCTCATCATGTCTTTTGCGTAGAGCGCAATTTCCAGACCGATTGCCCACTGCATCTCACAGACCTTGACGTTCTTTCCGTAGATGTACGGTACGACACCGGCAGATGTCTCAAGTTCGACATCAACGTTTGCCCACTTGAGGTGGTTTAATGCACCAAGGTGATACTCGAACGGACCGTCAGCGGTCATTGTGGTAGTCTCATCGAGGGTTACGTTACCGGTATCGATTGAGATGTTCTTCTGCTTGTTGACGTAGTCAATGACCTCTTTTGCCTTGGACTCAAAGTCTGCCCAGGTTGTTCCGCCGTAGGAGTGGAACTGTAAGTGGGTGTGGTGAAGAACGGTGTCACGACCGAAGTTGTTGTTTGCAGTGTGACCTTCGGCAATCTTTAAGGAATCGAGCGTGGTTGTATAGTTGCCCGGGTTTCCAAGATT
The DNA here is from genome assembly GCA_965228205.1 of Methanocorpusculum sp. Taxonomy (GTDB): domain Archaea; phylum Halobacteriota; class Methanomicrobia; order Methanomicrobiales; family Methanocorpusculaceae; genus Methanocorpusculum. Next base: position 1,103,657 of record OZ245799.1, on the reverse strand, counting down.
GTTTGAGTGAAGGTGCACGGAGTGCGGGAGCTTCAAGTGTTCGTTGGTGGTGATAAGACCGTCAACGATCTCTTTCGGAGTAATATCAAAGTACGGAACAGGATCGTTAACTGTTAAACAGTTCAGACCCCAGCCCCATGCTTCGGATCCTCCCGGATTGACACACTTGATACCGTATCCTTTGGTCTGGCGAAGAATCCATGCAACATATGCTGCTGCATTGTCGTATTCACCATTCTTCAGGTACTCAAACATGAACCAGTTGTTGCCGAAAACCGGCAGTGCAGCCTGATCAAGGATCGGAGTGTCACGGATTTCTTCGTGAACGTGGCGGGCGTACAGCGGCGGCATGGCAGCTTCCATAGTGAAAGCGAAACCCATACGTGCATACTCGTATCCGGTTTTAAAGACGGTCGGAATAGAGAATCCGCCCTCGATTCTGGTGTTCGGGTTAAGCTTTGCAGAGCAGCGCTCACCAAGACGGAACTTGTCTTCCGGTCTGTACCAGCGGCCGAGGTTGACTTTCGGACCGGCAACATGGGTGTGGACATCAACAGCACCGGCCATAACGGTCTTACCTGCTGCATCGATGACGGTTGCTGCGTTGCTGACTTTATCGACAATTACGCCGTCCTTAATGCAGACGTCTGCGACGTCGCCTTTCAGACTGGTTATTGCATCGAATACATGACCGTTTTTAATGATAATTTCAGACATGTTCAGGCCTCCATCTTTGCAAGGTATTCAGATGCGTTCTTAACATCTGCTTCGGCTAAAAGCTCATCGACTCTTGCGGAAATGCGTTTGAACAGTTCTTCATCGGTAATGACTCCATCCGGTGCATCAACACACCTGCGGGTCTCGATTGGAACGTTATCCATACGATAGCAACATCCACCAACTTCAACACCGACGATTGCGACCGGGATATGCAGGTCGGAAAGTTCGGTTGACATGCTGATGTGCGGGTCAATGGTGATTGTCGGGATGTGCGCCATTCTGCGGGTTGCTTCGAACGGGAAGTGAGCTGCAAGGTCACTTGCAATGACGACACATGCATCAACTTCGTGACGGACGAGTAAGTCCACGGAGGTGGTCTCTCCCGGGTTGTGGCGTGCCATTGTCAGTCTGGACAGATCGCATGCGAACGGGAAACCATACTGCCAGCCGAGAACCTGACCGGCACCGGTGACGTTGTAGTGACCACGCATTGCAATAAGGGTTGCTTTGGTGTAGTCGTTTAAGTCACGGATGAAGTTGATACCATTGTCGATGTTGTGGTTTCTTCCAAGAGTGTGGGTAAGTCCCATACCGAAGAAGAGGGTTACGAAACGACCGGATTTACAGATATCAACGACTTCCTGAAGTTTTTCTCTTGGGACACCGCCGACTTCGTCGGGGATCTCTTCGCCGCGGAGAAGGGTTCTGAGGGCATCGAAAACTTCGTAGTCGTAGCTCTGTTTGATACGGACAAAGGTGTCTGCAATTTTTGCAGTGTCAGTCTCACGGCAGTCGACGCAGATGATCTTTCTTCCTTTCTGTCCCTTTGCTGTGAAGAATCCACGCGGGAAGATAGAGTATCGGGACATGTGTCTCGGGTGAGCGTGCGCTGGGTTGCATCCCCAGAAGATGATGCGGTCGGCACGGTTCTTGACTTCACCAAGAGTACAAGAAGGAACACCGGTATCCTGGATTGCAAGAAGGGATGAGCCGTGGCAGACGGTTGCACAGTTATCGACGACACCGCCGATCTTTTCTGCAAGCGTGTTGCCTGCTGCGATGGCTTCACAGTTGGTGGAAGACCAGCCGTAGAGTAAAGGTTTCTTTGCTTTAAGAAGGGTCTTTGCTGCGAAGTCAATTGCTTCTTCGTAGGATATGTCCTTGTAGGTTCCGTCTTCCTGGAGCATACGCGGCAGAACTACACGTCCGGGGTTGCCGACATGGAGATATTTCTCTGCACCGATCGCACAGGCGTTTCTCACCTGTACAATTTTCTTTCCGTCGTCACTTACGTCGACTTCAAGGTCATCACAAAGTGTACCACAGAATGTGCAGATTACGTTTTTAATTGTTTTAGTCATAGTGTGGGTCACCTACATATTTCAAACCGCATTTTTCATGCATGAGTTTTACCGCACTTTCTACTTTCTCTTGCGGTGCCGGTTCAATGAAACAGTCGAAACCGCAGAAGCACGGTTCACCGGTGGAGTAGGTATAGGACGGGACAAGGATGTTGGCCCAGGGACCCATCGGAATGTGTGCAAGGCCAGGATACAGGCTCTGCGTGGTGGTAGATGCCTTTAAGATGACACTTCCTGCTGCGCTGGTTACTCTGACGTTGGTGTTTTTGCTGATTCCGAGAGTCTTGAAGTCTTCCTCGTGGAGTTCAATGACTGAACAGGCGTCGAAGTATTGCGGAGATGTTTTTCCGGTTTCGATTGCAATGCCCTGCTTGATTTCAGTGCAGGTGATTACACTGACGATGATGCCGTCGCCGTATTTTCTCTTTCCCCCTTCCTTCATTGCCTGAAGTTTCAGGAGTGATGAGTATTCTGTGGTCTGTCCCACGAGGTGGGGTTTGGACCAGTCTTCAAAGTCTTCTTTCTGGAAGAGTTTGGATAATGGGGAGTATTCTCCTTCTGCCATATTATAATCCTCTTCTCTTTCGTTCTTCTGCGATGGGCGATGGTCCTATTTCTTTGATCGTGTTGATCACATCTGTGATAACGACCGCCCATTTTGCTCCTTCCGATGCCGACACGAAGGTCATACGGAAGCGTCTGTGTTCGATACCCATGTTGTTGAGAATGCTCTTTACGAGGAACATTCTCTTCGCTGCCTTGAAGTTGCCTGCAAGGTAGTGGCAGTCACCGAAGTGACAGCCGGACACGAGAACACCGTCTGCGCCGTCAGCGAAGGCTTTCAGGACGAACAGGGTGTCGATACGGCCGGTACACATAACACGGACGATACGGATGTCCGGGGGATACTGCGTACGGGCTGAGCCGGCACCATCTGCTCCGGCATAGGAACACCAGTTGCAGATGATACCGATAATCTTGGGTTTCCACTCATCGGACATTACTGTTCACCTCCAAGGAAGAAGGCATCGATCTGAGCCAGAATCTGCGGGCTCGTGAAGTGCTGCATCTTGATAGCACCGCCGGGGCAGAAACCGCCGCACGTTCCGCAGCCTTTACACTTTGCTGCAGTGACTTCCATAACCGTTCTGCCGTCGACGACCATCATGGACAGAGCGGAGTAGGGACACTGGTTGACGCACATACCGCAGCCGGCACAGAGGTCCTGGACGCACTGGGCATAGTAGGGCTCGAGCTCGACTTGACCGGAATGGATCGGGATGGAGGCAGCGGATGCGGCACCTTCGGCCTGGGCTACGGTGTCGGGGATATCTTTTGGACCCTGACAGACACCGGCGAGATACACACCGGCAGTGGTGGTTCCGCAGGGGTTCAGTTTCGGGTGGGCTTCAAGGAGCCACTTGTCGATCGAGCAGGAGACACCAAAGTGTCTGCGCACGACTTCCGTTTCGGCAGTAGGCTGGATGGCGGCTGCGAGGACGACAAGATCGACTTCGATCTCGACGGGCATGCCAAGGAGGGTATCTTCGGCGATGACCAGCAGGTTCTTGTTTGGGAGTTCCTGGATCATGGCGGCACGGCCGCGGATGAACTTGGCGCCTTCGTTCTGGATACGGTAGTAGAACTCTTCGTAGGCTTTACCGAAGGAACGGATGTCCATGTAGAAGATGTATGCTTTACAGCCGGGGATCTTTTCGATGACCTGGTGGGCGTGTTTCAGCGAATACATGCAGCAGAACCGGGAACAGTAGGGTTTGCCGATACCGGTGTTGTCTCGGGAACCTGCACAAAGGACGAACGCGACGGATTTCGGGGTCTCACCGTCGGAGGGACGGACAAGGTGACCGATGGTCGGACCGGATGCACAGATCAGACGTTCGAACTCGAGAGAGGTGATGACGTTGTCATAGAGTTTGTAACCCCATTCTTTCTTCTGTTCGATCGGGAAGGTTTCGTAACCGGTGGCAAGGATTACGGTACCCACTTTGATCGTGAAGAGTTCGTCTTCCATTTCAAGGTCGACGGCCTTCTTGGTTCCGCAGGCAGTGACGCAGAGACCGCATTTTACACAGGCATCGAAGTCGATGGTGTAGATGAGCGGGACAACCTGAGCGTGCTGGATGTAGATCGCTTTGCGGGGTGCCATGCCGAATTCCCAGGTGTTGGGTTTGACGACGGGGCAGACGGTTGCACAGTCGCCGCAGCCGGTACATCCTCCGCCGACGATGCCTTTTGCAGCGGCTTCGGTCGGGGTGAGGACACCGCGGGCGTTGCGGCGGATGGTGACGTCGAAGTTCCCGATGTATCCTTCTACGTTCTCGACTTCAGCGAGGGTGTAGAGTTTGATGTTCGGCGTTCGGCCGGCTTCTGCCATCTTCGGAGACAGAATGCACTGCGAACAGTCAAGCGTCGGGAAGGTCTTGTCGAGCTGGGACATGCGACCGCCGATTGTCGGTTCCTTCTCAATTAAGTAGGTCTCGATACCGGAGGCGGCGAGGTCCATGGAGGCCTGGATACCGCCGATACCTGCACCGACGACTAAGGCACGGTGTTCAACCGGCACGGCCATCGGATAAAGGTCTTCGAGTTTTGCGGCTTTGGCGACGGCGATACGGACGGCGTCTTTGGCTTTGTCCGTTCCGCCTTCCCAGTCGTGCATGTGAACCCAGGAGCCCTGGTCACGAATGTTGGCCATCTCGAATCTGAACTGGTTCAGACCGCCGTTTGCGGTAGCGGTTCTGAAGGTCTGTTCGTGGAGACGAGGCGTGCATGCTGCAACAACGATTCCGGTAAGGTGATACTGCTCGATGGCCTCTTTGATCATATTCTGACCGGGGGTCGAGCACATGTAGGCATAGTTCTGGGCAACGACGACGTGAGGAATCGTTTCAGCGTATTCCTTGACGGCCGGGACATCGAGAGAACCGGCGATGTTGGTACCGCAGTGGCAGATGAAGACACCAATTCTGGGTTCTTCGGCTGCAGGGGATGATGCGGCGTTTTTACCTGTATATACCATGTTACTGTCCTCCCTTCAGTTTGTTAAGGAACGGGTCGCAGGAAATCTGGTGAAGATCGAGACCGAGCTCGATGGGCGACATACCCAGAGCAAGACCGAGCATTTCACAGAAGTGAAGCACCGGGATGTTCCATTCGACACCGAACTTCTGACCGATTTCGAACTGACCGCGGTCGAACTGCAGCTGGCAGAACGGACAGGTATCGACGATCGCGTCGGCACCGACGGCAGCCATATTGGTGAGTTTTTCGTTGGTGATATCGAGGGCGTGGGCGATATCGTATCCGCGGACACCTCCGCCGGCACCGCAGCACTGCATTTTGTTGCGGTATTCAACGGCTTCGGCACCGAGTGCGTCGACGAGTTCTTCGAACCACATCGGGTGTTCGGAATCACCGATCTTTCCGCCGGCAAACTCACGGTCCTTGGCGGGTTTGAGTAAGTGGCAGCCGTAGTGGCAGGCAACTTTCACGCCGGTAAGGGGAGTCGTGACGCTGTCTTTGAGTTTGTCAAGACCGCAGACTTCGTCGTTGTAGTAGAGTTCAGCAAGGTGGTAGACATTGGTAGTACCTTTGTATTCCATGTCGACTTCCTTTAAGACTTCATTGACGGAGTCGCGAAGTTCGGCGTCGTGTTTCAGTTTGTGGTTGACTTCCCAGATCGATTTGTAACAGCCGTTACAGATCAGGGCGATATCCATATTCATCTGTTCGGCTAAGATGAGGTTTCTTGCAGCCATGGCATACCAGACATTGAGGTCGATAGACCCGAATGCACCGGGGGCCGGACAGCAGGAAGCTCCTTTGAGTGGAACAAGTTCGATGCCGACTTTCTTACCCGTGCGGATGGCAGATGCCTCGATACCAGGATACCGGTTTGGAGCAATGCATCCAAGGAAGAATGCGTATTTGTGCGTCTCGTGTGACATAATTACTGACCCTCCGCGAGGACTTTGTCAGCGAGCTGTTTGGTCCCATATGCCTCAAGGATTTTCCGGATGGCCGGAATATATTCGGGGTATTTGCAGGTGGTTTCAGGTTCAGCTTCAAGACCGAGTCGAACACGGGCTGCACGGTTTGCATCGCTGTTCGGGACACCGTGACCGGTGTTGTAGATGAAGTTCACCGTTGCAAGGAAGTTTTTCGGAACGATACCCTGCTTGGCGGCGATATTGCGCATGGCCATGATGACATCGGTCGGGATGAGGTCACGGGGGCAGCGGTCGGAGCAGGTATAGCAGGTCGTACACAGCCACAGATCGGGATCATTGAGACAGACATCACGCATGCCGAGATTGACGCGGCGCATGAAGTTTCGAATACGGTAGCTGCTGCGGGCGCCGGACGGGCAGGACCCCGTGCAGGTTCCGCACTGGAAACAGATGTGAGCTTCAGTTTTGCCGATCTGCTCTACTTCGGCAGTGAACGACGGATCGCTGTCCTGCTTTGGCCGATAATACCGGTCAGAGAGACGTGCTGCAAGGGCAGCATCTTTGTATGCTTTTGCACTTGTCATATTGGTTCACTCCAGATATTTCATTTCGACCTGACCAAACGTGGATTCAACGACTTTGGACGTACGCGGAACACACAGTTTGGCGGCGATCTTTTTGTACAGGTCGGTCTCCGGTCCTTTGATGTGGATGCCGGTTCTCTTCAGCGTGAGAGCATCTTCAGACGGGCAGGCATTGACGCAGGCGCCGCAGAGGATACACAGATCGTTGTTGATGGCGATGGTGGCTTCGATGCTGTCGCGCTTCATTTTGACGGCAGGGATCGGCGTCGGCAGATACAGAGCCTTGCACGGACATACATCGACGCACGTAGAACAGCCGCCGGGACACTTGGAAGCATCGACGATGAGTTCGCCGTCGAAGAATTTCGTGATTGTAACGGCTTCACTCGGGCAGACCTGTTTACACCAGGTGCAGGTGATACACTCGGATTTGTCGATAGAGACCTTACCCGGGAGCTTGACCTCGGTATTGACGGTCCGGTCGACGGTTATTGCATCGTGCGGGCAGGCGTCGACACAGACTTTGCAGCCGTCACAGAGGGTTTCAGTCCAGAGGATGTCGCCTGCGGATCCAATTTTTTCAGCAGTGAACGGAACACGCTTCTGTTCAATTGCCGGACAAAGAGATGAACAGACACCACAGACTGTACAAAGTTCTTTGTCAACTACGAAGGTCGTTTTTGCAACAAGTGCAGTCTGGCGCTTTGCGCCGCCTTCGACTTCGCCTTCATAAACGGGGACGTCCCTGACAATAGCGTCATGTGGGCAGGCCTCATGACAGGATGTGCAGCGGACACACTTCTCCTCGCTAATCTCGGCAGTAAAATCATACTCAGGGAAACCTTCCTGCTCCAGAATCGGGAGGCTTGGTTCGCCGTCAACTTCTACGAGAAGTGCATCAAACGGACACAGAATCGTGCAGATACCGCAGTATGAACATTTTGCGGGATCGACAACGATGGAAGCGTCGCCAGAAGCTACACCGCGGACAGCAGCACCGACCATGCCCAAAGAAATCGCTTCTTTGGGACATGCATCGGCACAGATGCCACAACCGGTACACTTGCTGGTTGTTAACACAAGGTGAGAAACCTTCGACAGGAGACGCTGCTCCATTGTGACGGATTCACCCTCGATTTTCGTAGAGTATTTTGGAAACATTGTGCTTATTACCATGATGTTTTCCTCTCTCCTCAGTGACCCTCTTCAGCAGCTTTTGCCGCGGGGGCCTGCGATGCAACTAGTTTGATAACATTGTAGGGGCATGCTTCCACACACACACCGCACCCTGCACATAATTCGTGATTCAGGTCAAGGGACAATGCCTTGCCGTTGGTCACAGAGTAAATCTTGTCAGTTGAGGCAGGATCTACGGTACAAAGTTCAAGTGCGTTTACTGGACATGCTACGACACAATTGTTACAACCAGTACATCGCTCCATGTTGATATGCATTGCAAATGCCATTGCTTATATGCACCAGCCTTTAATCGACCGAAATCGATTACTGTTATAGTTGAGTAAGAAGATAGATAAATGTTCTTAATCAAAAGAAGCGAGATTCTAGCTCCAATTTGGACGAATTTATTAAAATATTTTATCATTTAGATATTGTTAAACTAATTACAAGAAATTGACCCACCAATATTCTTCGAAAAGTGAGTTGATCATCCTCTATCAAATTACAGGAGATTCTTTAATTAAACCGCCATTATAGTTTATTTTTGAAGAAAATCCAATTTCGCGCGTTTTCTGATTTTTCAGAATTGGGAAAAACCTGATTAAATTACCATCGATATCAACCAGGTTTGATTGCCAGGTTCAGATTAATATAAGTGGGTCTGTGAAGCGGACTCATCGAATATCTCTTATACTCATACGACCGATCTTTCTGTTAACGAAATTCCTGGTATCAAAAAATATGAAAATTACATTAACCCCAGATCAGATAAAAGAAAAATTTGGACCGATGTTCTGTCACCGCCTCCTTGTAATGACGGATGAAAAAAACGGCATTGCCGAAATACATGAACAATGTCATGCTAGAGGGCCGATCGAATGGGACCACATGAATCGGCGAAGAGCGAAAGGAGCACTCATCTCCGCAAAAACTGAAGGGACCTCAATGACGATGCTCGCAAAAATCGGCTCGTATCCCATCAGCTTTGGACCTTCGGACACGGAACTCGGCGGACAGGCACTTGAAGCAGTAGTTGTAGAGGGAACTGAAGTACGAACCTCCTGGGCAGGAGCAGCTGGAGCCGGAGTCGGCGTAGCTGCCTGTTTATCTCAGGCCCCAGGCGTTCTCAGAACAGAATATGCGAGTGAAGAAGATCTGAAAGTCGGCGGTGCACGAATCTGCAGAAGTACCATCATCCTGCCGAAATATGAGAAGATCACCTTCGGAATAGATGATACCGACACAAAAGAGGGAGGAGCAACCTGGGTCCTTGCTTTGAAGTGCGGCGAAGCCTGCCAAATTGACGGGGCCACCTTCCTTGGAATGCGGATTATCCAGCTCAACCCAAAGGCCCCTGAAAAGACCACCAACTGTACAGGTTCAGTGATCACCTTCGCAGTAAAACCGGAGAAGAAAGACGAACTGATTGCATTCGTCAAATCATTCATCGAAGAAAAAACGATGAGTAAAACAACCGGCATCTGCTACTTTGCCGGCATTCGTCTTCCGGACTCGGCATATACGAAGAGAGTAAAGACCGAACTGCTGACTCGCGAAGAGGCAGTCACCGAAGCAGAAAAACTCGGCATCACCTTTATCGACAGTGCAAACGGAAAAGGAAGGATCGGGGCTCTTGGAGCACTCCTCTGGGCAGACGGTGGGGTTGAAGCAGCCGGCTTGTACGGCGAAACACCCTGATCCAAAAAATTAGATCTGTCTCTCTTCTTTTTTACAGACGGCGGCTAGCAAACGGTTGCCGAACGATGAAGTTGATTCACAGCCTCCGAGATCGGGCGTGTATACGCCGCTGCTGATCAGATCACATATCGATGATTCGATGAGACAGGCCTCCTGCTTCATCCCGAAATACTCTAGCATCATTGCTGCACTTCGGATCGCAGCAACCGGATTTGCGATACCCTTACCGGCAATATCCGGAGCACTCCCGTGAACCGGCTCGAAAAATGCATGCGTATCCCCAATATTGGCACTCGGAAGCATGCCGAGTCCTCCGGTAAGATACCCGCAGACATCGCTTAAGATATCGCCGAACATGTTTGTCGTAATAATCACATCATAGTTTTTCGGATGCTGTAAAACATCGAGACACAAAGCATCGATAAACACGGCTTTCGTTTGTATACCGTACGATGATGCTACTTCGCTGCAGGTATCCCTGAAAAGCAGATCCGATTTAAGCACGTTCCCTTTGTAGCCGATAACGAGCGGATGATTCGGATTTCGTTCCAGGATAAGAGAACAGGCTTTCTCTGCTATTCTCTTGGAACCAGTCTTCGTCACCACACGGAGTGTCGTCGACCGCCCCTCACCGATCTCCTCGATACCTGAGTACAGCCCCTCGGTATTCTCCCGGACGATCATCATATCGGCGGGTAACCCTTGGCCCGATGAACGAAGGGGTCTGATGGGACGAAGATTTGCATACAGATCGAGTTCGTGTCTGATCTGCAAAAGAACGCTCCGGTAATTCGGATCGGGAGGGGTTGTTACGGCCCCGAAAAGAATGGCGTCCGCCCCCTTCAGCTCGCGAATGTCATCCGGAGAACATGCGGACCCGGTTCTCTCCCATTTGGCAAGGCCGAGTTCAACCTCAAAAAAATCCGCATCGGTGAGAAAATGCTCAAGGATCTTTTGGGCCTCAGGAATCACTTCCGGCCCGATACCGTCACCTTTCACTACAGCTATACGAAGGCTCATGGTTCACCCTGCCTGGAAAGATACGCATTCAGACCGCCGGTTGAGAGAATCTCCTTCATACGGTTTGAGAGCGGCTTAGCCTGATACACGGCATTTGATGTTTTGACATACGAATCATCGGTGTCAAAGGAAATGATATCACCATTTTCACACACAACTTCCGCCTCAAAGACATATAATCCAAGATTCACACAGTTCCGGAAAAATATCCTCGCAAACGACGGAGCCACGACGGCACGTACCCCTGCTTCTTTGAGAGCTGCTGCCGCCTGTTCGCGGGAAGAACCGCAGCCGATGTTTTTCCCGGCAACCAACACGGCGCCGTTCAGTCGGCCGGCAATACTCTTATCATAATCTTCGAAGGCATGCTCTACCCACACCGACCGGTCGGTCGTCCTAAGATAACGCCCGGCGATGATCATGTCGGTATCCACATACTCCCCGATCACAACGGCATGTCCAGATACGATCATCGGTTCAGCCCCCCTTCCAATTCAATTGGCGATCTGATCTCGCCGCAAAGAGCGCTAACGGCAGCAGTCGACGGAGAACAGAGATAATACTCGGCACCAACACCCATCCTGTTCCTGAAATTTCGGTTCGCGGTGGAAAGACCGACCTCGCCCTCCCCAAGGACACCCATATGTGCCCCAAGACAGGGGCCGCAGCCGGGCGGACAGATAACGCAACCCGCCTCAAGAATATCAGACAGAACACCAGTCAACAGGGCTTTTGCATATGCATCCTTCGAAGCAGGCGTAACGATCGTTCTGACAGCGACTTTTTTACCTCTGACAATATCAGCGAAGCGTTTGAGATCTTCGAACCGTCCGTTTGTACAGGTACCCACAAAAACCTGATCGATCGGGGTTCCCGAATACTGTGTAACGGGTTCGGCGTTATCGACCCGGTGAGGAACGGCAAGAAGCGGTTCAATATCATCAAGATCGATATGAATCTCGGATTCATAACTGCAGTCTTCGGGTTCCTGCAGAGAGATTGTTTTCTCGTCCATCCCGTAGGTCATCAAATGTTCGCGGGTCAATGCATCCGCGTAGAATAATCCGGTCTTCGCCCCAGTCTCGACGGCCATATTAGATAACGTCAGTCTTCCTTCGACTGGGATGCCGGCAGCTCCGTCGCCGATAAACTCCAGAGCTTTGTAGGTCCCGCCATCCATGCCAAGCGCCTTTATATAAGATAGTGCGACATCCTTCGGCTCGGCGTGACCGGAAAGTTTGCCGGAAAGCACTATACTAATAGATTCAGGAACGCGAAACCATGTCCCACCGGTCGCCCAGATTCCTGCCATATCGGTTGCCCCGACACCGGTCGAAAATGCGCCGAGTGCCCCGAGGGTGCATGAATGCGAATCTGCCCCGACAACGATTTCACCAGGGAGGCAAACTCCTTCGCTCATTATCTGATGACATATCCCGCAGCCAACCTCGTGAAAATGCATTCCGTTTTCTCGGGAAAACTTCCGAAGATCTCCCTGAAGATCAGCCGTGACCGAGTTGTTCGCCGGCGAGATGTGATCATATATTATAGATAATTTTTCAGGATTGACAACAGACTTGCCTGGTATCCGGAAATTTTCGAAAGCGACCAATGCCTGAGCACCGGTCCCGTCGTGGGCAAAGGCCCGATCGACCATCCGGTCGACATACGTTCCTTCGGCCGACCCGAGGATACGTTCGGAAAGTGTTCCTGCCATCTTCATCCCGTCCTGGCTTTATCAAAACCCGATGTCTTTTTCAATTCAGTTTCCTGTCTGGCCTCGGAAATTACCGAGAGAAGAACATCCTGAGTGATGCTCTGCTTTGTCTCGCTGATCGATTTGATCCTTTCCAAAATTACATCCACCTCGCTTGGGGAAGGAGTGTATCCAAGAGTCGTCAGAATATACTCGAGTCCTTTTCTTCCGGTATGTTTGCCGAGAATGAACTTCTGTTCGGCACCGACCATCTCAGGAGGATAATACTCATACGTATTTCTGTCCTGAATCAAGGCCGCAATGTGGATCCCGCTCTCATGACAGAAGGCATGTTCGCCAACGACGGGTTTGGTTTTTGCGATTTTTATGCCGGAATAGGTTTCCACGGTTCTCGAAAGAGTCTGAAGATCAGAGAGATCATACCGGTCGACGCCTCCCTGCATTCTGAGTGCGACGAGAACCTCTTCAAGAGAAGCGTTCCCGCACCGTTCGCCGATGCCGTTCACAGTCGTGTGAAGCTGGAATGCCCCTGCCTGAGCTGCAGTAAACGTGTTGGCACTCGCAAAACCCATGTCATTGTGACAGTGAACACACAGAGGATTTTGCAGCCCGACGTTCAGTTCACGTACGGTCTCATACATGGAAAGGGGTGTCATACAGCCGACCGTATCGGCGTAACTGCTGTAGGAAGCTCCCCGTTCAGCTCCTTTCGCATACATCTCTTTCAAAAATCCGATGTCGGTTCTTGACGCATCCTCTGCAGAGAACCTGACCTTGATTCCGTGATCAAGAGCATAATCCAACATGCCAAGAGCGAGATCGAGCATCTCTTCCCGGGTCTTCTTGTATTTTATACGGAGATGAAGGTCCGATGTCGCGAAAAACAGACTGACAAGATCGACACCGCAGTCTATCGCTGCGTCGATATCGCTTTGGACACAGCGGGATAAACAACAGATATCGGACGGCAGATCCATCTCAACGATGGACCGCACGCTGCGTTTTTCGTATTCGGATACGCTTGGGAACCCTGCTTCGATGATATCGATGCCGATATCGGAAAGCCGCTGGGCAATATCCTGTTTTTCTTCGCAGGTAAAAGACACACCAGGCGTCTGTTCACCATCCCTGAGCGTTACATCGCAAATTTCAACATTCAATGGTTTCATGATTTTCTCCAGAGGGGCATTCCCCTTCAACGACCAGAATTCCAAGGCCGGTTTTTTCAGTAACTCCTTTTTCAATCAGCTCTGCAAGACGGGGATCATCGGCCGAAACAACCTTCGGGGTAAACGGGGCCAGATAAGGCAGAATATCCGGGCAGTCCTGGCCGCCGGTCATGCCCAGTTTTCTGTTTTTCAAAATAATACAGAACAGAGAGCGGTGCTTTTCGTAAATATCGATGAGGGCGTTCAGCCCAGAATGCAAAACCGCATAATCTCCCATAAGAGCGACCTTCGTGCTCGTCGAAGCTACCGCCGGAGAAGAACCGAGTCCGTAGTTCGCAAGAGAGAAGGAAAACGGCGGATTCTTTGAGAGAAGTGAACAGCCGGTATCGCAGATCGCAGCAGTATTATTCTGATAAAGCGTGTTTTTCAGGATGAAAAACAGCGGTTTGTACGGACACGTGCTGCAGACCGTTCGGTAATGACCCCGGGATCCAAACGTCTCGGAAGCGATCGTTTCAGAAATCCGCTCATGCTTCATAACGGCAGTGAGGTTCTCCGCATACTCGCATTTTCCTTTCATCGTCAGATCATCTGGGAATAATATCCCGTATCCGTTTCTTCGTTCTGGAAGGGAAACATCCAAAATCCCGGCATCCAAAACCGCCGGCGTGACCCGGATGATCGCGACCCGTGAGTAGATTTCCGAACTTTGCATGGCCTCTTCGACCGAAAAGCAGAGTTCATCTGCGGTTAGTTCAAGGACAGGGACCGAGGCAACCCCCCCGTACTTCCTTGAATCCTGCCGGGTCTGGGATCCGCGAACCTCGATATCATCTCCTGCAATGATCACGACACCCGCCTTAAGTCCCTGATAGGTTGCTGAGACCAGGGGATCGGCAAGGGTATTCATTCCGGCATTTTTGACGATGACCACTGCCCTTTTCCCGGAAAGGGACCTACCAAGAGCATACTCGAGAGCGATTTTTTCATTGACCGTGTAATCGGCACCACATTTTTCCGCAAGATCCGTGATCGGATAGCCGGGAACTGCGTAACAAGCATCCGCCGCTTCTAAAATTGCGGAGGCAAATCCATCTTCCGCCTTCATGCCGCCACCTCCTCCACACGCAAATCAGTCATGGGAGCGAGATCGCAGCCCATACACTTTGCACACATCGTCTGGGCCTTTGACGGGTCAAGGCCGAAACGCAGAAGTTCACTCTGCAGGAATTCAGCAATGCCGAGAATATCCTCAGCCGAAGGACGGGAATAATCGGAAAGCGCTGCCGACGGAGTCAACGGACGGATGATCGGAATGATCCCGTTTTCGAGACACTGCGTGATGCACAGTTTCATCTCGTCTTTTGACTCGCCCAGACCCAGAATGATGTTGGTATAGACACGGTTTTTTCCAAAAACACCGACCGCTTCTTTGAGGGCATTCCATAAATCATCCCGATCAAGTCCGGGACACATCTCGGCAAATAATTTCTCAGTCGCGGTCTCGAGATTGAACTTAACCTCGGAAACTCCAAGTTCGAAGAGTCTTTGGGAAAGTCCCTGAGTCGGATACACCGAAACGCCGATCGGCATATCAAAAACGCGGATCTTTTCGAGAATCGTAAAGAGGCGCTCGTCCTCCTCTTTCATTGTCCCGATAACACCGCTTGTAAGAGAGATGCATTCAATCGCATCCCGGGAGCAGGCATCCGTGATAAGAGAAACGATTTCATCCGGCGTTTTTATGTGTTTAGCCTGGTTTGGAACATTACAGTACTGGCATGAGAAGATGCAGCCTTCATTTATCGTGATATAGGCCTGATTTGGACAGTGACAGCCGGTTTTTTCCACGAACCCGTCGACGGAGACCGGGCCCTCGGGGACATCGAACGTAAGAACCGCAGAGTTCCCAAAGTTTTCGATCAGAACAGGGCTCTTCTCATCCAGCGTCAGCCGGATTCTGGAAACCCCATCGGAGAAAAACACCGAGCCTCCTTTGCCGGCACCCGGGCCGGCGGTGGACGAGAGCGAAGCGGGAAGAGGGACACCTATCACCTTTGCCGAACCGACTGCTAATAGCAGGTGCTTGATTCGGCCAAACTCATGTGTATCTGCAGTCTTCGAGACGCTGGTCATATCAAAAGGGCCTCGGCGTAATTCGTGTAAAAGGGTATCGCCGCCGCTGCTCCGATGATACCCCGTCCTTCGATCCGTACATCCAGATGACGGCGAACTGCCGCAAAATCATCCAGCGTCACCTCGCCGGCTTTGACTTTTCGGGCATACGGCATGATCGCTGACGGATCAAAACCGATGTAGGCACAAAGACCAGTCTCGTCGGAAAGCGTGTACTTTTTGACGAGAGCTTCGAACCGGTCGATGAGTTTCTCGGGTTCCGTCGTGGCAAACTCGCAGGCGAGAGCAACACAGTTTTTGGTCCGGTAGGGAACCGGATAAAGCTGGGTTATCGTGTGGGAGAGATAGCGGGACTTTGGACTCTGGACGACCTTTGATATATTGTGGGCAAGCGTCCAGGTCGCTCCCTCTTCGGGCGTATCCGTGTCGTCAAGACCGATGATGACCCGGGTATATCTCGGCAGATAAATGGTCGAGCCGGCAACTTTTCCCCCTCCGCAGACATCGCTTTTGTGATGCAGAATCCCGCCGGCAGTCGCCCGGCATATACTTGCCCCTACACCTCCTCCGCCAAGGCCGAGGTAGGAGACGGCGATTTCCGAATCGGTTACTTCCGCACCGCAAATCCCTGCAGGAAAGTATGACCCTTCAAGCTGGAGGCTAACATCGCCGATCTCAAGGAGAAAACGCTGGGTATTGGAAACGATGCGGGAACTTTTGACGAGCGGACTTTTCGCATAATGATTTTTCACCCACATCGCCCCGCCCATACAGTCGAACCGCTCAATAAGTTCAACTGTTTTGCCGTCTTCTGATGCAAGAGCTAAAATCTCCGGATAGGATATGGAGTAGGGAGTGTCGATTATACAGGGTTCTTCAGTCATAGGTATCAGCATGATTTGTAGCCGATATTTTCGTAAACGAAAATCTAGTTAACAAATATGTGTGCCTGACCGGATATAAGGATTTGTGTTGAGCCTGAAAAATCACGGCTGGATAAAATACTAATCCTCCAAAGCCCAATTTACTATCAATCATGTGGCACTCGTTAAAAGAACAGATACAGGAAATCGGCTGTGTGAAAATGACCGGGGCGGATGCTTCAGCCTACATTAACAATAATGAAGTCATCTTTGTCTACGAATGGAACAAAGTCGCAATAAAAACGGCCCTGGAATCACCGATCACCATCCGCCACATCGGCGGCGGGTCAGTCAAACTCACCTACAAATTCATCGAAGTACTGGCAAAAATAGAAAGACCTGAATGATGATATTTCCAAAAGAGTGCAAATTCGTGGGCAATGCCGCCACCTCTCCCCTTGGCGAGAAGGTGTATTTCCTCACAGAATATCTGATCCACCCAACACCGGACGGAGTTGAGGTCCTGAAAATACGGCCGAAAGACGGTATTGGACTCATGCGGGATATCGAATCGGTGGAACTGGTCGCAGGACCAGAGGACACCATTGTCTGGAAAGAGGAGGTAAATACCCATGACCGGGCAGGACTGGTCAGAAAAGCGCTTTCGACAAAGAAAAGGTGCACCGTCTTTGGAAAAGAGGACGATCACATGACATTCGTGTGTGATCCCAACCTTTCGACGTTTGAAACGGTCCATGTCTTCGACATCACGCCGCCGAACCCGTCTCTTGTCGATACGCTCACCGGGCTTGAATCGCTCGGCTTTTTCGAAACCGAAAACATCATCTTCGATCACCATATCCGAGACATCAGCACACTCGACACCGAGGTATATCCATGCAGAGCCGGCGGATTTCCCCATACGCTGGACCGGGACATCCCCCCCAACGGATCAAGGATCGCCTGCTGCCGGACCGGCAGACAGATTTGCCATGAGAATTACGGTTACGACTTCGAGTTCGAAGACATCTGCCCGATCACGCAGGTAAACAGAGAGCCGTTCATCGCCCGATGCTGCCGTGCGGAAAACAGCGGGATCGGCATGTACAACGGATACTTCGGAGCAGTGGTTCACTGGGGAGCGAACCCGAAAACCATTGCCGATGCACTTTTTGCAATGATAAAAGAATGGAGAGAACGAAATGATTAAACTCGGATTCCACGTATCGATCGCCGGCTCCTTACCTTTTGCCGTGTCCAGGGCCCAAGAGGCGGGATGCGACACCTTCCAGATATTTACGCGGAGTCCGCGTGTCTGGGCCGCCAAACCGATTGAACCAGCTGTCGCGAAAGCGTTCATCGATGCATTAAACATCTCGGGAATCGGGCCAGTCGTCGATCACATGCCCTACCTTCCAAATCCGGCAGCAGAAAAACCCGAGATATATGCAAGATCGATTTTTACCATGACCGAAGAGCTTGACCGCTGCGAACAGCTCAAAATCCCCTATCTCGTGACGCATCAGGGCCATCACGGAAAAGAAGACGGACATAAAAAAGGTCAGGAGAAAGTTATCGCAGCAATCGGGCAGGCGCTGGATGACTCAAAAGGCGAGACAATGATCCTGCTTGAAAACACCGCGAACGAAAAAAATACCGTCGGCGGAACCTTCACGGACATCGGCGTGATCTCCGACGCCCTCTCAAATGAACGAAGAGTCGGGTTTTGTTTTGACACCTGCCACGCAGCATCAGCCGGATACGATCTGAAAGGTCACGGGGCGGAGACCGTGTTCGGCTGGTTCAATGACGAAGCAGGAAGCCTTGATCGGCTCAAAGTTATCCATCTCAACGATATGAAAGGCGGGGTCGGTTCCCATCTGGACAGGCATGAACATTTAGGGCTCGGCTACCTTGGAGAAGAAACGATCCATGATGTCCTGACGTTTCCAAAGATCTCGCACTGCGCCTTTATTATGGAAATGCCGTCAGACGAAATCAGGACGGATAAAGATAACATGGCCGTCGCACGAAGACTGGCCGTGTAATTTCAGTATGAGCGAAAGCTCAAAAATCAGGGAAGCGGGTGAAAGCCCAGTGTCGAAACGAGCTCTTCTACACTCGAGACGACCTCTGCCTCCATCTCGAGCATGAGATTCACCCGTTCATTCCCGCTGAACTTCCGGAAATCCGTCCTGAGAGCTATCACCCGTTTTCCGGATGCGAACGCATATCCCATTTCCCAGGCAGTACCTGAATCTGCATCCGATCCGTCGATGACCCCGACAACGATATCCGCTCTTTTCAGTTCAGAGAGATTTTTTTCATAGATAATTTGTTCGCGGGATTTCCCCCTGCCTTCAGCAGTATCATCTGCCTCCTGGGGGAGATACACTGAATAGAAATTCTTTCGAAAAACTTCAGCAAGATATGCATTGTAGCGGCGTTCGGCCTCCGAAAAAAGCGGGGAGGCCAGATATATCCGGTATTTTGCAAAAACACGAGCGTCAACCGCGCATACGTCGGAAAATCTTTTCAGAAAAACACCCGGACCAACAGACTTCTCATTCGTGAAATATGTAGTCGTTACCCCGCAGGTCGGAGACGAGTTTACGCCAAGAATGCAGAGAGGCTCGCCTTTCACTGAAATCAGCTTCCTTACCTCCCCCTCCAATCGGTCGAGAAGAGCCGAAAACTCCGGGGTATCAAGCCTTTCGGTAAATGAACCGGGGGGTCTGGGAGTTCCAAGATACAGCGTCTCCGGACACGGCAGCGGAACAATCTCGATACCGAACTCCTCGCATCTTTTTCTGCATTTTAGGAAAACCTCACAGTCTTCATCGGTTGTAATGCCTTCAGCACGAAGATTTTCATGCAAAATACAGGGTGAAGCGAGGATAAACATGAGTATACTATTTGTATCAGGAAGACATAAATAAAGATCATGGGCATTTTGATCTCACTCATTGCATACCGCGACAACTCCTGTGATCCGAAAAAATGTACTGTCAAAAAACTGCAAAAGTTTGGGATGATCAATGTCGTAAATAAAATCACTCATGTCCCAAAAACCACGCTCCTTCTTGACCCTACCGCCGAATATGTTATCTCCCCTCCGGATAGAAAATGGGTTACATCCATCACGGCACTGGACTGTTCCTGGGTTGTGCTTGACACGACCAACCTTAATCCATGGAAAAACCGACGTGCCCTGCCGTTTCTCGTTGCCGCAAACCCGGTCAATTTTGGAAAACCCTTCACGCTTACCTCGGTCGAGGCAATAGCGGCCGCTCTCGTGATTCTCGGAGAGCAGGATCAGGCCGTACGTATTCTGGAAAAATTCAACTGGGGTCTGAATTTCCTCAAACTCAACGAAGAACCGCTGGAAGAGTACGCCAATGCAAAAAACAGCGAAGAAGTACTCAAAATACAGAGCGAATATATCGGATAATCACCCTCAAACCAATATTTATACCTTAACAAAACAGATGAATACCTACTATGGGAGAGGTGCTCATTTTAATCGGCTGTCCCCAGATCCCTGTACAGTCCCCGCTTGTTCTGTACATAGCAGACTTTCTGCAGGATGCGGGGCACCATCCGGTCGTTGCGGCGAATCCGTCAGCAAAGCAGCTCGTAAAAACCAGTGATCCGAAAAGTCATTATGTCTCGGAATACAAAGACGTCGAGAAGGCCATCGGAGAACTGGCCGACGGAACGGTCCAGTATCCGCTGATTATTTCCCTGATTCACAATGACGCAGGACTCACATATACGGCGACTACGTCTGCAGTAGCCCCAAAAGCTCTCCTCATTTCTGTGCTTTTTGGAGAACATGCATATGATCTCGCTGAAGAGATCGAATATCCAACTGAAAAAGTCGTGGCTCCGGTGACGCACAACACCCGGCCCCTTCTCATAAAATTAGACGAGGTACTCGAATGGGCTGTCTTGAAAATATGAACTACGAGATTCTGGCAAAGAACTGCAGTTTCAAAGAAGCACGGGAGATCATCAGAAAAAACAGTACGGAAAAGTACGAAGTTCCCCCCGGATTCAAACTGCTCGAAAAAGCTCTCATCGGCATCCCGCCGCTTATCGTCGGCATCGCCAATGAAAAACTCGTTTACGCCTACACGAAACCCTGTCACGGCACGTTTGTCGTCGTCGTCGAGGATCCGGAAGGCGTCGAGCATGTTCGCCGAAACGGAAAACCCGTCTTTTAATGACTGAGCTTCTCCTCTCATCACTGGTCATCGCGGTCGGTCTCGCGATGGATTCGTTCTCCGTATCGCTCGCCGGCGGTGCAGCGCTCAAAGATAATATCGTAAAAACAGCTGTGACTGCCGGCATATTTTTCGGGTTTTTCCAGTTTGCTATGCCGCTCTTGGGCTGGGCGATCGGGGTCCCCATTACACAGGTGATCGATCCGTACGGCTACTGGATAGTTGTTGGTCTGTTCTTTTTTATCGGCGGAAAAATGATCTGGGACAGTTTTTCCGATGATGAAGAGGGAATCAGTCTGATAGGATGGAAGGTTCTGCTGCTTTTAGCCGTTGCAATGAGCATAGATGCCTTCGCCGTTGGAATGAGTTTTGCGTTAATCGGAGAGGCAGTCGTTTTCCCGGCAGTGATCATCGGCGTGGTCGCCTTTGTGTTTTCCTTTTTCGGAGTCCTCGCGGGCCACAAACTCAGCAGCATTCTTGGAAACAAAATGCAGATTCTGGGAGGAGTTATCCTCGTTTTGATCGGCATCAAATTTTTACTTGAATACTGTCTCTGAATCAGGCAAGACCCAAAAGCTCGGCGATACGTTCGGCTGATGCCTGGATCCGAGCCCCGGCACCGTCAAAATCGATCGAGTCGAGTGCTGCCTGTGTTCCATGATTGGTTACCGGCATGGTAAGGATCTGGTTCAGGAAATCATCCGGATCGTCCGGAGACAGCTCGTCGAGCGAAGGAAGGAACCCAAGATCGAGCAGCGAGGACGTGTCGGTCGTATTGACGGATGAAAGCGTGTCCATGATATTTTCAGCCTCGCTTTGCGTAACTACTTCTTTGATGAAGGTAAACCCGAAGAGTTCCACCTTAATATCGAACTTCTCCGTCACCGATTCGTTTGAAAGGAGATTATCGGTGACCGGCGTAACGTAAATATGACCAACCGTTTCATTGCCCATGACGATGTCGGTCGTTTGTGTCCCGAGACTGATACAGCCGGCACTAAGAACGAGCAAAACTGTCAGCAGAAGAACCGCCGGAATGTATTTCATTGGAAGAGCATTAGCGGCACGAACAGAAAAACCTTGTCTCGCCGGCGTTAGACGTATTTGTAAGAAAAGTCAACATATGAGGCATGCTTGAAATCCTCAAAGAATCCCTTCTGACATGTCCCATGGTCAAACGGGAAAAAGACGGGGTGGTCTATAATTATTTCATCAATCCGCTAACCGACGGCATCCCGGAAGTCACGGCGGAACTTCTGCGTGATGTAACGGCAGCGATGATGGCGTCCCTCGATCTGAAAAATGTCGATAAGATCGTGGTATCCGAGGCAATGGGAATCCACATAGGGACTGCTCTCACTCTTGCGACAGGCATTCCTTTCGTCGTCATCAGAAAACGGGAATACCGTCTGCCGGGTGAAGTCGTCATCGGTCAGGAAACCGGATACTCCAAAGGAACCCTCTATATGAACTGCGTATATAAAGGCGACAGAGTTGTGATCATTGACGATGTCATCAGTACCGGCGGAACGATCAAAGGGATCCTTCCTGCTCTGAAAATTGCCGGCGCAGAACTTGTGGATATGCTCTTTGTTGTGAACAGAGGATCCCCCGACATCGGCATTCCCTACAAAACGCTTGTCACGATCGATGTTGACGAAAACGGTGTGAAGATCATTGATTCAGCTTTCTGAAGTTATTACCCAGCTAAAAAGCCGAAATGCGAAACGGGTCGCAATCCAGCTGCCCGAAGGGCTGAAAAGAAACGCAGCGGAGATATCGAGAGAGTTGAAAAACGAGGGTTTCGATGTCCTGATCAGCGGAGATGCCTGCTGGGGAGCCTGCGATCTGAGTCTGGATGCTCTGGAATGGGCGGATGTTCTCGTCCATGTCGGGCACACGCCGGTGACTTCGGAGAAAAATATCATCTATCTCCCGTTCCATCAGGACATTCCCCTTGAAATTCTAGAATCCGCCGTGCCTCAACTCCAAAAATATGAATCGGTCGGGATCACCACGACGATCCAGCACGCTCATCAGACAAAGGCGATCTGTGCGTGGCTGAATGAACGCGGATTGAACGCCGTGATCGGAGCGGGATCCTCGCGAACCCCGCTCGACGGCCAGGTTCTAGGATGTACCTATGCTTCGGCAAAAAATGCAAACGCCGAAGCATATCTGTTCATCGGAACCGGCGTTTTTCATGCGATCGGCGTCTCGCTCGCCACTAAAAAAACGACCTTCGCTCTCGACCCGTTCGCCGACGGTATCCTGCAGGAGGTTTCTGCCGACCGTCTTTTGAGAAAACGGTTTGCTCAGATCGAAAAGGTAAAGAGTGCGAAGACCTTCGGAATCCTGCTCTCTTCCAAGTCGGGTCAGGCACGCCGTGAACTTGCTGAACGGCTCGCTGCCTTGAATGAAAATGCCACGGTCATTCTGATTCGGGAAATTTCCGAGATGCAGCTGAGAAATCTCGGATTCGATGCCTATGTGAATACGGCATGCCCGAGACTTGCTCTGGACGATCAGAGCCGGTTTCCGATGCCGGTTCTCTCGCCTTCCGAATTTGAGATCGTTCTTGGAAAACGCAGCTGGGACGATTATGTCATCGATGAAATTTTACCATGAAACTCAGACAACTTGAGATGTGCCTGCAGAAGGTACAGGGATTTCACGCGCCGGTTGCCGAGCTTGAACAGTATATGACCCCGGCACCGCTGGCTGCGAGGCTTCTGCACGAAGCGGCCCTGGCCGGAGATATCGAGTGGCTGACGGTCGTTGATCTTGGCTGCGGTACAGGCATGCTTTCGATCGGAGCAGCACTCCTTGGAGCAACGGTCACAGGTGTCGATATAGATGAAGCTGCCCTGAAAATTGCCCGAAAGAATGCCGAAGCATTCGTGGTCGATATCGAATGGGTGCGGATGCGTATCGATGAAAATGCCGAACCGCTTTCTGCAGATACAGTCCTGATGAATCCCCCGTTCGGGGCGCAGAAAGAGCA
Organism: Methanocorpusculum sp.; assembly: GCA_965228205.1. Lineage (GTDB taxonomy): Archaea > Halobacteriota > Methanomicrobia > Methanomicrobiales > Methanocorpusculaceae > Methanocorpusculum. The sequence goes on along the minus strand of OZ245799.1, from coordinate 1,080,009 downwards.
TGCCGACCGGCCGTTTATCGACTTCGCTCTCCTGACGGCGCCGGTCTGTTACGGGATCTTCAACAAAGGAAGCATCCCGTTTCTCGAAGCATACACAAAAAATACAGCCGTTATCACCTCAAAAACGGCGGCCATGCTGAATATTCCAAAACAATTCGCTTTCCACACAAAAGAACATCTGGAGATCCCGGTTGAGATCATCCGACTGGAGAGAATATCATGAACGACCTTACAAAACGCATTGCCGGTCTTGCCGCAGGTCACGGAGCGGCAGATTTTTACATCCCCGTGGTTCCGGCGATCCTTCCGGCACTGATTCCCATATTTACCGAACATGGCATCACCTCCTATGCGATGGCTGGATGTCTCTTCACTCTTATGACCCTGACCATGGTACTATTCCAGCCCTTGACCGGCTGGATGATCGATAAGGGACGGTGGGTCCCGGGAATATCCTGGTGTATTCTTATTACCGGACTTGCCATCGCAGTATTCGGACTTACTCAGAATTACTGGGTACTTCTCGTTATGGCAGTGGTCGCGGGAGCTGGAAACTCCATGTTCCATCCGAATGCCTATCAGCAGATACATCAGTTCACCACCTCGGCAAACAGGGGAACGTTCCTTTCCCTCTTCTCGGTTGGAGGATCCTTTGGCTACGGAGCTGCCCCTCTCGTTGCCGGAGCATTATTTGCATGGGGAGGATTCACGGCACTTATATGGCTCGTTATTCCGGCGGTCGTTGTGGCAGTTTTACTGAGGAAACACCAGCAGAAACCGGCGATCCTTCCACCGAAATCCGTGGATACCGAGACGATAAAACCGAAATGGAGAAACGCCGTTTTTGTTCTAGGCATAAGTTCGCTTCGAACCTGGGTTTACTACGGATTCCTTGCCTTCGCCGCCGTCTACCTGACGAAGTATGCAGGCGTCGATTACCTTCTGGCAACAGGCGTCGTCAGCTGTATGATCTTTGCAGGCATGTTCGGCACTCTCATCGCCGGACCTCTATCCGACAAGATCGGAAGAAAAGAGGTTATGTTCACCGCTTACATCGGAGCGACGGCTGCCTATTTCGGAATATTCCTTCTTTCAGGATTGGGTTCGGTCATATCTCTCGTGATTGCCGGATTTTTTATGATGGCGACTGCCTCTGTTGAAATCGCAACTGTCCAGGAACTGATGCCCGGAAGCGTCGGACTTGCGTCCGGAATCATAATCGGTATTCCGCAAGGGCTGGCTGCTGTCGCGATCATGATTATCGGCATTATGGCGGACGCAATCGGTATGCCTACAGCATTATTCTCGCAGGTATGGCTGATGGTTGCCGCCATCGTTCTCTGCATTGCTCTTCCTTATCCGCTGAAACTGCTCAAACACACCCGGAAAACTGCCGAATAACTCTGCTGAGAAAATCTCACACCCCAATTTTTCCAGAACAACGGCATATCTTGCTCCTTTATCCCTGCCGCCTTATGTGTCAACCCGCAAACGCTATTTACCACCATGCCCAATTCATATAATATGGAATTCAACGGTGTAATTCTTGAAGACACATATGCAGAAGGCTTCCCGGTGTGGGCTGCCCGTGTAATCATCACTGCAGTAACGAAAGAGTGGGCATACAAAGCAGCAACCGAAGCAACCGGTTTTGCAACCTCAACCATCGGATGTCCCTGCGAAGCAGGAATCGAACGCTTCGTTCCGGCATCCGAGACCCCCGACAACCGCCCGGGATACGCAATCATGCTCTGCTGTGGTAAGAAAGCACTCAAAGAGCAGGTTCTCGAGCGCATTGCCGAGTGTGTTTTAACTGCACCCACAACCGCAGTTTTCAATGGAAAAGCAGGTTTAGAAGAGATCATCCCGGTCAAACTCCACTTCTTCGGTGACGGATACGAATCCAAGGTCGTCGTAGGCGGAATCAACTGCTGGTCCATCCCAATCATGGGCGGCAACTTTGTTGTAGAAGAAGAAGTCGGTGCAATTAAAGGCGTTGCCGGCGGTAACTTCCTGATCATGGGAGACTCCCAGATGTCAGCACTCATCGCAGCAGAAGCAGCAGTCGATGCAATCAGCTGTGTTCCCGGAACCATCACCCCGTTCCCCGGCGGAGTTGTTTCCTCCGGATCCAAAGTCGGTTCCCTGAAATACAAGTTTATGGGCGCATCCACCAACGAAAAGTTCTGCCCCACGATCCGCGAAAAGGTCCCGGAAACCGAGATCCCCGAAGGCGTCAAGGCAGTCTACGAGATCGTCATCGACGGTGTCTCCGAAGCAGCAGTCAAGGAAGCTATGAAAGTCGGAGTTCAGGCAGCATGCAGAGTTCCGGGTGTCGTTAAGATCACCGCAGGAAACTACGGCGGCAACCTCGGTCCCTTCAAGTTCCACTTAAAGGACTGCATCTAACTTTTTTTTACGTATTTACTATTTCAGCCAACGCAACTTCTTCAGAACCTAGGGTATTCTCCAAAGAACACTGAAGAATCGTCTTTAAAATTATTTGCAAAAAGAGGAAGACCCTCAAAAAATTGAGGGGTCTTGAAAAAGAATTGTTTACCTGCGTCTTAAGGCCATTACAATTCCACAAACGCCAAGTCCGGCAAGTATGCCGAGGAACGGGGCAGGAGTGGAGGTCGGTGTTGGAACGACTTTCGGAGACAGCACAACGGTTCTCTCAACAGTCTGACCAGCTGAGAAGGAAATGGACTGTGACCAGTCATCATATCCGGGGTTCTGGAGAAGTACGGTGTGAGTACCGGCTGTAATGTCGTTTAAATTCACCGGGGTAACTCCTCGGAACACATTGTCCACATACACATCAGCCCCTGACGTATCTGATGAAATCTGAAGAGTTGCGGTCGTAATTACCGGCGTAACCGGGACAAGTGTCGCGGAAATCGTTCTGGTCTCACCTGAACTCAATATGAAAGACGTTGAGTAGGGGTTGTAGTTGTCAAGAGTGAAGAGGAGCGTGTGGGACGTTCCGGGCGTAAACGGACCGGCATTCAGATAGTTCGGGTTGGATGCCGTGGAGTACTGGGTGTTTCCAACATAACTTCCGTCAATATAGACGGCAGCACCGGACGGATAGGAAGCGATCTGAACATAGGCATTCGCACTCGGCTGGAGATTTGCCGAAACGGAAGTTGTCATACCGGTGTTGACGGTCGCTGTAGTCGAATAGGAGGTGTAACCCAATTTCTTTACCGTGACCTGATAGGTTCCCGTGTTCAGACCGATCGTAAATGAAGTATCTTCTTTGTAGACACCATTGATGTACACATCAGCATTCGACGGGCTGGAAGAGACGGAAAGATAACCGTATGTCACGGACGGGGTCAGGGTTGCAGAAACCTGCGTGGTCTGACCTGCGTTTACCGTTGTCGAGCCGGACCATGAGTTATATCCTGACATCACCATATTAATACTGTGCGAACCTGCTGAAAGAGTAACCGTGAGCGGACTGACTCCTTTGTATACGCCATCGATGTAGACAATTGCACCCGAGGGGCTTGAAGAGACGGAAAGATACCCGTTGGTCGGGATCGTAACCAATACGGCATTGACCGTGACATAATCGCCTACCGTAAAGACGGAACCGGCATCATAATGATAATCATAATATCCGGCTTTCGACACGATAATGTAGTGATCTACCGGAGTACCGGTCGTGTAGATGACAAAATTACCCGACGTCGTAAAGGTCTTCCCGGTGCCGGAATCGGTTGCTGTTGCTCCGGATGGAGAAGACGTTAGATAAATGGTTGCAGTATCCGAACCTAGCTCGATTGCCAATGCTGGGAGACAAAGTAAGGAAAGGGCAGCCAATACTACTAATACAGTAAGAATAGACTGTTTAATAGTTAATACAACGGAGTGATTGCTAAATAATCTTTGCTTAGAGATGCGGATTTGAGGCAGAAAAATGCAGAAGCGCATCATATCCAGTCATCCCGACCCGAACACCCGATGTTTCTGCAGATTCCGTCAGCTCCGTGATCTTGCCCAAAAGAAGCTCTTCGAGCGTTGACACTCCTGTGATCCTGACGGCAGCTATCCCGAGTTTGTTAAAGGTCCGTATATCGAAAAATCCGCATCCGAGAAAAACGCCCGGAGCCGTAATGAATATCAGATTCGACGGAGGCACCGGCAGACAGAATCCTTCGATGGTAACCCCATTTACGGTTCCAAATGCATGTCCCGGACGATCATACTGTAGGTCCATGCATATGTATGTGTAATCACAACACTAAAACAATTTCAGCGATAAGAGAATCATATGATTCGCGAGATACGAAAATACGGAGATCCGACCCTCCTTTTGCATGTGGAAACGGTGCAAAACATCGGCGCACCGGAATTAGAGGTCCTGACGGATATGTGGGACACCATGATTCATAACAAATGCATTGGTCTTTCAGCACCTCAGATAGGGGTATCGAAACGACTCTTCATTGTAAACGCCGGCGGCGTAACCATCAAAGGAGCCAATCACAAAATCCTCAAAGAGGGAACGCTCGTTGAAGAGATGGAAGGAAGTCCGTGTATCCCGGGAATCCAGCGGCCGGTCCGACGGTCGGGAAAGATCACCTGCAGATACCTCGACATCTCCCGGGAGACGGTCGAGACCGAACTCAAAGGAGTAGCTGCCCGGGCTTTCCTCCATGAAAAAGACCATCATGATGGCATACTGTTTCTTGATCATCTGAAACCAATTCAGAAACGCATGATCCTCAAATCCCTGGAAAAATAACGATAAAATATTTTCCACAAACCAAACCCTGATAACTTCTGAAAAGGAATATCTGATAATGAATCTCATTCCAACACGCGAGGAAATACAGGAAGTCGCTGAAAAAATCCGCCCCTCGATCGAGAAAGTTGCAGAAAAAAAGGGCTGGGTCCTGAATGAAAATAAAGATGTGACCGATTCAACCATCGAAGGAATTGCCAGAAACAAACTTGTGTATGGAAAACGATTCTGTCCATGCCGTATCCCGACCGGTGATGACGAGGCCGATAAGATATATTTCTGTCCTTGTAGAGACGCACCGGCAGATATCGAGGCATTCGGTCACTGCCATTGTTACCTGTATTTCAAAAAATAAGATAATTTGAGTGTTATTTCACACACTATTTTATAAAGATCATACTGCTGGTTTGGATAGGAAGTAAGTGATTTATAGATGAAATGAAAATGATTAACAGATGGATAGAAAAGTGTTTTTTGGGGTAATCATAGCCCTTCTTGTTGTATCTGCTGTTCTAACGGCAGGCTGTGTCAGTAACCAGACAGAGAAAAAAACGTATATAGTGGGTATCGACGGAGACTACCCGCCGTATTCGTACGTTGATGAAAGTGGTAAATTCGCCGGATTCGACGTTGAATCGATCCAGTGGATCGCCGAACAGGAAGGATTCAATGTTGAAATCAAGGCAGTAGCATGGGACGGAATCATTCCGGCACTTCTTGCAGGAAAGATCGACATGGTCTACTCAGGAATGACCATCACGCCGGCACGTGAAGCACAAGTAACCTTCTCAATTCCCTACTGGAGTGTGGACCAGGGTGTTGCCGTAAAGAACGGATATACCGTAACGCTGGACCAGTTCAAGGCAGGAGATCTCACGATCGGTGTCCAGAGAAGCTGCTCTGCTGATCAGTATATCCAGAGTGATGACTTCTTCGGTCAGGCAAAATATGACCAGATGGTAAAAGACGGAAAGATCAAACTCTACGACACCTTCCCGCAGTCAATGGTTGCTCTGGAGAACGGACTCGTGCAGGCTGTCATCTTCGATGATGTCAACATCAAAGACTACATCAAAGGCAAAGATGCAATTGTTATGCTTGCTACGATCCCGACCGGTGAAGAGTATGGTGTAGCTATGAGAAACGGCGATACCGAGCTTCAGAAACTCATCAATGACGGACTCACCAAACTGATGGCTTCCGAGAAATGGAACGAGCTGAAAGCAAAGTACCTTATCGAAGCATAATTCAAAGTCAACTGCCGAAAACGGCAGTCTCTTTTTTTGACAATGTTCTCTCAGTCATAAACCGGAACCGACAGGATATAACATCCGATCCTGCCGTTATTTGATAATCAGAGCGATTTTTTCACGTATGTCACTTCTGTCGATTATTTTTGGATTCCCGCTCCCTCTGCACAGATCATGTGTATAGGTAGAGACTCAAAAACATTGACATAAGTAACATAACAAGGTAAATTCAGAAAATAACCAAAATAAGAGCTTCGATTCCTGTCACGTGTAATATCGGATGTGACAGGATCGACAGGAAAAAGTTAGTTTTTCCCAAGAATCCGTGCTGCGAAATGTCCAGCGTTCTCTCCGCCGTCAACCGCCATACAGGCTACAGGAACGCCTTTCGGCATCTGAGCGATCGAAAGAAGAGCATCCAGCCCGCCGGCGATCTTGCCGGAAACAGGGACCCCGATCACCGGTTTTTTCGTTCTCGCGGCGACGACCCCCGGAAGGGCCGCCGACATTCCCGCAATACAGATGAAGATCTGGGCATCCGATGATTTTACATATGCATCCAGTTTATCGGCATCGCGGTGAGCGGAAATGAACTGAACATCGAAGGAAATATTGTATGACTGAAGAACGGTCGTTGCCTTATCAACGATCGCCTGGTCCGAAACCGAACCTGCTATTACTGCGACTTCTGGCATCTGATAAAACCTCTATGGAATTACTATATGTATGTCTATTCTCATATATGTAACAGACTTTCCCATGTATAAAGAAACACTGCTCATGATGCCCGGTCCCGTTCCAATGCCGGAAACGGTCCGGAATGCAATGACGAAACAGGCGATCAACCACCGGAGTAAGGAGTTCGGCGACTGCTATGCGGATATTGTCAGAGGTCTGAAACCCGTCTTCGGCACGACAAACGATATGCTTGTCCTCTCCGGCTCGGGAACTGCTGGTCAGGAAGCCGCGATCGGTTCGTTTGCCAAATGCAAGAAAATTGTATCCCTCGTGAATGGAAAGTTCGGAGAGAGACTCGGTCTGATCTCCAAGATCTACGGCGAGACCACGATGATCGAATCAGAGTGGGGACATGCGCTAAATCTCGAAGCCCTCAAACAGGAACTGGAAAACGGCGCCGAAGTCGTTACTCTCGTCCACAACGAAACATCGGCTGCAATCCTGAACCCGGCTGAAGAGGTCGGAAAACTCGCACGAAAATACGACGCTCTCTTCATCCTCGATGCGATCACGTCGATCGGCGGAGATACCGTAAAGGCCGATGCATGGGGTGCTGATGTAACGATCGTCGGAAGCCAGAAATGTCTGGCGGCTCCCGCAGGACTTGCCGCCGTTTCTGTATCACAGAGAGCCTGGGACAGACTCTCCGAGAACAGACCGTTCTATCTCGACTTAAAGAAGGCAAAGAAATCCGCCGACGGCAACCCAATGGAGACCCCGACCACCCCGGCAGTCCCGCTGTTCCTCGCACTGCGTGAAGCCTGCAGACTCCTCGAAGAAGAGGGACTCGAAAACAGGATCGCACGCCACCACAAAATGTCCGGCGCAGTCCGCGCAGCCGGCGAAGCATGGGGTCTGTCACTTGTACCTCAGGTCGATGCTCTGCACAAAGCATCGAACACCGTCACCGGATTCTTCTATCCAGAAGGCGTCGAGGATGCAAAAATACGCGGAGCCTGCAAAAAAATGGGGATTGAGTTTGCCGGCGGGCAGGACAGATTCAAAGGGAAGATCTTCAGGATCGGCAATATGGGTGTCATCGATACGCCCGAGATCATCGCAACCATTGCAGCCGTTCAGATGTGCTTCAAAAAAGCCGGCTACACACTTGAAGGCGACGGACTTTCCGCAGCAGTCGATTTCTTATCCTAATCTGAGAATTTCTAACAACCTTTTTTCCGACAGAAAGTACTTTCTTTTCGTACGTTGAGTAGTATGTATGGGGACTTTCAGCAGCTTTGGTCTCAACCAGGCATATCACGAGCGTTATTAAAAACTTGGCGACCGTCTCTCCGATGTTGGTAAAACACTTGATTGGGATGTTTTTCGTCCTCTTCTTGAATCCATGTATGCAAATAAATCCGGCAAAGGCGGTCACCCCAATGTCGATGTAATACTCATGTTCAAGATTCAGCTTCTGGAAGTCTGGTATAATCTATCTGATCTCGCCGTTGAACGTGAAATCTACGATCGTCTCTCCTTTTGGCATTTCCTTTGGTGTCCTGACAAAATACCCGACAATTCAACGATCTGGTTATTTCGGGAGCGCATGTCCGAATCAGGCGTTGACACATTGGTTTGGCAGGAGTTTCAGCGACAACTTGACCTGAAAGGTCTCAAAATTGAACAAGGTATGATTCAGGATGCAACGTTTGTGTATGCTGAACCCGGTCATTGTAAGAAAGACACGCCGCGAGGAGATCAGGCAAAAACACGACGGGATAAAGATGGAAAAATCATGTCCAAGAACGGCAAAATGCACTATGGCTATAAACTTCATACCATCATGGATACGACGCATGATCTTATTCGACGCATTGAAACCACAACGGCAAATGTTCATGACAGTCAGGTGGATCTGTCAGAAAAAGGAGAAGTGGTCTATCGGGATCGGGGATATCAGGGAGCAAAATGCAAGGGATATAGTGCCACAATGAAACGAGGGGCGAGAGGACATCCCATTGGGATACGAGATAAACTGAGAAATATGCGAATAAGTAGAAAGAGATCAAAGGGGGAGAGACCCTATGCAGTGATCAAAAATATCTTTCATGCAGGGTTGGTGAAGGTAACAACGCTGCAAAGAGTGCGAGTGAAAAATATGCTGGCTGCATTTTGTTATAATATCTATCAAGTGAAAAAGATTCAAAACAGGGTGTAAATTAAAAAAAACGTCAAGGAATAATTGGGATTTATTGTGATTTTTTTTTTTTTGGGGGGGGGGGGGGATGAGAGGGTGTGGGGATGTATTCAATCCTTCATAAATAATGATTCTCGTTAAAAAATGGGTTAATAGAAATTCTCCGCCATTTTTTTGTTTCCCTCCAGTTCGTATCCCAGTCGTTCATACAGACAGACGGCACGCGGATTCGTGTCGGCGACCAGACATTCCATCCGGATAAACCCACGTTTTTTGGCTTCATCTTCAAGATGCATTATCGCTTTTGTGCCGATACTCATCCCCCATTACGCCTGTTCGATATACAGAAAAAATGTCGCGCTGTGGGAAAGACGGGTTCCGGGCGGCTGGGAATAAAATCCTGCACCGCCGATTATCCGATCATGGTAATGCATACACCAGAGAGAAACGATTCCTGACTGGATGTACGACCATAATGCCATCGTCGCCTCCATCGAAACCGGCGGGATGGATTCGAAATGCTCTGCAATCTCGGGGATATTGCATAACTCGTTGATCCGCCCAAGTTCCGACTCTTGGACCGGGCATAACCGAACCTGTGCGGAGATACTTTCAGTCATGAGCTAGTGTGGGAAGGCGGATACAATAAATTTATCGTGGGTGAAAGCGGGTGGGGAGAAGGCCATCTGTGTCAGGAAATTTTTCGTCATTCCTGCAGTGAATGAATCCGCTGTATGAGGTCGCCATAATTAAAGCCCTCCAGAACAAATACAGTACCAGATGACTATAGTTGCATGCCTCGGAGTGGGCAGAATCGGCGGAGAAGTTGCATACGTTTCTGCCCTCAGAAAATTTGCCGACGAACTCGTCCTTTTCGATATCAGCGAACCCCTGCAGCATGCCCAGAAACTCGATATAATCCACGGGATGGACATACCGGTATCCACAAACCCCGGCGATCTCAAAGACGCCGATTACTGTATATTTTCCGCCGGTTACTCGCGGTCCCCAAAAATAAAAACGCGTGCCGATCTTTTTGATAAAAATCTCCCGATTGCAAAGGAGTCAGCAGAACTCCTGAAAGGATTGTCTGGAAAACTGATTGTCGTTACAAATCCAATGGATGTCTTTACCTGGTATTTTGCCAAAAAAAGCTGCCTTGACGAAAGTCAGGTCGTCGGATTCGGCGGTCTTCTCGACAGCAGAAGATTCACCGTGGCGCTCCGTTCAATGGGAATCGAAGCAGAGGGCCAGGTCCTCGGCGAACACGGTGAACATCAGGTCCAGCTCTTTTCCAGTCTGGATATAGACATCCCTATCCCGGTACGGGAGGAGATCCTAACCGGTCTTCGCGGTTCATCGATGCCGGTAATCAAAGGAAAAGCCGGTACGGTTTTCGGCCCGGCCTATCACATCGTTTCCATGCTGGAAAAAATCGAGAAAGGGGAAAGAATCATCTGTTCCCTTCCGGCAAACGGTGCTTACGGGATAGACGGCTGCTCACTTGGACTGCCGGCTGTTGTGACGCGTTCCGGCGCGAATATCGATGAGAGTCTGAAGTTCGACACCTGGGAAATGGAAAAACTCCATGAGGCTGCGGATTTCCTACAGGGGCTTTGCAGGAGAGTATAGATGGAAATTGCCATCAATCAGGCAGAATATTCAAATGCGCCTGAAGGTCCGGTTGTTCACATCTTTGGAAGGGAAGCAGACGGGACCCCTCACCAGCTGAAAGTCACAGGTTTTCGTCCCTACTTCTGGGTCCGTGAAAGCGAAGCCGACAAACCCCATACGGAAAAAATCGATGTTACGCAGGATCGCGGGGTCTCCATCAAAGGCGAACCTCTTCGCCAGATATATACGGAAAAACCCGGCGACGTCAGAAATATCAGGGACAACTACCACCATTTCGAAGCCGACATTCCGTTCGCAACCAGGTTTCTCATCGACACCGGCCTTACCGGCGGTGTCCGTGCCCCTTCGGACGAGTGTTCTTTCACAGAACTATTCCCTGCCGAGGTCATCTCCAGACCGCGGGTCTGTATGTGCGATATCGAGTGCGATGACAGAAACGGATTTCCCGAACCAGAACGCGATCCGATAATCTGCATAACCTGCCATGATTCGTTCGATGATCGGTATACCACCTTTGTTCTGAACGGAAAAACCAAAGGCAGGTACGAAAACGCCGAACCGCTTGCAAGCGGATGTTTTTCCGACTGTCATACAATCATTTCCCATGACACCGAACGCGATCTCTTCGCCGGTTTCATCGATTATATCCAAGAAAAGGATCCCGATATTCTCTCGGGCTGGAACTTCATCGACTTCGATGCAGAGTATATTCTCAAGCGTGCCGAGACCCTTGGCTTCCGTTCCGAAGTCTTTGCCCGCATGCCCGGAATGACCGAGCGAAATGCGATGAGGGGCCGGGTCATCTTCGATCTTCTTGCCGCATACAAAAAAATGCAGGGAAGTCAGAAGGAGTCGTATCGTCTCGACGCCGTCGCCGAAGATGAACTTGGCGAGACCAAAGTAAGGTATACGGGAACTCTTGGTGATCTCTGGAATAACGACCCCTTGAAGATGGTTGAATACAACTTCAAGGATGTCGAGCTGTGCGTTGGGATCAACCGAAAAAACAATATCATCGAGTTCTATCAGGAAGTTGCCAGATATGTAGGCTGTCCTCTGGACAAAACGCTGAACTCTTCAAATGTCATCGACATTTATATTCTCAGGAAAGCGTTCGGCAAATTCATCTTGCCATCTAAGGGAAACGCCACCGGCGAGGAGTTTGAGGGAGCAACGGTCTTTGATCCAAGCAAAGGTGTTCGGGAGAATGTCATCGTTTTGGATTTGAAGTCCCTCTATCCAATGGCGATGATGACGTTGAATGCTTCTCCGGAGACGAAGTCTTCAACAGGCGAGATCCATGCCCCAAACGGGATCAGGTTCAAAAAATCCCCGGATGGTCTTACCCGGTCGATCATCAGCGAGCTCATGGCCGAACGCGACGAACGGAAAAAACTCAGAAACAGTTTTCCGTTCGGGTCGGACGAGTATACGCTGTACGATATGCAGCAGAATGTGCTGAAGGTGATTATGAACACGTATTACGGGGTCTCGGGCTTTTCCAGATTCCGTTTGTATGACCGGGACATCGGAGCCGCCGTGACTTCGGTCGGCCGTGCGATCATCCAGCACACGAAACTCGTTATCACCAGACGCGGATACGAAGTGATCTACGGTGATACGGATTCATGTTTTGTACAGATCCCATTCACATCTCTTGAAGATACAATGAAAATTGCCCGCGAAATCGAGGAGGAACTCAATGCAAGCTACCTTTCATTTGCAGAGGAGACTCTTGGCGCAGATACGAACTTCTTCTCGATCAAGTTTGAAAAGATCTACCGGAGATTTTTCCAGGGCGGAGCCAAGAAGCGGTATGCAGGACATCTGATCTGGAAGGAGGGGCAGGATGTCGATAAGATTGACATAACCGGCTTTGAGATGAAGAGATCAGACTCGGCACAGATCACACGCGAAGTACAGGAGCGTGTTCTGGAGATGATCCTGAAAGGAAACGGCAGGGAAGATGTGAAAAAATATCTGCCAGAGGTACTGACCATGTATCGTGCGGGAAAATGTCCGCTTGAAAAGGCCGGCATCCCAAGCGGGATAAACAAGGCTCTTGCCGATTATGCTCATCTGGATTCGCACGGAAGAGGGGCCATCTACTCGAATACATATCTTGGAACCGACTTCAAACGCGGCAGTAAACCCAAGCGGCTTTACATCAAGCGGACATATATGCCTGAAAAATATCCGGATACGGATGTACTCTGCTTTGAGTATCCGGATCAGGTTCCGGCAGGAGCGTTCGAGATCGACTGGGAAACGATGCTCGAAAAAACGATTCAGGCACCGCTCAACCGGATATTCGATGCTCTTGGCTGGGACTGGGATGAGTTTGACCCGACCAAGTCACGAAAAACGACGCTGGATATGTTCTTCTAACGAGAGAACACAGGATTTAGCGGCATGCAGGCAAATGTGTCTTCATAAAACCCGATGCATACCGCTTTGCTGCCGAATATTCCCAAAACTCCTATTTTCAGAATAAGAGACTTTTTTGAAAAAAAGTATGATAAATTGAGAGCTTTGGCAAAAAGCCTTAGTTCTCAACAATTACCCGGACCGGAGTCGGGAGTTTGTATCCGCTGTGAAGGAGTGCATCCTTTGCCTGATCGACATACTGCGGGGTTGTCCAGACGGTGAAAACACGCTGTCTTGGGGCAACACGGGCTGCAGTTCCGACTGCTTTACCGAATGCAAGTCTCATACCCTCGGAAATACGGTCTGCACCGGCTCCGGTTGCCTGCTTGTGTTCACGAAGAACGTGGTGCGGGTATGCTCTGATCTTTAAGTGGAAGTTGTTTCTTCCAACGGTCTTCATAAGACGTCTGTTCATATTGATACGTGCAGCTTCCATTGCCGTGTGACGGATCTGGCATGCTTCAAGTGCTTCAAGATGGATGGCGACCGGGAAATCTTCCGAGAGGTTACCCATATCAAACTGTACAACCTTAAGACCCGGCACACCGCCCATGTATTCACGGCGGCAGTAGGCCTTTTTGGCAAGGTTGCGATACATTCGTGCTGGCTTTCTTACCATTTTTAATTACTCCTAGCTCTCTTAAATGTGTAAATCAGGTTGGTTGGAAACCATATTAAAGGTTCTTATTCTCCCCCTCTAATTTCTCGATTTCTGCGAGAACATCTTTTCTGAGTTTGGCAAACTCAATACTCGTTCTATCACGCGGTCTTGGCAAAGGATTTGGATATATTTCGTAAATTCTTCCCGGACGCGGGGTGAGAATGACAATTTTGTCCGAAAGATAAACAGCCTCATCAACACTGTGCGTAACGAAAAGGATCGTCTTTTTCGTTTCTTCCCAGATCTGAAGAAGCTCACGCTGCATTTTATTCCGGGTCTGCGCGTCGAGCGCGCCAAAGGGTTCATCCATCAGCATGACTGCCGGATCAGTAGCCAAGGCACGAGCGACGGCTGCACGCTGGCGCATACCACCGGACAGTTCGTATGGATAATTATCGCCAAATCCGGTCAGCCCAACCAGAGCTAGACGCTTGTTGACTTCGGCGATCCGCTCTTCTTTGGGAACACCGATCATCTCCAAACCAAAACCCACATTTTCCGCGACGGTGCGCCACGGATAAAGCGAGTATTCCTGGAACACCATCGTCATCTTCGGCGACGGCCCGTCCACGATTTTTCCATCGATGGAAACGGTCCCGCTTGTTGGAACATCAAGTCCTCCGATCATCCGGAGAAGGGTGGTCTTCCCGCATCCCGAGGGTCCGAGGAGGCAGACGAGCTGTCCGTCATGAACCTCAAGATTGACATGTTCTAGCGCAGTAACGTCACCTTTCCGGGAAGAGAAGGTTTTTGTAGCATCTTCCACTTTTACCCATACTTTGTCCCAGTCTGTCATTTGTCAAGCACCTCCCAGGCAAATTTCTTCCGCAGAACATACTGGAAGAACTGATCCATGGCAATGCCGATGATACCTATGGCAATCATGCCGGCAATAACCATCTGGACCTGACCCCAGTTATAGGTGTACATGATGAGATATCCAAGACCCGAGACGGTCCCAGGCATCATTTCCGCAGCGACAACGCTCATCCACGCAATGCCGAAACCGACACGAAGACCATTCCATATTGCAGGCCCCGCGGCCGGAACAATGACCTTTGTGATAATCTGGCGTTCATTTGCCTGATAAATCTTAGCGGTTTCGACCCAGCTTTTCTTCACCCTTTTCACACCGTCAATAGTATTGACAAGAATCGGGAATATGCAGCCTATCACAATAATAAACAGGATCGGCGTAAGACCCAGACCAAACCAGGCCAGGGACAAAGGCACCCAGGCCATCGGAGGGATCGGGCGCAGGATCTGGATAAGACTGTCGGAAAACTGTTCTAGAACAGGATATCTGCCGAGAATGATTCCCAGAGGGACGGCAAGCAGACAGGCGATGATGAAACCAAGGGTTACCCGGTAAATACTGACCCAACTGTTTTCCACAAGACTTCCGCAACCGTAAAGATCGGCAAACGGGGTTGCGAACACGGCGAGAACGGTTTCCACCCGAGGAAGGATGTATGCATTGTTCATCAGAATTGCCGCAACTTCCCACACTACAACGACAAGTGCCGGAAGTATCAGCTTAATGTACCATTTCATAATCTTTGGAGCTCACCATCCTCATTTATGTATGTAGATTTTGCAGGATATCAAATGTGTTACTTGTTTTAGATCGGGATGAAACATCTGTCCTGCAGGTAAAATAGATGAGATATACAAAGAAACGCAAAAAAATGTGAGTTGGTCTACGCGGATTTCACCACGTAGGCAATACCGGCAGATTCAAGAGCGGCCTTCAGCTGAACATCCTGGATAGAGCCAAGCTGAGGATCGCCGAGAACCACATTTTTACCTTCTGCACTGCGGGCCTTGACCCAGGAAACAAATCCGTTCCAGTCGTTTGCCGGGGAAGGGACGGAAGCAACAAGGCCGGAACCCTCAAGCATGATCGGCGAGAGAATCTTGAGACTCATATCACCGGTACTCTTATCAACCGCGCTGATGAATGGCGGCGTGCCGGCAAGCGCATACTGAATGGCGTTCTGCTGGAGGAGTGTCATCAGCTGAGGTCCGCCGGTTCCTTCGACGAGTTTGACATCGGCGATCTTCTGACCGTTGATGTAAAGTTCTGCATCGGTGATCTTTCCGGTCTTTTCCGTGACAGGTTTCAGATAGCAGTTATAGGTATCCTTGAAGTATTCCCAGTCCTTCAGGAGAACGAACAGGGGTGCGTGGTGATCGCTTGGCAGATACCCGATCGAGATGGTAGAGGTCGCCGCAGGCGTGATGAATGTGCCGCTTTCGATCTGCGCTACTGCCGACTCATACGGACCGAAGTCATAGAGAAGTTCTGCAGACTCAGCCTTGGATGTCGTGGCGAGTTTTGCAGTAACGAGACCAAGTTTACGCTGGGACAGGATGAACGCTTCATTGCTGTCCATCCATGATTCAGTAACTTCGCTGGAGAACTTGATTGTCGGGATCGAGGTCTTCATAACATCGATCGAACTGACGGTCACATTACCATAGGTCATGTTCTGGCTGGAAAAGAGCCAGTCGGCAGTTAATACGGCAGCTTTGTCCGGGTTTTCATTGATATACTTGTTTCCAAGAATCATCAGAGCCGAAAGACTTGCGGCGATATCAGAGTCCTCCAGAGCTTTGGAGTTGGCGCCAAACACGCAGCAGGTGTGGTTTGTCCACGTTCCTTTCGGTGGAAGATCCTGACTGTAGGAGATTACTTTTCCGATGTCACCCTCTAATGCGACGGCAACGAAAGGCTGCCAGTTGATGTATCCATCGATCTGACCGGTTGCGAGAAGACCGGGCATGGTTCCGGCCCCGGTATAGAGAATCTCCACAGTAGCGTTATCACTTCCTGTATCGGTACATCCTGCGGTAAAAACTACCATGACACACACAAGAAGTGCCATCAAAAACATAATCAGCTTTTTCTGCATGAATATATGTTGGCGTATCTTCATAATCAATTAACCGCAATGTAAAATATAATTCAATCTAAAAAAATATCCATTACGTACTTTGAAAAACCATAATGTATATTTTTACCCTAGGAACTTACAAGTTTTGTATTCTATAATAGGACGGCACACCCATCAGGAAAAACCTGCTTTTAATGTGGTTTAGAGACAACATAATAAGAACAAATGAGGATATTAATACTTGGTGCTGGTGCAGTTGGACTGTCAGTCGCCGCAAAATTATCGAGATCTGCAGAATTTTTTGCGGTATGCCGGGAAAGATGCAGTACATCTATTGAAAAAAATGGGTTTTTTCTAACAGGGATCTGGGGAACGGAAACATTCCGGTTTCCCTGCGGAGTAACTCCCCCCGAAGGTGCCTGGGATTATATTATTATATCCACCAAAGCTGCCGCAACACGGGAAATTTGCGAGAAGTATAATCATCTGTTCGGTGAAGCCGAGGTCGTGAGTCTCCAAAACGGAATCGGAAATGAAGAGATCATTGCTGAATATACCAACAATGTCCTTGGCGCAATGATCATAACCGGATTTGAATGGAAAGCAGACAATGCGGTGTTCGTATCCGTCGACGGCGGGGCCACAGTCTTTGGAAGATACACGGGAGGAGCTGATTCTAAAGCAGCACTCCTTGCTGATCTCTTCACCAAATCAGGCATGCGGGCAAACGCCACCTACAATATTCGAGGGATCATCTGGTCGAAGGCATTATACAGCTGCTCGCTGAATCCTCTTGGCGCGATCATGGAATGCCCGTATGGAGATCTTTTAAAAGAGCCGGCCTGGAACATAATCACTGGAATCGTTCACGAAGCCTTTGAGGTCGCATGCGCAGAAAATGTCGCACTGGCACAAACGACTGCAGATGAATATCTGACATTCCTGAAGACAGCAAAAATCCCTCCAACCGCCGCGCATTTCTCCTCGATGTATCAGGACATTGCAGCCGGGCGCAAAACCGAGGTTGATTACATCAACGGGGCGATAGTGTCCCTTGGAAAAAAACACGACATCCCAACTCCCGTGAATGAAACGATCGTCAATTTGACGCATTTCAAAGAGGAACTCTCATGCCGGTAAAGCGTTCTGCGATGATTCTCGCAGGCGGGGAAGCACGGCGAGTTAACGGACGCGAAAAGTATTTTTTTTCATATAGGGGATGTTCCTTTATCTCGCGGCTCGTGATGACCTTCGAAGGGCTCGTTGATGAAATCGTCATCGTTGCAAAAAATGAAAAGCAAACCGAGCATTTTGCTGGGCTCCCGGAACTCGTCAGATGTACCTGGGACAAAAAAACCGGGCTTGGACCTATTGGAGGGATCTCTTCTGGACTTGACGAAATTCTCGGCGAACTGGTGTTCATCTCGGCCTGTGATATGCCCACGATCCACAAACCGATTGTACAATATCTTTTTGAGAATATCGGAGCGTATGATGCCATCATTCCGGAATGGGAAAACACGGACCTTGAACCGCTCCATGCAGTCTATCGGGTATCGGCACTGAGAACCTACGTTGCAGAACATGAATCCCTGTCACTCCGCGACATGGTAAATACATTAAATACAAAACGGATCCCGCCCGAGATGTTTCGAACGATTGATCCGGACCTTGAAAGTTTCAGGAACGTAAATACGCTTGAGGAACTGCTCGCCATGGGTCCTGAAGCAGCATATCAGGAAAAACATCCTGAAAAGTAAAACAGTTTCAATTTTCGGCGAATCAACACGCCCAATAATATATCTCTAAAAATGAGATGAGATTATAACTCATCCTCTTCAGATTCTTCTTCCTCTTCCTGTTTGAGTTCGACGTTGGCGATATCAAACTGGCGGAAAGCAAGTTTCTTTGCTTTGATGATGTTTCTGCCTTCTTTTCCAATTGCAAGACCGCGATCGGTATCTGCAACCTCGATGTAGGCAACTTCGGTGTTTTCCTCTTCATCCTCTTCGAAGGTGACGGTCTGGACGTGGACTGGGAGGAAGCAGTTTCTGATAAACTGAACCTTGTCCGGGTTGTATTCAACGACCTCGACCTTCTTACCGAAAGCGTCAGATGCCTTCTTGATGCTGGCACCCTTCTTTCCGATTGCAAGTCCCATCTCTCCCGGGTTGATGACGAAGAGAATCCGGCCGAATTTATCATCGAAAACACAGTCTCTTGCGCCTGCACCAGTGAGATTCTCAAACTGGGCAATCATACGCATGGCGTCTTCGGAAATAGTTATCTCACTCATATTTATTCACTCTTAAGGGAGAGGATATCGGACTCGCCAGCGTTAACGATCGCAAGGACGCTGATCATGTGATCTCTACCGCATTCTTTTCCAAGCTGACGGGAGCTGCCGTCAAACTCATAAAGAGGGACGTTTTCGTTTGCAGCAAGGAAAGCACTGATCTTTGCCGGAGCATTCTTTGCGATGATGACGAGTTCTGCTTTGTTTTCAGCAACGATTTTCTCAACAGAGTTCTGGCCGAGAGTTACCTCGCCGGTTTTCATTGCTCTTCTTAAAGATAAATTGAAATCCATGTTTTTCACCTTTTTGAGGTTCACTGCACTCTGGACAAGACTCAGGGGAGGTGAGTCCCGGCAAGTATTCTTGTCCTTCCCGCAGACCTCCGGCTTCACAGAAGACCGGGTAGTTTCTTCAGGAATATCCTTGAAAACTCTGTACATATACGTGCTTAGAAATAATGAAGGTATCCTCACTGATACCATAGAGACGAGAGATTAAAAAAGAGAGAATTTCTATCAACTCTTTTTTTTAACGTGAATCATGATTTAAGGAAGATAGGTTACATCCCCACACCCTCTCACCCCCCCCCCCCAAAAAAAAAGAAAATCATGATAAATCCCAATTATTCCTTGACGTTTTTTTTAATTTATACCCTTTTTTGAATCGTTTTCACTTGATAGATATTATAACAAAATGCAGCCAGCATATTTTTCACTCGCATTCTTTGCAGCGTTGTTACCTTCACCAACCCTGCATGAAAGATATTTTTGATCACTGCATAGGGTCTCTCCCCCTTTGATCTCTTTCTACTTATTCTCATATTTCTCAGTTTATCTCGTATCCCAATGGGATGTCCTCTCGCCCCTCGTTTCATTGTGGCACTATATCCCTTGCATTTTGCTCCCTGATATCCCCGATCCCGATAGACCACTTCTCCTTTTTCTGACAGATCCACCTGACTGTCATGAACATTTGCCGTTGTGGTTTCAATGCGTCGAATAAGATCATGCGTCGTATCCATGATGGTATGCAGTTTATAGCCATAGTGCATTTTGCCGTTCTTGGACATGATTTTTCCATCTTTATCCCGTCGTGTTTTTGCCTGCTCTCCTCGCGGCGTGTCTTTCTTACAATGACCGGGTTCAGCATACACAAACGTTGCATCCTGAATCATACCTTGTTCAATTTTGAGACCTTTCAGGTCAAGTTGTCGCTGAAACTCCTGCCAAACCAATGTGTCAACGCCTGATTCGGACATGCGCTCCCGAAATAACCATATCGTTGAATTGTCGGGTATTTTGTCAGGACACCCTAGGAAATGCCAAAAAGAAAGACGATCATAGATTTCACGTTCAACGGCGAGATCAGACAGATTATACCAGACTTCCAGAAGCTGAATCTTGAACATGAGTATTACATCGACATTGGGATGACCGCCCTTGCCGGATTTATTTGTATACATGGATTCAAGAAGAGGACGAAAAACATCCCAATCAAGTGTTTTACCAACATCGGAGAGGCGGTCGCCAAGTTTTTCATAACGTTCGTGATATGCCTGGTTGAGACCAAAGCTGCTGAAAGTCCCCATACATACTACTCAACGTACGAAAAGAAAGTACTGAGAATTTCTATCAACTCTTTTTTTTAACGAGAATCATTATTTATGAAGGATTGACTACATCCCCACACCCTCTCATCCCCCCCCAAAAAAAAATAAAATCACGATAAATCCCAATTATTCCTTGACGTTTTTTTTTAATTTACATCCTGTTTTGAATCGTTTTCACTTGATAGATATTATAACAAAATGCAGCCAGCATATTTTTCACTCGCACTCTTTGCAGCGTTGTTACCTTCACCAACCCTGCATGAAAGATATTTTTGATCACTGCATAGGGTCTCTCCCCCTTTGATCTCTTTCTACTTATTCGCATATTTCTCAGTTTATCTCGTATCCCAATGGGATGTCCTCTCGCCCCTCGTTTCATTGTGGCACTATATCCCTTGCATTTTGCTCCCTGATATCCCCGATCCCGATAGACCACTTCTCCTTTTTCTGACAGATCCACCTGACTGTCATGAACATTTGCCGTTGTGGTTTCAATGCGTCGAATAAGATCATGCGTCGTATCCATGATGGTATGCAGTTTATAGCCATAGTGCATTTTGCCGTTCTTGGACATGATTTTTCCATCTTTATCCCGTCGTGTTTTTGCCTGCTCTCCTCGCGGCGTGTCTTTCTTACAATGACCGGGTTCAGCATACACAAACGTTGCATCCTGAATCATACCTTGTTCAATTTTGAGACCTTTCAGGTCAAGTTGTCGCTGAAACTCCTGCCAAACCAATGTGTCAACGCCTGATTCGGACATGCGCTCTCGAAATAACCAGATCGTTGAATTGTCGGGTATTTTGTCAGGACACCCAAGGAAATGCCAAAAGGAGAGACGATCGTAGATTTCACGTTCAACGGCGAGATCAGATAGATTATACCAGACTTCCAGAAGCTGAATCTTGAACATGAGTATTACATCGACATTGGGGTGACCGCCTTTGCCGGATTTATTTGCATACATGGATTCAAGAAGAGGACGAAAAACATCCCAATCAAGTGTTTTACCAACATCGGAGAGACGGTCGCCAAGTTTTTCATAACGCTCGTGATATGCCTGGTTGAGACCAAAGCTGCTGAAAGTCCCCATACATACTACTCAACGTACGAAAAGAAAGTACTTTCTGTCGGAAAAAAAAGGTTGTTAGAAATTCTCAGGTTGTTAGAAATTCTCGTACTTTCTGTCGGAAAAAAAGGGTTGTTAGAAATTCTCAAAGAGATGATCAGTCTCTTCCGTAGAAGCCGTGACCGGAATCCCTTATGGAGGAACTCCGATCACCGCTTCCACGGCTGAAACTTCTTCGGTCGCCGCTTCGATAGTTGCTGCCGCCGCGGCTTCCGTAGGACCCGCGGTTGTTGTTATAACTGCGGCGTTCACCGCTGCCGGATTTCCGATCACCACTGCGGTATCCGGAGGAACCTCCGCGCCGGTCTCCGCCTTTGTCCCGATCGCGCTCGTGTTCCTCTTCTTCTGGAGTACGCGGTGCTGCGATGGAAATCTCGAGTTCATGACCGCGAATGGTCTTGAAACCCATGACTTCGGCGACAAGATTTGCATGCTCTAAGGGGACATCGACATAGGAGTAGTTGTTGTACAGATCGATTCTTCCAATTGAAGAACCGGGAATGTCGCACTCGCCTGCAAAGGCACCGACGATATCCTTCGGACGGATCTGCTGGTTCTTACCAAGCGAAATCCGGAATCTGACCATGCCAGGCTCGGCACCGCTGTTCTCAACGGTCCCGGGTGTGAACGTCTCCGAGATTGAGGGCGACGGCTGGAGAGGCTTAATCTCTTCACTCTGAGCGGCATTTTTCCCGCTGTCAAGGTGCATCTTGAGAAGAGCTGCCGCAACCTGGATACTGGTTATTTCCGAGGTTGACTCAGAATCGGCTTCGGTCTCTGTTTCAAGAAGCTGCTCGACAAGGGGCAGATAAAGCTCAAGGTTTCCTGCGGCCATGATGTCCCGGACTTTGTCAAGGAAAATCTGCTGCTTCATCTCGGCAACATCATCCAGCGTCGGCAGAGGGGTCTTGGCGATCTGGATCTTTGCATACCTCTGGATGTCCCGAAGTTTGTAAATCTCACGCGGAGCAACAAACGTCACGGATTTTCCGGTCCTGCCGGCACGGGCAGTTCTGCCGATCCGGTGGACATAATACTCGACATCCTGGGGAACATCGTAATTGAAAACGATATCCACATCATCGACATCAATACCGCGGGCTGCAACATCCGTTGCAATCAGAACATCAATGGAACCAGACCGGAAGCGTGCCATGACACGGTCTCGCTGCTGCTGCTTCATATCTCCATGGAGAGCTTCCACAAAGTATCCGCGCGCCTGCATCCGGCTCATTAAATCATCCACCGTTCTCTTCGTGTTACAGAACACGAGTGCAAGTTCGGGGTTGTTCATATCAAGAGTACGGCAGAGTGCTTCGAGTTTGTCGCGTTCTCTGACCTCGATATACGTCTGTTCGATCTGGGGGACCGTAAGTTCCTTGCGTGTGATCTTCAGGAACTGAGGATCATGCTGGAACCTGCGGGTAATGTCCAGAATCGGCTGCGGCATAGTTGCCGAAAACAGAATTGTCTGTCGGTCTTTGGGTGTATCGCGGAAAATATCCTCGATATCATCACGGAATCCCATGTCGAGCATCTGATCAGCCTCATCAAGAATGAACATGTTGACAGAGTCGAGGTGAAGAGTCCCGCGTTTAATATGATCAATTACACGACCCGGGGTTCCGATAACGACCTGCACCGTGCCTTTAAGTGCACGAAGCTGACGTTCAATCGGCTGTCCGCCGTAGATTGGGACTACATTCAGTCCTTTTTTATATTTCATCAGCCGGGAAAATTCCTCGGCGGTCTGTATTGCAAGTTCCCTTGTTGGCGACAGGACAAGTGCCTGTACATTTTTGTTATCTGGATCAAGCCGTTCAATAATTGGAATCCCAAACGCTGCCGTTTTTCCCGTTCCCGTCTGAGCCTGCCCCGTTACATCTTTCCCATCAAGAATCTGTGGTATTGCCATTGCCTGGATAGGTGTCGGCTCCTCAAATCCCATGTCGCCTATCGCCTGAAGTAGTTCTTCAGAGATAGCGAACTCCGCGAATGTTTTTGTTTCCTCCATTCTTGGTACATATGCGTCTTATGAGGTTATAGAATGGTGGGTGCCGGATGTACAGAACGAATGTAACTATCATAATGCATGAGAAGCAAATATTCTGCAAGAATGGCACGGGTGTTTATTGCAGTGGAACCTGCAAAGGATATAAGAGATAGGCTGGAGATGGTCGGGATGTCGCTTCGCGGGTCAGAGGCACGACTGACTCTGCCGAGCTCAGATCAAATGCATATAACCCTGATGTTTC
The DNA here is from genome assembly GCA_965228205.1 of Methanocorpusculum sp. Lineage (GTDB taxonomy): Archaea > Halobacteriota > Methanomicrobia > Methanomicrobiales > Methanocorpusculaceae > Methanocorpusculum. The sequence continues at coordinate 1,056,216 of OZ245799.1, read as the reverse complement.
TTGGAGAGATCCCGGAGACGAAAATCCCGAAAATCGCGGGGGCTCTGGAAAAAGTGAAGAGCGCCCCGTTCCAGCTGCAGGCAGCACGGGTCAGTATGTTTGGACGGCGGGTCATCAAAGCTGAAGTTACCGATCAGGGGTGCTGTGCGGATATTGCAAGACAAATCGACGGATTTCTGCTCCCGCTTGGATTTCCCAAAGAAGCACGCCCGTTCTCACCTCACATTACCCTTGCCCGGATCAAGGAGTACGCACCGGATCTCCTGGAAAAAACAGATATGCTGAGCAATGCTGAGTTTGGTACATGTATGATAGAAGAAATCCTCCTAAAACAGAGCACATTAACCCCACGGGGATCCATATATACAACACTTGCCCGGGTGAAGTTATGAGAAGTCCAATTGAGGAGGAAGTATTACAAAATATCCGGCCCACGGAAGAGGAGCGGCGCGAAGTTCTTGAGATGGGACAAAAACTCATCGAAGCAGTGAGAGAGACCGCCGGCGTTCCGGCCATGATGACGGGATCCGTGGCCCGCGGAACATGGGTGCGGGGCGACAAAGACATAGATATTTTCATGCTGTTTCCCCCAACCCTTTCAAGGGACGGACTGCAGGATAAAGGACTTGCCGCTGCATACAGCGTCGTGGATAAATTCAACGGATCATCCGAGGAAAAATACGCAGAACACCCATACCTGAATGCCGTTATCGAAGGATTCGGTGTGGACCTGGTCCCCTGCTATCACGTAGAATCCACCGCCGAGATGAAATGTGCAGTTGACCGGACCCCATTCCACACACGATATCTGCTTGACCGAATAGGTGGCCTTCAGGACGACGTGCTCCTTATGAAACAGTTTGCAAAAGGAGGAGGAGTATACGGATCGGATCATATGACCGGAGGATTCTCCGGATACCTCTGCGAACTGCTCGTCCTTGCATACGGCGGATTCAACGCGCTGCTTCAGGCAGCTGCAAAATTCCGCTACGGAGAAGTCATCGATATCGAGGGGTTCTATCCCGACAAAAAAACGATTCGAAAACTTTTCTCTGAACCATTAATCGTCATTGACCCGACCGATAAATCCAGAAACGTAGCTGCGGCACTGACCCCCACACGGTTCTCCGAATTCATGGAACTCGCCAGAGACTACTGCGCAAGACCCGATTCCTGCTACTTTATTCCAGATTCCCCCTCCTCGATTTCAAAAGAGGAGTTCGCAGAAACACTTGAGATGAGGGGGACAACAATGCTGGCATTATCATTCAAAACTCCCGCATATGTTCCCGACACCGTCGTTCCTCAGTTGAGAAAAACGATGGAGTCTATCAGAAATCAACTTACAGCCGAAGACTTCCATGTTCATCGGGCGGAAGTGGCGATGGGGGCAGACCACTGTCTTATTCTCTTCGAACTGCTGGTCGCTGAACTGCCGACGATCACGCTTAGAAACGGACCGCCTGTTTGGGTTCACGACAACGCAGACAAATTCGTGGACAAGTATCTTCGGGAAAATCCTTTTGCCGGACCTTGGATCGAGGAAGACCGGTATTATACCGAAGTGGAACGCAAATACAGGCATGCATCCGATCTTCTGGCTGATAAGCAGATGATCCTCTCCGGATCGATTGGAAAACATGTCCGGATCTCGATAGAGGAAGGATACACTATACTCAAAAACGAAGATATATGGTCTCCTGAATTCACCTTTTTCCTGTCGGCATACTTTGCAAAAAGCTCCCATGCGGTCAGAAAACTCCGGGCACTTGAACACCAATGACATTATCTAAGATCCTAAGAGAACATTCGCCAGCTTTAGTAGCTCTCTCCGGAGGTACCGACAGTATGACCCTTCTTGCCGCGTTCGTCAATGAGGGGCTTCCGGTCTCTGCAGCCACCATAAGATCTGAGTTCACGCCTCCAGATGAAGTCACGAGAGCGGAGGATTTCGCCCGCAGACTCGGGGTCAACTGGAGGGTTATCGATGTGTCAGTTTTATCCGATGAACGTCTGCAGTTCAATCCGCCGGACCGGTGTTATATCTGCAAAAAACTCATCATGACCAAAATACTCGAAGCTGCCGACGGAAAAACAGTCTGCGATGGAACCCACGCAGACGATGCGGCGGAAGAACGTCCGGGAAAAAAAGCTCTCACAGAACTTGGGATCGTCAGTCCGTTTGCATTGACAGGAATCGGAAAAAAAGAGATATACGCACTCGCAAAGGAGCTTGGCGTTCCAGTAATCCCCTCATCTTCGTGTCTTGCCACACGAATCCCGTTCGGCGAAGAGATCACCGAAGACAGCCTGAAAAAAATCGCAGACTCTGAGTCTCTCCTACGAAAGAAAGGAATTAGAGGAATGCTTAGGGTACGTCTTTCATCAGGAAATGCCGTCATCGAAACCGAAAAAAATGAGATGGCCTGCGCAGAATTATACGCAGATGATCTGAAAACCTTCGGGTTTTCCAGAATAACTTTTAGAGAATATAAAACAGGAGGAGGAAACTTATGGAACAGAATCAAGCAGTAATGGTCAGGATCGGGGAGCTTTGGCTCAAAAGCGAACCGGTGAAAAAACAGTTCATGCTTGCGCTAACCCGGAATATCAAAACCGCTCTGGATACGCAGGAAATCCCATATACGTTAGAGGAATACCGGGGAAGACTGCTGATTTTCGGCGATGCCGCAAGAATCGCACCGGTCGTTTCAAGAATATTTGGGATCGTTGACGTCAGTATCTGCGAAACGACCACAAACCATCCCGAAGACATGGCAAAAACCGCCCTGAAGTTTGCCGAGAAAAAACTGAAGCCCGGCATGCGTTTTGCGGTCAGAGCTCGGCGCCAGCATGTGAGCGGATTCACCAGTCAGCAGCTTGCCGGGATGATCGCCGATGCCATTTGGGAAAAAATCCCGGATTTCGTTGTCGATCTCGATAACCCGGAGTATGAAATCTTTGTCGAGGCACGGGAATACGGCGGAATTGTGTACGACGAACGGATCGCGGGACAGGGCGGACTTCCTCTCGGGACTGCTGGCCGGGCAGTAGCTCTTCTTTCAGCAGGCATCGATTCGCCGGTTGCCGCATGGCTGATGATGCGCAGAGGCGTGGTCATTTCCGGCGTATTTATGGACGGAGGTAGATGGGCTGGCCCTGCCACGCGGGATCTCGCCATGGATAATGTCAGAATCCTTTCCACATGGTGTCCCGGGCGGGGCCTTCCGCTCTGGATCGTAAACCTTGAACCGTTCTTTGATGCGATGACAAAAACCTGCGACCGGCATTACACCTGTCTTTTCTGTAAGAGATTTATGATGCGGATGGCCGAAGAGGTAGCAAAACAGAACAAAATGGAGGGAATCGTCTCAGGGGAAAATCTTGGGCAGGTGGCATCTCAGACATTACAGAACATGGGCGTAATTATCGAATCGGTGAAACTTCCCGTCCTGCGCCCTCTCCTAACCTATGATAAAGAAGAAATCGTAACAATTTCCCGGAGAATAGGCACCTATCACGAAAGCCCCGGCGACACGGGATGCCTCGCGGTCCCGAAAAAACCGGCAACGCGCTCTCCACAGGACCTTATCGACACTGAAGAAGAAAAGCTGGACATGAACGATCTCATCCGGCAGGCTGTCTTGTCGGCAGAACTCTGGATCGCAAAAGACGGGGAGATTTTTCAAAAAGTACTTTGTGCGTAATCAGACAAAAACGCTGATCAGCAACACACAATCTATTTTTACCTCGACAACCTATATCATAAGGTCCGGAGCCGAGATAGTCTAGTCCGGAAAGGCGGTGGCCTTGAAAGCCTCTGGTAGGAATACCTCGGGAGTTCAAATCTCCCTCTCGGCGCCATTTTGAACCGGTCTCTTTTCGCTTTCTTTATCACTCTTATCGACCAATATACTTTCATATGTGTATTGCAGTTCCCGCAGAAATTCTAGAAATCCGCGACGGAAATGTCGCACTCGTTGATTACGGCGAACTCCAGCAAGAGGTCCGCATCGATCTGGTTGACGTAAAAGTCGGCGAGTTCGTTCTTGTACATGTAGGATTTGCCATCCAGCGGCTTTCGCGCGAGGAAGGTTTGGAAACGCGGGAACTGTTTAAAGAAGTCTACAAAGCGATGGAAGAAGCGGACCATGCATGAATCCGGCATTGCCTATGACGTTTATGTGACTTCAAAACGGGCTGCCGAAGAGAATCACGCAAAACTGGTGAAGACCATTTATGTGGATGTCGGATCCATGGCGATGGTAAACCCGGAACAGGTTGAGTTCATGTTCCGGACATTTATAACCGACGACCCGATCTTTGCAGAGACAAAACTTGTTTTTAACACCATTCTTCCTATTGCCGAGTGTGCCTGCGGGTATAAGGGGCCGGAAATCTTTGTATGTCCCAACTGCGGGAAACTGCCCCATATGGTCCAGGGAAGAGAGATCGTCGTAAAGAATCTTGAGATCGAAACTGGTGAATCAACATGAAAAAAGATACCGAAGTAAATATGATGCACGGAGCCGGCGGTGAGGTCATGGGAGAACTTCTCCAGACACTCACGGCATTCAAAAACAATAATGCCGGCGGAATAGGACTTGAATCACTCGATGACGGATCAACATTCACAGTCGGCGGAAAAACCGTCGTTTTAACCACCGATTCACATGTGGTCAAGCCGATTTTTTTCCCGGGCGGTGATATCGGCAGGGTCGCGGTCTCAGGAACGATTAATGATCTTGCCGTGATGGGCGCACGGCCGATCGCCCTGACCTGTGCAATGGTCATTGAAGAGGGATTTCCGATCAGTGATCTCGAAAAGATCGTTGCTTCGATGGATGAAGCCTTAGGAGAAGTCGGCGCTTCGATCATCACCGGAGACACGAAAGTTGTAGAGAAGGGAAGTCTTGACGGGATCGTGATCAATACTGCCGGAGTTGGTATGATCGGAGATGAAGGATTCCTGATCCGTGACAAAAATCTCTCGGTTGGCGACAAGATCATCGTATCCGGTACGCTTGGCGATCACGGACTCGCCATCGTTTCGTTTAGAGAAGGGTTCGATCTTGGCGATCAGCTGAAGTCCGACGTTGCTCCGCTCTGGACGATGATCGAAGCGGCGATGAAGGCAGCCGGCACTGATAATATTCACGCAATGAAGGACCCAACCCGTGGAGGATTTGCTGCCTGCATCAACGAGATGGCCCGCAAAGCCGGCGTAAAGGTTGTCGTCAGCGAAGAAAAAGTTCCCATCAGGGAAAGCGTTGCATCCGCAGGATCCCTTCTCGGAATCGATCCGCTACAGGTCGCAAATGAAGGGAAATGCGTAATGGGCATTGCTCCCGAAGCGGCGGACCGCGTGCTTGCCGCTCTGAAAAACCATCCATACGGGAAAAATGCCGCAATCATCGGCGAAGTGGTCGAAGGGTCAGGCGTCGTCATGCAGACAAGGATCGGCGGCGAACGGTTCATCGAACCGCCGCTTGGCGATCCGGTGCCACGAGTTTGCTGAAAAATGTCTGAACTGGTTCTTTCAAATGCCCGGCTGCCTGACGGAAGGATCGCAGATATCTCCATAGATCAGGGAATCATCACCCACATAGGAAGTTCCGGACATGCAGAAAAAGTAATTAACTGCAGAAACCGGCTCTGCATACCTGCCGCCACTGACATGCATGTCCATATGCGTGATGGAAGTCAAGCCGCAAAAGAGACCTGGAAAACCGGCACTCGGGCGGCGGCGGCAGGAGGAGTGGCTACGGTCGTCGACCAGCCAAACACCATTCCTCCGATGGAAACCGTAGATAATTTTCAGAAGAGAGTCGATCTAGCCTTAAAAGAATCCTTCTGTCACTTCGGCATCAACGGGTCGGTTAGCGAACGTGCAGACATCGCAGGCCTTACGGAAGCTGGAGTTCTTGCCTTTGGCGAGATGTTTGCCGCTCCGTCGAGTTACGGCAGCGCCCTCACTGCAGAGGTGATCCGGGATTCTCTAAAAAGCATTGCGGATCAAAACATGCTGGTGACCGTACATGCGGAAGAAGTTATTCCCGGAGAAATTCATTCCCTTGCCGAGCATTCCCGTTCACGTCCGATATCCGGAGAGATAGAAACCATCCGGCTTGTGCAGGATCTCGCTCCGGCGCATGCAAAACTGCACATCTGTCATGTCAGCGGCGCCGAAGCATTCGAAACGATCAAAGGCAGTTTCGAAGTCGCTCCCCATCATCTTTTTTTGTCCTATGAGGATACTGATCCGGAAAATACTTTTTGGAAAATGAATCCCCCGCTCCGTTCAAAAAAGGAGCGACTGTATCTCATCCAAAACTTTGCGAGAATCCCTGTGATTGCCTCGGACCATGCGCCTCATACAATTCAGGAGAAGTCGCAGCCGTTCTCCGCCGTAGCACCGTCTGGAGTCCCTGGCGTTGAAACGATGCTTCCTCTCCTGATGAATGCGGTGAGTGAACAAAAAATCACGCTGGATGAGGTGATCGCAAAAACTGTGGCAAATCCCTGCAGGATACTCGGCATACCTGCCCCATCGCTCACGCCGGGAAGCCGGTCGGATATTGCCGTATATGCCGACACCCCGGTAAAAATATCCGGTGAATCTCTGCACAGCCGATGCGGTTGGACGCCCTACGAAGGAATGGACGGGGTTTTTCCGGTGACAACTGTGATCGGCGGGATCCCTGCATGGCACGACGGCGAGTTCACATTAGGCGGCGGGCAGATGTGGATGAACGCCCAAGCCAGCCAAAACACCGAAAATAGTAAAAACCCTTACAACAAATAGAGTATCCGTGCCGAAAATACCAGACATGTTTTAGGCCCCCATATGATCAATACGCGATCGCGTGAAATGAGTTTCGGGACAACAGAACATGCCACAGGCGCCTCCTGCCAGGTCAAAGATCCGCAAGTACATGCAACAGCATACGATGAATGGGCTCGGTTAATGGCAGGGGACACGTATCTTTTCAGTCATGGCTCGACGTTTGTCAGAAAAAAGTGATGATGGTGTTTCTCCCGCTATTGCCACACTGCTTATTATTGCCCTAACAGTAATTCTTTGTGCTATTCTCATGGTCTATTGTATGAGCCTCTTCAACATAAAATGTGAGCAACAACTCAATACATCACCACCGGAGATGCTGGCTATTATATCTGTGAATCATTATGATGATAAAGGCAAACTAACATATGAAAGCATTGTCACCCTACAAAATATTGGGACAGAGCCTCTCAAAAATTCAGATTACCGGGCAGAGGTATTTATCAACGGCAAGAAAGAGATGGTTGTCATCAAAACATTACAGAGCCATGATTTTATTTCGACAAATCATTTTGGGATTCAACTCCCATATGGACTCGGCCCAATGAATTATTTCTGGAACCCTAACCAAAAAGGGATTTTCGATCTAAACGATCGGCTTCTCCATCCCGGCGACATTCTTCTGATCGATATCATTAATAATAACACATCAAGTATTTTCTATTCTAACGTTATCTCGCGATCAATATTCCATGTTGAATAAAAGATTTTTCCAACATGTTGCTTAAGTAGTAGAAGAATAAATATATCCCGTACCTATGGATTTTCATCACATTCACTCACACATCCATGGAGGCTTTACATGTATTCAATCGACAGTATCAAATATCTTATTCATATCCATATCGAAGCAGAAGGGGTGGTCGAAAAAACCGACGTAGTCGGGGCCATATTCGGCCAGACCGAGGGTCTTCTCGGTGAAGAGCTCGACCTCCGCGATCTACAGCGGAGATGGCGGATCGGCCGGATTGATGTCCAGATAGTTAGTAAACACGGAAAAACGGCAGGCGAGTGCTACATCGCATCCTCTCTCGACAGAGCGGAAACTTCGATACTAGCTGCGGCTCTTGAAACGATCGACCGTATCGGTCCCTGCATGGCAGCAATCCGGATTCAGAACATCGAGGATCTCCGAGCAATCAAACGCCGGCAGATAGTTGAGCGGGCAAAGGAACTTCTCCTCGAATCCTTTGACGAGATAGGCATCTCCACCTATGATATCCTTGCAGAGGTCCGACAGGCGAGCAGGGTAGAGAAGATCACGACAATAGGACCCGAGCGACTGCCCGCAGGACCTGCCGTTTTGGAGTCGGATGCAATCATCATCGTGGAAGGAAGAGCCGATGTCCTGAATCTTTTGAAGTGCGGGATTAATAATACCGTTGCGGTCGAAGGGACCAGGGTCCCGGAAACGGTCATTGACCTGTCCGCCAAGAAAAATACCACCGTATTCGTTGACGGGGACAGGGGAGGCGATCTTATTCTGCTGGAACTTCTTCAGGTCGCCGACATAGATTTCGTGGCATTTTCTCCCCGCAGAAGAAGCGTGGAGGATATGAGCCGAAAAGAGATCGTTAAATCTCTCAGAAACAAGGTCCCGGCATCGGTCATAAAAAGCCATATCGAAAAGGACGAACCGATCTCTGACCTTGTCTTCGAGATCGAAGCAGGGGAAGAGGAACGGAGTCCTGTTCTTCAGAAAGAGGAGACAAATACTTCCACCCATGATCAGTCTGAGCAGATATCCACTGAACCTCTGCAAATTCAAAGCGAGGCGCCGGCAATCTCCTCAGCAGAAAAAAACGAACCCCCTCTGGTTAAGCCGGAAAATCCACGCACCATCAGGGAACACACCGAGTACATGAAGCATACAGGACGAAGCAGAGTCCTCGCGGAGGATGCAGGCGTCATAGGAGATTACTCACTTCAGGAACTCAAGGCGATCCTGCCGAAACTGAATGACGATGCGGCCAGTGTTATTGTAGACGCAGCCGTCGATCAGAAGTTCATCGATCAAGCATTTGCAAAAGGGCTGACATACGTCGCTGCGAATGCATTTGAAGGAATCGTCAGAAGACCCACAGGTCTTAGGATGATCCCCTTCTGATTCAAAAACGTTGAGAATTTCTATTAACCCATTTTTTTAACGCGAATCATGATTTAAGGAAGATAGGTTACATCCCCACACCCTCTCATCCCCCCCCCAAAAAAAAAAGAAAATCACGATAAATCCCAATTATTCCTTGACGTTTTTTTTAATTTACACCCTGTTTTGAATCGTTTTCACTTGATAGATATTATAACAAAATGCAGCCAGCATATTTTTCACTCGCACTCTTTGCAGCGTTGTTACCTTCACCAACCCTGCATGAAAGATATTTTTGATCACAGCATAGGGTCTCTCCCCCTTTGATCTCTTCCTACTTATCCGCATATTTCTCAGTTTATCTCGTATCCCAATGGGATGTCCTCTCGCCCCTCGTTTCATTGTGGCACTATATCCCTTGCATTTTGCTCCCTGATATCCCCGATCCCGATAGACCACTTCTCCTTTTTCTGACAGATCCACCTGACTGTCATGAACATTTGCCGTGGTGGTTTCAATGCGTCGAATAAGATCATGCGTCGTATCCATGATGGTATGCAGTTTATAGCCATAGTGCATTTTGCCGTTCTTGGACATGATTTTTCCATCTTTATCCCGTCGTGTTTTTGCCTGCTCTCCTCGCGGCGTGTCTTTCTTACAATGACCGGGTTCAGCATACACAAACGTTGCATCCTGAATCATACCTTGTTCAATTTTGAGACCTTTCAGGTCAAGTTGTCGCTTAAACTCCTGCCAAACCAATGTGTCAACGCCTGATTCGGACATGCGCTCCCGAAATAACCATATCGTTGAATTGTCGGGTATTTTGTCAGGACACCCAAGGAAATGCCAAAAGGAGAGACGATCGTAGATTTCACGTTCAACGGCGAGATCAGATAGATTATACCAGACTTCCAGAAGCTGAATCTTGAACATGAGTATTACATCGACATTGGGGTGACCGCCTTTGCCGGATTTATTTGCATACATGGATTCAAGAAGAGGACGAAAAACATCCCAATCAAGTGTTTTACCAACATCGGAGAGACGGTCGCCAAGTTTTTAATAACGCTCGTGATATGCCTGGTTGAGACCAAAGCTGCTGAAAGTCCCCATACATACTACTCAACGTACGAAAAGAAATTACTTTCTGTCGGAAAAAAAGAGTTGATAGAAATTCTCACGTTTTTTATCCGCACAGAACCGGCCAATGATATCCATATACTCCTCGGGACGGTTCATAACATCCAACGTATCAGTTGTGCCGATCATGCCGTAAAGACCTCTTCCCGGAGCAAGACCCAGCTCCGGAAGGGGGAGAGGGAGAATCACATGCATCGGGATTTGGTTCCCGTAATTCGGATTCGGGACCCAGCCCTCTTTTTTCATATAATAGTATGCGGCCCCATGCATCTCGTTGATCTCACCGTATTCACTAGAGAAGTCAGTGGAGACCAGATTTGCCATAATCAACTCTTCATGTCCCGGGTTAATGGTTACATGGCCGTATCCGGGAGGTATGAGAACGAGATCCCCGGTGTGAGCCGGAACTAAGATGACATCGGTATGATCACGTTTTTGTAACAGATAATAGGCAGATCCGGACAGGACCTCATACACCTCGGGATACGGGACTCCGGCAGAGTTTGAGGGGTGATAATGCCCTTTGGTTTTGGTATATTCACCATTGATAACTCCTGCAGGAATCCGGGTGATATCATATCTGAGATGATGACGTTCGAGCCAGGTGTGGTCTCCGTGCGTCTGATAGATGTCCCGGTACATATAATAAAGCGGAGTCTCGGGATCGCGGTTCGAGGGACGGGAGGCAAAGACATTCTCCATGTCCTCCACGGTCCGGACGGACGGGGTGGGATGGGAGCCTGGCCAGAACATTTTCATGGAATAATGATATGCATTTTCTGCTATAAGGACATGATTATTTCCAGAACCAACCGGAGATACTTTTTATCGGGAAAGGACAATGGTATATCTATGCAGATCGCAATAACCCGGCTCGCGGAAAAAGGTACGAAAGATCAGGCATTGTGCGAAAAATACGGTCATTCAGCCAGGATCATCTCGCCGCTGCAGGCTGAGCTTAGGGCAAGTCTTGTCCAGACCTTTGTTCTTGCCGCAAACGACGGAGAGTTCGATGCAATCTTCTTCACAAGCGCCTATCCTGCAAAACATATCGGGCTGCTTCTAAACAGAGAGATCACCAAAAGATGCCGGGTCATTGCAATCGGGCCGCAGACCGCAAAGATCCTGCATGAGCAGGGCATTGCTGCCGAGACACTGCCGACATTTTATTCACGGGACTTCGTTCCGTATCTCGGGACATGGATCGAAGGGAAACGTATAGGAATCCCGCGGGCGGATGTTCCAAACACTGAGCTGATTGGAGCGATAGAAGAGGCGGGAGGAATGGCATTTGAGTATCGCTGCTACGGACTTGTACCTACCGGCGAGTTACTTGATCTTGAGGGAGCTGATGTCGTGCTGTTTACCAGCGCAAACTCCTTTTCACAGGCACATCTGGCTGATATGACAGGCATTATTCCCGCGGCGATCGGCAAAATCACGGCACAACGCATGAATGAGGGTGGGGTCACGCCGGTTGTGGTCGGAGACGGATCGCTGGAAGGAACGCTGATTGCACTGAACGCATATTTGAAAAAACAATAACCGTATTTCTCTTTTTTTACAAGAGTCGTGATAATAAACTAATTCCTGACAAGACAAAGAGTGGATACATCAACAAATCAGATTGAGAATTTCTATCAACTCTTTTTTTTAACGTGAATCATGATTTAAGGAAGATAGGTTACATCCCCACACCCTCTCATCCCCCCCCCAAAAGAAAAGAAAAGAAAATCACGATAAATCCCAATTATTCCTTGACGTTTTTTTTTAATTTACACCCTGTTTTGAATCGTTTTCACTTGATAGATATTATAATAAAATGCAGCCAGCATATTTTTCACTCGCACTCTTTGCAGCGTTGTTACCTTCACCAACCCTGCATGAAAGATATTTTTGATCACTGCATAGGGTCTCTCCCCCTTTGATCTCTTTCTACTTATTCGCATATTTCTCAGTTTATCTCGTATCCCAATGGGATGTCATCTCGCCCCTCGTTTCATTGTGGCACTATATCCCTTGCATTTTGCTCCCTGATATCCCCGATCCCGATAGACCACTTCTCCTTTTTCTGACAGATCCACCTGACTGTCATGAACATTTGCCGTTGTGGTTTCAATGCGTCGAATAAGATCATGCGTCGTATCCATGATGGTATGCAGTTTATAGCCATAGTGCATTTTGCCGTTCTTGGACATGATTTTTCCATCTTTATCCCGTCGTGTTTTTGCCTGCTCTCCTCGCGGCGTGTCTTTCTTACAATGACCGGGTTCAGCATACACAAACGTTGCATCCTGAATCATACCTTGTTCAATTTTGAGACCTTTCAGGTCAAGTTGTCGCTGAAACTCCTTCCAAACCAATGTGTCAACGCCTGATTCGGACATGCGCTCCCGAAATAACCAGATCGTTGAATTGTCGGGTATTTTGTCAGGACACCAAAGGAAATGCCAAAAGGAGAGACGATCGTAGATTTCACGTTCAACGGCGAGATCAGATAGATTATACCAGACTTCCAGAAGCTGAATCTTGAACATGAGTATTACATCGACATTGGGGTGACCGCCTTTGCCGGATTTATTTGCATACATGGATTCAAGAAGAGGACGAAAAACATCCCAATCAAGTGTTTTACCAACATCGGAGAGACGGTCGCCAAGTTTTTCATAACGCTCGTGATATGCCTGGTTGAGACCAAAGCTGCTGAAAGTCCCCATACATACTACTCAACGTACGAAAAGAAAGTACTTTCTGTCGGAAAAAAGGTTGTTAGAAATTCTCAGGTTATTAGAAATTCTCTGATTAATAAAAATACAAAAAATCTCTTTGGATCGCTTAATTCGTCTGATGAAAAAGTGGTGGAAAAGTATGCTTGAATTTAGTTTTTGAACCGGTCATCGGAGCGGGCAACTTCGATATCCGTCAGTTTTCCTTCAAACCACCCGTACCGTTCATTCTGATACGCGTCGAATAATGGAACGTAGGGTTTGATGTCTAAAAGAGGCGTTCCGTCCAGAATATCGACATCTCCGATTTGGAGAATATTACCCTCACGCCCGATTAGGCGAACTACGGAAAAACCGATTGCATTCGGTCTTTTCGGGACCCTCGTTGCAAAAACACCGTGGCTTTGTGTGTCAAGAAACGGCTTCACGGTAAGGCTGCACCCTTCACTTTTATGCAGGTGATAGATGAGCATAAGTCTCGTGAAAGCTTCAATATCCTTTAATCCGTCCGAAAACTCGGGGAATATCTCTATCGTTCCGGAAAATCCCTTGGCTGCAGGAGGCTGGATCGGCATCCCGGCAAGATCCTGGTGGGGAGAATGGACACGCCCAATAGGCGTAAACTTGACCATTTTTTCTTCATGCACGTTCATCATATCATCTCTTCCATTCGCTTTCATTGCTCATCTTAATCATCTCTATGTTTTTAAAAAATGTACCTTTTGTCCTGCACTGTAGATTCTCTGGCTCTCTGCACCGGATGCTATCCGCAGTGCAAGAGTATTGTCTGTAATTACGAGACCGGACAGATCATCAGCTCCAAATTCAAACAATGGTGCTGCGAGCGGAGTTGCCGGGCCAACAACAACGACTTTTTCTGCATTCTCGGATAGTTCCAGAAGACGGGGCATACTTTTATCGCCAAGTGCTGCGCTGGTCAGATATGCATAGTCGCACTCCGGCAGCAGATATTCGCATGCCGTATAGGGATAATCTCCCTCTATTGGGTCCCATTCAATGATACGCAGGTCACAGACCGGTGCGAAAAGTTTCTCTATAAATGGAAAATGGCCTACAACGCAGACCATCTTACCTTTCACCTGATTCTGCGAGTTGATAAACGGATCATTCAATCTGTCCTTGACCGTTTTCCGGTCAGGAACATCGATTCCCGTACGTCTGACAGTATCCGGATGATTATACCATGCATTAATGGCGGCATTTCCGATCGAAGCTTCAGGGAAGTTCCAGGATTTTACGCATTCGGCAAGTTCTTTCAGCGGCATACCGAGTTTATTCTGCGTTAAAGACGGTGCCCGCTGGAAATACTGACGGAACGGAGCAAATCCAACTCCGCCGATATTTGATTCTACAAGTGTTGTTTCATTCCCGACGATGATATTCTTTGCAGTAATATCGTCAGGAATCTGTTCGATTAAAGCATCATAAAGTTCCCACATGATTAGCCTCCATTTTTGGTATCATTTCCATGGTGATCGTATCACCTTTTCTGAGATGATTTCTCAGGTTCTGCAAAATCTCATCCATCTGCTGTATATGGTCGAGACTTTGCCGTTCAGTTTCGATCGTCACGAGAATTTTTGCTATCCCGCCGTTTTTGATCACGATCCGTTTATCCGCCCAGAGAGCGAGAAGCGGGTCGTGAGTCGACATCAGAATGATTTTTTCGTGATTTGCAAGCAGTTTTATCGCCTCTCTCCGGTCTATTCCGGCATTTTCTATCTCATCAATGAGAATGATCAGTGATGCACTCATAAGGGCTGTGTCTGCTATCATCAGTGCCCGGGACTGACCTCCGGAAAGCTGAGTGACTTTTGTTTCCGGAGTATATTTTTCCCTGGCAAGCGTGTTTGCACAGACAAAACACCTGTCTGCAGTCTCGGTTGGATCTGCTGTCATCCGGCTTTTTGCATGCATCTCCAAAAATTCCCGAACCGTGAGGTCCATAACAAAATTCATGTTCTGAGACAACTGTGCGACGAGTTTTCCGCCTGTCGCAAATCTCCGTTCATCCGTAGGAGCAGCACCATTCAGAAGAATCTGTCGTCCGGTTGGCGTATCCCTTTGAGCAAGACATTCGATATCTTCCAAGAGACGGCTTTTTCCTGATCCGGTAGGGCCGACGATACTCACGATCTCTCCCGGGACAACGGTTATTTCGACCTGTTCCGGTTTACCGGATTTATCCCGTCCGCCAAGGATGGTTATCGAAGATATCCCTCCGTTCAGTTCCGTATTTTGGGAGAATGCCGAAAGAAATGAACAAAAATGCAGAAAAACACTGTCACGCGTGAGGCCAAACTCTTCGAGAATGTCTTCATCCACATCAAGGAGTGCTTCGAGCAGAGTCAGTTCATGATTGATTTTGCCAATCCTGATATTTGCCAGATAATCGGATGCAAGAGGATAGCGTTTCAGCAGTTCGGAGATTTTTGTCGCAGAGACCTCGGTGAAGTATGTATCCAAATCCATCAGTCTTCAAACACCATGCGTTTCAGCATTCCCATCTTATACGTGTCACCGATCATCGTCTCACCCGTACAATACGAGCATATTGCGGCAGGCATGGTAAATCTGAGTTTGCGGTCTTTGAGGGTGTCGATATCCAGAGTATCCTGCCAGTATTTCGCGAGGAGAAAAGCTCCCTGCCCGGTAATACCGTTGATAAACAGTATCTGGGCATTTGCGTTGACTTCTTTTATATTGAAGGCAAACACTTCGCGTTCTGCCTGAGACACGATGTCTCCTTTCGTCACAACGATGATATCTGCATATTTGAGCATTTGGCCGATTTTTCTGGGCGTGTTGACACCTGAAAGATTGTCGATGACACATACGGAGAGAATGCCGTTTATGTGAGGTGAGCAGCGGTTGCAAAGTCCTGCACTTTCTGTAATAAGGATCGAGAGTCCTTTTCTCTTCCCCCATTGTACGGCATCTTCGATATTACTCACAAAAAAGTGATCAGGGCAGATCTTTCCGGCGAACCCGGTTTGATTTGCTATGCCCTGTTCATCGTAGCGCAGGTGATCGAATGAGGTAAGCGAGTCGAATTTTATGACACCGACTTTATCATTCGGCACTTTTAGCTGGGCTATGGTTTTGAGAATCACCGACGTTTTTCCAGATGAAGGCGGGCCGGCTACAGTTATGAGTTTCATAGTATGGTGGTTCTGAGAAAAATATCCGGACTCTTTTCTCCATCATCGGATTGAGTAAACCATATGTGATTAACCAAGTCTGTGATATTTACTATATATATTGCTCCATTCAAGATTATAATTACATATGCTTTGGTTGAGATGCAGCAGTTTCAGCTATCCTCTGATATTTTCGTCTTCCTTCTGATGTATTCGTCTGGAAAAAATACGCCGCGTGTATATTTCATCGATGTAAAAAGCATCTGATGAGAACGCGCCAGCACCGCTTCTCAAGAAAAACAGAAAAAAAATGAGTGGACCCGAAGGGATTCGAACCCCTGACCTCCAGCATGTAAGGCTGGCGTCATAACCACCTAGACCACGAGTCCAAATTACCTTACTAAATACTATTTACGTAGTTATTAATCCTGCGGAAAAAGAGTGGGAGAGATTCTCAGTTCTGATTCCCAGTCTTATGCAAGACCGAATGACTTCAGGGTCACAGCGGTATCGACCTTTCCGACCTGATACACTTTGCCTGTGGAAACTTCGTTGATGATAACTTCTGCTGGGGAGAAGAGACTCTTATCGATCTTGTAGAAGTCGTATCCTGCTTCCTTGAAGATCTCATTGAACGGTTTGCCGTATCCGTTGGACGAGCAGCTCGGGATCTTCTCAAGATAGTCAACGATCTCCGGTGCATTCATCGTCAGGTTGATCTGTCCGTGGTAGATGGTCGCATCGTTTGTAACGCCCATTGCGAGTTTTGCTCCGCGTACCGGCGGGATCGGGGCGGTACCTGCCGCTGCGATGATCTTCGTCGTGTCAAATCCGAGTTCGTTCAGTTTGTAGACTGCGGTCTCGACACAGCGTCCTGCGACCTGAATCGAACCGACCATAGAGGAAGTCGGAGCAACCAGAGCGCAGACGTTTGCGACATCGACCTTACACTTCTCTGCAATCATTTCCATGACTGCTCCGCTTGGAAGGCGGTCTGCTTCAAGACAGATGACTGCTGCATCAGACTCGTCCTCGTAGCCGATGACTTCGAAGGTGTGTTTCGGCTGAAGGGACAGGGCACGTGCGGGTCCTGATCCCATCGCGAAGAAGTTGTCGAGTTTGACCGTCCAGCCGGCTTTCTGTGAGCCGAGGCAGGAGATCGCCGGGAAATCGGTGTTGACATCGATGAAGGTCATCGGGAACAGGCCGACCATACCCTGGCGGAATGCGATATCGCCAAGGCCGCCCATACAAATACGGGTAAAGTAGTCTCCGGCTCCGTAGCCGCCGGGAACACTCACACCACAGTCGACGACACGGGAACCGTTGTCGAGCTCGTGGTATGCAACATTAAACAGATCTGCGTTCTCTACGAGTTCTTCGAAGAGATCAAGTCCAAGTTCATTTACACTTACCAAAATAAATCACCCTAAGGAATATTAGTCAAATATGGGACTGTCAAATAGATAAGAGTTATGAGTCGGGATTTCGTATTCAGTTCTTCTTCTGAAGAAGCTTGTTGACCCGTTCTTTATCGTATCTGAGGTTCACATACCGTTTTCTTCCGCTTCCTTTGTTTGCATATCCAAGCGTAATCAGCCGCATATGATCGAATTTTTCAATGATCTCGTTGAATCGGGTGAGTTTCGGAGCATCCCTCGGCATCGCTCTTCTGATGTCTCCCGTCGTAATGAGCGTGTCGTCATTCGTCATTTTTACCAGTTGTCTGAGAACAAGCAGCTCGTCTGGAGAAAGCGACCGGAGCGTTCCGGAGAGATGCAGATCCTGGGAGGCGGAGAAGGCTTTCTGCAGATCTTCCTGCGTAACTTCTCTTCGTGCATCCGTCTCCGCATACATCACGGCACGTTTGATCAGATCAAGACCGATCCTGATATCCCCGCACCTCATCGTCCGATCGACGATGTAGTCCATCTGTTCTGTTGAGAGAACGTTCGGGTACAGGCCCTGGGCAACTCTCTGCGAAAGGATTCCGGCGACCTCCGAGGCACTGTATGGGGAGAAATTGATCGTTTCGTACCTGAAAACCGATGCGATCCGTGCATCTAGTACGGATTCAAGGAGGATATCCGGGTCGCTGATGACAACGATCACCCCGATACTGACATTTTCGTACACTTCATGGATACGAAGGGCCGCATAAAGGACATTGTTGAATTCTTTATTATATATGAGATAGTTTGCATCGTCCAGGCAGATAAGCGGGATGACGCCTTCCTTTTCGATGTGCTTTGCGAGCATGTCGATGAGGACCTTGAAGGCGGTTCCCGAGGGGGGCGGGCTGTTTTTTGTCAGTTTCGTATAGATTCGGGAAAACACCGCATACTCGGTGCCGTCGATCTGACAATTGATATGGATCGGCACGATCTTTGTCGTGGCCTCTTCGATCTCTTCAAAAAATTTCTTGACTGAGGTGGTTTTACCGGTACCGGGAACGCCCCGGCAGATGGTGTTGAGAATACTCCCGCCGATCAGAGCGGGTTTGACGGCAAAGGCCATCCGTTCAATCTGCTCGTCCCGGTAATCGAACTGCTCGGGGACATAGGTGATCTCAAAGACTTCTATGTCTCTGAAAATGGTCTGGTCCCACATAAGCAGATTCTTTTTCATTTTCTCCTCATTTCATGCATTTTTTACACAGAGTCTTTCCCATAAAGAGATTGGAGACATCCCGCTGCACCTTGGATATCGAAACCCCGCATTTTTCGCAGACGAACTCGCCTTCGGGAGGTGAAACGGGAGGCGTCTGATCTATGTCTGCCTCAGGAACATCTGCTTCGACAGGCGGGATTTCGATGCGCGTATCTTCCAGAACCTGCATGGGAATCTCCTCCTCTTCTTCCTCGACCGGGTGCGTAAGGGGCATTTCGTTCATCGGATAGTATCCGGCTTCCTCCTCTTCCTGCGCGTACTTGTCGAGAACCCGTTCCTTATATCTTTCAACTGCCGCTCTCACTGCGGCGTCCCGTGTCCCGAATTCGTCCAGAGTCATTCCGAGAAAATCTGCAAGGCCTCTGACTGCTGCCTCGTTTTCGGCTGTATCGGAGACATCAACCCTCAGGCTCTCGTAATTGCCCAGATTGATCGTCACTCCAATAGTTACTGTCCTCTTGTCGGCCATAAGCAGTATTGTACCTTTCTCATATGTTTTGCAAAGAATTAATGATACTGATGAGTGATATAATAGTTAATCGGACAGATGATGAAAGTTACCCCCGCTGAACCGCAAGGTTGTGATGATGCGTGGTCCTGATGTCCTATCACTTTTCTTATCCCTTGAAACGATAGTTTGGCGTGACTTTGGGATTTGGTTTTTTCTCTTGGTACTTTCAATTATTTACCCAGCATGGCAAAACGCGGTTTGGAAAAATATGTAACTTACCCCTCGATCGTTCCTACGGAAAAGTCGGACATGATCCCGGTAAAGATCGCGTTCCCTTATCGTCATCTGAATTATTCGTTCACAATAGAGGTACCTCTCTCGCTTTACGAAGGCGCGAAGCTTTCGGGAAAGTCGGCCCGTGTCCCGGCCGGGATCCAGGATGCATGGCTTGTCGGATACTACAAAGCTTTCGCGCTCGATCTATCGCAGACTAAAGTATATCAAACGCTTTTATCGCAGTTTCGCCGCATTAGAAACGAGCAAAATCTGAACTCCGACGAGTATCTGGAGCTTTTGACCGCCTATGTCCAGTCGCTTCCCTACGATGCGGAAAAACTTTCGTCAATAGAAATTGCTCCGCGTTTTCCGGTCGAGACGATCGTTGACGGAACCGGAATATGCAGCGATAAATCCCTTCTTCTTGCCGGTCTCCTTTCCCACGAAGGATATGCGGTGTCCGTTCTCCAGTTTGGAAAAGAAAATCATCTGACCGTCGGACTGCCTGCTCCGGCAGGATATGATTTTGCGGGATGCGGTCAGGCGGTTGTTGAAACCACGGCGATATCCTATATCGGCCACCCCGCAGGAGAGTATGCAGACACAACCTCGCGCCTGAAGGTTTTTCCAATTGGTCACGGGACAAAACGGTACGACTGCATTCGTGACGTCGCAAAAATTCTCGCGACTCTCTCCTCTCTCAACGAAAAAATATCCGAGGACGGAACGCTTACTTTGGAGATTGTCCGTCTTCACGAAAAACTTCTCCTTCTAAAAGAGGAGCTGACGAAATCCCGTGACGAACTGTCCGTCCTTCAGAAGGAAGATAAAACAGAGGAGTATGAATCACTTCGGAAGATTCACAACAAAAACGTCGAGCGGCTGAAAAAGATGCTCGACTCCTACAACAGACTCGTTGCCGAGTATCAGAAACTTGCCGGCCTTGCCGAGTTCATCCAGCATAACCGGCTTGACCGTCCGGCGGTCTCCCTAAAACTCCGATCCTTCGAAGAATAGGTCCTCTCGGGTGTGGGAGAATTATATGGGAAGAAAAACAAAACGTACTCCACATGTTGACCGAGGAACTTCCAAAGACCTACGACTTTGCCTCTGTCGAAAAACGCTGGCTTGACCAGTGGAACGACAGCGACTTTTACTTCGAGAAAGACTCGAAAAAACCACAATACGTAATAGATACTCCCCCGCCGTATCCGACAGGAAAACTCCACATAGGGCACGCTCTTAACTGGGTGTATATGGATATCATCGCCCGCTACAAGCGTATGATGGGTTTCAATGTCATGTTCCCTCAAGGGTGGGATTGTCATGGACTTCCGACCGAGGTAAAGGTCGAAGAGACCCACCATATCACCAAAAACGATGTTTCCCGTGAAGAGTTCCGCAAGATGTGCCGGGAACTCACTGTCGAAAACATCACCCGGATGCGGCAGAGTTTGAGAACTATGGGTTTCTCCGTTGACTGGAGTAATGAATACATCACGATGGAGCCGTATTACTACGCAAAGACTCAGCTCTCGTTTTTGCGCATGCTCAAAGCAGGCTACATTTATCAGGATGAACATCCGGTCAACTTCTGTACCCGCTGCGAAACGGCGATCGCCTTTGCCGAAGTTTCGTATTATGACGGGGAGACCCTTCTGAACTTCTTCGATTTCGACGGCATCGAGATCGCGACGACCCGCCCCGAGCTCCTCGCAGCCTGCGTGGGGGTCGCGTTTCATCCGGATGATGAGCGGTACAAATCTATCGTAGGAAAAACGCTCAAGGTCCCGATCTTCGGTCACGAAGTAACCATCATCGCTGACGATGCCGTTGATATGGCATTCGGTTCCGGGGCAGTAATGATCTGTACGTTTGGTGACAAGACCGATGTATTCTGGTGGAAAAAGCATCACCTCCCGCTCCGCAAAGCTCTCACGACCAAAGGCACGATGACCGCGATCTGCGAAAAATACGAAGGCATGCCTTCCAAGGAGTGCCGTGCGGCGATCCTTGCCGATATGAAAGAGCTCGGCATTCTCAAAGACCAGAAGAAGATCGAGCAGAGAGTCGGCGGCTGCTGGAGATGCAAGACCCCGATCGAGATCCTCTCCGAGCGTCAGTGGTTCGTGAAGGTGAACGGTGGCGAGATCGTCAAGGCAGCCAAAGAGATCAAATGGTATCCCGAACACATGCTCCAGCGCCTGGAAAACTGGGCAGAGCAGATGGAGTGGGACTGGTGTATCTCCAGACAGAGATTGTTTGCGACCCCGATCCCGGTCTGGTTCTGTGACAAATGCGGAGAACTTATTCTTCCCGATGAAGCCGATCTCCCGATTGACCCGACCATCGAAAAACCCAAACACGCCTGTCCGAAATGCGGCGGGACCGAGTTCACCGGCGAAAAGGATGTTCTCGACACCTGGATGGATTCATCCATCACCGATCTCCACGTCACCGGATGGGACGTGAGCGGCAGACCGCCGTACTTCCCGGCGCAGATCCGTCCTCAGGGACACGATATCATTCGGACCTGGGCCTTCTATACGATTCTTCGGAGCGTTGCCCTGCTTGGCGAGAAACCGTGGGACGGTATTCTCATCAACGGAATGGTTCTCGGCGAAGACGGATTCAAGATGTCCAAGTCCCGGGACAATGTAATAGGTCCCGAGGATGTTATGGGGCCCTACGGCGTGGATGCCCTCAGACAGTGGGCTGTCGCCGGGTCCTCGACCGGTCAGGATATCCTCTTCAACTGGAATGATGTGGTTGCCGCTTCCAGATTCCAGACAAAGATGTGGAACATCGTCAGATTCTCCTTAATGCAGATCCAGAAAGAATCTCCGGTCCCAGAGACGGATGCTCCGTCCACGCTTATCGACCGTTGGATGCTTGCGAACCTCTCCAAAACGGTTGCCGAGGTCACCGAGTCAATGGATACCTATCTCTTCGACAAGGGTCTGAAGACCATTCGCGAATTTGCCTGGAATATCATGGCCGATGAGTATCTCGAGTTCGTGAAAGGCAGACTTTACAGTGAAGATCCGCTGCGTGCCGGTGCGATTTACACACTGAAGACGACCCTCGATGCCCTCTGCACGATGCTCTCTCCCTACATCCCATTCTTCGCTCAGGAGTGTTATCACCATTTATCCGGTGGAAAACGGATCATCGATCAGCCGTGGACAACCTTCTCGTATGCGGACGAGGACGCTCTTCGCAACGGTGATCTCGTCGTGAAAATCGTCAGTCTGCTCCGCAAATACAAGCATGAATCCGGTCTTGCTCTCAACTCCCCGCTTGGAAACGTCACGATCTACACGCCATCCCACGACATCGATGACTCCGGTGATCTCGGCCGGACGATAAACGCGACGGTTGTCTGGAAAGCGGAAGAGCCGGCTCTTGAAAAGACGGTCGGTGACGTTGCTTTTAATAAAGGAGTTGTCGGGAAAACCCTCCGGAACAAAGCAGGGGCATTCATGGCAGCGGTCAACGCCCTTTCCGATGCCGACAAGATCACGCCGCCTAAATCGATCCTCGTGGAAGGCGAAGAGATCTCCGTTCCCGAAGGTGCCTGGACCACTTCATACATCTATTCTGTTTCCGGTGAATCGGTCGACGTCATCATGCTTGATGACGTGATGATCACTGTAAAGCGCGCCTGATTTTTCAGGCGCACTACGTTTTTTATATTCTTCGCTCTAACGTAGTAATCACATGTCTGAAAGCTACGCATGTGGGACTTCCCAGAAACCACTTTTGGGAAGTACCGTAGGATACGTTTTGAACAGCATTGCGGCTAAATATCCCCGCAACGATGCTCTAGTATCCTTTCAGCCGAATCCCTACAGTAAACGGTGTCTGTCTGCCGCGGCAAACTATTGCCACGAAGGGCTCGTTTCCGACGAGCCGAACTCGTATCGCGAGTCCGGACTAACACTAACCACTGCCGGATCTAAGGTCCTTCGCTACAATTGGGCGGAGTTCCTCGCTGAAACAAATGCCGTAGCCAAAGGTCTTATGATGCTTGGCGTGGAACACGGCACGCGTGTTGCCATCTGGGCAATGAATTATGCCGAGTGGGTACTCGTGCAGTTTGCAACCGCCAAGATCGGGGCCGTGATGGTCAACATCAACCCCGCCTACCGGACGTTCGAACTGGAATACGCCCTCAAGCAGTCGGAAGTGGACACCCTGATCCTTCAGGGAAAGTTCAAGACCTCCGATTACGTCGGCATGTTCTACGAGGCATGCCCCGAGGCGTTCGAGGCAAAACCAGGCAAGATCCGGTCCGAGAAGTTCCCGTATTTACGCAACGTCGTATTCATGGGCGAGATCATCTATAACGGTATGTATCGCTGGAGTGAACTTCTCGAGATGGGCGAGTACGTCTCCGATTTCGAGCTGGAAAACCGTGAAGAGTCGGTCTCCTTCGATGATGCGCTCAATATCCAGTATACCTCAGGAACGACTGGATTTCCGAAAGGCGTTGTTCTGTCCCACCACTCTGTCTTAAACAACGGACTGTTTATCGGTGACGGGATGGGTTTTACCGAGAATGACAAACTCTGTATTCCGGTTCCGTTCTATCACTGTTTCGGAATGGTTCTTTCGAACATGGCCTGCGTGACGCACGGATCCACGATGGTCATTCCCGCGCCCTTCTTCGATGCCGAGGCCGTTCTCCATGCGGTCGAAGCTGAAAAGTGTACGGCCCTTCACGGTGTCCCGACCATGTTCATAGCAGAACTGGAACACCCGAACTTTGATCGGTACGATCTTTCGAGTCTCAGGACAGGTATCATGGCAGGTTCTCCCTGCCCGATCGAAAAAATGCGGGAGGTTGCCTCGAGAATGAACATGAAGGATATCGTGATTGTTTACGGTCTTACCGAAACGGCACCGGGCATCACCATGTCCACCACCTCCGACACGCTTGAGAATCGTGTAGCGACCGTCGGCAGAGCGTTCCCGCACACCGAGATCAAGATCACCGATCCGAAGACCGGACGTATCGTTCCTCTCGGCGAAAAAGGCGAGATCTGCGCCCGCGGCTACATGAAGATGAAATGCTACTACAATAATCCGAATGCAACCAAGCAGGTCATCGATAAAGACGGCTGGCTCCACTCCGGGGATCTTGGAACGATGGATGAGGAAGGCTATGTCCGGATGGCAGGTCGTCTGAAAGAGATGGTCATTCGCGGCGGAGAAAATCTCTATCCAAGAGAGATCGAGGAGTTCTTCCATCTCCATCCGAAGATCTCCGACATCTATATTATCGGAGTCCCGGATGCAAAATACGGCGAGGAACTCTGCGCCTGGGTGAAAGCAGAGCCCGGGACGACGGTCACCGAAGAAGAGATCCGTGCATTTGCCGACGGAAAGATTGCTCGCCACAAGATCCCGCGGTATTACAAGTTCGTGGATTCTTTCCCCATGACCGTCACGGGCAAGATCAAGAAAGGCGATATGCAGGAGATATCCATCGCCGATCTTGGTCTCGCCGATGTTGCAAAAATAAAAACCGCCTGATGAGAAAAAAGAAAGAGTGATATATCTCACTCTTCCATTTCTATTTTATGAAGAAAATTCTGATTGCAGCTGTATTTGCAGTTCTGCTTGTCTCTGTGGATGCAGCAGGCTGCATCGGCAGTGAACCGATTGTTGGCGACTGGTTTGTGTATGGTACCGAGTTTCCGGTCATATTCAATAATGACGGAACCGGAACACTGACCATCCCTCTCTTTGGTATCATATCCACTGTTCCCATGACATGGGAAAAGGTTGAAGAGAACACCTATAAGATTTCCGGAACCTCCGTATTATTTAACGTAGGCACGTATACACTCTCTGCTGACGGAAAATCTCTTGTATCGGTTTCGACTGGCATTACATCGTTTGTAAAGAAAGCATAATCTCTCTACATATCTTTTTTTCAGTTTTCATTATTTGGATCAAAACTTCATATCTGAAGTTAAAACTCCCACTTCCATCCCTCGTTTTTCATCAGTTTCTCGACATCCTGATACCCGGGCATAAGTCGTTCGACCTCTTTCCAGTAGGTTTTCTGATGGTGGGGATATCTAAGATGTACTATCTCGTGGACGACCAGATATTCGGCAACGATTTTCGGGGCAAGCAGCACCCGTGCATTGATGATTAACCCGTTTTTTGGCTTACAGCATCCCCATTTTTTCTTCTGAAGCTTCATTCGCAGGTTTGGCTTCGTCACGCCGGCAAGCTCCGCATATTTTTCCACATATGCATCCAGGGCCGCGGTTCCACGCCGCCGATACAAAAGCATTACCACATCACGGGCAATCATTTCGGCTTCATCCGGCGTAAAGGAATCCGGTGTTGATATGTGAATAACTTCTCCTGCGATCTCCGCTTTGGCGGGTCCGGTACTCCGTTTTATGGTTAGGTTCCGCCCGAAAAACGGAATTTGGTCCCCATCACTGTAGCTTCTGGGTTTTGTGTCCCTGTTTTGAAACAGAGCCTGCTGTTTTGCGATCCACTCGGCTTTGCTCTGTGCGATCTCCCGAACTTTTTCCAAGGAAATGGCTTTCGGAACGCGTATCAGAACCTCGCCGTTCGTCTTAACTTCGATCGCCCAGGATCTTCTCCGATCCGAATAAATGACCTCGATGGGAATTATGTCTCCATTCCATATAACCGCCAAACCCATATGTGAAACATTATCTCTCATACTCTCCAATATAAGTAACTGAATGTTAGTCCGTGCCATAGACCAGGAAGTACTTGATCTCCTTTTGGAGATGGGAAGATCAAGCTTTCCTGATGAATATATCGTCATGCTGGGCATGGAAAAGGGTGTCATCAACGTCACCTACCCGATCCCCGGAACCAGAGTATCACAGGATAGCGCGAATATTTTCATGGATATGATCCCCCTTGGAATGCAGATCGCAGGTACGGCGCACAGTCATCCAAACGGTTGTTTATCACCCTCGGATGCGGATCTTGCCACATTTTCCCAAAGCGGGCAGTGCCATATCATCGTCGGATCCCCCTTCGATGAAAACTCCTGGAGATGTTACGGCAGGGACGGGAAACACAAAGTTCTGGAAGTTATACCATGAAAAGAATCGTCGCCACCGGGACATTTGATATCCTCCATCCCGGACATATATACTATCTTGAAGAGTCGAAAAAATTAGGTGACGAGTTGTGGGTCATCGTCGCCCGGGAAAAGAATGTCATTCATAAACCCCGCCCGATCGTTTCCGAAGATCAGCGGCTCAAAATGATTCAGAGTCTCAAGTGTGTCGATCATGCCGTACTTGGCGATCAAACCGATATGTACAAACCTATCCGTGAGATCGATCCGGCAGTCATTACTATCGGTTTTAACCAGAAATGGTCCGAGGAAAAACTGAAAGCTGATCTGGCCGACCGGGATATCTGTGCAGATGTTGTGCGAATTCCCGAGTACACCAGGATGCCTTTTACCTCATCATCAAAGATTATCGATGAAGCCGTTCGGAGAAGAACGAAATGAAGCAGGAAAAACAGGACCTGATTGCTGAACTTGTCAGGTTTGTTGTTGAAAAAGGCGGGGAAGCGACCATGATCCCTGCAAAAGACATCGTCACTGCTGAATGGGTCCGGCAGAAATGTCTTTTCGGCTGCGGCGGATTTGGCCGCAGGTTTTCCTGCCCGCCGTACTCTCCAACACCTGCTGAGACGAAAAAAGTCCTTAAAGAATACAAAACAGCCCTTCTGATAAAATTTTTAGGGGATGTTGGGGAAACAACGCCGGAACGTCTCGTCTCCCGCGAGATGACTGCCTATGTTCAAAATTTCATGTATGAACTTGAGCAAATGGCACTCTCGGCAGGGTTCTACAAGGCTTTTGCCTATACCGGGCATCAGTGCGGATTATGCACGCACTGCACGGCAAAAGACGATGATGCAGTGATCACAAACTGTATGAATAGAAGAAAAATGCGTCCAAGCATGGAAGCTGCCGGAATCGATGTCTATGCCGCCTGTGCCTCCGTCGGCTGGGATCTTGATATCCTCTCATGCACGAATGTTCCCGGCGGATCCGTTCTGGATTCTCCTATGACAACGGTCATGCTCCTTTTAATTGAGTGAATACGATGAAAAACTCTCCATTTCTTGCTCCAGTGCCGTTTTACTGGTGTGACAAATGTCATGCCCCGGTGATGGGAAAACTCTGCTCCTGCGGGGAAAAGACCCGTCCCGTCTCCGTGACTCCTCCGGGAGATGTTCGCCCGGCTTTTCAGCGCGACAGAGATCTTGTGAACCGCTTCTTCGAAGAACAGTTCGGCGTTCCGCTGATCCCCGACGGGTATCTCGCCCTTCTGAACAAAGTCCCCGATGAGGATCGGATGGAAGAGATCATCATCGGAGGAGCGGTGGTCTGCGCCGTTCGATATATTCCTGCAGAGTCCCGGTGGGAAGTTCTGCCGAGAGAAGCGGCAGCGTTCTTATGCCAGGTGTTATCTTCGTATCGCCCGATATCGACGTCGGCGACAGTGTTTTCGTCCTTTCCGAGTCCGGAGACTGTGTGGCGGTCGGCAGAGCCAAGATCTCGTATCAGGAAACGGTTGGTGCAACCCGCGGTCAGCTTGTCAGGACCCGCCCGACTCAAAAACACGTGGTGGATGCCGCCCCTTCAACCTTGGAAGACGCGATCGCGGCAAACAAAAATATTGAGAATTTCTAACAACCTTTTTTTTCCGACAGAAAGTACTTTCTTTTCGTACGTTGAGTAGTATGTATGGGGACTTTCAGCAGCTTTGGTCTCAACCAGGCATATCACGAGCGTTATGAAAAACTTGGCGGCCGTCTCTCCGATGTTGGTAAAACACTTGATTGGGATGTTTTTCGTCCTCTTCTTGAATCCATGTATGCAAATAAATCCGGCAAAGGCGGTCACCCCAATGTCGATGTAATACTCATGTTCAAGATTCAGCTTCTGGAAGTCTGGTATAATCTATCTGATCTCGCCGTTGAACGTGAAATCTACGATCGTCTCTCCTTTTGGCATTTCCTTGGGTGTCCTGACAAAATACCCGACAATTCAACGATCTGGTTATTTCGGGAGCGCATGTCCGAATCAGGCGTTGACACATTGGTTTGGCAGGAGTTTCAGCGACAACTTGACCTGAAAGGTCTCAAAATTGAACAAGGTATGATTCAGGATGCAACGTTTGTGTATGCTGAACCCGGTCATTGTAAGAAAGACACGCCGCGAGGAGAGCAGGCAAAAACACGACGGGATAAAGATGGAAAAATCATGTCCAAGAACGGCAAAATGCACTATGGCTATAAACTTCATACCATCATGGATACGACGCATGATCTTATTCGACGCATTGAAACCACAACGGCAAATGTTCATGACAGTCAGGTGGATCTGTCAGAAAAAGGAGAAGTGGTCTATAGGGATCGAGGATATCAGGGAGCAAAATGCAAGGGATATAGTGCCACAATGAAACGAGGGGCGAGAGGACATCCCATTGGGATACGAGATAAACTGAGAAATATGCGAATAAGTAGAAAGAGATCAAAGGGGGAGAGACCCTATGCAGTGATCAAAAATATCTTTCATGCAGGGTTGGTGAAGGTAACAACGCTGCAAAGAGTGCGAGTGAAAAATATGCTGGCTGCATTTTGTTATAATATCTATCAAGTGAAAACGATTCAAAAAAGGGTGTAAATTAAAAAAAAACGTCAAGGAATAATTGGGATTTATCGTGATTTTCTTTTTTTTTGTGGGGGGGATGAGAGGGTGTGGGGATGTATTCAATCCTTCATAAATAATGATTCTCGTTAAAAAAAGAGTTGATAGAAATTCTCAATTGCTAAAATAATAATCGAAGTAAATTAAACATAGTTAACTATGTATGATGTCTTTCTGATAGGCTGCCGAATATGGTGAGGTGCATTATCGATATTTTATCCTATTCTTAACAGTAAGAGAAGTTAAGTAAACAAAAAAGGAGGGGGATATTAATGAGATCAGCGGATCTCGTGGATGACCATGCCTGAGAGCAGTTTAGGCTCGAACCAGGTCGATTTCGGCGGCATGATGAGTCCCGCATCGGCCACATCGATCACCTGCTGGGCAGTGACCGGCTGCATAATAAATGCTGCCGAGTATTCACCGTTGTCGACATCTCTGATGACATCAGCAAGAGGGGCAATGCCGCCGACAAAGGAGATACGCGGATCGCCGCGGGGATCGAAGATCGCAAGCATATCGTCTAATACGAGTTCCTGCAGAACGGAAACATCGAGCCGTGAAATGGCATCGGCCGAGGGATCGAACGGACGGGTCAGTTCATACCACTGGCTTTCGAGATAGAGGTGGATGATATGCATAGATCCATCGTTCTTGACGGGGATCATATTTTTGGATGTGTCGACTTTCTTTAACGGCGTCACGGTAAATCTGAGAGCGAGATCGCCTAAGAACTGATCGGCATTCATGCCGGCGAGATCCCTGACGAGACGGTGATATCCGTATATCCGGACCGAGTCGTGCGCAAAGAGAACGCTCATGAACTTTTCCGCATCGGGAGTTGCACGACCCTCGGAAGATCTTCTTTCCATAACGTTAGCCGAGGACTTCGCCCGGTGATGACCGTCGGCGATGTAGAGGTTGGGAATTCCTGCAAAAAGTCCGGTGATCTTTTGAACGTCAGCGGGGTCCGCCACCCGGAAGATCTGATGGAGATTGCCGCCGGCAGAAATATATTCGCCGTCGGGCGTATGGGCGGCGGCTATGCTGACCAGGGTCTGATGGATGAGGCCCGAATCCTTATAGAGTAAAAAGACCTGGCCGGTGTGGGCGGACACCTAATCGATATGACGGGTCCTGTCCTCTTCTTTGTCGTAGCGTGTGAGTTCTTGTTTTTTTATCGTATCATTGTTGTATTCCTCTACCGAGACACAGGAGACGAGCCCGGTGAACAGTTCGCCGCCAAGCGTTATCTGATAGATGTAGAATGAGGGGGTATCATCTTCCTGGAAAAGTCCCTCCGCCTTCATCTTTTCAAACATTTCTGCGGCCCTCGCATACACACGGTCGTCATGCGGGTCGATATCCATCATTTCCGCATCGGGACGAATGACACGGAGAAGAGAACGTTCATTTTTTTCTATTTCAGCAGCAGCCTCTTCGGCACTGATGACATCGTATGGAACGGACGGCACGCTGCGGTATGCATCCGGAGCGGGGCGAAGACCGGTGAAGGGATATACACTAACTATTATGCTATATTGGTTAGCGTCCAATAGTAAAAATAGCAAATGGTAACCTTTAGAGGAGTGGGCGGGACCGCCGCCGGCTGTCTGATCAGAAAAGCAACGATCGAGGATATACCGGATATATACCGGATCGAACTCCTGTGCTTTCCCGATCCCTGGGACTATAAGGCAATGCTTGAGATGATGACGGTTTTTCTGACCTCGTTTTATGTAGCGGAAGCTGAAGGCAGGATCGTAGGATTTTCCGCAGGAGCAATTGAAGAGACCGATCAGGAAAAATACGGCCATATCTGTAATATTGCGGTCTCTCCGGAGATGCGGGGATTCGGCATCGGCAGACTTCTGCTCCGTAAGCTCGAGCGGGATTTTTTTCTGGCGGGATGCTCTGGCTGCAGTCTTGAGGTCCGGGTAAGTAATACTTCTGCGAAGGAATTTTACAAAAAAATCGGGTATGAGGATGTCATTTTATTTGGAGGGTATTACAAGGACGGGGAAGACGCCGTTGTGATGATGCGCTGGTTCTAAAAGTCTTCGAAAAATACGTTTATGATGGAAGACCCCGGATAAGAAATTATCATGATGCAAATCCACTTCAAAAAGCGGAGTGATATTCAAAATGCCAAGGCCGGGAACGAAGAGTATCCGCCGGGCCCGGCTGATCGGAGTATGACTATCGTTAAGGACAGACGTTACGGGTTCATCCCCCATCCCAGATTCAAAAAGAGACGAGCGTACTGAGGATCAACATCCCCAAGGCTCTTGGGATTTCATTTTCTCTATTTTTCACGTTTGTACACAAAGCTGTCGGCCATGCGTTCATCCTGAAGTTTTGCCCATGCTTCCCTGCCCTTCTCACGATACAGTTCATTGTCCTGTTTTACTATAGGACATCCTGTCAATAATTCGGTAAAATGCTCGCACGGATAATTTTCACATTCTGCGCACATTTCTATCCCTTTCTCTTTTGCACAAATCCGGATTCCACAGCCGGGGTTTCCGCTGCCTTCGCGGCATGACGTGCAGGTTCCATTCTCGGCCATTTCTTTCAAAAACGGCCAGAAGCCGTCGCCTCCTGGAATCATATGAATGATTTCCTCAAACCCCGCTGATTTCATTTCATTGTACAAGAGTTTTGCAGCAGGCGTGATTTTCGCAATGACTGCACAATTTTCGCAGTAAATACCGCAATAACAGCTGTATTTTTTATCCATAATATCACATCCCGCATTGTCTGCCGGATTACTATAAATCTATAGTAATACTCTGTATTTCAAACCTTCCGAGAAAATACGATTCCAAATTGTCTTGATTGGAGAGTTTATATGATTGAGACACCGATAAGAAATCATGAAAGAGACCAAAGATCTTATTGGAACCCCTGTGCCTGTGAAAACTCTCACCGATTATCAGGAAGGATCGGTCGTATCCCGCATGGTCATCAATAAAAAAGCCGGTACGGTTACGGCATTTGCTTTTGAGAAGGGCGAAGGACTTTCCGAACACTCGGCTCCGTACGATGCCCTTGTCATTGTCATCGAGGGAGAAGCCGAGATCCCCATCGGCGGTGTACCGCATTTGGTGAAAGAGGGCGATATGCTGATAATGCCGGCAAAAATTCCGCATGCGGTTCATCCCCTTTCTCGGTTCAAAATGATGCTCGTGATGATTCACGAGTGAAAATATCCGCGTGATTTTTCGGAAAGCATCCATTCACCAAAACTTTTTTCGGCAAAAGTCCCGCATGCGAAATAATTCCGGCCCTGATTTATACAAATCAAACTCCCAATAGAGAGAGTGGAACATTGTGTTCCATTACCATTGAAAGAATACGAAAAACTGTTTACTCTCTCGGAAAAAATTGGAGGTACTACCATGAGCGGAATTCGTTAAAACAAAAAGGCAGTTGTTACCAGCTTTATTATTTCAAACATCGACCCATCAGGATTAATTGACACACCACAAGTCAATCGATACCCAATGCCCATTATGGGGTTAATAGATACCCTCCTCTTTTCTTCCTTCTTAAAAAAATTGATACATGACGTTGGTCAGCATATGAAAATAGAACGTACATGCTGGCAAAAAAAGGTTGTTGGAAATTTTTATGATCGTTCTGATGAAGTATTACAGCAGCAGAAGCACCGGTACGAATACCAGTGAGATCATTGCCATAAGTTTGATCAGAATGTTGATCGAAGGTCCGGACGTGTCTTTGAACGGGTCACCGACAGTGTCACCAACAACAGCTGCTTTGTGAGCGTTAGAGCCTTTTCCGCCGAAGTTACCGAGTTCGATATACTTCTTTGCGTTGTCCCATGCTCCACCGGCATTTGCCATCGTGACTGCAAGGAGGAAACCACAAACAAGGGATCCGACTAAGAGACCGCCGAGAGCCAGCGGACCGAGGATGAAACCAACTGCGAGTGGTGCAACGATTGCGAGAAGACCCGGAAGGATCATCTTTTTGATAGCTGCTTTGGTAGCGATCGAGACAGCGGACGTGTAGTCCGGCTCTGCGGTACCTTCCATCAGGCCTTTGATCTCTTTGAACTGACGGCGGACTTCAACGACGATCTTCTGTGCTGCATCACCGACTGCTGTCATGGTAAGAGCAGAGAAGAGGAACGGAAGCATACCGCCGATGAGGATACCGATGAAGACTTTCGTGTTCAGTATATCAATTGCATCGATGCCGACTGCGAGGGCGTAGGCGCTGAACAGTGCGAGACCGGTAAGAGCGGCTGAACCGATTGCAAATCCTTTACCGATTGCTGCGGTCGTGTTTCCGACTGCATCAAGCGTATCGGTGATGTCGCGAACGGAGTGGTCCTGATGGGACATCTCGGCGATACCGCCCGCGTTGTCTGCGACCGGACCGTATGCGTCAACTGCAAGGGAGATACCAAGCGTAGAAAGCATACCTACTGCTGCAATACCGATACCGTACATGCCGGCAAACTGGTATGCAATGTAGATTGCAACTGCGATGATGAGAACCGGCCAGATGGTCGACTCCATACCTTTTGCAAATCCGCTGATGATATCGGTGGCTGCACCTGTCTGACAGGATTTTGCAATGCCTAAGGTCGGCTTGTAATCGAACGAAGTGTAGTACTCCGTGATCAGGCCGATGAGGAAACCTGCAACGAGACCTGCGATGGTTGCAAACCAGATTCCCATACCAAGGGGAGCTGCAAACATGAATCCCATACCGATCTGACCGTATAAGAGGAAACTGGTTACACAGTATGTCGAGATGATGGAGATGATGATTGCAACAACAAGACCGGTATTGAATGCCTTGTGGATTGCGGAACTCTCATTCTTCTTTGTACGAACGAAGAGCGTTCCAACGGCTGCTGCAATGATACCGAATGCTGCGATGAGCATCGGGAGGAGAATAAGGTTTAATGCTGCGACGGTTTCGCCGAAGAGTTCGGATGCAAAGGCTGCACCGGCAACACCAAGAGCCATGGATGCGATGATCGAACCGACATAGGATTCGAAAAGGTCGGCACCCATACCAGCGACGTCACCTACATTGTCACCAACATTGTCGGCAATGACTGCCGGGTTTCTTGGGTCGTCTTCAGGAATGCCTGCTTCGACTTTGCCGACAAGGTCAGCACCGACATCGGCAGCTTTGGTAAAGATACCGCCGCCGACACGGGCGAAGAGAGCCACTGACGAGGCACCAAAACCAAAGGATGCAAGAATGGAAACTACGATGTTAACATTGTCGACACTGCCGAATCCGCCGTTGATCATTACAAGGAGAATGAACACGATGGAGAGACCGAGAAGACCGAGACCGACCACGGACATACCCATGACCGAGCCGCTTGCAAAGGAGACTTTCACAGCGTCTGCGATTCCGCGTTTTGCTGCATTGGTTGTTCTTACGTTTGCTTTTGTTGCGCTGTGCATTCCGATATATCCAGCAGTTGCCGAGAGCGCTGCACCGATGACGTAACAAAGGGCTGCCCACGGGGAAATGAGGAGAGCGAGAATGACTGCAATAACGACGACAAAAGCTCCGATTGCACGATACTGACGATTCAGAAAGACCATTGCGCCAAGGTGAATGGCTGCAGCGATCTTCTGCATCTTCTCATCGCCTGCTCCCTCTTTCTTCACGATAGAGAAGGAGTAGAGAGCAAAGAGAAGGCCTAAAACGGCACATATTGGAGCGAGATAGATCAAATCCATAGGTATAGAAAACCTCCATAAAATTGGGATGGTTTCTCCTTATATTAATGGGTGGAGGAGCTAATAATACTAATCCCTTGCCGGAACGAAGAAAGAGGGAGGGGAAATCAGTTAAAGAAAACAGAGTTTTTCATAGCTTAGCGTGGCAAGATCCACGACAACCGCCTCGGCCGAGGTCGGAGTAATATTCATCTGTTTCTGGAAGGAGGTTTGAGACTGCCAGGTCCCGGCATTTATCCCGAGAACCCCCCGGTATGAAATGACATCGCTTATGTGAACATGCCCGGTATGGATGATGTCCGGCACGTCGCGAATGACGAGGGCGTCTTTATCCGTGGAGAGAAGAGGTGTCCTCTGACCGTAGATCGGACCAAGATGCCGGCGCTTGAGCATGGCCTCCATGATCTCGCCGACTTTCGTGTAGGAGGCTCCCGGAATGAACTTGATCAGATCATCGATGCTTCTTCCATGGTACATAAGTACGTTGACCGACTGGATATTGACGAGGGCAGGATTTTCAACGAAGGTGACATTGGATGGGAAATTTCCGCGAAACTCTTCGGGAAGGGCCGGCTGGGGTTCGGCTCCCCGGACGGCATCGTGATTGCCGGGAGAGATAACGATTTTCAGCCGGTCCGGCATAGCGGCCATAAGATCGCCGACATGATCGTACTGTTCATAAATAGTTTTGATATCCAGCTCCTTGTCCTGATCAGGATAGATACCAATCCCATCCACAACATCGCCGGCGATAAGGAGATATCCGATATCCTCGCGTGTCTGCATCCAGGTTGAGAAATTTTCCCATGCATCAGGCAAAAACGTATTGCTGCCCACATGGATGTCGGAGATAAACACGGCCTTGCCCTGTTCTTTCGAGGGGGAAGGGACATTCGTCAGCGGGATATCCGGCCGATACAGCGTGTCGGAAAACACCATCTGACTCTTTCCCATACTATCGCGGGCGAGCTGACCTTTGACGCCGATGACCTCATCAGGGATGATAGCCTCGGCCTCGGTGAACCCTTCGCGGTTTCTATTAAAGAGCACCTTGATGCAGCCGGTCGAATCCTCGACCTCAACGATCCGGTGGCCTTTGGTACTTGTCGAGATCGAACTCACCATACCCACAAGACCGATCTGTTGATCCGTAAACCGGTTGCCTGTCCTGACAAGAGCTTCGATCGGAATCGGACTGACCCTGCCCCGCATCATCGCGGCTAGCGAATCATACCGGTCACGAAACATCGTGTAAGAGGATTCCGGATCAGGCAGGGGAACAGAACTCCCCGCCCGCCCGAAAAGAATCTCGGGCGTCCTGCTGACCCCTACATTGAGTTTGTCGGTTCGAAGTGGGATCATCGCAGGAACGTCTTTTGGGGTGACGACTGTCACTCCTTTGGGAAGAGAGGCGATAATCCCTTCAATAACCCCGGTTCCGCCGCATTCGCTGATATAATTCACAACCTGATGATTTACCAAAAATCCGGCATCAGCAAACCGGGTAACAATCTCGCGTTTATCCATAAAAAATGGTTCAGGTTAAATTAACTTTCCACTCGAAACGAAGGGGTTATTATAGATCACGAAAGTGACTCGACAAATACCCCGATTCTGCGCACGGCCTCAGTGAGTTTTGCACGATCAACCGCATAACAGGTACGGATATGACCAACCCCGCTTTCACCAAAAGCACTGCCCGGAACAACAGCCACCTGCTGCTCGGTTAAGAGACGCTCGGCAAATTCCTCATCGGAAAGACCGGTGCCTTCGATCGACGGGAACGCATAAAACGCTCCCTTGGGAAGATGGCAGGGCAGACCGACATCGTTGAGACCCTTTACGAAGAGGTTTCTTCTGATTCGGTACTCGGCAACCATCTGGTTCTTTGCATCCTCAGCATTCTTGATTGCCTCGATCGCAGCAAACTGAGCGGCGGTAGGCGCCGACATCATCACATACTGGTGAATCTTGAGTGCAGCATCGCAGATCTCCTTTGGCGCACAGAGATATCCAAGCCGCCATCCGGTCATCGCATATGCCTTGGAAAAGCCGTTCAGCGTGATCGTCCGGTCCCAAAGGCCGTCGATGGATGCCGCCGAGACATGGGAGCCTTCGTAGGTAAGTTCCGAATACACCTCATCCGAGATCAGCAGAAGATCATGATCGATGATGATATCAGCGATCGCTTTCAGATCGTCTTTGCCCATTACACCCCCGGTCGGATTGTTCGGGAAGTTGATGATCAGCGTTTTGCTGTTCGGCGTGATCTTTTCCATCAGTGCGTCGGGCGTGACCTTGAACTGATCCTTCGCATCGCAGGGAAGAGAGACGGGTTTTCCGCCTGCCATAAGCACTTCGGATTTGTAGGAGACAAAACAGGGATCAACAACGATCACTTCATCACCGGGATTCACGACAGCTCGTACGGCAATATCAAAACCTTCCGATACGCCGGTCGTGACAATGATCTCACTCGGAGAATACGGAGTATGATACCGCTGCTCCAGATCCTTGGACAAAGCGGAACAGAGATCGGGCAGACCACGGTTCGAGGTGTACATGGTCATCCCTTTTTCAATAGAGGTGATAGCAGCTTTGGAAACATTCCAAGGGGTATCGAAATCCGGCTCCCCGACGCCCAGACTGATAACCTTATCGTTATCCATCGTGAGGACGAGATCGAAGAACTTTCTGATGCCCGAAGGAGGGATCTCAGCAGCTACCTTTGATACAAAATTACGCATGATAACCCCGTCTTAGAACGTAATCAGCTGTCTGTCGCGGCTTCCCGGACAGGCCATTTCCACACCCTGTTCCTTATACGTCCGCATAACGATCTGAGTCATCGTTTCTCTGATGCCGTCGATCGATGCGATCTGCTCGGCGACGAACCGGGAGATCTCTGCCATGGACTGTCCGGTGATGGTGACCTGGAAATCGTAACTGCCTGTAAGAAGTCTGATGCTCTCGACCTGCGGGAAGCGGGAAAGTTTCTCGGCAATACCGTCATACCCCAGACCTTTTTCCGGAGTGGCCTTCAGCGAGAGAATGACGGACACCTCTTCGACACCCATTGCCGAGTAGTCGATGACTGCCGTACACCGGCGGAGGATACCTGCCTGGTAGAGGCTGGTGATCCGTTTTGTCACATCGCTCTCGGTCACTTCCAGCATCACAGCAAGATCACTTACAGGGATCCTGCTGTTCTTCTGGAGTTCCTTTAGGATTATGGTGTCTTTTTGATCCATATTTAATCACCTTTTTCATGACTTTTCAACAGAGGATGCAGAATACCGCATTCCTGAAACCGTGAATCATTCATGATCACATTACGTATGTCATTGGTCGGACTCTTAAAATAAATTTCTGTCGTCCGGCCGTGCCTTCCATGGGAAACTACGCGGGTCGTGATGATGCCAAGCATGTTGAGCTCGTTGATGAGATCGGAAACCCGGCGGTGACTTAATGCCTCGGTGTCGAGTTCGGCGGCAACTTCACGGTATACATTGATGACTGAGCCGCTCGTGAAAACCTTCTGGCCGGAGGCGGCCATGAGAAGCATGGAGCACAGAACGATCTTGCTCTGTGAGGGAAGGGTTTTCACACATTCGCTCATCGTATCGGTCTCGATATTTTCCTGAGCGCTGTTGACATGCTTTACCATGACATGTTCGGCTCCTTCGCGTTCGGCAAGCTCGCCGGAGACTCGTAAGAGGTCAAGCGCTCTGCGTGCGTCGCCGTGTTCCTGGGCGGCACGTGCGGCACAAAGACCGATCACTTCATCGGAAACGACATCCGGGAAAAAGGCCATCTCGGCACGCTGATGCAGAATGTCTCGAAGTTGATCTGCGTTGTACGGCGGGAAAACAAGCTCTTCCTCCGATAGGGAGGAGAGGACACGGGGATCGAGAAAGTCTTTGAATGTGAGATCGTTTGAAATGCCTATAATACAGACGCGGGACGAGAAGAGGTCACTGTTGATGCGCGTTAAATTATAGAGTGTGTCGTCTCCGCTTTTTTTAACCAGCTTGTCGATTTCATCCAGAACGATGATCTGGAGACCTCCCGCCTGCTCAAGAACGTTTTTGAGTTCCGAGTACACCTGATCGGTGTGCCATCCGGTCGCTGGGATGGTGTTTTTGACCCGGTCGCTTGCTTTCAGATCATGACCACTGACATGATTTGCGATCTGGGCAAGGACGCGGTACTGGGTATCGATGGTCTCGCAGTTGAGATGGACAAGTCTGCACGGAGAAAACTCCGAGCTTTCGTTTTCGAGTTCGGTGCCGACGAACTTGACCGTCGCGGTTTTACCGGTTCCCGTTTTTCCGTAGATAAGGATGTTCGAGGGTGTGGCTCCTTGGAGAGCGGGAGCAAGGATCTCTGCGATGGAATCGATCTGATCCATACGGTGAGGGAGTTCTTTTGGGCTGTAACTATGCCGTAAAACTTCGCGGTTTTGAAAAATTCTATTAGGATTGATGTATTTTTTAAAGAGACCGGTAGATTTGTAGGGTTCGCTGTCCATTGTAATTTTATCCTTACCAATGTATTATGTTTTTTTCCTGATAATGTACCACTACTGCGAGTGGAGTGGTGATTTGTTCTAGGGGTATATTTCCAATGGAAATAATATGGCAATCGATTGTTTGATGATGATTTTATGAATCAGATGGGTTTATGAGTGAAATAACGCCCACACCCCTTTGTTGCGAGTGGAGTTTTGTTGAGGGGGAGAGGATGTGATGTGGAAATTTTTGAGTTTTGTTTAAATACTTTATATATTCAAAAGCTTTAGAGAAAGAGAAATGGTTAGTTGCTTATAAGGTTTTTGTTCTTGGTTGTTTCTAACTGTTTCTAAGTGTTGTACGAAAGAATATTTTGTTTTCAACAAAAGAAAATCTGAGAATTTCTATTAACCCATTTTTTAACGCGAATCATGATTTAAGGAAGATAGGTTACATCCCCACACCCTCTCATCCCCCCCCCAAAAAAAAAGAAAATCACGATAAATCCCAATTATTCCTTGACGTTTTTTTTAATTTACACCCTGTTTTGAATCGTTTTCACTTGATAGATATTATAACAAAATGCAGCCAGCATATTTTTCACTCGCACTCTTTGCAGCGTTGTTACCTTCACCAACCCTGCATGAAAGATATTTTTGATCACTGCATAGGGTCTCTCCCCCTTTGATCTCTTTCTACTTATTCGCATATTTCTCAGTTTATCTCGTATCCCAATGGGATGTCCTCTCGCCCCTCGTTTCATTGTGGCACTATATCCCTTGCATTTTGCTCCCTGATATCCCCGATCCCGATAGACCACTTCTCCTTTTTCTGACAGATCCACCTGACTGTCATGAACATTTGCCGTTGTGGTTTCAATGCGTCGAATAAGATCATGCGTCGTATCCATGATGGTATGCAGTTTATAGCCATAGTGCATTTTGCCGTTCTTGGACATGATTTTTCCATCTTTATCCCGTCGTGTTTTTGCCTGCTCTCCTCGCGGCGTGTCTTTCTTACAATGACCGGGTTCAGCATACACAAACGTTGCATCCTGAATCATACCTTGTTCAATTTTGAGACCTTTCAGGTCAAGTTGTCGCTGAAACTCCTGCCAAACCAATGTGTCAACGCCTGATTCGGACATGCGCTCCCGAAATAACCAGATCGTTGAATTGTCGGGTATTTTGTCAGGACACCCAAGGAAATGCCAAAAGGAGAGACGATCGTAGATTTCACGTTCAACGGCGAGATCAGATAGATTATACCAGACTTCCAGAAGCTGAATCTTGAACATGAGTATTACATCGACATTGGGGTGACCGCCTTTGCCGGATTTATTTGCATACATGGATTCAAGAAGAGGACGAAAAACATCCCAATCAAGTGTTTTACCAACATCGGAGAGACGGGCGCCAAGTTTTTCATAACGCTCGTGATATGCCTGGTTGAGACCAAAGCTGCTGAAAGTCCCCATACATACTACTCAACGTACGAAAAGAAAGTACTCTCTGTCGGAAAAAAAAGGTTGTTAGAAATTCTCGTACATTAATTACTACAAAGCGGCTTTGATCCATTTTACTATCCTCGCTGACGGAACCGGGACAGACAATTATAATCTGACGTATACCAAGTCGTAATAAAAAAGAGGTTTACATCCTAAATTTGATAGTTGGCAAATATACTTCTCCCAAATCTCTTTCCTTTTTCTGATTATGGGGTGCGGGAGGGCGACTCCGGCGCGGAGCCCGACGCGGTGGAAATATCTTATGTCGAAGGCTCAAGTTAACGTTCTGCTTAGCTAATCTGTCGTTGAATCGTCAGAATGGAAGGGACTGGATGGTGTATTTTGAAGGGAAGTGGCTTGGGAGTATGATCACAAAATCTAATACTTCCCGAATTGAATCTGCACTCTAACACCGCGTACGTAATATCTGAATATTCCATCACTATAGAACTCACGGAAACATATTGAGCCATGGCAGATAGGATACGCCACCGCGTCGGGCTCCACGCCGGAGTCGCCCTCCCGCACCCATTAATCAAAAAAATATATAGAATATTAGAGATTTATTCTGAAAAGTAAGCTACTCACGAGAGTGTTTATCACGGATTTTGAAAAAAAAACTAGAGGTATTCATTATGTAGTATTTCCACTAACTATCAAATTCAGGTTACATCGGACCCATAGGTCCCATGCCGCCTTTCTGCATTTGTTTCATCATTTTTCCCATCGCCATCCGGTTTCCTCTGAAACCTTTCAGCGTTTTCTGCATTATTTTATAGTATTTTATGAGATCCCGGACCTCTTCAACTGAAGAACCGGAACCTTTGGCCACCCGCATCATTCTGGACGTGTTGATCAGAGCGGGTTCATCAAGTTCCTGGGGCGTCATGGAATCCATGATGATCCTAAACTTTTTCATTTTATCGGCCGTCCCTTCCAGAGCGTCGGACGGAACGTTCATGTTGCCCATCGGCAGCATGGAGAGAACCTGCTTTAACGGACCCATCTTCTGCACCGCTTCAAGCTGTTTGTACATATCGTTCAGGGTAAACTTTCCCCGAAGCATGGCGTTGACATCGACATCCTCGGCGTTCATCGACTCTTCGGCCTTTTCAACGAGGGCTTTGAGATCGCCCATACCGAGAAGTCTGGAAATAAATCCGTTGGGATCGAAGCGTTCGAGATCGTCGATCGTCTCACCGTTACCGATGAAAACGATTCCGGACTGGGTCTCGGCGACAGCCGACATTGCGCCTCCTCCTTTCGCCGTACCGTCCATCTTCGTCACGATAACGCCGTCGATGCCGATTGCTTCATGGAACCGTTTGGCCTGATCGCGGGCCGCCTGACCAAGAGCTGCATCGATGACGAGCCAGCGGTGATCGGGTTTGAGGTAGGCGTTTACCTGGGTGATCTCATCAATCAGATCATCTTCCAGCGCATGACGGCCGGCGGTATCGACGATGATGACATCCACATCTTTGAGAGCGGCAAGTCCGTCTTTAACGATTTTTACGGCGTCCTTCTCCTTTGGATCACCGTAACTTGGAACATTGATCTTTTTACAGAGCGTTTCCAGCTGGGCATACGCTCCCGGCCTGAAGTTGTCGGCACCGATCGCCCCGACCTTGAGACCTTTGCGCTGGAAGTAGCGGCAGAGTTTTCCGGTCGTAGTGGTCTTACCCGAACCCTGCAAACCCGCCATCAGGATCTTCTGCGGTTTTAAGGAGAACTCGGCCTCTTTGCCGACAAGATTTACCAGCTCCTGATACACGATCCTGAGAACATGTTCACGGGCGTTGATGCCTTTGGGAAGATCTTCGTCCAGCGAGCGGGCTTTGATCTGCTTGGAAAGCTCCATCACGAGTTTGACATTGACATCGGATGAGAGCAGGGCTCTTTGGAGATCGCGAACGAGTTCGTCGACGGCGGCACGGTCGATGACCGTTTTGCCGGCGAGTTTCTTCATCGCGTCTTTGAGTGAGTTGGAAAGTGTATCAAGTCCCATGTTAGTCATCTCCGAATATTTCATCAATAATCAGCGAAGGAGTGAATGGTTTCATATCGTCATATCCCTGCCCGACTCCGAGAAAAACGAGCGGTTTTCCGATCGTGTAGGCGATCGAAATTGCAGCACCGCCTTTTGGATCCATGTCGACTTTGGTGAGAATAACCCCGTCTGTCGAGACGGTCTTTTCAAACTCCTCGGCACGGATGACCGCATCATTTCCGGCAACGGCCTCGTCGACATAGAAGACGAGATCGGGTTTCATTACGCGCTTTATTTTTTCAAGCTGGTTCATGAGATTGACCCTGTTGTGGAATCTGCCTGCCGAATCTGCAAGAACAACATCGGTTTTGTGGGCTTTGGCATACTCAACTGTGTCGTAGAGAACAGCCGAGGGATCGGCTCCTTCCTGATGAGCGATGAGTTTGATCCCGAGCCGGTCACAGTGAACGCGGATCTGTTCGATGGCGCCGGCACGAAACGTGTCGCCCGCTCCGACCACGACGGAGAGTCCCTGACTCTGAAGATAGTGGGCGATTTTGGCGACCGAGGTCGTTTTCCCGGTCCCATTCACGCCGGTGAAGAGAATCTTTACCGGCTTTTCATGGTTTTTAATGTAG
Organism: Methanocorpusculum sp.; assembly: GCA_965228205.1. Taxonomy (GTDB): domain Archaea; phylum Halobacteriota; class Methanomicrobia; order Methanomicrobiales; family Methanocorpusculaceae; genus Methanocorpusculum. The sequence continues at coordinate 1,012,733 of OZ245799.1, read as the reverse complement.
GAGACGAGATCGAACCCCTCGCCGAGAACTTCCTCAATGGCATGCCGAAGAGCGTTCGTGACAACATCATCGGCCGATTCGCGAAGCTTCCGGTGAGTGCCGACGAGTTCTTTTTTCATATGTTCGGTGATCGCCTCGGCTACGGGGTAAGCCACATCGGACTCCAGGAGGACCATCTGGAGTTCGAAGAGGGATTCCTCGATATCTTTTTCGGAGAGGACAAACTCATGTTCTACGACAAGAGTTTTGATTTTATTGAGGAAGCCCGGGGCTTTTTTTTCCTCAGGCTTGGGTGATGATATAGTTTCGACGGCGGCGGGAACAGGCGCTTCCGTCTCCTGAATCGGGTTCTTTTTTTTCCCGAGAACAAGCTTATTTTTCAGTCCTTCAAACATTATCTATTAATTCTGTCCTGTGAATATAAAATCCTCTCTGTTAGATGAAGGAATACTATATTAACTTAGACTGATAACTGAAATACAATGATATCAAACGGTGTGACCAAAAAAATTCTGATCCTTGGGTGAATTATCGTGCTCCTCATCTCTGCGATGATCCTTCCGGTTTCGGCGTCGAATGAAAATTATCTTGTTGAGAATTTCTATCAACTCTTTTTTTTAACGAGAATCATTATTTATGAAGGATTGAATACATCCCCACACCCTCTCATCCCCCACCCAAAAAAAGAAAATCACGATAAATCCCAATTATTCCTTGACGTTTTTTTTAATTTACACCCTGTTTTGAATCGTTTTCACTTGATAGATATTATAACAAAATGCAGCCAGCATATTTTTCACTCTCACTCTTTGCAGCGTTGTTACCTTCACCAACCCTGCATGAAAGATATTTTTGATCACTGCATAGGGTCTCTCCCCCTTTGATCTCTTTCTACTTATTCGCATATTTCTCAGTTTATCTCGTATCCCAATGGGATGTCCTCTCGCCCCTCGTTTCATTGTGGCACTATATCCCTTGCATTTTGCTCCCTGATATCCCCGATCCCGATAGACCACTTCTCCTTTTTCTGACAGATCCACCTGACTGTCATGAACATTTGCCGTTGTGGTTTCAATGCGTCGAATAAGATCATGCGTCTTATCCATGATGGTATGCAGTTTATAGCCATAGTGCATTTTGCCGTTCTTGGACATGATTTTTCCATCTTTATCCCGTCGTGTTTTTGCCTGCTCTCCTCGCGGCGTGTCTTTCTTACAATGACCGGGTTCAGCATACACAAACGTTGCATCCTGAATCATACCTTGTTCAATTTTGAGACCTTTCAGGTCAAGTTGTCGCTGAAACTCCTGCCAAACCAATGTGTCAACGCCTGATTCGGACATGCGCTCCCGAAATAACCAGATCGTTGAATTGTCGGGTATTTTGTCAGGACACCCAAGGAAATGCCAAAAGGAGAGACGATCTTAGATTTCACGTTCAACGGCGAGATCAGATAGATTATACCAGACTTCCAGAAGCTGAATCTTGAACATGAGTATTACATCGACATTGGGGTGACCGCCTTTGCCGGATTTATTTGCATACATGGATTCAAGAAGAGGACGAAAAACATCCCAATCAAGTGTTTTACCAACATCGGAGAGACGGGCGCCAAGTTTTTCATAACGCTCGTGATATGCCTGGTTGAGACCAAAGCTGCTGAAAGTCCCCATACATACTACTCAATGTACGAAAAGAAAGTACTTTCTGTCGGAAAAAAAAGGTTGTTAGAAATTCTCAGAATAACTATTTTTTTCTAAAAAGTTTGAAGGATCAGAAATCGGTTTCCGATTCCTGTCTTCTCCCGCGCCTCTTCATTTCCGGCTGCGGGAGTTCGGCGCGGATATCCACGGCCTCGTCCAATTTTAGCTCCTCGCGGAGACGGAGAAGTTCGGCAAGGACTTCCTCGACGCCTTCGCCCGATACGGTGGACATGTTGAAAAATCCGTCCACGCTTTTTACATCCGATTTGTTTACGACGGAGATCATCGGAACCGAAATGATCCTTTCGATATCCTCGCGGAGTTTCATCTGGGCTTCAAGGGAATATCCGCAGTTTTCGCTGGCGTCGATAACGAACAGAACCAGATCGGCAACGTAGACAAGAGCATTGAGCGCCTGTTTTTCAATCGCGTTTCGTTCCTCTTCCGTCCGGTCCAACAGACCCGGGGTGTCGATGAACTGAATTTTCTTTCTGCGCTCGGCATTCCGGTGTCCGACAACGACGCCTTTGGTCGTAAAGGGATACGAGGCAATCTCGGGCTCCCCGCTGGAGATCAGGCGGATGAAGGAGGATTTGCCCACGTTCGGATACCCGGCGACGACGATCGTAAACTCGTCGGTGCTGATCACGGGGAGTTTTCGGAGAACGTTTCTGACGTCGTTGAGATATCTGAGAGAGTCGTCCGCCCGGTGAACGATCGAGGCGATGCGTGCAACGGCGCGTTTTCTTTCGACCTGCGTATCGGTCCAGCGCATGCCTTTGGAGATGCCTGCCCCCACATCACGCACATTCTTTGCGGCCCAGCCCACCATACCCAGATTTTTTTTCAGGTCATCCATCCCGAACAAAATATCGCAAAGGTCCCGGTAAAACGGCGGCAGCTCTTCAAATTCGGGGAAACTCTGGATAATTGCCACCAGTTTGTCATGCGTTGCCTGGGTGATCGCCCGGACAAAGTCCTCGTTTGCATGACGTTTATTTGTTTTTTCCCGCATTTTCTTTGAAGCACGGCGGAAACTGCGGTCAAGCAGCTCGTCTGCTGTTGGAACGGTCGAGATTTTATCGAAGTACATTTTTCATCCAATCCATTTGGTTTATTACTATAGCAATCAGAAAGAATCAGTAAGTATGGATTTATCACTAATTCAAAAAGATATCCTTATTACTCTTATCTCGCTTTATCATCAATATTCGCATCCAATCAAGAGCGAGGTCATTGCAGATATCATTCGACGGAACCCGGGAACGGTCAGAAACCAGATGCTGGCTCTCAAAGTGCTCGGACTCGTAGACGGAATTCCCGGCCCCAAAGGCGGATACCAGCCCACTGCCCGCGCCTATTCGGAACTGAATATTTCAACGGATTACTCGGAAAGCGAAGTGATCATTCAGAGAAATGGTGAACGGGTCGAGGGTGTGCGCGTAAATGAGATCGCCTTTACTACCCTCACCCACGCGGATCTTTGTCATGCTCTGATCAAGATCATCGGGAATGTGAGGTCGTTTGAGGTCGGCGACAAGATAACCATCGGCCCGACCCCGGTGAACAAACTGCTCATCAAAGGCGAAGTTTTCGGCAAGGATGAGATCAACAGTGCTCTGTTGATTTCGACATCGGAGATGACCTCGCTGCCGAAAAAACAGATCCGCGAATATATGAATTCCCCGCTGATCTCGCTTGAACCGGATATGACCCTGGCGTATGCGATGAAAACATTTCTCCAGAGAAAGATCCACGGAGCTCCAGTTGTTGAAAACGGAACTCTGCGTGGGATCCTGACGATGACTGACATCGTCTCGGCACTGGACCGGGAAATGCCGACGACCTCTCTTGTAGCCGATGTGATGGTCACGAGAGTCATAACGATGCCCGGAGACATGCGGCTGTATGAAGTAATCAAACAGTTCAAGGAACAGCATGTCGGACGGGTGATCGTGACCGAGGATGAAAAACCGATCGGCATTCTCACGCATTCGGATATCATCCAGGTGTTCCCGTCATTATAAATGCAGGACTTATACAAACGGATAAATACTAGCTTATCAAACTTTAAAGCTGATTAATCATGCAGAGTGAGCAGTTTACCCATAATATCCGGCGAAAGTGCGTGATGAGCACCGATGGCAAGATCATCGGACAGATCAGAAACGTAACTTTTGACGCACCGACCGGACAGCTGAAGGCGCTCGTCATCCGCCCCGATGCAGGTTTTGATACGACCGGTTACAAACTTGAAAACGAGGCGATTACCCTGCCCTTTGAGGCCGTGAAGGATATCACGGACTTTATTGTGGTCGACAGGTATATGCTTCGCTGAAAACGTTTAACCCCTCACTCCTTTTTTAAAAGTATTTTCGCAGAGCTTCGGCCGTACCTTCGCCGTATGATTTTTCCATAACATGGCCGGCTGCTTTTTTTGCTTCGGGAGAGGCATTTGCCGGAGCAACGGAGATCCCGCCGAGTTTCAGCATCGATATGTCGTTGACTGAGTCTCCGGCAACCAGGAAATCCGAAGGCGCAAGGCCCATCTGTTCAGCGAGTTTTGCAAAGGCCCCGCCTTTGGTGATGCCCGGGACCTGAAGATGGATGGCAAATCCCGTGTCGATGACAACGACCGGCATGTCTTTGAGGATCTCTTTGACGGTTTCTGTTGGAGCGTCCCGGGAAAAGGCGATGTCGGAATCACGATATCTATTGCTGAAAAGCCGCAGCTCGTCACCTTTCGGCTGGAGTTCATCCACGACTTTCTGATATGCCGCAAGGCAGAGCTTCTGGTTTCCGGAGATCTGTTTTTTGCCGAGGTAACCAAGACGATACACGCCCCCGTTTTCAGCGATGATGGTACCGGTTGTCCCGATCATGTGGGAAAAAGCATCCAGAAAACAGAGCGTGTTGCCCGACGCAAGTATGATCGGGATATCGTTATCAAGAAGTCTTCGCATCTCTTCGACAACTTCCGTTGATAATCTGCGGCGGTCATCCGTTAACGTGCCGTCGATATCTGTGATAAAGGCCCTGGGCATGATTAAAAATAGTATTGGGGTCAGCAGGGTTTGATACCTGCGGTTTCGACCATGAATGTTGCTTCGCCTTCGGGAAGGTTGGGACTGTCCACAAGTCTTGCGATACGTTTGCCGGCTTTGCTCTTTCTGAGATAGACACGGTAGGTCGCCGTGTGGCCGACGATGTTTCCGCCGATCGGTTTGGTTGGGTCCCCGAAGAGAAGACCGGGGTTTGCCATGACCTGATTCGTGACTAAAGCGACCGCATTGAGATCATCGACCAGCTTGAAGAGGTCGTGCATGTGCCGGTTAAGTTTCTGCTGTCTGCCGGCAAGCGTTCCGCGTCCGGCATATTCAGAACGGAAGAGACTGGTCAGGGAATCGATGATGACGAGTTTGACTGGGAGATCCGATGCCGTAAGTTCGTTGGACAGTTCTCTGGCAGCGTCGATCAGGAGCATCTGGTGATCCGACGAGTGGGCGCGTGCCACGTGGATATTTGCGAGGAACTCATCAGGTGTTGGAACGACATATCCCTCGGAGAGATCTGCAAGTTCCAGCCCTTCGGCCATCTGCTCGATACGCTCGGGGCGGAAGGTATTTTCCGTGTCGATGTAGAGGCAGCTGCCTCCAAGGCCGCCAAGTTCCTTCGGGAGCTGGCAGTTGATTGCAAGCTGATGAGCGATCTGGGATTTTCCTGAACCGAATTCACCGTAGAGTTCGGTGATCGCCTGGGTCTCAAGACCGCCGCCGAACAGTTCATCAATCTCCGGGACAAGGGTTTTGAGTTTTAGAACGTCCTGCCTGCGTGCAAGAATATCGGTCCCGGTTTTAAATCCGCCGATGTCGGCCATCTCGCGGGCTGCTTTGATGATCTTCTTCGTCGTGGACTCGCCAAGCTCGGCAGCTTCTGCGAGATCAACAGGCGTCGCCGTCGCAATGCTTTCGACCGTGATGTAGCCGGCGTCACGCAGCCGGTCGGCGGTTGCCGGTCCTACTCCCGGGATTTCTTCAATATCAAGTGCTGTCATATCTTCTTGTTCTCCTGTTTTTTCAGATATACTAATACATCAGCACAGAGCCATATAAACCCCTAACCGCGCGGTGCGATAATGCCCAACCACCGCGCATAAACCCCTCATCGCTCAGAGAGATGCTGTTGTATTTTGGTATTTTTTTCATTGATTTTTTGGCCGCTCCGATATCCTTATACCCGTCTTTGACCCATCTATCGGTATGGCCGAAAAAAACAATGAAGAATACAAAAATGCCCTCCTTGACATGGCCGGGGATATCGAAGCCAATCCGCTCGTGAAGCCGATCATTGACCAGCTGGTGTATGATTTTATCCGGTCGCCGGAATGTAAAAAGGCGTTCGGCAAATACGCCAAACGAAAGATCACCGACAAACTCGGATTATAAAAGAGGGTCGAGCCGCACAACAAGCGGAGTGGGATTTGTGGTCCGGACATTGATATTCGTCACCTTGATCCGTCCGTTTTGGGCAATGCCTTCCACGGCCGCAATCATGCCGGGTTCCGGCATCTGATCGGTGATCAGTATCCAGACCTCATTTCCATCATCGAGTGAAAGGCCTTCGGGCCGCAAAATCACCATGCCGGTAACCGAAATATGTTCTCCGGGAAGGGAAACCGTCTGAATCACCGAGCCGCGGCCGACGGAGAGTTCCAGTTCTCCATACCGATTCAGTTTTGCAGCGGCATTTATCACCTGCACGGAGTCTCCCGGCAAAATGAGGGTGTCCGCAGCATCTCCCCATACGGCCGCATTCACGCTGCCGTTCGTCGAAGACCCGCGTATCGTCACATTTCTGACACGCGATTCTGTTCCGCGGCGGGTGGTGAAGGACCTGACTTCGGAGACTGATGTCACGACACCGGTGACAACCGGGTTTGGCCCTTCGCCCACCTCGGACGCATCTTTGGAAAGAACGGGGATCTCATCCGCGAGGATCCGGATCTCGGCCGCGTCGGAGACGACATACTCAACGATACCCTCGTCCTCCTTTCTCTGCACGCCGGAGATCGAGACGGATGAACCTGCATCCACATCGGCGAAAAGTTCCGGGGCCCAGCTGACCAGACGTGCCGTCCCTGAGGCATCCCCAATAATGAACTCCTGCAGAAATGACGACGTTCCGTCGCGGCGGACGATCTCCTTCATCTCAAACACGGCAAGGATCCTGACGGTAAGCGGAGCGGCCATGACTTCCGACTTCGGCGGTTTCTTCGTCTCAACGATCGTCACATTGCTTTCCCGAAGAGCAAGACAGGTCGCTTCCTTCTTTCCGGGGCGGGGTTTGGCGATCACTTCGATCACCGACCCGACTTCAAGCTCGGCCACCGCCTCTGCCAGTTCATCCCAGAGACTCAGATCCACCGTTCCTGTGGGGTCTCCAAGGACAACGGACGCAACGAGTCCGGGCGGTTCCCCTTCGCGGGTAAACTCACGCGGCGGTTTGATCTCGAGGATCTTGCCGAAAAAAGAGACGATAGAGGTTTTGGCCGTTGGAATATCGCCGATTTTTATATGGCTTCTTCCAAGCTCGTCCACGACCATCATCGCGGCCGTGACCTCGTCCACCAGCCCGCCGAGAGAGGCGGATTTTTGTTCCACACGCTCATCGAATGCTTCTTTTGTGAGCAGATCAGAGACGAGCGCGTAATGCATTGTTATTTTCTGTGCCAGGAAGGAGTGACAACGCAGCCGGTCATTTCCTCGTAGGTTTCAGCACAGCGCATCAGTTCTGCCTTGCCGCCGTTCACTAAAACCTCGGGACACCGGGGACGCGAGTTGTACTGGGACGACATCGAATACCCGTATGCTCCGGTATCCAAAACCGCGATGAGATCCCCGGCAGCGACTGACGGGAGTGCCCGGTCGGCTGCAAAGATATCTCCGGTCTCACAGATGGGGCCGGTGATCGTGTAGATCCCGTCTGCGGGCTTGTCCGCTTTGTTCGCTACGACGACATCGTGCCAGGAGTCATACATCGCCGGACGGATCAGGAGGTTGAATCCTGCATCGACATTCACAAAGGTCTTGTGGACCTTTTTCACGGAGTTGACGCGGGTTAAGAGGATCGTCGACTCGCCGACCATCCATCTGCCTGGCTCGACCCAGAATGCCGGTGAGATGCCGGCCTTTTTGCATCCTTCAAGAAATACGGGCATAACGGCGGCGGCATACTCTTCGGGTGTCGGTGCTTTGTCGACGGTTCCTTCGCGGTGGTACGGAATGCCAAGTCCTCCGCCGAAGTCGATAAACTCGAGTTTGACGCCGATTTTCGTGACTTCGCCGGCAACTTTCATGATAACGCCGCAGGCGATCGCGAAAGGCTGGACTTCAAGAATCTGGGAGCCGATATGACAGTGCATGCCGACCGGAACAACATATTCCATGGAAAGGGCTTCGCGGTATGCTTCCAGGATCATTTCTGCATGGATGCCGAACTTACTGTTTTTGATACCGGTGGCGATCTTCGGGTGGGTTGGAACCTCGATTGCCGGGTTGACGCGGAATCCGATCTTGACGGTCTTTTTGAGCTCTTTTGAGATCGCATCGATCTGACGAAGTTCATCGACCGAGTCGACCGAGATCATGATGTCTTTTTCGATGGCTGCACGAAGGTCGGCTTCAGTCTTAGAACTGCCGTTAAAGAGCAGGATTCCGGCAGGGATGCCTGCTTCGAGAGCGGCACGCATCTCGCCGAGCGAGAAGATGTCTGCGCCGGCGCCTTCGCGTGCAAGCGACTTGATGATCACGGGATTCTCGTTTGCCTTTGCGGCGTAGAGAAGCTGGACGTTGTCTGTGTACTTCTTCAGCGCCGCTTCATAGCGTCTGAAGTTGCCGGTCACGTGATTTTCGTTCGTGACATAGAGCGGGGTCCCGAACTTTTCCGCAAGTGAGACGCAGTCTGCGCCCCCGCAGAAGAGGTGGCCGCCACTGACCGAGAGAGACTCTGGAAGGTTCATGTTATCCTCTGATGCCGCATTCGTTCATGCGGACGATTGCTTCTTTGATTCTGTCGACGGGACGGGTAATGGCAAAGCGGATATAGCCTGCTCCGGATGCGCCGAATCCGGTTCCCGGGGTTACGACGATTCCTGCTTCATTGATCATTTTTGCAACGAACTCGACCGAGTCGGGCACCTTCATCCACACGTAGAAGGATGCTTTCGGGGAAGTTACTTCGAAACCGAGCGACCGAAGGCCGGAGACAAGTGCGTCGCGGCGTTCCTTGTACACGGCACACGCCTGCTCGATACAGTCCTGATGGCCTGTCAGGGCAACGATCGATGCACGCTGGATTGCATCGAATACACCGGAATCGATGTTGGTCTTGACTCTGCCGAATGCCTCGATAAGGCCTGCATTTCCAACGCACATGCCGATACGCCAGCCGGTCATGTTGTAGGTTTTGGAAAGCGAGTGGGTCTCAAGTCCGACGTCCATGGCGCCTTTTGCCTCGAGGAAGGAGGGAGACTTGTAGCCGTCGAAGGAGATTTCGGAGTAGGCGTTGTCGTGAACGATGATGATGTCGTTGTCTTTGGCGAAATCAACGGTCTCTTCAAAGAAGTCCATGGAGGCAACCGCACCTGTCGGGTTGTTTGGGTAGCCGATGAACATGAGTTTTGCTGTTTTCAAAACATCCTTTGGAATGGCTGAGTAGTCCGGGAGGAAGTTGTTCTTCTCAAGAAGCGGCATCGGGTGGCATTTTCCCTCTGCAAAGAGCGTAGAGGTTTTGTACACCGGATATCCGGGGTCGGATACGAGGACGTAGTTACCTGGATTGACGAATGCTTCGGGGATGTGGGCGATACCCTCTTTGGATCCGATCAAGGCAAAGACTTCTTTTTTCGGGTCGAGCTTCACACCGAAACGTCTGTCATACCACGCGGCGACCGCCTGTCGGTATTCGAGCATTCCTAAGTAGTCTGGATAATGATGTGTTGCAGGATCCCTTGCGGCTTCACATAACGCATCAACAATATGCTTTGGCGTCGGTAAATCCGGGTCCCCCACACCAAGATCGATTAAATCAACACCCTCGGCACGCTTCTGTGCCTTCAATGCATCTATCTGGGCAAACAGATAGGGAGGTAAATTGTCAAGCCGTTTTGCGTACATCGCAGTAATGTTGAACGTGCAAATAAATTAAGACGTTTGTCGGGGGGAGTTGAGCAGTGTTGATGACGGCAGATAATGTGATTGCGGGCTGCCCCAAAGGGGCAGCCCGCGGTGGAAATATCCTCTATGATTGATTCAGGAGAAGAATCTAAAATGGATTTGGGTGCCACCCGCAGGCACGCAAATAACCCCCTCACCCCTGACACATATACTCCTCGGCAAACGTTCGTTCCTGTATTTTTTGATACGAAATCGTCCGAAACTGTGTTTCCGGCACACGTCTTTTTTCAGCATAATACCTGCCCATAAGGTCGCTTAGCATCTCTGCCGCCTGATACACGGGCATTTTCGGATCGCGAAGAGCCACCGAGATCATAGCCCCCTCTCCGTATCCCTCCGGGGTATACGGAACCAGCGTCCCGGATAGATGCCGTCTTTGCGAAATATGCGTCACTTCGCCGTCCAGAATCACCTTGAAAAAATCCGCCTCGTCGAATCTAAACCGCTCCTCCCCGACTGGAAACGGCTCGCACCAGTCAAGCCCCATTCAGTTCCGATCCGCCGGCTCGCCTTCGAGATGCAGAGCAGGAGATGAAATATTTTTCAGTACCCCCGTGAGAACCAGATCAGGCTCCATCTCGATAAAATTGCACAGCTGCGAGCGGCCGTATTTCACCCGGTACTCCCAGAGAAGAGCGGCGAAATGCCATTTGCGCAGTTTCGCCGCCTTCTTTTTCGTCTGCCCTTCATACGGAGAAACCGCACAGGAATACTCAAACTCCACCCCGGCCGCATTGTGCAGGGTCCACAGACACGCCGCAGGATTTCGCTTCATCAGCGGCGGACATGTCTGTGTATATTTATTCTGGCGATACTGGACGATCTCGCCGAACGTGTTGATCAGCGCCGTGTTCGCATGAGTGAACGAGATCGGGATCTCGGTCCCGACTGATATGATCCGGATAAATCCTCCACCTTTGGGCAGTTTCGACCGGCGGGGAAGTGCATGTTCAAATGCGATCCATTCGGTCCATTCAAGTTCCAAGAAGAAATCAACTCCCTCCTTAGCTTCGCTCATACCGCATCTCCTCCTCCCGCACGACCCACTCCGTCATAACGTGTGCAAGCTCCTCCTCATTTGGCAGACAAAGCATATACTTCGACGCAAAAATCTGCGATTCTCCTTCCGGAAGAGTATATCGGACAAGCGTTTCCGATTTGTCCGCACACAAAATGATCCCGATCGGCGGATTATCTCCCTCGTTCATCATATCCCGCGTATAATAATTCACATACATCTGCATCTGACCAAGATCCTGATGCGTCAGTTTCCCTGTTTTCAGATCGATCAGAACAAAACACTTCAGAATATAGTTGTAAAACACCAGATCGATGTAAAAATTCTCATCATCGAAACTGATACGCTTCTGCCGTGCCACAAACGAAAATCCCCTGCCAAGTTCCAATAGAAATTTCTGAAGATTTGAAATAAGAGCCAACTCAAGATCCTTTTCGTAAAATCCCGGATCAGCCGGGAGACCCAGAAACTCCAGAACATACGGATCCTTAATGATCGTCTCATACTCAAGCTTCGGCTTTGTTCGTTCGATCTCCTCTCTGATCCCATTTTTGTCCTTACTCACCAAAAGCCGTTCGTAAAAAAACGTCGTGATCTGCCGTTCCAGCTGACGGGTGCTCCAGTTTTCCTTCACGCATTCATCCAGATAAAACGCTCGGGCGTTCTCGTTTTCCACCCGCATAATAAGCCGGTAATGAGTTCAACTCAATTCGAGACGCAGTGCGTCTTGAATTGGAAACATCACATAAAACTGCCGCATATGACGCAGATTCGACACATCAAAGCCTTTTCCAAACTCTTCAGTCAGACGCTTCGACAGATACTTGAGCAGCCCTTCACCGTACTCGGCACGCTCCTTTCCGCCGGAAGCCAGGACCACCTGCCGGCCGATATCCCAGTACGCAAAAACCATGGCGGAATTCACCGCACGATTGACCGATGACCGGGCTGCAAGGATGGTGTTTCGAACAAAGCTGTAGGTCTCCGCAAGCAGGTCGGTTTCCGGCAACCCGGTCATGTTTTCCCGGCATCGTACGCCGCAAATCCCTTGACTAAAAGTGCGTGATAAAAATCAGAGAATTTCTATCAACTTTTTTTTCAACAGAAAGTACTTATAATATCTATCAAGTGAAAACGATTCAAAACAGGGTGTAAATTAAAAAAAACGTCAAGTAATAATTGGGATTTATCGTGATTTTCTTTTTTTGGGAGGGGGGATGAGAGGGTGTGGGGATGTATTCAATCCTTCATAAATAATGATTCTCGTTAAAAAAAAGAGTTGATAGAAATTCTCAGAATTGTTAACTACTCTTCCCCGAAGAGGAAGCGTAGACGATCTTTGCTGCGATGAGGATCACAACAAGAGCTGCAAATATTCCTATAATCAACGCTATAATTCCGCCGGCAATACTATCTCCGAGAGCATAGTCAGGCATAGGTGCTGCCCAGCCGATCGGATCTTCAGCTTCAATAATCTCGTCACCTGTTGCCGGAGCAAAGACTTCCTTCACGCCTCCGTTCACAAGCAGTGTGCTGTCAAGTCCGTCCGGATCGCCTGATGCGAACAGAACCGCACAACCTCCGATAATAAGTGCAATAACAAGACCAAAGACCAGGAAATTCTTGATCGGGACGGCCTTTTTCGTGGTATCTCCGGTGAGTTCCGGGCGAACATTGAATATAAGTGTAACCACAACTGCGGTTATGACACCCTCAATAAGGCCAATGATCGCGTGGTAGATGAACATGGTCGGGAGACCGACGGAAATCGGAACGGCACCGAGAATGGCGATCTCAACGGCTGCACAACACGCAGCGATAACACATGCCAGCCACGCTGCTATGCCGGCAGGAACGGCGACCGGGAGATTGGGGAGAACCGATTTGATGCCTTTGAATGAGTAAAAACCAACGAATCCAGCGATAACACCCATGTTGATGATGTTTGCACCAAGCGCCAGAACACCGCCGTCGCCGAAGATGAGCGCCTGGATGATCAGAACGATCGTCAAAACAAAGACAGCGGCAAAAGGAGAGCCGAGAATGATGGCTGCAAGAGCGCCGCCGACCAGATGTCCGGAAACACCGAATCCGGTCGGAAGATTGAACGCCTGAATGGCAAAAATGCCGGCTGCAATGACGGCAAGGATCGGGATCTTTGATTCGTCAAGATTTTTCCTTGCCCAGTTAATTGCAAGAACAATAAAAACAAGAGCAATTATCCAGAATACGATACCAATAGGGACACCGAGTCCGCTATAGCCAAACAGAAAATCAGGTATGTGCGTAGTGTTTCACCTGTGTATTACAATAACACGTATTCCATAATAAGTGTTACGGCACGCGAGTGATAGCAGCAAAGGTATTATTTTAACACCATGATTTGAAAAATCGGAGAATTTCTAACAACCTTTTTTTCCGACAGAAAGTACTTTCTTTTCGTACGTTGAGTAGTATGTATGGGGACTTTCAGCAGCTTTGGTCTCAACCAGGCATATCACGAGCGTTATGAAAAACTTGGCGACCGTCTCTCCGATGTTGGTAAAACACTTGATTGGGATGTTTTTCGTCCTCTTCTTGAATCCATGTATGCAAATAAATCCGGCAAAGGCGGTCACCCCAATGTCGATGTAATACTCATGTTCAAGATTCAGCTTCTGGAAGTCTGGTATAATCTATCTGATCTCGCCGTTGAACGTGAAATCTACGATCGTCTCTCCTTTTGGCATTTCCTTGGGTGTCCTGACAAAATACCCGACAATTCAACGATCTGGTTATTTCGGGAGCGCATGTCCGAATCAGGCGTTGACACATTGGTTTGGCAGGAGTTTCAGCGACAACTTGACCTGAAAGGTCTCAAAATTGAACAAGGTATGATTCAGGATGTAACGTTTGTGTATGCTGAACCCGGTCATTGTAAGAAAGACACGCCGCGAGGAGAGCAGGCAAAAACACGACGGGATAAAGATGGAAAAATCATGTCCAAGAACGGCAAAATGCACTATGGCTATAAACTTCATACCATCATGGATACGACGCATGATCTTATTCGACGTATTGAAACCACCACGGAAAATGTTCATGACAGTCAGGTGGATCTGTCAGAAAAAGGAGAAGTGGTCTATCGGGATCGGGGATATCAGGGAGCAAAATGCAAGGGATATAGTGCCACAATGAAACGAGGGGCGAGAGGACATCCCATTGGGATACGAGATAAACTGAGAAATATGCGAATAAGTAGAAAGAGATCAAAGGGGGAGAGACCCTATGCAGTGATCAAAAATATCTTTCATGCAGGGTTGGTGAAGGTAACAACGCTGCAAAGAGTGCGAGTGAAAAATATGCTGGCTGCATTTTGTTATAATATCTATCAAGTGAAAACGATTCAAAACAGGGTGTAAATTAAAAAAAACGTCAAGGAATAATTGGGATTTATCGTGATTTTCTTTTTTTTGGGGGGGGATGAGAGGGTGTGGGGATGTATTCAATCCTTCATAAATAATTATTCTCGTTAAAAAAAGAGTTGATAGAAATTCTCAATCGTATTATTTTTCATCGGTGACCATCTCCAGAAGATCCTCGCCGTCCTCTACATTCTTGAGACGTTCTTCGCCGATAACGAGGGTTTTACCGATCTTCTTTTCCTTGCGGTAGTCGGAGACCACGCAGAGTGAGTGGGTCCCGGTTATCTGGGAGATGTTTCCGACAAGTTCCGCACGCTGCACGGTTTTCTGCGGCGATCCGTAGCAGGTAAGAATGGTTTTGTTTTCAAACATCGCAAAGGCGTGGAACGGAGCCCGTCTCAGTTCCTGCACATTGATGCCGATCGACCTGAGATGATCTTCAGGACGTTTCGGCTGAGCGTCGGACTCGGGATTGTGTCCGGAGGCAAGCGAGGCCGGAACATGCTCCTCTTCGGCAGGCGTGTAATGCAGCAGGTCGATCGGCATCACGATATCGTCGTTGAAAAACTCCTCGAGCCTCATCGCCATCTCGAGCGTCGTACCCATTCCCCCTTCGTATTTGCTAATCGTCCGTCTGGAAACTCCAAGGGCATGGGCGAGATCGCCAAGGGACATCGACTGTTCTTCACGCAGAGTCCGAAGTCTTTCGGCGGCATCGATATTGACGTACAGACCCCCAGGTGAAGCATACACGAGAGGGAGTTCGCCCTCTGCGAGGTAATCATACAGGGTTGCAGACGAAACGGCATTGATCCCGTATCTCAGGTAGATCGCCCCACGTTCCAAAGCCACATCACGCGCGCGCTCCCCAATGATAAGAGGGACCGCGTGGATATGCCGGGCGATCTTATCCAGGTCCCAGGCAATATCTTCGTTTACACTATCTATTTGTGAAAAGACTTTGATAACCAGCAGATTCTCTCCTTTCGATGTCATCAGGTCGAAACTTCTCGGGCGAATTTCGCAGCGTTCCGAGACATTGTATCCCGTCATCAGGAGGATACTGACCACGTTCTGGAGGAGTCTGTCATTGGACATAGATGTATAATCGTAATAGTAATGCGGTTCTATAAAATAATATCATTTATGATGCTTGGCCTTGACGACACAGATTCACCGGACGGGATGTGTACCACATACCTTGGAGCACTTATAACCCGCGAGCTGACCCGCCGTGGTTTTACAGTCACGAATCATCGTCTCGTCAGGCTCAATCCAAACGTTATCTGGAAAACCCGGGGCAATGCAGGGGTCTCTCTCGAGATCGAAGGGGGCAATCCAAAGGACGTTTTTGAAATCGCCTGCGGATTTGTGGAGCGGTTTGCACGATTCGACTGCGAGAAAACGAATCCCGGCGTAGTTGTGGTCGAGACCCAGCCGGATCCCGCATTCTATTATCAGGCCCTGCAGAGATTCTGCACGATTCAAGAGACGGTCGAACGGCTGGAAAGAATCGGCGCACTGTGTAAAGGATACAAAAACGGGCGGGGACTGATCGGGGCGCTTGCCGCCGTATCATCGGTCCTGCCGGACAAAACCTATGAGTGTCTGGCATACCGAAAGTACGAGGTGCTCGGGACCCCGCGCGTTTATGAAAAACAGGGATTTTTTACCTCAGAAGAGCAAACTGCGCCGCATACCTGGGATACGGTGGATTTTATTCGAAGAGAGATCGTCTGCATTCCTCACGGCAAAGATCCGGTTCTGTATGGAATACGCGGAGATACGCCCGCGTGGGTCGAAAAAGCGACCGGATTTCTGGAGACGGAGGAGCCGGCGTTCTCGAACGTGTGGGAAACGAATCAGGGAACAGATGCACATCTCCTCCCGCTCCCCGTAACAGAGCCGGTTGAAGGGGAATCCTACCGGTTTTCCGGCATTGTCGATTCTCTTCCGGTCACGAATCGCGGAGGCCATGTGCAGTTTACGATATTTTCGAACGGCGAGAGTATCCCGGTATTTGCGTTTGAGCCGACCAAATATTTCCGAAACGTTGTTCGAGAACTTGTAGTCGGGGACGAGATCACCGTCTGCGGAAGTTTCCAGAAAGGCGTCCTCCATCTGGAAAAGTTCAGGCCGAACCTGCTTGCATCGCAGAAGAGCCGGTCGTCACCCCGATGCCCAATCTGCGGAGGGAGGATGACCTCTGCCGGAAAAGACAAAGGATACAAATGCCGGGAATGTTCCGGGAAAGTTCGGGATGTCACCGATCAGGAACGAACTCTGCAAACGAAATGGTATGAAGTTCCGCCGGGATCGAGAAGACATCTGGCAAAACCTGCCGTCAGAATGAAAGACGACATCTGAATTCGGCAAAAAAAGATTGGAAAAGGAGAGGGTTGGAGAGGGAATTATCCGGTGATGTACTCATCGGTCCTGATCCATGCCGCTGCCTCAACAGGCAGAACAAAGATCCGGCCGTCTCCCTTTTTCCCGGTCCGTGCATGCTCACGGATGACTTTTATCAGCATCTTCACATCTTTGTCCGGGACGACGATCTCGAGTTTGGTCTTGGGCAGGGTTTTCACCTGCATTTTACCGGCCCTGTACTGAAGACAGATGCCGCCCTGTTCACCACGTCCGAGAACATCAGTGATCGTGACACCCGGAATGTTGTTCTGCTCAAGTGCATTCAATACCTCATCCACCTTTTCAGGCCGGATGATAGCTGTTATCATTTTCATGTTCTGAAACCTCGTTTTGCTTATGCCTGCTCACCGTGCTGGGCAAGGTCCATACCAATGTATTCCTCATCCTCCGTAACCCGGAGTCCCATGGTCTTGTTGATGATCCAGCCGATGACGAAGGTCATGCCAAAGGCGTAAACCATTGCGATCACCGCTTCGAGGATCTGAATTCCAAACTGCATCACGTTTCCTTCGAGAAGTCCGCCTACCCCGCAGATTGCGGAGACTGCAAAGACACCCGTAAGAATTGCACCGGCGAAACCGCCCATACCATGGATTGCCCAGGCATCGAGAGATTCGTCGAGCCCTTTCTTGATCTTGAAGGTAAGGGCAGCGTAACACACGATCGACGTAAGAACACCGATCAGCATTGCACCGAGGACATTAACGTATCTTGCTGCAGGAGTGATACCGACTAAACCGGCTAAGGCTCCCGGGATGAAACCGAGCGAGTTTGGCTTTCCGCTCTTCCAGGAAAGAGCCATCCACGTGAGTGCTCCGGTTGCAGCAGCAGCTGCAGTTACCAGGAATGCACTTGCAGCAAGTTGGTTTGCAGCAAGGGCAGAACCTGCGTTGAATCCGAACCAGCCGACAACCAGGAACATTCCGCCAATCAGTGTCATCGGAATGTTGTGGGGTCTGAACATCTGTTTGCCGTAGCCGACCCTATTACCTATGACTAAAGCAAGAGCGAGGGCTGCAAATCCTGAACTGATGTGGACGACCGTTCCGCCTGCAAAGTCGAGAGCACCGAGGCTGTATGCCCAGCCGCCTCCCCAGGCCCAGTGAGCGAGAGGAGCGTAGACTAAGGTCAGCCACAGAAGACCTAAGACCATGTAGGAGGACATTTTCACCCTTCCGACGATACCGGAAGTCAGGATCGCAAGTGCCAGACAGGCGAACATCATCTGGAAACAGATGAACAGTATGTCAGGTATTCCGCCTGTCACACCATCGATCGGGATCCCGGACAAACCTATGTAATCCAAAGACCACCCGATCACTCCAGCTACGTCAGCGCCGAAGGCAAGCGAGTAGCCGATGATGATCCACTGAACAATTCCAAGGGCGAGAGCCACAAAGGACAGCATCATCGTCTAGATGACGTTTTTCTTCCTTACCATTCCACCATAGAACAGCCCTACTGCGGGAACCATCATCAACACTAATGCTGCTGAAATGAGAACCCAGGCTGTTGCACCAGTATCAAGATCCAGGAGTAATTCACCTAATCAGCACAACCAAATACAAATAACCCTAAAAACAGTCCCGTCGATAACCCGTGGTAGCTTGCACCACCCCCGGAGACCGAACTGTATTCCGGATTTTAAGTGGTGTTGATGTGCACTTATAATGTTTGTGCTCCCTGTATAAAATATTATGCTCCATGTTAACAAGTGTCGTGGTCAGGCAGAATTAATAACCAGAGAATTTCTAACAACCTTTTTTTTCCGACAGAAAGTACTTTCTTTTCGTACGTTGAGTAGTATGTATGGGGACTTTCAGCAGCTTTGGTCTCAACCAGGCATATCACGAGCGTTATGAAAAACTTGGCGGCCGTCTCTCCGATGTTGGTAAAACACTTGATTGGGATGTTTTTCGTCCTCTTCTTGAATCCATGTATGCAAATAAATCCGGCAAAGGCGGTCACCCCAATGTCGATGTAATACTCATGTTCAAGATTCAGCTTCTGGAAGTCTGGTATAATCTATCTGATCTCGCCGTTGAACGTGAAATCTACGATCGTCTCTCCTTTTGGCATTTCCTTGGGTGTCCTGACAAAATACCCGACAATTCAACGATCTGGTTATTTCGGGAGTGCATGTCCGAATCAGGCGTTGACACATTGGTTTGGAAGGAGTTTCAGCGACAACTTGACCTGAAAGGTCTCAAAATTGAACAAGGTATGATTCAGGATGCAACGTTTGTGTATGCTGAACCCGGTCATTGTAAGAAAGACACGCCGCGAGGAGATCAGGCAAAAACACGACGGGATAAAGATGGAAAAATCATGTCCAAGAACGGCAAAATGCACTATGGCTATAAACTGCATACCATCATGGATACGACGCATGATCTTATTCGACGCATTGAAACCACCACGGCAAATGTTCATGACAGTCAGGTGGATCTGTCAGAAAAAGGAGAAGTGGTCTATCGGGATCGGGGATATCAGGGAGCAAAATGCAAGGGATATAGTGCCACAATGAAACGAGGGGCGAGAGGACATCCCATTGGGATACGAGATAAACTGAGAAATATGCGGATAAGTAGGAAGAGATCAAAGGGGGAGAGACCCTATGCAGTGATCAAAAATATCGAGAATTTCTATCAACTTTTTTTTTAACGAGAATCATTATTTATGAAGGATTGAATACATCCCCACACCCTCTCATCCCCCCCCAAAAAGAAAAACACGATAAATCCCAATTATTCCATGACGTTTTTTTTTAATTTACACCCTGTTTTGAATCGTTTTCACTTGATAGATATTATAACAAAATGCAGCCAGCATATTTTTCACTCGCACTCTTTGCAGCGTTGTTACCTTCACCAACCCTGCATGAAAGATATTTTTGATCACTGCATAGGGTCTCTCCCACTTTGATCTCTTCCTACTTATTCGCATATTTCTCAGCTTATCTCGTATGCCAATGGGATGTGCCCTTGCTCCCCGTTTCATTGTGGCGCTATATCCCTTGCATTTTGCTCCCTGATACCCCCGATCCCGATAGACCACTTCTCATTTTTCTGACAGATCCACCTGACTGTCATGAACATTTGCCGTAGTGGTTTCAATACGTCGAATAAGATCATGCGTCGTATCCATGATGGTATGCAGTTTATAGCCATAGTGCATTCTGCCGTTCTTGAACATGATTTTTCCATCTTTATCCCGTCGTGTTTTTGCCTGATCTCCTCGCGGCGTGTCTTTCTTACAATGACCGGGTTCAGCATACACAAACGTTGCATCCTGAATCATACCTTGTTCAATTTTGAGACCTTTCAGGTCAAGTTGTCGCTGAAACTCCTTCCAAACCAATGTGTCAACGCCTGATTCGGACATGCGCTCCCGAAATAACCAGATCGTTGAATTGTCGGGTATTTTGTCAGGACACCCAAGGAAATGCCAAAAGGAGAGACGATCGTAGATTTCACGTTCAACGGCGAGATCAGATAGATTATACCAGACTTCCAGAAGCTGAATCTTGAACATGAGTATTACATCGACATTGGGGTGACCGCCTTTGCCGGATTTATTTGCATACATGGATTCAAGAAGAGGACGAAAAACATCCCAATCAAGTGTTTTACCAACATCGGAGAGGCGGTCGCCAAGTTTTTCATAACGCTCGTGATATGCCTGGTTGAGACCAAAGCTGCTGAAAGTCCCCATACATACTACTCAACGTACGAAAAGAAAGTACTTTCTGTCGGGGAAAAAAAGGTTTTTAGAAATTCTCAAGACAGTATCATAACCCCTCTCTTTGTTTCGTTCGAAGTGGTAATGGAGGTCATCATCCCGTTGATTCTTGCAAGCCTCATCGACGACGGGATCACCGCAGGCAACATGGGAATCATTCTCCGGCTTGGTCTTGCCTTATTCATCTCAGCAATATTCTCGCTCATATTCGGCGTCCTCGCCGGGAAATTCGCAGCATCCGCGTCATCCGGATTTGCACGCAACCTCCGGCACGATATCTTCTATAATGTGCAGAGTTTCTCGTTTGCAAACATCGACAAATTCTCTACCCCAAGTATTGTAACAAGACTCACCACTGACGTTACAAATGTGCAGAATGCCTATCAGATGCTGATCAGGGTTGCTGTCCGCTGATGCTGATTTTGTCCTACGTCATGGTCATCATCATCAACCCGGAGCTTTCCATCATCTATCTTGTGCTGATTCCCATTCTGGGTGTGGGGATGTACCTTATTATCACCAGGGTCTAGCCCATATTCGAGAAGGTATTCAAGACATTCGACCGGCTCAACAAAGTCGTTCAGGAAAATCTCCGGGGCATCCGGGTCGTCAAATCCTATGTGCGTGATGAGTATGAAGTGGAAAAGTTCAAAGACGTCTCAAAGGATATCTACGGATACTTTTCCCAGGCTGAAAAACTTCTTGCGTTTGTCAGCCCCTTAATGCAGTTCGTTGTCTACGCGGCGATCCTTCTCGTCTCCTGGTTCGGGGCCAAGTTCATCGTTGCCGGAACGCTCACCACGGGTGAACTCGTCAGTCTGTTTTCCTATACGATGCAGATCCTGATGAGTCTGATGATGCTTGCCATGGTCTTTGTGATGATCACCATGTACCGTGCATCTGCGAAACGTATCGTCGAGATCCTCGATGAAGAGAGTAATCTCACGAACCCAAAGGATCCGGTGTTCGCTGTCGAAAACGGCGATATAAGCTTCCGCGATGTCGACTTCAGCTACTCCACCGATGCTGAAAGGATCTGTCTTCAGAAGATCAATCTGGAGATACGATCCGGCGAAACGGTCGGGATCCTCGGCGGGACCGGCAGTTCCAAAACGACGCTCGTCCAGCTGATCCCCCGTCTCTATGATGTGACCGGCGGATCGGTCATGGTCGGGGGAGTGGATGTTCGAAAGTATGATCTGACAACACTTCGGGATCAGGTCGCCGTTTTTCTGCAGAAAAACGTGCTGTTCTCAGGCACCATAAAGGACAATCTCAAGTGGGGAAATCCCGATGCCTCTGATGAGGAGCTGATCCGCGTCAGCAAACTGGCGTGCGCCGATGAATTCATCCAGCATTATCCCGAGAAGTACGACACCAGAATCGAACAAGGCGGGTCAAACGTCTCCGGCGGTCAGAAACAGAGATTATGCATAGCCCCGGCTCTCCTGAAAAAACCGAAGATCCTCATTCTGGATGATTCGACGAGCGCCGTTGATACGAAAACCGATGCGCAGATCAGACAGGCGCTGATGACCGAGATCCCGGATACAACAAAGATCATCATCACGCAGCGGATCTCCTCGGTCGAGCATGCGGACAAGATCATCGTGATGGACGGCGGCCACATCAATGCGGTCGGCACGCACGCTGAACTCCTGCAGAACAATCCGATCTATCAGGAGGTCTATTCGACCCAGCAGAAGGGAGGTGAGGAGTAATGCCCCCGATGGGTCCCGGACCAAGCGGCGGCAAGCGGCCGGGCATGCCTGTTGTCGGAAAGAAACCCAATGATGTGAAAAAGACGCTGAAACGTCTTCTTTCCTATCTGCCGGGTATGTACAAGGTAACGCTTGGTGCCGTTGTCGTTTGTATTATCCTCAGCACTCTTGCGGGCGTGATTGGTTCACTCTTCCTGGAAGTGCTGATCGACGACTACATCACCCCGCTTATCGGTGCGGAAAACCCGGTGTTCACAGGGCTTCTGCAGGCCATCCTCTTCATGGCGGTTATATTCCTCTGCGGTGTCGTTTCGACCCTTATCTACAGCAGACTGATGTTCATCATTTCGCAGGGGGTCATGAAACGGATCCGTGACGACATGTTTGTCCATATGTAGAAGTTACCCATCCGGTACTTCGACACGCATAAGTTCGGCGACACGATGAGTCATTACACAAACGATACGGAGACGCTTCATCAGATGCTTTCACAGAGCGTTCCCCAGGTTTTCTCGTCGATAATCACCATCATCTTCGTCTTCTGCGCCATGATCTATACGAGCGGTCCTTTAACGATCCTCGTTGTGGTCATGGTGTTCGTGCTGTTCTTTGTGATGAAGAATGTCGGAGGAAAAAGTGCGGTGTATTTTGTCCGTCAGCAGAAGTCGCTTGGAACCGTGAACGGGTATATCGAGGAGATGATCAACGTGCAGAAGGTCGTCAAGGTTTTCTGTCACGAGGATCAGGTCAAAGCTGAGTTCGATGTGATGAACGATGAACTGCGCGGACATGCGAAGTCGGCAAACACCTTTGCCAATATTTTCATGCCGATCGTCATGAATCTTGGAAATATTCAGTATGTTCTGGTGGCCGTCGTCGGCGGAGCGCTCGCGATCGGCGGGGTGGGCGGTCTGACCCTTGGAGGGATCGCGGCCTTCCTGCAGCTGAGTAAAAGTTTCATGATGCCGGTCAGTCAGGTCTCCCAGCAGCTGAGTTCGGTTGTCATGGCCCTTGCCGGTGCAGAGCGGATCTTCAAACTGCTGGACGAACCGGCAGAGGAGGATACGGGAGATGTCACGCTCGTCAATGCGCAATATGAAGGATTGGTCCTTACCGAGGCTCCGACATTTACCGGTATCTGGGCATGAAAGGAGATCGTTGACGGCTCTCCAGTCTATACAAAACTGAAAGGGGATGTTCAGCTCCGCGATGTGAGCTTCGGCTATACGCCGGACAAGGAGGTCCTGCATGATGTATCTGTCTATGCAAACCCGGGTCAGAAGGTGGCGTTCGTCGGAGCGACGGGGGCCGGGAAAACGACGATCACCAATCTGATCAACCGGTTTTACGATGTACAGGAAGGCGAGATATTCTATGACGGCATCGATGTGAAGCGGATCAGAAAAGCCGATCTGCGGCATTCGCTGGGGATCGTTTTGCAGGATACGAATCTGTTTACCGGAATGGTCCGGGAAAATATCAGGTACGGGAAGCTGGATGCGACGGATGAGGAGGTGTATGCGGCGGCACGTCTCGCAAACGCCCATGATTTCATCACGAGACTTCCCGGCGGATACGATACGATTCTGGAAGGTGACGGGGGAAGCCTTTCGCAGGGTCAGCGGCAGCTTTTATCGATCGCCCGGGCCGCGGTGGCAAATCCTCCGGTGATGATCCTGGACGAGGCGACGTCGAGTATCGATACGCGAACGGAGGCGATCGTTCAGGCGGGTATGGATTCCCTGATGAAGGGACGTACGGTCTTTGTGATCGCTCACCGGCTGTCTACCGTGCATAATGCGGATGTGATAATGGTTCTCGAGTCGGGAAGGATCATCGAGCGCGGGACGCATACAAAGCTGATCTCTGAAAATGGCAAGTATCATCAGCTGTATACGGGCGCGTTCGAGCTGGAATAAGTATTTGAGAATTTTTATTAACCCATTTTTTCAACGAGAATCATTCTTTAGGGAAGATTGAATCCATTCCTACGCCTTTACTTGCCATGCCAAAAGGAGAGGCGGTCGCCACTTTTTTCAGAACGATGGTGATATGTTTGGTTGGGACAAAACTTCCGAGAGCCTCTATACATGAGAGTCAACGTACACAAAGAATATTCTCATGAGGTTTATGTATTATCCAAGTATTCTGACGGCTTCCCTGGCTCTCAGCCCCCTCCCCCCTGTCAAAAAGAGGTGTGATTATATGGAGTGATGTGCAATATACATGCATTATGACGCTCGGCAAGGATATTGCAAAAAAACTCACCGAGGTAGTGGATACAGACATCAGAATCATGCACGTCTGCGGCACCCATGAAGCGGCGATTGCCAAATACGGGGTCAGATCGGTCCTTCCTCCGCAGATGAAAATTGTGATGGGGCCTGGCTGCCCGGTCTGCATCACCCCGCAGGGAGAGATCGATGCCGCCTGCGAACTTGCCGAGCGCGGCTGCATCGTCTGCACCTATGGTGATCTCCTCCGTGTCCCCGGATCGAAGACCTCCCTCGAACATGTCAAAGGCGATGTCAGGATCGTCCTGGGAATAACCAAGGCCGTTGAGATCGCACGCCAGAACCCGGAAAAGGAAGTTGTCTTCATCTCCGTCGGATTCGAGACGACAGTTCCGACCGTCGCCGCGACCCTGATCACGAACCCGCCCGAGAACTTCAGTGTCCTCGTCTCCCATCGGCTCGTCCCGCCCGCAATGAAATGGCTGATGGAACAGGGCGAAGCAGACCTCCACGGATTCATTCTCCCGGGGCATGTCTGCGCCGTTATGGGATATCATGAATATGAACAGTTCAAGGTCCCGCAGGTGGTCGCCGGATTCGAACCCGAAGACATCCTCCTCAGTCTTCTGATGCTTGCCGAGCAGATCAGAAACGGCGAAGCGAAAGTCGAAAACGCCTACCCGCGCGTCGTGACCTACGAAGGAAACGTCAAAGCCCAGAATCTGATGAAAGACGTGTTCACTCCCTCCGACGTCGAGTGGCGCGGATTTCCGGTCATCCCCGAATCGGGTCTCGCCCTGAAGCCCGAGTTCGAGGCATACGACGCCCAGAAAAAGTTCGATCTCGTGTACGAAAAGGTCACGAAAAAGGACGGCTGCATCTGTGATCGGGTCCTCAGAGGTCTCGCCGCCCCCTCCGACTGCAAACTCTTCGGCAAAGCCTGCATCCCGAGGGTCCCGGTTGGTCCGTGCATGGTCTCGCACGAAGGAGCATGCCGGATCTGGTATCAGTATGAACAGAAAAGATAACCGATCCCGGGCATGAAAACCCACACCAATATTATTTTTGATCTGGATGGAACGCTCACCGACCCGGCGCTCGGCATAACCAACTCCGTCATATATGCGCTGGAAAAGTACGGCATTCCTGTGCTGGAAAGAAACGAACTTTTGAAGTTCATCGGGCCGCCCCTTATCGAATCGTTTCAGGAGTTCTACAGTCTATCCCGCGATGAAGCGAAGATCGCCGTCGAGTATTACCGTGAATACTATCTGGCAAAAGGCATGTTTGAAAACAGCGTCTTTCCGGGGATCGAAGACCTGTTGAAGTCCTTAAAGGAGAACGGGAAAACCTTGATGGTGGCGACGGCAAAGGTCGAGACGTTTGCAGCAACCGTCTTGGAACAATTCGGGATCGCGAAATATTTTACCTGTATTGCCGGCAGCGATCTGGAAAGCACGAAAACGCATAAAGACGAGATCATTCTCTCGGTTTTGGAACGCTGCGAAATAACCGATTTGAAACACACTGTCATGATCGGTGACCGGATGCATGACATCCTCGGCGCAGAAAAAGCAGGCATCAATTCGATCGGTGTGCTGTTCGGATACGGCACGAAAGAGGAGCTGGAAAATGCCGGGGCAAAAGTCATCGCCGAAAGCGTTTCGGATCTGAAAAGGATTCTGTCACCCCAGGTATAAATACTCTCAAGTGTAATATACTAAGGCGTTCAATCTAACGTATCTGCACCGATAGGGTAGTCAGGATATCCTATGGGCCTCCGGAGCCTATGACTCGGGTTCAAATCCCGACCGGTGCGTCGTTTCTTTTTTTTGTGTTTCAGTATTTTTCAAAAATATTCTCCCGCGTTCTGCGTGCGGTTCGAAAATCGGCTGCGAACCGCCGAAAAGCTCCCCTCTCCCCGGAAGATCCTCGAAACTCTTAAATACAAAAACCTCACATGTAATATTCACGCTGTGAACATCACACTGTGAATTCAAAACCGTGCCAGGTTGGCGGAGCGGCCACGCGACTGCCTGCAGAGCAGTTCTACGCCTGTTCAAATCAGGCACCTGGCTTGTCATTTCAAAAAACCGCATGGCGTCTGTGCAGAAAAATGCAGACGCTCCATGAAAAAATGTCACAAAAAGCGATAGATGCAGTATTCACCGGCCTGTTCAATCTGACCGACATACGTATTATTCTGCGGGAGACCGCACCTTTGCATCATCTCACCGATGAACAGAAGGAACAAACAAAAGACACCATTGAAGCCGTCAGAAAGCAGCTCAATATCCTCGAGGGGGAGCTCTTATGAAATGCGCCGGGCAGATCGAAGCCCGCACCGTCGAAGAATCCTCGATCAATCTCGATCCGATCCAGGCGGCGAGCAGACTCACTCCGGAAGCGATGAAAGCCGTCATCGCGTGGGGAGACGGATACTCTGTCTGTGACAACTGTCATAAACCCTTCCGCCTGGACTATGTCACAAAACCGCCGATCGCGGACTTCCACGAAGAAGCCGCCAAATGGCTCGGGATGGACAAGATCCAGCTCGTTCCGGGGGCTCGGCGGGCATTCCAGGAAGTCACCGAGGCACTCGTCGGAAAAGGCGAGCCAGTGATCATGACCGGAATGGGTCATTATACAGCGTATTTGTCCGTCGAGGTCGTTAATGGCGTCGTCCGGGAGATCAAACCTACCGCTGACCACCACATCACCGCCGATGCCGCCGCCGAGGCGATCGAAAACGCCTTACGCGAATTCGGGTACGCTCCAAAACTCGTGTTTGTCGATGCGGTCGATTTTATGTACGGCAACATGCATGAAGTCGAAAAGATTGCCAAAGTCGCTCACCAGTACGACATTCCCGTTCTCTACAACGGTGTTTACACCGTTGGGGTTTTGCCCGTAAACGGCAGAAAACTTGGCGTTGATTTCGTTGTCGGATCCGGGCACAAAAGCATGGCGGCACCTGTTCCTTCCGGCTTCCTTGCGGCCACCGACGAGTATGCAGACACCGTTCTTCGGACAACCAAGATCCAGGGTGATGTCACCGGCAGAAAATTCGGCATCAAACAGGTTGGGATTCTCGGATGTTCGCTTATGGGCGACCCGGCGGTAGGGCTGATCGCCTCGTTCCCGCGGGTGAAAGAGCGGGTCAATCACTTCGACGAGGAACTGAAAAACCACAAAATCGTCACCGACGCCCTGCTCTCGATCGAAGGGACGAAGGTCGCTTCCGAATATCCGCGAAAACATACCCTCACCCGGATGGATACGACGGAGTCCTTCGACGTCATTGCGCAGACCCATAAAAAACGCGGTTTCTTCCTCTCGAGTTCTTTGAACAAACGGGGGATCACCGGCATCATGCCGGGCGTCACCAAACAGTGGAAGTTCAACACATATGGACTGACGAAATCACAGGCGGAGTATCTCGCGGATTCGTTCATCGAGATCGCCGAAGAAAACAGTATGGTCGTGGGGTAAATCCCCTTATTTTATTTGGTGAAGACCATCACCATATAGCCGTTGTCGACTTCAGCCTGCCTGTTCTTTTCCGTAAAGCCGATCAGCTTCATCTTTTCCGCAAACGAATCCGGGGTGTTCTTTCCATCGGTATACACCGCAGCGATCACCGTGCTCACGTTCTGGGTGAGGAAGTCGGCTTCGTACTGGACGACCGCGTGTTCATATCTGAGAATATCCATCACCAGTGTTATATTCGAGGTGAACCCTGCGTTCTGGGCAAGCTTCTGGACGGTTGTCGTCTCCACTTCGACGGACTTCACGAGCACGCCGTCCGGTCGTACGATGCGGTTGTTCGTGATATCCGATGTCACCGAGATCGCGACCGTATTCGAACTGTAGCCAATCGCCTTCTGTACGAACTTCACGCCGAGATCATTATTCTGTTTCGTCAGGTTCAGAGACGGGATCAGATACGGATTTGGCTCGATCGAAACCTGATTCACCGACATCGTCAGCTTATCGTTCATATACGTCGAAAGCGAGCCGATCCCCGCACCGAGTTCGATCAGCGGATTCTGCGGGATCAGATACCCGTCCACTGCGGCGACCATCTCCGGTTCATAGCCGTTTGGATCCAGCAGAAGTTTCCAGATAAACGCCCCGTCGACATACGTCGGATCGACCGAGATCAAATTCCCGCGGATCATGACCTCGTTTGGGGTCGGATTCACCAGCCCCATGCACCCGGCCGTGAGAATGAATCCAACAATCAAAAGAGCCAAAATCAAAACCGAAACGGTTTTTCTCCCCGGTGTATTCATAGTAAACTTTCGGAGGGCAATCTATTTGTAGATATTGTTTGATCCGGGAAAAATCGGTGTCCCGCATCCCGCCGCTAGTCTTTTTTTGCCGCACCCCTCCTCTTCCCTCCTCATAGATGTGTGTCCTGGAGGGAAAAACCCGGGGTAAATAACGTAAGTATAAACATATCCGTTACCAAATAATATGTGCCGTGAGAGGAGGGTTGGATGAAAACTGAGGTTCTGAAAAGCATTAAAGAAACCGAAGCAAAAAGTAAATCCACAATCACCGCAGCAGAGAGTGCCGCCGAGCAGACACTTGCAAACGCAAAACTCGAAGCTGACAACCTGATTGCCAAGGCAGCAACCATTGCCGAGGATTACAAAAAGCAGAGACTTTTAGATGCACGGAATGTAGCAACAGCAAAGCATGCCGCTATTGTTACTCAGGGAAAGGCAGACGCCGATCACCTGATTAACGCAGGAAGCAAAAAGCTCCCGCAGGCAACTTCGCTATTCGTAGAGCGGTTCAAGGAGAAACTGCATGTTTCAGCCTAGACCGATGACCCATTTGTTAATTGCCGCGAGCAAGGAGCAGATGGCGTCAGTTGTGACCGAATTATATCGTCACCAGATTTTCCACATCACCGATTTTGTAGATCAGGGGAAAGAAGGCTATGAAGGAGTTAAAATCGGCGTTCCTTTTGAAAACGCCGGCGAGCTCTCGACTAACCTGCTGAAAATACGCTCCATTGAAAGCGTGTTCCAGACCGCCCCGTCTACGCAAAGCACTGTCCAGATGCGTCCTGCAGAAACGATTCGAGCAGCAATAGATAGCGAGCTTCCTAAAATTGAGGAGGAAGTAAGCAGTCTCACGGTAAAGCGATCGAATGCAGAGACCCGTATCCGGGAATGTGAACAGCGTATCAACGAACTCAAACCATTTGCCTTAGTGCCCCTGGAGCTTGATCTCTACAGAGGTTACGAGAGTCTGACGGTTTTTGCAGGGTACATCGAGCATGACCTTGACATCTCTGTTCCGCACGAAAAGAATTACATAGCGGGAAAAGACGGAAACTTCATAGTCGTCTTTGCAAAGAGCAAAAACGCAGCAGACATCGAAAGGCAGCTGGCCGATGCAGGCTTCCAGAGCGTTTCCCTGCCGGTCGAATCCGGCACGGTCCAGGAAGCAGTGGAGAAATACACTGTCGAACTGGGCAAGGAAACAAAGATCCGTGAAGACTGCAACGCAAAGATCGTTGAACTCAAAGCAAAATACGCAGACTTGCTCGCTGCTTGCGACGAAGTACTGTCCTGCGATGTGGAACGTGCCGAAGCGCCGCTTCGATTTGCAACCACCGACGAAGCTTTCGTCATTGACGGCTGGATCCCGGCCGACACGGTGGATAAAATCACAGCAGCACTCAACCAGGCAACTGGTGAACGCGTTTATGTAACCGTCGATCCTTCGGATTACGAAGCGACCGCGGTGCCGGTGGAATATAATAATCCATCATTTGGAAAGCCCGCCGAACTGTTTATGGACCTGTATTCCCGTCCAAAATACAAAGAACTGGACCCGACCATTATCCTTGCGATCATGTTCCCCTTGCTCTTTGGATTCATTGTCGGCGATCTGGGATATGGTCTTCTTTATCTGGCTCTTGCCCTCGTCCTTCGTAAGACTTTACTTAAAATGGGCGAAACGGGATACAAAGCCTTTATCATCATCCTTGGAGCAGCTATTTCCACGAGCGTCTTCGGACTTCTATATAGTGAGTTCTTTGGTATGAGTCTTCCCTGGCACTCGATTATTTTCTCCCGTCACCTTCCAATTGGTGCCGGCATGGAACACGCGATGCCCCAGGTTATTGAACTGCTGATAGTATCAGCCCTTCTTGGTGTCATCTACATCAGCGTTGGCCGTTTCTTCGGAATGATCAATCACTACAGAATGGATCACCCCGGAAGCCACCGGACAAAAGCAGTCCTTGCACAGCTTGGATGGAACTTTATCCTGTGGGGCATTCTGGTGCTTATCCTGAGTGTGGCTGACTTAAACGAATACTGCCAGTTCCCCTTTGCACTTCCCACATTTGTCGCGTACCCGACCATTGCTGGAATTATAGGTGCAATTCTGATCGTCGTTGGTTGTGTGTTCGTCGCTATCGAGAACCCACTTGACCTGATGGAAATCCCAACAAACACGCTTTCCCACATGCTGTCCTTCTGCCGTCTTGCTGCAGTCGGTCTCTCATCCGTGGCGATCGCAATGGTCGTTAACTTCATGGCTGTCGATTTATTCATCAGCCCTGCAATGGTCAACCTGGATGTTGTTGGTGTACTATTGATTATCGTGGGTGTCATAATTCTCATATTAGGTCACGCACTCAACGTCGCCCTTGGTATACTTGGCGGTGCCCTGCACCCGATTCGTTTACACTATGTCGAATTCTTTACCAAATTCTACCAGGGCGGAGGAATCATTTACAAGCCCTTTGGACTTAAAAGAAAATTCTCTGAGGAATAAAAAATGGCAATCGAATCTATGACAGTAGAAGCAGCAACAGCATTAGCATCCGGATACACCGCAATCGGCGCAGGTCTCGCAGTAGGTCTCGCAGGTGTCGGTACCGGTATTGGTGAAATGGGTATCGGAGCAGCCGCAGTCGGCGCAACCGCAGAAGACCGTGGAATGTTCGGTCTTGCATTACTCTTCACCGTTCTTCCGGAAACCGTCGTTATCTTCGGTCTCGTTATCGCACTGCTCTTGATCTTCGTCTAAGCGGAGCAGTCTGATATGGGACTTGAGGTAGTAGTAGATGAAATCAAAGCAAAGGGTGACCGCGAAGCTGCCGGCATCAAAGCCGCAGCAGAGGCACAGGCAAAAGAGATCGTCAACGAAGCAAACCTCCGTGCAAACGAGATCCGTCTCGCAGCCGAGAAAGACGCTGATATTCAGGCAGACCGGATCATGATCCGTGAAGTCGCCAGCGCCAATCTGGTAGTGAAGCGTGATTTCTTAAACGCACAAAAGGACCTTCTTGACAAAGTCTACACCAGTGCAGCAGAGGAGATCGCTAACCTCCCGGCAGACGTACACGCAAAAGCCGTACGTGAACTCTTGAAAGAGTCTGCCAAGCAGATCAAAGCGGGTGTCGTTTTCACCAACGCACGCGACGAGAAAGCTGCAAAAGAGGCAATTCGCGGTTTAAAAACCCTGAGCGGATTTACGTTTGGAGGAATCACCGACATCGCCGGCGGTGTCGTTGTACAAAGTACCGATGGTCAGCTCACACTTGACTTCTCATACCAGACCTTTATGGGTGAAGTCTGGGAAACAAGTCTGAAAGATGCATCGGAGATATTGTTCGGATGAGGTAAACAATGACTGAGGTAATGAGCGGAACTGCTCCCTATATCTATGTTTCAACCCGCATGCGGGTCCGCAAAGCGAAGCTCATCCCGCGGGAAGAATATCTTCGCATGCTGAACATGGGTCTCACTGAGTTTACCAGACTCATTGAGGAGATGGAGTACAAACGCGAAATCGATGAGCTGTCAGCATACTTTAAAGGTGTCGACCTCATCGAAAACGCCATGTCCTGGAACCTTGCAAAGGAGTATCAGCGTGTGATCGCTCTGGCTCCTGGAGAGATGAAAGGATTTACCCGTGATTACCTGCATAAGTGGGATATCCAGAACATTCTGAGTATCCTGCGAGGTAAAGAACTCGGATTTTCCGATGGGAAGATCCGTGCAGTACTTGTTCCGGCCGGTGCACTCGATGCATCGACGCTGGACCGGCTTGTCGCCGAGTCATCGGTTGAACGTATCGTTGAACAGCTGCCCGTAAAGCAGATGTCGGCGATTCTCAGCGAAGGACTCAGCGAGGCAATCGAGACCCATTCCTTTGGGAAGATTGAAAACGAGCTGTATAAGTACTATTATGCAACGCTGATCAAAGCAGCACGTGGCGGTATGAAGGGCGGCCTTCCGTTCCTGAAATATGTCATGTTCGAAATCGACATCAAAAACATCACCAGTGTTTTCAGAATGCGTGCACAGGGCGGCGACAACGCAGCCCAGCAGAACATCTGGATCCCCGGCGGTTCTTTCAAACCTGAAGAGCTCGAAAGACTCAGCAGTGTTGAAAGCACCGATGAAGTGGTTGATTCGCTGAAAAAGAAGATCAAAGTCACCGTGCTCCTTGATGCACTTGAATCTCTGCGTGAGAAGAAACCGATTTATTCGATCGAAAGCACCCTGATTGCAGCTCAGCTCAATCAGATGGACAAAGTATCGAAACGCAATCCGTTCTCAATCTCGCCGCTTCTCGTGTATCTCGAAAGAAAGAAGTATCAAGTATCCAATCTCCGTGCCATTGCCCGTGGAAAAGAAGCAGGCTTGGACGTGGAGACGCTCGAAAAGTACCTGGTGATGTAAATGGAAATCGCAGTAATTGGAAATAAGGAGTTCGTCTTGGGATTCCAGCTCGCTGGCATCAAAAAGACCTACTCTGCAGAAAATCCCGAAAAACTTGCCGAGACCATTACGAAGGTACTTGACGACACGAATGTGGGCATACTTGTGCTGCAGAGCACTGACCTTGAACAGATCCCGCGTCGCATGCAGGTAATCATTGAAAATTCTGTCAAACCGACCATCGTTACAATCGGCGGGCAGGAGGCAGGTCTCTCCCTGAGGGAGCGTATAAAACGTTCGGTGGGTGTTGATTTGTGGAAGTAAATAGCAAACCAGGAATACTCAAAAGAATTGCAGGACCAGTCGTCACTGCAGTTGATCTTGATGCACACATGTATGATGTGGTCAAGGTCGGAAACGAGGAACTGATGGGAGAGGTCATCAAGATCGACGGTGCAGACACCGTCATTCAGGTCTATGAGTCGACCACGGGTATTCGCCCAGGTGAACCCGTCATAAACACCGGTCTCTCGCTCGCAGTCGAGCTTGGTCCGGGTCTCTTGACCAGTATCTACGACGGTATCCAGCGTCCGCTCGAAGTTCTTATCCAGAAGATGGGTAACTTCATTGCACGCGGTGTTACCGCACCGGGACTGGACCACGAGAAGAAATGGACCTTCAAACCGGTCGTTCACGTCGGAGACACTGTTGTTCCCGGACAGATCGTCGGTGAAGTTCAGGAAACACGCAGTATCGTGCACAAGATCATGGTTCCGCCACTCGCAAAGGGCGGCAAGGTCACCAAGATCAATGCAGGAGACTTCACCGTTGATGAGATCGTTATCGAACTCGACTCCGGCGAATCCTTCCCGATGATGCAGAAATGGCCGGTCCGTGTCCCGCGTCCGTACGTGGAAAAACACAGCCCGAGCATCCCCCTCCTGACCGGACAGAGAATCCTTGATGGACTCTTCCCGATCGCAAAAGGTGGAACCGCTGCAATTCCAGGACCGTTCGGATCCGGAAAGACCGTTACCCAGCAGCAGCTGGCAAAATGGTCCGACGCAGAAATTGTGGTCTACATCGGCTGCGGTGAACGCGGAAACGAAATGACCGAAGTTCTGACCGAGTTCCCCGAACTCCAGGACCCGAAAACCGGAAACTCTCTCATGGAGAGAACGATTCTCATCGCAAACACTTCCAACATGCCTGTGGCAGCCCGTGAAGCATCCGTGTACACCGGTATTACTCTTGCAGAGTACTTCCGTGACATGGGCTATGACGTTGCATTAATGGCAGACTCCACCTCCCGGTGGGCAGAAGCAATGCGTGAAATCTGTTCACGTCTTGAAGAGATGCCCGGAGAAGAAGGTTATCCGGCATACCTGTCCTCCAGACTCTCCGAGTTCTACGAGCGTGCAGGACTTGTCGAGCCGCTCGCAGGCGGATCAGGCTCTGTTTCCGTTATCGGCGCAGTTTCGCCTGCAGGCGGAGATTTCTCCGAACCGGTTACGCAGAACACGCTTCGTATCGTCAAAGTCTTCTGGGCACTTGATGCAAACCTCTCCCGCCGTCGCCACTTCCCGGCAATCAACTGGCTGCAGTCCTACTCTCTGTACATGGCTCAGCTGAACGATTACTACGACGAGAAGGTCTCCACCGACTGGAACAAGCTCCGGTCCTGGTTCATGGAAGTTCTTCAGAAGGAAGCTGAACTGCAGGAAATCGTGCAGCTCGTCGGATCCGACGCACTGCCGGAGACCGAACAGATCACCATCGAAGTCGCCAGAATGATGCGGGAACTTTTCCTGCAGCAGAACGGTTTCGACCCGGTCGACACCTACTGCGATCTGCCCAAACAGCTTGAAATGTTCAAGATGATCAGAGCATATGCAGACCTTGCATACGCCGCACAGGCAGCAGGCGTCCCGCCATCGCAGATCCTTGCAGTCAAAGCAAAGAACGAAATGCCGCAGGTCAAATTTACCAAGGACTACAAACCGGTTCTTGACAAGATCTATGCAGGCATGGAAGCAGAATTCAAGGCACTGAGGGCATAAACATGAAAGAATATAAGACAGTCTCTAAAGTTGCCGGACCACTGCTTTTCGTCGAGAAGACAGAGCCGGTCAGCTACGAAGAGCAGGTCAGCCTTGTTCTTGCCGACGGCACGATGAAACGCGGACAGGTCCTCGATACCTCCGAAGATCTCGTCGTCGTACAGTGTTTCGAGACCACTACCGGTCTTGGACGCGACACCGGTGTCCGTTTCCTTGGTGAAACCTTCAAGATGCCGGTCTCAAAGACCATGCTCGGACGTATCCTCTCTGGCGGTGGAAAGCCCATCGACGGCGGACCGGCTATCGTCCCCGACAAGCGTCTCGACATCAACGGAGCAGCTATCAACCCGTACGCACGCGGAACGCCGAGGGATTTCATCCAGACTGGTATTTCCACCATCGACGGAACCAATACCCTTGTCCGTGGTCAGAAGCTTCCGATCTTCTCGTCTGCCGGTTTACCGCACAACGAGATCGCACTTCAGATCGCCCGTCAGGCAAAAGTGCCCGGATCATCCGATGAGTTCGCCGTAGTTTTCGCTGCAATGGGTATCACCCGTGAAGAAGCAAACTACTTCATGGCAGACTTCGAGAGAACCGGTGCACTTGAGCGTGCAGTCGTGTTCCTGAACCTCGCTGACGACCCCGCCGTCGAGCGTACGGTCACTCCGCGTCTCGCACTCACCACTGCCGAGTACCTCGCATACGAGCTTGGTTACCACGTGCTGGTTATCTTAACCGATATGACGAACTACTGTGAAGCACTTCGTCAGATCGGTGCTGCCCGTGAAGAAGTTCCGGGTCGCCGCGGATATCCGGGTTACATGTATACCGATCTTGCATCCATCTACGAGCGTGCAGGTATCATCAAGGGCCTGAAAGGATCCGTTACCCAGATTCCGATCCTTACTATGCCCGGTGACGATATCACCCACCCGATCCCCGATCTTACCGGATACATCACGGAAGGTCAGATCGTTATTTCCCCGGAGTTACACCGTAAGGGTATCTATCCGCCAATCAACGTTCTGCCGTCTTTGTCACGTCTGATGAACCTCGGTATCGGAAAGGGCATGACCCGTGAGGACCACAAGAAGGTCTCCGATATGATGTACTCCGGTTACGCAGAAGGTGTCGATCTCCGCGGCTTAGTGGCCATTGTCGGAAAAGACGCAC
The DNA here is from genome assembly GCA_965228205.1 of Methanocorpusculum sp. Taxonomy (GTDB): domain Archaea; phylum Halobacteriota; class Methanomicrobia; order Methanomicrobiales; family Methanocorpusculaceae; genus Methanocorpusculum. The sequence goes on along the minus strand of OZ245799.1, from coordinate 976,313 downwards.
TGTCAGAGCGTGACCAGAAGTTCTTAGAGTTCGCCGATGCATTCGAAGACAGGTTCGTTCGTCAGGGATCCGACGAGGACAGAACCATCGCCCAGACGCTTGACGTCGGATGGGGTATGTTCACCCAGCTCCCGGAGAGCGAACTTGAGAAGCGTATCGACCGTGACCTCATTAAGACCTATCACCCGAACTACAGGAAGTGAGTAAGTCATGGCGCTGAACGTGAAGCCTACCAGATCCGAACTGATCGCCCTCAAAAAGCGTATCAAGATCTCGGAGCGTGGGTATAAGCTTCTGAAAATGAAGCGCGACGGACTTATCCTTGAATTCTTCAAGGTGTTAGCGGAAGCTAAAGATCTCAAAAATCAACTTGCCGAAAAGTATGAACGTGCACAGAGAATGATTGCAATCGCAGAAACTGTGGACGGAAGTATCGGTGTGAAGTCAGCGGCGTTTTCAGCATCTGAAAACCCGGTGATCGACCTAAAAAGCAAGAACATTATGGGAGTTGTTGTATCAAAGATCGAGTCCCAGAGTGTGAAGAAGTCTCTCACGAACCGCGGTTACGGCGTTCTTGGAACGTCCGCCGCGATCGATGAGGCTGCCGACGCATTCGAGGAATTAGTAGAGTGTATCATCCTCTCCGCTGAACTGGAGACGACTATGAAGCGCCTCCTGGACGAGATCGAAAGTACAAAGCGCCGTGTGAATGCCCTGGAATTCAAGGTTATTCCGGAGTTGATCGAAGCCCGTAACTTTATCAAGATGCGGCTCGATGAAATGGAACGCGAAGAGTTGTTCCGTATGAAAAGAACAAAGGGTAAGTCTGCCGCAAAACTATCCACTGCACACGCAGCAGAATAATAATGCGGAACTGCAGGAGACCGGGAGAACCTCAGGGATCCCCGGGGATATCCTGGATCTTCTAACCCGAATCTCTTTATTCTTTTTTCGACTGTTTTTATTTCAACCGGGATATCTGACCGGTTTTTCCGATAAGAATATTCATATTATCTCCCGTCCCTTTAGATTAGCAATGAATACTCTGTTCCCCGCCGATAAAGCCGATAAAATAGCGGAAATGTTTTCATTTACCGATGATGAAAAACAATCGTTTTGCAATAATGTAAATGGAATTCTGCAGACCCACGAGGACGAGGATCCAAATAAAATAATCACCGCCGTCTGCGAATATGCCGATCTCATAGCCAAAAGCAAAGGAGCCGGCTACACCCCGAAAATCGCCAGGCAGAAGATCGGGACGTTCTTCTAACAAGCATCGAACCGCCGTGTGGGAGCAACACCTACATTCTGGAAACAAAGGAAGGGTTCCTGGTAATTGACAGCGGATTTCCCTGCTATGCCGAAGATCTGAAACAGACGGTCCTCTCTCTATCCTGATTTTGCAAAACGGAAGACCGAGCTTCTTATCACACACATCGATATGGACCATATGGGGGCGATGGATCTCTTCGACTGCGTGTATCTGAACGAGGCGAGTCTGGAAAACTTCACGCGGGAAAAAGCCGGGGTCGCGAACTACCGGGTCAAGAATCCGAGCCGTGCCCCGTTCTATGATATGGTAGTGATGCTGACCGGCTATAAAACTCCGTCATTGGAAAACGTCAGTCTCATTGGAAGCGTGAAACCAGACCCGAACATGCCTCTTTCGTATATCGGCGATCTGAAAACGGCAGGTCTCACTTTTTCAGTGTACGAAGGCTTCGGCGGCCATGTGGAAGGTTCGATGCTCTTTCTGGAACACGAACTTGGACTCATCTTCATCGGCGATATCCTGATCAATCCCGACGGCTTCACGCCCGAGCAGCTGAAAGTCATCCGCTACCCGGCGATCCTTGCAGGCGGAAACGTGAACGAGGAGTCAAAAAAGGCTGCCGCTGAGCGGTTTGCGGTGTATGATATGATGCAGGGAAGACGGTGGATGATTTGTCCCGGTCACGGGAACGTTTTCCAGCTGTAAAACCCCTTCATTTTCGCTATTTTAATTCAATATGCGTATTCAGCAAAAAGACCCGGGTCTATAATAGTAAGTAAAGAAAAAACGAAAAGACGTTGGAAAAAGATATTGAGCCGGGAATTTACCGGCGTGCGGGGGTGGTGTTGACCTTGCGGGTAACGTATCCTGCGACACGGTTACGGATCATTTTGCTTTCGATCGTGGTGATTTCAGTAACAACTTTCTTGTTGTCGTCAAAGCTGCCGTTGAAACTGTTTCCGTGCTGTTCGAGAAGGGCAGTGCCCATTGATTTGATATAACTTGGCTTGATTCCCATGAGTATTCCTCAGATGTCTATATATGTAAGACGTTGAGATATGATAAGTATTCTGTTTGCTACCTCCTCAGGAGTGGTTCCTAGGAGGCATATCCTGCCCGGTCCGCGGGAAGATTCGGGATTTGCTATGGCAAGCGGCACGCCTTTTCTGCATACCGAAGCGATCCCCCAGTCCATGGTAGAGATACCGGCCGGAAACTTTTCCGGGTCATAGACCTCGGCGTCCCGAAGAGTTTCTACGGCCGTTGCGAGGATATCATCCTCATAGCGTATGCATGCCGCCGAGCGGATCGAGGCATCAAAACGCCGGACGGTAAGAAGGGTCTGTACTATCGGTTCATCGACGCCGAACCCGACGCTCGAACCTCTGGCGATGGCGACGCCTTTCTTATCGACGGCGTCAGAGGTCGCATAGGCGATCGCCAGATCGTCACGCGGAATGATATAGCGCGAGACATCCTGCAGTTTGCCGTGAGCCTTCTGCAGATCGCGGAGAACCGCCGACTGTGCTCCGGCACCCATCAGTTCAGCCCCAGTTCGTCTTTCACAGCAGTGATCTCGGCAATGGCGATCTCATACATTCGTTCTCTTGGGATGAGAGCGTCGCCAAGAGCCATCCGTGTCCGGTCGCATCCTGCGGCGAACGAAGGAGTCTTGTACTTCTTCGTGACCGTCTTCACCGAAACGTCAGTGATGTTTCCTCCCTTGACATACGCACAGGCGACGATCAGTCCTGATACACTGTCGGCGACCTGGAGACAGATCTCCACAGGGGTCGTGTAGTCGGTACCGAATATCATATGATTGTGGCGTTTGATCGGAAGAGCGATCTCATCGCCGATACCTGCCGCACGAAGGATCTCGTATCCGGCAAGTCCGTGCTTTTCCATATCCTCATCGATCTCCTCGAAGTCGATGTCGTGAAGGATGCCGATCGTTTCCCAAAGGACAGCATCTTGTCCCAACTCAGCAGCCAGACCTCTCATGATGGCCGCGGTCGAGATACAGTGACCGACAAGCGAGGGCGTGGTTACATGTTGTTTGAGGAGGGTGAGTGCCTCTGCTTTTTCCATGTCTTATTTATTGGATATGAAAAGGGATAAGAGTCTCGACGCACAATGTATTTGTATGCAAGATTGGATACTTGATGTGATCATCGGCGTTTCGGCAATCATTATTTTTGCCATTCTGCTTCTGGGTCTGCCCACTGTCCTCCCGGCGGCCTATGGATATGTAGTAGCTTTCCTGATTTTCGTGGCATATCTCACAATCGCAGGACTGACAGTAATTAAAAAATCGATCCAAAAATAAATTGAGAATTTCTATCAACTCTTTTTTTTAACGAGAATCATTATTTATGAAGGATTGAATACATCCCCACACCCTCTCATCCCCCCCACCAAAAAAAAGAAAATCACGATAAATCTCAATTATTCCTTGACGTTTTTTTTAATTTACACCCTGTTTTGAATCGTTTTCACTTGATAGATATTATAACAAAATGCAGCCAGCATATTTTTCACTCGCACTCTTTGCAGCGTTGTTACCTTCACCAACCCTGCATGAAAGATATTTTTGATCACTGCATAGGGTCTCTCCCCCTTTGATCTCTTCCTACTTATCCGCATATTTCTCAGTTTATCTCGTATCCCAATGGGATGTCCCCTTGCCCCCCTTTTCATTGTGGCACTATATCCCTTGCATGTTGCTCCCTGATACCCTCGATCCCGATAGACCACTTCTCCTTTTTCTGACAGATCCACCTGACTGTCATGAACATTTGCCGTAGTGGTTTCAATACGTCGAATAAGATCATGCGTCGTATCCATGATGGTATGAAGTTTATAGCCATAGTGCATTCTGCCGTTCTTGAACATGATTTTTCCATCTTTATCCCGTCGTGTTTTTGCCTGCTCTCCTCGCGGCGTGTCTTTCTTACAATGACCAGGTTCAGCATACACAAACGTTGCATCCTGAATCATACCTTGTTCAATTTTGAGACCTTTCAGGTCAATTTGTCGCTTAAACTCCTGCCAAACCAATGTGTCAACGCCTGATTCGGACATGCGCTCCCGAAATAACCAGATCGTTGAATTGTCGGGTATTTTGTCAGGACACCCAAGGAAATGCCAAAAGGAGAGACGATCGTAGATTTCACGTTCAACGGCGAGATCAGATAGATTATACCAGACTTCCAGAAGCTGAATCTTGAACATGAGTATTACATCGACATTGGGGTGACCGCCTTTGCCGGATTTATTTGCATACATGGATTCAAGAAGAGGACGAAAAACATCCCAATCAAGTGTTTTACCAACATCGGAGAGACGGTCGCCAAGTTTTTAATAACGCTCGTGATATGCCTGGTTGAGACCAAAGCTGCTGAAAGTCCCCATACATACTACTCAACGTACGAAAAGAAAGTACTTTCTGTCGGGAAAAAAAGGTTGTTAGAAATTCTCAATTGTTATATACGCTCCGAGACATATTCTTTTATCCATCTGTGAGGTGGAGGTATCTATGATGAAAATACGAGGAATAATCCTGTTTTTGGTTCTAATTTGTGTTGGAGCTGCTGTTTTTTGCGGTGGCATTTCAGCTGAAGAGACAAAAACATTTGTCGATGATGTCGGTCGCGAAATCACGCTGCCGGCAGTAATTGACGCTGTATCGCCTTCCGGTCCTCTTGCGCAAATTGTGCTCTACTCATTCAATCCTGATTTATTGGTGAGTATATCCAGCAAGTATTCTGCTGATCAGGAAAAATACATCGATTCACGTGTTCTTGCTTTACCGGTGACCGGTCAGTTCTATGGATCGAAATCGACAATGAATGCCGAAGAGATCATGGAACTCAATAAAAAGCTCCATATCGATGTGGTGCTGGATCTTGGTGAGGCAAAATCGACGATGAAAGCGGACCTTGACGAGATACAGGCAACCACAGGCGTTCCTTTTGCGTTCGTTACGCAAAATAAACTCAATGATATCCCGCAGTCCTATCTCACACTAGGTTCTCTTCTTGGAAACGAGACACGCGGAAAGCAGCTTTCTACGTATGTTTCAAATCTTTTGACAGAGTTTGATACCGGAATGGCAAAAGTGGGCGACAAGAAAGTCTCTATGATTTATGTCACCGGTGTTGACGGCAACTCGGTCCATCTGATCGGATCCGGCGAGAATTCGTATCACGGCGAAGTAATCAACTACCTGGCAAACAATCTTGCAGGACCTGCTGTTACAGGCAGCGGATTAGGCGATGAGTATACAATGGAAGATATCCTTTCGATGAATCCGGATTATATCATTGTAGCTTACGCGGCTGATCATGCTTACTATAATGCAATTATGAACGGTGAGATGTGGAAGTCACTCTCGGCTGTGAAGAATGGAAATGTCTACGAGGCTCCGTATGGTCCCTACAGCTGGATGGGCATTCCACCCTCGGTTCAGCGGCTTCTTTCCATGATCTGGCTTGGCAATATGTTCTATCCTGACGTGTTCAATTACAACGTCGATGACAGAGTCAAGGAGTTCTACTCAATGTTCTTCAGATATAATTTATCTGATTTGGAACTTAACGAGCTGATGATCTATGCAAAGAGCAAATCATCTGCCGGTTCTACCCAGACGCCTGTTCCAGCGGTAGGAATCCTTGCGGGTCTTTGTGCAGCATCAGTATTTGCTTTTGCAAGACGCAAAAACTAGCCGGACCTTACGGTAGACACCTTTTTTTTGAAAAAATAAGTTAGTTATCCTTTTTCTGTACCGGGACCTGGATCTCCGAGAGCCATTCATCTTCGCTTTCCTTATTCCAGATCCCGTCGATGTAACTTTCTCTCGGGCTATCCGTAACCGTATATCCGTTCTCCTCGATCCATTTGAACACGAATGCATATGCCCTGCCAAGATCACGATAGGATCCTTTGTGCATTACGGATACTGCGGTGATGGCAGGCATTTTTTTGAATTTGATGTCGCCGACTTCCTTGCCGAATTTATCGACCGCTTCGCAATACTCGACATTAATGTCTTTTTCCCGGTATTCTCCATCGAGATACACGACAAAACAGTATCCGGGGACAATGCATTTGATGTCCGGGTTTGCTGCGGCACATTCCGCACCTATGGCCGGGATCTCGGTAAAGTATGCATCATAGGTTGGGATCATCATTTTTTTCGAGTAGACGATACACTCGGGAATTTCCTTGATGGTTGCCTGATAATTCATAAAATATTCCTCCTCTTTTCCTTGTAGAATGAAATCGATTCGGGAGAGTTGGTCGGTTTTTTCCCGAAGTTCCGTTTCAAGTCCGGCTCTTCTTTTTTCCAGAATTTCTGCGGCATCCTCTCCGGAGATTATTTTTTTAATCTCGTCGAGTGAGAGGCCTGCCTGCTGAAGAGACTGGATGTAGTGGAGTTTGACAAGCTGACCTGTTGTGTAGTATCGGTAGCGTGCAAGATCGACCTTTTCCGGTTCAAGGATTCCGATCTCGTCATAATACCGCAGAGTTTTAACGGTGGTCTTGCTCATCTTCGAAAACTCGCCGATCCGAAACATTATTTCTCTCCCAACATACGTTTTATTTATCTGATAAATTGTGTATCTACTCTCCGGCAACAGGAGAGTTGCAATACTTATACGTTCTTTTTTTCAAAAAGGACAATCAAGCGCTTTCACGCATACCCGGGCGGGTGTTCGTCCTCTTTTCTCTCTTCATCTTTGCCTTTGTAGAATTTTTCATAAAATGCGGTGAAGTTCTTTTCGCATTTGGTGATGAGTCCTTCGTCCACATTTTCCTTTGGGATATTTTTTGCGAGTTCTGCAGACAGGATCTCGACCAGCTGAAAGACGGAGTCGGGCGTCATGGTGACCTTTGTCTCGGTTCCGTTGTAGAGCACGAGTTCAAGGCTGAGTATCCAGAGAGGCGTGTCTCCCTCGCGCTTATAGGTATTGACATCGATCATGTGCCAGTCTTCATCCATCGTGCCGGCGGAGAGTGTGTATGCCTGCTGGACACGGTTCCCGTAGAGCGATGTTAGATGCTGGATGATCCAGACGGCATTTTTCTGTTTATCTTCTTTGATTGCATGCAGCAAATCTTCGAAAAATGCCGATGAATTAACATGGCAGGCCGTCATGAGAACCATTGTCGCATTTGCCCCAAGGAGCATCGACATGGCATTCACGAGTTTCGGGAAGGTTTTCCGATCGATCGGGTCGACAAGATGATACTCGAAGACCTCACGAATGGGTTCAAGGATACTCGGGTTCGTTTCGAGAATTTCTGCAAGCGAGCCAAGATCCGTGAGAAATTGTTCGGGAACGGGTTTGTGCGTATCGGCCGGCTGCTCTTAGGACTGAGCGGTCGTCTCATCTGCCTGGAGATTGTTCTCCGGGATTTTTACCGGTTTTGGTTCAGATGATTTGTCCTTTTTGGATTTTACCGTTCTTTTTTTCGGCGCAGGCGCGGAGGTATCGCTCATGATAAAAAGGTACATCCTTGAGAGATGAAAAGATGTTCGTTTGAGATCGCCCGATGGAAAAATTTTCGTCAAAAAAAAGTGTACCCGAGAGGATGGGTACATGTCGTAATCCATTATACACTGTTTAGATGTAGGGGTTACGGAGTGGTTTGAGAGCAGCGTGCTCTTTGTGGGCTCTGTGCTCAAGGTACTTCTGGTTTTTGGTGATCTTCTCGGTTGCAAGCTTCTCGACGAGTTCAAGACCAGGCTTGACGCCGTCCATTGACTCGGCAATGATCCAGCCTGCTTCGACTGCCTTGTTGAAGGCTGCCTCACCGGCGGCGGAGCGGATGAAGACGGTTGACCATCCGTCCGGCGTTCCAACAGAACCGGTTGAGATATCTGCCATGTTTGCGACGTAGTCGAGACAGACGTGGCATCCGGGCTGCTCATACTTGTGAGTAACCTTTAAGGGGATCTGTGAGTTTACACCGCGTTCGGTGTAGACGGAGAATTTGCCCTTTCCGATATCCATCTTGGTGACATTTTCGATCTTGGTTGCACAGTGGTCTTCGACCATCTGGAAGAGTCCCTGGTAGGGGAAGTTTTCCATACAGAAGATACCGAGTGCAAGGGCGATCTTGTCGGGGACGTCACGCAGACCGATCGGGTAGAGCTGTCCTTTACGAACTGCCTGGATCTGGCACGGAGTTCCGACGATACCGATCTTGTCAAGACCATAGCTGCGGGTTGCTTCTTTGATCAGTGCAAGGTTCGGTGAGACTGAGTATTTGGTTCCACGGCTAGCGAAGAGTTCTTCGACCGTTGTGGCGATCATTGGTTCAGGCTTGTACGGCTCTGATCCTGGTCCTGCGACGATTGCTCCGTCAATAATGCCTGTCTCAAGTGCGTAGGCAAACATTGATGTGACGATTCCTCCGTCCTGGGCCTTTGCGAGAATGTCTTCGCAGCCGGATTTAGCTTTGTAGACTGCCTTGTATTGTCCAAGATATTCCATTTTTTTTCGCCTCCAGGACCCTCAGGGTTTCATAACCTCTCCAATGAGGTTAGTGATTGCTTCATACTGTCCACAGACGTCGAAGCTGAAGAAGCTTCTCGGGCACTGTGCGTAGCATGCTCCACATTTAATACAGAGGTCGCGCTCGACCTGCGGTTTGCCGTACTGCATGGTGATTGCGCGGACTGGGCAGGCTGCTGCGCAGCTGCCGCATCCGCAGCAGAGACCCTGGTTGATGACGTCGATCATCAGGTCGCAACCGCATGCTTCGGTTCCTGCTGCTGCGAGGTTCATGAGGGGCGTAAGGTATGCGGTTGCAAGTGCCTTCTGCTCGTCATTTCCTTTGAGTAACAGGTATGCCATAAGACAGACGTTTCTGATCTGCTGTGGTGTCGGTGCACATGCGGGGATGTACACATCGACCTTGATCAGGTCGCCGATTGGCAGGAAACCCTCATGCTGGGGTTGGTTCTGCTGACCGCCGCGGCAGAAACGGGTCGTGTTTCCGTAGCAGGCGCAGCCTCCGAGAGCCACAACAATTTCTGCGTTCTCACGGGTTTCTAAAATCTCTACCATTGAGCACTCGTCGTTAATACAGACGGAACCCTCGACTAATGCGACATCCATTTTGGGGATGTGGCGCACATCGGCGAGAGTCAGACAGTAGACGAGGTCAGCGTATTTGTCGAGGATTGTAAGTAATCCTTCGTAGTTATCTGCAAGGGACACGAGACATCCGGTACAACCGCTCATGTGTACATGTCCTACAGTAATCTTGTCAGCCACTGGCTTCTCCTCCTTTGGTTTTGTAATAATTGGCTTTTGTTCGACCTTTGCGTCAGCTGGTTTTGCACCAGGCTTTGCGTCCTGTTTTCCCTCGCTGACAGCCTCATTACCGAACAGTAAGCCTTTGAGTTTATCTAATAATCCCATTTTTCAGCTCTCTAATTCCTGTAAGATGACAGTTACAGTTTTGGGAACAGCTCCTTGGACTTCCGGAGTTAATTCGAGGGCAAAGTCCTCTGAATCCGTAGCAGGAATATATCCGGGCTGGCACCCGATAATAACAATATCCATTTTTCCTTTCAGTCTGCCGATCGGATCGAGCAGATTTCCGGAATGGGCATCCATGTAACGTTCTCCTCTGCCTTCAGGAAGAAGATCGGCGGAGATTTTTGTGACGTCTCCGGTTTTTCCCCCGAAGTCCATTGCATCCACAATGATCAGTTTCTTTGTGACTTCCGGATCCAGCATCGAAAAGATGAGGTGAGGGCCGCCAAGGCCTACATCCATTGCTTTTACATTGTCGGGAAGTTCGTAGTCAGCTAAAGCTCTGATCACAACGGGACCAAATCCGTCGTCGCCAAAGAGTTCGTTACCGACACCGGCGATTATTATTTCTGGAAACAGTCCTTCCATAGTATATTCTTACTCAAGGAGCTTCTGTGCAACGAGCTTGTTGTTTTCATCCAGCACAATCATGTGGGTTGCGCAGGAAACACAGGGGTCGTATGCACGGACGATAACTTCTGCAAGTTCCCATGGTGCGCCGGTAAGTGCACGGCTGCAGACTGGGAAGTTCCAGGTGGTCGGGACAAGCATGGAGAACCACTCGACTTTGCCGTTGCGTACCTTTGCAAGGTGCACATCACAGCCACGCGGTGCTTCGTTTGCTGCCCATCCGATTTCGCCGTCACCCTGAGGGATAACGTCTGCACAGACAGAGGCGCTGGTGTCAATTGCATCAACTGCCTCGATCATCTTGTACATACAGTCCATATACTCCATCGCACGGGCAATGTTTAATCCCATTGCACCTTTGCGGTTGTAGTTCTGATATTTTACAAGACGTGCACGGGGACCAACCTCAACAGGCTGTCCGTCGTACAGTGGTACGCCGGTGCATGCCTGCATCTGCGGCCAGGCTTTTGTGCCTGCTTTGGTGGTTCCGCCGACTGGGTATGCGGGGTCTTCGAGAGTAATCTCTTCTTCGCCCATATACCAGTCCCAGGGTCTGACTTCAAGCCAGCGTGCAGGATCCCACTCGGGGTTTGCATCAAGGGAGGAGCTGCCGTACATCGGAGCTGCTGCCATATATCCCTGGTTGTGGTAACCAAGTTCTTTTGGAATTGCAACTTCGCGTCCGCACATCTCTGCCCAGTCACGTTTCATGTAGTTCTCTTCGAGAGCAATCATGAACTCCATCTGTTCACGTGCAAGCTGGAGTCCCTGCTTTGCAAGATCGTAGATCTTTGCTTTTGCACGGGGGGTGATGTTCTTGTACATACCACCAACACGGGGGTTGGACGGGTGTACTGCTTCGCCGCCGACGATCTCGCCGACAGTCTGACCGATCATACGAAGGGTCTGGATACGCTTTGCGACTGATCTGACCGGCTCTTCTGGGCTGAAGGGGTTGACCTTGATGTCGGTTCCTGGAAGATATAAGTCAGGCAGTGCAAGAATGTCGTGCAGTGCATGGGAGTGCAGTCTGTTACCGCACTGTAAAATCATACGCAGGAGGTATGCGTCGTCTGGGATCTCAACACCCATTGATGCTTCCATTGCCTCAGTTGCGGCAAGTGTGTGGGCAATCGGACAGATACCACAAACACGGGAAGCGATCTTTGGGACCTGCTCATAGGTTTTACCAATGGCAAGTTTCTCTACTCCACGAACCGGTGTGATAGAAAGCCAGTCTCCGCGCTCAATGATGCCTTCATCGTTTACTTTTAAAACGAGCTTGGAGTGACCTTCATGTCTGGTGGTCGGGGAAATTTCTACTACTTTCGACAATGTTTTCGCCTCATCCTAAATTATTTAGGTTTTCGAACAGCTATACAGGAATATTACCATTGTCCTTTTGGATTAATGACACGTACAGAAGTACGCTAATCTTTATCTTTCCTGCGAGGCTAATTAATGATTCCCTATTTTATCGTAAGTCGAAAGGCTTAATTTCAGGTTGATTTCAAAAAATAGTATAAATATTGATAATATTGATATTAAATTGTACTTAATTAAAAAAATTAATACTGATGGGTCAAATCGGCTGATATGCGGTTTATTCGTCTCTTACTGAGCATGCGCTCTCTCTGAGGCCTATCTTTATCAAAAAGTAACTCCTTTTTTCGTACACATTATCAGAGGCAAAATGTTGTTGTTCACACAAAAATCAAAAAAGTTCAAATGAATGATCAGATGGATGAAGCCGCGGTTTCATTCATCAATCATCTTTGGGATCTGCCTCTGTACTTCTGCCGCCACATCTTTCAAGGGCACGTTCAATTTTTGTGCAGCTTTTTTCATATCCTCAAACTCGGGCTTTGTCGCAATAATGCGTCCGCAGTGTTTTGATACTTTGACCCGCACGGAAAACTCCTCACCGAAGATCATAAATTGATATGAGTTCCTTATACGGTCCGCAACGATCCTCGGCTCTTCCTTGACCCGCACGCCAAGAGTCCCAGTCTCTTCCATTAAAATCTCTACATGGTTTTGGTACTTTTCGAGAGTCGTGATCACGGATAAAACAAATACGGGCCGGTGTTTTTTGCCGAACCCCTGCGTAACGAACACATCGACGGCCCCTGCCGCCAGGAGCTTCTCGACGGCATATCCGATGATCTCTCCGGAGACATCGTCAATGTTTGTCTCAAGAATGATGATCCGCTCTTCCGTCAAATCGGAAATCTCCCCCTCGACAACCAAAAGCCCGTAATCTTTTGCATATCCGGTTTTCACCGGCGTCATCGAAGGAATCGACTGCCGAAATACCGCAAGATTTGCCAGAAGAGCCGCACCCGATGGTGTGGTTCGTTCAAACCCGGCTGGACTTTCCGCTGCCGGCATGTTGTGCCGGGCACAAATATCTATCGTCTCCGGGCGGAAGTTTCCAAGAGCGGGCGGCACTGAATAAATCGGACATGAAAGAAGATCCATCGCATCCAGTAATGCGAGAGGACACAAAACTTCCTCGACTGCCTGGCTGAGAGAAGATTTTCCCGCATCATACTTTCTGAATGCGGATTCCAGATCCGAGAATATGGCATGAGCTTTCTCCTGCGCTGCGCCCGACAAGCCCAGTTCGCCGATAATGACCTCAGGCTCCTGTCCCGCGAATCGCGATAAAACATCAGCTGTCGTTTTTCTCACATCTTCGAGATCCCCAAGATCAGAAAGAGCCACCGTTAAGGCAGCTCCGCTGACACCTCCGATTCGTGGATCAATGAATAAAGTTTTCATTCTGGAAACGGCTCTTCCATCTTTGCATAGATCAGCTGGGCAAGTTTTGCAACCTCGGTCGCCTTTTCTTTTGCACCGGGAATCGACCGGGTGAGATATGCTCCATCTTCTGCCTCTTTTGCCGCTGCTTTTGCCTCCATAGCAAACAAACTGCCGACGGCTGCCGGGACCGTCACATTGATAATCGTATGTCCGATGTACTGCAGCTCCTGCGCGAGGATCGCACCACAATGGAGAGCAATTCCCCAGTTGGGATCATCTTTGTTTTTCCCTTCAAGTGCAAAAGCCGGAACCTCTTTCCCACTGAGATTCTCTACATGGTAGGGTTTGCCGTCGATGTTTACATCATAGGAAACATAGGAATCAAAACCCCAGTAACGCTCGGTGAACTTGTCCGTTCGTCTTCCGTGAGACCTGAGCTCCGTGAATTTCAGTTCGATAGCATGACCGGTGAATCCGGAAAGAATAGCAGATCCCCTCTTCTCGACATACACTTTCCGTTCTTCGTCCAGGAGTTTTGCTGCATCGCCCAAAGAGTTTCCACTTTTCATCATATCATAGGTCTTTTCCGCACGGCGGTAGATTGCTCTGTCGCGAACCCCTTCGGATGCCAGGATACAGGTATTCGTAATTTTTCCTCGCGAAACCTGTTCGGCTTTTCGTGCGATGGTGTTCAGACTGCAGATCGCAAGTTCGGGATCGATGAACGAGTTCATCTTGTATTCTCTGATGACCTCCGCTGCCGCAAATACATCGCCGCCGTTCTGCAGCAACAGCCGAAGAGCGGGAACGATATCTCCAAGCACGTGACCTAACGGGGCATTGACCGGCCCTCCGGAAAATCCTGCACCGATCATCGCTGCCTCTTCGAATCCGGCAAAGATCTCTGAAAATGCCATTGACCCGATCACCGATGACCCGCCGACATCTTTGAGAATAAGACCAAAGTCTCCTATGAGAGTTGCCGTGTCATATTCTTCATGTGTACCGCGGATATGCAGTTTTTCCGGAAGTTTTGCTGCATCTCGGGCGCCTTTTCCAGCCATATACGAGGAGTTGACCGCTCCGAATTTTCCAAACTCTTCACCCAAAATCGCATCCGGATGAACGATTTCCATCGTCACCGCTGCCCCAATCAATGCCGGCCAAAGCCCAAGAGGGGTAACTCCGGTTCCGGCCATTGCATTCAGCATGGCCTTTGTTCCGATCTGTGCCGCGTTGTAGGCAAGTTCCGGTATGTTGTTGTCCTCGCCAAGTGCAGAGTGACCATAGATCGTTCCGCCTGAAATAAATCCGGGAAGAGTCGATCCGTCGACACTGGTCAGTTTCTTCTCATCAAGGGCCTTGTAGATCGCCATATAGGCGGGAAATGCCTGGATCCTGTGGGTGGATTTTCCGGTTACCAAAGCAATAGCGCTTGTTCTGGCCCCGCCCGCATGCATTCTTGCCATTGCACCGAGTTTTCTGTTTCCAAGAGGAACACCGGATCGTGCCGCAGATCCTGCAAAATAGGCGAGGGCTGCAACGATGAGAGATGCATTCTCAGGAGCAGCTCCCGAATTCATTGCCGCTTTTACGGCTTTTTCGATGACGGTGTCAAGCGGGAGTTCACCGAGAGCTGCGTCCAAAACCGTCATTTTCTCCGCCGGACTTGTTTGCTTTCCGGAAAGCGAGCAGAATATGTCGTCTGCTATCGAGTTTGCCGCAGCATATACGGGGATTACAAGAGAGCCGTGACCTTTTGTGGCAGCCTCCAGTTTATCGTTGGACAAAGAGTCAGGTTGATAGGTTGCCGCCATGGATGCGGCGTAAATGATTTTTTGCTTCGTGTCGCTGGTCATGAAATTCCACCTCTGATTTTGTGAGAGTTAGAAGTTCAAACCATATATACATTTCACAATAGGTCATAAGTACATAAATGTATCTATATTATTGTGATGAAATAATGTCAGGCCAGAGACGAAGAAAGTGAAATAGTATCAAAAAAGTGAGTATAATTATATGCTGAGCTCTTCGCGAAGTTCGGCAAGGGTTGCCTTTCTCTCGGCATAGGCATCATGCTGGTGGATGCTTTCCTCATTGGTCTGTCGGATCGTGATGTGCGTGTCTCCCGGGAGGTCGCCGAACGTGGAGACAACTCTGCGTGCCATCTCCCGAACACAGTCTTCGACGAATCTGGCGTTCTTGTGGGCCGCCATCACGACGTAGCTTTCATCGCCGCGTTTGAGGAGTTCGTAGATCTTTGCGCTCATCGATTCTTTGAGAACGGTAACGATCTTTTCGAGCGGGATGATAATGTCGCCGTCTGTTTCTACACACAGGAAGCCGCGTCCGCGCTGGTTGTGGCTTGCCATCGGGATCTCGTTGAAGAATGCCGTGATCTTATCCTCGGGGATCTCGAGTTGTTCCATCACATGCATCGCATGATCCTTCATGATGTTTTGAGCGCACGGACATGCAGTGATACCGGTAACTTCGGCGCCTACACTTTTCCTGACCATCGGTTTGCCGTTCGTTCTCTGGGCTACCGCATGTGCGTAGACGCTGATGACTTCCTGACATGATGTCTTCGAGACGGGTGTCTCCCGGTTCATCATGTAGAAACTTCTCATAAAAACTTCCGTGCGGTCAGCATATTCATGATGGTCGAGAAGTTTTCGCGAAACGATCCCGCACACATCCTCAATACCTTTGACATCACCGCTCGTTGCCTGCTGGAGCACCTCATCGATCACTTCAAAGTTTCTGGAAAGGTTTGCTCCTTTTAGACTGCTTGGAAGATCAACGAATACGTCAAACTCTGATATAAAGATCGCCGTCCGGGTCTTCCCGGGTCTGCCGACCTCGACAAGTTTTCTGACATTTTTCACACCAACACGCGTCAGGCTGATTCTCACATCCGGGGCGGTGGACTGTACATCTGGTAATGACATTATATATCGTGTCCTTTTTTCGTTAGTATGCCGTTTTCGGTTTAAGGCACGTCAACGTGTAACTATGTGTATGGGGATGAGGGTATATAATTTTATACGTATTCGGATTCCAAATACACCAGCATATATGATGCAAAAATACTCCGTGACTGATGAAGATATCGGTTTTATTTCTGAAAAATGCGTCGCTGTGCTTGGTTACGGCTCTCAGGGGCGTTCCCATGCAAAAAATCTTCGCGACAGCGGAGTCACCGTCATCGTCGGGAATCGTCCCGGAAAAAGCTTTGATTTAGCCGTTTCCGACGGATTTTCGGTCATGTCCGTGCAGAATGCGGTCATGCGCTCCGATATTCTTGCCGTTTTTTTCCCGGACGAATCCGCTGCGGATATATATACAAAAGATATCGCCCCGTTTCTCAAAGAGGGCCAGTGTCTGGTCTTTGCCCACGGTTTCAATATTCATTACGGCTTCATCGTTCCGCCGAAATTTACGGACGTCGTTCTGGTTGCCCCAAAAGGGGTTGGCCCGATGGTTCGAAAACTCTACGAGAATGGATCGGGTGTTCCCTCTCTCGTTGCTGTTCATCAGGATCACACGGGGCGCGCATTAAATCTGGCGCTCGGGTTTGCGGCAGGTATCGGGTCTTCCCGTTCGGCGGTCCTCGCCTCAACGTTCAGAGATGAAACGGAGACGGATCTCTTTGGAGAACAGGCGGTCATCTGCGGCGGTCTTCCGGCATTGATTTCTGCAGCGTATGATAACCTCGTGGATGCCGGCTATCCTCCGGAGCTCGCTTTTTCCGAGTGTGCCCACGAAGTGAAGCTGGTCGTCGATCTCATCTACGAAGGAGGATTTTCAAAGATGCACGACTTCGTTTCAAAAACCGCAGGCTACGGGGGAATCACCCGGGGTGCCCGGGTAATCGGGGATGATTCCAGAAAACAGATGATAGAGATCTTAAACGAGATTCAGAGCGGGGAGTTTGCGAAAGAATGGATGGCTGAGAAACGTTTGGGGAGTAAAATGTATGCAGGTCTTGTTGAACGGGTGAAAAAAAGCGATATCGAGACCACCGGTGCGGAGTTTCGGCGGCTGCTTATCTAGATCAATTTCCAGAACACAGTTTTCGAACGGTTTTTCCTTCGAGGCGGAGCCTGCCCGCCCTCAGAAGACTGCTGACTTCTTTTTCAATTTCCTCTCTCTCCATTCCTTTCGCCGCGCCGAAGAAAGGGTGCGTGTTCAGCTGAAGTTTAACCGTCTTCGCCCGTTCGAGACCGAGAAGGAACGAGATGAACTCGGGCGTCGTCAGCACTCCGTCGACATCCTGAATTCCTGAAAGAATCATTTTCGAGAGATTTCCCGCCGGTCTGACCTGCGTTATCTGCCGGTCCCCGCAGGTATCACAGTTCCCGCAGGGTTTTATCTCCTCGTCGAAGTAAGAAAGAAGCAGCTGTCTTCGGCACGATTTGGTTGTGCAGTAGGCATACATCTGATCCAGTTTTTCCCTGGCGATCTCGGATTTTTTCTTATCGGTGAACTCCCGTTCAAGCATATTTTCGATCTTTCGCCGGTCGCCGCCCGAATAGAACAGCAGACATTCCCCAGGTTTTCCGTCTCTGCCTGCCCGTCCTGTTTCCTGATAATAGGATTCGATGTCTTTTGGCATATGGGCATGGATCACATATCTGACGTCAGGTTTGTCGATCCCCATTCCAAACGCCACCGTTGCGCAGATCACTTTGATCGAGTTGTTCAGAAATCCCTCTTGGACCCTGCTACGTTCCGGGGTCGGCAGACCGGCATGATACGGATTTGCCAGGATATGGACCTTTCGGAGGCGTTCGGCCAGTTCTTCGGTACTTGCCCGCGAGAAACAGTAGATGATCCCCGGATCATCTTTGTGGGCGGTGACGTAACTGATAATTTTCTGCATCCTTACCTGGGCATTCGGCTCGGCAAAAGCCGAGTACCGGAGATTTCTCCGGTCGAAACTTCCGATGAACTCGGCGGGATCTTTCAGTCTCAGTTCGTTTATGATATCTTCACGTACCCGAAGAGTAGCCGTGGCGGTAAAAGCGGCGATCGGAACGCCCGGGAATTTGTCCCGCAGATGTTTGATCTCCCGGTATTCGGGCCTGAACTGGTGGCCCCACATCGAGATGCAGTGTGCCTCGTCCACGGCAAAAAGCGCCACTTTACAGCCGGACAGCGTCGCAAAAAATGCCGGAGTCACTGCCCGTTCCGGCGAGACGTACAGGATTCTGACTTTTCCGTCACGCATATCCTGCTCGATCCTGCGCCGTTCGTCATAGGTCTGCAGACTGTTTAATGTCTCGACCGTCACCCCCGGATTCGAAAGTGAGTCTACCTGGTCCTTCATCAGCGCGATCAGAGGAGAAATGACGATTGTCATCCAGTCAAGCATCAGGGCCGGGAGCTGATAACAGAGGGATTTTCCCCCGCCTGTCGCCATCACTGCGAGAACGTCCCTCCCGCTGACGATCATTTCGATGATCTCCTGCTGATTGGGCCGGAACGTTTGGTGGTGGAAGTATTTTTCCAGTGTCTGCTGTATCCCTTTCGTCATGAATTTTTGGAGGTGCCCTTTCCTTAACGTTGGTACGGGAGGGGTATTCACTTTTCCTTTATGCACCGTTCACTATCGGACGCGGATTATTCGAGCAGGTACTCGGAAAAGTCGGAAACCAGAGCCCTGTCAAGTTCATGTTCGTTCCCGACGCTGGTTTCCGTAAACAGAAAAGCAAACAATCCCATTTCCGGCGCCTCGACTTTTCGGACGTCCAAGACATGTTCGAACTCATAGTAGAGTCTGCTGTAGTCGAATCGACCGCTGTCTATCTCTTTACCACCCTTGTCGACCAGGATCATGCTGTAAATTTTACCGGATTTTTTGGCAAGAATCTCGGCAAAATCCGTTTTGATCTGATTCAGATAGCAGTCGACCGTGTTTATGCCTTAAGCATAATATGCGATATCGGTTGAACAGGAGCCGGCGAATCTCAGAGGATTGAATTCGATAGGTATGACGTCGTCTTCTGTTACCCTGACTTCGATATGCATCGGAAAATCGGTTATGTGCAGTTGAGTATTGATCCGTTCGAGAAACCGGGTAAAAGGCTCAAGATACTGCCCGATGATTTCTGCTGACGTATAGTAGATACGGTCTCTTACATCGGACTCCGAGGCAAATCGATGGGTGAAGATATTGAGTATGACCGGCTTTCCCTCCGTATCGTAATACGCGTCGATCGCATACTCCGTACCTATGATGTACTGCTCGAGAAGGAAGGTTGAACCGATCACGGTTTCCTGGAAATCGGCCGCCCATTTTTGGATATTTTTCTCGATGTCAAAGACTGCGTTTTTCAGATCATCTTCATTGAACAGCGCATAGACGCCGACGCTGAAAAATCCGACGGAAGGTTTCAGAATGACGGGATATGGAATGTGCGTATGATCGCCGTTTCTCAGTTCGTCCAGCGTTACCTCTTTGAAAAACAAATTCGGGTAGAGTCTCGATACCGTTTTACGAAACAGTGCCTTGTCTTTGAGAATGCCGATCTTACGGATAAGTTCGCTTCCCGGGAGGTTTTGATAGATCCAGTCAAGGGCGTTTTCCGATACGGTGTAGATCCGTTCGCCGTCATGATATCTTTGTACTGCTTCTTGGCTCTCTATGAAATGCAGGGTATTTTCTCTGCTGTTGGAAACTGCGTATTCGTTTTTTAGTACGGGAACTTTGTTTGCTGCGAGATATTCTAGCAGAAAGTCGGAAATATATGGTTTTTCCAAAATTATCATAGAATTGCCCTCGATAAATTATGTGAATTTATACGAATTTGCTGTAAAGCAGACTAATACATGTAGTATTGCTCATTGAGCCGGTAAATATTTACTTATACAATATCCGGCAATATTCCTGATATTTCGGCCTTGTCACTCGATTTGTGGACAAAAATGGTATATGCGATAACGAGTAAGAGTAAATTGTCGATTCGGGTTTTATTTTCTGCATTGCCGGAGGGAATCCCATCGAAAAACACGTAAATAGGATTAGTTTTTATGAAAAAAACCGTAGGAATTATTGGAGGAACTGGAAACATCGGGGAGGGTCTTGCACGACGGATCTGTCTTGGCGAGAAATTCGATGTGATCATCGGTTCACGTGAGTCGGAAAAGGCCTGCGTCGCAGCAGATGGTGTTGTATGTGCTCTGAATGAGCGAAAATGCACGGCAACGACCTGTTCAGGCACGACAAATGCTGATGTGTGCTGCGCAGATGTTATCATTATCTCGTTACCTTTCGAGAGAGTTCAAAGTACGATCGAATCCATCGGCAAATCCGTCTTCGAAAACAAGATCGTCATCTCCCTTATCAACCCGATGATAAGAAACCCGAAAGAGAAATACTTCCTTCCGGATGCACCGGCAGAAGGTTCCGCAGCACTCGCTATCCAGAAGATGCTTCCGGCATCAACCAAACTCATCGCAGCATTCAACAATGTTGCAGCCAACAAATGGATGGAACTCGACGAATTTTTGGATTACAGCGTCGCTGTCTGTGGTGATGATGCTGAAGCAAAAAAGACCGTTATGGAACTTGTCGGCAGTGTTTCGAAACTGAAGCCGCTTGATGCTGGACCTCTTGCTATGACTAAAGTCGTTGAAGGGATCACTCCGCTCGTCATCACGATCGCCATGAGAAATGGTCTCAAGGATGTAGGTGTATACTTCAAATAACGAAACTACTCGCCAATGCCTTTTGGGTGTAATGACTGGACAGTTAATCCTCTCACATCTGAACGGTCTCCCAAGATGGGGTGCGGTCAAATGGATATTTCCTTTTTCCCGCACCCCGGGTCTGTCAAACATCCGGCTCTTTAGATCAGTGTCCGGATTCAGCCTCTTATGACAAACCCGGAATAATGATGCCGGCGGTCTCAGATCCCCGGAATGTATGATGTCTCTTCTTTATAATACGGAATATAGACGATCCGGGAATTTTCTACCGTGAAGTTGTATCTGAGGACCTGCAGGACACCCGGCTTTTCCGTCTCGTAGCGAAGATACAGAAACTCCGTAAGCTCCCGCGCAGTGTTTTTGTTGATCAGGATCGGCAGATAATTTCCTTCATATCCGGCAACGGCTTCGACGATCTCGGGGTTTCGGATCGTCATGTCGATCTCCCAGGGCTCGGCAAGATACCGGGGGATATCGGCCGCACAAATATAGTAGCTCCGTTTCCCGTCAATGTCCGGAAGGCCTGTTTTCGTATCCCCGCCGGCGAGTTTGTCCGTCACTTCGAAGTTCACATCGAACCGCCAGAACGGAATGAAGTCGGCTTTCACGCCTTCCATCGCTACTTTTGCCAGAAGATCGGGTTTGGCCACATCGTAAGGCACGATTTTGACCGTATCCGCGGTGATATCCAGCAGATGGGAGCATTTTTTGCAGGGGGTGATAACCTCTCCCCACGGCTGCTCCATTTCTTCCCCGCAGAGCGGACACTGCAGGATCGTCGAGTCATGGTTCAGAATCTCCTGATCGCTCAGCTGTTTGGGGATTCTTACCGCAGGGCGAAGCGATGCGATATGCTGCATCGTCCCTGCGGCGACGAAGGTCTTCCATTCTTTGAACGCGGGATATCCCGCCATACACATGGCAATACCCAGCAGAAGCAGGATGATCTGGAACATCTCGGCCAGCTGATACGGTCCTGTATGAATAAGCATGGCCACCGAAGATCCGATCATGATCCCTCCCACGGCGAGCGAGAGGATCATCATCCGGGTACTTGCGGTCAGATTGATCGGGCTTGTCCCGCCCAGAACCTCGCCGCGCACGGCATCCACGATCGCCGTATAGTGACCTCCTTTGTAGGAATAATGCGCGATCCAGACCGTGGCATACACCAGTTCGAAGACTTTTGGAATCAGAAACGACTTTTTCAGCGTGATCGTATCGATCCGTTTTTCGACAGCGGTCTTGATCATTTCGTGGACCGCTTCTCTTCCCCGTTTGCTCGCCTCGACCGCTGATCCTCCGGGCTCAATCGAAACGACCGATCCTCTTACGTAAGGAGCCTCTCCTCCGGGGTCAAGCCAGAGTTTCTCGATACCGTATTTGCCGGTATCACAGGCGCACTCCGTCCAGATGAACTCGTCGTCGATCAGCTCCTCGAAGATATTTCTGATCACGTTGCCGGTTTGTTCGGTATATTCCGAGTAGCCGCAGGCAACGGCTTTTCCCTGGGCAACGAACCTCCAGAACGGCAGATAGAGAAGGTACATTTCGCTGACTTCGGCGCACTTTCCGAGGTCGGGCGCCTTGATCCCTTTCGAAAACCAGGTCCGAAACGTTCGGTCGGCGACGCCTCTGGTGATCTTCGCTTTGTAATAAAACTCGGCGACCTGATCTTCGACTGAGCGTTCAAGCCCCATCTTTTCCCTCCTTGCGTTTGAGGTTTATCACACCGAGCATCTCGCTTTGATACAGGAAAAAGATCAGAACTGCGGCCACCAGAATAAACAGCCAGGGGCTGAAGTAGACGGCGATAAGCGAGAGGATCATCAACGGGATGCAGGCGATCAGTGCGGTCTTTCTCCAGTTGACCGGCTCTTTGATCGGATGCCACTCTTCGTAGATTTTACCGGATGCCGCGTCCACCTCGATCATGTAAATGGATTTTTTTACTTTGTAGCTGATCAGCCAAAGCGGGATCCCGATCAGCTCCTCAGCACGGGCAATGCCGTGGAGCTCTGGGTAATATACAGAGGATTGAACGGTTGCCGGGAGAATATTGGCATCCTTTGGGATCGGCACGATCTCGTTATCTTCCCGATGCATATTCTGCAGACCCGAAAGAAGCGTCCCGCCGGCCGGCCGGCCGATAGACCGTCACATTCAAGCACCCGTCTTCCCTCGTGTATTTCCAGAAGGGGTAATAGAGCATCACGGCTTTCCCGAACCTGATCTTGTCTTCGGGGATGAACGGCTGGGTGTCTGACTCCAGCCACTCGCGGGCAAGTTCCCGCGCCCGCGCCTCATCGATATGAGGGGCGATTACGCCGGAACACTGCAGAGGTACGGGTATTCCTTCTGGTATTTCTGCCATAAATAAGTCAATATATTTACGTACATTCAGATAGATGTTTTCTTGCCTTATCTTACGAAGGCATGATCCTTCCGATCAATTGGGAGCATATTTATACTTATAATGCACACAATTATACATTAAAGTATATTGTTGTGATAATTGATGTTGAATATAACCACCTTTCTCGATGCAAACTCCTGCCGTCTGGCAAAACCGGTTTTTTTCTGTCCGGAAAGAAATACGTCATACACCTCCGCTGAAATTCTCTCGATAAGTTCCGCGCTCGCCCGCGATCTCCTCTCCCTCGGTGCCGTGAAAGGCGACCGTATCATCCTCTATATGAACAGCAGCCCCGAATATCTCGTTTCCTACTTCGCCGTCTGGAGGATCGGCTGTGTGGCCGTTCCCACAAATCGCGTCTATACGCCAAGCGAACTTGCCTATATGGTGGAAAACTCCGGGGCAAAAATCTTCATCACGGATGCCGAAGGCGTATCCGCCGCCCGCGATCTTCCGGTAAAGACCTATGTGCCGGGAGACATCGAATCTCTGCGCGGTGAACCACACCTCTTACCGGAACATACGGAGAATGACGATCTCTGCCAGCTCCAGTATACCTCCGGGACCACCGGCAAACCCAAAGGAGCGATGCTCACCCATGGAAACTGGCTTGCGGCCATTCACAACATCTGCGATGTTTTGACCTTCAAACAGGACGACGTCTATCTCGGCATCTACCCGATAGGTCACGTAGGTCTTTCCTGGGGAATTGCCGCCATTCGGGCCGGTGCTCTCTTTGTTATGATGGAGCGGTACGAGTATCAAAAATACCTCGATCTCTGCAAAGAACACAAAGTCACCGTTCTCGCCGGTATGCCGCCGGTGATCCACTCGCTCACCGAAGCTCCCCAGGGACCCGAGGAAAGCCTGACGACCGTCAGGGAGATCATCTCCGGCGGCGGCCCCCTTCACCACGACATCTGGAAAAAATTCTATTACCGGTACAACATCCCGGTCATCAATGCCTACGGTCTTTCAGAGACGGTCGTCATCGGCACGGGAACGGTGATCCGTCCCGAGGATTATGCATCTGCCGACCGGTTCCAGAGCGTGGGTCACCCGGTCTGCTTCTCGGAAGTCAAGATCGTTGACGAGGCTGATTCATCGATCGAGATGCCGATCGATACGCCGGGCGAGATCGCGCTTCGCGGTCCGGCAGTCGCCAAAGGTTACTGGAACATGCCCAAAGAGACCGCCGCCTCGTTCCTAGAAGACGGCTGGTTCCTCACCGGAGATGTCGGGTACCTCGACAAAGATCTCCGGCTTTTCCTCACTGACCGGAAAAAGGACATGATCGTCATGTCCGGCTGGAAGATCTACCCGACAGAGGTCGAAGAGGTCCTCATTGGTCACGAAGGGGTTGATGAGATCGCGGTATTTGGAATCCCGGATGAACATCGCGGCGAGATGCCGGCAGCCGCCGTCGTTTGGCGGAAGGGCTGGGACAGCTCATCTAAGGAAGACTCTCTTCGCGCATTTGCGAAAGAGCGTCTTGCGGGGTATAAAGTCCCCCGCAAAATCATCTCGGTGGATGCCCTCCCCCGGGTAAACGGCTGGAAGCTCCTGAGACGGGAACTTCGCGAACAATACTCATAAAAAAATACCCATCATGAAATCACGTGATATAGCACTCGTCGGCATTTTACTTGCCGCCGGGGCAATTGCCCGGTACATTTCCTTATTCGTAACGGGCGCGATCGTCGCGAATCTGACGATCGCCTTCTACTGCCTTGCGATCATCCTCGTTGTCCCGAAGTTCAAAGAAGCTCTCGGCATAGGCGTTGTAGCCGGAATTATCTGTGCGGTTTTCTCGCACTCGATTTTTCCGTTGGGAAACCTGATCTCGGAGCCGATCGGCGCCGTGGTCTGTTTAGCGGTGTATAAACTTGTCAAAGATCATACCCGCCTTGCCCCGGCCATTTCAACCGCGATCGCCACCCCTGCGAGCGGTTTTACCTTCATCATCGTCACCTGCTTCGTGATGTTCTTCACGACCGAAACCACGATTCCCACGGTCGTGGCATTCGCGATCGCCCTGATCCCGATCGTGATGAGCGCCATGATCGTGAACGTTATCATCGCCCAGATCATCGCGATGCCGGCGACTTCGGTCATGCAGAAGACAAAGACCGGCATCGAAACTACCCATGCTTAGGCAGTGCCGAGTGATTCGGTCGCCTTGGACAAACTGACGTTTACCTATTAGGCGGCAGACACCCCGGCTCTCGACAACGTCTCGCTCAAAATAAACCCGTGCGAGTTCGTTGTGATCAACGGACCTTCCGGAGCCGGAAAAACCACGCTTGCCCGTGCGATTTCCGGCATCCTCGTTCACGCATATGGCGGGACAGTTGTTGGAAACATCTCTCTGTACGGAAAATACGCCGACGAATACAAAGACGTGACCGAGCTTTCGACAAAAGTCGGCATGGTCTTTCACGATGTCGATGCCCAGCTGATTTTCACCACGGTGGAAGAGGAAATCCTCACCGGTCTGGAGACCCGCGATCTCCCAGAGGCCGAGGTCAGAAAGAAACTCGATGAGATCTACAAGATCACCTGTACGGGCCACTTAACGGACCGTGCCCCGCACAATCTCTCCTGCGGTCAGAAGCAGCGGGTCGCGATGGCCGCGGCGCTTTCCCGCGAGACCCCTCTCCTTGTTTTGGATGAGGCAACCTCCGAGCTGGACAAAAACGCCAGACGCCAGGTGTACAACCTGCTGAAAGGCATGACAGCCAAGGGTCATACGATCGTTTTGATCGAGCACATGATCGACGAGACGATCGGCTATGCCACCCGGATGATCACGATGAACGATGGGAAAATCGTGTATGACGGTGTTCCAAAACCCGAGGACACGAACTTCCCGGCGCTCGAAAAGACCGCCACGACCCACGAAGTCGTGCTGGAGGCAGCGCATATCACGCACAAATTCCCCGAGGTCCTTGCTCTTGACGATGTCTCGGTCTCCTTTTACAAAGGCGAGATCGCGGCGATCCTTGGTGAGAACGGATCCGGCAAGACGACGCTCGTCAAACATCTGAACGGTCTTCTCCGTCCGGATGCGGTTTCGGTCCTGCTGAAGGGCGAGGACATTTCGTCCCGTTCGATTCCGGAGATCGCAAAGCATGTTGGTCTGGTGTTCCAGAATCCGGATACGATGCTGTTTGAAAACACCTGAGAGAAGGAGATCCAGTTCGGTCTGAAGAACATCGGCAAATCCGATGCTTCGCCGGCGTCTTCTCTTGCGGCCGTGGGCCTTGCCGGCAAAGCGAAAATGAATCCCCGGCATTTAAGCCGCGGGGAACGTCAGAAGCTTGCTCTTGCCTGCGTTCTCGCAACAGGTCAGGAGATCGTTATCATGGATGAGCCGACGATGGGTCTCGACCCGAAGGAGTCGTATGAGATCATGCGTGTTCTGACCGGAATGCGGAATGAGGGTAAGACGATCCTTATGGTGACGCATGACCCCGTACTTGCCGGCAAATATGCGGACCGGATCATCGAGATGGAAACGGGTAAAATAACCGCGATTCACGGAGGTGAGTGAAATGGAAGATAGAGAATTTCTATCAACTCTTTTTTTAACGAGAATCATTATTTCTGAAGGATTGAATACATCCCCACACCCTCTCATCCCCCCCCCCAAAAAAAAAGAAAATCACGATAAATCCCAATTATTCCATGACGTTTTTTTTAATTTACACCCTGTTTTGAATCGTTTTCACTTGATAGATATTATAACAAAATGCAGCCAGCATATTTTTCACTCGCACTCTTTGCAGCGTTGTTACCTTCACCAACCCTGCATGAAAGATATTTTTGATCACTGCATAGGGTCTCTCCCCCTTTGATCTCTTTCTACTTATTCGCATATTTCTCAGTTTATCTCGTATCCCAATGGGATGTCCTCTCGCCCCTCGTTTCATTGTGGCACTATATCCCTTGCATTTTGCTCCCTGATATCCCCGATCCCGATAGACCACTTCTCCTTTTTCTGACATATCCACCTGACTGTCATGAACATTTGCCGTGGTGGTTTCAATGCGTCGAATAAGATCATGCGTCGTATCCATGATGGTATGCAGTTTATAGCCATAGTGCATTTTGCCGTTCTTGGACATGATTTTTCCATCTTTATCCCGTCGTGTTTTTGCCTGCTCTCCTCGCGGCGTGTCTTTCTTACAATGACCAGGTTCAGCATACACAAACGTTGCATCCTGAATCATACCTTGTTCAATTTTGAGACCTTTCAGGTCAAGTTGTCACTGAAACTCCTGCCAAACCAATGTGTCAACGCCTGATTCGGACATGCGCTCCCGAAATAACCAGATCGTTGAATTGTCGGGTATTTTGTCAGGACACCCAAGGAAATGCCAAAAGGAGAGACGATCGTAGATTTCACGTTCAACGGCGAGATCAGATAGATTATACCAGACTTCCAGAAGCTGAATCTTGAACATGAGTATTACATCGACATTGGGGTGACCGCCTTTGCCGGATTTATTTGTATACATGGATTCAAGAAGAGGACGAAAAACATCCCAATCAAGTGTTTTACCAACATCGGAGAGGCGGTCGCCAAGTTTTTCATAACGCTCGTGATATGCCTGGTTGAGACCAAAGCTGCTGAAAGTCCCCATACATACTACTCAACGTACGAAAAGAAAGTACTTTCTGTCGGAAAAAAAGGTTGTTAGAAATTCTCTAATTTAATATCAGTGCGGATCTGGGCAACGGACTTCCCGCCGACAAAAATGCGGATGACTCCACCCGACTCCGACACGACGATCCCGACCGCATGTACGACCTTGGTGATCGCCGCGGTGGCGAGATGGCGGCCGCCGAGTCCGCTCTGCAGATTCGCATCGCGGCTGTCGGCATCGAGATATCTGCCGGATGCCGCGATGATCCCGTTTTTGTCGATGATAAAGACACCGTCAAGCTGGGCAAACTCCTTCACACTCTCCCAGTTTTCCTGGATTTTGACATCCCTGACCTCTTCCGGGTGTCCTTCATACGGATTTAAGACACCCTGATGGGACCAGCGTTTCAGTTCATCGATATCGCCAACAATGAAGGCAGTACCGACGGATCGGCCTTCCCGTCCGTCGTGGGCGAGTTCAAGGGCAAGCATCAGTACAGAATGCAGAGCTTCCGGATCCACTATGTGTGCATAGTCGCCGACCGAGAAGGAGTTGTCCTGACTTTCCACATCGTAAATGAGGATTGCATAGGGAAATGCGGCAACCACGGTTCCGTTGTCCACGTTTGCAAGTATCTTATATTGAAGGACCGCGTCGACTATCTGATTCGAGCAGTAATCCACGAGAGCCACCATGCTGTGGTCACGCAGGATCTCGGGCTGGATATCGACCACGTGGACCGTAGGCGTATCGATGACGATCTCCTCCTCTTTTGGCAGAAAGGAGATTATGGCAAGAGCATTTACCGTTTTTGCCAGATTGTCCGCCGCCGTAAGAAGAAGCCGGTTCTTCTCGCTCATAACAACCGCCGTATCAGATCAGGGATCTCCGACGGGCGGGTTGCAACCGGGATGTCGAGGGCCCGCAGACGCTCGTTCTTGGATGCGGCATCTCCTTCGCCCCCTTCGACGATCGCGCCGGCGTGTCCCATCCGTTTCTCTTTGGGAGCAGAAACTCCTGCAATATAGGCAACGATAGGCATGCCGAGATCCAGTGCACGGCGTGCTCCCTCGATCTCCAGACTGCCGCCAACCTCGCCGATCAAAACGACGGATTTGGTTCGTCCGTCCGCGTGGAATTCATCCATAACTTCAGAGAAGGTCTGACCGATAACGGCATCCCCGCCGATGCCTATGATTCCCGACTGGCCAAATCCGGCAGATGTCAGTTCGGAGATGACCTGATAGGTCAGAGTCCCGCTTCGGGAGATGACGCCGACATCCCCTTTTCTGCAGAGATTTGCCGGAATAATGCCCAGTTTGCACTCGTCCGGAACAAGCATTCCCGGGCAGTTTGGACCTATGATCCGTGACCCGCGGGAACCGGCATAGGCCACTGCCCGCATAATGTCATGAACCGGGACGTGTTCCGTGATCGTGACGATAGTTGGAATTCGTGAATCGGCGGCTTCCATAATGGCGTCGCCGCATCCGCCGGCCGGAACAAAGATGACGGATGCTCCGATATCGTGTTCATCCAAGGCGTCCACGACGGAGTCATAGACCGGAACCCCGAAGACATTCTGACCGGCTTTTCCGGGAGTCATGCCGGCAACAACGCCGGTGCCGCCCACCTGCTTCGCATAGGCGTTCATCAGATTGATATGGAATTTTCCCTGGGATCCCGTTGCACCCTGAACAAGAATGCCCGTGTTCTTTCCTGCGTAGATCATTGTACTGCCTCCACTGCCGCGCGAATCGCCGCGTCCATCGTATCGGACATGACATATCCGCATTCCTGCAGAAGTCTGCGGCCTTCCTCCTCGTTTGTACCGGCGATTCGGACGATCACCGGCTGCGGGACGCCTGCCTCAATGATTCCTTTGGCAACCTCGTCGCAGCGGGTGATCCCGCCGAGAAGATTGACCACGATGACTTTTACACCCGGCATGGATGCAACGAGCCTCACGGCATACATCACTCTGTCCGAAGCCGCTCCGCCGCCGACATCCAGGAAGTTTGCTGCTTTTCCTTGATAATGGGAGATGATATCGAGCGTTGCCATGGTTAGACCCGCGCCGTTTCCGATCACGCCGATGTTTCCGTCCAGTTCGACATAGGAAAAGCCGTGCTTTTCTGCCTCTGCCTCGCGGGGAGTAAGGTCTCTGTTCTCGGAGATTCCCTGACGGATCAGGGAGTTGTCATCCAGAATAATCTTGCCGTCTGCTGCGAGAATGCCTTTCGGCGTCATTACCAGAGGATTGATCTCCGCAAGAACGGCATCCTTGGACTGGAAAACGGCAAAAAGATCCCTGACTATTTTTCCGATCTCTTTTGGATTCGTTCCGATGACGTTTCGGACGATGAAATCCGGGAGGGTGACAAAGGAAGGATCAACATAGACGCGGCGGAGTGCCTCTGGCCTTTCCTTTGCGAGGGTCTCGATCTCGACCCCTCCCTCGCTGGAAAAAAGGATCAGCGGCATCTTTTTTTCACGGTCGATGGTGATGCTCAGATAATATTCATGCGAAATTTCGAGCGCTTCTTCGACCAGGATCTTTTCGACGGGAAGTCCCTTGATAGTCTTCGCAAACAGATCGCGGGCAACGCCTGAGATGTTCTCCGCCGTTGCCGGAAGGATGCCGCCGGCTTTACCTCTGCCGCCGACATCGACCTGAGCTTTGAGGACAACCTTTTCCGCGACTTTTTTCAGGGCCGCGTTTGCCTCGTCGGCGGAGGTGATCAGAACACTGTTTGGCACCGGGATTTCTGCTTCCCGGAAGATCTGTTTTGCTTCATATTCGCGGAATTTCATAATTGACTCCTGACGAGTTCCTGCCCGATTGCAAGTGCCCGTTTGTTATTCTCTTCTGTACCTTTTGGGACGCTGTCCAAAACCGCGTGTTCAAGCGCATCGTAGGACACGATCCCGGTCGCTTCAAGGATGCCTCCGAGCATGATCACATTGGCAAAAACCGTTTTTCCAAGTTGGGCCTTTGCTTCCGCCGTTGCGGGGACTTCAAAAAATCTGCATGCCGGCCGGCTGGTGACATAGCCTGGATCAAGAAGCATTATGGCATCCTCCCTGACATTGGAGCCGTATTTATTGTATGCTTCCTGGGACATGATCGCGTATACGTCCGGGTCCGTTACTTTTGGATAATAGATAGGGTCGTCCGAGATGATCACCGCAGAGGCCGAGGCCCCGCCGCGTGCTTCGGGTCCGTAGCTCTGGGTCTGGACGACGTGTTTATTTCCATACAAGGCGGCCGCTCTGCCGAGGATGACCGCAGCGGTGATGATCCCCTGACCGCCGAGGCCGGAGAATCGGATCTCCGATTTCATTTCGCTGCCTCCACTCCGAGAGGGGGATTGTTTCTCCGGACAAACTGACCTACAACGAACTTTTCCGGAGACAGCAAACTGCCCTTGGCTGCATCGCGGTCGGCTTTCGCCTTTAATACGGCATTGTCCCGGAACATATCGAGCATCTGCGTGACCTGCCGCATCTTGTTCTTGCTGCCGAATGAAGTCGGGCACTGGGTCATCACCTCAATGAATGAAAGACCCGGCGTCTCAAGACCGACGCGGATCGCCTCGGTCAGCTCTTTTACATGGAAAGAGGTCCATCGTGCAACATAATTCGCACCGGAAGCCTCGGCAACTTTGCAGAGATCGAACGGCTGCTCCTGCATGCCGTAAGGTGTCGTTGTGCTGATGGCCCCATAGGGTGTACAGGGACTTCCCTGACCGCCGGTCATGCCGTAGATATTGTTGTTCATACAGATCACGGTGATGTCGATGTTTCTTCTGCATGCATGGATGAAGTGGTTCCCGCCGATCGCAGAACAATCC
Organism: Methanocorpusculum sp.; assembly: GCA_965228205.1. Classification (GTDB taxonomy): domain Archaea; phylum Halobacteriota; class Methanomicrobia; order Methanomicrobiales; family Methanocorpusculaceae; genus Methanocorpusculum. The sequence continues at coordinate 944,676 of OZ245799.1, read as the reverse complement.
CCATCTCCGGTGAAAACGATCACATGCTGGCGGGGTTTCACGAGTTTCAGACCGGTCGCAAAGGCGAGGGCGCGGCCGTGAGTCGTGTGGAGCGAGTCGGATGAGGTGTATCCGGCTGCACGGGACGAACAACCGATTCCGGATACAAAAGTCGTCTCTTCCTGTTTGTAGTCCAGCTCCTCAACGGCCCGAAGGGTACAGTTGAGGATCGTTCCGTTGCCGCACCCGGCACAATAGATGTGGGGCAGCCGGTCCTGACGATACCAGTCTTCCAGATTCATAAGCGCACCTCGGTCACCGGTTTTTTCACGGTTTTTGCGACTTCGACCGCTTTCAGAAGTTCGGCCGGCGTATGGAGAGCGCCTCCGAGTTTCGGCACGACAACGATCGGAATGTTGGTGTGCTGGCGGACCTCTTTGGCGATCTGCCCGAGATTCATCTCCGGGATGATGAACGCTTTGGCGTTTTTGAACGCAAGCAGAGATTCATCGGGGAACGGCCAGACGATACGCAGATTCAGATGGCCGTAGGTATCGGGAATATCGTTGAGAAGCTGGCGGACCGTACGGGTCGGGGCACCGTACGAAATGAAGACCAGCTCGGCGTCCGGGTTGACGATGTCGACATCGGCGATCTCGTTTCTGAAGTCCTCGATCTTTCGAACCTGACGGCGGACTAGTTTTTCGTGAACCTCCGCAGAGTCGGTCGCCGGATATCCCTTTTCATTATGGGTAAGGCCGGTGATGTGGACGTTGTGACCCATGCCGAATGTGGCAAATCCCGGAACCCCGTTTTCGTCCGGGGCACAGGGAAGTTCTCCCTCCATTAATTCGCGGCGTGGTATGATCTCGACATTGCTGTGCAAAGTGATCTTTTCCCGCATATGTCCGATGGTCTCGTCCGTCATCAGGAATACCGGAGTTCTGAACCGGTCGGCAAGATTGAACGCTTTTACCGTCAGATCGTACATCTCCTGAACGGAAGACGGAGACAGAGCGATCACGCTGTAATCACCATGCGAGCCGTATCTGCACTGAAGCATATCGCCCTGGGCAGCCATCGTCGGCTGGCCAGTGGAAGGTCCGCCGCGCTGAACATTCACGATCACGATCGGGGTTTCGGTGAAGGCGGCATATCCGATATTTTCCATCATCAGGGAAAAACCCGGGCCCGACGTTGCGGTCATCGTCCGGGCGCAGGCCCAGGATCCCCCGATAATCGCGGCTGCGCTTGCCAGTTCGTCCTCCATCTGGATGAAGGTCCCGCCGACTTTGGGCAGACGAACTGCCATCCGCTCGGCGACCTCCGTAGAGGGAGTGATGGGATAACCGGCGAAAAATCTGCATCCGGCAGCCAAAGCTCCTTCTGCGCAGGCCACATTACCGTTCAGGAAATCAGTTTTGTCCGTCAATATTCAATCACCACTTTCTGAGGCTCGAATGGTTTTTCATCAATCCAGGATATTGCCTGGTCCGGGCATATCATCTGACACATCCCGCAGAGTTGGCGACCATAGAGCTTCTGCAAACGGCAGTTTGTACATCTCTCAGGATGGTCCAAAACCGGGATGATGTAGCCGCGTGAACCTGGTCTCTTTCCTTCCTGAAATATTCCGTAAGGACAGACTTTTGTACACATATTGCAGCCTTTACACCGGCGTTCATTGACAACGAGCTTCATTATTAATACTATTAATATTATGAGTATTTAACAGGCTAAAAGTTCTTCCGTTGGGTATGCCGGACATTATCGGTGCCTACTGCGAAAATAATGATGAAGAGGAAGGGGTTTACCTTTCCATGCAGAGGACAATGTACGCTTATGGGAATCCTTATCCATTTCAAAAAGAAGAGATAATAAGAATCAGAGGGATAAGCTTGCAGAAAAATGTCCGAACCTCGCTACGACTGGAACTCAAAGACAAACCTGGGCAGTTACTTGGCGCAATAGAACCAATATCAAAGAGCGGAGCAAATATCATAACTATCTCCCATCAGCGCGACACCAAGTCCGTGAACGGGGCCTTAATTGTAGACATCGTCATCTCTCTTCCGGAGACCCGGCTCGCTGAACTGATGGATGCTCTCCGTACAAACGGCGTGGACATCGTACGAATAGGTACCGAACATCTCACCTGTACAAAAACCTTCATCCTGATCGGCCATATCCTTCACACCGATCTGACAGACACGGTGAACCGGATCGATAAGAAAAACATTGCTGAAGTAACCGAACTCGACATTGTCATGCCCGGTATGGAAGAACCCTCTACCGCGAAGCTTACGATAAAAGCGGTAAGTGAACCGGAGATGACTCAGGCAGTTATAACGCTCAAGGAAATCGCGGCGGAAAAACATCTTCTCATCATCAACCAGATAGGAGGCGGCTTATGAAAACATGGAATGTCGCACTGATCGGTCTTGGATCGGTTGGACGCGGTGTCGCAGAGGTCCTCGCCGGAGATGGCCGGTTCCGTATCGTTGCCGCAGCGGATTCGAAAAGCGGCGTAATTGATCCCGCCGGCCTCAATATCGAAGAGGTTCTTGCAAAGAAAAAGAAGACCGGACGCTGCGGGGACACCGCCTGGCCGGCGGCACGAATCTCGGCCGAAGCTGAATACGATATCCTTGTCGAGGTCACCCCGACAAACGCCGACACCGGAGAGCCGGCCCTTTCCATCATAAAAACCGCGATCACGAGGGGAAAGCATGTCGTCACTTCGAACAAAGGACCGGTCTCGCTCGCTTCATCCGAACTGCTCAGACTGGCGGAAGAAAATAACGTCGGATTCCTTTTCGAAGGGACCGTAGCCGGCGCCGTCCCAATTCTTCGCGGGATAAAATACGGACTCGCCGGCAACAATATCAAAGCACTCTACGGTGTTTTGAACGGGACCTGCAATTATATTCTGACCAGGATGGAGGAGGAGGGGCTGACCTATGTCCAGGCGCTTGCCGAAGCACGCGATCTTGGATATGCCGAGGCGGATCCCACCTACGACATCAACGGAACCGATGCCTCGATCAAACTCGTCATCCTTGCAAACACCATGCTTGGAATGAACGTGACGCTTGCAGACGTGAAACGTACCGGCATCTCCGACTTGACCGTCGACGCTCTCTTGATGGCCGAAGAAACAGGACACTCGATACGCCTGATTGCAACCCTCTATCCGGAAAAGAATCTTCTGGAGGTCTCGCCGCGGCTTATCTCCAAAACCAATCCGCTTGTCGTTACCGGCACGTTGAACGCAGTGACCGTCGAAACCGAGTATGCCGGGGCGATCACCTTCATCGGCCGGGGCGCAGGATCAGTAGAAACGGCGAGTGCGATCCTGGCGGATCTCCTCTTTATCACAGACAAATATGACCGGTAAGGAAAAAACCGGCGGCGTCCTCGAACGCCGCGGAGCATTTCTCACAGCCATGAGACAGATGACCTTTGAAGCAGGGCACTTCACCACTGCTGATCTGGCATCTGCCGCCAATGTCCCGCGTTCAACTGCCCAGGACTGGATTAATAGGATGATAAAAGAGGGCTGCATCTTCGTAAAAGAAGAGCCGCACGGTAGAAATCCCGCACGCTACGCCTCGAGAAGTGCTCTCCCTCAGACCACCTGCAAACGCATTTTTACAACTCTTGACGGCAGCGATGTGGAGATTTTCCATGAGTGTCTCTCCAGCGGTTGTGCAGGATTCTGCGAGTTTCATCACCGAAAAGCCGGCGGAGCGGCGATTTCCGTCACCCGCGACGGGATGATCTTTCGCGAACGGGCGAGGATCGGCGAGGAGCATGAACTCAGACTGGACTTCGCAGCAGTGGGTCTCGCCTCGGTCAAAAAAGACGGTGCCGATATCATACAGACAATCCATTCTATTCCCGGAGGGCCCGCATACTCGTTATCAGCGATGATGGGGCATGCAAAAGGAGTAAAGGGTGTGCAGATATCGGTTGGAAACGGCGTGGTCACCGGCGAAGTTCGAACGCCGGCACTGGTCCCCGTCACGATCGGTGTGGATGATACCGACAGGAAAGGATGCGGCGGTGCGACCTTTGCCCTGTCCCAGGCCCTAATGAAGTATCTGACGGATCCCGGAAGCGTGATTGGGATCAGACATCAGGTCGCCGCCCTCTGCCAGGACATCGAAGAAAAAACCGCAGGAAACTCCTGCAGCTTCATCGAACTTGCCGTCGATCCGGTTTCTCTTCCCTCGCTCGCCGCAAAGGTCTGCAGATTTGTCGATGAGGAAAGCGTCTCCGATGAATGGGGGGTAGCCATCCTGACAAAGATCATCGTGCCGGAAGATCTTCTCAGGCTTGGCGAAAAGATCCGTCGGGAACGCGTTTCCATGGAGGAAGTCCTTGAGACTGCAAAAAGGTCGGGTGTTCAGGTCTACGGAAAAAAAGGCATCATCGGGGCAGTCGGTGCGGTAAGTCTGAAATCGCAGCCGCAGGAAGTCCTTCTGGATCCGGCATGCCAGATTGTCTTCTGAATTTTTTCCAACAAAAATAGTGAGGGTTAGTGGACCCATTCTCCCCGGGCATTTCCGGAGAGTTCCTGTTTCCAGATCGGTACTTTTTCCTTCAGTTTCTCGATGATAAAGCGGGAGCCCTCATACGCCTCTGGACGGTGACCGGCGCCGACTAAAATAACGACGATCGTTTCGCCCAGAGCAAGACGGCCGTACCGGTGAACGATATCGACCGAGTTTAAACTGAACCGTTCCATCGCCTCGGCGGCGATATCGGCAAGATCTTTTTCTGCGACCGGAACGAACGCTTCGATCTCAAGAGCATCCATATTCCCGTCGTCTCTGACGCAGCCGATAAATACTATATGTGCCCCGTCGTTGTTCGTCCGCGAGGAACTGATCAGAGCAGCGATATCAATATCCTCCTTCTGCAATGCGAGAACCATCTCTCATCCTCCCGATACCGGCGGATAGATCACAATCTCGTCACCACCTGCCGTATGGATAGTTTTTGCATCGTCTGAGTCGATTCTCTCCCTGTTGTACATAAGGATGATATGCGATCCAAGTTTGCCGCCGGCAAAAAGTTCATCCATTCCGTCTTTCTGTGTTTTTGCAAAAGCAAGAAGGGCGCCGAAAACAGAGGTGCCTTCCGGAACGCTTACCGTGTTCACTTCACCGAAGAGCTCTCGAAATTTGGCAAATGAGCGTATGGTTATCTGTGGCATGTTCACTGATATGGTGTTTGTGCTGAAGATATGAATAATTACGCGTCGGATTCCGCTGCGCAGATCTCGGCCAGCGTGATCGTAAATACAAGGGTTTTGCCCGCCAGGGGGTGGTTTGCATCGAGAGTCACTGTATTCTCATCAATCTTCGTGATAGTGACCGGGATCTGGTTTCCATCTCCAAGCTGGATCATAAGCTGTTCGCCCGGATTTGCGGTGAAATCCTCTCCGAACTCTGCACGCGGAATATCAACCGTCATCTCCTCAGTCTTTTCGCCATAGGCATCGGCCAGAAGGATTGTGACCGATTTTGTCTCGCCAATCTCCATCCCGAGAACCGCGGCATCGAAACCCGGGACCACCATTCCGGAACCAACGGTAAACTCAAGGGGGTCACGACCCTCCGATGAGTCGAAACGTGTGCCGTCGGTAAATTCTCCAATGTAGTGTACGCGTATTGTGTCACCGTTTTGTACTGACATACCGTGATGGTGGGACGTAACGGTATAAGTATTTGGCGGGGTCTACGTCTCCTGAAATATACCCATACATGAACCCTCATTTTCCCGACACTATCACTGAAATAAACGCATGAACGCCGGTTTTTCTCATGCAGAGACCAAAATCCTATATCATACCACATCACATATTATTTATCATGTTGGTTTACATAAACGGGAAATATGTGCCTGAAGAGCAGGCAACCGTGTCGATCTTTGACCACGGATTCCTTTACGGAGATGGAGTGTTTGAAGGAATAAGAGCATACAACGGTCGGGTGTTCCGCCTCAAAGAGCACGTCGACCGTCTCTTTGATTCGGCCAAAGCCTTAGATCTTGATCCGGGGATCACCCGCGCCGAGATGGGCGAGATCATCAAAGAGACTCTGCGCAAAAATGGTCTGAAAGATGCTTATATCCGCCCGATCATCACGCGGGGTGTCGGAACTATGGGGCTCGATCCGCGTCACTGCGCAAATCCCTCGATTATCTGTGCAGCTTCCGCCTGGGGGGCGATGTACGGCGATCTGTATGAAACCGGCCTTACCGCGGTGACGGTGTGTGTGAGAAGAAACCCGCCGGACACCCTCCCGCCGAACATCAAGTCCCTCAACTACCTGAACAACATTCTGGGCAAGATCGAGGCAAACTATAAAGGCGGCGACGAGGCGATCTTCCTTGACCGAACCGGAAAACTCGCCGAAGGTTCCGGCGACAACATCTACCTCGTGAAAGACGGCGTTCTCTACACCCCTCCGACCATCAATAACCTCAAAGGAATCACCCGCATTGTCCTTCTCGACATCTGCGCGAAACTTGGTATCCACTACGAGGTCTGTGAGCTTGGACTCTTCGATCTCTACACCGCCGATGAAGTGATGGTCACTGGAACGGCCGCAGAAATCTGCGCAATCACCAAAATCGACGGCAGAATGATCGGAACCGGCGTTCGAGGCCCGATTTACAAAAAACTTCTTGCAGCATTCCAGACGGAAACCCAGAACTCCGGCGATGCATACTGATCCTGAAACCATCAGGCATCAATCACAATCTTTTTATAAATCAGCGTAGATTATTATAAGCAGGTTTGAGCTGATATAGTGTAGAGGCCAATCATGCCGGCCTTTCACGCCGGCGACTCGGGTTCGAATCCCGATATCAGCATTTATCGGCGGCACGGATGTGCTGCCCAGTCAAACATGACCATTGGTCATGAGTATTTTCCTGCAGTTTTATTATGACATTTCATCCTACAACCAATCCCGTCTTCTGGAAAACGACCGCAGACAATCTTCTCGCAGATGAGCGCTATGAAAAAGCAGCGGAAGCCTACCTCAGATTAACGGAGCTTCTGCCGAATGATGCCGACGCCTGGAAAGGCAGGGGCAAAGCGCTGATGGGTCTGGAAAAATACGGGGATGCCGTGTGCGCATTTGAGACGGTACTGATTTTACTTCCTGATGACAAATTTTCTCTTGAGAAACTTGCAGAATGCTATGACAAACTTGGAGCCTCTGAGAAAAAAGCGGCGTGCCTCATTCGTCTGAGCGAACTTTAGATATCTGCGGAGAGATATACTTATCCGCTGAGAAATCAAGAAAAATATATGCCCGATTTTAAGTGTCCAAAGTGTGGCGCGGTGCTTCAAGTCAAACCGGGTACACAGATGGCAACCTGTCCATTCTGTGATACGGTCACCTATATTGATCGAAGTTCTGCGTTATTCTTTTATTTGCTTCCATTCTCCATTGATGAGAATGCAGCAAAAGGTATCTTCAAGCGCTGGACTGCCGGTCCCGCCCAAGCAAAAGATCTCGAGTCAACAGCAAAAATCACGAAACTTACCAAAGAGTTTTTCCCGGTTTTCCGGTTCCGCCGGACTGTGAACGGGAAAGAGACTGTTTTTGCAAAACCTGCGAAAGGAACACCGCTTCCAGGAATGCAGGACCTTACGATTCCTCCGGGAAATATTGTAGTTTATGATGCAAAAACCTCCACCGGAGGGGCCGAAGTGATCCAGCCGGATATTGCGCTCGACTCCTATCTTCCCGAACTCGCCGGAACATCCATCGACCAGGCACTGGTATACTTCCCGATTTACGAGATTTCGTATGACTATAAGGGTTCATCCTATCAGGCAGTTATTGACGGCTCATCCGGAGCGGTCTACACAACCTCATCCCCGACCCGCAGTTCCGGCGCATACATCGCCGTGATGGGACTTGCCTTCACGTTAGGTCTTCTCGGATGGGCACTTGGTATCATAGTGAATCCGGTCTTTTTCATTATGAGAATTTCTAACAACCTTTTTTCCGACAGAAAGTACTTTCTTTTCGTACGTTGAGTAGTATGTATGGGGACTTTCAGCAGCTTTGGTCTCAACCAGGCATATCACGAGCGTTATTAAAAACTTGGCGACCGTCTCTCCGATGTTGGTAAAACACTTGATTGGGATGTTTTTCGTCCTCTTCTTGAATCCATGTATGCAAATAAATCCGGCAAAGGCGGTCACCCCAATGTCGATGTAATACTCATGTTCAAGATTCAGCTTCTGGAAGTCTGGTATAATCTATCTGATCTCGCCGTTGAACGTGAAATCTACGATCGTCTCTCCTTTTGGCATTTCCTTGGGTGTCCTGACAAAATACCCGACAATTCAACGATATGGTTATTTCGGGAGCGCATGTCCGAATCAGGCGTTGACACATTGGTTTGGCAGGAGTTTCAGCGACAACTTGACCTGAAAGGTCTCAAAATTGAACAAGGTATGATTCAGGATGCAACGTTTGTGTATGCTGAACCCGGTCATTGTAAGAAAGACACGCCGCGAGGAGATCAGGCAAAAACACGACGGGATAAAGATGGAAAAATCATGTCCAAGAACGGCAAAATGCACTATGGCTATAAACTGCATACCATCATGGATACGACGCATGATCTTATTCGACGCATTGAAACCACAACGGCAAATGTTCATGACAGTCAGGTGGATCTGTCAGAAAAAGGAGAAGTGGTCTATCGGGATCGGGGATATCAGGGAGCAAAATGCAAGGGATATAGTGCCACAATGAAACGAGGGGCGAGAGGACATCCCATTGGGATACGAGATAAACTGAGAAATATGCGAATAAGTAGAAAGAGATCAAAGGGGGAGAGACCCTATGCAGTGATCAAAAATATCTTTCATGCAGGGTTGGTGAAGGTAACAACGCTGCAAAGAGTGCGAGTGAAAAATATGCTGGCTGCATTTTGTTATAATATCTATCAAGTGAAAACGATTCAAAACAGGGTGTAAATTAAAAAAAACGTCAAGGAATAATTGGGATTTATCGTGATTTTCTTTTTTTTGGGGGGGGAATGAGAGGGTGTGGGGATGTATTCAATCCTTCATAAATAATGATTCTCGTTAAAAAAAGAGTTGATAGAAATTCTCATTTTTTTTATTTTTATAGGACTTACGCGGTGTTAGTGGGAATCCAATTCGGAAGGGTATGGCTGGGTGTGAAAGCATGAGATTAAAAAAACGCGAATCGCATTTTTCTTGCGCCATCGTGCTCTGCTCCGGCTGATCGCCTCCGCAGAATCGCACGCCGTCTGGAAAAATGCTATAGGAAAAACCGGCGTGCCGGTTTTTCTTTCAAGTTGTCTCTCTTTTTGTGTTGCATGGGAAATAATAAGAGAACAGAAAAACTCGCACGCGGGTTTTTCCCTCAGCATTTTTCAAGAGAGGGTGCGATTCTGCGGAGGCGATCAGCTGGAGCAGAGCACCCGAACGCAAGGAAAATGCGATTCGCGTTTATTCGCGGAGATTCGCGGTTGTTTTTTTCAGATGTCAGAAAATAACCAGTACACGAAATCGAAGTACATCGTACACATACGTCAGCTTTTTTTGATTGGGAGCACACCGCGTAAGTCCTATTTTTATTTTTCTTGTTTCCGATACCCTTCCAAAAGCAGGGTCCCGATCTGTTTGACAGGGAGACCTGTCACCTGATGAAGATGGAATTCGCAGAACGGACAGACCGTTACGATGTAATCGGCCCCGGTCTTTTTCACCATCTCGGCACGAATTGCTCCAATTGCCGCCGCCTGTTCCGGGAGACCTGACTTCACCCCTCCGCCGGCTCCGCAGCATCTAGCCGGCATCTCCACGAATTTTTCCGCAATCGAGTTCAGGAGAATTCTGGGTTGTTCCGAGATCCCCTGTCCCCTAAGAAGATGGCACGGATCATGATACGTATAGGTCCCTTCCACTTTTTCCGGGATTTTGAATCCCTGTTCGCAGAGGAATTCCGTAATATCCATCACTCTGAAATGCGTGTCGTAATCGTTTTTCAGCGTTGAACCGCATCCTGCACAGATCGTCAGAACGGTGTCCACGCCTGCTTTGACGAATGCATCGATGTTTCGTTTCTGCAGTTCAGGAACGAATCCCGAGAGGCCGGTTCTGATCAGCGGAGATCCGCAGCAGACCTGATATTTTGGAATTACCACCCGTACTCCGTTTTCGCGGAGGATTTCCATGGTATCCAAAGCTGGCTGAATGACCCGTCCGTTGAACATGCACCCGACGAAAAATCCGACCGTTGATTTGACCTCGCCGTCAGGCTCGATAACATCCGGCACACTCTCCAAGAATGTCTGCTCTTTTCGCTCGACCGAGCGGCCGGTTTTCTCGATAAGAGCGGCGAGAGCTTTATGTGCCGGCAGGGACAGTCCTCTTTTCGCTGCTTCTGCCCGGAGTTTTTCGATAGCTTTTCTCGGCGTCTCGATCTCTTTTGGGCAGACCTCGACGCATTTATGACAGGTCGTGCAGGAAAAAAGACCCTTGTCGATCGCTTCAAGGATCCTGTCCCCTTTGTCCCGGGGATCAAGGTTAAGTCTCTGCTCCTGACGCATGATCGTCGGCCCTTTGTAATCCGAGACCGAGATTGCGGGACAGGCCGAGATGCAGGAGTAGCATTCTATGCACTCGCGTAAGGGTTTTATCTCCTCGATCTCTTTCTGGGTCACCGGCGTGCAGTCGCATCCGCTGTTCATCCAGGCGATCTGGGCCATAACCGGGGCAATATCAGTGACCAGGTCTCTGATCCTCGGCAGTTCGAGGGGTTCGATGACGTCTCCCTCCTTTGCTTCCTGTATGCAGGCAAGAACCGGTTCTCCGTTCACGCGAACGGCGCACGAGCCGCACTGCCCTCCCCGGCAGCAATGCCGGTAGGCGAACTCCGGGTCGATCGTATCGCGGACGGCATCCAAAACGTTCAGAATGCGGGCCGAATCTTTCACACTGACATCATATTCCACAAATCGGGGAGGTTCGCCGGTTGCCGGATCGAAACGGGAGATGGTTACTTTCATAATCTGTCCTCCAGGATCTCGATCCCTGATTTGCCTTTGACGAAGAAGGTATGGCCGAACGGCGATGTCTCGTTCGTCCAGCTCTGCTTGACGTCAGTTCTGGTGTGAGCCCCTCTTGACTCTCTCCTAAGAAGAGCTCCTTCGATAACGAGCTGTGCGACAAGCAGCATGTTTTCCGTGATCACTGCGTCGGAAAGTTCGCGGGGCGAAGCGATATTCAGCTGAGTGTTCTGCAGTTTTTTGATCTCCCGCTCGGCAACTTTCAGGTCGAGTTCGTTCCGGTAGATCCCGACATTGTTCCACATCGTTGTCTTCATGGCCCGCCTGACGTCGGCGGATTTCGCCTTTCCTTCATAATAGGATTGCAGCTTGTTTTCAGCGGCCCTGATCTGATCCATGTCGATTTTTCTCGCCGTCTTTTCGGTTTTGCCTGCCGAAATTCCTGCCCTTCTTCCAAACACCTGCGTATCGGCAAGAGCGTTTCCTCCAAGACGGTTTCCTCCGTGAACACCGCCGGTTACTTCTCCGGCTGCATAAAGACGGGGCACTGTTGTTTTTGCCTCCGGCGTGATCTTTATCCCGCCCATGAAATGGTGGGCGGTCGGTGCGACCTCCATCGGTTCGGTTCTGATATCCACGCCTAACTTCAGGAATTGATTCAGCATGATGGGAAGGCGTGTTTCGATCTGTTCACGCGGGAGATGACTGACATCCAGCCAGACACCTCCGTGGGGGGTGCCCCGCCCTTCGAGAACTTCGGTGGCAATCGCCCGTGCCACGACATCGCGGGTGGAAAGCTCCATACGTGCCGGATCGTATTTCGTCATGAACCGTTCGCCGAGTGCGTTTTTCAGGACTCCTCCCTCTCCTCTCACGGCCTCGGTGATCAGCCTTCCGCGTGAGTCGTAAGGAGTCACGGCCCCGGTCGGGTGAAACTGGACCTGTTCCATATCGATGAGTTGTGCTCCGGCCCGGTAGCCAAGAGCGTATCCGTCTCCGGTCCCGGCCGTCGAGTTGGTCGTCGTATCATAGACCTGGCCTGCTCCGCCGGTCGCAAGGATCACCGCATCGGCCGTGATAACGCCGAGTTCTCCCTCCCGATCGCACGTGATCGCGCCGTTTACTTTTCCGTCGTCTGAAAGCAGATCAAGGACCGTCACTTCATTTTCGATCTCGACCGATGAACCCCGGAGTTTTTCGAGAAGGGTCATCACCAGTTCGTGACCCGTGTGGTCTCCCGCATAACAGGTCCGGGCACACCGCTGTCCGCCGAACGGCCGCTGAGCTATCGTGTTGTCTTCTTTCAGATCGAAGACGGCTCCCCAGGAAAACAGATCGCGGATCCTTTTTGTGGCTTCGCTTGCGAGCGTCTGCACGAGCAATTCATCGTTGAGAAACGCCCCGCCCTTCATCGTATCCTCGAAATGGGTCTGTATAGAATCTTCCTCATTAAATACAGCATTGAATCCGCCTTCTGCCATGACGGTACACCCGCCTTTGCCGGTGATTGTTTTCGAGACAATAATCGTCTCGCCAAACGTTTCCGCCTCAACGGCGGCACGTATTCCTGCGCCGCCTGAACCTATGACAATTACGTGACAGTCTTTTGTGTTTTCGATGCCCATTTCGAATCCTTTACTATATTTATTGGAAGAGGGAGGGGATAAAAGCGAGGGAAAAGGAAAGTTAGACCTCGAGAATGGTTTCTCCGTTTGGTGTCGTATAATATTTTATCACGGTCCCATCGGGTTCTGTTGCCGTATTATCGAATGTTTCCGTCGTTATCGGTGAACCACTCGGTTTTCGACCCGTCAATGAATTGAATGGAGCATGCCGTTTCATCTCCGGTGAAAATATTTCCATCTTTGTCGGTATACGAAGACGGTTCCTCCGTTTGTGCCGTACAGCCTGCCGAAAAGGTCAGCAGGATCAGGGCGAGGAGGGCTATACCCACGATTCGTATTTTCTTCATGCAGGAGTTTTGGTTTGAATAATTGATATCCTTTGTTCCTATCCCGCAGAGTATATCTCTTGCTACATCCCATAATCTACACAACTACCCAAAGGTGTTACCAATAAGATGCGGCTCGTAATGAAATTCGGTGGAACTTCGGTTGGCGATGCAGACTGTATCGCGAAAGTCGTTGATCTCATCAAAAAATCCCGTGAGGAAGGTAATGAAATTGCCGTCGTCGTTTCGGCAATGACGAAGGTCACCGACCAGATAATCACGGAAGCTGAAGGGATTGTCAGCTGTACTGACAAGAAGAATCTTGATAATTTTATTGACAATCTCAGGGACCGGCATTTAACGGCACTTCGGATTGTCGCACCGGATTATGTCGAAGACGTCACCGCTCACATAAACATACGACTTGAGCGGCTCAGAAATATCCTCATCGCCGTCAATCATCTCAGAGAACTCACTCCCCGTTCCCGGGATTACATCATCTCCTTTGGTGAAAAACTCTCTGCCCCGATCGTCTCGGCGGCGCTTCGGCAGGCAGGCATCCCGTCTTTTCAGATAAGCGGGTGCGACGCAGGGATTCTTACAGACGGCGTTCACGGAGGGGCCACCGCTCTGCCTGAAAGCTATCCAAGGATCATGGAGCGGATTGGTTCAAAGCTTGGAGCTCAGGTTCCGGTTATCCAGGGATTTGCCGGCTGTTCCGGCGAAGTGGCGGTAACCACGCTCGGGCGCAGCGGATCTGATTACTCCGGAGCGATCATCGGCGCCGGCATCGATGCCGAAGAGATCATCATCTGGACCGATGTTGACGGTGTTATGACCACGGACCCCAGAATGATCCCCGAAGCACGTGTCATCGATTCGCTTTCCTTCCTGGAAATGATGGAGATGTCCTACTTCGGTGCGAAAGTAATCCATCCCCGTGCTCTTCTCCCGGCAATGGAGAAGAACATCCCGGTCTACGTTAAGAACACCTTCAATCCGACCCACCCGGGAACCGTCGTCATCAAAGAAAGCCATGCCGACAAACGCATCGTCAAGGCCGTCTCGCTGATCAAAAACAGCTGTATGATCAGCATCAGCGGATTTGCCACCGGTAAACCCGGCGTGGCCGGCGATATCTTTGCCTCGCTTGCTCAGGCCGGCGTGAACGTTATGCTGATCAGTCAGGGATCGTCCGAGATGAACATCTCGCTTATCATCACCGATGAACAGGTGAGAGCTGCAAACAAAGCCCTGAGCATGATCAAATACAAAGGTCTGATCCGAGAATACACGTTTGCCAAAGATGTGAATGTGGTTTCGGTCGTTGGTGCCGGAATGGCGGGAACGCCGGGCACCCTTTATCGGATCTTCCACGGCCTTGGTCTTGCAAAGATCAATGTGCTGATGATCTCGCAGGGATCTGAAGTGAACGTCTCATTCGTGGTCAAAGAAAAAGACGGCATTCGTGCCGTAAAAGCCATCCACGAGGAGTATGATCTCGACAAGGAGGAAGCATGACAAAAAAATATTCGTACAAAGAAGCCGGGGTCGACATCAATCTCGAGGCCGACGGAGTGAAAGCTCTGATCCATCAGTTAAGTTACAAACGTATCGGAGAACACGGCATGGTCGGCGATGTCGGCCACTTTGCCGGTATGATCGATTTCGGCAGCAAAGTTCTTTCGCTGTGTACTGACGGCGTCGGGACCAAGATGCGGATCGCCGACGATCTGCAGGACTGGACAACGGTCGGTATCGACTGTATGGCGATGAACGTGAACGACATGTATGTGATGAACATCGAGCCGATCGCATTTGTCGATTACATCGCAACGGAAGGCATCGACACCGAGCAGATGATCCAGATCGGTGTCGGTCTCAACGAAGGAGCCCGCCTTTCCAACCTTAACATCGTCGGCGGCGAGACGGCGACCCTTAAAGGAATGATCAACGGGCTCGATCTTGCAGGAACCTGTCTTGGCGTTCAGGACAAGGACAAGGTCGTTACGGGCGAAAAAGTCGCTCCGGGCGATATCATTATTGGTGTCGCAAGTACCGGCGTCCACTCAAACGGCTATACGCTGGCACGCAAAGTCGCCGAAGAAAACGGCGGGTATGCGACGGTCCTTCCATCCGGCCGAACCGTCGGCGAGGCTCTGCTCGTCCCGACAAGAATCTACTCGGAAGTCCTGGACGTCTGCAGCAAAACCGTTGTACATGGTATGTGTCATGTGACCGGAGGGGGCCTTTTGAACTTCCTGAGAATTTCCAACTACGGTTTTGCGATCGAAGACCCACTTCCGGTCCCGGAGATTTTAGCCTGGATCGCCAAGAAGGGCGATCTCGAGATGAACGAACTTTACCGGACGTTCAATATGGGTATGGGCTTTGCGTTCATCGTCCCGAAAGAGAGCGTGGAGACGGTCCTTTCCATGGTCGAAGGATCAAAGGTCGTCGGTTGTGTGATCGAGGAACACAAAGTCACGCTGAAAGGCGTGGAAGTCAACTAATTTTTTCTTTGCGGGGTGAGCCGACAAGCGAGGGTCATAGACCCGAGTCGGAGAGCAAACCGAAGGTTTGCGAACAGGCTCGCCCTTAGCTGAGCAAGTCGATAGACTTGCGAGCGAATCTCTGATTTGCGGTTCGCGCCGATTCAAGTGAGCGAAGCGATTCGGAGAGCAAATCTCCGATTTGCGATTCGCGGTTGTTTTTTCTTTTGTGTCAAAACGAATCCCGTACACGAAATCGAAGTACATCTCATACGAACTTCGGTTTTTTCCGGTTAAGATCGCACCGCGTAACTCCTAGTAAAAAAAGTGGTTCCTATACCCGAGTATAGGTATAGGTTGTGTTATCCCAGGTCTCGGTAAGGACACCGTCTGCTCCAAGAGTAAACGTGGAAATCTCATCCGGATACGAATAACGGTAAACGCCGTTTTCTACCGACCACACAAGCGGATAACTGGACTCCAGCGTGGCATTATTCTGATAATACCAGGAAAACGATCCGTTCATATTTTCATAAAAGGTAAACTTCCCTTCATAGAACACACCTTCGTACTCATCCAGCGTATCCATCGTCCAGACACCGATAAAACCGTCTCCGAGGAATCGGACGTCGGACCCGTCACCTAAAACGGTAAAGACCTTCTCATCCTCTGAGAAAATCAGCTGAGATTGAGTAACCGCCTCATAGGTCCCGTTCCCGGTCGATTTCCAGGTAAGATTGTATACATCAGTGATCTCTTCCGGATCTTCATACGTCTCGACGGCATTCCCGGTCCCGTCTGCATGGAAAACATAGATGAAACCGGTAGAGTTGAACAGTTCGGGTTCATCTGCATTCCGGGTTCCGACGATTGGGTCGGGCGTTGTTCCGGGGATCAGGCATCCGGCCGCAAAAATAACGGCGAGGGTGACGATCCCGACAATAAGAATATTGAGAATTTCTAACAACCCTTTTCTCCGACAGAAAGTACTTTCTTTTCGTACGTTGAGTAGTATGTATGGGGACTTTCAGCAGCTTTGGTCTCAACCAGGCATATCACGAGCGTTATGAAAAACTTGGCGACCGTCTCTCCGATGTTGGTAAAACACTTGATTGGGATGTTTTTCGTCCTCTTCTTGAATCCATGTATGCAAATAAATCCGGCAAAGGCGGTCACCCCAATGTCGATGTAATACTCATGTTCAAGATTCAGCTTCTGGAAGTCTGGTATAATCTATCTGATCTCGCCGTTGAACGTGAAATCTACGATCGTCTCTCCTTTTGGCATTTCCTTGGGTGTCCTGACAAAATACCCGACAATTCAACGATCTGGTTATTTCGGGAGCGCATGTCCGAATCAGGCGTTGACACATTGGTTTGGCAGGAGTTTCAGCGACAACTTGACCTGAAAGGTCTCAAAATTGAACAAGGTATGATTCAGGATGCAACGTTTGTGTATGCTGAACCCGGTCATTGTAAGAAAGACACGCCGCGAGGAGATCAGGCAAAAACACGACGGGATAAAGATGGAAAAATCATGTCCAAGAACGGCAAAATGCACTATGGCTATAAACTTCATACCATCATGGATACGACGCATGATCTTATTCGACGCATTGAAACCACAACGGCAAATGTTCATGACAGTCAGGTGGATCTGTCAGAAAAAGGAGAAGTGGTCTATCGGGATCGGGGATATCAGGGAGCAAAATGCAAGGGATATAGTGCCACAATGAAACGAGGGGCGAGAGGACATCCCATTGGGATACGAGATAAACTGAGAAATATGCGAATAAGTAGAAAGAGATCAAAGGGGGAGAGACCCTATGCAGTGATCAAAAATATCTTTCATGCAGGGTTGGTGAAGGTAACAACGCTGCAAAGAGTGCGAGTGAAAAATATGCTGGCTGCATTTTGTTATAATATCTATCAAGTGAAAACGATTCAAAACAGGGTGTAAATTAAAAAAAACGTCAAGGAATAATTGGGATTTATCGTGATTTTCTTTTTTTTGGGGGGGGATGAGAGGGTGTGGGGATGTATTCAATCATTCATAAATAATGATTCTCGTTAAAAAAGAGTTGATAGAAATTCTCAGGTTTGTTCAAATCACGATTCCGAAGAATGACAGGATGATCAGCATGGCAGCTCCGAGAATCCCTCCAACCGCACATACGATCACTTGTGCGACTGAAAGATCCC
The DNA here is from genome assembly GCA_965228205.1 of Methanocorpusculum sp. Taxonomy (GTDB): domain Archaea; phylum Halobacteriota; class Methanomicrobia; order Methanomicrobiales; family Methanocorpusculaceae; genus Methanocorpusculum. Next base: position 926,974 of record OZ245799.1, on the reverse strand, counting down.
CGATCGGTGCAAGATTCAGCCAGGAAACGATAAAGAGAATAACGACACCGCATACGGCGTTGATCAGGAGTTTTAGTCCGTTTCTCAGGATGAAAAACAGTATTGCGCAGATCACGACCGCAATAATGATCATAATGACTGTTGCAAAAATATCCATGTAAGTAGATTCACCTGACCAGAATATAAAGGATTTGGCTGGATTTGCTTTTTCATACCCGGAAGGTATAATTACAGCATCAGTACAAGTATCATTTATTCTCTTGAGGTGTCTTATCCTGAAAGCCAACTATCTTCTTTTGATTTTGCTTATGACGGCAGCCCTGCTTATCATTCCTGCAGCCGGCACCGTGTCGCAGGATATCCTTCAGCCTTCTGCAGATGAAACCTATTTTGCCGAGATGCGTGATCTGTATGTGTACGGCAGCTTTGTAAATACCGGCGATCCGGCAGATGTCCGCGTGCGGGTCTACAACCCGGAAGGCGAGGTTATACGAACGCTGCAGAGCCATGTCGATACGACCTGCGGGACGCCGTCCTCTTCGGTCGATATGAGTTCGGTCCCTGAGAATCTACAGTGGGGTGATATTTTGGCAGTTGAGGGGATCACCGACCCATATGGGTCTGCAAACGGAGGAAATAAGATCCTCGTAAGCAAAAAGTGGGGTTACTATCTTGCTCTGGTTCAGGGTGGTGTAACTAAGAATTATTCCGGCATGTACGGTGAAGCTGATGAGAACGGGAATATGGTTCCGTACACTGAGGATTTCACTGCAGGGGTTTACCGGATTGTTGTCGATGTTCAGGACAGGAACGGAAACAATCTTCAGTTTATCAACGGGAACGGAGAGTTGGTTGATTCAATTGAACTTCCGATCTCGTTTGGTCTGACGCATGCCTCGCTTGGCATGTTCCGACCGGATCAAAATCGTGAGAATGTAATCAGCTATGCACGGCTGAATCATCTGCGGTCATATATTGACTGGTTCCCCGGGTACTTTCAGGTCCCAGGAGGTTTGGCCGGCTATCAGATACCTGCCATCTGGCAGCCGAACAATGGTATCGAGGTGGTTAACGCTCTTGAAGGCACGCTCCTCGACACGCCTGACTCTGCAGAAAACACTCTGCTGATGTACAATATCGGCAGTTCAAGCACCACGATCCAGGTGGAACTCGCCCAGATTCTTCTTGCAGGGTTGGGGGACAGTGACAAAACGACGTACACCTATTATGACACCGTGGAGATTTCCTACGCATGGATAGATGCGGACGATGGAACCTTCAAAACGCTGAACGGGTCGCTTACCACATACCCGGATCTCTTCGGGTCTGATTTCCGTGTTATCTATACACACGCAGACAGTTCAGCGGATCCAATCCCGCAAAACACTATCTCACTTTTGCCGAATCTGACGAAATCAGTTGACCAGACTCCCTATGAAGTGACGGTGACCAGAGGCGAGTATTTGGCACTGTATGGATTGACCCGGCCGATAGATACGACACTTTCCGACGCAGGAACGGCATACAGATACAATATCGATAATCAGATCACGCGTTTCATCTACACATCCGATGATGCAGAATATGTGTTTGACGGTCTCTTGACAAGGGTGTTTGTGAATCCTGACGGTTCACTTTACTCGGCGGCCAATACGAACTATGAGTTTGGTCATGTCTTCACCGCTGAGGACACAGCAAACGTGCCTGTTGGAACATCCACCTATGCAGTGAAAGGGTATGATGTGAATGGCAGGTATGTAGAGAATACAAGTACGAATATTACGATCACGGTTGTGCTGGAGGGAGGTGAAACCCCGGAATTTGCCCTTCCGATTTCCATTCTTATTGCGATACTGACTCTTGGTGCTGCGGTCATAGTTATTCGAAAACTCTAAACCGCAATAACCCTTTTTTTACTATATGCAGAGTCATATTTTCCTCACCGGTGATATTCAGGTGGGAAAAAGCACCATCATTCGAAAAGTTATACATGAACTCGGGTTTAGTCACGGAGGATTTCGGACGAGCTGGGGCGATCTTCTCCCGGACGGGAGTGCGGATCTCTTTCTTTTAGGAATGGACGAACCTCCTTCATTGGACAGGATCGCAGCCAGGCGGTTTGGCTCCGGTCGCGGGATAACTGCCTTCCCGGAAATTTTCGATTCTGTCGGGTCCCGTCTGATTGCCGAGGCTTCATCATCTCCTATGATCATCATGGATGAGCTCGGATTCATTGAAAAGAATGCTGCAGGATTTCAGAATGCAGTTTTATCTGCCCTGACCGGATCCGTTCCGATACTCGACGTCTTCAGGAATATGCAGACACCATTTCTGGATAAAGTCCGGTCACATCCGAATGTGGAGGTAATTATCGTAACCAAGGAAAATCGTGAGAAAATTTTCGAGCAGGTTCTTGCAGACGTCAAAAAAAGTTATTCGAGATAGGGTTTTATCTCGGCAAAAATCTCATCGAGCAGGGTTTTCGCTTCTGCCGGATCCTGTGATTCGGCAAAGACCCTGACCAGCGGTTCCGTTCCTGATGGTCTGATTAAAGCCCAGGCCCCGCCGCGTGTTATCCGCATTCCGTCACGGTCGTCGATCGGGCAGTCAGCAAAATAGGTTTTCATATGGGCCACGATCTCTTTTGCCTGTCCGGTTTTTCGTTTCTCCTGGTACATGGTGAATGCAGGAAGTTCTGCGATGAGTTTTGAAAGCGGCTCTGTCTTTCCGGCAACAAATCCGAGCATCGTTGCCGCGCTCATCCCGCCGTCTCTGCAGAACTGATGGTTTGGATAAATGATCCCGCCGTTTCCTTCCCCTCCGATGATGACATTTTCTCCGTTCACGATGAGTTCGCGCATGGTCCGTGCCACGTAGATGCTCCCGACAACCGTGTAGGTGGTCGTGCAGTGGTATTTTTTCCCGACCTCTTCGACGATGCCGGATGTGCTGACCGGGGTTACGATTGTACCTCCGGGGTTTTTCTCGCAGAAGTAGGAGGCGAGCAGGGCAAACGTGATGTTTCCGTCCATGAACGTCCCGTTTTCGTCAACGAAGATTGCCCTATCCGCGTCCCCGTCGTGCGCCACACCGAATGCCGCGCCGGTTGCCTGGACCATGGCTGAGAGATTTGCAAGTCCTTCGGGACTTGGTTCGGGAAGTCTGCCTGGGAAGAGTCCATTGAACTCGGCATTGATGGTGTGGACATTACATCCAAGTCTGCGCAGGATTTCCGGTGTGGTGGCCGCTGCCGGACCGTTTCCTGGATCGACAACGACCGTTATCCCTTTACCGCAGTAGTTTGGGAACTGTGCGACGATTGAATCGATATAGAGTTTACGTGCCTCTGGTTCTTCCGTGCATTCACAGACTTTGTCCCAGGCGGAGACGACCGATCCGTTTTGGATCATGAGCTCTTCAAGTTCGAGTGTCCGCTCGTCTCCCATCTCGGTGCCGTCAGCTTCGATGATTTTTATGCCGTTGTACTCTGGCGGGTTGTGTGAAGCGGTGATCATAACACCGCCGTCGAGTTTGTGATCAAGAACGAGGTACTGGAGGCCTGGTGTCGGGATCACATCGAAGTCGACAACGTCGCATCCGCATGCCATAAGCCCGGCGCGGACCGCAGAACTCAGCGCAGGTCCCGAGGTTCTGGTATCGCGGCCGACACCTACCTTTTTGCCTTCTCCAAGCATCGTTCCGAATGCCTCGGCGACACTAAGAGCAAACACCGGTGTCATATCGACTCCGGTCACTCCGCGGACACCGTTTGTACCAAAGTATTTCTTCTCGCGTTTTTCGAATGCCATATTTACAACCGTCTGTGTAAGAGTATGGGCGGTTTATAATAATAAGGGTTGAGAAAAAGAGGTGGGTTGGATATTATAGTGCGTCGTCGTCTTCATCTTCCTCATCATCGCTTTCAGATTCTCCGCGTCTGCTGCTTAAAAGCACGTTTGCAGATTCGCCCAGTTTACGCATGATCTCGCTGATCTTGTCTTCGATATCGATCTCATCATCGATTTCCAGTGATGTTCCTTCTATCTCCAGCAGGAATCTCGCGACTTCGCTTGATTCGAAGAGGATGTCATCGAGTTCATCGAGCGTGAAAAACCCGCACATCGCTCCGTAGAAGAAGGTCGCTCCGGATTTTCTGACCTTTTTTTTGAACGAGTTGCGTGCCTGATTGACGGCCTGGGGGCTGTATGTTTCTTCCATGAACGGGCAGAGTTCCGGGAGGTGTTCTCCGATGAACGTCATTTCGGCGCCGAACGGTGTTTTGAAATCGGAACAGAGGCGGGCGATCGCCCATTCCCGGGCGGTTATATAGGTTATTTTTCTGAGGAAGACGTTGACTTTTCGATAGGTTGCTCCGTCAACTTTTTTGAATTTCTGATACTTGTTTATCTCTTCGCTGCGGTCTTCCTCGGCAAAGCGGTCGTTTTGCACCAAAGGAGTGTCTTCAATGAGATGTTCGTATTCGTCCATTGCTGTTATCAGAATATAGGGGTTCTAAGTATATTTTAGGGTTTGCCGGTTTGGAAATGCAGGTCATTTTACATATCGCATCATATGGTTTATTTCATGCGTTGTCGAGGTGCATTCGCGTGGAAATGTGGTGTCCAGTTGGGTAATTCACAATACGTATTCAGAAAAAAAGAGAGGAGAATTTCTAACAACCTTTTTTTCCGACAGAAAGTACTTTCTTTTCGTACGTTGAGTAGTATGTATGGGGACTTTCAGCAGCTTTGGTCTCAACCAGGCATATCACGAGCGTTATTAAAAACTTGGCGACCGTCTCTCCGATGTTGGTAAAACACTTGATTGGGATGTTTTTCGTCCTCTTCTTGAATCCATGTATGCAAATAAATCCGGCAAAGGCGGTCACCCCAATGTCGATGTAATACTCATGTTCAAGATTCAGCTTCTGGAAGTCTGGTATAATCTATCTGATCTCGCCGTTGAACGTGAAATCTACGATCGTCTCTCCTTTTGGCATTTCCTTTGGTGTCCTGACAAAATACCCGACAATTCAACGATCTGGTTATTTCGGGAGCGCATGTCCGAATCAGGCGTTGACACATTGGTTTGGCAGGAGTTTCAGCGACAACTTGACCTGAAAGGTCTCAAAATTGAACAAGGTATGATTCAGGATGCAACGTTTGTGTATGCTGAACCCGGTCATTGTAAGAAAGACACGCCGCGAGGAGATCAGGCAAAAACACGACGGGATAAAGATGGAAAAATCATGTCCAAGAACGGCAAAATGCACTATGGCTATAAACTTCATACCATCATGGATACGACGCATGATCTTATTCGACGCATTGAAACCACAACGGCAAATGTTCATGACAGTCAGGTGGATCTGTCAGAAAAAGGAGAAGTGGTCTATCGGGATCGGGGATATCAGGGAGCAAAATGCAAGGGATATAGTGCCACAATGAAACGAGGGGCGAGAGGACATCCCATTGGGATACGAGATAAACTGAGAAATATGCGAATAAGTAGAAAGAGATCAAAGGGGGAGAGACCCTATGCAGTGATCAAAAATATCTTTCATGCAGGGTTGGTGAAGGTAACAACGCTGCAAAGAGTGCGAGTGAAAAATATGCTGGCTGCATTTTGTTATAATATCTATCAAGTGAAAACGATTCAAAACAGGGTGTAAATTAAAAAAAACGTCAAGGAATAATTGGGATTTATCGTGATTTTCTTTTTTTTTTGGGGGGGGGGATGAGAGGGTGTGGGGATGTATTCAATCCTTCATAAATAATGATTCTCGTTAAAAAAAGAGTTGATAGAAATTCTCGAGAGGATTATTCGCCGTTTGCCAGCGGGAAGTAGCTGCGGTAGGCTTTTCTGCGCTCGTCGATGTCGGTATGGATGTAAATTTCTGTTGTCTGGATGGAGTTGTGTCCGAGATTTTCCTGGACTACGCGGAGATTGTGCGAACGTTTGTAGAGTTCGCTGGCATAACTATGCCGAATTTTATGGGGAGTAATTCCCGGAGGTGCGTAGATGTTGAAAATATGCTGAACGGTTCTCGGCGAGATGGGGTTCCCGTTTCGTCCTTCGAAAACCGGGCCGCTTTTTTTGCCGTTCAGATGCTCGCGGATTCTGTTCAGCGTGTCTGAATCGCAGAATACTATGCGGATCTTTCCGCCTTTTCCTCTGACGCGAATCGTTTCTTCTTCGAAGTCGATGTGTTCTGCAAAAAGCCCGCAGATCTCGGAGATACGCATTCCGGTGGCGTAGATCGTTCGGATGAGAAGGGCATTTCTCGGATTCTCGATCGAGTTGATGAACGCCACCACTTCATTGTGCTTTAGGTATTTGAGTTCCCGATCCTTGATTTTCGGCCGGTCAACTTTGGTCATGGGATTTGCTTCGGTGATGTCCTGATTGATCAGATATCCGTAAAATGAGCTGAGGGCAGAGTCGTATTGGCGCAGACTGGCCGGGCTCAACTGCCGTTCATTCCGCAGAAGGGTAAAAAAATCCCCGATTTCATAGGAGTTCGTGTCGATTTCAGCTCCCATGCCGAAATTATTCAGCTCTTCGCTGGATGCCGGCACGACTCCGTCGTTTTCCTTCAGGTAGGTTTCGTATTTTGCAAAAAGTTTCAGGATCCTTCCGTATGCCTCAATGGTATTCTGTGCATAGTTCTTCGTCTGAAGGTTGCTGAGGTATCTCGGAATCCAGATGCTGAAGGTTCGTTTTGGAGGTGCCATTTCCGTCTGATTACTTCTTGGTTCTTGATGTAGATAATGATTGCGCATAATGTTCATTATGCGCAATTATTTGATTATTTTTGCGCTCAAAAATAAGCTCAAAATGAGTTTTATTTTTAAAATAAATGGATTTAAACGGCTTTTAGATTTTTGAGGGAAATCGGCACAATTCCTAAGGTCCGTCCGGGTCGTTTTTTCTCGTCATTCTGCTTTAGGGAAATAACGGGCTTTTGAGACGTTGTGATGTTTTGGACGATGGATTACATTGCCAGCCCCGCGAAAGGGCCGTAAAACGAAGATATGAAAGAGGTATTTTTTGCGATCCGGAAATTTTTCTGCAAATGGGGGTGACGGCACCATAGTTTTTACCTCCTCCTTGTTTAGTTTGAAAAAAGCTCTCGTGAGTTACTTACTTTTCAAAATAAATCTCCAATATTCCATATATTTTTTGATTGATGAGTGCGGGAGGGCGACTCCGGCGCGGAGGCGGATCGACGGCATAGCCGGCGATCTTAGCTGAGCACGTCCTGGAGCGAAGCGAAAGAGACTTGCGAGCCCGATGCGGTGGAAATATCTTATGTCGAAGGCTCACGTTCACGTTCTGCTTAGCTAATCTGTCGTTGAATAGTCAGAATGGAAGGGATTAGGAGGTATGAGATGTATTTTGAAGGGAAGTGGCTTGGGAGTATGATCTCAGTCTCATGCTTCCCGAATTGAATCTACACCCCAACACCGCGTACATAATATCTGAATATTCCATCACCATAGAACTACACGGAAACATATAGGGGCATGGCAGATAGGATATCTCCACCGCGCCGGAGTCGCCCTCCCGCCCCCCCCCATAATCAGAAAAAAGAAAAGAGATGTGGGAGAAGTATATTTGCCAACTGTCAAATTCAAGCTATAATCCGATTTCCATCGATCGGGTGAAGTATGTGTCCAATAGGTTTCCATGCGATTCGTCGAAGAGCCAAAAAACTGTATGACATCCGTCATTATGGGGTGCTGCCGACGATTCGGCCATTCTTTTCCGCTTACACATGTGTTTTTCCTTTGCGGATTGGTCTATATTCCGCCGATGTCGGGACAATTGTGCGATTTTTTTTGTTTTTTCTCTTTAGTCTCCACTGGAACAAACCTTTCTGGCGCGTCCAATAAACCATATGATGCTATACTGCCATGTGTTTTCAAACAACTCCTATTCTGCTCATCTCGTTCATGAAAACCATTATTATCTCTCCAGCATCATATAAATATGAACATCATGGCAATTCTGAAAATAAGAGGAGGAGATCTCGACCTCGTCGAGTATGATTTCACCTCCTTCCATCCCGGAGAACACATTTACACAGAGATTCCTGTCGTAAAAGCTCCAATTCCGCAAAAAGGATCATTCAATGTCACCGTACCGTCGCGTATCCATCTATCTGTTCTGGATATGAACCGCTTTTCTCCGGGCATGCCTGGAGGGGGAGGACTCGGATTCGCTTTACAGATCTACAGCAATGCGACCGTGTCCTGTAAGTCTGGAGACACCGTCATTGACTCCCCGCGTATTCTTTTGATCGAGCATTTGGTTGCCGCATTCAAGGCGGTTACCGGCTATGCCGGAGGCTTCATCATTCAGACTCAGGATCACGGCAAAGAACACGTAGGTCTCGGCTCCACCTGTACAATTGCCTCGGCGGTCGTAGCGGCAATGAATGAGGCTACGGGTTGTCCCCTCACCAATGATACCATCAGAAGGCTCATCGGCCACAACTATGTTGAAGAAACCAATGAGCCGGGCATGATCGCATTCGGCTTCGAAACGGGTGTGGGTGCCGCGACCTCGATCTACGGCGGCATGAATATTCTCGGGGATCAGCTGACCCACGTATATCAGCACCCGTTTGCCGAGGACAAAAACGTCTTCATCATCACGCCGAACATTCATGCCGAGGACGACAATGCGGGTCTCGAAGAGTTCTCTCTTCTCATGAACCGGGCCCGGACTTTTGACTACCGTGATCGGGAACTCAAAGCCTACATGATTATGATGGATATGATCCCTGCGATCGAAAAAGAGGATCTTATCAAAATGGGAGACATCATGTGGGAGATCGAGTTCCGCGGTTCGAAACGTGCCGAGGTCCAGCACCACACATTTATTATATACCAGCACATGAATGCCCTCAGGCAGGCTGGACTCGAGTTCGTGGCAATGAGTTCGGTCGGTCCCTCTATCTGCGTGGTCACCGAAAAAACCGAGCAGGAAATGAAACCGATCCTTGATTCTCTCGGCCTGGAGATCTCCGTCAGCACAAAAGTCGATAACACTGGGATGAAAATCACGCAAACTTAACTACAACCTGACGCCTGAATAATACCAACAGATAAAAGTATTAACCCTCATCTCTTCCAAGAATAGATTGTATGAATGTTAAACTTCTTGGAGGCGTGTTCGCCGTCCTTTTAGTCTGTGTGTGTGTCGCAGGTTGCATAGGGACCCAGACCCCGCCAGCGGAAACTGCTCCGGATGCCCTCGTAGGTACCTGGGTGGGCGTAGAAAGTGGTCTGCTCGTTTCCTATGATCTGACTCTTGTGTGTAATGAAGACGGTACGGCAAAACTTACCGGAAGCTTCAGCGGCGGAGGCATGAGCAAAAACCTGAATGCAAACCTTAAATGGGAGTATGTATCAGGCAATCAGTATGTTGGAAAGAGCGGTGACAATTCACTCGCGATCTATCTGACCGGGGATACGCTCACCATCACGGTGAACCCGAAGAAGATGGGCATTGCTGACTTCGATATCGATTATGATATCAGCATGAAGCGTTCCACCGGTGCTGGACCGACAGCGACACAGACTACGGCCACGGTAGCTCCAACCACCACGACCCCCGATGCTGTTGTCGGAAGCTGGAAAGGCACTGAAGACGGTGTTGTTTCCTACGAGCTCACCATGGTCTACACGGCAGACGGAAATGGTGTGATCACCGGCACCTTTGATGTCATGGGACAGAAAAAGTCCTTTACCAAAGATGTGACCTGGGAGTATCTGAACGAAAACAAGTACCAGGCAAAGTACGGCTCTGAAACGCTGCCTCTGCAGCTCATTGGTACGGAACTTGTTGTGACACTTGTCCCGTCCAAGCTCGGTGTTGAGGGATTGGATGACCCGCTCTCGATTCCAACGAGCAAAATATAACCCAATCTTTTTTTCACATTCTTTTCCTCAAACATTGAGTCCGGTGATATCGTATTTTGCTTCATGAGACAGGTGTCTGTGCTGCTATATTGATGATATCCGTCAACACGAAATGGAGTAATGCCGGGATCCGTAGCACCATAAAGTACCTTCCGCACTGTTTTTTGACTAATAATACGGAGAATAGTATTAACTCCCATCTCTTCCAAAATAACTCCTATGAATAGTAAACTGCTTTTTGGAATGCTTATCACGCTCATTGCCTGCATAAGTGCTGCAGGTTGTACTGCAGCGCCCAACGATCCAGCCCCGTATGAATTAGCTGGTACCTGGGTGAGCGTAGATAGTGGTTCGCCTGTAATCTCTGATATGACTCTTGTGTGTTATGAAAATGGTACGGCAAAACTAACCGGAAGTATCAGCGGCGGAGGCATGAGCAAAACCCTGAATGCAAAACTGACCTGGGAGTATGTATCAGGCAACCAGTATGTTGGAAAGAGTGGTGACAATTCACTTCCGATTTCACTGTCAGGAAATACCATTAAACTTACGGTAAACCCGAAAAAAATGGGTATTGCCAACGTTGATATCGATTATGAGCTCTCCATGAATCGTTTAGCTGCTTCTCCCGATGCACTTATCGGACTCTGGAATGGTACGATAGAGGGTAATGTCTCAAATGAGGTTATGATCGACTTTCTGAAAGATGGAACCGGTTCTATCAGCGTGATTTATTATCTTGACGGCATTGAGAAGCAGTAAAAAAAGGATATGGTGTGGGAGTATGTTGATGGAAACACGTATCGGGCAACGTATGATTCCAATACTGCGGTTCTTGAACTTTTTGGCGACATGCTGACGATCGGTCTGATCCCGTCTGAGTTTATTCCAGGAACGTCAAACAGTCCGGTTACTGTCTTAACCAAATCGTTTATTCTCCCTACTCCATATATTGAATCTCCCATCTGAAGGAAATATCACCCAAACTTTTTTTGTCTTTGAGCCTAGAGAAAAGTATCAATGTGAAAAGTTCTGACGATCGTGCTATGTCTCCTCTGTATTGCCGCCGGAGCAGCGGTAGGGATGAATTATGATCGTATTTCTCCGTATCTGCATTCATTCCTGCAGGACGTTACCGGATCGGATGACTCTTCTTCCCCCACGCCTGTGCCACCCTCCACACAAACAATACCGCCCACGCATACCCCGACGAAAACACCCACTCATACCATTAAATCGACTCCAACCCCTACGCCGACGAAAACACCGACTCCGGTCGTAACACCCGTTCCGCTGCCGGAAGAAACGAAAGAGATCGTAGGCACCTGAGTGGGATCCAAGACCATCAATCTGTTCATTTTCAAAGCGTCCGCTGACTTTCGGGTCGTCTTTAATGCCGACAATACGGCTTATCTGACCGGAACGCTGGATGCTCCCGGTTACGATAATGTCCCGATAGCGAAATCTTTCACCTGGTCCTACCTTGGAAACGGCAGATACCGCGGAACCTACGGAGCCACATCGATCATCTTTACGATCGAGGGGGATCTCATGACCATGACCGTAAACCCGTATGATCTCGGCCTCACCGAGAATAAATTTCTTGATATGAACATCGATGTCGAACTCCATAAAGTATAATCCATGAGAATTTCTATCAACTCTTTTTTTAACGAGAATCATTAATTATGAAGGATTGAATACATCCCCCCACCCTCTCATCCCCCCCCCCCAAAAAAAAGAAAATCACGATAAATCCCAATTATTCCTTGACGTTTTTTTTAATTTACACCCTGTTTTGAATCGTTTTCACTTGATAGATATTATAACAAAATGCAGCCAACATATTTTTTCACTCGCACTCTTTGCAGCGTTGTTACCTTCACCAACCCTGCATGAAAGATATTTTTGATCACTGCATAGGGTCTCTCCCCCTTTGATCTCTTTCTACTTATTCGCATATTTCTCAGTTTATCTCGTATCCCAATGGGATGTCCTCTCGCCCCTCGTTTCATTGTGGCACTATATCCCTTGCATTTTGCTCCCTGATATCCCCGATCCCGATAGACCACTTCTCCTTTTTCTGACAGATCCACCTGACTGTCATGAACATTTGCCGTGGTGGTTTCAATGCGTCGAATAAGATCATGCGTCTTATCCATGATGGTATGCAGTTTATAGCCATAGTGCATTTTGCCGTTCTTGGACATGATTTTTCCATCTTTATCCCGTCGTGTTTTTGCCTGCTCTCCTCGCGGCGTGTCTTTCTTACAATGACTGGGTTCAGCATACACAAACGTTGCATCCTGAATCATACCTTGTTCAATTTTGAGACCTTTCAGGTCAATTTGTCGCTGAAACTCCTGCCAAACCAATGTGTCAACGCCTGATTCGGACATGCGCTCCAGAAATAACCAGATCGTTGAATTGTCGGGTATTTTGTCAGGATACCCAAGGAAATGCCAAAAGGAGAGACGATCGTAGATTTCACGTTCAACGGCGAGATCAGATAGATTATACCAGACTTCCAGAAGCTGAATCTTGAACATGAGTATTACATCGACATTGGGGTGACCGCCTTTGCCGGATTTATTTGCATACATGGATTCAAGAAGAGGACGAAAAACATCCCAATCAAGTGTTTTACCAACATCAGAGAGACGGTCGCCAAGTTTTTAATAACGCTCGTGATATGCCTGGTTGAGACCAAAGCTGCTGAAAGTCCCCATACATACTACTCAACGTACGAAAAGAAAGTACTTTCTGTCGGAAAAAAGGTTGTTAGAAATTCTCTCCATTTTTCCGCGGGTTATTTATCTCGGGCAGTTCATATATTGAACACTCAAAACCTCGGGCACTATTCATGAAACACGAACAAAAAAATATCCTATCTGTACGGGATATGGAACGGGAAGAAATCGACAAACTTCTCTGCTCTGCTGCCGCATTTGATCGTGGAAATTATACCGGCCGCGAACTGGAAGGCAAAATCCTGGCCGTCCTCTTTTTCGAACCGAGCACCCGGACCCGCATGTCCTTTTCCGCTGCGATGATGCGTCTTGGGGGCAAGATCCTGAATCTCGGCTCGGTCGAAGCCACCTCCATCACCAAAGGAGAGACCCTTTCCGATACGATCCGCGTCATTTCCGGATACTGCGATGCGATCGTTCTGCGCCATCCAAAAGAGGGTGCAGCCCGTCTTGCAAGCGAAGTCGCTTCTGTCCCCGTCATCAACGGCGGGGACGGAGCAGGGCAGCACCCCTCCCAGACATTACTCGACCTTTTTACCATCCGCGAGTCGATGCAGATCGAAAACATTGACGTCGGACTTCAGGGCGATCTTCGGTACGGAAGGACCGTCCACTCTCTTGCTTTCGCTCTTGCCAAATACAATAACGTCCGTCTTCATACGATCGCTCCCGACGGACTCGATTTTCCCAGATATATTAAAGAGGATCTTCTCGATGTCGGCGTCGAACTTATCGCCCACGACCATATCGAAGAGGCAATACCAGAGCTCGATGTCCTGTATGTGACCCGCCTTCAGCGCGAACGTTTCCCCGATCCGGTCGCTTTTGCTAACTACGCCTCCACCTATCGGATCACGCCCGAACTCCTGGAATGCGCCAAACCCGGCATGATCGTTCTCCACCCGCTGCCCCGGGTGGACGAGATCGATCCGGCGGTTGATTCCCTTCCATGCGCCAAATACTTTGAACAGGCGCACAACGGAGTGCCGATTAGAATGGCCATGCTGAACGAGGTGATCAACTGATGGTCAGGACAATATCCGACGGGATCGTAATCTCGCCGATCAAAAATGGTACGGTCATTGACCACATCACCCCGGGCGAAGGTCTGACCGTTCTTCGCATCCTCGGAATCCGTGACGGAACAAACGTTACGGTAATCGTCGCGTCCAATGTCCCAAGTTCCCGCGGGGGCAGAAAAGATATGGTCAAGATCGAGAACCGCGAACTTTTAAAAGACGAAGTGGATAAGATCGCTCTTGTAGCTCCCGATGCAACGATCAGTATCATCAGAAACTTCAAAGTCTCCGTCAAAAAACCCGTCGAGGTCCCCAAGCAGATCATCGGCGTGATCAAATGCCCGAACCCAAACTGTATTACCAATACCAAAGAGCCGGTCCAGAGCAGATTCGTAGTACACCCGAGGGGATTCCGCTGTCAGTACTGTGATTCCCTCATCTCCTGCGAGATGGACATCGGCGACTACATCTGAAGATTTTTGGCATTCCAGAGACGGATCTTCTCCTCGATTAGAGGCAGAGGAGCCGTCGTTTTTATCCCGGTATCGCAGAAATGGGTCCTGGTCGTATAATACCCGGCTTCATTCAGGCTTGCAATCAGCTCTTCCATATTGGGCGGCGAGACCTTCATGTTCCGGGAAATGATGTGATAATCGTAATACGTGCAGGTCTCCGGTTCTGCGAGCAGAAACGTCAGCATTTTTTCCATCTGTCTTTTTGTGCCGAACTCCAGTTCGGGTAGGGCTGTCTGCATTTCGGCAAGGATCTCCTTTTCCTGCAGAGGTCCCATCCATAAGGGACCAACAGGTATGGTCTCGACGCCGCAGTGGGGACAGATATGCGTTTTCGGGTAGAGGGAACCTTTCTGTTCTTCCCGGTAGAGACATTTTGGACACTGCATGACAAAACCGATCTGCGCCATTGTTTCGTCAGCTGCCGTGACTTTGCCTAAAACCCTGACATGCGAGCGGAAGTAGTGGGACTTTGCATAACTCAGGATCGGCTTCATGCCCCGGTAGTACTTCACGAGTTCCCGGGCCATCGTCCCCATCATCATCCGAAGACCGACTTCCGCGTGATACTCGGTGTTTCTCGGCGTTGCAAAATATCTGCGGCACCCGGCTTTGAAATGAGCTCCGCAGAGAGGGGCCGTATCCGTCGCCGTGACAAAAAGATAATGTTTTGCGGCCCGTGAGGCGGCATCGAGAAAAGGAACCGGGGTTCCGAACGGATCAAGGTCGATCGAATCGAACCGGGACGTGCACATCAGCCGGTTCGCATCATCGCAGGTCACACTGATGTCGCCGCCGAGTTTTTCCGCATTGAATCTGATGATTTTGACCGCCTGCTCGTCCCGGTCATTTATCGTGACCGGAATCTTTGCCTCGTTGGCGATCCGAAGGCCGCGGACTCCCGTCGCCGCCATCGCATCCAGATAATCCTCCGGCTGAATGATTTTTGAGAGGAGCACCGTCATATCACGGTTGAACTCCATTTTTGTATTGTAAAAAACTGGCGCCGACCCCGGGGGAAACTGCGTAGTTTCATCCTGCACCGGAGCGGTAAAAGTAGTGCTCCCTTCCGTGATCTCCCTGCATTCCATGATTGAACCCAAAAATGTAAACGGGCATGTAGGGATTCGAACCCTAGATCTTCAGCTTAGGAGGCTGATGCCATATCCTGGCTTGGCTACATGTCCTGATTCCAATACATATGTGCGGCACGGGGGGATATCTTTTTCGAAGCGGGACACCCACAAATACGATACATGAGTCTGGCTGGTTATGGAAAAATCATCCGTCCGATGAACGCAGGAGTTTCGGGAGTTACGGCAGGTATTGCCTACTTTATCGCTAGCGGCACGCAGCCGTTGTTTTCGGTTCTGCTGTTTTTTATCGTCCTTGTAATATGCGGAGCAGGAAACTTACTGAACGATTACTTCGATATGGAGATCGACAAAGTCAACCGGCCTGACCGTCCGATCCCGTCGGGAAAAGTATCTCCGAAAGGAGCGGTCGTCTGGGCTGGGATTTTGTTTGCCGCCGGGCTTGTCGCCGCCTGTTTTACCAACGTCTGGTGTCTGGCAATCGCTCTTGTTAATGTTGTCATCCTGATCGTCTATGCGGCAAAGTTCAAGGGGATTCCCTTCCTGGGTAATCTGAGCGTAGCCTATCTTTCGGGAAGCATCTTTCTCTTCGGCGGATTTCTGGTCGGGCCGGAGTCATTTTTGGTCATGCTGCCCTTGTTTGCCATCACGTTCTTTGGCACGCTCGCCCGCGAACTTCTCAAGGATGCCGAAGACATCGAGGGGGATCGTCTCGGCGGGGCACGGACCCTTCCGATGCAGATCGGTGTCAAAAGAACGGCCGTTCTTGCGGTGATTTTCGTTCTCTGCGCCGTTCTCTGCAGTTTCGTTCCGTTCCTGACCTGGGGGGTCGTGTATTTGGTCCTGATCGGCGTCGTGGATGCGTTCATCCTTCTCGTAACGCTGAGGGCGCTGAAGTTTGCGACGCCTAAGGAACTGACCGCGTCAAACTGCACTACGTATCTCAAGTACGGGATGTTTGCGGCTCTCTTTGTGTTTTTGCTGATGGAAATCCTGGCGGTTTTTCTTTGATGCACCGATAATTCAGAACATATTAATATGCCTGAGGTAGAAGGATTAATAAGCATACTTGGGGTAGCATGAAGGTAGTTGTAAAAGATAATCTGCACACGGCAGAGGCAGGATCGTACTTCCGCGGCTCGGTGAAGATCGATGGGGACTTTCTTGTCCCGCCCCGTACCTATTTTTGGCGTGATCTTGTCGTTACCGGCAGACTCATGTTATGTCCCGAGTCCCATGTTGCCGGCAACGTGACCTGTAATGGTGCGGTGATCTGTCATGATTCGATCATCGAAGGGGAGCTGAACTCGGGAACTGAGCAGCTTACCGTGTGCGATAATGCAAAAGTCCGGGTGATCCGGTCGGAAGGGAATGTTCTGCTTCGCCCGGGAGTCGTTTCAGCCGAGGTCCGCGGCGTTACTATTCTGGTGATGGGCAAGATCCAGTGCGGGAAGCTGATGGGCAAGAATACCCGCGTTGTTACGAACTAACATCCATCTTTTTTTTACTTCTGCGAGACAAGTATTAGGTATGACAGATGTCGTTTTGATCTCCGGAAGCCCGCGGGCGAAAGGAAATACCGAGTTTGCACTGAATGTCTGCAAAGACGCGATCGAGAAGAGGGGGCTCTCGGCAAAGATCATCTCTCTTCGCGGGAATCCAATTCAGGGATGTATTGCCTGCGGCGAGTGCGGCAAAAACGGAAAATGCTGCCTGAAAGACGGGCTGAACGATATGCTCGATGAGGTCAAGGCGGCAGACGGTCTCATTCTCGGAGCGCCGGTCTACTTTGGAACGGCCCGCGGGGATATGATGAATCTTATCCAGCGTGTTTCGATGGTCGCGAGAGTAAACGGGAACTGGCTTTCTGGAAAAGTCGGCGGTCCGGTTGTCGTGGCACGCCGCGGCGGTCTGACCTCGACTCTGCAGGAGATGCTGATGTCCTTTTTCATTTCGGATATGATCGTCTGTGGTTCTACCTACTGGAATATCGCATTCGGCCATGCGCCGGGCGATGTCGCAAAGGATGTAGAAGGTATCGCGACGCTGGAGAAGTTCGGCGATAATGTTGCGAAGCTGATCATTCAGCTGAGAAAATAAATCTATTGAGAATTTCTAACAACCTTTTTTCCGACAGAAAGTACTTTCTTTTCGTACGTTGAGTAGTATGTATGGGGACTTTCAGCAGCTTTGGTCTCAACCAGGCATATCACGAGCGTTATGAAAAACTTGGCGACCGTCTCTCCGATGTTGGTAAAACACTTGATTAGGATGTTTTTCGTCCTCTTCTTGAATCCATGTATGCAAATAAATCCGGCAAAGGCGGTCACCCCAATGTCGATGTAATACTCATGTTCAAGATTCAGCTTCTGGAAGTCTGGTATAATCTATCTGATCTCGCCGTTGAACGTGAAATCTACGATCGTCTCTCCTTTTGGCATTTCCTTGGGTGTCCTGACAAAATACCCGACAATTCAACGATCTGGTTATTTCGGGAGCGCATGTCCGAATCAGGCGTTGACACATTGGTTTGGCAGGAGTTTCAGCGACAACTTGACCTGAAAGGTCTCAAAATTGAACAAGGTATGATTCAGGATGCAACGTTTGTGTATGCTGAACCCGGTCATTGTAAGAAAGACACGCCGCGAGGAGATCAGGCAAAAACACGACGGGATAAAGATGGAAAAATCATGTCCAAGAACGGCAAAATGCACTATGGCTATAAACTGCATACCATCATGGATACGACGCATGATCTTATTCGACGCATTGAAACCACCACAGCAAATGTTCATGACAGTCAGGCGGATCTGTCAGAAAAAGGAGAAGTGGTCTATCGGGATTGGGGATATCAGGGAGCAAAATGCAATGGATATAGTGCCACAATGAAACGAGGGGCGAGAGGACATCCCATTGGGATACGAGATAAACTGAGAAATATGCGAATAAGTAGAAAGAGATCAAAGTGGGAGAGACCCTATGCAGTGATCAAAAATATCTTTCATGCAGGGTTGGTGAAGGTAACAACGCTGCAAAGAGTGCGAGTGAAAAATATGCTGGCTGCATTTTGTTATAATATCTATCAAGTGAAAACGATTAAAAACAGGGTGTAAATTAAAAAAAAACGTCAAGGAATAATTGGGATTTATCGTGATTTTCTTTTTTTTTGGGGGGGGATGAGAGGGTGTGGGGATGTAACCTATCTTCCTTAAATCATGATTCACGTTAAAAAAATGGGTTAATAGAAATTCTCACCTTTTTATTTGCCCCAATTTCACACCGTCTCATAGATCTGCCATCCATGCAAATCTCTCCAAGTTTGGGGGGACAATTAAAAGTCTTATATACGAGATATTAAATAGCACGGTTTGATAATTTCCCATATATATAGTTAATTGATGTGAGATAATTATGGAATAAATAATTAGTTGGCGGTCAATCAATCAGTTAATCTTTACATTTTTAAAATGATAAATAATGTAGAATTCCTGCGCGCAGATATGTTAAGTTAACTCGAATTTGTATTTTTATCGTCCGCGATGAATTATTGGCTGCAGTATCGGTAGTAGACTAAAGACGATAGATGTGAAGAGAACTGATGAGTCGTTCATATCGCACGAAGCTACCCGTATGAAAACCAACCAGATATCTAGTAATTATATATTGTCTTAGGGTGACGTATTTACATGGATCCATGCATCTGGACTGCCGAACTCCCTCCTGAGAAAGGATCATGGTATACAGCAGTTGATTACGTAATTAATGATCTCGGAATCTTCACAAAAATCGAGAAAAGATCTAAGAAAAGCGGGGCTCTCTACCAGTTGTGGGGATTCAGAGTTGGGAAAAACAAAGTGAAAGGAACCGATTATCTGGCACAGATACAAAGCCGGCAGGCTCTTCTCTGGCAAAAGGTCACTGAAGTGATTCCTGGAGACCAACAGATAATCGTTCGGGGAAACCGACAAACGGAGATCACACTCTTCTGTTCACCAGAGAATTTTTCAGCCATTATGGATATGATCCAGCGGATGATGTTAGCGCATCCAACCGAGAATGGACCAAGCCGTGAAGCAGCAGGCTGGTTATGCTGGGAGCAGGATGAAGACTGGGAAGCAGGTGAATCACTGGAAGCGATGGTTGAAGCTGAACGAAACGGGGATGAACGCTTCATTGAGGACGAGATACTTGCAGAGACGATTCTACGAGAGAAATGAATATATCTCATCATATGAAATAGGAAATGATTATGGGTGCATTTATCGATAGCCTGAAAACCAGTGCCAAAGTAGGTACTGACGAAGTAAAGAAAACAATGAAAATCAACCAGCTTCAGTCCGATATCAGTAAGCTGGAAAAGAAACAGAATGAAATCTATGCCAATATCGGCAGAATGGCAGTAGAGGCAGACGGCGTAGAAAAATTTGGTGATGTTGGAACAGAACTTCTCGGACTGCAGGAGGAAGCAGCAGCAAAAAAAGCCGAACTGAAAGAACTGCAACCTCCGGCGGAAGTATCAGCAGAGGGCGGGGATGGTTTTTGCAAAAACTGCGTTACGAAGTACACAGCAGGAACCAAGTTCTGCAGTTCCTGCGGTGCAAAACTTACCTGATTTTTTTTGGACGGGCATGAGGATGCAGAAATCTCTGCATCCCCGTCCCTTTCCGCATCTGTTTTAACCCGGTATGCGGGTGATACTGAGGATATGCAATACCGATAAACAGCAGGGCTATTCCGGCATACTGAATCCATGAGACTGACTCGCCGAGAATAAGAACGGCACACATAATGGATGCCGGCAGCTCCGATGAGCTGAGGATCGTGTTTGCTCCTGTCGAGATCCTTGGTGCGGCGATCGCAAAGAGGCACATCGGGAGAACACATCCAATCGAGCCCAGAATGATTCCATACTGCCATATGCCGGTGACGAACGTGCCTTGCGTGAAGTAGGCGGGGGTAAAGAGGAATGTCAGGAGCAGGAGAGCGCAGCTGAGAATCAGAAAACTTCGGTTCAGCGGATGCATCCCTATCTCGCACCGGCCGAGCATGAACATATATATTGCATACAGCAGTGCGGACAGAAGTCCGAAGACCACACCCGCCGGGTCAAGCGGTCCGTCCAGTCCGGCGAAACCTGCAGCAAGGAAGGTGCCGATCACGAGAATTACGACCGCAAGAATCATCTTCGGTTCCGGAAGCCGCCCTTCGGTGACTGCCTGTATCAGAACCCCCATCCAGGTGAACTGAAAGAGAAGAATCACCGAGATATAGGCGGGCACAGTCTGCAGAGAAAGGCTGTACGTCACGGTGACAAGCGCAATGCAGGTTCCGGCAAGTGCAAGACCCGGAATGCGGCGCAGGAGGGGACGGGGATTTTTTGCAGGAACGGCATTCTGTTTTCGAAGGAGACGAAGAATGAATAGACCTGCAACAACAACGCAGAGAATCAGCCAGCCGTAAAAGTACTGGCTCATAACCAGATCTTTCCACGAATAACCGGCCGCATATGCTAATTTTATCGTGGGAGATGAGGGTCCGTAACAACAGCCGCCGAGGAAGACAAGGAGGGGAAATATCAGCAGACGCAGGTACATTTCAGTCCCTTATTATTTGCTGTTCACACGGATTAAGCAATCAGGTGATCGAAAAAAGTCACGAAAAAAGTCGTCTTGAGGTAGTTTTTTCCAGCAGTAACAGGTTTTTCTTGATATCCGGGTCCGGCGAGAAACCGCCGAGACTTCCGTCAGCGGCGACGACGCGGTGACACGGGATGATTAATGGAGTCGGATTTCGCGCCATCGCGTTTCCAACTACCCGCGGGTGTGTTTCTGCTGCCGCGGCAATTTCACCGTAACTTCGCGTCTCACCGTAGGGGATACGTGAAACCTCCCGATATATTTGTGCATATTTCCCGTCTCCGGATACTGCCGCAGAGGTCAGCGGAGCAAACTTCGTCCCTTTTCCTGCAAGGAAGCGAGTGAATTGTATCGGGACCTTTCCTTCCGGAGCCGCCCGCACAAACCTGACTCGGTGGATAACCGTGTCGTCATACTCGACAGCGACCTTCCAGAGTCCGAAACTACAGGCGCCCTGACGCATCACGCCCCCACTTTTCAAGCTTGCTTTTTACCGTGTCCACATCGCATTCCATAAGTTCATCCTGCATCCAGGGAGATAAACCGCCGAAGATCTCGCCTTCAAGGAATCTTTGGTCGCCGAGAATCAAAACACCCCGGTCATTTTCGGTTCGAAGGACCCGCCCGAGGGCCTGCATAGATTTGTTGATCGCAGGAAGCGTGTAGGCAATGAACTCTCCTTCGGCCCCAAACTTGCGCCGGTAATAACTGTTGACCATCTGACGAACGGGGGTGAACGGAGCGAGCGGGAGCCCGATCACAAGTGCAGCGGTAAGCTGATCGCCCCGGTAATCCAGGCCTTCACTCCATTTCCCGCCGCAGACGGCGAAAAGGATGCCGGATTTATGTTTCCCTGGGAGCGAGATGAACTCTTTCAGCGCTTCGTTTGCCTCGTCGGACTCACGAGGTTCGATGAATACCTGTTTGTTACGGATCCTGCTTACGCATGCTTCGGCAAACCGGCTCTGCAGCTGATAGGACGGGAAATAGACCGCAATGTTTCCAGGAAGTTTTGCAAAGGCAAGAATATATGCCACAATTGCCTGAGTATTCTCTGCGTTCTGGCGTTTGGAGAATGCCGTGGTAATGTCCCGTGTCCCAAGGACCATCCGGTTCTCTTTTGGAAACGAGTTGGCAAGCGAGAGGGTTTTGACCGGCATGCTGCCGAAGTAGTATTTCCTGTAGGAATCGACCGGCGACAGCGTCCCGCTGATCAGAATGGTTGCTGAATGTTTGGAGACGAGTTCCTGGAGCCGATCGGCAGGGTCGATGTTTCTGACTTCAAGCGTGATCGTCTCGGCGTCTTTGGTGTAAACGGTCAGAAACGACGGATCAGTCGAAGATCGATAGAGCCGGATCAGAAATTCACAGAGTTTTTCGATCGCCGATTCGCGGTAATCTCCCCGTTCGATGCCGCGTTCGCGCATGGCCTCTTTAATGGAAATGATATCCTCAAGCATCGCCTCGGGTTTTTCATACAGCGAACCTTTGATGATGAACCGGTTGAAGATCTGAGGATCGAACCAGTCCTCGGCCTCGTTCGAACGCTGGAGCCCGTCGATGAATTCCGCGATTCGGGGGAGGATATGGCGGACCGCCTCGGAGCCGCGGACCTTATCGCGAAGCGAGGCGATCTCGTTTGCCGCGGCTTCAATGTCGGTGTCCCGTATCCGAATGCTCTGGATCGTCTGAATGACGTCGCCTAAGTTGTGGGCTTCGTCTAAGAGGAGCATCACGTTATGCTCCTCGCATTGAAGATTGACGTACAGCTGCTCTCTGATGTCGTCGTTGAAGAGGTGATAATAGTTACAGATGATCACATCGGCACCTTTGGCCGCCGAAAGCATGAGATCATAGGAACAGACCTTGCCCGCGAAATTCAGAAGTTCATTTGGGCGGACGATCTGTTTCTGGGCAATCTCGGACTTGCGCCTGAGTTCAGGCGAGGGAATCATGCGCCGCCCGCCCTCATCACTCTGGATGAAGACTCTGCTGTTGACGAAGTAAGGACAGATCAGAGGATGTTCCCGATCCTGTTTTCTGATCTGCTCGAGTATCTGTTTGTCGGTTGCGGGATCGAATGAACCGCGGTCGGCCCTCTGCTGCATAAGTGCCGAGGTGAATGCTTTGACGCCTTCACATCTCCTATACACATCTCCGTATCCACCGAGGGGACACATGTTTCCCTTGCCAATAAGGTAAACGAACTTAAGGGTCGGCTGTTTTTTTTGTCTGATTAGATCGAGTTCCCGAATGAAAATCTGAAGCTGGGAGATCGTTCGCACCGCGACGAGAATTTTTCGTCCGTTGGCTTTTGCAAGGAGGCTTGCGATCACGCTGGATTTTCCGCTGCCGGTCGGTGCGTCAATTAAGAGGATGCCGTTTTCTTCGGCGGTTTTTTCTACCTCTTCGAGCATTTCCTTTTGGTTTTTCCGGTAGGTTTGATAGGGAAAAAAGTCAGCTGTGTCTGCCATTCGTAATGTATTATTTGTCTGGACCCAAATCTATTAAGCATGCCTCTTTCGACCCAGACCAAAGATCAGATACTCGCACTTCTCGCAAAGGTGGAGGTATGTTCCCGCGAGGAAAATATCGCCGGGTATGAGAAGATCTTCGCACCCGACGTGGTTATGTTTGCGCCGGGTCTGGATCATCACGGACGTGAAGGGTTATCTTTTGGCCCGCTGAAGTTTGGCGGGATGGAAGTGAATGGTGAAGGAGTTATCGCCTGGGTGTCGGGCGAGTGTACCTACAGCGGGATTGCAGCCCGTTTCACTGCAGTACTTCGAGGGACGGGGCATGCCTGGGAACTTGTTCTTCTGCATATTGCCTGAGCGTTTTCCAAAAAAAGTACCCTATCAAAACTATTAATATAACAATCGCTCTATGCTGAATCATTAAGTGGAGGGTCACAATGATGAATCATCAAAGAGCAGCGTTTGTATGTGCGGTTACGGGAAGCGTTTTGCTGTGGGTCCCGATCGGTTTGATGGTGGTGACCGCTATTATAAGATCGGTGTCAGCAGGTAAACTGCTGATGGATTATTTTATGCCGGCCGAGTTGTTTTTCCTTGTTCTGGCAGGCTGGGTCCTGCTGATCATTGGTTCGGTGCTTTCGCAGAAGATGCGGGTCCCGGTGGTGATTATTGGAGCGGCAGCATTGGTACTGCTATTTGGGTCTCAGATGATTGCCGTCGTGAGCGGATTGGCTTCCGGCATCATTCCTACCGAAGGCCCGATCTGGTATCTTGTGCTTGGCATGCTGATCCTCTATGACCTGCTTGTGATTGTTTTGGGTATTCTTGGAATCCGTCTTTCGTATGAGGTGAAGACAGGTCTTTGAAAACTGCGGTCTGCTGTTTTGAATGTACACCCACTCATCTATGATTTTTGTAACCTATCTCTCTGAGTAAGAACCCCATTTTTCGCATCTTTAGGGGCATTATCGCACCGCGCGGTTTGGGGTTTATATTCCCCTATGCCGATACTTACATGGAATGTCGGAACTCATGCGAAAGATCGAGGTGGCCACCAGTTCGCAATTTTTTGATCAGACGGGACGAAACGAAGGAAAAATGCATCAATGCACCCCGATGCGTATCCTTCTCGAAGGTACCTGCTCTTTTGACTGTGCCTACTGTCAGGTCTGCACCAAAAGGACCGGCATCCACTTTACTCCCGAAGAACTCGCCCACGGTTTTCTCGAACTCCACCGTCAGGGAAAAGCGGGTGGTCTCCTTTTAAGCACAGGTATTCCCCGCGGTGATGTCGATCTCGGGATGGAGAAACTAACCGAGACCGCAAAAATCCTCCGTAGTTCGGGATACAACGGCTATCTGCATCTCAAAGTACTTCCCGGAGCAAGCCGCACCGACATCGTCGAGATGGCGAAGTATGCCACCCGACTCAGCATCAATCTCGAAGCACCCGGTTCATCTTATCTATCAGAACTTGCCACCGTCAAAGATTATGCCTCCGATCTCCTGACCCGGCACAAATGGCTTGCCGAGATTATGCCCGGCAAACACTCTACCCAGTTTGTTCTCGGGGCCGCCGGGGAAACCGATGCCGATCTTTTCCAGACGGTCATGACCAGTTATGAAAAGTACAACCCTGCAAGGGTCTACTACTCTGCATTCTACGCAGTAAACGGCACTCCTCTGGAAAATCATGAAAATACCGCTCTCTGGCGTGCAAACAGATGGTATCAGGTCGATGCTCTTCTCCGACTCTACGGATATGACAGAGCCGAAACCTCTCCCGTCTTCGACGAAAACGGGATGCTCATGAACACCGATCCGAAAATACTTCTCGCGACAAATCTTCCTGAAGTGGATCCGGCAACCGCAGAATATGCCGAACTGCTCCGTGTGCCCGGAATCGGCCCGGTGTCTGCCTCATCCATTCTCAAAACCAGAGATTTTCAAAATGTCAAAAATCCGGACATTCTTCGCGCATGCGGCGTCATAATGAAACGGGCGATGCCGTATCTCTCGCTTGGCCGCACTAAACAGACCACGTTTGCCTCCTGGTGCTGATCCAAGCCCCCGCAACAAACAAAGCTATTTGTCAATACACAGAGAATAACTTAGTAACTTTTTGAATAACTCATAAGGAGAAACGTATGAACAAAACCATCATCACCGTCGTTGGAAAGGATGCGGTCGGCATCATCGCAAAAGTATGTACCTATTTATCGAATAATCATATCAATGTCGAAGATATATCGCAGACAATCGTTCAGGGATACTTCAATATGATGATGATCGTCGACACCAGCAATGCTGCGGTGCCGTTCGGCGATATGGCCCGCGATCTTGAACAGATCGGTCAGGATATCGGGGTCCACATCAGATGTCAGCGCGAAGAGATATTCGAGAAGATGCACCGCATCTAAGGGGCGTTCATGATAAACATCTTCGAGGTAAACGAGACCAATAAAATGATCGAGCAGGAGATGCTCGATGTCAGAACGATCACGCTCGGTATCAGCATTCTCGACTGCTGCGACACGGATCTTGACCGGCTCAACGCCCGGATCTATGAGAAGATCACCCGCGTGGCGAAAAATCTGGTCGCTGTCGGGAAAGAAATCGAGCGGGAATACGGTATTCCGATCGTTAATAAACGTATCTCCGTAACGCCGATCGCCATTGTCGGGGGTCAGGCCTGCAGTTCGCCGGAGGACTTCGTCACTATTGCTCAGACACTTGATCGGGCCGCAAAAGAAGTCGGCGTCAATTTCCTCGGCGGCTACTCGGCACTGGTGTCCAAAGGAATGACCAAAGCCGAGCGGGATCTTATCCTTTCCATTCCTCAGGCGCTCGCCGGTACCGAACGAATCTGCAGTTCGGTCAACATCGGTTCTACGAAGACAGGAATCAATATGGACGCGGTCAAACTGATGGGCGAGATCGTTCTCTCGACCGCAGAGGCAACGAAGGATCAGAATTCCCTTGGTTGTGCAAAACTGGTCGTCTTCTGTAATGCTCCTGACGACAATCCGTTCATGGCCGGCGCTTTCCACGGCGTGACCGAAGGAGACGCTGTCATCAATGTCGGTGTCAGCGGCCCCGGTGTTGTGAAGCACGCTCTCGAAGCGGTTCGCGGCAAAAACTTCGAGGTGCTCTGCGAGACCGTTAAGAAAACCGCGTTCAAGGTCACCCGTATGGGTCAGCTGGTTGCGCTCGAGGCGTCTGAGAGACTGGGGATTCCGTTTGGTATCGTTGATCTTTCCCTTGCACCGACCCCATCGGTCGGCGACAGTGTTGCCGAGATTCTGGAAGAGATGGGTCTTGAATCCGTTGGTGCTCCGGGTACGACCGCTGCTCTCGCTCTTTTGAATGATCAGGTCAAAAAAGGCGGTGTGATGGCCAGTTCCTTTGTAGGAGGCCTTTCCGGAGCTTTCATCCCGGTAAGCGAGGATCAGGGTATGATCGATGCAGTAAACAGAGGGGCTCTTACGATCGAAAAACTCGAGGCGATGACTTCGGTATGTTCTGTCGGCCTTGACATGATCGCGATCCCAGGAAACACGCCTGCAACGACGATCGCAGGAATCATCGCAGATGAGGCGGCGATCGGTATGATCAATCAGAAAACGACCGCCGTTCGGCTCATTCCCGTGATCGGCAAGGATATCGGCGACACCGTTGAGTTCGGCGGTCTTCTCGGCTATGCCCCAGTCCAGCCTGTAAACACATTCTCCTGTGCAAATTTCATCAACCGCGGCGGTCGGATTCCCGCACCGATCCACAGTTTCAAAAACTGATTTTGGCATCACGCCAAATCCGCACTTTTTTTTAATATAGCTTCCTTCAGCCAAAAAAGGGATAATTTGCATGAGTGATGCTGGAACATTCTCTTCTCTTTCTGTTCTTTCCGATTAACAGATACTATTTCTCTATCGGACAGATTTTTCGCATCTTATGGCGATGCTCTGGTTCAAAGCCTTCATACGTATTAAAAACCAATATACAAAGCACTATGTGCTTAGAAGAGGTGAACTCGGATGGAGATGGTGATAGCGGACATGTTGAGGGGTTACCTCCTTCGCGGGCATCGGGAGTTTTTTACCGGGCTTTGGACACTGATAATTAGTGTCAGTCTTTCCTTCATTGCGGGTATTTATCTTGGTTTTGTAAGTGCAGTTCTGCTTCTGATCCCGGGACTAATGGTGCTTGTCACCCCCTCAATAAATATGCGGGGGGCAATCGCCGGGATCCTTACCTCGCGTCTGTCGTCAGCCATGCACCTTGGAGCATTCGAGACAAAGTTCGGACGGGATACGGAACTCGGAGACAATCTGCGTTCCTCGATCATTCTCACGGTAATCATTTCTGTTGTTCTGGCAGTCTTTGGAAAGATCATCTGCTTGCTGACCGGAACCGAGGTGATCGGCATTGCCGAGATGATCATAATATCCGTCGTCTCGGGCGTTCTGGCAGGACTCATCGTTACAGCTGTGGGCATCCTTATTTCGGTGCTTTGTTACCGAAAGAGCTGGAATCTCGACATGGTGGGCGCTCCCGTGGTCACTACATTCGGCGACATTATGACGCTGCCGTTTCTGGTTGGGACCGCGATTGTAGTGATGCAGCTCCCGTTTATTGGAAAGGCTATTCTCGGGATTCTGGTACTTGCGCAGATCATCTGGGCGCTGATTTCTATGCACTGGGCAACCAAAACCATGAAGGATGTTCTTCGTGAAGGTCTCCCTTTGCTTATCCCTCTGTGTCTTCTGGGTATCGTGGCAGGTGTTTTGTATACGAATCAGATGGAGGGTCTGATCGCGGCAGCATCCGTTTTGATCCTTATCTCTCCATTCATGAATGGATGCGGATCGATCGGCGGCATACTGACTTCCCAGATCGGGACCGAGATGCATATGGGTCTCGTGGATGCACGATCTTTCCCGCAGAGTCTCGTATGGAAGCACTTTATCGCGAACTATGTGTATGCCCTGCTTATTCTTCCGCTTATGGGTCTGCTTTCACATGCAGCCGCGGTTGTCTGCGGGATCACGACACCGGGCCTTATCCCGATGGTCCTTCTCTCACTAATCGCAGGTCTTATTGTGGTGACGGCCATGAATCTTCTTGGCTATTACACGGCCGCCGTTACCTATCGCATCGGGTATGATCCGGATAACTTCGGTGTGCCGGTCGTAACAAGCTCGATCGATCTGATTGGAGCAACCTCCCTGATCATTGTTATGGCCGTACTGTTCGTGTAACGGGGTGAGTGAATTCTCCGGCCAACACGGACAGATACTGCAAAGAGATTCGTCTGTCTGGAAGCGCTGACGGAAATGCCCGAACAACTGCAGATCATTTAGCTGCGTATGGAATGCTGCTGAAAAAAAAGAAAAGGGGAGATTAGTACGTGTAAACGATCGAAACCGTTGCAGTCGTTTTGATCTCGCCGGATTCGATGGTGGTGCGGGCTCCGCTTGCTTCAGCCTTTACGTAGCTGGTGACATCCATGTTCGTGTAGGAGACCGGGGTGTAGCTCTGACCTACATTGATGGTGCCTGTGCCGGAGATCTTCAGACCAAGTGCTGAAGAGACGGAATCCGCATCGGCGCGTGCTGATTTGACAGCAGAAAGAATTGCGGCGTTTCTTTCAATGATCAGTTTTTCGTCGGAAAGACCGAACTGAAGACTGTTCACACTGTTTGCTCCGGCAGAGACCGCGGCATCAATGTATGAACCGGCCTGGTCGACATCATAGGAGATGATCTGGACAGTGTTCGTTACTTTGTAGACAGTAGTTCCATTTGCCCATTTGCCGGGATTATATTCTCCGATAACGTAGGAGTAAATGTTGTAACCGGTCGTCTTGATGTTCGAGTCTTTGATGCCGGCATTCTTGAGTGCGGAAACTACTTTTTCCATCAGTGCTGCATTTTCGCTCTGGGCGATTTTTGCATCTGGGTTTTCGGTCTCGACGCCGAAGCTGATCGTTACTTTGTCAGGGGTGGTGGTCGAAAGGCCGTATCCGGAAACCAGAATGACTTTGTCGGTCTGGGAATCTTCTGCTGCCGCTGGGATAGCAAAGATCGCAAACACCGCAAAGAGAAGCAGGATTGCAAGTACATTCTTTTTCATATGTATCACTACAGTAATGCTCGTTATTCTGACATATACCTATCCAAAACTACGAAAAAATTGGTAACTATGATCACTCATCCTGCGCGCATGTTGATTTTCTGTATTGTGAGTCTATAAATAATCTTCTATGCTTGAGATTTGTATTGCCCCCAACCATAGTTTAAATAGAAGCTGGGAATGACATATATTTATAACAGATTGGAAGTGATAAAAAATGACAGAGAATACTAAAATTTCATTAATTGTACAGGAGGCAGACTATAATGATGTTGGACGCGGATATGCGAAAATAAATAATGACGTCATGACAAAACTCGGCGTCGAGTCCGGCGATTTCATCAAGATCACTGGAAAACGTATGGCTGCTGCCAAAGTCATGCGTTCCTCCGTCCTCGGTTCGGGAGGGATCGCAATCGACGGAGACATCCGCAAATCGGCAGGTGCCGGTATCGGGGACACCGTAACTGTCGAGAAGGTTGTTCCAAAGATCGCGACAAAGATCACGCTTCAGCCGATCTCGCAGAGCATCCGTCTCGACAGCCGGGAACTCGAGCAGACGATCCAGAACAAATTTGCCGGAAGGCCGGTGACCAAAGGGCAAATCATAACCCTTGATGTATTGACTCCTACACAGGATCCGTTCTTCGCTGGCTTTGGCGGTTTCCCCATCTATAACACGGGGTCTATCCCCTTCGCCGTTTCGGACGTCTCACCCGGGGATGTTGTGGTCATCGGTTCGGAGACGACCGTCAACTACAAAGAAACAGTCTATAAAGGCGAGGACGCTCCGAAAGGAAAATCCGCAGGAAACATCCATTACGAGGATATCGGTGGTCTCGGTCGTGAGCTCTCGCTTGTTCGGGAGATGATTGAGTACCCGCTCAGGCATCCGGAAGTATTCGAAAAGCTCGGGATCGAACCTCCGAAGGGAGTTCTCCTCTATGGCCCGCCCGGAACAGGTAAAACCCTGATTGCCCGTGCGGTCGCAAATGAAGCGGGTGCCTACTTCGACACGATCTCGGGGCCTGAGATTATCTCTAAATATTACGGAGATTCCGAAGAGAAACTCCGTGAGATCTTCGAGAAAGCCGAAGAGAACGCACCGTCGATCATCTTCATCGACGAGATCGACTCGATCGCGCCGAAGCGCGAGGAGTCGAAAGGCGAGGTGGAACGCCGCGTGGTCGCTCAGCTGCTTTCCTTAATGGACGGCTTGACGAGCCGCGGAAAAGTCATCGTGATCGCTGCAACCAACCTCCCCGACTCGATCGACCCGGCCCTTCGCCGCGGCGGACGGTTCGACCGTGAGATCGAGATCGGCGTTCCTGACAAAGACGGCAGAAAAGAAATTCTTGCAATTCACGCACGAAAAGTACCTCTAGATACCAGAAATTATTCTGATAAAGCACTATTACTCGCTAAAGAAGAGAATAGAAAGGCCAAAAATCTGCATGCATCGGGAAAGAATGATGTGGGACCTATCGATGAGAACTCTGATGAATTCAAAGAGAGGGTTTTAGAAAAATCTAAGTCACTTTTCCTTGAAAAGTACGCAAACACCACGCACGGATTTGTCGGAGCTGACCTTGCTTTGATGGTAAAAGAGGCGGCAATGCATGCCCTTCGCCGGGCGTTCCCCGGTATGAATCCCGATGAGGAGATCAGCTCCGAGAAACTGGCAAACCTGAAAGTCACCGCCGAGGACTTCGAGTCTGCCCTCAAGATGGTGCAGCCGAGCGCCATGCGCGAAGTCCTCGTTGAAGTGCCCGACATCCGCTGGGCAGACGTCGGCGGTCTTGACTCCGTCAAAGAAGAACTTCAGCAGGCGGTCGAATGGCCGCTCAAATACAGAGAGGTCTACAAACAGTTCGCCACGAAATCCCCCAAGGGCTTCCTGATGTTCGGGCCGCCCGGGACCGGAAAGACGCTGCTTGCCAAGGCCGTCGCAAACGAGTCGGAATGTAACTTCATCTCCGTAAAAGGACCCGAACTCATGTCGAAATGGGTGGGAGAGTCCGAGAAGGGCATTCGCAAGATCTTCAGAAAAGCCCGTCTCGCGTCTCCGTCGATCATCTTCTTCGATGAGATCGACTCGATCGTCCCCCGCAGAGGAAGTTACGAAGGCTCCTCTCACGTGACAGAAAGCGTCGTCAGTCAGTTCCTGACTGAACTCGACGGACTCGAGGAACTGAAAAACGTCGTCGTGATCGGCGCAACAAACCGCCCGGACATGATCGACCCGGCGCTTCTGAGACCCGGACGTCTTGAGCAGCACATCTTCGTTCCCCCGCCGGACCGCGAGGGAAGAAAGCAGATCCTCGATGTCTATATCAGAGACATCAGCTCGATGCTCGCAGAAGATGTGAATCTGGATGAACTCGTCGAGAAAACCGATGGGTTTGTCGGAGCCGACATCGAAGCGCTCGTTCGCGAGGCAAAGATGGTCGCGATCCGCGAGTTCGTCAAAGTAATGGCCGGTCACGACGCAGCCGAGATCACGCTTGCCGTATCAAGCGTCAAGGTCTTCGGCAGGCACTTCGATGCCGCGTTGAAGCGGGTCAGACCCTCCCTCGACAAGGGGGGAAGACGCAGCGCCGAAAGAGGCTCCTGGCAGTACAGATTCAATGAAGATGAGAGAAAGACTCTCGAAAAGGGCATTTCCGTCGTGGAAACCGCCGAATACAAAGACGCGGAACTCCCGCCGGAACTGCGGGAACTCGATGAACTGCTGATGGCTCATCAGAAAGACTTTAGCAGAATCAAAGAGATAATTAAGACAGCAGATGCGTGAAGAGAAACCACACTCTTCACCTCGGAGATGAAACAGAATGCCGGAAACACCAGATGATGCATACAGGGAATTAATGGATATTATCCATAAGATATTGATCAATCACGTTTCTGGAGAAAGCGAGGGCAAACTCCCGCCTGTCGTCGGTGTGAAGTTCGTCCTCTCCGGCGGTAAGATCCATCTGACACCCGATGAGGTCCACAATAAGACGATCCCGATCGAGATGTTCGAGGACAAGGGAACTGTAATCATCCAGACCGAACTCCCCTCCGAATGTCAGGATGATTTCTTCATCGCCTATCAGGACGGAAAACTCCAGCTCAATGCCGGCACCAACCGTGAATACTCAGCAGTGATCCCGGTTGCCGGCATCGACCCGTCACAGACCCAGGCGCACCTGAAAAACGGTGTGCTGGAGATCATCTGCTACAAGAAGCTGGAACAAGCCGTCCAGTAAAAAGAAACAGGGAAACAAGGTGCGGCCGAAATACAACGGCCGCAGACTTTTTTTTATACAATTATATTCGGGAAATTACCGCTGAAATATTTTCTTTATTGACTGCGGGCATCTTTCAGCAGTTCTTTGAGCGTCATAACGAACCGCTGGATCGCCGTGATGTGCCCGAAGAAGCCGTACACGACAAGCATCCATCCTAAAAACGGCAGGCCGAAAAGGATTGGAGCCGGATAGATAAACTCGGCAAGACCGAAAAGCATCAGAAGGACCAGACGGTCGGCCCGCCCGAGGACCCCGCCGTAGTTTCGCTTAAGACCCACCGCCTGGGCCTGGGTCCCCATATAAGAAGAAAGCAGAACGCCGGTGATCGCAAACAGACCAATCAGCCATGCCGGAACCGGAGCCTTCCAGGTCTGGACCCCGTAGACGATGATACCGGTGATGATGAACACATCAGCATATCGGTCGAAGACATGATCCAGATAATCCCCGATAGGACTTGCCACCCCGGTGTGTCGTGCCAGCGCTCCGTCCAGGACATCCATAAATGAGTTCAGGACAACAAAGAGCACGCCAAAAAGCGGCAGGCCGAATCCGAAAAATATCCCGGCGATGAGTGCACAGAAAAGCGAGATAACGGTCCACATATTCGGCGTTATCGGCAGCTTGGAAAATGCCTCTGCTATAGGCGTTAATATCCAC
Organism: Methanocorpusculum sp.; assembly: GCA_965228205.1. Classification (GTDB taxonomy): domain Archaea; phylum Halobacteriota; class Methanomicrobia; order Methanomicrobiales; family Methanocorpusculaceae; genus Methanocorpusculum. Next base: position 893,472 of record OZ245799.1, on the reverse strand, counting down.
TGGATTTTCGGACGAAGCGAATCAAGACTCATATGACATCTGCTATATATTCTGACCAGTCAAGCGATCCAAACGATACGGGAGTTTCTCCTTTTGCAAAAGAGATGATACTCCGGACCACAGACTCTCTCTCTGTACTTGTAGTGTCTATCTCATAAATCTGTTCAGATGCAAAAGCATTCGCAGTTTCGATCAGGATCACGTCCAAAGCTTCGGCCTCCATGTTTTCGCGAATCTTTTCTTTTGAATAGCCCCGTAATGCGAGACGTTTTTCCAAAACATCCGGCCGGCATCTGAGGATCACGATTTTATCGCAGGGAAGGTAATGAGCGAATGCTCCCTCGACGAACCCTTCGGTATAGGGAAAAGCATCCGCCCAAGCATCCACATCTACGACATCCGCGTCGGAAGCTTCGTCATGTTCCAGAACGAAAGGGCCCACGGTGGTTTTCAGATCGAGAATCTGATGACCCATCTCCCGCAGAAGGTCCGCGACGGTAGTTTTCCCGCATCCCGGAGTTCCGGTGATCCCAATCATCATAATTTTTTCACCGCTGAAAGGAACCGCTCGTTTTCCCAGTCGGCACCTACGCTTACGCGGATGAACGTATCGCCAAGACCCGGGAAACTTGTGCATGAACGGACCAGAACTCCGTGTTTTGCCAGAAACTCGGCGGCATCATCGCCTTTATGCGGTGCGACATTGATGAGGATGAAATTCGACCCGCTTGGGTAAACCGGAAACGGGATTTCCTGCATGAAAACATCACGCCATTTTTGAACATGGGCGATGAATGATTCGCGGTAGATGGAATCGGAAACTGCCGTATAGGCCGCGGCTTCCGAAAGACGGTTCATCGTGAACGGGGTGGCGGCAACATTATAGGGGGCTTCCAGCCATTCCGGGACGAATGCGTAGCCGATTCGAAGACCGGCAAGACCATAAACTTTGGACATGGTCCGGCCGATGATCAGGTTGTCGCGGGCAAGGAGGGGCAGATAGTTGATATCAGAGAATTCAACGTAGGCACAGTCCAGGAACAATACTCCCTCGATCCTGTCGAGAAGGTACTCGATGTCCTCGACCGGAGTCACTGTCCCAGTAGGATTGTTCGGCGTGCAGAGAAACGAGAGATGGGCATCCTTTGCTTCTTTCAGAAATGCGTCGAGATCGACCGTGAAGTCGGCGTTCCTCGGCACGTTAACGACCCGGGCCGACGCGGCTTTCGCTGCAAGGCCGTACATGGAAAACGTCGGCGTGGAGATGACGATTTTGTCGCCCGGCTCAACGATCGTTCGAATCACAGTCTCGATAACACCGTCCACCCCAAGACCTGACGTGACGACCGGGGAATCGCAGATGTATTTGCGGAGCGCCGCGTGAAATGCGGCGGCTTTCGGATCCGGGTATCTGTTCACGCCCGAAAGTTCGTCAGCAGCTGCCCGAAGAACCTTTTCCGAAGGAGGATAGGGGTTTTCGTTGCTGCCGAGCATGGCAACTTCGGTGAACCCGTATTCCTTTGCGATGTCTGCCGGGGATTTTGCAAAGACGTAGCCTGATTTGATGAACTCAGATCTGACCCGCGGCTTCATTGATCACTCCGACTGCGTAGTTGATTTCGTCGGCCGAGATTGTCAGAGGCGGGACGATCCGAATATTGCCATCGCCGGCAACGTTGATGAGAACGCCCTTTTCCTTACAAAGTTCGGCAAGTTTGGGAGCGGCTTCGCCGAGCGTGAACCCGACCATCAGACCCCGTACCCGCGGATTGAATGCAGCGAGACCTTTCTTTAAAAGTTCGCCTTTTGCGGCGATTCTCGGGAGGAGCTGTTCGATGATGCCGAATGTGGCGTTTCCAGCGGCGCAGGCGATCGGACCACCGGCAAATGTGCTGCCGTGTTCGCCTTTCGTGAACTCGAGTCCCTCTCTTGCGATGATCGCACCCATCGGAACACCGGAAGCGATCCCTTTTGCAATGCTGATGATATCAGGCTGCACGTTCGAGTGCTGGAATGCGAACCATTTTCCGGTCCGTCCCATACCTGACTGGACTTCATCGCAGATCATTAGAGCTCCGGCGTCGTCGCAGATATCCCTGATTCCGGGCAGGAAGTCCTCGGGCGGGATGATGATGCCGTTTTCTCCCTGAATGGGTTCGAAGACAACGGCAGCGGTATCTTTATTGACGACCGCTTTGAGGCCCTCGAGATCTCCATAGTCGGGGAAATCGCAGTGGATGCCGAGCGGCTCGAAGGGTTCCCTGATCTGGGGTTTGTGGGTGACGGCGAGTGAACCAATGGTCCGGCCGTGGAAATCGTGGTTAAAGGAGACGAAGTTTTTCCGTCCCGAGCGGACTTTGGCGAGTTTGAGGGCCGCATCGATTGCCTCGGCTCCGCTGTTGCCGAAGAAGACCTTTCCCATTCCGCTCGCTTTGCTCAGTTTTTCTGCGAGTTCAGCCTGTCCCGGTATGTAGTAAAGATTGGAGCAGTGAATAAGTTCGTGCGCCTGGCGGCATATTGCGTCCACTACCTGCGGGTGGCAGTGTCCCGTACTGCAGACCGCAATTCCTGCGACTAAGTCGAGGTATTTCTTCCCGTTATCGTCCCAAACATTGCATCCCTCGCCTTTGACGATCTCCATCGACCGTCCAAAGCAGGGCATGTAGTATTTTGCATCAAGTTCTTTGTAGGTGGACATGATTTTTTCTCGCTGGATATTTAGATAAGTATTTGTCGTTCTGTGTATTGAAACTGCATGTCTGCCTGGAAAAAATACGGCAAATAACGGTTTTTCTCTATGGATCTTCGCTCAGGGAGCGGAGACCCGGCATCCGGATGTTTGTGAAAAAAAGAAATGAGAGGAAAAAATAAATGAGAATTTCTACCAACTCTTTTTTTTTAACGAGAATCATTATTTATGAAGGATTGAATACATCCCCACACCCTCTCATCCCCCCCCAAAAAAAAGAAAATCACGATAAATCCCAATTATTCCTTGACGTTTTTTTTTAATTTACACCCTTTTTTGAATCGTTTTCACTTGATAGATATTATAACAAAATGCAGCCAGCATATTTTTCACTCGCACTCTTTGCAGCGTTGTTACCTTCACCAACCCTGCATGAAAGATATTTTTGATCACTGCATAGGGTCTCTCCCCCTTTGATCTCTTTCTACTTATTCGCATATTTCTCAGTTTATCTCGTATCCCAATGGGATGTCCTCTCGCCCCTCGTTTCATTGTGGCACTATATCCCTTGCATTTTGCTCCCTGATATCCCCGATCCCGATAGACCACTTCTCCTTTTTCTGACAGATCCACCTGACTGTCATGAACATTTGTCGTGGTGGTTTCAATGCGTCGAATAAGATCATGCGTCGTATCCATGATGGTATGCAGTTTATAGCCATAGTGCATTTTGCCGTTCTTGGACATGATTTTTCCATCTTTATCCCGTCGTGTTTTTGCCTGCTCTCCTCGCGGCGTGTCTTTCTTACAATGACCGGGTTCAGCATACACAAACGTTGCATCCTGAATCATACCTTGTTCAATTTTGAGACCTTTCAGGTCAAGTTGTCGCTGAAACTCCTGCCAAACCAATGTGTCAACGCCTGATTCGGACATGCGCTCCCGAAATAACCATATCGTTGAATTGTCGGGTATTTTGTCAGGACACCCAAGGAAATGCCAAAAGGAGAGACGATCGTAGATTTCACGTTCAACGGCGAGATCAGATAGATTATACCAGACTTCCAGAAGCTGAATCTTGAACATGAGTATTACATCGACATTGGGGTGACCGCCTTTGCCGGATTTATTTGTATACATGGATTCAAGAAGAGGACGAAAAACATCCCAATCAAGTGTTTTACCAACATCGGAGAGGCGGTCGCCAAGTTTTTCATAACGCTCGTGATATGCCTGGTTGAGACCAAAGCTGCTGAAAGTCCCCATACATACTACTCAACGTACGAAAAGAAAGTACTTTCTGTCGGAAAAAAAGGTTGTTAGAAATTCTCATTCGTATTTTCCATGACAATTACCCGCGTCCTGCGTTTCGGAATCTATATATCTGGATACAACATTCTTCTTATGTATATTTGCTGCGGTGGCCTAGCTGGTTAGGGCGCGGGACTCATAATCCCGAGGTCGGGGGTTCGGATCCCTCTCGCAGCACTAGTTTTTTAGTTTCTTGTTTTTTATATGCCGTAATCGTTTAGGATTGTGACAGTCTCTTTTACTCTTCTCTCAAAATCCACACTATTCATAAAATACCGGACCATGCACACATTTCTTGCGCCGGCATCCAGAACACGGCTGAGATTCCCTCCATCAATTCCTCCGATCGCAACAACCGGTATACCTCCGGCAAGGTTAACCGCTTCTGGAATCATTTCCATCCCAATTATCGGGTCCGGCTTTGCTTTTGTCGGCGTCTGAAATATCGATCCAAATCCAATGTAATCCGGATTTAGTTTTACCGCTTCTTTTACCTGTTCAAGAATGTGGGTCGAGAGTCCGAAAATGGGGACATTTTCGCCGCAGATTTTTTTTGCATCTGCAAGACGAATATCATCCTGACCAAGATGCAGGCCGTCTGCCCCGCAGATAGATGCCAGATCCGCCCGGTCATTCAGTATAAATCTGGTTTCAGTTCCGTAGGTTATCTGCCTGATCTCGTAAGCCGCTTTCAGGATTTCCCGGTCGGATAATGATTTTTCCCGCAGCTGAAGATATCGCACATTATATTGAACTGCGGTCTCGGCGATTTTCCTGTAGGAAAAAGTGGGTTTGGTTATTATCAGATACAACCCGAAATCGTTTGTCGTCACTTCAGCTCCTCGATAATCAGTTTTGCCACTTTCTCGCCTGAGAGAAGCATCCCTCCGAATATTGGTCCCATACGGGGCGATCCAAACACTCCGTTTGCCGCCATGCCGCAGACGTAGAGTCCCGGATAAATTTCTGTGGTATTTTCGACGGTCATCGTCTCGCCTTCGGCCGCATTTAAAGAACACTCGCCGCAGACTTTTTCGGTCGGCGTGTTAAGGGTAATGTTGTTTTTTCGTGCAGCCGTTTCCGAGATCATACAGGGGTGTCCGGTTGCATCCACCACGATTTTTGCTCTGAAGGAAAGCGGATCTACATGAAGTCCCTCTCTCACCACAGGACCCCAGTTGACAACGACGCCTGAAACTCTGTTCTCCTTAAACACCACATCTTCAACACTCATGCCGTTGTGAATCACAACCCCTCTCCTTGATGCCTGATATATCAGTGCCGAGGTTGCGAGAACACTGTCGCAGACAACAAGATTCTCGTTGTATCGTTTGTAGGGAATCTCCAGTTCGTCCAAAAGATACACTGCTTCGTTCTGGATGGCGATGGATGAAAACAGCATGGCTCCTCCCCACATCCCTCCACCCGGAGCAAGTTTACTCTCAAACATGGAAACTTTGTACCCGGCATCTGCGAGTTTTACTGCGGCGATAAGTCCCGAAGGCCCTGTTCCTACAATTGCCACGTCGAAAGATAGATTATTCTGCAGTCTTACAAACCAGGACTCTGTGATTGCTTTGGTTACTTCCAAATCCATTGTTTTATCCTCCCTGAATCTAGGCGGATAATGCACGGTCACGTATAGGAAAAGCGACTCCCTCCGCCGGCATTACCCGGATCAGGTTATATGGGTATAATCTCAGCCTCTGCAGTCGGATTTCCGTCTGCATCAGCACCCCATAATCATATCTGCATTCATGGTATAAGGAATGCATCTATTGCCGGAACCCAAAAATTCTTAAAATATATTTCCGGATCCGGAATTTTTCGATGAAAATCGTTAACACGGCCACAAGGATTAATCAGTAAGACTCTCTATACTTATCAAACGGAGGTGCCTCTCACAATGAAAACAATACTGTATTACTTTACCGGCACAGGAAACTCGCTCGTCGTAGCCAAAGCAATATCTACACGGCTCCCGGACACCGAACTCGCCCCTATCCCCAAACTCATGTTAGCCGGGGAGAAGGTCACAGTTCCCGCTGACGCAAATGTTGGGATAGTGTATCCCCTTTACGCCATGGGTCTTCCAAAGATCGTTGCAAATTTCTTCGCGCTTCTGGATCTCTCCCATGCAGGCTATGTTTTCTCCGTTGTTACCGAAGGGGGAAAAAGCGGATCTCCGACAAAACAGATAGCCGCTCTGTGCGGGAAAAGCGGTCATATCCTTAACGCAGCCTGGTGGATCCAGATGCCTGACAACTATATCCCTTTCAGCGCTCCGCCGGAGAAGTCTGTTGAGAAAACTATTCGGGAAAACGCGCTTCGCAAGGTTGCAGTAATCGTGGAGGACATCAAAAACCGCCAAAATTCCCTTACAGGATTCAATGTACTTGGCAACGTGCTGAAACTGATGTATGTTCCTTTCATCAGAAATGTAAACAACTTCGACAAAAAATTTGTCGTCAGTCCCTCATGCAACGGCTGCCAGATTTGCGTCAGGATCTGCCCGGTAAACAACATCAGTGCTCTCCCTCATGGAAAAAAGGAGTGGCTTCACAATTGTGAAGGTTGCCTTGCATGCCTGCAGTTCTGTCCTGTTGAAGCATTATCCTGCGGCGGTAAAACTGCCAATCGTCCGCGGTATCATCACGCAAATGCAACCGTTGAAGATATGCTTGAGCAGAAAGGCAGCACCGAAACAAATTAATCTCACTTTTTTCAATGTATCTGAAGGCGTATATATTCATTGAACATAAATATTAGTTCAGTATGAAACTTCCCAAATACGACATCAACAAATACGATCCAAAACGTATGATGGCAATACCAGCCGTCCTTTTTGGCATCGCTTTGGTGATTGTCGGTGTAACTTTTGCATTGACAGGAATGCCTGTCACCCCCGGTATTGATTTTGCCGGAGGAACGGCCGTCACCATCCACACGGATGATACCAAAGAAGAAATTGTTGCCTTTTATGCGGGCTATGATCTTAAATCCATTGACGAGGGTATTGGATCGGGTGGATATTACCTGAAGTTTGGTCCTATGTCCAACGAGGACATGATGAAGTTTAACAATTACACTCTCTCGAAATATCCTGAGGCAAGCATTGATCAGATCGGTGCAAACTTTGGGGCCACTCTCCAGTCCCAGGCAATGTGGGCGATATTGTTTGCCTTCATCGGAATGGCAGTCGTCGTATTCCTTGCCTTCAGAAAAGTGATTCCGGCCATTACCGTCGTATCTGCTGGTATTGCCGATATCACCATAACTGATGCGGTAATGAATCTATTCGGTATTGAACTCTCCCTTGCGACAACTGCCGCTCTTCTCATGCTTATTGGTTATTCTGTTGACAGTAATATCCTGCTGACAACGAAAGTCCTTAAGCGTCAGGGGAAACTTGAGGAAAAAATGGAAGATGCATTTAGGACCGGTATCATTATGACGACCACAACTCTTGCAGCAATCGTCGCAATGTTTATTGTTGCCTTCATCGGCCAGGTCCCAACATTGTATTCTATTGCTGCTGTTCTGATCATTGGTCTTATCAGTGATATCATCTTTACCTGGGGGTTCAATGCCGGAGTTCTGCGCATGTATCTTTCCGGATTGGAAAAACCTCAGGCAATGTCGAAACAATCAAAGAAGGATAATGGGGGTGCAAAACAATGAGCTCCAAAAAATCTTCTGCCCCGAAAAAAGCGAAGAAAGAATACACCGGCTGGCCTGCAGTGATCCGTGATCCCAGGGTCATTCTCGTTCTTGTTCTGGTTGCCTTATCGCTTGTAGCGATCTTTGTGCCGTTTGGGGATCGTGAAGGTATTACGAACCTGCAGTTTGGTCTCGACCTTGACGGTGGTTCATGGATCCAGCTCGAGTTCCAGTCGGAAGTTGTCACGATAGGTCAGGGCGATGATGTAAATGTCGTGGCTGAAAGTGTTGGAAAAACACTCGACTGTACGGTAATTCCCATTAGTGCAACAAAAATAGAAGTCCAGAAGTCGGCCACGACGGAGGAACTTCGTGCCGCAGTGGAAGCTGCTGGAGCTACGTACGTCGGCTCCGAGCCCGGTGTCGGCACGGAAACGGCAGACACAATAAAGCGGATTCTTGAATCCAAGTTAAACAGCCTTGGAACAAGTGATATGAAAGTCAACACGCTCACGAATATGGATGGTATTGTCCAGTATGTTCGTATCGAGATGGCGGGTGTTGATATGAATACCGCTCAGGAACTTGTTGGAACACAGGGTCTCTTCGAACTTCGTATCGTTACAACTGGAAATGAAACGGCTCATGTATTGTATGGTGATTCGGTTGTTTCCGTCCAGACTCCTACCCAGAACCCTGCCGGCTCCGACAACTGGGGTGTTGCGTTCAGTATCGATAATGCCGGAGCTGAAGCACTTCAGAAGGCATGTATTACATATGGGGCAACCACCAATCCAGCCGCTCACGAACTCGTCATGTATCTTGACGGGAACCTTGTCTACAGTGCACCACTTTCATCCGAGCTCGCAGCATCAATTGCCAAAAACCCGGTGAATAAACTGTATGCTGGAACCGGTTCCGGCGATGATGGCAAAGCACAGGCTCAGGAGCTTGAGATTCATATGCGTGCCGGCGCTCTTCCAGTTCAGGTTCAGATCGCCGGATCCGGATCAACCTCCGCGGTCCTTGGTGATTACTTCAAGGTTGTGTGTCTGATTGCAGCAATCGCCGCCCTTGCGGCCGTGGCCTTAATGGTCTACCTCAGATACCGTACTCCCGAAATTGTTCTCCCTATGATCGCAACGAATGTTTCCGAGATCGTCATTCTTCTCGGGATTGCTGTATTCATCCAGCAACTTGATATCGCAGCCATCGCGGCGTTGATCGCGGTTCTTGGAACGGGTATAGATCAGCTGGTCATCATCACCGACGAGGTCATGCACGAAGGCCGCGTTCCGTCTCAGGCTCTTTATCTGAAACGGCTGAAGCGTGCTCTCGTCATCATCATGACTTCTGCAGCCACGGTCATCATCGCCATGTTCCCGCTGATCATCATGGATCTTTCCACTCTCAAGGGATTTGCCATTATCAGCATTCTCGGTATCCTGATAGGTGTTCTTCTCACGCGTCCTGCCTATGGTAAGATCGTGATGGAGATCATGGCAAAATAATTTTTGAGATTTTCTATTAACCCATTTTTTTAACGCGAATCATGATTTAAGGAAGATAGGTTACATCCCCCCACCCTCTCATCCCCCCCAAAAAAAAGAAAATCACGATAAATCCCAATTATTCCTTGACGTTTTTTTTAATTTACACCCTGTTTTGAATCGTTTTCACTTGATAGATATTATAACAAAATGCAGCCAGCATATTTTTCACTCGCACTCTTTGCAGCGTTGTTACCTTCACCAACCCTGCATGAAAGATATTTTTGATCACTGCATAGGGTCTCTCCCCCTTTAATCTCTTTCTACTTATTCGCATATTTCTCAGTTTATCTCGTATCCCAATGGGATGTCCTCTCGCCCCTCGTTTCATTGTGGCACTATATCCCTTGCATTTTGCTCCCTGATATCCCCGATCCCGATAGACCACTTCTCCTTTTTCTGACATATCCACCTGACTGTCATGAACATTTTCCGTGGTGGTTTCAATGCGTCGAATAAGATCATGCGTCGTATCCATGATGGTATGCAGTTTATAGCCATAGTGCATTTTGCCGTTCTTGGACATGATTTTTCCATCTTTATCCCGTCGTGTTTTTGCCTGCTCTCCTCGCGGCGTGTCTTTCTTACAATGACCGGGTTCAGCATACACAAACGTTGCATCCTGAATCATACCTTGTTCAATTTTGAGACCTTTCAGGTCAAGTTGTCGCTGAAACTCCTGCCAAACCAATGTGTCAACGCCTGATTCGGACATGCGCTCCCAAAATAACCAGATCGTTGAATTGTCGGGTATTTTGTCAGGACACCCAAGGAAATGCCAAAAGGAGAGACGATCGTAGATTTCACGTTCAACGGCGAGATCAAATAGATTATACCAGACTTCCAGAAGCTGAATCTTGAACATGAGTATTACATCGACATTGGGGTGACCGCCTTTGCCGGATTTATTTGCATACATGGATTCAAGAAGAGGACGAAAAACATCCCAATCAAGTGTTTTACCAACATCGGAGAGACGGTCGCCAAGTTTTTCATAACGCTCGTGATATGCCTGGTTGAGACCAAAGCTGCTGAAAGTCCCCATACATACTACTCAACGTACGAAAAGAAAGTACTTTCTGTCGGAAAAAAAGGTTGTTAGAAATTCTCCATTTGTTTGTAAAAAGATAGGAAAGAAAATAGGCTCCAACTTTATGTTCATAGTTATAACCTCCTCCTGATTTACTTTTAAGAGAAGCATTTTCTTTAATAATTCCCATTAAACTACTCTCTTGTTTTTTAAGCAAAAATAGTATTGCATATTTATTGAAACAATTAATTTGAAAATAGAGAATTTCTAAAAACCTTTTTTCCCCGACAGAAAGTACTTTCTTTTCGTACGTTGAGTAGTATGTATGGGGACTTTTAGCAGCTTTGGTCTCAACCAGGCATATCACGAGCGTTATGAAAAACTTGGCGCCCGTCTCTCCGATGTTGGTAAAACACTTGATTGGGATGTTTTTCGTCCTCTTCTTGAATCCATGTATGCAAATAAATCCGGCAAAGGCGGTCACCCCAATGTCGATGTAATACTCATGTTCAAGATTCAGCTTCTGGAAGTCTGGTATAATCTATCTGATCTCGCCGTTGAACGTGAAATCTACGATCGTCTCTCCTTTTGGCATTTCCTTGGGTGTCCTGACAAAATACCCGACAATTCAACGATCTGGTTATTTCGGGAGCGCATGTCCGAATCAGGCGTTGACACATTGGTTTGGCAGGAGTTTCAGCGACAACTTGACATGAAAGGTCTCAAAATTGAACAAGGTATGATTCAGGATGCAACGTTTGTGTATGCTGAACCCGGTCATTGTAAGAAAGACACGCCGCGAGGAGAGCAGGCAAAAACACGACGGGATAAAGATGGAAAAATCATGTCCAAGAACGGCAAAATGCACTATGGCTATAAACTGCATACCATCATGGATACGACGCATGATCTTATTCGACGCATTGAAACCACAACGGCAAATGTTCATGACAGTCAGGTGGATCTGTCAGAAAAAAGGAGAAGTGGTCTATCGGGATCGGGGATATCAGGGAGCAAAATGCAAGGGATATAGTGCCACAATGAAACGAGGGGCGAGAGGACATCCCATTGGGATACGAGATAAACTGAGAAATATGCGAATAAGTAGAAAGAGATCAAAGGGGGAGAGACCCTATGCAGTGATCAAAAATATCTTTCATGCAGGGTTGGTGAAGGTAACAACGCTGCAAAGAGTGCGAGTGAAAAATATGCTGGCTGCATTTTGTTATAATATCTATCAAGTGAAAACGATTCAAAACAGGGTGTAAATTAAAAAAAATGTCAAGGAATAATTGGGATTTATCGTGATTTTCTTTTTTTTGGGGGGGGGGATGAGAGGGTGTGGGGATGTATTCAATCCTTCATAAATAATGATTCTCGTTAAAAAAAAGAGTTGATAGAAATTCTCATTCTTTTTTTCTTTCTCTCATTCGCATCCGAAGTACGTACAACCTTTCGATTTATTCTGATTATGTAAGAACTCTAATATAGAGAAACGAACAAATACTTCATCATGGTTGGAGAGTCAGATCTTTCACGTATTGGAATATCGCTTCCTGAAAATCTTCTAAATAAATTTGATGATATCATCGGGAAACGCGGATACTCTTCGAGATCCGAAGGCATCCGCGATGCGATCCGTTCCTATATCACCTACTATGAATGGATGAACGACGTATCGGGCGAGCGTCAGGGCGTCATAACGATGGTCTATGATCACGATCACCGGGGGCTTATGGAAGCGATCACGGAGATCCAGCATGGAAACCGGAAGATCGTCCAATCGACGATCCACTCGCACGTCAGCGATGAACGGTGTCTCGAGGTCATTTTAGTCCGTGGTCAGGGTGAAGAGCTCAAACAGCTCGCGGAACGCCTGATGTCGCTGAAAGGCGTCGAGTCGGTCAAACTGACCACAATCAAGATCGACTGACCCTTATTATAACAAAATACGAAAATCAATCACTTTTTCTGTTTTAATGCAGCTGCATCTATAAGGGTATTCAGCACATTCTCCATAAACATGATCCCGCCCTCTACTCCTGCAATCGGCCGGGCTGCTATGGAGACACGGCTTCGGTCCGGCGGCGTTATCCCGAGGAATGCAGCGTTTGGATAACCATTTGCTTCGAACGTTGATCCGAGGATGAGATCCGGGCTGCAGCCGGTAATCTGCCCCGCGATCTTCGTCAGATCAGTTTCCCAGGGGATGGTTACCGCATCACGGTTTCGTGCAAGGGTCACCGGAACGTCCGAGCCGAAATACCGCTCCATCATCGATTTAGCAAAAAGGGCATAACTTTCCTGGGCACAGACGGCAACGACCGGCGGTTCATATTTTCGCAGATACTTGTCGCTTGAGTAGAACATCTGCTCGTCGGCTCGTTTCCACTCTTCGAGGATTGGGTCGATATCGGCGTTGGGAAAAATATCCGCAAGTTTTGCACAGGTCTCTTTCAGATCGGGGAACAAAAACGATCCGAGCATCGTTCCAACGCCGGACGGATACGACGGGTTAACCGATATAGTATGCAAAGCAGCCCCCTTTCGGAGATTTTCATAGCTGTCCTTTGCGAGGCACAGAGCGGTCGGGATTTTCATCTCTGTCAGAATCCGTTTTGCTTCGTGCAGGTTCCCCCGCCAGAAGAGATCAAGAAGGGACACTCCGTCGATGTTCACGCCCTCCCTTGATGCATCTGTTTCGATTCCCAGCCGTTTGAAGGCGATCTTTGCTCCTTCCTCGACGCTCCCGATGAATCCGGGTGCATCGACAAAGATCGTCTCCTCCTCGGAAAATGCCCCCGAAAGATCTTCGCCTGTGAGTGCCGGGATACAGGTGTTCAAAACGGCGATTGGCCGCTTCGACGTCGAAAGCGTGTTCACGACCTCTTTCAGACGGCCGACCGTGCCGAACACGATCTCCGACTCCAGAAGATAGGTGCTGAACAAGGGGACCTTCAGCAGCGACCGTGGATAATAATAACAGCCGGATGAACCGTGGATCAGCACGTTCAGACCGGAAAAGCCGGCAAGCACGGAACAGGCTCCTGTCATTGCACACGGCCAGACAGGGTTTGTACAAAGCCCCTCAGCCATGCAGGATCGCCCTCCTCCAGAGATAGAGCATCTTTACGGTCCCTGACACGCCGACCGGCAGATAGAACGGAAGCCTGACCGTAATTCCGGTTGGCGACTCGGCCATCCCCAGTCTATTGAGTGCTTCTTTGGCCACGGCGAGTGTCCCTTCGAACGGTTCGACACCGAGGCAGACCTCGCGCCCGGCAAGATCCGCAAATTTTGCGAGCATTTTCTTCTGGTGTTCAGTCTCGGCCGAGATTTCCTCCTCGATTTTTTCCGAAGAAACTCCGGCGGCCTTTCCCGTCTCCTGCAGGAATGCGATCGATCCGGAAAGCCCCCGCGGAAACTCGGGAATCACCGGGCGGTTAAATCTCTTTCCAAGTTCGCGTCCCGCATCTGAGGATCTGCCGTCGCGTAAAATAAAACAGGAAGCCGTCCCAAGTCTGCGAAGTTCAACTACATCGGCATTTCTGCAGAATCTGACCGAAACGGTCAGACCCAGGAGATCGAGCAGCCGGGTCACCTCGGCAAAATTCTCCTCGACCTCGGACTCCAGATTTTTTTCACCGATGACTGCGACCGTCCCTGGAATCGGCTCTGCCAGCTTTGCCAGCGCCGAAAGCCCGATCAGTGCAGCGTTCTCGCCGTCCTTTGCACTTCCGCCGAGAAACCCCGAGGTGGGGATATAGATGGTTCGGTCGGCAAAGGCGTGTTCCCGGCAGACGGCCAGAGAATCGTCCCCGATCGTTTCCGGGACACAGGAGGTCACAACGATGATCAGTTCTGGGTTCTTAGCTGCTGCACGGTCGAGAGCCTGTCTGAGACAATCCTCTCCGCCGAAGATGACATCTTTGTCGGAAAGTCCCGAGACAAGGATCTCCGGGACAATTCTCGTCTCAGCTTCGTTCATCATCGCATGGAGCATGGAAAACGTCTGGTTGGCGCAGCCTTTGGGAGCATGCACTACCGTTACTGCCCCGGGAATAAAACAGGCGACGGAAAGGGCGCCCGTGAGGGTGCACCCGGCCATCCGTGATTCAGAGATAGTTTCTTGCAAGCTCTTCCAGTTCCTCTAATGCAAGCGGGGTCGGGATCCGAAGATCGGTGTTTTCCAGAATGGTTTTGGCACAGTCCCGGTAGACAGCCGCCTGTGCCGATGTCGGATCGTGTTCGATGACCGTCATACAGTTCACCTCCGCTGCTCTGACCGAGTTGCTTCGCGGAATATAGCAGACAAGTCTCGATCCGATCCGTTTTGCAAACTCCTCGACGAGTTCCTGTTCGTTATCCATATTCTTCGCATTGCAGATCACTCCTCCGAGCCGGCATTTTGCCGTGCTTCGTTCGGAAATTCTGGCGATCGCTTTGCAGATATTGTTCGCCGCATAGAGACTCATCAGCTCTCCGCTTGTTACAAGATACACTTCCTGCGCATATCCGTCACGCATCGGCATCGCAAACCCTCCGCAGACGACGTCACCGAGAACATCGTATACGACAACGTCTCCGTAGAGAGCATCCATCTTTTCCAGAAGCTGGAACGTTGCGATGATCCCTCTGCCCGCACACCCGATCCCGGGCTCCGGTCCCCCAGCTTCGACACAGCGGATGTTTCCAAATCCCTGATAGATGATGTCCTCGCTTTTGATCTCTTTATTATCATACATCTGCTCAAGGACGGTCGGGATCCAGCGTCCGTGCATGAGCATTCTTGTGCTGTCATGTTTCGGGTCGCAGCCGATCTGCATGACATCCAGGTCCATCTCCGAGAATGCCGCCGAAAGATTTGCCGATGTAGTGGATTTTCCAATACCTCCCTTTCCATAGAGGGCGATCTGTCTCATTCCCGTATATATTGATCTGCAGGATACATATAATTTGAGTTAAATCCATGTTGTCTGGTAAAGCCGCCCGAGACACAAGGTTCACTCTAATCTCTTCTATCCGATTTCTTTTGCGTATCGAATCCCCGAAGGATACCCCATATCAGAATAAGCACTGGAATTACCTCCAGTCTCGCGATCCACATAATAAAGAACATGACGACCTTTGCATAATCCGACATCATCGGCCCAACAACGCCGGTTGAACTGCCGTTGTTTCCAATGCAGCTGCAGAGATCATAGATCGTCCCTGCGAGATTCTGCGAAAAGTATGGGTCGTGCAGGAACACGATCAGCGCTCCAAGCATAAGCAGAACAAACAACAGGATCATCAACAGGGATTTTGCGATCAGCGTTTCCCCCTCTTTTCCGTAGATTGGTTTGCCGTCATGGCGCATCGGGACCACGGCCTTTGGACTCTGCAGGGTTTTTCTAAACCACCAGCCCAAAGCTTCGAGCATAACCTGCAGACGATTCAGTTTGATACCTCCCGATGTACTTCCCTGGGCTCCTTCGATCATAAGGAAGATCGAAAGGAACAGAATCGGTGCGATCCCCCACCCGGCAAAGGTCGTGTTCTGGAAGCCGGTGGAGCTCACAACCGAACCGGCCATAAAGAGACTTTCCCGCAGAGTGTCCATGAGGGGCATGCCGGCAGTGAAAAGTTCGACGATCAAAACTGCGGAAAAAAACAGATACGCGCCGACCATCAGATGCAGGATCCGGTCATGCAGGATCTCCCGAAACGATCTGCTGACGTATACTACGTAATACAGCCGAAAGGGGAGCGCTCCGGCAAGCATGATCGGGATCAAAACCATTTCGAGCGCAAAATTGTTGAAATGTGTAATTCCTGCAGCGTAAATAGTCATACCTCCGGTCGCGATCGCGCAGAACGCGACGTTGACAGCATCCCAGAGATCAAGGCCGGTCAGAAGGATGGCCAAAATCGCGATCAGCGTCAAAATCAGATAAATCTTCCACATCTGAAAAGCCGTCGCGATAACGCTGGGCATGAACGACTCCGATCCGCATTCGGACCGGTAGAGATTCTGGGTGACCAGTCCTGACCGGCTTGCAACCGTAAGTGTGAATGCAACGATCCCGAGACCGCCGATCCACTGCATAAGAGAACGCCACAAAAGAATCGTTTTCGGCCATTCCTCGATGTTTACGGCAATGGAAAATCCTGTCCCCGTCCAAGCCGACATCGACTCGAACGCTGCATCGATCAGCGGCATACCGGCAAAAATAAACGGAAAACAGCCGAGAAACCCGACCAAAGCCCAGATAACGGCGGTTGCAGAGATCGAAAGGCTGGCCCTTGGCGGTTTCGTATTTTTCGGCAGAAGATGCAAAAGTTCGCCAAGCCCGAGCATCGCGACCGTGGAACTTGCCATCCACGGCAGAGCATACCACTCCTGATAGAAACACCCGACAATGATCGGAACAAGGGTGGCAGCGCCTATGAGCAGAAGGACTGACCCGATATCACGGCCGATCGCCGGAAGTTCCCTGAGATACCCCATTTGTAGTACAATTAGGTGTTTGATAATAATAGTAGTTGCCTGAATTCAGCCGTCAGGAAAAAAATGAATGGTAAGACCGGTTATACGTTTTTGACCCAGAGCCCGTGCTGGTTACAGTATTCCCCGGCTTTCTCTGCCTTTGCCGTGGTCTTTACGACCATCTCGGGTTTCTCTCCCGGAACAAGGAACTTCTCGTGAACGATTCCGTCATCGGTTCTGAGAGCTACCCAGGTGATGTAGTGTTCATCGAGCATCGGGTGGGCAGCCGAACCGACCGCTACTTTGTAGCCTCCGGCGACCTCTTCGATGACCGGAACATGCTTTTCGAGCGAGGCGTCGGTGCTGTTTTCCGCAAGCAGATTCATCGGCTGACCGCAGCAGACGAGTTCGCCTTTGCCTTTTTTGATAACTCTGACAGTGTTCCCACAGATGGCACATTTGTAGATTTCTTTTGCCTTTGTCATACTGAAATCTTATGTCAACCAGAAATAAAAACGTACGTATCGGGGAATAAAAAAAGAGATTCAGAGCGTTTTATGACGCTCTTCGATCGAATCCGCCAGTTTGTGCAGATCCGCGATTGCCGGTTCATCGGGAAGACCCTTGATATAAACCGGTTCAAGAACCTCGGCTCCAAGAGGCGAAAGCATCTCGGCGAGATAGTTCACGGCATTGGTTCCCCAGCCGTACGAACCAATCACGCCCAGATACTTCACTTTCGGCCGAAGTGCTCTGACCAGATACGCAGCGTTCACGGCAAGCGGGTGAGGGCCGAAAAGAACGGTCGGCGTTGCGAGAATAATGGTCGCAGCATCGATGATCGCACTGCCGAGAACGCCGGAATCCGTTTCCTGAAGATTGTACTGGTGAACGGGGATCCCGCGCTGCACAAGATCGTCAACTAAAAAGTTGACCATCAGTTTTGTACTGCCGTGCATGGTGACATAGGCGACAACGACGGAATTTTTCGGCGTTTCGGATGCCCAGTCATGATAGAGATCCATGATCTTTGCCGGTAGCTTCAGGACCGGACCGTGACTGGGGGCCACGATTTTCGGCGAGATCTCCTCGATCAGTGCCAGCTGTTCACGAACAGCTGCTCTAAACGGCATCATGATCGCGGCATAATAGCGTTTTACTCCTTCCAGATACTCAGGAGAGTCATCGTTCTGGAATAATGTGGGGGAGGCGTAGTGCGTGCTGAGGAAGTCCGTTGTGAACAGATGTTTATCTTCGACAACTTCCGCAAACATCGTATCGGGCCAGTGGACCCAGGGGGCAAGATAGAACTTCAGTGTCTTGTCGCCAAGAGAAAGCGTCTCTTTGTCTCCTATCACGATGAATCGCTCTTCGAGTTCTTCGAGATGATGCATCGCCATCAGAAGTCCTTTGCAGACCTCGTTTGTGACGACCTTTGCCATCGGATACACTTCGAGAAGCAGCGGCAATAATCCGGAATGATCCTGTTCTGCATGCAGACAGACGATATAATCCAGTGAATGCTGGTCCACCCGCATAAGATTGGTGATGAACTCTGCTTCTTCGTGAGGTTCACCGGTATCGACGAGGGCGGCCTTTTCGCTGCCTTTTATGAGGTACGCATTATTACTGCTGCCTCTTGGCGTCGGCATGATCGAATCGAAACACCTTAGGTCCCAGTTGATCGTACCGACTGCATAGATATTTTCAACAATCTCGCGGGCTGCCATAAAGGATTACACCTTTTTAAACTGCGATTTGCTTGCACCGCAGACTGGGCATTTCCAGGTGTCCGGAAGTGATTCAAAAGATGTTCCTGGCGGGTACATGATTCCTGCGCCTTTCTCCGGGTCGTAGACATAGCCACAGACCATACAACGGTATTTGTCCATTTTCAATCAATCCTTCCTTAGTAACTAAGGCAATACAATAATTCGAGCCTCAGGGTTATAAGTGCTTTCTATTGGGTAATTTAGCCGTAATATTAACATCTGTAAAAGCCAATTAACAACTACACTATGGCGAGTGTAAGTCTTCGAAGATATGGTCAGATTGCTGATGTGCTAGTCAAATACGGGTTTGGGTACTTCATCAACGAACTGTTTTCCGGGTTTATCAATACGAAAAAAACGGCTGTCGAGGAGTACAGCGGATACTCGACGTATGCCAGGATCCGTATGGCTCTCGAAGAGCTCGGACCCACGTTTGTAAAATTCGGCCAGCTGATGAGCACGCGAACGGAACTTTTCCCTGCCGAGATGATCGAGGAGCTGTGCAAACTGCAGGACAGAGTGGGCGTGGTCCCGTTCGACGAAGTCATTCCGACACTGGACGAATACATCCCCGACTGGCGTGATGTTTTCACCTCCGTCGACCCGAAACCGCTTGCCGCCGCTTCCATTTCTCAGGTCTATCGTGCCGTTATGCAGGACGGGACCGTTCTTGCGCTCAAGATCCAGAGGCCCAGGATTACTACACGGATCGAACAGGATGTCGTTCTGCTTCGATCCATCGCCCAGCTGCTCGAAGACAAACGCCCGGAACTCCGCATGTATAATCCGGTCTCTCTTGTTGACGACTTCACTACGCAGATCAGAAAGGAACTCGACTTCACCCGTGACGGAATGAATGCCGAACGCCTTGCCCGAAATATGAGACTTTCCGGCATCCCGGGCATCAAAGTCCCGAAGATCTACTGGGACTACTCGGGAAAAGAGCTGCTGGCAATGGAGTTTGTCGCCGGATGCAGAAGCGACGACGTCGATGCGATCCTTGCGATGGGCATGGATCCAAAAGAACTGTCGAGCCGTGGACTGAAAGCATTCATGGTCCAGATCTTCCAAAACGGTTTCTATCACGGTGACCCGCACGCCGGAAATCTCCGGATCTCGCCGTCCGGCGATCTTGTCTTCCTCGACTTCGGCGTCTGCGGAGTTGTGATGAAGGATATGCGCAATAAATTCATCTCGCTTATCCTCGCTCTTCTCTCGGCTGATACCGACATGACGATCCGGTACATCAAGAATCTGGGTGTCCAGATCCCCCAGACCGGAATCGACGAGTTCCGGGGCGAGCTGTATCTTGCCCTGCAGGATTACAAAGAGATGGGTGCCCAGGTCAACTTCTCCGGGCTTCTCGGCTCTATTCAGGACCTGTTCCAGAAAAACAACATCCGTGTCCCGCCGAACATCATGCAGCTCTTAAAGGCCCTGATGCTCGTATCCAACGTCGCCTTCACGCTTGATCCGGATCTCGAGTTCACTAAAGAGGTGGAACCGTTCTTAAAACAGATCGTCGCCGACGAGATGAAGGACCTGGCCAACCTGCAGAAGAAGATGCTGGACGCCAAAATGAGATTCGAAGACCTTGCCCGGGTCCCCAAACAGCTCGGCTCGGTTCTCGAGATGGCCTCGGAAGGCAAACTCAAAGTCGACATCTCCGCAAAAGAGGTCACCCATCTCAGCGACACGATCGAAGGTGCCGTCGACAAACTCGTGATCGGCCTGATCCTTTCCGCGATCGTGATCGGCTTATCGCTTGTCATGATGAGTCAGACCTTCACCTCGGAATTCTTACCGGTGATCGCCTACATCGCTGCCGTGTTAGTTATCATTGTGATCTTCTACAAGATGCGAAGCAGAAACAAAAAACACGGCGATTAACCGTTTTTACTCTCAATCCGTGACAACAAGTATATCAAAGAGAATGAATGATAATTATAGTTATTCACTGCCCCTTTGGGAGTTGACCAATAATGACACATAGTACATTAAAAGAAAAACTGCAGGCGATCGGTATCAGGCATGTTCTTAGCTACCTGGACTCGGACCCTGACAAAAATATCCCCAAGCTCCTTAAGTGGGTCGAGCTTCTGGATATAAACAACACGCTGGAGGGTCCTCTTCCGACCGTTAAACGCGTGCTCTCCGACAAGGACGGGGTTTGGCACACGTTCATTACCGATCTCTACACCGACATTGATCCAAGCGTCCGCAAAAAGATCTTCGAGAACTTCATCGTCAATGCCGTCGTTCTCGGCAGAGACAAGAAGATCAAGCTGAGAGACGAGGAAGGCTGCAACATCCCCTGGGCCATTCTGATGGATCCGACAAGCGCCTGCAATTTGAAATGCATCGGCTGCTGGGCGGCAGAGTACGGCAACCGGATGAACCTGTCCCTTGAAGAATGGGACTCGATCATCGAGCAGGGAAAAGCTCTCGGTACCTACTTCTATCTCTACTCCGGCGGCGAACCTCTGGTTCGGAAGAAAGACATCATCAAGATGTGCGAAAAGCACAGTGACTGTATTTTCCTCTCCTTTACAAACGGCACCTTGATCGACGAGGCATTTGCTGACGAGATGCTAAGAGTCGGGAACTTTATTCCGGCGATCAGTATCGAAGGAGACGAAGCGGCCACCGATTCCCGGCGTGGAGCCGGCGTGTATCAGAAAGTCATCAAGGCGATGGAGATCCTCAAAGAGAGAAAACTTCCGTTCGGTATCTCCTGCTGCTACACGAGCGCAAACACTGACGTGATCGGCAGTGATGCCTACATCGACGACATGATCGCCCGTGGAGCGAAATTCGCCTGGTTCTTTACCTACATGCCGGTCGGCGTGGACGCCGTACCAGAACTTCTCGCAACACCCGAGCAGAGAGAACATATGTACCGTCAGGTCAGACACATCAGAGCCACCCGCCCTATCTTTGCCATGGACTTCTGGAACGACGGCGAGTATGTGAATGGCTGTGTTGCCGGCGGCAGATTCTATCTCCACATCAACGCAAACGGGGACATCGAACCGTGTGCATTCATTCACTACTCTGACTCGAACATCCGGACCCACACCCTCCTCGAGGCGTACAAGTCCCCGCTCTTTATGCAGTATCGGGCGAACCAGCCGTTCAACCAGAACCATCTCCGCCCCTGTCCGCTTCTCGACAACCCGGAGAGACTTGCTGCAATGGTGGACGCTTCCGGTGCAAAATCCACGGATATGGTCAATCCCGAAGATGTGCATGATCTGATGTCAAAGACCGTTTCCGCATCAGAGAAATGGGCGCCGGTTGCCGACGAGCTCTGGGTAGAGAACCGTGCCGAGAAGGCTGCAAAGGCCGCCTGTCCCGGCGGATGTGGATGCGGATGTCAGACCCCGGAACACAAATAATCCCATCTTTTTTCACAATTTTTAACGTGTCGTATGATTCACTATGAATACCCAATATGATCACGTTTCTTGCAGGCATTTGTATCCTTATCCTCGGATATCTCTTCTGGAGTAAGGTCGCGGAAAAAATATTAGGACCCGACGACCGGAAAACGCCTGCGCTGCATAATCCGGATGCAGTTGAACGTGTTCCCCTCTCCAAAAGACGCAATCTCCTGATCCAGCTGCTGAACATCGCCGGAATGGGGCCGATCGTGGGAGTGGTCCTTGGTATGAAGTTTGTTGCGATCGTTTTTCTCATCCTCCCGATCGGCAACGTGATCGGCGGGGCGATCCATGATTATTATGTGGGTATGATCTCGGCCAGAAACAACGGATCCGATATGACGGGTCTTGTTGAAAAGTTTCTC
This sequence comes from Methanocorpusculum sp., assembly GCA_965228205.1. Lineage (GTDB taxonomy): Archaea > Halobacteriota > Methanomicrobia > Methanomicrobiales > Methanocorpusculaceae > Methanocorpusculum. The sequence continues at coordinate 871,183 of OZ245799.1, read as the reverse complement.
GGCAGAAATGCCGGCGGCATTTTTATGGTCCTTGTCATCCTTTCGCTGCTGCTTCTCGTCACGACATTCACGAACATTCCTGCCAACTTCATTCTTCTGCTTCTTCCGTTCGGTGCCGCCGTCCTGGTCTGTGCGGTGATCGGGATCTTTCTGTATTATGTCATCTCCACGATCTTTCCAATCGACAAAGTGGTCGGCAAAATTTACCCGGTATTCGGCGTGGCTTTGATCCTTGTAACAGCCCTGCTGTGTATCGCATACATTCCGTTTGCTTGTGACATTCCCGATCTTGTTCTGACCCCGGCTGGAATCACCGAAGCATTTTCCGCCCATCCTGACGGTCAGCCGATCATTCCGATGCTCTTCATCACGATCGCCTGCGGCATTCAGTCCGGGTTCCACGCGACCCAGTCTCCGATCACATCGAGGACGATCACCTCGGAACGCGAAGGACGAAGAGTCTTCTACGGGATGATGATCGCAGAAGGCATCATCGCGATGATCTGGGCGGCAGGGGCCTCGATCATTTTCACGCTCAAACCGGAGATGCTTGCGTCAATGAACGGCAATGCGATCATCTTCGAAATCCTTGATCTGTTTTTCCCGACGTTTCTGATCGTGCTTGCGATCATCGTTTTGATCATTCTTGCGATCACGAGCGGGGACACGGCTCTCAGAGTCATCCGGACCTCGATCGCCGGCTACTTCAAAATCGATCAGTCGACGATGAGACAGCGCATATTTCTGGTGCTCCCGCTGGTTGCCGGCATAACCGTGCTTCTTCTCTGGTCGAATCTGATCCCAACCGGGTATGCCATCCTCTGGAATTACTTCTCCTGGTTCAATCAGGTGATCGCTTCGTTTGCCCTGCTGACGGCAACGGTGTATCTGATCAGCAAAGGAAAACCGTTCTGGATAACGATGATACCGGGTGCCGGTATCCTGTTTATCGTGATCTCGTTTATTTTGTGGGCAAGCCCGGCACACCTCGCCGGGGTGCCGTTTGGAATCGGGGTGCCTCTTGAGATGTCGTATGTGGCGGCTGGCATTCTGACGGCAGGGACGAAAACTTCGGGCTGACACGGCCTTCTCGGCCGACGAGGAGTAGATCCGTTTCAATTCATGCACTCGACTCAGAGAGATGTGCTGATTTCATGTATGACCGGGGCTGGCGTTTCCACGGATACCTTATGGCCGGATTTCCTCACTGACGATCAAATAAGTAAAAATAGAGAATTTCTATCAACTCTTTTTTTTAAAGAATCATAATTTAGGAAGGATTAAATACATCCCCACACCCTCTCATCCCCCCCAAAAAAAAGAAAAACACGATAAATCCCAATTATTCCATGACGTTTTTTTTTAGTTTACACCCTGTTTTGAATCGTTTTCACTTGATAGATATTATAACAAAATGCAGCCAGCATATTTTTCACTCGCACTCTTTGCAGCGTTGTTACCTTCACCAACCCTGCATGAAAGATATTTTTGATCACTGCATAGGGTCTCTCCCCCTTTGATCTCTTTCTACTTATTCGCATATTTCTCAGTTTATCTCGTATCCCAATGGGATGTCATCTCGCCCCTCGTTTCATTGTGGCACTATATCCCTTGCATTTTGCTCCCTGATATCCCCGATCCCGATAGACCACTTCTCCTTTTTCTGACATATCCACCTGACTGTCATGAACATTTGCCGTGGTGGTTTCAATGCGTCGAATAAGATCATGCGTCGTATCCATGATGGTATGCAGTTTATAGCCATAGTGCATTTTGCCGTTCTTGGACATGATTTTTCCATCTTTATCCCGTCGTGTTTTTGCCTGCTCTCCTCGCGGCGTGTCTTTCTTACAATGACCGGGTTCAGCATACACAAACGTTGCATCCTGAATCATACCTTGTTCAATTTTGAGACCTTTCAGGTCAAGTTGTCGCTGAAACTCCTGCCAAACCAATGTGTCAACGCCTGATTCGGACATGCGCTCCCGAAATAACCAGATCGTTGAATTGTCGGGTATTTTGTCAGGACACCCAAGGAAATGCCAAAAGGAGAGACGATCGTAGATTTCACGTTCAACGGCGAGATCAGATAGATTATACCAGACTTCCAGAAGCTGAATCTTGAACATGAGTATTACATCGACATTGGGGTGACCGCCTTTGCCGGATTTATTTGCATACATGGATTCAAGAAGAGGACGAAAAACATCCCAATCAAGTGTTTTACCAACATCGGAGAGACGGTCGCCAAGTTTTTCATAACGCTCGTGATATGCCTGGTTGAGACCAAAGCTGCTGAAAGTCCCCATACATACTACTCAACGTACGAAAAGAAAGTACTTTCTGTCGGAAAAAAAGGTTGTTAGAAATTCTCAGGTTGTTAGAAATTCTCGAGTGTTTTATTTGATCGGCGAGTGCAGTGTAAATAGCCCCGACTCATCATATTTGATGAGTTTGGCCGTTTTCGTGATAAGCCCGCGGGATTTCAAAAGAACAAACGGCATGCGGTATGGTCTCATATGATCGTTATCGGGGAACTCTCTGAACATACATGCGACCCCGTCGGCAAATACCTCGGAAAAACCGAATTTGCTGGCGAAAACATTCGTCTGACCAGAATTTACATGCAGGATCGTTGTTGCTCCGGTTGAACGCAGGGATGAATATACCATATTCAGATCGGTTGATCGAAATCCCGTCGAAGTGACCAGTGTTTCTTCAAGGACAGAGAATGGATTCACGACAACACGGCTCACCCCAAGCTCCTGGATCATGATCGCAACATTGTTGCCGAGACGCGAGGAGAAGGTCAGAAAAATTTCCGGAGGCAGCTGTACAATATAGATATCCTTATTGATCCGATCACGCATCTCGGGATACATCGAGAGGAAGTTGCCCGTCAGCTGTTCCACCGGATTGAACAGACTGATGTACATCACTTTCTCGCCGTTCAGAAGGCCCTGATACAAATACTGGAGAGAGAACATCGTTATGCCGGTACCTGTCTCGCCGATCAGAACGAAAACCGATCCCTTGATGAAACCTCCGCCGATCATGTCATCCAGCCCAGGTATGCCGGATGGGATCATTACTTTTGACTGCGATTCGTGATCCATTTTATGCCACTCTCCTGAGATTGGATATCTCAAAACCTGTCTCCGGGGCTATGGAAACGTTATAGGTGGCAATATCCCTTGATGAGAGGAGAGGGAGAACACTGGCAAACTTTTCGATGTACATCTGCCGCTGCCTGGACATGGATTCCTGACTTTTCTGCCACACCAGACGAACGATTGCATCGAATGCATTCCCGAGGGATATCTCCTTGCTCAAAGGGAGAATATCGGCGGTCAGTAATATTATAAAGGTGATATTCCGTTTTTTTGCCGCACGGGAGAGACCGTATATCAGAAAAATCAGATTTCGCCATTTGTCCTGATCGCTAAAGTAAGGGAGATACGGCGTCAGTGAGTCGATATACACCATTGAATTCTGAGGGGCCATTTCCACCATTCCTGCGAGATAGGCAAGACCGCCGTAATCATCGTACGGCGGCAGATCCATGAGATGCTCCGAGAGCATCTTCTGGGAATACCAGGATAGCGGAACGATGGATCTCGCAAAATAAACATCGCCGACATCCATATGAAAAACACATTTGTCCAGCAGTTCCCCTTCAAAATCGATATTATTCAGGAAACTGAACTGCTGTTTCATCATGGTGATAAACTGATTCCGGGACGTCTTTGGCGTTATATAATATATTGCATCGGGCCGATTGGCATTTTTCGTTGAAGTGATATCGCCCGTAACCTCCCTGCAGTAATTTACCAAGGAGGTGAAGAGGAATTCAGGTCCTCCCGCACCGGGCTCGGTGATAAGTAATATCGTTGACCCGATCGGAACGCCGCCGCCAAGAATTTTATCGACTGAGGGGATGTACGTCGGAACACGAATCATTGTATGATCGTCTGGCATTTATGTGATTGATACTATCTGCATGAATAGGGATATAATTAACCCCTATCTAGCCAATTACCTGCATACTATCTATGCGCATCTTCGGAACAAGGGAACTATCGAACGTCTTCGTTTCGGCAGAGATGTACACACCGCTTCTGAGAATGTCAAAAACGTTTCCCGAGATCATCGCCTTTTTCACCGGACGGACAAATTTCCCGGACTCGGCAAAGAATGCGTTGGCCACTTCCACCGAAAATTCGCCGGTAAGGGAGTTCGCCGTATGCGCTCCGATAACCTCGCGAATGAACAAACACGGTTTGTCCATAACATCGGATACCGGTGCGGCGATCTGGAGGCAATGCGGGTGGATATACGTCGCTCCGTTTCCGGCACGGTGGGCATGTCCCGTCGAGGTCGTTTTTGCCTGCGATGCGGTCTTTACGTCGTACATAAATGCGGAGAGCACGCCGTTTTGAACGATCGAAAGGTCTGAGGTTACCGTTCCTTCAGAGTCGAACCTCTTCCATGCAGAACCGGCCGGATCCATGGGAACATCCGAGATAGAGACCGAAGAGTGCAGAACATACTCACCCAGTTTGCCGGCAAAAACCGATTTTCCGGAAAGAACGTTCTTTCCATTCACGGCCTCGGTAAAGAGATCGATAATAAGCGATTCGACGACATGCTCTGAGAAGACGACGTCATATTTCTTTGTCTCGACATCCGCGCCGTTTCGGGAGGCGGTCGCCCAGAATGTGGTTTCTTCGCCGATTTTTTCCGGATTGATGCGGTCCAAAAACGGGCTTGAGTCATAGTCATATCCGGTCGAGTTCTCGCAGATGGAATCCATCCCAAGAGAAATCCCGGAGATCTGACGCGTGTAATGAACACCGTTCGAGTTAGCGATAACTGCCGTTCCTGTCGAAAGCGAAACACCTCCGGTGACCACGCGTGCCTCGGGGTGCTTGGCGGCTCCGGCATTCATCCGGTCAAGATATTCGGCGGCGAGGTCGGGCGTCACGGAGATCTTTGGATCGAATGGGTCGCGGCCGTCAGGCAGCGCGGCTTTTGCCGGGAACCCGGTCCAGCCGGGAACAGGGTCTGAAAGTTTGGCCGAAGACATAGCCACGTCAAGGCAGTCCTTCCAACGCGTCGCATCGGAGGTCCCGGATATTACAATGCGGTTATCCTTTACCACCCTGACATAAATGGACTGGCCCGCATGTTCGAAGACGGAAGAGACGGCCATCTCCCGCTGTTCAAGGGAAATATCGGTGTAATCAAGCATGAACACCTCCACCTCGTCGGCATTTTTCCCGCCGTAGGAGAGAATCCGGTCAATGTCGAGCTCAGACATTTCCGCCGCCTCCAACTAAAGCCTCGGTCAGATAGACATGGGGGGCTCCGTCCGATACCGGGACCGACTGGCCTTTCCCGCACATTCCCGAAGACATTTTGCGTTCTTTGCCGCACAAAGCGATGTTATGCAGCACCGAGAGAATATCCCCTGAGAGGGAGACGTCACGAATCATTTTTGTGGTTTCTCCATTTTCGATCAGATATCCATACTTTGCATTGAACTGGAAGGCCCCGCGGCCTGGATCGACCTGTCCGCCCCTTGAACCGATCAGGAGAACGCCTTTTTTGCATTCTGCGATGATCTCGTCATACGAGGCATCGCCTTCTTTGATGTAGGTATTACTCATACGAACCAGAGGCTGCATTCCAGGTTCGGCCCTCGCATGACCTGCGTCACCAGTCTCAAGACCGACGGCGGCCAGGGTCTCGCGGGAGTGCATATATTTGTGCATGATCCCGTTTTTGATCAGTTCTGTCGGACCGCAGGCAACACCTTCCGCATCGAAGGGTTCGTACCCGTATCCGTGCATAGAAGGATCATCAATGATGGTAACGAGAGGAGAGCCTACCTGCTCGCCCAGTTTGCCGGCAAGGACGGACACGCCATCTCGTACGGCGTCTCCTTCGCTTGCATGACCTACCGCTTCATGAGCAAACACGCCGCCGATCGCCGGATCCAGAACGGCAGGCATGCGTCCGCCGGAGACGACAGATGCGTCCAGAAGTTCAACAGCGCGTTTCGCACACTTCTCACCGTAGGGAATATACTCCTTTAACGAGAGAGGGCCAACAACCGCCTCCTGCTCGTAATTCATCTGCATGTCTGCTCCGCGGTTTGCCACCGCCGAGATGGTGAAGAGCGTGCGGCAGACCGACGAGGAGGAAGAATAACCATTACAGTCTTCAAAGATGACGTCCTGATACTGCTCGGAGTATCGTGCCGAGGTGCTGCATATCTCTGGTATTTTTGCAGACTCTTCGAGAAGAAGAAGCTGCGCGGCTTTCTCCTCGAGGGGAGTCTCTGCTTGTTCTTTTGCCGAACATATCCAGGAACGCGGGGATCCAAGCGGCACATCGGCAATGTCGGCATGGACGCCGGCAAGACGTGCCGAGGCTGCGGCTTTTTGGATGCAGGCGTATTTCGATTTTTTATCGTGCATATCGATGGATGAAGCGCAGTAGTATCCCCAGCCGTTTTCGCCTAAGACACGAAAAAGGGCTTTTCCGTAAAAAGAAGAGTCGGCATTTTCGATCACCCGGTTCTCCGTCTGGATATAGGTAACAGTCCCCCTGACATAACGGATGTCGTAGTATCGTATCGTTTCCATGATTTTCTGAGATACTATTTGGTCCTGAAGAATAACATATCTTCTGCTATTTCAGGCTGAACTGTTTTGTAAAAAAAGAGAAAAGAATCAGGATCCTATGACATCGGCATCGAAGAAGTCCTCGTCTTCTTTGAGGATGGGGACGGCCTTATCAAAAACGATCGTCTCGTCCTCCAGAGGTTTCATCTCAAACGTGATAAGCCCGACGACAGCATTTCTGGTCGCATACGGATCAAGGATCGGACCAAACTTAATCACTTTGGTTCCTCCGGCGGATATGATGATGGTATGTTTTTTTAATTTGGATCGCATCGATTTTGTCAAAACGCACTTCTTTGTATGAGCCGACGCCCGACATCAGACAGATTCTCCGAGGCGTAAGGTACAGACGCGGGCGGTTGAGTCCCACCAGTCCCGAGATGAGAATGATCAGGGCGATCACGCCGGATACTGCTGAAACGAGGATACGAAGCAGGAGATCGGGCGATACGAGCCAAACCGGAAGATACGGCAGTAACGCAGGAAGAAGAGCGAAAAGAGGCGCGGTGATCCAGATCAGTACCGCGATCACTGCAAAGATGATGAAGAAGATAATATATGGAAGCAGATACGACCCCTTCCGGCGGTCTTCCCAAACAATGCCTTCGTTGAACAAATATTTCGTCATAGCATCACGCAAATGAAATAAAATACGACGTAGTGATAGATATACCTTAGGTTATTTACGCAGTATGCGGGAATACTGAGGGAACACGTGTCCAACTTCAGCAATTTTCCGTTCATGCCGAAGGAGGCTTTTTCAAAACGGTGTGATCAAAGGTAATCAAAAAAAAGAGAAGGGGCAAGTTCACGCTGGAACGTTGTCGGCGGGCATCGGCATTTTTGGGATATCCATATGTTTGCCAATCTGGAGAAGTTTTTGTTCGAACGCCACTTTATCCTCGGGAACGAGAGCATATCTGAGTACTTCTTCGATTCTGGTCACCGGAATGATGGAAACCATGTCGGCATATCGCTCTTCGATGAGAACATCTGCAAGGTTCGACTGCGGGATAATGATCGTGCGGATCCCGGCTTTTGCGGCTGCCTCAATCTTGTAGGTGACGCCGCCGATTGGAAGAACATCTCCTCTTACTGACAGGGATCCGGTCATCGCCACGTCCTGCTGGACCGGGATGTCTTCAAGCGCACTAATCACTGCCGTCGCGACGGTCACGGAAGCCGAATCTCCCTCGACTCCGTTGTATGTTCCGATGAACTGAACATGGATATCGACTTTCCGGATGTCGGTACCGGAGAACTTCTTGATTAAGGCGCTCACGTTCTTGATTGACTCCTGAGCGATCTCTTTCAAGAGACCGGTCGCAATAACCATCCCAGCGCCCTGCGAGGGGGTAACCTCGGCCGTGATCGGAAGAACCGAGCCTGCATCGTTGCCAACAACGGCAAGCCCGTTCACTCTGCCGACAAGATTACCTGAAACGATCGTCAGATCGTAATCCCGGGTCCGGCGAATGTACTCGTCGGAGATCTGGTCTTCGACAGATCGTGCGATCTGTTTGGCCGAAACCACATGATGCATGGACGTCACGGGTGATCCTTCCTGAATGGCGAGATCGCCGGCGACCCGCACAAGACCGCCGAGATCTCTCAGCTTCACTGTGAGGTGACCTTTTCTGCCGGACCGGCGCTTTGCCTCGCGAAGAATTTCGGATACCGCAGATGGATCATAATGCGGGATCTTTCCGTCGTTTTTAACTTCCTGGGCTACGAACCTCACAAGCTTTGCCCGGTTCTCAGGCGTATCGTTCATGGTCTCGCTCATGTAGACCTCGTATCCGTATCCGCGGATACGGCTCCGAAGAGCAGGGTGCATATGCTGGACGGCGTCAAGATTTCCTGCCGCGATCATCAGGAACCGGCAGGGAACCGGTTCGGTTCTGACCATGGCTCCGGATGAACGTTCCGACTGACCGGTGATCGGGAACTCGCCTTCCTGGAGAGCAGTCAGAAGACTCTGCTGGGATGAGAGTTCAAGAGTGTTCATTTCATCAATGAACAAAACTCCCTTGTGCGCACGGTGAATTGCTCCGGCCTCGACACGGTCGTGAGCCGGCGTCTCAAGACCCCCCGACTGGAACGGGTCGTGGCGAACATCGCCGAGCAGAGCTCCGGCGTGGGATCCGGTCCCGTCCACGAATGGTGCGGTTGAGTCTGGTTTGTTGGAGACGATGAGTTTTGGAACCATTGCGGTTTCTTTCGGCATGAACGAACGAAATGCCATGAAGATAAAGGCTACGGCGACGATACCCATCAGAAGCTGACCCGAAATCAGAGCAATCCCGAGAATACCAATGACAAGGATAAGAAGCATGGTATTTTTTGAGGAAGCGCGTTTGCGTGCCTCTTCTTTGTGGGCCGCGACGATCTCTTTTCCTCTTCCTGAAGGAACCACCCGGATGATCGGATTATTGTTATCCTCGGGATTCGTGTACGTCAGGATGTCCTGCATCTCCTCTTTTGGGAGGAGTTCGGACATGGCCTTGGCAAGCATCGACTTGCCGGTACCTGGGCTTCCGATCATCATGACGTGCCTGCGCTGAGTGGCGGCTTTTCTGATAACATCCACTGCATGTTCCTGACCGATGACCTGATCAATCAGGGACGGGAGGATAACGAGATCCGCCGTGGTGTCAAACCGAACGCCTCCGAAAAGTTCGGCATCATATTTGTCAGAGGCATATACCTCCTTCACAGGCGAAGTATCCCGCGCCGGGATTTCTTCCGTGACTTGCGCCGGGTCTACATCCAAAACCGTCCCCATAACAGTTTCTTCAGTTTTTTGTCCCGGATTATTCTCATGTTCCATATTGTGTTCCATACCTCAATTAAAGATGCTAATATTTGTACTTGATTATGCTTTAAGTAGTTTCAGTAAGAGATAGTTGTTAGAGTCTTATCATGAAAGTAGTTTATACCGAAAAGAGCCAGGTTCTCGCGGCACGCACGGCGCAGAAGCTCGGCTGTCGTCTATCTGAAGTAAAATACACTACATTCCCGGATGGTGAGCAGTCCATACGCATAATGGATGATGACGATCAGATGATAATTATTGCAAGCACGGTCGATCCGGAGTCCACACTTCAGGCAATCCTCCTGCTCGATGCATGCGAGGGAAAAGAGACAACGCTTGTTCTGCCATATATGGGATACGCACGGCAGGACAAGAAGTTCAATGAAGGCGAGCCGATCTCGGCACGGGCAATGGCACGCGCCCTTTCGACCGGGGCAGACAGAGTCTTTACCATCAATATCCACGACACCTCGATTCTCGGACATTTCCGCTGTCCTGCAAAGAATCTGACTATTGCGCCGGCGATCGGAGCATACATCGGCACGATGGCCCTGGAAAATCCGCTGATCCTTTCTCCCGATGAAGGTGCATGGGAGTTTGCCAAAGGCGTGGCGGCGGTTGGAAAATGGGACTGTGATCATCTGGATAAGACGCGGCTCTCCGGGTCAGATGTTACAATGGCCCCTAAACATCTGGAAGCAAAAGGAAGAGACTGCATCATCGTGGATGATATCATCGCGACCGGAGGATCAATGGCAAAGGCCGCCGGGATGCTGCTTGAACAGGGGGCAACCTCGGTCAGAGCCGCAGGCGTTCACGGCGTTTTTGCTTCCGGCGGATACATCAAACTTATGCAGGCCGGCCTTGCCGACATCGCATCTTCGGATACGATCGAGCGTGCCTCAAGCAGGATCACGGCATCGGGCGTTATCGCAGAAGCTTTACATAAATGAAATATATTCTGGATTCATCCTATTTTTTCGGCGATTATACGTTTGACGGAGAGCTATTTACCACACCCGAGGTTGTCGGCGAACTTAAAGATCTTGCATCAAAGATGAGGTTTGAAATCCTTACGGAAAAAGGACTCGTAACGACCGAGCCGGAGGCCGAACACATATTTCCAGCAACGAACGCGGCACTCAAAAGCGGGGATGCAAGAGTCCTCTCCGATACGGATATTTCGGTCATCGCTCTCGGCCTGACACTGGATGGCACGGTGATTTCCGATGATTTTGCCGTACAAAATGTCTGCCGGCATCTGAAAATATCAACCAAAGGCATTCTACAGAGAAATGCCAAAAAAAAGGTCTGGAAAAAAATTTGTTCGGGATGCGGAGCTGAGATCCCGGCAGATGAGGAAGACTGTCCTATCTGCGGTTCTGCTCCGATCCGGCGCGGGACGGAAAAAGGAAAACGACGGTAACGAATACTTCAGATCAGCCGTCTTCTGATAAACCAGGATATTTTAGCAGCAAGGTTGTGCAGTCCTTCGGTGTATTTTCTTCTGGAGTAATGGATCACCGGATCGAGTATGCTGAGATTTCCTTTCTCGTCTATGACCGAAACTGCCCCGTGACCGCAGCATAATCTAAGACGCTTCCCATTTTTCCTCAGTTCGGCGTCGAGCTCGACCGCTAGTCTCGTTAGTTCTGTTCTTTCCTGTCGTCCGATCTCACTGTTGATATTGACGGAATTGATAAGGTAATCCGGGATCGAACCATAGATCAAACGCCAGGGAGAAAGCGAGGCAAAATTCAGGATAGCATCGCTCGTAAAGAGCAGACCTTGTGTTGGTTCATAGAAGAAGAGCTGCCCGGCAAGATGAGCGCCTAGACTCTGCCATACCTCGAAGGTAAGTCCGGCAAACGTGATCGTGTCGATGACCGGAAAGATCCCCCGCATCTTCAGCGGCTCGGTTTTGGAAAGGATATACTCTTTTGGGTATGCCAGCTGGGAAAAAGTGTTCACCGTGGTTGTATAGACATGTTCCAGCAGCAGAAGATCATTCGTGGAGGCAAAGGAGCGGGAGCAGTTTTCCAAAAGGTCTTTGGTAATCGGATGAACAAACGGCGGTACAGGCAGTAATCCGGTTATTCCCACATGATCGGCATCCCCGTGAGTACAGAGAACATGTTTTACATCGGAAAAGTCGCCGAGACCGAAGTCGGCGAGTGTTTGTACCCAGTCGGCATAATTAACCCCGTATCCAGCATCGATGAGCAGTTTTCCATCCTCAGTCTGGAACAGATGGATACATCCCCCGCCGGGCGGCTGCATCGACCAGAGAACGCAGGTGTCTGAGAGAACAATCTTCTGGTAATCGACATAGAAATTTTTCCCGGAATTTCCATAGAGGTACAGACCTATACTTTGCATGACCCAGAGAACCTGTTTGGGATCTTTCCCCATTGAAACAAGTTCCTGCACGGCCGCATCTGCATCAAGGTAGAACTGCTTTTTTTCAGCATCGTTGAACGTGGTGAGATATGGCATGACTTTCTTCTGAAATGATTCAGTCACATATTTTGCCGACATATCTAGGTGAAAGATTGAACTTTTCACTTTTAGTAGGTTTCCCATATTTTCTGCAGGAAGAAGCTGCTTTTCAGCAGAAGTTTCACAAAAGCATATATGCGGGAAAAGCGATTACTTCTCATATGTCTTCCTTAGAAGAGCTCATGGCAAAAGCAAAAGACCTTCATGCTGAAGGCCACTCATCCGGCCAGATCGCTGATGAACTCAGCCTCTCGGTCGATACGGTCACCTGGCTTCTGACGCAGGGAAAAGCCGGGATCGCGGCACCGAAAGATGTACATATCGACTGGACGAACGTAAGTTCCAACACCACACTCCTTGGCGGAATATCATCCATGATGCTGGCCCATTTTGAGGCAGCAAACGAAGAGGAAGAAGGGGTCGACACCGTTATCGGCATATCCGTATCAGGCGTACCTCTCGCAACGATGATCGCCGCAGATGACGGACTCAATCTCGCCATATATCATCCCTCAAAACACAATCCGGAAGGTAAAATCGGATCGATATCCGGAAACTTCAGCAAGGTCTCCCAAAAACGCTGTTTAATAGTGGACGACTGCATCACAACCAGCAACACTCTTACAGAGATCGTAAATTATCTGCGCCGCCACAAAGCCACACCGGTCGGCATCTGCGTAATCTTTGATAAGCGCGGTTTCAAGGAAATAGAGGGCGTTCCGGTCTACTCGCTCTTTGCAATTAAACGTATCGACTGAACAGCCAATAACCAATACAACATATTTATATAGAAGTCCAATCCACTTTTTTAACATATTAGTACAGGAGAATAACGATTATGGCAAACAAATCAGGTCAGCAGGTCGTCATTTTACGTAATAACGTAGAACGCGTTCCGGGACAGGAAGCACTTCGCTCCAATATCATGGCAGCAAAGGTCCTTGGCAACACAGTGAGAACAACGCTTGGTCCACGCGGTATGGACAAGATGATGGTTACTCAGGGTAGTGACGATATCGTCATCACTAACGACGGAGCAACAATCCTGCACCAGATCCATGTTGAACACCCGGGTGCAAAACTTGTCGTCGAGGTGGCTGAAACCCAGGACAATGAATGCGGTGACGGCACTACGACCGCAGTCGTGATGGTCGGTTCATTTATGGAGCAGGCAGAACATCTGATCGACAGCGGTGTCCACCCGTCTGTGATCGCAAAGGGATACAACCTTGGTATGCTCAAGGCACTTGAACTGCTCGAAAAACTTGCGATCGATGTCACCCCGAAAGACAAAAACATGCTGAAACTGATCGCCAAAACCGCGATGACCGGAAAATCCATCGAAAGCATCATGGATCAGGCATGCGATGTTGTTGTCGAGGCAGTTTCCTGGGTTGCAGAAACCTCCGGGAAAAAGACGCTGGTCAACGAAGACGACATCCTTGTAAAGACAAAACGCAGCGACACGATGAGTGCCGAACTCATCAAAGGTGTCCTGATCGATAAAACCAGACTCGACTCGCTGATGCCAAAAAAGATCAAAGGCGTCAAAGCAGCCTTCATTGCCGGTCCGCTCGAGATCACCAAGACCCAGACCAAATCCAAGATCAAGATCACTTCAGCAGAACAGCTCTCGGCATTTTCCTCTGCAGAACGTGCAACCCTCAAGGCAATGGCAGACAAGTTTGCTGCGAACGGCGTAAATGTCGTCCTCTGCCAGAAAGGAATCGCTGACCCGGTACAGTATTACCTTGGCGAACACGGCATCTATGCACTTGAGTTCGTCCCGGAAAAAGACCTGAAATACGCGGCAAAAGCACTCGGCGGCCAGGTCATCAATAAACCCGAAGACCTCTCCCCCGAAGCCATTGGAACTGCAGGCAAACTCGAGATGCTCGATGATCTTGAGATGACAAAACTCTCCGAGTGTAAAAACGCCAAGGCAGTGACCATTCTTCTCCGCGGATCCTCCCAGCACCTTGTCGATGAACTCGAACGTGCGATCGAGGATGCAAAACGTGTCGTGCAGGACGTCATTGAAGATGGATCCTACACCATCGGCGGCGGCTCTGTTGAAACCGAACTCTCCCTCAGACTCAGAGAATATGCAGCAACCGAAGGCGGCCGTGTTCAGCTCGCCATCGAAGGCTACGCAAAGGCATTCGAAATCATCCCGAAAACTCTTGCCGAAAACTCCGGTTTCGACACCGTTGACAAAGTCATCGATCTTCGTCAGGCACACGCGATGGGTCAGAAGTATGCAGGCCTTGACGTGTTTACCGGCACCGTCGTCGACATGAAGGAACTGGGCGTTGTTGAACCGAAGAGAGTCAAACGCCAGGCAATCCAGAGCGCTTCAGAGACATCCATGCTTCTCATCCGCGTTGATGACATGATGATCTCCAAAGGCGCCGGTCAGATGTAAATCCGGTCATCAATCCCATATATTTTTTACATTCAAACACGTATGCTTACTACGCGCATACCATAACGTATCGTATAGACGCCTGCCGAGGTAGTCTAGTCCGGAAGGGCGGTGGCCTCGAAAGCCACTGGTGGCGACACCTCGGGAGTTCAAATCTCCCCCTCGGCGTTCTTTATTTTCCCTTTTAGCTTATATTATCAGAGATATCGACTCTCGGGCAGCAGTATCCCGAAGAGTCAATCAGGTTAATAATATTTGAAAAATCAGGGTTTTTCAAAATAAAATTCGAAAAATTAACCAGAAAAAATATATAGTGAAACTTCGCATTCTCAAGTATATCACATTAAATAAGGTAATACAGATATTCGGAGGTAAAGATGGACTCATACGCGATCCAGAAAAACAGCGAAACAAGCTTTACTGTCATCATCACGAGTCCGCATAGTCTCACATGGAGACCACTTGATTCAGAAGGAATCAGTATCGTTGAGAATGACTGTACGATCAATGAGAACGGACGAAACTACATATGGACCGTTGAAGTGGCAAAGCCTGGGACATATGAATTCAGAATCCTGCATCAGAGCGGCGACGGCGTGTATAAGAAACTCGTTATCCCTCTGATTTCAGCCACTTAACCCTATTTTTGGATAATTTGATCAAAACGATAAACGCGATCCCTTAATGTATTTCTTCGGCCATACAGATAGGTATGTCTGTCGTAGAATCAGGTGATACGCTGCAGCTCCACTTCGCCAGCAAACGTCCGGATGGGGAAATATTCGAGGATACCCGCACACAGGAACCGGTAACCGTTATTATCGGAAATAAACAGATAAATCCGGCATTTGAGGAGGCGCTGATCGGAAAAACCGAAGGGGACACGGTGACCGTTGTTCTTCCTCCGGAAAAAGCATATGGCAAATATCTGAAGCGTCTGGTTCTTTCAATAAAACGAAAAAAACTCAAACTCGAACATATTCCAAGTCCCGGAGATATCATCACGGTAGAAGTGTTCGACCGGCCGTGTCGGGTCACCGTGGTTGACGTGACGGATACGAAGATCACCGTGGATGCAAACCACCCTCTCGCAGGAGAGATCCTTACATACGAAATCACGATAGTTAAGATCATAAAACATGACTGAACTCAACAGGATTTACGACATGGACTGTGTCGACGGAATGAGTACATTACCATCGGGGATGATTGATGTGATCGTGACCTCGCCCCCGTACAATATTGGGAAAGCCTATACAACCTATGACGACACGATCCCGCGTAATACCTATCTGAAATGGATGGGGACGGTGGCCGAAGAGTCATACCGCGTTCTTTCGGATCAGGGTTCGTTCTATCTGAATATCGGCGGGAGTCTGAAAGATCCTTGGATCCCAATCGATGTGGCGCAGGCGTTTCGGGAACAGGGATTCGTTCTTCAGAATATGATCCACTGGATCAAATCCATCGCACTTCCACATGAAGGCGTGGCAGCCGGACATTACAAGCCGATAAACAGTAAACGATATCATAACGACTGTCATGAATTCATCTTTCACTTCACGAAAAATGGAACCGTGCAGATCGACAGGCTTGCAACCGGCGTGCCGTATCAGGATAAGAGCAATGTGAACCGCTGGGGAGGGGAGAAACGCGATCTCAGAGACCGGGGAAACACCTGGTTCATCCCGTATGAAACAATCCGGGAAAGTCGGCCGCATCCAGCAACCTTTCCCATTCAGCTTCCCGTGATGTGCATAAAAGATCACGGATTGGATAAATGCCGGCTGGTGATGGATCCGTTTATGGGGATTGGAAACACGGCAATTGCTGCGATTCGCCTTGGCGTGCCGTTTATCGGTTTCGAGATCGATGAGAGCTATAGAAAGACCGCTAACGAGAGAATTGCTGCGGAACGGACAATGCAGTAAGCAGCGCCGGAATATCATAATAATCATACGCCGCCATTTCCAGTCGAAGATCCTCTGGAATGAGTTCTCCAAATTTCCAGGTAGATGCCGGAAGGCGGGGGAGTTCCTCTGCAAGAGAGAGAACAGACATCCTGCCTAACTCTTCAAGTATCTCGGCAACGTATTCACCGGCGTTTGGCGTTTCCCAGTCAAAGATCCTTATCGCAAACTGCGTATAACGAACGGCATGCTTGCCGTCGAGTCGGTTTTTCAGGAGATGAGCGAGGGTCTGATTTGTCCGCGTGCCGAGGAATGTGGATACAACGACCGAGTATCCGTTCAGTTCCGGTTCGGTGCGAAGATGAATGGTTCCGGGAGAAAAATCATCGGTAAGCATCCGGATAAGATCCTCGACCATGCTTTTTTGCTCGGGCGGGAGAGGAAGAGAGGGAGCACCTCGTCCAAGAACGGCAGCAACCGACTGACAGACAAGACTGCTCGCATAACTCCCACCATCCCCGCCGCTCCAGAACGGACGTTTCACATCTCCTTTGGCGAATGCCGGTTCGATGAGGACACGCTTATGCGCATCATCACGATGAAGCAAACGCCAGGTTTTTCCAGTGAAAGAAAAGGTCTTTCCAGGGTCGCCGGCCACGAACCGCGGGTCCAGTGTCCCGACCACCGTTCCGTCCGGCAAAACGGCAAGAAATCCCCCTCCATCGCGGATAACGGATATGAGAGCGAGCCAGTTGGACCACCCGAGTTCCATTTCGGCTTTTGTTCCGGCAATATAGAGATCACCGGAACAGGTCAGATAATTTTCCGCAACGAGATACTCCAGAACTGCAGAAAATTGAGCGACGGAAAACTCCATAAACGGCGTCAATGCGTGAAGCGAAGCGATGATGCTTCGAAGGCTCATCCCTGTTCTGCCTTTCAAAAGCAAAAACAGCTGCTGGACGAGAACATGATACGGACGGGATGGGGCTTTCAGCGACTCGACCGAATGATGCATCGCTGCCTCGATCACCGAAACGGCGATAAGAAGATCGCATGCATTCGAAACGATAAAGATCATTCTAGCAGGACTTCCCCGCCGGCCGGTACGTCCAAGTCTCTGCAGGAACGAGGAAACCGAACGGGGAGCTCCGTACTGAACGACAAGATCGAGTTCTCCGATATCGACACCGAGTTCCATCGTGCTCGTACAAATAACACACGTCCCGCCGGCCTGCCCGAATGAAAGCTCAGCGGCCTCGCGGTCTTGCGGCGAAACCGATGAATGATGAAGAAACACCGAAGGAAGCTCCTCGCGTAAAGGAAGAACCATTTTCTCAGCAAGACTCCTGATTTCGGTAAAGACCAGGGCTTTTTTTCCTGAAACGGATCCTGCGATCGCCCGAACCTGGCCGGCAAACTCAGGTTCCATGACAAACGTAAACAGTTTTTTCGAGGGAGGCGAGGGAATAGAGACAAGGTGTTTTTTTCGGTTGGGTCCGGAGAACCAGTCGAGCAGTTCTTCGGGATTGCCGACCGTTGCCGAGAGGCCGATTCGAATCATCCGATGTTTGCCAAGAAGCTCCAGACGATCCATCAGACAACGGAGATGGACCCCGCGGTCAGACTCCATGAAAGCATGAATCTCGTCGATGATGAGATACCTGACCTCTTTAAACGCGTTTTTAGTTCGTGCATCGCTTAAGAGAACCTCAAGTGATTCCGGTGTAGTCAAAAGGATATCCGCATGTTCAGATCCTGAAAAATCAAACCGATCACGATCGGACACATCACCGTGCTGGACCGCGGCACTAAGCCCGGTCCGGGCACACAGGAAAAGGATTCTGTCCAGCTGATCGTTAATGAGAGCTTTAAGGGGAGAGATATAGATAGCAGACAGATGTTCCGACGGATTCTTTAAAATGCCGTCAATGACAGGAAAAAAAGCCGACTCGGTCTTACCTCCGGCAGTCGGGGCAAGGACCAGAGTATCGGCCCCGCCGCTTACCGAGATGTAGGTTTCCTCCTGGACCAAACGAAGATCGTCCCAGCCAAGACCGGTAAGAAGCAGTTCCTGAAGGGTCGGATGAAGCGAAGTAAACACACTCATGCGCGAAATACGGAATTGAGGTCTTCCCTGAACTCTTCTTTCGACAGGGCTCCGGTGCGTATTTTTACAACCGTTCCGTTTTTGATGAACATAAGAGTTGGAACGGCGCGGATGCGAAGTTCAGCTGCTATATGACTGTTCTCTTCGGTGTTACATGTACAGAACTGAACTTCAGGATATTCAAGCGAGACATCCGAAAATATCTGAGCGAAAAAACGGCATGATCCGCACCAGTCAGTCAAAAAATCAATTACCAGAGCAGGAATCTGCAAAGTAAAGGTGTTGAAGTTCGCTTCGGTCAGCGTAAGTATAGGCAATGCCTCCGTCGGCGGTGCGGGCAAATCGCGATTATTCGTCATATTCTGATCTTAGATAGGTGATGATCACTTATCACCATATTGAATCTCGTTTACAAATCTATTTAAGTTCCACTTGTGTATATTATAAGGCACACGAAGTAGGTGTGAAGCTTTTTGGAAGCGAGGTGGGGTAGTCAGGAAATCCCGACGGGCTCATAACCCGTAGACCGATGGTTCAAATCCATCCCTCGCTATGATTTTACATTACGAGAATTTCTAACAACCTTTTTTTCCGACAGAAAGTACTTTCTTTTTGTACGTTGAGTAGTATGTATGGGGACTTTCAGCAGCTTTGGTCTCAACCAGGCATATCACGAGCGTTATTAAAAACTTGGTGCCCGTCTCTCCGATGTTGGTAAAACACTTGATTGGGATGTTTTTCGTCCTCTTCTTGAATCCATGTATGCAAATAAATCCGGCAAAGGCGGTCACCCCAATGTCGATGTAATACTCATGTTCAAGATTCAGCTTCTGGAAGTCTGGTATAATCTATCTGATCTCGCCGTTGAACGTGAAATCTACGATCGTCTCTCCTTTTGGCATTTCCTTGGGTGTCCTGACAAAATACCCGACAATTCAACGATCTGGTTATTTTGGGAGCGCATGTCCGAATCAGGCGTTGACACATTGGTTTGGCAGGAGTTTCAGCGACAACTTGACCTGAAAGGTCTCAAAATTGAACAAGGTATGATTCAGGATGCAACGTTTGTGTATGCTGAACCCGGTCATTGTAAGAAAGACACGCCGCGAGGAGAGCAGGCAAAAACACGACGGGATAAAGATGGAAAAATCATGTCCAAGAACGGCAAAATGCACTATGGCTATAAACTGCATACCATCATGGATACGACGCATGATCTTATTCGACGCATTGAAACCACAACGGCAAATGTTCATGACAGTCAGGTGGATCTGTCAGAAAAAGGAGAAGTGGTCTATCGGGATCGGGGATATCAGGGAGCAAAATGCAAGGGATATAGTGCCACAATGAAACGAGGGGCGAGAGGACATCCCATTGGGATACGAGATAAACTGAGAAATATGCGAATAAGTAGAAAGAGATCAAAGGGTGAGAGACCCTATGCAGTGATCAAAAATATCTTTCATGCAGGGTTGGTGAAGGTAACAACGCTGCAAAGAATGCGAGTGAAAAATATGCTGGCTGCATTTTGTTATAATATCTATCAAGTGAAAACGATTCAAAACAGGGTGTAAATTAAAAAAAAACGTCAAGGAATAATTGGGATTTATCGTGATTTTCTTTTTTTTGGGGGGGGATGAGAGGGTGTGGGGATGTAACCTATCTTCCTTAAATCATGATTCGCGTTAAAAAAAGAGTTGATAGAAATTCTCATTACTTTTTTTAACAGCAGCAGCTGCAGATTCATCGTAACAAAAATAAAATGAAAATTGATCAGGTCAGCGAATCTTGGAAAGGACCCAGGCCGTTCCTTCAGGCGATTTGAAAAGCGGCACATCCTCATCAATGACCGCGATGGTTCGTTCAACCGAGACTTTTTCATCTTTGATCGGATTATATCCGTCACGCATCACGACATCCCGATAAATACAGATCCCGCGCCTTTCCCATGCGGGCGTCAACGCAAGATTCACGCCGCGCGAGAAGGCAAATTCATGCAGAGCAGCGGCATTCATTCCGTCCAGCTGTTTCTGCGCATTTGTCGGGGACACACCTTCGTCCTGGAGAAGTTTTTGAGCATAGCCGTTCATATGATTTCTCCACGCCTCCGCCTGGCGCCATGAAAGATAAGCGGGAAACAGTCCTTCCTCGATTGGAATAACCCGGCCATCAAATGCCAGCGGTTCGGATGCCCCCGCATACAACGTAAAGGCCGATGCGGCAAAAGCTGCCGAAACGGATGCCAGCTTTTCCACCCGGCAGTCGAAAACCGGAACCGGTATGTAGATACTTATCTCGTCGGAGAATGTATAGGCAAACGAGGGCGAAAGACCGCTGTCGGTCACGAGAGCACGGGCCGTTTTCACCATTGCATCGGAAAAGACCTTGTCGTAGGGTTTTTTGTACAGGTCTTTGGAAAAACGATGGAAGGATCGGCCGTCAAGCCGCAGTACACATGGGACGGTGGTGGAAAGACCGGCAAAAATCTCACGATCTTTCATAATAGAATATTATTCCCCGAATAAGGGTTCGCCGGCAACCTTGAAGGCCCCGGGGATGTGCCGAACTATGATGATGTCGCCGACTTCTTTGACGATTCGGTAGGGGATGATTACTCCCTGATAATTTTTCGTGTCGATTACATCTTTATTCACGTTTGAAAGAGCGAGACCGCTGATTTTTTTATTGGTAACATCCAGTACAACATCCTCCACCTTGCCGAGGAATACTGCTTTATCGGAATAGACGCTCATCCCGAAGAGTTCTGATATCTGCCACTTCATAGTGTTGAATGTTATCTGCGTTCCAGCATAAGTAATTTCCTATTTCCGGACAATATACCAAAGATATATTCAACTCATCTGAAAACCAAATATTACAAAATCATGGAATATTTCCAGGTCAGAACCTATACTTCAGCAGATTATGACGCTCTTTGCTGACTGGACGAACCGCTTTTCGAGGGGATGGGAGGGCATGTCCTCTTTCGCCACATTGAAGAACTCTTCCCGAATCTGTTTTTTGTTGCAGAAAACACACAGACGCATGAGATCATGGGGTATATTCTCGGCGGGATTCATTTCAATGACCCGAAAACAGGAAAACTGATTCGAATCGGCGTGAAAAGCGACTGCCAGAGAATGGATGTCGGCAGCCGGCTTGTAGCCGCGCTTTTTACCGAGATGAAAAATCAGGGAGTAAAAAAAGTTCATCTTACCGTGGCCGATACGAATACCGCCGCGATATCGTTCTATCTGAAAAAAGGATTTCAGATCAGAAAAAGAGAGGAAAAATATTTTTATCCGAATATTTCAAGGCTCATTCTGGAAAAAGAGCTTTAAAACTCCATCAGCGGCAAGAGCGGGTCGACTTCTGCCGAAGGTATCACTTTTTTGAGATCGGCTGCCCCGGCATACGGCATTCCTACAACCACTTTCTGAGCCAGTTTTTTGGATACACCCGGAATCCATTTGAGAGAAGAGGCAGGCAATGTGTTGATCTGTATCGGGACTGGAAGGGCGGTCAGACTTCGTGCGCCGTACGACACAACGGCGATATTCAGAAGAGTGCCGCTTGGGATTTTCATCGGGATCCCGACCAATACAGGATAGGTTCCCATCTGGCGGCCGAAGGAGACATGACCCGTTACTTCGATGAGAACACGGCGAAGAACGGTCCCGACCGGAAAAACACGTTCCAGCATCGGAACATCGAACGTACTTCTGACGTCATCCTTGAACTGGTGAAACAGTTTGTCGTGAGACCCGAGCGTATTGTTTTCATAAGCCTTCGTCCCTTCAAACGGCATGAGCTGACGAATGTTGACTCTCCGCACAAGGAGACCGGTAGCAAGGATCTTATCCAGGAAGGCTTTATTCAAAGCAAACGTCTCCGCCGTTTCACCGGCAAGTCCGCCGATAAAGTTCAGACCCGGAAGAAGTTCAGGAATGCCGTTTCGTCGTACGGCGCCGACTTCGTTCACGATCTCGACCGCCCGGAAGATCTGTTCCGGGGATCCTTTCAGATTGTTTGCCTTAATCACCGCCGGGTCGACCGACTCAACACCGAACGCAGCGATGTCTCCTTCGGTATGCCCCTCGACGATGGCAAGAAGTGCCTCGCGGGAGGTTTCTTCATGGCGGGCGATCGTCCCGGGATTCACGTTGTCGATATGCAGGGTCAAAAGATCAGGCGAAGCTTGGCGGATGCCGGAAAACAATGCACGAAGTTTGTCGGGCTCGGGTTTCGGGTACTCGGTTCCGGATGTCCCAAAAGCCAGCAGATCTGGCTGACGGCCCAGCCGGAAATGTCGTGCCCCGGCTTTTGAAAGAGCAGAGACCTCGGATACGATGCCTTCGATACTCCGCATCCTCGGCATTCCGTAAAACGGTTCGGTGCAGAACGAGCAGCCACCCGAAATACAGCGGAAACACCCCTTCGCCGTTTCAAGTTCGCACATCACATGCGGATAGAACGGGTGCCTGCGGATTATCTCCGCACCGAGAACCGCCCACCGGTCATAATCGGGATAGGACAAAACGCCGGCAGGCTCTCCGCCGGAAAGATAAGAGGAAAGAGCCGCTGCCGATTCGCCGGAAAGCATCGCCGTCCAGCCGGATACCGCCTCTTTTACCGCCCGGGAACCCCCCTGGGGCGCATAGCCGAATCCGATAGGACCGCCCAGGAGCGACACGGTTTTCCCGCGAAGCGTGAATCCGATCTGCTGAAGTTCGGAAAGCGTGGCCGGTGTTCCGGACAGATATTTTCCCGGAACGGTGACGCCGGCGATCATCACGACAACCGGTGCTTCACGGAGTTTTGGAACGGCGAGCGGATCTCTGCGAAGTTCGTCGATCGTCACGTAACGAACGGAGTACCCATGCTCAATTAGGACTCCCGCAACGGTTCGAATATACGGAGAGATGTAGGGCGGGACCCCGAGACATGCCGGTTCATCCACATACCCGTCGATAATTACCGCATCAGACGTCATGACCAGCCAGTTTGAGAAGTTTGCGGGCGATCATCAGTTTTCCGTGTTTGACCGGATCCACACTTTTATCGTCAAGATCGAATCCGATCAGCTCCACGGAGTTTGCCCCAAACTCGTGAGCTGCGAACACGCACCGGTCCCCATCGGAGAAGCCGCCGAAGTTATAGACGTTTGAAAGCGGCGTACTCTGCGTTGTTCCAACGATTGGACCGCGGACCTTCGGGACCCAGGAGCGGATCAGCGGGATGTTGTCTCCATGAGCATGCAGAACCAGGATCGTTCCTGCATCGTTCATTTTCAGGAAATCCTCATCCATCCCGTCGATATCCGAGAGAATGATATCTGGTCTGATTCCCCGCGAAAAAAGCACACTTGCCGCCGCATCCGCCGCGATCACGACTTTACCTGTAAAATCGGTTTTTTTTATATCGGCTGGGAATGACGGAGCATTCCCGCAGACAAGGCAGACCTTGCCGCGGATCGTGTCCTCCAGAAGTGCGATGTCGTCTCTTACCAGAAGGGATGACAGGATCTCGGCCGAACGCTCATCATCCTCGCGCGAGAATCCGAAATACGCAAGGATACGAACGTAATAGGGTTCCCAGTCCTCAGACCTCATCCCCTTCTCCCTCGGAAATGCCAACGAGTTTCATGAAACTGGAGAGGATAGGGTCGATGACCATGGAAAGAAGTTCTTCTTTGTCTCTGACCATGGAAAAAGCGTTCAGCGGGATGGACAGAGCCGCCATGGTCGCATGGCCTCCTGCAGATGCGCCGGGGATCTTAGAGAAAGCTTCCTTCATCACATCACCCACATGCAGACGGATATCTTTGTTTCTGGCTGAAAGGGTGATGTGCGTATCGGTAATCCCATAGACCATAGCTGTTGTAACCCCTTCCAGTGATAGAAGCATATCAGCGGCCTGGGGGATGGCGTCCCGGTTTCTAACGTATCCCACATTGGAAAAGAGATAACCCTGCCGTACCTCGCGGTTCATGATCGCATTTCCTAAAACCTCGATCGTTTCCTGAGAGAGGGATGGGGCCATGATGATTTCAAGGATGGCACGGTCGGCGTGCGGCAAAAGGAACGCTGCGTTATAGAGATCCTGAGATGAAATATTTCGCTGGAACTCATGCGTGTCCGCACGAATTCCGTAGAAAAGGGCGGTCGCCACTTTCGTATCGATCGGGAGATACAGTTCCTGAAGATACTGGGTCAGAATGGAAGCGGTCGCGCCGGCGTCTGGCCTGGATTCAAGAAAATCGGGTTTATTCTCCCGCACCACACCCTCGGCGCTGTGATGATCAACGATGATGTTGATCTTGGTACTTGGCGGAAGATCGTTGTTCATCCCCGGACCTACGCAGTCAACGAGAGCCAGATAATTGCATTCGGCAAGGATCTCTTTTGTGAGATGCTCCATCTTGATCTCGAGAAGGTTCACGAACGCACGGTTTTCCTGATGACCGATGTTGCCTTCGTAGAGGATTCGGGTCGCAAGTTTACCGTTCGAGGCATCGTTTGCGATCACCGACAATGCCATCGCACTGGAAATTGCATCCGGATCCGGATTTTTATGCGTGATGATGCCGAGTGTCCCCGACCATGACGAAAGCAGCGAGTAAAGTCTCTGCGCATTTCTGGATGCGATGAGATTCGTCATATGATTTACTGCAGACTTGGCCACGACCTTCTGCGGGTATAATACGACATCGGCTCCGTTGTCGGCTAACTGATCGGTTGAAAAAAGGTCCACGGCACGGGCGATGATATTTGCATTGGGGTACGCTTTTCTGATGTTCTGAACCGCGGAGAGATTTGCGTCTTTGTCCGAGGAAAGAATAAAAACCACTTCGGGTTCGGGGAGTTTTTGGAGAATAAGCGGATCGCTGATGTCCCCGACAGTTGCCTGGTGTCGGTGGTCGCGGAGATCATCGATCCGTTTTTCATCAGAATCAATAATCAGAATGTTTTCATTCGATTCGCTCAGTTCTTCAAGTACATTATACCCAATACTCCCGCATCCCAGCATGAGATATTTTATCTGTTTATTTTTATTTTTCGGGGATACGGCCTGAGTCCCATCAGTCTCAACCATGAGTATCTTATTGGTATTGGTTGGATATTAATGATATGGAGATTAAACAGCTGCAAAAACAACAGAAGAAAATCTATAAATATTCCTATGACATATGTAATTAAGTCAAACGACACAGAAAACGGGGCCTATAGCTTAGTCAGGAATAGCGACGGACTCTTAATCCGTAGGCCAGGGGTTCAAATCCCTTTAGGCCCGCTTTGTTTTTTACGATTTTTTTAGTATTCAGATGATTTTTTACCTTATTATCAAAAATGACACCGCAATTTGCGGCGTGAAAAAATCAGTTCAAGAAGTTTGAAAAATAGACGTGATCCTATTTCTTTTTAGGATCGTTCTTTCTTTTGGACATGGAGGGAAGATCCAGCATATATTTGCCGTCGTCTCCCATGCCTATAATAATATCCTGGGATTCTGCAAGCCGTTCGAGATTCAGTTCATAGCTGCCTTTACTGACGATTCGAACACTCTCGACACGCTCCAGAATATCGGTCGGACGAGTAGCCGGACCCTGGTGTTTTACTTCGAGCACTTCCTGCTCGGTCTCCTCGGCGATTTTTTCGATAGACTTCTCTTCTAAAACATCCGCGTTTTTGACACGGTCACTTACGTAGAGGAATTTTTTCCCTCCGCAGCTCGGACATCCGCGAAGGATCTCGACCGATCCGTCACGGAACTCGCGTCCACATTTTGTACACTTGTGCGGCATGGATTACTGTGCTGCTGAAGCCCAAGCAATAAGTCTGTCTTTTTCCCGGGAAAGCATTTTGAGCTGATCGACCGGGCCTATGACCATCAGCCGCGGAGCATTGCTCTTCTTACCGAATACCTTCGTAAAGAAGCCTTTGTCGCATCCGACCGAAGGATAGGTTTCAATTTCGATCCCGGAAAAACCGCCCGGCGTGATCTCCATCATGGTCGTCTCAAGAAGCTTACCCTGTTCCTCCGGGGTAAGACCCTGCTCGAGAACAACCACGCAGCCCTGCCGGACATCGTCCAGAATCAGCCGTATCTTTTCATACGACGTCATCTTGGACAGACGATCCGCGGACAGCATATCAATCTGAACACCCTGAATCATTTACCTCACCTGAAAACCTCGGCGATCTTCGCATAAAGCTCGTCCATGTTATGACCCTCAAGACCGGAGACCTGGACCACTGGGTGCTGGGGAAATGCACTCTTGATCCTCTGAGGAGACGCATAGGGCAGATCGATTTTGTTTGCGACGATAATGACCGGGAGTTTACGGGATTCGATGATACCCACCATCATGATGTTTACATGCATGAACGGATCCTGCGTACTGTCGAGAACGTAGATCACACCGTCGATATCCTCACGCAGCCAGTGCATTGCTTCGGCAACACCTTCGGTCGCTTCACGGGCTCTGGCCACGGCTTCGTCCTGATCCATACCGTATTCCAAGAACTCGTGATAATCGATCTTTGTGGTGACACCGGGCGTATCGACGATATCGATCAGCAGTTTGCTGCTTCCCGAGTTGATCTCGACGCCTTCCTTTCTTCTCGCACGACGCGTTTCGTGAGGGATTTCGCTGACTGGGCCAACTGCCTCACCGGTCACATCGCGGACAATACGGTTGGCAAGTGTGGTTTTACCCGCATTCGGCGGACCGTAGATGCCCACCCGCGAGCGTTTTTTGCCAAACAGCTTTCCGAAAAAGCTTCTGATACGAGGAAATGCTACCATTAAAACACCTAAATTGGACTATGTAGTATATTCTCCCCTAATGAGATATAAACCTCATGCTATTGTCCGGAGAAAAATCCACGTCAAAATGAGGGGAAAAGGGCACTCCCACTCCTTGAGATGAACTCCCAGGAGCGGCTTTCGGTTCAACGGCATACGACCAAAAATATTTAAAAGGAATGGACAAATACCCCAAGAATGTTTATGAATTTTCGCGCGATTGATAAAAATACTCAAATCATAAGCCTATTAAGTCATGACAGAGCATTAACTCATTATACAACCCTAGCGTTGGTAAAAACATGACATCACCAGCAAAACAATCCAAAGGAAAAAAGAACAGCGTTCTTGATATCGCAAGTCTGAATGTCATCTCGGTGCCTCCAACGATGAGTATCATCGAAGGGATCCAGATGATGAGCCGGCACAACTTTCGTCGCCTGCCGATCACGGATCCCGGAACCAAGAAACTTATTGGGATTGTAACGATCACTGATGTTATAGACATGATGGGAGGGGGCAGCAGATACAACCTTATTGCAAACAAGCATAAGGGAAATCTTCTGGCCGCCTTGAATGAGAGTCTGCGGGAAATCGCCACGGAAAACGTGACCGGTTTTTCGCCGGCGACGACCGTAAAGGAAGCGGCAAACATCCTTCTGGAAACAGGACACGGAGGTTTCCCGATTCTGAACCCCGACTCCACAATTGCAGGCATCATCACAGAATACGATCTGATGCGGATGCTTGCCGGAAAAGAGTCGGATCTGGTGGTCGACGAAATCATGACCCCGTGTCCGAAGAAGGTCGCACCCGACCTTCCTCTCAGCCATGTAACAAAACAGATTGTCGATGACGGATACCGCCGGCTGCCCGTAGTAAAAGACGGGATACTGCTTGGAATGATCACGGCAACGGACATCATGAGTTATCTTGGAAACGGCAGAGTCTTTTCCGAGATGCACACCGGGACCGTTGATGAAGTCCTCAGCCTCCCGGTAAGGGATGTGATGACGGCTTCCGACATCAGAACGGTCGCAACCGACATGCCGATCAGCGTGGTGGCGCAGGAGATGCTGAACCGCGGGATCGGAGCATTCCCCGTAATGGACGGAGGAAAGCTGAGAGGCATCGTGACCGAATTCGATCTGGTAAAGGCTCTCACAGGAACGATCTGAACATTTCACCAAATGGCGCCTGAAAATATATGCAGGCGATTCATCTGGTGGAAACCCGAAAACATCCTCTGCAGGCGTTGGACTGCAAAGCAAAACGGTGTTTTGCGCCGCACGATTGAATAAAATTCTTCAAGAGGAGGAAGCAAACATGAACCAGAAACTAACCGTAAAAGACGTAATGTCCAAACCCGTTTCGATTGCAAAATCTGCACTGATCCCGGAAGCTCTTTCAAAGATGATGGCAGAAGGGATCGATCCGATCGTCGTCACTAACGACCACGTAGTCGTAGGTACGGCAGCACGTAGGACCATCGCAGAAAAGATGGGGAGCAAAAAAACCGGCAATATTCCGGCTTCCCAGATTCGTGTTGCAAGCGTCACGAAAGAGGACTTTACCTCGGTTTATCAGGATCAGGACGCGGAGTTACTCGTCCAGCTTCTCCAAAGATACAAGGTTGTTATTGTTTGGGATGAAGAACACCGGCTCATAGGTCAGGTCACGAAAGGTGACCTGCTGAGACATATGGTTCCCGAAGGACCGCTGGATACATTCACCGAGATTGCTCCCCGTATCACGCCGGACGACCGCCTCGTCCAGCTTCACCGCAGAATGGCAAACAACGGCGCAACCCGGTTTATCGTGATGGACGGAAACAAATCCGTCGGCATTGTCACGGAAACGGATATTGCTAAGGTCCTCGTAAAACTGAAAAGCGAGATCGACAAACACTTCGACAATGCGCTCCGAAACGTAACAGCAGGGGACATCATGTCGACACCCCTCATTACTATGCAGATAAACACCCCAGTCTCCAAAGTAGTGGACATGATGCTTACGAAAAATATCAGTACCGTTCCGGTCGCAGAAGGCGAGAAGGTCGTCGGATTCATTACCAGGAAATCCCTGGTGAATGGACTCTGATCACCTCTCTTTTTTTATATAATATTTGAGATTACAGAATTCGCCAACAGACAAATCACCTTTACTACCCATCTTAATCTTGAAAA
This sequence comes from Methanocorpusculum sp., assembly GCA_965228205.1. Taxonomy (GTDB): domain Archaea; phylum Halobacteriota; class Methanomicrobia; order Methanomicrobiales; family Methanocorpusculaceae; genus Methanocorpusculum. Next base: position 841,741 of record OZ245799.1, on the reverse strand, counting down.
CAGGATATTCCACCGCGTCGGGCTCCGCGCCGAAGTCGCCCTCCCGCACCCCTAAAGCAGATAAGACGTACACCAGCGAAAAATTACCAGACCCTGCCGTCCACGCGTTTCGAACTCTTCGCCGGGGAGAGTTTTCGCATCATCACCTCAGACTTTTGCACATTTTTGTAAAGAGTGTCCCCGCCCGGGATGACCGCGAAGGCATCATTCTCCCCCACGCAGCGAAGACCGGAATGCGGCTCGTAGGGAATGACCAGCAGAAACTCGACCGGATCACCGTATATCTCGGACAACAGGGCTTTTTTCGCCGCGATCTCGGACAGGAATCCCTTGGTCCCCGCAGAACCGGAGATCACTTCGCCGAAGATCCGGGATCCGTCACTCGTTTTCACCAGAAGATCCATCTCCGCAGCGACGCGGCCCTTCATCTTAAACCGGATGCCGCCGTCCCGCGAGTACCACAGCCCGTCGGGGGAGTATTTATCATACGGAATAAACACCGCATCGGCAAGTTTCGAGGCAATCGAGACAACGGAGATTGAATTCTCCGATGCGCTCAAAAGAAGTTCATAGGAAAGTGCTTCGAAAAATTCGCCGACTGCAGAAGGATGGAGGGGGTGTCCCTCGTCGTAAAGAACAGCACGACACGATTTTGGGAGATGATGAACGGCACGGCAGATATGCGAAAGCGCGACCTCCTCCGCGGACAGAAGCCCGGCAACCTCGGACGCCGACATCAGCGGTGCGTGAAGTAGGCGATCACTTTTCCATCATGCACGGCGTCGATCTTGGAAAACCCGACCCGCTCGAACTGAACGATCCGGCCGAGATAATCGCGAACCGCCGGCTCGCAGAATCCTTCGAAGATGCCTTCCGGCATAAGAAGCGAGCAGGGAGCTGCCATTTCCGTTGGGAGCCACTGAACGATCGCTGCCTTTTGAGAACGTGCATCGGCAAGCGAATCTCCCGCATACTCGGCAGAATCCGGACCGGTGATATTGATATTGAACAGATCCTTGAGCCGGAGCATTCCTCCTTTTTCCATTTCGCTCTTCGGCAGAAGAACGCGGCCCGTGAATGGAAGAACGCGTTCACCTCTCTCGGGCTGATTCGGATAGACCGGAGCGTGTGCCTCGGTCTTAGGAGCGCCGGCGATCTCCACTTCAACGGCGTCCGGAACGAAGAAGTATCGGTCCGAACCGGCATCGATCACCGCTTTGTTCTGGGCAAACAGATTTTCCCAGGAGAACGAGATGTCCGTATCGCCCATACCGATATCGATCGTAGCAGCACGAACGGCCTCCGGCTGGATTCCGCGGCGGGCAAGTGCGCGGAGGGTTCCAAGATGGATGTCGTCCCAGCCGGTGTAGAGACCTTCGTTGATCCCTTTGCGCATGCCGGAGGTGGACAATTCCAGCCCGGCGATGGACATTCTTCCGTAATGATAGAAGTACGGCATCTTCCAGCCGAAGTAGTTGTAGATGTACTCCTGACGACGGGTGTTCGCGATATGATCCTTCCCGCGGATAACATGCGTCATCCCAAGCAGATGATCATCGACCGCGACCGAGATGTTCATCAGCGGGTAGACAAAGATCTCCGGCTTTCTCGGGTGGGGCGTGCTGGTTAAAACCCGCATCGCGGCAAAATCACGGACCGCCGGATCGGGATGAGCGATATCGGTTTTTACCCGGAGCGTGATCTCGCCTTCGGCATATTTTCCGGCAAGCATGTCGTCAAATCTTTTCAGATTCTCCTCAACGGAATTCTCGCGGCAGGGACAGGCAATCTTCTTCAGCTTTTTCTCGCGGAACTCGTTGTTATCGCAGGTACACATATATGCCCCGCCGAGTCTGAGGAGTTTTCTTGCGTACTCGTAGTAGATATCAAAACGATCCGACTGATAAACCACATCGGTGATCCCGATCCCAAGCCATGCAAGATCCTCGGAGACCATCTTGTATGCGGATGGGTCAACGCGTTTTGGATCGGTATCTTCGACGCGGTAGTAAAATTTCCCGCCGTATTTTTTGACGTAGTAGTCGTTGAGTACCGAGGCTCGGGCGTGTCCCAGATGAAGCGGGCCGGACGGATTGGGTGCAAAACGCATGACGACCCCTGATTCTGCGTTTGGAAGATCGGGAAGTTCATGGCTCCTCTCCTTCTTCTCATGCATCTTTTCTATTGCGCCGGGGTTGAGAGACATCAGTTTCTCTTCGCGTTCTTCGATCGAAAGAGCGGCGACTTCTTCGAGGATCTCCGGGATGAGAGCATTGATCTCTTTTGCCTTGCTTCGAAGTTCGGGGTGGGCACCCATCACGCTTCCAAGAATCGCGCCGGCACGGGGAACGGCCTTATGTTTCACGGCGTTTTCCAGTGCCAGGACATATATATCGTTTCGAATATCTGCATCTGCCATGTTGAGTAGATAATATTGGCGGGACGGAGTGTTTATACTTATGGCTTTTCAGGTTTGCAGAAAAAGGTGTTCGCTAACAGGGTCGAACGGAACAAAATTCGCGTTCTAAAACCGCCAGCTCTTCACGCGTGTTGATATTGAACGCGAGACCCGGTTCATCGAGCAACAGACAGAGTTCATCCTGCACCTCGGAAACGAGACTTCCCATGAAAATATTGAGCGCACACGGCGTTGCTGCGACCCCGTCAATCTCCTCGCGGTATCTCGGCTGCATGCCATATTTTTCACAAAGAGCAATCGGGACCCAGCTCGAACATGCCGGTTTGTCCGACGCGCGATATGAATCGAGCACATGTTCGATAATATCGGCCGTAAGGCAGGGGATATCGGCGGCGGATGTAAATAGCGGGCCGTCTTCTCCGGAGATTTCTACTGCTTCGCAGAGATCCTCGACATAGCCTGTCCCCTGCGTATCGATGAACGCAACATCGTTTGCACGGCACCAGTTCCGGGTAAACGGTGTTTTATAGGATGTGACGACGATCGGCTCGCATCCCGCGTCATTGAATGCCTCGAGCACCCAGGCGATCATCGGCCGGTCGTGTACCATGACCAGGGCTTTTTCTCCGAGACGAAGACGGGACCCCTCGCCGCCGGCAAGGATCAGCGCAAGCATGCAGAAAGGGCCTCCACGACACGGAGGTTCTTCTCCCGAGTCTCGATTGAAATCCGAATCGAGTCGGGAAGACCAAAGGACGTGCAGTCTCTGACGAGAATGCCGTGTTTCAGCATCGCATCGGTGAACGCGGATGCATTTCTCCCAAGATGCACTAATATATAGTTCACCGAACTTTGTGCAAAAGAGAGCCCGAGTTCAGCAAGCCGGGCGAAGTACCATTCCCGTTCCCGCGATATTTTTTCTGCAGAATCGGCGAGCTCATCATAATGGTCAAGAGCCTGCATAGTGAAAGCTTCCGCAAATGCGTTCACAGCCCAGGGGATTCGGACCGTCTCGATTTTCTCGATCAGATCGGCCGGACCGAACCCGAAACCAAATCTGATGCCGGGAACCGAGAAGCATTTGGTGATCGAACGCATCACAAAAAGATCATCTGACCGGATATCCGAAATGGACTCAACGCGTGCAGCGAGTTCCATAAATGCCTCATCCACGAAGAGACAGGAGTTCTTTTTCGAACAGTCATCCAGATGAGTGAGCATTTCATCGCGTGACTGCAGAATTCCCGTGGGGTTGTTTGGATTGCAGATGATCGAAAGATCCGCATCCCTGCCGGAAACGACCTTTGCACCGGCCAGTTTTGTGGAAAGCGCATACTCCCCAAACGTCGGCGGGTCGATCCTGACCGAAGATTCCGCAGAGAGAACAACGCTGCAGTAAACGCGGATCAGCTCCGCTGAACCGTTTCCAACGCAGATCTCATCGGAACTGCGGGAAAAAACCTGACCAATTTTATCCTTTAACGCACTATATGTATCATCAGGATACACGCAGAGGTCAACATCCCTGAAATCGCAAGGCAGATGAGGTAAAAATGGATTCATGCTTGCACTCACATCAAGAAGATCGGGGCCGTATTTCTGGCGTAAAGCAATAATCCGGCCGCCGTGCACTGCTTTCTCAGGAAAATGTTTCTGCATTTTGTACTATAAACTTGGTTTCTTGCGGCATAAATAGACAGCATATGGAAACTGATTTTGTTTTAACACACGAATATCACACGATAGTATTATATACAGTAACATCCAATTAGATTTTGTCAAAGATCGGACGTCAGCCCAATGTCTTATATATGTCAGACAAATGGCAGACATATGACAGACATTTGTCAGAACGGAGAAAAATGGACCGAATCACCATACGCCTACCCCCGCAGCAGGTCGAACTGCTTGAAAAACTTGTCGAATCAGGCGAGTTTCCCACCGTTTCCGAAGCAGTACGATATGCAGTAAGGGAGTTCCTCTCGCTGAGAGGAGATAGGATCCTGCGTGACAGCGATCAGATATCTACGTTTGACGCACGATTATAACAATTACATTATTGAGGTGTTTACAAAAATGCAGAGTATTATTAATGAGGCACTGAAGAACTCGGAGCTCGAAAAAGGAATGCAGACGACATCGATCGTCGATGACGACGACATGCTCGGACAGCCGAGAATCGTCATTGTCGGATGCGGAGGAGCAGGAAACAACACGATCAACAGACTTCACAACATGAAGGTCGCCGGTTCCGAAACCATCGCAATCAACACCGATAAGCAGCACTTGGACATGATTCAGGCAGACAAGCGCGTTTTAATCGGCAAATCCCTGACCCGCGGACTGGGCGCCGGAGGATTCCCTGATGTAGGCCGCCGCGCCGCAGAGATGGCACGCCCGACCCTTGAAGAGATCCTGAAAGATGCAGACCTCGTGTTCGTCACCGCAGGCATGGGCGGAGGAACCGGAACCGGCTCGGCACCCGTCGTTGCACAGATCGCCAAAGAGCACGGAGCCATCGTCATTGCAATGGTCAGCTATCCGTTCCAGGTAGAGCGGGCGAGAATGCTGAAAGCGGAAGACGGTCTCGAGGCAATGCGCCAGGCAGCAGACTCCGTGATCGTTCTCGACAACAACAGACTCAAAAACTTCGTACCGAACCTGCCGCTCGGCCAGGCATTCTCCGTCATGGACCAGCTCATCGCCGAGACCGTCAAAGGCATCTCCGAGACGATCACCGAACCATCCTTGATCAACATCGACTACGCAGATGTTCGCGCCATCATGAGCAAAGGCGGTCTTGCAGTCATGCTTGTTGGTGAGTCCAAACAGCAGAACAAGGCTGAGTCCGTTATCCGCGACTGTCTTGCCCACCCGCTTCTCGACATCGACTTCCGCGGAGCAACCGGCAGCCTGATCCACATCACCGGCGGAAACGATCTCACACTCCACGACGCAGAAGAGATCGCCCAGCAGCTCACCTACGAACTCGACCCCCACGCAGACGTCATCTGGGGAGCAAGAGTCCGCAAGGATTTCGAAGGAAAAGTCTCCGTCATGGCAATCATGACCGGTATCCAGTCCCCCCAGGTCCTCGGCGGCCACTCGGTCAGCACATTCCAGGTCGGCAACTCTGGCTCAAACAAATCCTCACAGAGCCCCTCGGCATCTTCCACCCATCAGCAAAATACCGCGACTGCACGCAGCGGTTCCTCGTTTGACTGGATCATGTAAACCAACACACCGGCCATCAGTTTCACACACCACTCATACATATACAAGGGGGGAATCGGACGCCAAAAGGCAGGCCGCCGCCACACCCCACCTTCACAGGACATATATCCGGGCAGATAGATACAATAATCTGCCCGTAAACACCCGACCCGCAGATATATGGGTTGAGGTGAACAGACTGTTTTTTCACAGGAATTATACGACACCTTTATTTCCCCATACCACTACTAATTATAGGAAAGTCGTATATCTGCGGAGTCGGGTGATTCCAAAGGATCGGCCGCCGGTACAGGAGATTGAACACTATCATTGAAACTTTGCACTTGTTTTTACGTCATTTTTCATGCATTTTGGTATCTTCTCCAGCGCGGGCGACCTTTTGGACCACCTCTCTGCGGACGGCTGCTCAGGATAGGTAAGAACGTTGACCGAAGATCTTGTCGATAAAAGAAAAACACTCCTTGAAGAGTCTGAAGAACACAAAGCAAAGCGTAACGAGTTAAACTCCCAGGCAAGCCAGTTTGCCCGCGAGAGAAACGAGTTAAACAACGCAACCCGCCAGTATGTCGAGGACGCACAGAAAAACAAAGAACTCCGTGACCAGTCCAATAACGATGTTCAGTCCCTGAAAGAGAAGAGGAACGAGTTAAACGACAAGGCAAACACCCTCTTTGAAGAAATCGATGCCCTCAGAGGAGAGCAGGGAACCGGTTCGACGGCACAGAGCCACGAAAAGAAGCCCTCGGCAAAAGACATCCAGCGTCAGATCGACCAGCTCGAAGAGAGACAGCAGACTGAGTCGATGTCCAAAGAGAAGGAAAATGAGCTTGTTGACAAAATCAAACAGCTCAGGACCGAACTCAAGTACCAGGAAGTCGAGCACGAACAGAATAAAGAAGTCCGCACCCGCTTAATCGAGGCGCGCGAATTCCGCAAGCAAGCATCCGCAATCCACGCAGAAGTAACCGAGATGGCCGAACTTGCCCAGAAACACCACGACCTCATGGTCGAGTGCTACAGAAAGGCAGACAAGTCACGGGAAGGCGCAGACGCAAAACACAAGCAGTTCGTCGAGGCACAGGAAGCTGCAGATGCAGAACACAAACAGTTCCTCGAATGCCAGAAACAGCTCCGTGACTACGACAAAGTCTTAACCGGCATCCGCTCAAAGCAGAAGAAAGTCAAGAGCGTAAAAGAGAACAAGTCCGCAAGGAAGGAAGCAGAAAACATCTTCAACGCATTCAAGAGCGGAGAGAAGCTGACCACCGAGGACTTATTAAAACTTCAGCGCTCAAAGCTTATCTGAAGTTTTCAAATACAACCTATATTTTTCCCGCTATTTTCCCACAGATATTTAATCCATAAATGTTAACTGTATAACAATGAGGGCACGGACTCTTATTCTGAGCATTGACAGAGACGACGACGTGGGATATAAAGCCGGCGTGGAGAGCCCTGCGGTTGGAAGGGAAGCCTGCCTCGATGCGGCAATACGCCTCGGAACCGCCGATCCCGAAGATTCCGATACGAATGCCATTTTTCAGGCCATAAAAACCTACGATAAGCTGACGGCAGACGGAGAAGACGTGGAAGTCGCCGTAATCGGCGGAAATCACATGAACATGCTCGAAGGGGACAGGAGAGTCAGCGAGCTTCTGGAACAGGTCATCGAAACCACCGGCGTGACCGAATGCATCCTCATCTCCGACGGAGCGGAGGATGAATACGTCCTTCCGATCATCCAGTCCCACATCAAAGTGGCGAGCGTGGTTCGGGTGATCATTAAACAGCTCCCGAACATCGAAGGAACGTATTATATCATCAAAAAACTGATGAACGATCCAAAAATCGCAAAAAGTGTTCTGCTCCCGATCGGATTCGTCATTCTTCTCTATGCCTTGGTAGCCCTGCTGGCACCCGGCGTTTCCGCAGCTCTCGTCGCCGTCGGAATTATCGGATTATATCTGCTGTTTAAGGGATTCAATTTAGATGAGTACTTCATTTATGCAGGACATGCAGTCATCGAATCGTTCAAAAAAGGCCAGTTTTCCTTCGTCGCCTATCTGGTCGCCGTGATTCTGGTCATCGGCGGTGTCATCTCGGGACTGATGAGCGTAATTACCAATTATCCAAACTCGGGAGATGTGGGTGTCCTCTACCTTGCACTGACATTCCTCTTTGGTGCGGTCATCTGGGTCATTATCGCCGCCCTTGTCGCCTCCGCAGGTAAAATTACGGATTACGTCCAGAATAATCAGGAAGGTATTTCCAGAATATTCGTCATGCCGTCCTTTTTCGTTGCCATAGGAATGATCACCTACGGCGCCGTGATCTACTTCCTCTCCATTGCACCGATAGAACCGTTCCCGTTCACCACGACAGACGGAATCATCGCGATAATTCTTCTTACCGTCACCGGTCTTGCGGTCGCTTTTATGGGCATCTACTTCAGACCGCGGGTCCAGAAAAGAGTTCAGACCTGGATGGAAATCCAGGAGAAACGTGAGGAAGAGGAAACGTCAGAAAATAAAGGGAAGCCCGCATATAAAAAAGTAAAATGAGAATTTCTATCAACTCTTTTTTTAACGAGAATCATTATTTATGAAGGATTGAATACATCCCCACACCCTCTCATCCCCCCCCCCCAAAAAAAGAAAATAACGATAAATCCCAATTATTCCTTGACGTTTTTTTTAATTTACACCCTGTTTTGAATCGTTTTCACTTGATAGATATTATAACAAAATGCAGCCAGCATATTTTTCACTCTCACTCTTTGCAGCGTTGTTACCTTCACCAACCCTGCATGAAAGATATTTTTGATCACTGCATAGGGTCTCTCCCCCTTTGATCTCTTTCTACTTATTCGCATATTTCTCAGTTTATCTCGTATCCCAATGGGATGTCCCCTTGCCCCCCGTTTCATTGTGGCACTATATCCCTTGCATTTTGCTCCCTGATATCCCCGATCCCGATAGACCACTTCTCCTTTTTCTGACAGATCCACCTGACTGTCATGAACATTTGCCGTTGTGGTTTCAATGCGTCGAATAAGATCATGCGTCTTATCCATGATGGTATGCAGTTTATAGCCATAGTGCATTTTGCCGTTCTTGGACATGATTTTTCCATCTTTATCCCGTCGTGTTTTTGCCTGCTCTCCTCGCGGCGTGTCTTTCTTACAATGACCGGGTTCAGCATACACAAACGTTGCATCCTGAATCATACCTTGTTCAATTTTGAGACCTTTCAGGTCAAGTTGTCGCTGAAACTCCTGCCAAACCAATGTGTCAACGCCTGATTCGGACATGCGCTCCCGAAATAACCAGATCGTTGAATTGTCGGGTATTTTGTCAGGACACCCAAGGAAATGCCAAAAGGAGAGACGATCGTAGATTTCACGTTCAACGGCGAGATCAGATAGATTATACCAGACTTCCAGAAGCTGAATCTAGAACATGAGTATTACATCGACATTGGGGTGACCGCCTTTGCCGGATTTATTTGTATACATGGATTCAAGAAGAGGACGAAAAACATCCCAATCAAGTGTTTTACCAACATCGGAGAGGCGGTCGCCAAGTTTTTCATAACGCTCGTGATATGCCTGGTTGAGACCAAAGCTGCTGAAAGTCCCCATACATACTACTCAACGTACAAAAAGAAAGTACTTTCTGTCGGAAAAAAAGGTTGTTAGAAATTCTCAAAATACTAAATATCCTTTTTTTCGAAGACGGTCACAGATACATTACTGGAAGTATCCGAAACCTTTCGGCATCATTTGAGTATTGGTATAGGTCTTGGTTTCTGTTGGACTGATGATGAATCTCAGTTTAGGAATGACGGTGCCAAACGTATGCGCCGGATACCAGTATGATCCGTCCCCATAATTGATCACCGCATTTTTCACGGTAATTATCGCACGGCTGTTGTCGACATATGCGTAGGTCACTACCTGGGAATCTTTTCCCGTCTCCGGATAGCCGACCACGGAGAGAACACGATTCTTCAGATCCTGTTTGCCGAAGAGAAAGACCAGAAAGGCGATCCAGGGAGTAACGGAATAGTGCACGGTGATCTCGACATCGGTTCCGGATGGAATCACTTCTATCGAGTCAACGGTCAGATACCCGTACCGGTTCGATCCTTCCACAAACACGGAGGTATTATCATCATCGACCGGCTGAGTAGCATTGGGCAGCGTGATGACCACACCCAGATCTGCCAAAGCCTGGCCTGGAACGAGCAGAAGCAGAAATGCGGCTATCATGAATAATGACAGGAACCGGGTGAAGTTCATTGTGATACGTATGTCGCGATAAGCAGATAGTCTTTTTCCCTACTCGAAAAGAATCGGCACGTCTTTGAACGTATCTCCGTCAAAAAGGCCGTGCGGCGTGATTCTGAGATGAAGGATCACCGTAAGAGAAAGGAACGACCGCCATCCCTCCGCCGCTGTCTTTTACCGCGGTGACGGCCGAAATGATATTGTGAGCGTCATGTGAGATCGAAGCGGCGAGGGCCCCTTTCACAAAGGAAAATCCTTTCACGAGTCCAACACCGAATCCTTCGGACCGGTAGCGATCGACACTCACGACCTTATGAACGCTGCCGGCCTTTGAGCTTTACAAAGATTTGGTTATGATCTCTCCCTGGACAAGTCCTATGACACGGAGATTTCCCGTTGAAAGAGCAAGCTCCTCTTTTGTCGGGATCGTCGAAAAGAACGCCCGGGACATTCATCATCTCGCCAAGACCGATGACCGAAGGAGTATTCCTGTAGGAGGCTACATCCTCTGAAGAGACAACGGCCCCTCCTTTGTCCAGCGGCGTCGCCGGAACGCAGGAAGGGATCATGAAAAATATATCCGCCGACGAACTCTTCGCATCCTCAAGCATGAAATCGATCCCGGCGCATCCGGACACGTTCGCGATCTCGTGAGGATCAGCGATCACTGTTGTCACGCCGCTGACAAGAGAAAGACAGCCGAACTCGCGTGGGGTAAGAAGTGAACTCTCGATATGTACATGAGCATCGATCAGACCCGGGACTACCCGTGCCCCGCAAAGATCATGCACGGTGTCCCCCGACAGGGATCCGGGTTTTCCAATGATCGTCACCATACCGTCTTCGACGGAGAATGATGCCTGCTGCCACTCGCCGACGGCAGGATTAAAAAGAAGGGCGTTATCGAAAATCTGCATCATGAGATCACAATGTTCTGAATAAATCCGGTGATCCGGGGGTCCCGTCAGCGCGTTCGAGAACATAGATGAATACCTTGTACTCGCCAGGGGGGAGATCGATCTGGAATTCGGTGTTAAAGTCGCCTTTGGTCAGCGTGCCTAAGACCGACTCGGATTCGCAGACCTGCGTGGAGCCAAGAAGCGTATCCTGACGGGAAATATTGTACTGGAACCACACATCCTTCTCGTCACCGTCGTAATGGATCGGTGTCGTCAATACGCCGTTTTTATAGACCGAAGTCCCTGCAGTAAGTGAAGTCCCTCCAGTCAATACCAGGATGAGAGCAACAGCGGCAACAAAACACACGCCGCCGCCGATGATCAGCAGATGCTTTTGTTCCATATCCCGGCTCAGTCGGCCCTATCGACAGTAATTTTCACTTTGTCGCCTGCTTTGAGACCGGATCCCTTGGGGACATCGATATTGAACCAGTGAGGACCCTGCTGCGCCATAAGGCAGTCCTTCTCCCCGTCGATATCGGATACAAATTCCAGGGTTTCCACTATCTCAAAAATTTTAACAGCCATATTAAGATAGTGGAAAGGAACAGTAATTAAGTTTGTTGTTTTCAATGGAAAACAAAAAATGAGGGTTGGACGATATGGAGTATTAATATTGCATGGGTTTGCTCGTTACCATCCAGGTGGTACTGTTGGAGTAACTCCAGCGGCTGATGTCCAGCTCATCGCAAATTTCGGAGAGGATGGCGAGGTTGGTCCCAACTTCCTTCGAAGAGAGACCGAGATCTTTGGCGATATACTTCGCTTTAAAGAATCTTCCACCCTTGGATACACCTGCTTTCAGATATCCGAGGATCTTCGCCTGGGTTTCATTGTATCTTTCAAGAATTGTTTTATGTTCGGCCATTTTGACTTACCTCACATAAGTATTGAATATTTTACATTATAAAGATATTGTTACGTTCTTCGTAACATGTATGTATAGAAGAAAAAAAAGAGATCCGGGTGTTTAGAGAGAAGTTACGGGGAATTCCGAGATCTTCTCGATCATTTTCTCGATTACCTGAGCACGCATACCTTCGACGAATTTAATGCTGCCGACAACGAGGTGACCTCCGCCCGAGATTCCGGCTCCCGGCATCTCGTCCCGCATGGATCTGACCATCTGCGGAATGTTCATCCGAACACCGCGGGATCTGATGACCGCAAAGTCCGGGCCGAGACCGAGCGTGACGACCGGTTCATCCACATATTTCTTGCAGAGGATATCGTGCACTTCGCCGGAGGATTTTCCCGGAGGCGGGAAGGTGAACTGGTGAGCAAACATCTCCACATCGGCAAAGAACAGATTCGCACCGCTCGACAGTTTCTGATCATGGATGTGGGGCATCATCGTGTTCATCTGATCCTCGATCGCGAGATTTGCCTCGGTGACGAGAAGGGTCACGAGTTTTGCATGACGTTCGGGTGCATTGTTGATGTTGAGGATATCTTTGACGATCTCGCGTCCGTCATTGAATCTGAGCCAGTACTGCTCGTAATCAAGGGACAGAGCCATGTCTTTGCACTCATCGCGGGTGTATTTTCCTTCGATCAGGGCAAGATAGGAAGCGAGCTCGGGAGCCTCGCTTCTGTCCGCAACGCCGGCGACTGCCGGGAAGTGGAGGATCCGTGACTCGACGGCCGGGTTGATCAGCCGGGCAATTTCCGTTCCAAGCATACCTGCGGTGACACCGAAGTCGCCGCCGACATGATACGGGTTCACGTGAGAAAGGAGATACTTGTCGATGGTGTCGTCAGGGTGGTGGTGGTCGGCAACGATCACGTCGAGACCATACACCTCGGTCATCTTGTACGACGGCATGTCCTCTTCGGTCGAGCCGTTGTCCATTAAAAGGATGAGCGGAAGTTTCTGACCGAACCGGAAATTGTCTTTGAACATCATGTCCAGATCGCGGGTCACGTCCTCGATCTCATAGAAAGGAGCTTTCGAGGGCGAGCGGCGCAGAAGGAAATTGTCCTGATCCGGATCCCCGCCGTTGTCCCGGATGAACTGGGTCACGGCAGTTTCGACGGATACGGCGGCACAGATTCCATCGGCATCCGCGTGGTGACGGATGATGATCGGCTGCTGGGTCAAAACAGCACGGCGAACGATCTTGGCGAGTTTGCGCATCTCGGGCCAGAGTGCTTCGATGACCTCGCTTTTAACGAGCGGGGTGACTTCCGGCGGCTCGGCACGGGCTTCAATGGCACGGTTGATCCGTCCGCGGACATTGTCGGCTTCCTCTCCTTTGAGAACCTGCATCCCGGAAACCTCGATCTGCATATGGTTGTTTCTGCGGGTTGCTTCGCCGAAAACCCTGACGATATCGCCGAGATTTACTTCGGGATAGGAACGGACCCCTGCCTCGGTGAAAGCCGCCGCATCCTCGACGCCCGAATCATCGCAGATGGTAAAGATGGTCGGACCCGACGTCTGTTTGATCTGGACGACGTCTGCTTCGATCGTTACGTTTCTGCCGATCTTGGAGATAAGGTCGGAGAGTTTCGTAAGCGTGATCTTCTTTGCAACGAGCTGGGTCTCGTAGCTTCCTTCCGGAATGACGACTTCTCTGAGATCGATATTTCCGTTGGGGCGGACCTGATTAACGAGAACAACGATCGAATCGCGTTCCTGCTTTTCGGTCAGGACATTGCTTTTATGCAGGAGACCTTTGGTCCTGTCATTTAACTGGACGAAGGTGCCGAACGTCGCAAAACCCTGAACTTTGCCGATGTACATGTTGCCTTCAACAATGTCATCCACTTCACAACCCGGGCCGAGCCGGTATACGATATCTTTCATATTTTTACTACTCTTCAAAATTATCTATTTCATCGGTATCTGCTCCGCAGAGACCGTAGAGCTTTTCTTCACCATCACGTCTGCCGCGGGCAACCAGAAGGTCGCCTGCATACAGGCACACATTTCTTGCCGGACGATAGATCCACCGGTTTTCATGTTTGACGGCAAATATTACCATTCCAGTCACGGTGCCGACATGAGACTCGGCAAGGGATTTTTTGTCAAGAGTGGATCCTTCATGGACGGTGACCCACGCAATGATTTCATCGGATTCGCGAACGATGCGTTTGATGATCGGCGGCACCTCGATCTCACGGAGCACCACGTCGGCAATCGAGCTTGCGGCGTCCGAGATCGATTCGGCGAACGAGGACATATAGAGCATGCCCCGCAGACTTGCGACGTCCTCGGTCCGTTTGGCGGCTTCAAGGGTCCACAGATCGAGACGGAGACGCATCTCGTCGAGCTCTTCTTCGAGCGCCACGACCTCGTTTGCCAGATCCAGGTTGTCATGGAGCAGGGCCGAGTAGGCAAGACCGACGGAGAGTTCGCTGATGTTTTTCATCTCGATCATGAGGGCAGCGGCGCGGTCGAGATCGCTGATGGGGGAAAGGACCTGATCATCGTCGTTTGGCACCGGCTGACCGGCAAGTTCGCAGAGTTCGGGGAACCCGTACTCCGGACCGCGGCCGACAAGGACATCGCCGGAACGAAGGACCGTATGCTTGTCGGGATCATAGATCCTCTGACGCATCCATCTGATCATGATGATCCGGATTCCGGTGACCGACTGAAGTTTGATGTCACCGAGCCGTGCGCCGTCGAGGGGACTTCCGGCAGCAACGACGGTTCGGTGAGTGGCTTCTTCCGCCTCGGGGAGAGCTCTGCGGAGATTTGCGGGGAAGGATACATGCCGCATGATATTTTTTGCAATATCGGCCGCATGGTTCGAGATCCTTTCCGAGGCTTCGGCGAGCTGGAGAAGACCGCTCATCGGTTCAGTCTCTTCGATACGCCGTACACTCATCATACTGGTGATTCGTGCCTGATAGACAAGGTCATTCATACGTTCTTCGAGTTCTATGACTTCATCTGCTATGGCGTTGCTTTCGAAAAGCACCGCAGAATAAGCCAGATCAACCATGAGTTCGCTGATGTCCTTCATCTCGATGAGTACATCTTTGAGGTTGATCGGTTGGTTTTCACGGTCCATGATAATATGTATATTAGTGAGAGTTCTGACTACTTAATAAATAGGATGCAAAGATCGAGGGGAAAACATGATGAAGTATGCAATTCGACGCGGGAGATGAGAGGGATAGGGCGGAAAGCAGGATTTGGGGGTTCAGCTGAAAAAGTCCAGCTGCTTTTGTCTGACCCCGATTTTCCCTTTGGTCATCTCTTCGAACGAACGTCGGACGGCAAACTCCATATCGGTATTTTGATTTTTCACCCATGCGATCATCTCCGGCCAGCTGCCGGCAGGTATCCGGTAGCCGAATCCGGTGGTCATTTTTGAGAAGAGTTCGAAGCCGAGGAGTCCTGCTTCGGGAAACTGGGCCAAAAAGGCTTCGTAAAAGAGGAAACACTGTTCGAAAGGATGAGCATTCTCTTTGACTTTCTGGTTGAATGAGGAAAGAAGTACGGCAAGATCCTTTTTCGATTGAGAGGCGAGCGGGGCCGCATCAATATTCTGGTAAAGGATGTTTTGAAGCTGATACACCTTTTTGGGCGTCAGAAGCTCTCTTTTTCCGTGCAAACGATAGGCGTTATGCAGGTTTTGAACGACGTTCACATCAAAGAGCCGTTTGCCGCGCGGGATCTCTCCTGCGGAGAAGAGACGGGAGACCTCTGCAGGCGTAAAATCCACAGCGGCCGTGCGTGCGGCGGCGGAGATGTATGCCGCCGTTTCACGTTCCGGGTCTCCCGGGGGACACCGGGCAAGAAGATATCTGAACCGTTCCAGTTCGAAGTATTCGTCCTCGTCTGCGTACTGCTCGAAGGTAAACTTCCCCGCACGAAACTTCGCCACTTTTTTCATGCATTTCATCTCGAGATCGAAGCCGAAGAGTGCAATCGTCCGGGATACCTCGGCTTTGGTCGGCTTGGTTCCTGATTTGATAACGCGGGTTGCCGCAAATTTTTTTGCATGGTGTTGACTTCACGCACCAGATAATATCTTTTCAGACCATTTCGGACACGGACTTCAACACGATACAGCTCATTCGCAGACATATGATGTACAGATATTAGGCGGGAGGGGATGTGTATGTTTCGTTTATTCGGCAGATTCGACTGAGACAGAGGCAAGGTCCCGCCAGTATTCAGGTCTTCCTTCTTCGGGTCCTACACCGCAAACCTGGATATATTCCGGATCGAAATGCCGGAGAACAGAGCGAAGTGCCGCCGGATCCGCGTCGCGGATGTAGACGTTTCTGATCTCGAAGGAGTCTAAAAGATCAGGGAGGAGAGAAACGCTGTCCTCTGTTATGATGATGTCTTTTTGGATCTCGAGTATCTCCGGCAGAGCTTCGTTTGAAACCGCCCAGAGATACCATTTGCCGGAGAAATACTCGAGCTCGATCTCATCGGGCCGGTCCGCAGTCAGGATGTGTCCGGGGATCCCGGCGTCCCGCATACTCCAGCAAAGCGTGGAGACCGTTTCATAAAGAGCGGTTTTGAACTCCTCGGAATCACCGAAGTATGCATCCCCGACGTCGAGGTTTGACGGGGCCGGGAGACTCCACCAGCAGTTTTTCCGGAGGGTCTGGACGAGGGAAACGTCTGTTTGGATCATGCCGAAATCCGGATCGAATTCATGGGAAACGTTCCCGTCGACCACGTTCCCGCAGGCGTCGAGGATCCGGTCAGCGTAGAACTCCCCGCCAGCCGCAGGATAATCGACGAACTCGAGTTGATCCGTGAGGGTCGTTTCGATATGCCATGAAGTAAGGTCGGTCTCTTTGCCGCGCCGCTCGAGAAGCCATGCGGAAAGAGCGTAGGGATCGGTGTCCGTTGGAAGAACGGAACCAAGGGACCGGACCGGAAAGGTGAGATTACGCATTACAGTATTAGATACGAAGCAGAACCCTAATACAGTTTCTTCGGAGGAGGTACATGGTGTTGGCGGAAATCTAATTCAGGATGGGGATGGTCAGGTGTGGATACATGAGATAGCCCACCGCGAATTAACGCACATCGCATTTTTCTTGCGTTCAGGGTGCGGGGAAGTGAATGCGGGGTGAGCCGTCAAGCGAGGGTCGTAGACCCGAGTCGGAGAGCAAACCGAAGGTTTGCGAACAGGCTCGCCCTTAGCTGAGCAAGTCGATAGACTTGCGGCTGCGGGTTGGACGCAAAAATCAGCCGTTTTCAGCCGATCGTATCTCTGATTTGTCAACGGGTTTAGTTTTGGGGGGATACTTTTTGATATGGGGGCTCGATAGAGTGATGATAATTATTATAGAGAGTAAAGCTGAATGTTGTATCAATGCCTCACGAAACCATAGCCAATCTTGCACAAAAAATAGCCGCATCACCCAAAAAATACATTCGAGAATTTCTATCAACTCTTTTTTTTAACGAGAATCATTATTTATGAAGGATTGAATACATCCCCACACCCTCTCATCCCCCCCCCAAAAAAAAAGAAAATCACGATAAATCCCAATTATTCCTTGACGTTTTTTTTAATTTACACCCTGTTTTGAATCGTTTTCACTTGATAGATATTATAACAAAATGCAGCCAGCATATTTTTCACTCGCACTCTTTGCAGCGTTGTTACCTTCACCAACCCTGCATGAAAGATATTTTTGATCACTGCATAGGGTCTCTCCCCCTTTGATCTCTTTCTACTTATTCGCATATTTCTCAGTTTATCTCGTATCCCAATGGGATGTCCTCTCGCCCCTCGTTTCATTGTGGCACTATATCCCTTGCATTTTGCTCCATGATATCCCCGATCCCGATAGACCACTTCTCCTTTTTCTGACATATCCACCTGATTGTCATGAACATTTGCCGTGGTGGTTTCAATGCGTCGAATAAGATCATGCGTCGTATCCATGATGGTATGCAGTTTATAGCCATAGTGCATTTTGCCGTTCTTGGACATGATTTTTCCATCTTTATCCCGTCGTGTTTTTGCCTGCTCTCCTCGCGGCGTGTCTTTCTTACAATGACCGAGTTCAGCATACACAAACGTTGCATCCTGAATCATACCTTGTTCAATTTTGAGACCTTTCAGGTCAAGTTGTCGCTGAAACTCCTGCCAAACCAATGTGTCAACGCCTGATTCGGACATGCGCTCCCGAAATAACCAGATCGTTGAATTGTCGGGTATTTTGTCAGGACACCCAAGGAAATGCCAAAAGGAGAGACGATCGTAGATTTCACGTTCAACGGCGAGATCAGATAGATTATACCAGACTTCCAGAAGCTGAATCTTGAACATGAGTATTACATCGACATTGGGGTGACCGCCTTTGCCGGATTTATTTGCATACATGGATTCAAGAAGAGGACGAAAAACATCCCAATAAAGTGTTTTACCAACATCGGAGAGACGGGCGCCAAGTTTTTCATAACGCTCGTGATATGCCTGGTTGAGACCAAAGCTGCTGAAAGTCCCCATACATACTACTCAACGTACGAAAAGAAAGTACTTTCTGTCGGAAAAAAAGGTTGTTAGAAATTCTCCGTTCTTTTATTGGGTTCAGGAATCTCTAAAGATGCTGGAATTAAATCAAGGTGGGATGTAACCAATGACCTTATTCGCCAAGCTTTAATCTCCAATGGTTCTATTGAGGATGTTAAATCCATCGAAGAAACAGAGTTACGGGATAAATATTCTGAAATATTTCATGAGTCACCCACATTTAGCGGGCTGTTTGATAAACTGAATTTATCCAGAGATATAAATGAGAAGGAACGAAGATCCCGACTAAAACCTTACTTTGAAAAAACTGATGCCCAGCCAGCAACTGCCCAAAAAATAATAACCCAACTCGCAAAAAGTGGTCAGATCGGATTCATCATTACTACAAATTTTGATGACCTTATAGAAACAGCGTTCCGAGAGTTCGGGATTACTCCGCATGTAATTACTTTCAAAAGTGACCCAAACGAATACTCAGTTTTACCAGATGAACGTCGTATTTTCAAAATAAATGGTTCATATCCTGATGAATTAAAAATCACTCAGACCGATCTTATGGAATATGGAGAAGACGTCACCAAATATCTCAAAGATATCTTTTCAGAATATGGGATAATTACCTGCGGGTGGTCCGGGAATAGTGATATCGCCCTTCTTCAAACTCTTCTTGATCCAACCGCTAAACGTCGTTACCCCGTCTATTGGACTCATCGAGGAATCCCTGAGGGTGGATTTCCTAGGGAGGTAAGAGATGCAGAATCCTCGGGGAAGATCACCTATATTCGTATCGAAAATGCAGATGATTTCTTTACCGAGTTGTCTGAAAAAATTGAGGACTACCTGTCTCTTTTCCGTCCATCACCTTTGACGATCGATGGTGCGATATCTCAGATAGAGGGTGCGTTAAGTACGGTTAAACCGAATATCAAACTCAAAAAGCATCTTGATAGCGAACTCAATGAAATTCTTAAGATTCCGAATGCTGATGGTGAAATGAGTGGAGAGTTTAATCAAAAAGAACATCATGACCGGAGAATTCAAGAGCTTTCAGAAAAATCCCAGCCACTTTCAGCAATGTTGGCTACATTAGTGTACTTTGAGGGTAACAAATAGAGAATTTCTAATAACCATTTTTCCGACAGAAAGTAATGAGAATTTCTAACAACCTTTTTCCGACAGAAAGTACTTTCTTTTCGTACGTTGAGTAGTATGTATGGGGACTTTCAGCATCTTTGGTCTCAACCAGGCATATCACGAGCGTTATGAAAAACTTGGCGCCCGTCTCTCCGATGTTGGTAAAACACTTGATTGGGATGTTTTTCGTCCTCTTCTTGAATCCATGTATGCAAATAAATCCGGCAAAGGCAGTCACCCCAAAGTCGATGTAATACTCATGTTCAAGATTCAGCTTCTGGAAGTCTGGTATAATCTATCTGATCTCGCCGTTGAACGTGAAATCTACGATCGTCTCTCCTTTTGGCATTTCCTTGGGTGTCCTGACAAAATACCCGACAATTCAACGATCAGGTTATTTCGGGAGCGCATGTCCGAATCAGGCGTTGACACATTGGTTTGGCAGGAGTTTCAGCGACAACTTGACCTGAAAGGTCTCAAAATTGAACAAGGTGTGATTCAGGATGCAACGTTTGTGTATGCTGAACCCGGTCGTTGTAAGAAAGACACGCCGCGAGGAGAGCAGGCAAAAACACGACGGGATAAAGATGGAAAAATCATGTCCAAGAACGGCAAAATGCACTATGGCTATAAACTGCATACCATCATGGATACGACGCATGATCTTATTCGACGCATTGAAACCACCACGGCAAATGTTCATGACAGTCAGGTGGATCTGTCAGAAAAAGGAGAAGTGGTCTATCGGGATCGGGGATATCAGGGAGCAAAATGCAAGGGATATAGTGCCACAATGAAACGAGGGGCGAGAGGACATCCCATTGGGATACGAGATAAACTGAGAAATATGCGAATAAGTAGAAAGAGATCAAAGGGGGAGAGACCCTATGCAGTGATCAAAAATATCTTTCATGCAGGGTTGGTGAAGGTAACAACGCTGCAAAGAATGCGAGTGAAAAATATGCTGGCTGCATTTTGTTATAATATCTATCAAGTGAAAACGATTCAAAACAGGGTGTAAATTAAAAAAAACGTCAAGGAATAATTGGGATTTATCGTGATTTTTTTTTGGGGGGGGGGGATGAGAGGGTGTGGGGATGTATTCAATCCTTCATAAATAATGATTCTCGTTAAAAAAAAGAGTTGATAGAAATTCTCTATCTTTAAGTTCGACAAGCATCACACCTTTTTCCTTCGCCTCGTCCTGTAACCGTTTCGTGAAACCCGATCTTGAGAAAAGACAGTAGAACGTCTTCGCATCGGACGAGAGAGGGACTTTACGCATAAGCGAATGCAGCGTGTCGGTATCCGTCAATGCATTCCTGTACTTGCATTCGCCAAGAAGCATACGGGCCCCGTCTGCATCGAGCGCCATAATGTCGATCTCGTCCGTTTTGTTCCACCATCTTCCAATTCTCGTAAAATGAAACGGCAGAATTCCTGCGTTGTTCTGTTTTCGCAGATACTGGACGGCGATATCCTCAAACACCCGGGAAACATACTCATCGAGCGAGGGGGCAACCGCGTAGGTATAGATCCCCGGTGCGCCGCCGTACTCCAGTTCGGACGTATTCGGATAGACAAACGCGTAGTAAAACCGGAAAAAGTTATCCGTGATCTTATACAGCCCGCGCTGAACATTCGACGACTCTTTTAGACTCCCGGTAACGGGAAACTCGCGGGTTATGATGCCAAGCTCGATCAGATTACGGAGATATGAACTGAGTTTCGATTTTTCGATGAGGATTTTTGCATGGATTTCGGAAAGTTTTGTATTGCCGAGAGCAACTGCGCTGATGATGGTGTTGTAAACAGCAGTTTCGCGGAGTTCTTCATGCATCAGAAACTCGACTTCGCTGTAAAGCACGCAGCCTTTCTGCAGAATGTTTCGGACGATATTTTCCGCAAGCGATAAGGAAGGATCGAACTGTTTGAGATAATGCGGGATGCCGCCGAGGATCGCATAGGCGGCTGTTTTGTCTTCCGGGCTGTAATTCGGGAAGAACTGGACGGCATCGGAAAAATCCATCTCTTTCATCTGCAGAATGCCGGTAGCTCTGCCGTAGAGCGGATTTTTTTCTGCAAGAACTTCCTGTTCGATGAAGCTCATGGAACTGCCGGACAAGACGAGCATGATGTCTTCATACTGCAGTTTTTCATCCCAGAGGGCCTGCAGGATGGAGGGGATCTCGGGATTGCTTTTGACCATGTAGGGGAACTCGTCGATGATGACGAGCTGTTTGGTTGCGGAATCGAGCTCAAGAAGGCCTAAAAATGCCTCCCGCCAGGGTAATAAACAGATAGGAAATCTTTTTCATAGAATCACTCTCGTGGTAATCAGACATATGTTCTGATACTATACAATACCTTCCATAGGTATGTAATATTTTCGGAGAAGGCATTCATTAAGGAGTAAATTACCCCCTTATCCATGTGAAAACCGGATCGAAATTGATAATTCCACATTTCCCTGAATCAGACAGACTATGAATCCGATGCCAAAAAGAGGAAGAACGCGGCAGATATATTTATTTAACCCTGCTTTTCAGATATCCGTATCCCTCTTTATCCATCTCGGCGTAGGGGATGAAACGAAGCGATGCACTGTTAATACAGTACCGTGTGCCGCTGGGGGATTCAGGATCCCCGGAAAAAACATGCCCCAGATGAGAATTGCGGATCTGCTTTTCACTTCGATCCTTCTCATCCCAAACGAGGTGTCTTCCCGTGAGACGATGGTGTTATCATCGATACTTTTCGAAAATGCCGGCCAGCCGCAGGAGCTTTGATACTTGTCGGATGAGGTGAAAAGCGGTTCGCCGGTGACGACGTCGACATAGATGCCACGCTGGTTCTGATTCCATAAGGCATTTTGGAATGCCGGCTCTGTATCGGCGTGCTGGGTCACGCGAAATGCGGTATCGTCTAACATTTCAGCGAGTGTTTCCTTTTTCGGACGCGGGTATTTTCCCGGATCGACGATCATTTCGGTCGCTTCCTTAAACTCGTCCGCACCGATATGGCAGTATCCGCCGGGATTTTTATCCAGATACTTCTGGTGATACTCCTCTGCATCGTAAAAGGAGGTCAGCGGACCGATCTCCACGTTGAAAACCGGATTTCTTTCCAGCTCGATCTCTGCTATCCGCATAACAGTCTCTTTGGATAAGTCATCGACAAAGTAGATCCCGGTCTGATACTGGGTGCCGATATCGTTTCCCTGTCGGTTTTTAAGAGTCGGGTCAATCACGCGAAAGTACGAAAACAGCAGGGCGTCGAGACTGACTTTTCCCGGATCATACTCGACTTTGACCGTCTCACGGTATCCGGTTTTTCCAGAGGAGACGGTTTGGTAATCCGGAATCACGGAAGCGTTTCCGTTGGCATAACCAACGGTTGTTTGAATCACGCCAGGAATCGACTGCATCAGTTTTTCCATTCCCCAGAAACATCCTCCGGCAAAATAGATCACGGATGTTTCATAATTTTCTTTGGAGTTCGGGTTATTTTCCATCGTCATAATTCACCCCGATATGCTTGAGTATTCATCCCCGTCTATATATATACCTCTATAAACAGGCAATATCGATACAATTTTCGAAGAGAAAAACGAGAGCAAGGATTCCCATCCCGCAACATACTTTAGCTTTCCCGCCAGATACTCATACAATGATAGAACTGCAGTCATCTCCCAAAGTTTACACCGGATGGACCGAACGGAGCTGCACACCTGACGAAACCCTCAAGCGGATCGAACAGTTCGTTCCGGAGGCCGGCATCACCCGTGTTGCCGACATCACCGACCTTGACCGTATCGGGATCCCCGTATACTCATGCATCCGTCCGACAGCCGCCGACGGGGCGATCTCGGTATACAACGGAAAAGGCGGGACCCCGGCCGAAGCCAGAGTCGCCGGGATCATGGAAGGAATCGAACGATACTCAGCCGAAGCAATACCCAGGGATATTGCAAATATCTCCTACAGCTATCTTCGGAGAACCGAAACCGCCGTCGATCCCGTGGATCTGATCCTTCCCCACACAATCGATCCCAATCTCGAAATCCCCTGGGTCGACGGATGGGACATCGCCAATAATGAATCGGTCAAACTTCCGCTCTGTGCCGTCATTCATCCAAATCCTTTCAGCTACCCGACACTCTTTCGAACAAGTTCCAACGGCATCGCTTCTGGAAACACTCTGGAAGAGGCGCTCTTCTATGCACTTACCGAAGTGATCGAGCGGGATGCATGGTCACTGGTCGAAACGACCAGAAATACCGGGCCGAAACTCACCGACCTCCCGCCAAGAGCTGCGGAGATGCTCGCAAAATTCACCGCCGCCGGAGTCGAAGTGACGCTTAGAAACATCACCTCGGACGTCGGGATCCCGACAATCGCCGCAGTCTCCGATGATATCGAACTCAAAGACTCCCGGCTTTTGACGATAGGAATGGGGACCCACACCAATCCCGAGATCGCCATGATCAGGGCACTCTCCGAAGTCGCCCAGAGCAGAGCGACCCAGATACACGGGGCACGCGAGGACGCAACGCTTGCCCAGTTCCGCGAGATGATGGGATACGACCGGGTCAAACGGATGAACGCCTACTGGTTCAAAGGCGATGAATATCAGGCCGCAGCCGAAATCCCGAACAATGCAACGAACGATTTCAAAACCGACATCCAGCTGATCGTGAAAAATCTCGCGGCCGTCGGACTTGACCGCGTAATCGTCTGCGACCTCACCGATCCGGAACTCAAGATCCCGGTCGTCCGTGTCGTGGTCCCGGGTCTTGAATGTTATACCATCGACAACGAACGCAGAGGAAAGAGGTGTGTGGAGATTGAACGTCGTCGTCTTCATCGGACCCAGTCTTGATTTGGCAGCCGCCAAATCGATTCTTCCGGACGCGGTCTTTTTACCGCCGGTAAAACGAGGAGCAGCTGTCGCCGCGGCAGAAAACGCCGACATTATGGTCATCATAGACGGCGTCTTTTTCCAGGACGAGGCCGTTGGCCACCGGGAACTTCTCGGCGTTATGAAATCCGGCGTGAAAGTCTACGGCTCATCCTCGATGGGGGCCCTTCGTGCCTCCGAACTGGATACGCTCGGGATGATCGGTGTTGGGAAAATCTATCATCAGTACAAATCCGGGGAGATCATCGCCGACGACGAAGTCGGTCTCGTGTATGACACGGAAACGGGTATCGCCCTCTCTGAACCGATGGTGAATATGCGGGCGAGCTTTTCCAAAGCCCGTGAAAAGAGTGTTATCACCGGTGAGGAGGAAAAATCGCTTCTCAAAGCCTGCAAAGCGATCTATTATCCCGACCGGACATACCGGCGGGTCATTAAGGATGCAGACATCTCCGCAGAGACAAAAGAGACGCTTTTGTCCTGGATCAAAGAAAATGCCGTCGACCAAAAACGGCTCGACGCTCTTGAATGTCTGAACGCCGTGAGGGCTCTCTTATGAATGAACGATATGCAAGACAGGAAGCACTTCTTGGAAAAATGGGGCAGGAAAAACTCAGCGAGACTACCGTTTTTATCGCCGGTGCCGGGGGACTTGGATCTCCCGCATCCATGTACCTTGCCGCGGCCGGGATCGGCTCCATTCGAATCTGCGATATGGATGTGATCGAACTCTCGAATATGAACCGGCAGATCCTCCACACCGAAGAAAGGCTTGGGACCTCCAAAGCGGAATCTGCGAAAAAAACCCTTGAACATCTCAATCCCGAGTGCAGCGTCACGGCGTTCTCGGAGAGAATCGATGAAACCTCCGTTCTCCGGCTGATCGGGGATGCCGACATAATAGTCGACTGTATGGATAATTTCGATGCGAGATTCGTGCTGAACAAAGCGGCTCTGGACTTAGATATCCCGCTGATGCACGGAGCGGTCGCCGGATTCACCGGTCAGGCGACCCTGGTCATTCCGGGAAAAACTCCCTGCCTCTCCTGTATTTTTCAGAATGCCAAAACCACGACCAAAACGCCAGTGCTTGGGGCATGTGCCGGAGTAATTGGGAGTATAGAAGCCGCAGAGGTCGTAAAATATCTCACCGGGACCGGCAGCACGCTTGCCGGAAAACTTCTCCTCTATGACGGGGCGGAAAACACGATGGAGATTTTCACCGTGAAAAAGAGTCCGCGCTGCCCGATGTGCGCAACCTTATAGGTTCCCAGAAAAAACATATAGAGCAATGGTACTCGAAACATTTCATAGGTCCCAGACCGACAAACTTCTTGGCGGCGTCTGCGGAGGGGTTGCTGAATATATTAATGCCCCCACGTGGCTTGTCAGGCTGATCTGGGTAGTTCTGACGTTCATCCCGTACCTGACCGTCCCAAGTATTTTGATCTACATTCTGATGTGGATTTTTGTCCCGCTTGGTCCAAAAGCCCTTGATCCAAATGTAATCAATGCCGAATTCAAAGTAAAGGAATAACCATGCGCCCGCCTGAGGATCCTGAGGATCTGACAGATCCGCCGTTTTATCTGCCGCAGTTCGAGGAGGCATATCAGTACATCATTAATGAATATTATATTGCTCCGCGGGATATCGCGGTTTTTATCCCTTGTGCGGTACGAAAACCCTACAGTACAAGTCCGAGCCATAAACTGTTTCACGCATTATTCAACGAAGTATTTCCCGATAAGACAAAGTATCATGTGGTGATTTTCGGGACATGCGGCACGGTTCCTGCCGAACTTGAACTGATGTATCCATTCGCACATTATCATTACATGCTTGGAAACGTAAAGGATCAGAAGATCAAAGACGATTTTCTGAGAATCGAGACGAGACGTATCGCCAGCTATCTGGAAAAAACAAAGGATACCTATACACACAGAATAGCCTACTGTATCGGCCTGTTTCGAAAAGCGATGGAGGCGGCCGTTTTGCAGACCGGCATTCCCGTCGAGATCTATCCGACAAATCCCATGATCGACAGACTCTATGATGCCGACTGTCCGTTTCCGGAAGGAAGCCTTTCCATGCAGGAGTATCTGAACGAGTTCAGAACTGCGCTCTGCGAGGTGCGGGATCGATAGATGGGCGTCCGCGAAGCTGCTGCCGTCAGACTGGATGAGAAGAAATCGAAGTTTTACGCCCACCTTTACGAGATCGATTCAGTGGAAGATGTTCCAGTTATTCGGGAGATCCATGAAAAACTCTACAAAAAAGCCGCTCATCACTGTTATGCGGTCTTCTGCGGAACGTATGCCGACAGCTGGGCGGACGGCGAGGTCGGCTCTCCGGGACGCGTCCTTGCCGAGATTTTAGAGAGGAATAATCTCTCGAATCATGTTCTGATCGTCTCGAGACTGTTCGGCGGGATCAAACTTGGCCCGGCAGGCGTTGCCCGGGCTTTTCGCGAGGCGGGAAACGGGGTCGTGGCCGAGTATCTGGAGAGAAGAAAGGCATTATAATCCTGCAGTGACAAGTAATGGATTATGAGTAATGTGCGATTTTGTCCTTTGATCCAGGAGACCTGCATACGGGAAGCCTGCAAGTGGTGGGATGCGGAGTGGAAGGATTGTACGATGAATGTTATGGTGAAATATCTTCGGGCACAGGATATCAGAGCAACCTTCGAACATAATGTCCCGGCAGAGTTTCTGGATGGGGAACGAACCTGAAATACAATCCTGAGAATTTCTAACAACCTTTTTTCCGACAGAAAGTACTTTCTTTTCGTACGTTGAGTAGTATGTATGGGGACTTTCAGCAGCTTTGGTCTCAACCAGGCATATCACGAGCGTTATTAAAAACTTGGCGGCCGTCTCTCCGATGTTGGTAAAACACTTGATTGGGATGTTTTTCGTCCTCTTCTTGAATCCATGTATGCAAATAAATCCGGCAAAGGCGGTCACCCCAATGTCGATGTAATACTCATGTTCAAGATTCAGCTTCTGGAAGTCTGGTATAATCTATCTGATCTCGCCGTTGAACGTGAAATCTACGATCGTCTCTCCTTTTGGCATTTCCTTTGGTGTCCTGACAAAATACCCGACAATTCAACGATATGGTTATTTCGGGAGCGCATGTCCGAATCAGGCGTTGACACATTGGTTTGGCAGGAGTTTCAGCGACAACTTGACCTGAAAGGTCTCAAAATTGAACAAGGTATGATTCAGGATGCAACGTTTGTGTATGCTGAACCCGGTCATTGTAAGAAAGACACGCCGCGAGGAGAGCAGGCAAAATGCACTATGGCTATAAACTTCATACCATCATGGATACGACGCATGATCTTATTCGACGCATTGAAACCACCACGGAAAATGTTCATGACAGTCAGGTGGATATGTCAGAAAAAGGAGAAGTGGTCTATCGGGATCGGGGATATCAGGGAGCAAAATGCAAGGGATATAGTGCCACAATGAAACGAGGGGCGAGAGGACATCCCATTGGGATACGAGATAAACTGAGAAATATGCGAATAAGTAGAAAGAGATCAAAGGGGGAGAGACCCTATGCAGTGATCAAAAATATCTTTCATGCAGGGTTGGTGAAGGTAACAACGCTGCAAAGAGTGCGAGTGAAAAATATGCTGGCTGCATTTTGTTATAATATCTATCAAGTGAAAACGATTCAAAACAGGGTGTAAATTAAAAAAAAACGTCAAGGAATAATTGGGATTTATCGTGATTTTCTTTTTTTTGGGGCGGGGATGAAAGGGTGTGGGGATGTAACCTATCTTCCTTAAATCATGATTCGCGTTAAAAAAAGAGTTGGTAGAAATTCTCTCTTTCTTTTTTCGTGTTTTCGTGAATTTCGTGTTATGGATGCGCCCATAAATAATATCCCGTACACGAAACTGAAGCGTACACCAAAAGAAAACCAGCATCGGAAAAAGAAGGAGGCATGAATAGAGCGAAAGCCACTTTTGGACAACCCTCCCTCATTCATCCCCTATCCACAATACTCATAACTTCCGGCATGCAATTATATAACCACTATGGACTTCGGCGGTTCTATCGGAAAAAACATCTATGTCGCACCCAATGCGACCCTCAAAGGCGACGTAACACTCGGCGATAACGTCACCATCCTTTTCGGGGCGGTCCTTCGTGCAGACATGGAAAAAATATCAATCGGTAACGGCTCCAATGTGCAGGACAACGCCGTCATCCACGAAAGCCACGGATATCCCGTCTCGATCGGTGAAAACGTCTCGATCGGTCACGGGGCGATCATCCACGGAGCCACAATCGAAGACAACGCACTCATCGGCATGGGAGCGATCGTTTTAAACGGCGCAAAGATCGGCAAAGGATCCCTCGTCGCAGCCGGAGCTCTCGTCTCAGAGCGAAAGGAGATCCCCCCGAACTCTCTTGTCATCGGCGTTCCCGGCAAAGTCGTTCGCGAACTCACCCCCGAAGAGGCGGCCGGTAACCTCAAAAACGCCGCGACCTACGTCTCTGTCGGGCAGAGGTATCTCCATGAATAATGTTGTTGTCATTGGCGGAGGAGTCGCCGGCATCCAGAGTGCTATGGACATCGCCAATCACAACATCCATGTCTATCTGATCGAGCGCGAGCCGTCGATCGGCGGCCACATGGCCATGCTCGACAAAACCTTCCCGACCAACGACTGTTCGATGTGCATCCTCTCTCCAAAGATGGCCGAGATCTCCCGGCATCCGAACGTTACGATCCTCACCCTCGCCGAGGTCGAAAAGATCGAAGGAGAGGTTGGCAATTTCACCGTCACCGTCACCAAATACCCCAGATACATAAATGAAAAAGAGTGTACGGGCTGTGGCAACTGTATCACCATCTGCCCGATCGAAGTCTACAACAAATTCGATGCCGGCATCGGGGTTCGAAAAGCGATCTACAAACCCCACGCCCAGTCGATCCCCAACATCGTCGTCAAAGACAATCTCCACTGTATTGAATGCGGCCTCTGCTACGGGGTCTGCGGCAAAGACGCCGTCCTCAAAGTCACCGAAGACCGCGTCGAGACCCTCGAGATCAACGCCTCCGCCGTCGTGATCGCGACCGGATACTCGCTCTTCGACCCGCAGAAGAAGTCCAGATTCGGTTATCTTCGCTACTCGGACGTCATCACCTCGCTTGAGTTCGAGCGGATGATCAATGCCGGCGGGCCGACCACCGGTAACTTACGTCGGCTCTCGAACGGCGAAACGCCCAAAAGCATCGTCTTTGTCCAGTGCGTAGGATCGCGTGACATGACGATCAAGAGAAACATCTGTTCCTGCGTATGCTGCATGTACGCCCTCAAAAACTCCATGCTCATCAAAGAGCATTATCCGGACTGCGAGGTCTCAATCCTCTACTCGGATATCCGTGCCTACGGAAAAGGCTACGAGGAGTATTACCAGCGGGCGATCGACGCCGGCGTCAAAATCATTCGCGGACTGCCGGGCGATGTGCAGGACACCGGAAAAGGCCGGCTCGTTCTCCCGGTGGAAAACACCGAGACCGGCGAGTTCCTCAATCTGGAAGCCGATCTCGTTGTCCTTTCGGTCGGCATGATCCCCGAGCCGGAGACCGTGCGGCTCGCAAAATCGCTCGGTCTTCCCCTCGACGATCACCAGTTCCTGAGTCCTGCCGATATGAAACTCGACCCGGCGGGAACGATCCGCCCCGGGATCTACATCGCCGGCGCTGCCCTTGCCCCAAAAGATATCCCCGACTCGGTCATGTCCGCCGGTGCCGCCACCATGAAAGCCTCCATCGACGTCGTCAGGAGCGAACAGTGACTGATGACAAAACCATCTGGTGGAACGATGAAAACAGTTCCGTGATGCTCATCGACCAGACGCTGCTCCCAACCGAGTATAAGGTCATCGAGATCACCGAGGTTTCCCGGCTCGCGGACGCGATCCGCCGGCTCGAGGTCAGAGGAGCTCCGGCTCTCGGCGTTGCCGGCGCATTCGGCGTCGCTTTATCTGCGGCACGCTGCGTCTCCGATGTCGAATTCGACGAGACAATCGCCTCCGATGCGGCGCTTATCAAAAGCACCCGCCCGACCGCCGTGAACCTTGCATGGGGCGTTGACAAACTCCTCCGCAGCATGGAAAACCTCCCGCCGGAGATGGCCCGGGTCATGGCGCTTTTCGCCGCGAAAACCATCGCCGAAAACGACACCAAAGCCTGCATGCTTCTGGGCCACAACGGCGCCTCACTTCTCCCGCAGATCGGGACCGTGCTTACCCACTGTAATGCCGGAGCCCTCGCCTGTTCTTCATGGGGGACGGCGCTCGGCGTCATCCGCTCTGCGAAAAAAATGGGCAAGAAGATCTCGGTCGTCTCCTGCGAGACCCGCCCCCTTCTGCAGGGTTCCCGTCTCACCGCCTGGGAACTTGCCCGCGATGAGATCCCCGTGACAACGATCGTCGACTCCGAAGCCGCCTTTTTGATGCGTCAGGGAAAAATCGACGCCGTGATCGTCGGCGCCGACCGGATCACCAAAGACGCCGTCTTCAACAAGATCGGGACCTACATGCACGCTGTCTGTGCAAACCATCATGGCATTCCGTTCTACGTCGCGGCTCCCGTCTCGACTTTTGATGCCGCGGCGTCAGAGTCCGATATCACCATCGAACAGCGTGACCGGACCGAAGTCTCCGGCTTCTTTGGGAGAACGACCGTTCCCGAAAACGTCCCGGTCATCAACTACGCCTTCGACGCAACGCCGCTGGATCTAGTTACCGCCATTATAACCGAAAAGGGTGTCCTGTATCCCCCGTATGATTTTCAGGACATGAAATAAATGGCTGCGACCCTTTCCTTAGCGTACTTCGACAGTCCGATCTGGAACAATCTTGCACTGATCCTCGGTCAGCTCCTTTTGATCTTCATAGCCTTCTGGCTGATATTCTCAATTCTGATGGCGATTCTGATCGTCATCTCGATCCACCGGAAACAGATGTATTTCCCGCGGCTTCTTCGGCCGTTCTTCACCATCATGGAAGGCACGGTCAAGATCGTCTGTCTTCTCCTCGGCGTCGACGGAAAAGAGCTGATGGAGTTTCTGATCAGGATCGACAACGAGATGAACTACTCCAACTTCGCGAAAACTCCGGTCGAAGACCGTGTCGTCTTCTTTCCCCAGTGCCTCCGTGCCCGCGACTGCCCGGCCCGTCTGACCCAGGACGGACTCAAATGCGTTTCCTGCGGACGCTGCGGGCTTGGACGGGCGGTCCCCGCTCTCAATGAAGCCGGATACAAGACCTTCATCATACCGGGCTCGACATTCATCAAAAGGATGGTGAAAAAATACCAGCCGAAGGCAATGATCGGCGTCGGCTGCATGATGGAGGTCAAGGAAGGTCTCCAGATGGGCCGCAAGATCTCCATGACGACCTTGGGATTCGTGACCAGAACGGACGGATGCGTGGAGACGACCATGGACTACGACGAACTGATGGAGGTCGCATCCCTCGGCCTTGCCCACCCCGTGGTCATGAAGCCCGAGACCGGCGACAAACTCCCCGGTTCTAAAACATAATAACCCCCTGCCGCAAACATGTACCCCGCATGAAAAACCTGATCGTGAAGGGTGCCAGACAGCACAACCTTCAGAATATCAATATAGAACTCCCGCGTGACAAACTGATCGTCGTCACCGGGGTTTCGGGCTCGGGAAAATCCACACTCGCTTTTGATACGATTTATGCGGAAGGGCACCGCAGATACGTCGAATCGCTCTCCGCCTATGCCCGCCAGTTTCTTGGACTGATGAGCAAAACCGATGTTGATTCCATCGAAGGCCTCTCCCCCGCAATATCCATCGAACAGAAAACCACTTCGAAAAATCCGCGCTCTACCGTAGGTACGGTGACGGAGATCTATGACTACCTGCGGTTACTTTATGCCAGGATCGGCATTCCCTACTGTCCGATCCATCACGTAAAAATCGAGTCGCGGACCCCGGGGCAGATCGCCGATTCGATCCAGAAAGAGTATCCGGAGACGATGGTCACGATCCTTGCTCCGCTCATCCGCAAGAAGAAAGGAACGTATGAACAGTTGTTCCGTGATCTGCATGCCGACGGATTTGCGAGAGTCCGGGTCGACGGCGAAATTTTCCGAACCGACGACGAGATCAAGCTCGGCAGATACATCATGCACAACATCGATGTCGTCATCGACCGGGTGGAAACGTCCGACCGGAGCCGGCTGACCGAGGCGATCGAGTCGGCGCTGAAGCACGCCGAAGAAGGGCTCGTGTATGCGAACGCTGGCGAGACGGACTCCGTCTACTCGGCACGGATGGCATGTCCCGTCTGCGGTCTCTCGTTCGAGGAGCTCCAGCCGAGAATGTTCTCCTTCAACAGTCCGTTCGGGGCCTGTCCGACCTGTAACGGGCTTGGGTTCCAGATGGTCTTCGATCCCGATCTGATCATCCCGGACAAGAGCCTCTCGCTCGCGGACGGCGCCGTCGCGGTGTACAAAAATTTCCTCGACGGGTTCCGTGTCCAGTATCTGGACGCCGTCGCGAAACATCTCGGCTTCACGCTGATGACGCCGGTGAATGAGTTCACGAAAGAACAGTATGACGGTCTGATGTACGGCGTGAACCAGGACATGAATTTCCGCCACACCTCCAAAAATGCCGAGTGGGCTTATCACGGAACCTGGGAGGGGCTGCTTCCCCAGACCGAACGGCTGTATAAGGATACGAAGTCGGAGTACCGCAAAGAGGAGCTGGAAAAGTTCATGCGGATCCTTCCCTGTCCGACCTGTCACGGAAAACGGCTGAAGGATCACGTGCTCGCGGTCAAAGTGGGCGGGCAGTCGATCGCCGACGTCGCCGATATGTCGATCGACGCAGCCCTCGAGTTTTTCGAGTCTTTGCCGCTTTCAGAAAAGGAGGAGGAGATCGCGAGGCTGATCCTTCGGGAGATCAAATCAAGACTGAACTTCCTGAAGTCGGTTGGTCTCGGCTATCTGACGCTTTCTCGAAGTGCGGTGAGTCTTTCCGGCGGCGAGGCCCAGCGTATCCGGCTCGCCACCCAGATCGGTTCGAACCTGATGGGGGTTTTGTATATTCTGGATGAGCCGTCTATCGGTCTCCACCAGCGGGACAACCAGAAACTTATCCAAACTCTGCAGAAGCTCCGGGATCTCGGGAACACGCTTCTCGTGGTCGAACACGACGAGGATACGATCCGGGCGGCCGACTATGTGGTGGATATCGGCCCGGGGGCAGGGGTCCACGGCGGGAAAGTCGTTGCCGAAGGAACGCCGGATATGATCCCGTCGTTTCCTGAGTCTTTGACCGGCAAGTATCTTTCGGGCGAGCTTACGATCCCTGTCCCTGAGAAGAGACGGCCGGCGAAGAGGTTCATCCGGCTCAACGGATGTACGGAGAACAATCTGAAAAATATAGATGCAGCGATCCCTCTTGGGACGCTGACGGTTGTAACGGGTGTTTCGGGCTCGGGCAAATCGACGCTGATCTACGATACGCTGTATCAGGCTCTGATGAAGGAGTTGTATAAATCGAAGGTGACTCCGGGAGCTTATAAGGAACTGATCTTCGAGTCGGAGATCGATAAGGTGATCGTGATCGATCAGTCGCCGATCGGACGGACGCCTAGGTCGAATCCGGCGACTTATACGAAGGTTTTCGACGATATCCGCAAGCTTTTTGCGGAGACGAAGGAGGCGAAGCTTCGGGGCTACGGACCGGGCAGGTTTTCATTCAATATCAAAGGCGGCCGCTGCGAGGCTTGTTCGGGGGACGGCGTGATGAAGATCGAGATGAACTTCCTGCCGGATGTGTATATCGAGTGCGAGGAGTGTAAGGGGACCCGCTATAATGAGGAGACGCTCGAGGTGAAGTATAAGGGGAAGTCGATCGCTGATGTTCTGGGTATGAGCGTGGACGAGTCCCTTGAACTGTTCGAGAATGTGCCGTCGATCAACGCAAAACTTCAGACGCTTGTCGATGTGGGCCTCGGGTATATCAAGCTCGGGCAGAGTTCGACGACGTTGTCGGGAGGCGAGGCCCAGCGTATCAAACTGACCCGTGAGCTTGCTAAGCGGGCGACGGGGAAGACGGTGTATCTTTTAGATGAGCCGACGACGGGTCTCCATTTCCATGATGTGAAGAAGCTGATCGGGGTTTTGGACAGTCTTGTCGGGAAGGGGAATTCGGTTGTGGTGATCGAGCATAATCTGGATGTTATCAAGTCGGCGGATTATCTGATCGATCTGGGGCCGGAGGGCGGGAATGCCGGAGGCGAGATCATCGCGACGGGGACGCCGGAGGAAGTGGCGAAGGTGGAGAGGAGTTATACGGGTCAGTTCTTACAGAGGATGCTGTAAGAATTATCTGTTGAGAATTTCTATCAACTCTTTTTTTAACGAGAATCATTATTTATGAAGGATTGAATACATCCCCACACCCTCTCATCCC
Source organism: Methanocorpusculum sp. (assembly GCA_965228205.1). Lineage (GTDB taxonomy): Archaea > Halobacteriota > Methanomicrobia > Methanomicrobiales > Methanocorpusculaceae > Methanocorpusculum. The sequence goes on along the minus strand of OZ245799.1, from coordinate 806,828 downwards.
CCCCCCAAAAAAAAGAAAATCACGATAAATCCCAATTATTCCTTGACGTTTTTTTTAATTTACACCCTGTTTTGAATCGTTTTCACTTGATAGATATTATAACAAAATGCAGCCAGCATATTTTTCACTCGCATTCTTTGCAGCGTTGTTACCTTCACCAACCCTGCATGAAAGATATTTTTGATCACTGCATAGGGTCTCTCCCCCTTTGATCTCTTTCTACTTATTCGCATATTTCTCAGTTTATCTCGTATCCCAATGGGATGTCCTCTCGCCCCTCGTTTCATTGTGGCACTATATCACTTGCATTTTGCTCCCTGATATCCCCGATCCCGATAGACCACTTCTCCTTTTTCTGACAGATCCACCTGACTGTCATGAACATTTGCCGTTGTGGTTTCAATGCGTCGAATAAGATCATGCGTCGTATCCATGATGGTATGCAGTTTATAGCCATAGTGCATTTTGCCGTTCTTGGACATGATTTTTCCATCTTTATCCCGTCGTGTTTTTGCCTGCTCTCCTCGCGGCGTGTCTTTCTTACAATGACCGGGTTCAGCATACACAAACGTTGCATCCTGAATCATACCTTGTTCAATTTTGAGACCTTTCAGGTCAAGTTGTCGCTGAAACTCCTGCCAAACCAATGTGTCAACGCCTGATTCGGACATGCGCTCCCGAAATAACCAGATCGTTGAATTGTCGGGTATTTTGTCAGGACACCAAAGGAAATGCCAAAAGGAGAGACGATCGTAGATTTCACGTTCAACGGCGAGATCAGATAGATTATACCAGACTTCCAGAAGCTGAATCTTGAACATGAGTATTACATCGACTTTGGGGTGACTGCCTTTGCCGGATTTATTTGCATACATGGATTCAAGAAGAGGACGAAAAACATCCCAATCAAGTGTTTTACCAACATCGGAGAGACGGTCGCCAAGTTTTTCATAACGCTCGTGATATGCCTGGTTGAGACCAAAGCTGCTGAAAGTCCCCATACATACTACTCAACGTACGAAAAGAAAGTACTTTCTGTCGGAAAAAAAGGTTGTTAGATATTCTCATGTTTTTATACCAGTATACACTTTAACTTCCAAAAATATTTTTGTAAAAATAGCAGTAGTGACAATTTTCATTTGCTAAAATAATGCTATTCTTGAATATTCCACGAAAGATGGGGAAGGCAAGACACTGACGCGAGCTTTGGAAATATCCCTTGAAATTGAAGCCCGCACAACCTCAGCCGGCAACGTCAGGGTTTCAAAAACCCGCACGGGATATCCACGGCGCATTTCCCGCAGATATTCGCCCCGTACATCCTCTCATTCTCCTGACACAGAGAAAAACAGACCCGGCGGTCGAACCCGTCCTCGGTCAGTGCTCCTGTCGGGCAGTTTTTCACACACTTCAAACACTTGCCGGTCAGCTTATACAAACACCGCTCCTCTGTCTCCGGCACATCCGGCGTGATAGGAAGATCCGTTAAAAGAGAACCGAACCTGCCGCATGAACCGACCCCGGTGATCAGCAGATTGTTCAGACCGAACATTCCAAGACCCGCGATCTCCGCGACGTGCCGCTGGGACCAGCAGCTCATCATGACCTCCTTATCCAGATGCACGGCGTTTTGTGCAAAAGCGGCACGATAACCGCGATCCTTAAGATAATCGATCAAAGCGGCGTTCATTGACGCGATCAGCTGGTTTGTCACCACATAACACTCGGCCCACCGTTTCGAAGCATGCCGCCCGGAAACATTCGAAAGGGCGACCTCCTTTTGAAACGGCAAAAAATAGGAAATGACCACCGTCGGATCGGACAGGATCTCGGCCGGCATCAGATGCCCCGGCATCACGGCGTTTTTTAAGCCGGGAAACATCGGGGATGCGCAGTCGGCAAATCCGACCAGCGGTTCCCTGAGATACGGGGTACCCCTCACAAAATCCCTGATGAAGGATGTGATCTCTTCCCGCATCTGCCTACTCCTTGAAAACCATGTCCAGGAGATCGACCGCCTGGATAAGGCCGTAGGAACCCTTCTCTCTGATCTCCTTCTCGGTGTAGATCAGGACATCATCCGGCTCGCCGAGTCCGCGGATCGCGAACGGAACCGGGTCGTTCGTGTGGGTCTTTTTCGCGATCGGCGTCGGGTGGTCAGGCATCAGCATAATGCAGCCATCGAAGTTGTCGAGAATATAACCGATCGCCTTGTCCAGATTCTCGATCGCTTTGATCTTCTCTTCCACGCTTCCGAGATGTCCTGCCTCATCCGTCGCTTCGACGTGCATATACACGAAGTCCGCATCGCCGTTCGCGGTCTCGACCGCAGCTTGTGCTTTTCCAAGGAAATTCGTGTCGAGATATCCGGTCACTCCGGGGACCGTGACCACTTCCATGCCTGCGCATTTTGCAAGACCGAACAGCAGATCGACCGCCGAGATGACCGCTCCCTTCTTTTGATATTTTTCAGAAAATGCCGGCATCGCGGGTTTCGACCCTCCGCTCCACGGCCAGATCGTCGTCGCCGGGTTTTTCCCTGCGGCGATACGCTGCTTATTTACCGGGTGGTTCTCGAACACGTCCGAAGCCCGCACGATGAAGTTCATCAGACGCTCGGCATCCTCACCTTTCGGGAGATAATCATTGATGACCTCGCCGACGATATCGTGCGGAGCGGTCGTTTCAGATCCTTTTCCGTTTGGAAGCATCATGACATTTCGGTAGGAGACGCCGGAATACCAGCCTGCTTCCGGGATCTTCTCTTTGAGGGTCTCGAAAAGCTGTGCTCCCTCAGCACTGGAGATATGGCCGGCGGCGAAATCCTTCATCTTCTCGTTCTCGACCGTGACCAGATTGCACCGGTAGGCAAGGTCGCCCTCTTTAAAGGGGATCCCCATGCTGAGCGCTTCGATGGCGCCGCGGCCGGTGTAGAATTTCATCGGGTCATAGCCGAGGATCGACATATTGGCAACGTCCGACCCCGGGGACAGCGAGTCGTCCACCGTTTTCAGCATGCCGCATCTTCCTTCGCGGGCGATCCTGTCCATATTGGGTTTATTTGCCGCTTCGAGCGGGGTCTTGCCCCCAAGCTCTGCAAGAGGCTCGTCTGCTGCACCGTCAGCCAGAATAAGAATATATTTCATGGGAATCTCTCTTATATATCTGGGCGTTCGCGGAATAAATTACTTGGTTGCGACACAGAAAGAAAGAACGCTAATTATGGAAGGCACGTCCAATACATATGATAAGTATGGATATCATCAGAGGAGTGTGCATGGCGGTCGCCGACAGCGTACCGGGAGTTTCCGGCGGGACGATCGCGTTTTTACTTGGATTTTATGATAAATTCATCTCCTCGGTGGATGATCTGCTGACCGGGACGATGGCGGAAAAAAAGGCGGCGCTTCCTTTCCTGCTGAAACTCGCCGTCGGGTGGGCCGCTGCGTATCTCATCTGCGCCGTGATCCTCGCAAATCTTTTCGATACGTATGTGTATGAAATAAGTTCGGTTTTCATCGGTCTGACCGTATGCGCCGTGCCAATCGTGGTGATGGAGGAAAAAGAGGTCCTGAAGAGACATTATCTGCACAGTATCTTTGCAGTGATCGGCGTGGCGGCGGTCCCTCTTCTGATGTACTTCAATCCGGTGACCCGGCAAAGTTCGGTCGATCTGACCCAGATTTCTCCCCAGCTCGCCCTGTTTCTCTTTATTGCCGCGGTGCTTTCGATCTCGGTGATGGTTCTTCCGGGGATCTCAGGCTCGACGATGCTTCTGATCATGGGGCTGTATGTCCCGCTAATCTCGGCAGTGAGCGCAGTCGTTCATCTCCAGTTCCAGTATGTCCCGATGCTGATCGTTTTCGGGCTTGGGATGATCACGGGGCTCGTTTTTATTGCGAAACTTCTGCGGCAATGTCTGGAAAAATATCGGTCGCAGACGATCTATCTGAGTGTCGGGTTTCTGATCGGTTCGCTGTATGCGATCGTTCTGGGCGCAACCACGCTGGATGTGCCTAGACCTGCGATGAGTTTTGAAACGTTCAGCATTCTGTTCTTCTTACTTGGAGCAGCAATCCTTGCCGGGCTGCAGTATATGAAGAAGAGAGCAGAGAAGAAAGCGGCGTAAAAACCGAAGCTGACTTTTTTGGTCAAAATACGTTGAGAATTTCTATCAACTCTTTTTTTTAACGAGAATCATTATTTATGAAGGATTGAATACATCCCCACACCCTCTCATCCCCCCCCCAAAAAAAAAGAAAATCACGATAAATCCCAATTATTCCTTGACGTTTTTTTTTTAATTTACACCCTGTTTTGAATCGTTTTCACTTGATAGATATTATAACAAAATGCAGCCAGCATATTTTTCACTCGCACTCTTTGCAGCGTTGTTACCTTCACCAACCCTGCATGAAAGATATTTTTGATCACTGCATAGGGTCTCTCCCCCTTTGATCTCTTTCTACTTATTCGCATATTTCTCAGTTTATCTCGTATCCCAATGGGATGTCCTCTCGCCCCTCGTTTCATTGTGGCACTATATCCCTTGCATTTTGCTCCCTGATATCCCCGATCCCGATAGACCACTTCTCCTTTTTCTGACATATCCACCTGCCTGTCATGAACATTTGCCGTTGTGGTTTCAATGCGTCGAATAAGATCATGCGTCTTATCCATGATGGTATGCAGTTTATAGCCATAGTGCATTTTGCCGTTCTTGGACATGATTTTTCCATCTTTATCCCGTCGTGTTTTTGCCTGCTCTCCTCGCGGCGTGTCTTTCTTACAATGACCGGGTTCAGCATACACAAACGTTGCATCCTGAATTATACCTTGTTCAATTTTGAGACCTTTCAGGTCAAGTTGTCGCTGAAACTCCTGCCAAACCAATGTGTCAACGCCTGATTCGGACATGCGCTCCCGAAATAACCAGATCGTTGAATTGTCGGGTATTTTGTCAGGACACCCTAGGAAATGCCAAAAGGAGAGACGATCATAGATTTCACGTTCAACGGCGAGATCAGATAGATTATACCAGACTTCCAGAAGCTGAATCTTGAACATGAGTATTACATCGACATTGGGGTGACCGCCTTTGCCGGATTTATTTGCATACATGGATTCAAGAAGAGGACGAAAAACATCCCAATCAAGTGTTTTACCAACATCGGAGAGGCGGTCGCCAAGTTTTTCATAACGTTCGTGATATGCCTGGTTGAGACCAAAGCTGCTGAAAGTCCCCATACATACTACTCAACGTACGAAAAGAAAGTACTTTCTGTCGGAAAAAAGGGTTGTTAGAAATTCTCCGATTTTTCAAATCATGGTGTTAAAATAATACCTTTGCTGCTATCACTCGCGTGCCGTAACACTTATTATGGAATACGTGTTATTGTAATACACAGGTGAAACACTACGCACATACCTGATTTTCTGTTTGGCTATAGCGGACTCGGTGTCCCTATTGGTATCGTATTCTGGATAATTGCTCTTGTTTTTATTGTTCTTGCAATTAACTGGGCAAGGAAAAATCTTGACGAATCAAAGATCCCGATCCTTGCCGTCATTGCAGCCGGCATTTTTGCCATTCAGGCGTTCAATCTTCCGACCGGATTCGGTGTTTCCGGACATCTGGTCGGCGGCGCTCTTGCAGCCATCATTCTCGGCTCTCCTTTTGCCGCTGTCTTTGTTTTGACGATCGTTCTGATCATCCAGGCGCTCATCTTCGGCGACGGCGGTGTTCTGGCGCTTGGTGCAAACATCATCAACATGGGTGTTATCGCTGGATTCGTTGGTTTTTACTCATTCAAAGGCATCAAATCGGTTCTCCCCAATCTCCCGGTCGCCGTTCCTGCCGGCATAGCAGCGTGGCTGGCATGTGTTATCGCTGCGTGTTGTGCAGCCGTTGAGATCGCCATTCTCGGTGCCGTTCCGATTTCCGTCGGTCTCCCGACCATGTTCATCTACCACGCGATCATTGGCCTTATTGAGGGTGTCATAACCGCAGTTGTGGTTACACTTATATTCAATGTTCGCCCGGAACTCACCGGAGATACCACGAAAAAGGCCGTCCCGATCAAGAATTTCCTGGTCTTTGGTCTTGTTATTGCACTTATTATCGGAGGTTGTGCGGTTCTGTTCGCATCAGGCGATCCGGACGGACTTGACAGCACACTGCTTGTGAACGGAGGCGTGAAGGAAGTCTTTGCTCCGGCAACAGGTGACGAGATTATTGAAGCTGAAGATCCGATCGGCTGGGCAGCACCTATGCCTGACTATGCTCTCGGAGATAGTATTGCCGGCGGAATTATAGCGTTGATTATAGGAATATTTGCAGCTCTTGTTGTGATCCTCATCGCAGCAAAGATCGTCTACGCTTCCTCTTCGGGGAAGAGTAGTTAACAACACTGAGAATTTCTATCAACTCTTTTTTTTAACGAGAATCATTATTTATGAAGGATTGAATACATCCCCACACCCTCTCATCCCCCCCCCCAAAAAAAGAAAATCACGATAAATCCCAATTATTCCTTGACGTTTTTTTTAATTTACACCCTGTTTTGAATCGTTTTCACTTGATAGATATTATAAGTACTTTCTGTTAAAAAAAAAAGGTTGTTAGAAATTCTCGTACTTTCTTTTCGTACGTTGAGTAGTATGTATGGGGACTTTCAGCAGCTTTGGTCTCAACCAGGCATATCACGAGCGTTATTAAAAACTTGGCGACCGTCTCTCCGATGTTGGTAAAACACTTGATTGGGATGTTTTTCGTCCTCTTCTTGAATCCATGTATGCAAATAAATCCGGCAAAGGCGGTCACCCCAATGTCGATGTAATACTCATGTTCAAGATTCAGCTTCTGGAAGTCTGGTATAATCTATCTGATCTCGCCGTTGAACGTGAAATCTACGATCGTCTCTCCTTTTGGCATTTCCTTTGGTGTCCTGACAAAATACCCGACAATTCAACGATCTGGTTATTTCGGGAGCGCATGTCCGAATCAGGCGTTGACACATTGGTTTGGCAGGAGTTTCAGCGACAACTTGACCTGAAAGGTCTCAAAATTGAACAAGGTATGATTCAGGATGCAACGTTTGTGTATGCTGAACCCGGTCATTGTAAGAAAGACACGCCGCGAGGAGAGCAGGCAAAAACACGACGGGATAAAGATGGAAAAATCATGTCCAAGAACGGCAAAATGCACTATGGCTATAAACTGCATACCATCATGGATACGACGCATGATCTTATTCGACGCATTGAAACCACAACGGCAAATGTTCATGACAGTCAGGTGGATCTGTCAGAAAAAGGAGAAGTGGTCTATCGGGATCGGGGATATCAGGGAGCAAAATGCAAGGGATATAGTGCCACAATGAAACGAGGGGCGAGAGGACATCCCATTGGGATACGAGATAAACTGAGAAATATGCGAATAAGTAGAAAGAGATCAAAGGGGGAGAGACCCTATGCAGTGATCAAAAATATCTTTCATGCAGGGTTGGTGAAGGTAACAACGCTGCAAAGAGTGCGAGTGAAAAATATGCTGGCTGCATTTTGTTATAATATCTATCAAGTGAAAACGATTCAAAACAGGGTGTAAATTAAAAAAAACGTCAAGGAATAATTGGGATTTATCGTGATTTTCTTTTTTTTTGGGGGGGGGATGAGAGGGTGTGGGGATGTATTCAATCCTTCATAAATAATGATTCTCGTTAAAAAAGAGTTGATAGAAATTCTCATATTCTTGATCTCTACGAAAGGAAATCGATCGAGTTCATCCATGATGTTATCGCCAAAAATCCTGGCATCCAACCGACCGTGTCATACTCGGGCGGGAAAGACAGTCTGGTAACGCTTCTCATCACGCTTAAGGCGGGACTCCGGCTGCCGCTGATCTTTGCGGACACGGGCCTTGAATTTCCGGAAACGATCGAAAATGTCCACAAAGTCTCCGAAATGTTTGACCTCCCGCTGATTGTCGAGTCAGGGAATTCCGAGTTCTGGGAAGGATTTGAACTGCAGGGTCCGCCGGCGGTTGATTTCAGGTGGTGCTGCAAAGCATGCAAACTTACGCCGGTCAAAACCCTCATTGAAAATAAATGGGGCGAGGCGATCTCTTTCATCGGTCAGCGAAAGTTCGAGTCTGCCAAACGCATGCAGAGTCCGCGTGTCTGGCGAAACAGAAATGTTCCCTGCCAGATCTCGGCAGCCCCGATCCAGCATTGGACAGCTATGCACGACTGGCTCTATCTTTTCAGGGAAAAAGCTCCGTACAATCCCCTTTATGAACTGGGTCTTGACCGGATCGGCTGCTTTATGTGTCCGTCATCCGAAATAGCCTGCATGAAGGATATCGAAGCCCGGTATCCGGAATTGTGGGCTGACTGGGAACGAAAATTGAAGGCATGGGGCGATGCAAACGGCAAATCTCCCGAGTGGGCGACAAAAGGTTTATGGAGAATCCGCGAAACAAATGAAGAAGATGGTGATATAGATGGGCACTTCTGAAGTCGCCGTTCTGGATTACGGATTGGGCAATCTCCGCAGTGTGGTCCGCGGTCTCGAGGCGGCAGGGGGCCGCCCGAAAATAACGAACGACCCCGAGATCATTCAATCGGCCGACGGACTTCTCCTTCCTGGGGTCGGAGCATTTTCCGAAGGAATGAACAAACTCGCCCCCCTGATCGATCTTGTGAAAAAAGAGGCGGCAAAGAAACCTCTTCTTGGGATATGTCTCGGCATGCAGATGCTTTTAGAGGAAAGCGAAGAACACGGTCTTCACAAAGGGCTTGGCTTTGTGCCGGGAACGGTTCGGCTTTTTCCAAAAAAATCCGGGATGAAGATCCCCCAGATGGGATGGAACACGATCTCGCCCTCGGCTCACCCTCTTTTTGAAGGAATCCCTGACGGAACGTATGTGTATTTTGTTCACTCCTATTATGCTGATACGACTCCCGAGTTCACGATCGCAAAAACTGATTACATCGTGCCGTATGCCTCGGCAGTGGGTGTCGGGAACGTGATGGGCGTCCAGTTCCATCCGGAAAAAAGCGGGGATGCCGGAATCCGCATTCTCAAAAATTTTGTTCAGATGATCGAGTGAGATAAAGACATGAGAATTTCTATCAACTCTTTTTTTTAACGAGAATCATTATTTATGAAGGATTGAATACATCCCCACACCCTCTCATCCCCCCCCAAAAAAAAGAAAATCACGATAAATCCCAATTATTCCTTGACGTTTTTTTAATTTACACCCTGTTTTGAATCGTTTTCACTTGATAGATATTATAACAAAATGCAGCCAGCATATTTTTCACTCGCACTCTTTGCAGCGTTGTTACCTTCACCAACCCTGCATGAAAGATATTTTTGATCACTGCATAGGGTCTCTCCCCCTTTGATCTCTTTCTACTTATTCGCATATTTCTCAGTTTATCTCGTATCCCAATGGGATGTCCTCTCGCCCCTCGTTTCATTGTGGCACTATATCCCTTGCATTTTGCTCCCTGATATCCCCGATCCCGATAGACCACTTCTCCTTTTTCTGACAGATCCACCTGACTGTCATGAACATTTGCCGTTGTGGTTTCAATGCGTCGAATAAGATCATGCGTCGTATCCATGATGGTATGCAGTTTATAGCCATAGTGCATTTTGCCGTTCTTGGACATGATTTTTCCATCTTTATCCCGTCGTGTTTTTGCCTGCTCTCCTCGCGGCGTGTCTTTCTTACAATGACCGGGTTCAGCATACACAAACGTTGCATCCTGAATCATACCTTGTTCAATTTTGAGACCTTTCAGGTCAAGTTGTCGCTGAAACTCCTGCCAAACCAATGTGTCAACGCCTGATTCGGACATGCGCTCCCGAAATAACCAGATCGTTGAATTGTCGGGTATTTTGTCAGGACACCAAAGGAAATGCCAAAAGGAGAGACGATCGTAGATTTCACGTTCAACGGCGAGATCAGATAGATTATACCAGACTTCCAGAAGCTGAATCTTGAACATGAGTATTACATCGACATTGGGGTGACCGCCTTTGCCGGATTTATTTGCATACATGGATTCAAAAAGAGGACGAAAAACATCCCAATCAAGTGTTTTACCAACATCGGAGAGACGGTCGCCAAGTTTTTAATAACGCTCGTGATATGCCTGGTTGAGACCAAAGCTGCTGAAAGTCCCCATACATACTACTCAACGTACGAAAAGAAAGTACTTTCTGTCGGAAAAAAAGGTTGTTAGAAATTCTCTAGATTTTTGCTTCATACTCCCGCATCCCGCAGGAGATCAATCTCTGCTGGATCGACAGAAGGGGATCTTCAGACATACCAGCGTCCGTCATACCTGTCTATCTCTTTCATTATATCTCATAAACACACTGTTTCAAGATAAAGTTTCTGAATTCGCTTCAAGGCCCCCGGAGCCGGTCAGCAAAATTGCGCTTTCCCTGCCGCTGTTTTGTATTTCAGGCACGTATTCTCAGGAAAAATCCCGGGGGATTCCACATGGAAAATCGCTGTGTATTCCGGTTTTTCAGTGGCATTTTCTTTATTATTCCAAACGGGTAAGTATCAGCTTGACAGAAAATGATTAACTATTGTGATTTGACAGGAAAAGTGGCGGTCGTCGCCGGAGCCTCCAGCGGTCTTGGCGCCGACGCGGCCAGAGCTTACGCTGAAGCCGGAGCAAAAGTCGCCATGCTTGCACGCAGAACGGACAAACTCGAAGCAGTCGCAAAAGAAATCGCCGAAAAAGGCGGGGACGTTTTCACCTACCCGTGCGATGTAACGAGCGAACAGAGCGTGAAAGAGGCGGTTGATGCGATCGTCAAACATTACGGAACGATCCACATCCTCTTCAACAACGCCGGCATCGCCCAGCGCGGAACCGTCGAGACCCTCACCGTAGAAGAGTGGGACAGATCGATGGACACGAACGTCAAAGGCATCTACCTCATGAGCAAGTATGTCGTGCCGCACATGAAAGCCCAGAACTACGGTAAGATCGTCAACACCGCCTCGATCAATGCGATCATCGGCGACAAGGGAGATATGTTCGTCCGCCACGTTTACAACACATCGAAGGCAGCCGTCCTTGGTCTCACCATGGGTATGGCAACCTCATACGGACAGAACAACATCAAGGTCAATGCGGTCGGACCCGGTCTCTTCGAATCGGAGATGACGGAAGGCACATTATTCAAATCATCCGAGTTCCTAGCGCAGTACAGCAGAGTCTGCCCGCTGAACCGCCCGGCAAAACGCGGCGAACTGAACGGAACGATCCTCTACTTCTCAAGCGACATGTCAAGCTACGTCACCGGCCACCGAGCTCGTATAAATCCAAAAAATATTTTTCCTTTTTTCGAAACGCGTTAGGGGTGGTGGGTTTCTCGGTACAACTCGGAAACGGCATTCAGCGTTTTGAATCCCTTATCCGTGATCACGTAATCCCCCCGCTCATGGCTCTGCAGGATCATGCCGGATTCGGTGAGTTTTTTGATATGAAACAGCAGGTTCCCGCCGCGAAGCCCGGTCAGGCCGGAGAGATCGGAAAAGGTCCGCGTTTGTACCGCAAGCAATTTCAAAATCTGGAAACGCAGGACGTTAGCGATCGGCTCCAAGAGTTCACTGACCGCCGTTTCCTCCGGAATATCGGTAATGCTATCCTGATCCCGGCTGCTGTCTTCATAAATGCCGAGAGACTGCATTAAATCGACCTGCTTTTCAAAGAGCCGGTAGACCTGCGAAAAACAGGTATCGCACCGGTCGAAAGGACCCGCTTCCCGCATGTTTTTCAGCTGATCCCGGTAGGACTGGATGATCTCTTCGGACACACAGCCGTCTTTGATATGCTGTGAGGTGTTCTGCAGGAAATCCAGAAAAACGCCGTAGCATTTATCCCGCATCCCGCAGTCTGCGACCATATTCGAAGAAAGCTCGGATTTTGCCGTTTCCACCTGATCGTTTGCGAAAAAACCGGCATAATTCTGTTTGAGATCGGTAAGGGCGTTTTGGACATGCTGCTGGTTTGCATGCTCGATAAAGCGCTTCAGATCCATACGCAGCCCGGTGACCTCCTTTTTCAGTTCACGGATCTCGTTCAGTGATGAACTCAGTGTTGTTGCCATGATCCCTCCTTTTCTGATAGATATATGGGTAATGCACAATCATTAACCCGCAGGGTCATAATTATGTATTAAAAGTGTTTGTATAGTATAATGACGATTTTGTATATAAATATAACACGACAACAGGTATCTGGTGAAACTAGATGCCAACATGGAGTTACACAGGTAAAGACGTCTCGCAGACAAAGGCAGAAGAGTCTCTCAAAGCAATCAAGGGAGCATGCTTCGGATGCGAAACCCACAGCGCCGACTGCCAGATCGCAAAAGCCGCGGGAGAGGTCGCCGGCATGCCCGGATTTGTTCCCCTTACCGTAAAAGAGCAGATCCATTCCCAGATCAGCGGGGCACTTGCGGGAGCTTCCTTCCCGATCGACACCCCAGCCGCTCTCATCGCCGCGTTTCCAGACGGTGCAGACACGACATGTCAGGTCGGCGATCTGAAAATGACCGCTGGCGAAGCCGGCACCCTTCTCACGGCAGCAGATTTCCCGTTCACGAGCGCGAAAACGGTCGCTGATGTTATCGTTGAGCGGGCCGGCCTCTAAAAAACAGAAAATTCGATCCCTTCGGTATCCTGCCGAACCGGATCCGCTTTTTTATTTTACCCATTCATCCGATCCGGCAAAAATACTGGAATGCAGATATATGGTTAAGAAGGAAGTTACTTTATTTATCAGAGGGGATTATCATTATTTTTAAACCGGTTACGGCACTAATTCTCGGATTATTCTGTATAATCCTGGTATCGGGATGCATTACGGCGGCCTATGACCAGACGCCGGCGGCAGGAGATCTCGATAAACCGATATCTGCGTTCGATCTCTACACAGAAGAACTCTTCAACAAAAGCGGCATCCCGGGCATGGCGGTCGCGATTATTCAAAACGACACGGTCGTCTACGAAAAATGCTTCGGCGTGATCAATCTCACGACGAAGGAGCCGGTAAATGCCGACACGCGGTTCCATCTCGCCTCCATCTCGAAGTCCTTTACGACCGCGACGATCGCATCGATGGTCGGGAACGGCGAACTTTCATGGGATGATTCGGCTGCCGGGATCAATCCCGATCTGGTGTTTTTCGATCCATGGATCACGGAACACGTGACCATTCGCGATCTTCTTTCGCACCGGACGGGACTTCCCGAGTATGCAGGCGCCGAGTTGGCCGAGTTCGGATACAACCGTTCGGAAACCCTCTTTAAACTCAGATATCTCGCACTGACGGGCGCGTTCCGCTCGAGTTACGCCTATTCGAATCTCGGGATCACTGCAGCCGCCGAAACTGCAGCCGCCGAAACTGCAGCCGCCGAAACTGCAGCCGCCGAAACTGCAGCCGCCGAAACTGCAGCCATCGAAGCCGGAATCCCATGGGAGGAGCTGATAGCGGAGCGGATCTTCATCCCGGTAGGAATGACAAACTCGAGTGCGGTCTTTTCCGACTTTGCCGAGGCTGAAAACCATGCCGACACCTATGTCGTGACGAACTGCGTTGCGGAACAAACCGCCGTTCTGTTCAACGATGATGCGAACAGCCCGGCAGGCTGGGTCAGTTCGACGCTGAACGATATGATCAGATATCTCCGCCTGCAGTTAAACGACGGGACGATCGACGGCGTGCAGGTGATTGATCCCGCAGCGCTGAGCGAGACGCATAAAGCCCAGAACATCCTGCTCTCCGACTATACCACCATCTCGGCCTACGGTCTTGGATGGGACATCACATCTCAGAACGGAAGGGTCAGGGTCGAACACGGCGGCGACTTAACCAGCGGGGTCTCCACGCTGATCACGCTCTATCCGGCAGAGGGGATGGGAATCGTTGTTTTAACGAACGGCTTCCCGGGTGGACATATCCTGAAAAAAGCAGTCGTGCGGGGCTGGGAGGATCTGTACTTCACTGGTTCCGTGCAGAATGACTGGTATGCGGAGATCGAGGATCAGATCAATGCAGCCATGGAGCCAGGATCTTCGGTGCTGAGTCCGTATACAGCACTTCAGCAGGCTCCGGAGAATGCTTCATCGCCCCGGTATCTGGTAAACTACTGCGGATCGTATTATCAGAATTATTACGGAAATCTGACGATTGAAAATGAAGCTGACGGTCTTGTTATGTCTATTGGACCGGCCGAAATGCAGTACGTCCTCACGCCGTATGACGGGGATGTCTTTTACGAATCGACGACGAAGACCGCAGTTTCCTTCATATTCGGCAGTGACGATAAAGTGCAGAGCGTGAATATTACGATGCTTGATCTTCCGGGGAGGACGAGCGTGTTTACCCTGGTTTAGACCCGCTGATTTTTTTTAGCTGAGATGCCAGCGGATCTCCCGGGCAAATCTATATTATCCATACCGGACATTAGTACTCCAATGGCCGCCGACCCCATACAAGAACTCGTGAACCGGACGGATCAGAAGACCCTCGCAATCTGGGCTCTGAACTGTGCCAAGCGTGTCCTTCCTCTTTTTGAATCTGCATGCCCGAACGATCCGCGGCCCCGTGACGCGATCGAAGCGGGACATGCTTGGGTCATGGGCGAGATACCCGTCGGCGAAGCACGAAAAGCCGCCTTTGCCGCACATGCCGCCGCCCGTGCCTCGAGTGAACTCTCTGCCGCATTCGCCGCCCGGGCTGCTGGCCACGCCGCGGCCACAGCGCACACGCCCCTCCACGCGGTCCATGCCGTAGACTACGCCGTCCAGGCAGCTTCTTTAGACTCGAAGGAGGGGGAACGCGCCTGGCAGTATGATCATCTGGTATCTCTCAACCAGTAGCAGTGATCCCAAATAATTCAGAAAAATCTGATTTTTCAGAAATATATAAATAATCGAGAATCCCATAGGGTCAGTGAAGAGTTCTCCTATGACCCCAAAAAATTCTGGAAATCACGCGGCGGAAAATACGGATCCGACCTGCGGATGCAGCTGCGGGACGGGCTGCCGTATCGAAGCAGTACTCAACGTGGATGAGCGCGGGCAGATGGTCCTGCCGAAGGATGTCCGGGAGAAAGCCGGCATCCGGACCGGAGACAAACTTGCCCTCATCAGCTGGGAGAAGGACGGCAGTATCTGCTGTCTGGCCCTGATGAAAACTGATGATCTGAGCGGCATGGTAAAGGACGTTCTCGGACCGATCCTGAACGAACAGACCCGGACGTGAGGAGCATAGCCATGAAAATACCTGAAACATCCGGCTCCTGCTTCTGTTCAAGCGACTCCGGGACATGCTGCTGTAGGGAAAACAGCGTCTGGACCGCGCCGATCCGGACGACGACGGGGATCCTCACCTTCGCCAACAGGCTCGACCATCTTCTGGCCAGATTGGGCTGGCACCGGTCAGAGCATCGTGTCAAACCCGGCCTGTATAGGCTCGGGGATCCGGATGCAGAATCTCTGGTTTTTGCATCGGCAAACTATACCCTGAGTTTTGATGCCCTCCGCTCAGCGCTTGCAGGAATCGATGCATGGATCCTTGTTCTTGACACGATGGGGGTCAATGTCTGGTGCGCCGCCGGAAAGGGGACGTTTGGAACGGATGAACTCGTCCGCCAGATAGAATTCTCAGGTCTTGCTTCGCTCGTCTCGCACCGTACGATCATCGTTCCCCAGCTTGGAGCACCCGGCGTCTCATGGCAGGAAGTGGCGCAAAGGACGAAGTTCATCGTCGAGTATGGTCCTGTCCGTGCAGAAGATCTGCCGGAGTATCTGAAAACGCACACGGCGTCGCCTGCCATGCGGCGCGTCAAATTTTCCTTCTTGGACCGGCTCGTTTTAACGCCAGTTGAATTCATGCACGTGGCACTTCCAACTCTTGCGGCCGCCGCGGTCCTCTGGTTTCTTGCCGGACCCACCGCATCGCTTGCAGTGGTATCCGCAGTCCTTGCAGGAACAGTGCTTTTTCCTCTGCTTCTGCCAATTCTCCCGACACGGGATTTTTCGACAAAAGGAATGATCCTTGGCGCGATCGTATCACTTCCCTTCGCGTATGTTTTTGGCACAAATCCAGGACTACCCATATGGGCCGGCGTCCTTTCGGCAGCTGCGGCACTCCTTCTCATCCTGTCGGTTATCTCGTATCTGGCCCAGAATTTCACCGGATGCACACCGTTTACCTCACGGACAGGGGTAAAGAAGGAGATCTTCTCATATGTCAAGGTCATGACGGGAATGGCGGCACTCGGCGTGATCTGCGGCATTATTCTTGTCGTATCACGGATCCTGGGGGTGATCTGATGTTCAATTCCTACACGAAAACAAGTCTTTCCTTTGATCCGGAGCTCTGCATAAACTGCGGACGCTGCACACTGGTCTGCCCCCATGCAGTCTTTACTGCAGGTAAGACTCGCGTGACGCTTGACCGGCCGTCAGCCTGTATGGAATGCGGAGCCTGCGCTCTCAACTGCCCGGTCCGGGCGATCACCGTCCAAAGCGGAGTCGGCTGTGCGTGGGCGATGATCGGCGCCGCTCTTAGAGGAAAGGATATGGACACCGAATCCTGCTGCGGCGAGAACGGGTCCTGCTGCGGGCATTCCGGATCCAAACAAAAAGAGACTGTCTGCGACTGCGGGAAGAAAGAGCGATAAACGGAATTAGGGGACACCCCAACCCATTCCATTTGAAAATTAGAGAATTTCTAACAACCTTTTTTTCCGACAGAAAGTACTTTCTTTTCGTACGTTGAGTAGTATGTATGGGGACTTTCAGCAGCTTTGGTCTCAACCAGGCATATCACGAGCGTTATTAAAAACTTGGCGACCGCCTCTCCGATGTTGGTAAAACACTTGATTGGGATGTTTTTCGTCCTCTTCTTGAATCCATGTATGCAAATAAATCCGGCAAAGGCGGTCACCCCAATGTCGATGTAATACTCATGTTCAAGATTCAGCTTCTGGAAGTCTGGTATAATCTATCTGATCTCGCCGTTGAACGTGAAATCTACGATCGTCTCTCCTTTTGGCATTTCCTTGGGTGTCCTGACAAAATACCCGACAATTCAACGATCAGGTTATTTCGGGAGCGCATGTCCGAATCAGGCGTTGACACATTGGTTTGGCAGGAGTTTCTGCGACAACTTGACCTGAAAAGTCTCAAAATTGAACAAGGTATGATTCAGGATGCAACGTTTGTGTATGCTGAACCCGGTCATTGTAAGAAAGACACGCCGCGAGGAGAGCAGGCAAAAACACGACGGGATAAAGATGGAAAAATCATGTCCAAGAACGGCAAAATGCACTATGGCTATAAACTGCATACCATCATGGATACGACGCATGATCTTATTCGACGCATTGAAACCACAACGGCAAATGTTCATGACAGTCAGGTGGATCTGTCAGAAAAAAGAGAAGTGGTCTATCGGGATCGGGGATATCAGGGAGCAAAATGCAAGGGATATAGTGCCACAATGAAACGAGGGGCGAGAGGACATCCCATTGGGATACGAGATAAACTGAGAAATATGCGAATAAGTAGAAAGAGATCAAAGGGGGAGAGACCCTATGCAGTGATCAAAAATATCTTTCATGCAGGGTTGGTGAAGGTAACAACGCTGCAAAGAGTGCGAGTGAAAAATATGCTGGCTGCATTTTGTTATAATATCTATCAAGTGAAAACGATTCAAAACAGGGTGTAAATTAAAAAAAAACGTCAAGGAATAATTGGGATTTATCGTGATTTTCTTTTTTTTTGGGGGGGATGAGAGGGTGTGGGGATGTATTCAATCCTTCATAAATAATGATTCTCGTTAAAAAAGAGTTGATAGAAATTCTCAGTACTTTCTTTTCGTACGTTGAGTAGTATGTATGGGGACTTTCAGCAGCTTTGGTCTCAACCAGGCATATCACGAGCGTTATTAAAAACTTGGCGACCGTCTCTCCAATGTTGGTAAAACACTTGATTGGGATGTTTTTCGTCCTCTTCTTGAATCCATGTATGCAAATAAATCCGGCAAAGGCGGTCACCCCAATGTCGATGTAATACTCATGTTCAAGATTCAGCTTCTGGAAGTCTGGTATAATCTATCTGATCTCGCCGTTGAACGTGAAATCTACGATCGTCTCTCATTTTGGCATTTCCTTGGGTGTCCTGACAAAATACCCGACAATTCAACGATCTGATTATTTCGGGAGCGCATGTCCGAATCAGGCGTTGACACATTGGTTTGGCAGGAGTTTCAGCGACAACTTGACCTGAAAGGTCTCAAAATTGAACAAGGTATGATTCAGGATGCAACGTTTGTGTATGCTGAACCCGGTCATTGTAAGAAAGACACGCCGCGAGGAGATCAGGCAAAAACACGACGGGATAAAGATGGAAAAATCATGTCCAAGAACGGCAAAATGCACTATGGCTATAAACTGCATACCATCATGGATACGACGCATGATCTTATTCGACGCATTGAAACCACAACGGCAAATGTTCATGACAGTCAGGTGGATCTGTCAGAAAAAGGAGAAGTGGTCTATCGGGATCGGGGATATCATGGAGCAAAATGCAAGGGATATAGTGCCACAATGAAACGAGGGGCGAGAGGACATCCCATTGGGATACGAGATAAACTGAGAAATATGCGAATAAGTAGAAAGAGATCAAAGGGGGAGAGACCCTATGCAGTGATCAAAAATATCTTTCATGCAGGGTTGGTGAAGGTAACAACGCTGCAAAGAGTGCGAGTGAAAAATATGCTGGCTGCATTTTGTTATAATATCTATCAAGTGAAAACGATTCAAAACAGGGTGTAAATTAAAAAAAACGTCAAGGAATAATTGGGATTTATCGTGATTTTCTTTTTTTTGGGGGGGGATGAGAGGGTGTGGGGATGTATTCAATCCTTCATAAATAATGATTCTCGTTAAAAAAGAGTTGATAGAAATTCTCTAATATATTATATAGTTTCCGTCAAGGGGGGGATACCGGATTGAAACAAAAAGAAAAATCTCCGGATCTTATATTTTGGTGTGGCCTGGATCCGGAGTGCGCTGGTGTGTATATGGTTCCATCTAAAGGAAAATCTGTGTTGTCTGTGTCCTGAAGAATCGGAAGACCCGACACTTCATTAATCAGTATATAATTCATTTAACCATATAAACATTCTGAACATGGAACTCTGCGTGAAAGTTAATCACCGTAAAGAACCCACGATAGAGATAAGAATGCCTCAAATCACCCCCGGAACAATAACCGTCCAGCCGCGCTTCCTCCCAATAACAACGGAAGAGCTGAAAAATACCGGAAAAACGACCCCGGATATTATTCTCGTATCGGCCGATGCCTATATCGATCATCCGTCATTTGCCGCCGCTCTCCTTGGACGGACGCTGATCAACGCAGGATTCACCGTTGCCGTAATAAGTCAGCCCGACTGGAAAGAACGAGACGGAAAGGACTTCTCCCAATTCGGGAAACCGAACCTCTTCTTTGCTGTCCTTCCCGGGGCCGTCGATCCCATGGTCAGCGCCTACACGCCGGCACTCCGCCGGCGGCATGACGATGCATATTCTCCCGGGGGAAAACCTACACGCCCGGAAAAAACGACCCTGGTTTATACAAATATCCTGCACCGTCTGTACAAAGACACGCCGATAATTATTGGCGGGATCGAAGCAAGTCTCAGACGCTTCGCCCATTACGATTACTGGAGCGACTCGGTAAAGCAGGGGATCCTTGCCGACGCTCCGGCCTCGCTTCTCGTGTACGGAATGGGCGAACTCCAGATGATTGAGATCGCATCCCGCCTGAAAAACGGCGAAAGCATCAAAGATCTCACGGACATCAGAGGCACCTGCTACACGATATCTCTTGCAGCGTTCCTGGAACATCCCCCGGCAGGAACAATCCTTCCCGCCTACCCGGACGTGGTAAAAAAGGAGACATATGCAGAGGCGTTTAAAATACAGTACCTCTCGAAGGATACGCTGATCCAGCCCCATCCAAAAACGATCATCGTCCAGAACCAGCCGGCGAGACCTCTTACCACCGGGGAACTCGACATCATTTACGAGCTGCCCTATACACGAAAGCAGCACCCGGCATACAAGGAACTAATCCCGGCTCTCACTCCGATCCAGTTTTCCATCACCACCCATAGGGGTTGTTTCGGCGCCTGTTCGTTTTGCGCCATCACTCATCATCAGGGAAAGGAGATCGTTTCGCGAAGCGAAGCGTCCATTTTGAGAGAAGCGGAAAGGATCGCCAAAATGCCTGAGTTCAAAGGGACGATCTCCGATCTGGGCGGACCGTCGGCAAACATGTATGCCTGCAGCTGTGCAAAATGGGAGAAGAACGGACCGTGTCTAGACAAAAACTGTACGACCTGCCCGTCCCTGAAACTGGGCACAGAAGAACAACTGTCCCTTCTGAGAAATGTTTCCAAAGTCAGAAAAGTCAAACATGTTTTCATCAGCTCGGGGGTAAGATACGACCTCATCCCCAAAACGGAAGAGGGAGACCGGTACCTGAACGAACTCACCGAACACCACATCTCCGGCCACCTGAAAGTCGCGCCCGAACATATCAGCGACCGGGTGACCCAGCTGACGAACAAACCCGGAAAAGCCGTCTTCGATGCGTTCTGCAAACGGTTCGATGCCCTCCATAAGGACAAACCAAAACGGCAGTACCTCGTTCCCTATCTGATGTCGTCCCACCCCGGATGCCGGATTGACGATATGGTTACCCTGGCCTTATATCTTCGGGAGAAGGGGATGTACACCGAACAGGTCCAGGACTTTACCCCGGTCCCGATGACGCTTTCAACTGCGATGTACTACACGGGGATGCATCCCCTTACCAGAAAAAAAGTCCACGTGCCGCTCGGGGAAGAGAAGCGGATTCAGAGAGCTCTGCTTCAGTGGAAGGATCCAAAACAGTATGATTATGTCGTCTCCGGGCTTTTGAAAGCCGGAAGATCCGACCTGATCGGCGATCTGGTTCCGAATAAAGGTCTGCCCCCGGTGAAAAAATCCGGCTGTTCCAAAAAAAGAAGAGAGAATTTCTAATAACCTTTTTTTTTTAACGAGAATCATTATTTATGAATGATTGAATACATCCCAACACCCTCTCATCCCCCCCACAAAAAAAAAGAAAATCACGATAAATCCCAATTATTCCTTGACGTTTTTTTTAACTTACACCCTGTTTTGAATCGTTTTCACTTGATAGATATTATAACAAAATGCAGCCAGCATATTTTTCACTCGCACTCTTTGCAGCGTTGTTACCTTCACCAACCCTGCATGAAAGATATTTTTGATCACTGCATAGGGTCTCTCCCCCTTTGATCTCTTTCTACTTATTCGCATATTTCTCAGTTTATCTCGTATCCCAATGGGATGTACTCTCGCCCCTCGTTTCATTGTGGCACTATATCCCTTGCATTTTGCTCCCTGATATCCCCGATCCCGATAGACCACTTCTCCTTTTTCTGACAGATCCACCTGACTGTCATGAACATTTGCCGTTGTGGTTTCAATGCGTCGAATAAGATCATGCGTCGTATCCATGATGGTATGCAGTTTATAGCCATAGTGCATTTTGCCGTTCTTGGACATGATTTTTCCATCTTTATCCCGTCGTGTTTTTGCCTGATCTCCTCGCGGCGTGTCTTTCTTACAATGACCGGGTTCAGCATACACAAACGTTGCATCCTGAATCATACCTTGTTCAATTTTGAGACCTTTCAGGTCAAGTTGTCGCTGAAACTCCTGCCAAACCAATGTGTCAACGCCTGATTCGGACATGCGCTCCCGAAATAACCAGATCGTTGAATTGTCGGGTATTTTGTCAGGACACCCAAGGAAATGCCAAAAGGAGAGACGATCGTAGATTTCACGTTCAACGGCGAGATCAGATAGATTATACCAGACTTCCAGAAGCTGAATCTTGAACATGAGTATTACATCGACATTGGGGTGACCTCCTTTGCCGGATTTATTTGCATACATGGATTCAAGAAGAGGACGAAAAACATCCCAATCAAGTGTTTTACCAACATCGGAGAGACGGTCGCCAAGTTTTTCATAACGCTCGTGATATGCCTGGTTGAGACCAAAGCTGCTGAAAGTCCCCATACATACTACTCAACGTACGAAAAGAAAGTACTTTCTGTCGGGAAAAAAAAAGGTTGTTAGAAATTCTCAGAATTTCTCTTAATGCCTTCGGATTTAATAATCGGGATCCTTTTTTGCCGGGCAGTAGTTACATAACGCCTGCGGGAGATCCTTTTCCCGGTCGCGGATCGGGCAGTAGACAATGTCGCCAACCTGACGGATTCGGAGCCCCCCCGGAAACGGCATGCCGATAGGATGACCGCAGCCCCCTTTTACGAACATGACGTACGCAAACACCAGACGGTAGAAGAATTTGGATAAGGAATGATTCTGAACCGACCTTGGACTCTGTGAGGGGACGAACTCCTGGAAACAGTAGTCGGGGACACCCGTCCAGTATTTTTTCCAGAGACCGAGGTCGTGAAGCGGGCCGTGACAGACGATCCCCGGCCTGAAATCCTGCATGAATGCATGATACTGATCGAAGAGATCCATGCAGTACGGCCGATACAACCGGCGGTATGGGTCGGGGAGGCGTTCCACTTCGCACTTCAGATATCCGCCGATATACTGGAGATCGAATACCGTGTAGGCACAGAGAGCACGCCCGATAATTTCTGCTGCCGCCTGGTTCGACTCGGCAGAAAGAAGAGCCGTGACCGTCTCTTCGATAAATTCCCGTGAGGAGGAGGCTGAACGCGAAAATATGTCCATGGAGTGAGTACCATACGTTGGCCGCTATACCCCATAAAATCTGTGTGCCGGCAACAACACATGTTTATATTCGGATACGTCAAACTACAATGTAGTTTCCATGGACATACTCTACGCTGTAGTCGTCATCATTGGTCTTGTCGCTTTCGAGACCGTGGCCAGCATAGATAATGCCATTATTAATGCGGATATTCTCTCCACGATGAAGGCCTGGGCCCGCCGCTGGTTCCTTACCTGGGGTCTTATCATCGCGGTGTTCGGGGTCAGAGGTCTTCTTCCCTGGGCCATTATCTGGGCATCGGCGCCGTCACTTGGTCCGATCGGAGCTCTTACCGCGACGTTTTCCGGAGACGAGACGGCGGCACTCGCGATCGAGCATAGCGCTCCGTTCCTCCTTCTCGCCGGAGGAGTGTTTATGATTTTTCTGTTTCTGCACTGGTTTATGGTGGAGCAGAAGAACTGTATTGTCCCGGGAGAACTTGCATTCTCCAAAACAGGCCCCTGGTTTTATGCGGCAGCCGCGATTATTCTTCTGGCACTCGTCTATTTTACGGTCCAGATAAATCCGTTCCTCGCCGTCGCGGCAGTGGCGGGATCTGCGATCTTTTTTATCATGCAGGGATTTCGGCTGTTTGCAGACGCCAAGTCGCTGGAGCTTGAGAAGGGAACGGTTGATCCAAATGAAACGGGACACAAGTCCGAGATCAGCAAACTGATGCTTCTCGAAGTGATCGACGCGACGTTTTCCATCGACGGCGTTGTCGGGGCATTCGCATTCACGATGTCGGTTCCATTAATCCTTATTGGAAACGGAATCGGAGCGCTGGTGGTCCGCGAACTGACGATTCGAAATGTCGACAGCATCCGGAAATATGCGTATCTCAAGAACGGAGCGATGTACTCGATATTATGTCTGGGTATCGTCATGTGCTCGGAAGGATTCGGTCTGGAACTGCCGATCTGGCTCGCACCCCTGCTTACCGTGAGCATCGTCTGGGTTTTCTTCTGGCTCTCGCTTAGGAGAATAAAGAGACATGATTACGGAACCTGCCCGGCACCGAGAAAAGAGTAAGTATGAGAATTTCTAACAACCTTTTTTTTCCGACAGAAAGTACTTTCTTTTCGTACGTTGAGTAGTATGTATGGGGACTTTCAGCAGCTTTGGTCTCAACCAGGCATATAACGAGCGTTATGAAAAACTTGGCGACCGTCTCTCCGATGTTGGTAAAACACTTGATTGGGATGTTTTTCGTCCTCTTCTTGAATCCATGTATGCAAATAAATCCGGCAAAGGAGGTCACCCCAATGTCGATGTAATACTCATGTTCAAGATTCAGCTTCTGGAAGTCTGGTATAATCTATCTGATCTCGCCGTTGAACGTGAAATCTACGATCGTCTCTCCTTTTGGCATTTCCTTGGGTGTCCTGACAAAATACCCGACAATTCAACGATCTGGTTATTTCGGGAGCGCATGTCCGAATCAGGCGTTGACACATTGGTTTGGCAGGAGTTTCAGCGACAACTTGACCTGAAAGGTCTCAAAATTGAACAAGGTATGATTCAGGATGCAACGTTTGTGTATGCTGAACCCGGTCATTGTAAGAAAGAAACGCCGCGAGGAGAGCAGGCAAAAACACGACGGGATAAAGATGGAAAAATCATGTCCAAGAACGGCAAAATGCACTATGGCTATAAACTGCATACCATCATGGATACGACGCATGATCTTATTCGACGCATTGAAACCACAACGGCAAATGTTCATGACAGTCAGGTGGATCTGTCAGAAAAAGGAGAAGTGGTCTATCGGGATCGGGGATATCAGGGAGCAAAATGCAAGGGATATAGTGCCACAATGAAACGAGGGGCGAGAGTACATCCCATTGGGATACGAGATAAACTGAGAAATATGCGAATAAGTAGAAAGAGATCAAAGGGGGAGAGACCCTATGCAGTGATCAAAAATATCTTTCATGCAGGGTTGGTGAAGGTAACAACGCTGCAAAGAGTGCGAGTGAAAAATATGCTGGCTGCATTTTGTTATAATATCTATCAAGTGAAAACGATTCAAAACAGGGTGTAAGTTAAAAAAAACGTCAAGGAATAATTGGGATTTATCGTGATTTTCTTTTTTTTTGGGGGGGGGGGGATGAGAGGGTGTTGGAATGTATTCAATCATTCATAAATAATGATTCTCGTTAAAAAAGAGTTGATAGAAATTCTCAATATATCAAATCTGATGATTTCAACAATGCATATGAACAAGAATTTATCGGAGGTGGATATGTAGATAGAAAAAACGCAATCACATCATTTATCTATATTTTTCAAGCATTTGTTGATTCAGAGAAGCATATTCATAAAAAACTGTGGTTACTATATCAAAGAAATAACATCGATCAATGGGCGGTAACAAGTGCATCCCGCCTGAGAAATTTCATTCTTCAAAGTGCCATTATCCCCTCTTTCCGAGATCCTTACAATCAATTAAGGATTGCTGATTATACGTGGTATGGGAAATTACTGAAATATTACACTGAAAATGGGGATTTAACTGAATTTGCAGAAGCATGTACTCAAGTAAAAGAGGCATAAAATAAACTCTTCTCTGAGTTGACTGAGGATTTACTAAATGAAACTCTCAACATCGCTTATCCTGAAACGATTCTGAGTGTTCAGTGCAGTCCACAAAATATTGATGCGTATAAGATGGCTCTTCTGTATGTTGATGATGGGTTTAACAGTTTGCTGACTGAGAAAGGGTCTGGAATACAGAGTATGGTTATTATTGGACTTTTCAGTTATTATGTAAAAAAGATAGCTGTTTCCGGTTCGGCTCTTCTAGTAGTTGAGGAGCCTGAACTATATCTTCATCCACATGCTCGACGTGTTCTCGCTAAACGTTTGAACAATTTTGCCGAGGGGGGTAAGGATCAGGTTATTGTTACAACACACTCGCATGAGTTGTTGGATATTTCCTCACCAAACACACATATTATCCGGATTCACAAAGGAACTGATAAGATAACCCGGGCATATAATGTTGGGTTTTCAGATGCTAAATCGTTGAATGTTATTTTAAGACAAGATAATTCTGAAGTGTTTTTTGCAGATAAAGTAATTTTGGTAGAAGGTACTGAGCAATACGTTCTCCGTGAATTTGGAAAATGTTATGGCGAACATTATTATTCGAATCCTGATTGGTTAGATGAGAAAAACATCTCTATTATAGAAGTTGGCGGTAAAAAACAGTTCCTTGCATATACGAGTGTCCTTTCCAAACTCCATGTTGACTGGTATGTTATGGCTGATTTTGATTTCCTTTGTGATGGTATTACTGATTTTCTTCGAGGGCAGTTCGGTGAGGCAACAGCAAAACCATTGATAGACGAATTAAATGGCAAGCAAATTGTGACGAATAATCCAAAGAATATTGCTGAAATTTGTAATGAAGTTATTCGAAAATCTGTAACTGATTTCATTGAAAAACTTCAGATATTGAATATATTTATCTTGAATGGGGAGCTAGAGGCATATTTAACTGCTGATGCGAAAAAGGCTTTAAATCTTGATCAACATCCAAAACTGTATCGGAAAGGTGAATCCATTATTGACTTGATGTGTAATGTTCTCTCAGATGACAAGCCAATTATTATGTTGGTAGACTGTGGTGATTTTTTATCATTGTTAAATGCATTGAAAAAATGTCTGGAATCTCCTGCCTCCAAAAATTAGGATATCCCGCCGCGAGCCGCTCCGCGCCCCCCCAAACAGAAAGCGAGATATTAACTATCTTCTTTCACACAAAGAAAAACCGGCACGCCGGTTTTTCCTTAGCATTTTTCCAGACGTCGTGCGATTCCTGCGTAGGCGATCAGCCGGAGCAGAGCACGACGACGCAAGAAAAATGCGATTCGCGAGAATTCGCGGTGAGTTTTCTCATATTTCCACACCGATACAATGCAAGAAAATTGGATTACACTCCAAAATCAAACCTTGCCCTTCTTTCATCTCTCGAGATATATCCCAACGTCAAATAAAAATCGAAAAAAAAGTTAGAAAACGGAGTCCAGCATCCGCCCGAAATGCGGCACGAAATCCTTCTTCCTTGAAACGACCCCCGGCAGATGCATCGGCGTCTTATGCCAGTTCATCGCAAGCATCGTTGACTCATCTGCCGCCGTAAACATATCTGACCCCATCTCCGAGACACTCGTATATAACGCAATATAGATATCCGGGGCATGAGGCTGCCGCAGCTTCGCATCCAGCGCCGCAAAAATCGCCTCCTCATTCGTCTTCGCATACGCATACGAAGGAACCAGAATCTGCGAAATGATCACCCGCTTGCCGGACAGGTTATACTCCTTTGTGTCCCTTTCCAAAAGTTCATCCTGCGAAACGCCCGAAAGAGACATCCCCTCAGCGATCAGCTCGTTCGCATACGTTGCCGGATCCACGCCGGCGATCTCGGACAGGAATTTTACCGCATCCTCATCCTGCCGCGTCGTCGTCGACATCTTCAGACCCAGCGTATCCGAAAGAATCCCCGAAAGAAGGATTCCCGCCAAGTTTTTATCCGGCGTGATCCCTGCCTCCATAAAGCGCCTCGTTACGATCGTCGAGGTCGAACCCACCGGCTGCATATCGAATCGGATCGGGCGAAGCGTCGCCATCGCCCCAAGCCGGTGGTGATCGATGATCTCGATGATATCCGCCGTCTCGATCCCCTCCACCGCCTGACTGTACTCGTTGTGATCGACGAGGATCACCGACTTCGCCACGTCCTCCATCAGCGAATTCCGCGAAATCGTGCCGAGCAGTTTTCCGTTCTCGTCCACCACACAGGCCGTCCGGTACTTCGAATTCGAAACGATCTGCTTCACATATTCCATCGTGTCGGCGATGCGTACCGTCGGCACATCCTTCGTCATGATCGTCTCGGCCGGAAGTGTTAAGTGGATCATCTTTGCGACCCCGAATGCGTCGACCTCGGTCGAGATCACCGTCACTCCCTTCTCAGAGGCGGATGCGAGAAGCCGCTGACCGACCGGGGCGGAATCTGCGATGATCAGCGCCGCGATCCCGGCAGAAACCAAAGCAAGCTGCGTCGGCTCGTCGTCTCCGACGATCGCGATATCCTTCTTTGTGATGCGGGAGAGAATCACGTGCAGGGCGTCGATCGAAATATACACCGCCCCTTCCAGCACCGTGTGATTTTTGACCCGCACCGTTCCGTGCAGGATCCGTGCGAGCGTATCCACGCTCACCGGCGAAACCGCGACCGTCTCCATCTTCGTGTTCGAAACATACGCCCGGGCAAGGCCGTGCTCGCTTACAAGACCAATCAGCTTCCCTTCCGGATCGGTGATCGGCAGATTGCGCAGATCGTTTTTATCCATCAGCTCGATCACGTCGATCGTCGGCGTCTCCGCATTCGCGCTCTCCGGGTGGGTGAACGGGATATCCGCCACCGACGGTTCGACGCTTAAGACAAGAGCCGGACCTTCCAGATCGAACTTCGCAAGGGCATACTTCGACTCGGCGTTCAGATCCCCGCAGCGTGCCGCGATATACGTATCCTTCCCGTCCCTGTTCAGAAATGTCGCATACCCGATTGCACTGCATATACTGTCAGTATCAGGGTGCCGATGGCCTAATACATAGATGGATTTCAACTTTTCCCAACTCCCGACGACATATGCCTATATTTGGGTGGAGGATTAGATAGAACTTTTTGCCTGCCAAATCTGATGGCACGCAAATAATTAAGACATTTCACCCCTTATCTATTTGGCATCATGCACAAGGAAGAACTACTTGAGCTTCACCAAATATTTTTTGACATCAAAGTATACTACGAGTCATTAAACCCGGATCTGAAGTTTCCCCAATACAATGCACTGAAAATCACCCCGGACATGGTCAACCGGAGCAAACTCGAACACAAATATGCGATCTTCATTCTCGGCTCCGAGATCGCGGCTGCCATGAAAGAGATCGAGACCATCTCTTCGCGCGGTATCCCGACCCGCATTAAAGAGCTTGCCAACCGCACGCTCAAAGAAATGGAATCGGAAAAGGAACAGTAAATACAAATGAGGGTGATCCCCTCACCCACAATTGGTTTTATCTTTTTTAGTTCTTGGTGAACTCGATACCGATTACCGAGAAGGTTTTCTCGTCGCTGTTCATAACAAGTTTGTTCTGCTGGGAGAATCCGGACGCGGCGATGGTAAAGAACAGATTGTAGTTTAAGCTGCTCGACTTGGTCCAGGTGAAGGTGGACGGCAGTTCGGTCCCCATGCTTTTCACGGTCACTTTTCCGGTGCCGTCCTCGTTGAAGACCATCGTGTAGTACTCGACATAGCCCTTGGAATTGGTGGTTTCCCCGGTCCATGTCCCGAAGATAGGATCCAGTGCTCCCGGTACCTCCGTCCCGGTCACATCCGATGTGGTCACACATCCCGCGGTGATGAGACAGAGGAAAACGATCCCTGTAATGAGGGAAATAAGAAGAGGAGAATTTCTATTAACCCATTTTTTAACGAGAATCATTATTTATGAAGGATTGAATACATCCCCACACCCTCTCATCCCCCCCCCCCAAAAAAAAAAAGAAAATCACGATAAATCCCAATTATTCCATGACGTTTTTTTTTATTTACACCCTGTTTTGAATCGTTTTCACTTGATAGATATTATAACAAAATGCAGCCAGCATATTTTTCACTCGCACTCTTTGCAGCGTTGTTACCTTCACCAACCCTGCATGAAAGATATTTTTGATCACTGCATAGGGTCTCTCCCCCTTTGATCTCTTCCTACTTATTCGCATATTTCTCAGCTTATCTCGTATGCCAATGGGATGTCCCCTTGCCCCCCGTTTCATTGTGGCACTATATCCCTTGCATGTTGCTCCATGATACCCTCGATCCCGATAGACCACTTCTCCTTTTTCTGACAGATCCACCTGACTGTCATGAACATTTGCCGTAGTGGTTTCAATACGTCGAATAATATCATGCGTCGTATCCATGATGGTATGAAGTTTATAGCCATAGTGCATTTTGCCGTTCTTGGACATGATTTTTCCATCTTTATCCCGTCGTGTTTTTGCCTGCTCTCCTCGCGGCGTGTCTTTCTTACAATGACCGGGTTCAGCATACCCAAACGTTGCATCCTGAATCATACCTTGTTCAATTTTGAGACCTTTCAGGTCAAGTTGTCGCTGAAACTCCTGCCAAACCAATGTGTCAACGCCTGATTCGGACATGCGCTCCCGAAATAACCTGATCGTTGAATTGTCGGGTATTTTGTCAGGACACCCAAGGAAATGCCAAAAGGAGAGACGATCGTAGATTTCACGTTCAACGGCGAGATCAGATAGATTATACCAGACTTCCAGAAGCTGAATCTTGAACATGAGTATTACATCGACATTGGGGTGACCGCCTTTGCCGGATTTATTTGCATACATGGATTCAAGAAGAGGACGAAAAACATCCCAATCAAGTGTTTTACCAACATCGGAGAGACGGGCGCCAAGTTTTTCATAACGCTCGTGATATGCCTGGTTGAGACCAAAGCTGCTAAAAGTCCCCATACATACTACTCAACGTACGAAAAGAAAGTACTTTCTGTCGGAAAAAGGTTGTTAGAAATTCTCAAATTGATAATGGTTAGGGATGAACTCAAGGTTCATTTAGATTTGCAGGCGTGACCTGTAATGAATTCACGGATGATATGGGCTGCAACCATCGCGGTTTGACCTGCATCGTTTGGAAGAACCTCTACATAATCAAATCCGACGGCATTTTTAGATAGAGCTCTTACAACGTCACGCACATCTGTTGGGGTAAGCCCGAATGGTTCCGGCGTGCCAAGGCCGGGAGTCAGGCAGCAGTCAATCGAATCTGCGTCGATAGATAGATACAGATCTGCATCCCCTATCAGCGCTTTAATCTCATTCAACACTGGCTTAATCCCTCTGTCTCTGATCTCATCAGCTGTATACAGATGATACTTTTCCTTGGCAAGTAAGAACTCGTCCCGTGATCCGCTCCGCGCTCCAAGAATGATGATATTTGGCGTGATCTCGCTCACGCGTGCGGTTACGCAGTCGTGATTATATGGAGACCCCCGGTATTCATCCTTCATATCAAGGTGGGCATCGCAGACAACATACCAGGATGGAGAAAGAGCTCTGACGGCACCGATCGTTACCGAATGCTCCCCTCCGATCATTACCGGGATCTTCCCGTCTTTCACCAGATCGAGAACAACATCCTCCACCTGGGCGACAACGAGATCTGGCAGACATTCAGCATAAATATCACCCATATCGTGAAACGGAATGTCGGGAAGCTCTATGTCGTAATAGGGATTGTACGTCTCGATGTTGTATGATGCCTGACGGATCGCAGCAGGCGCGTCTCTGCATCCCGCTTTAAAAGAGGTTGTCCCATCGAAGGGAACGCCAAATATCCCATATGATGCATCCAAATATTCGCTTTCAGCATCAGCAAAAAGAGTGTTAGAGAAAGACTGCATATATGGATTATTGTGCAGTCTTAGAGGTCAAGCTTACGCTTGCCGAGTGACTCGATGTAGGGAACTTCCTGAGCCGGCTGGAAGGTTGCCAGAATGTGCTCATCTTCCACAACAAGTTCAAAGTTATTGAAGTCCTTCATATCCATGAACGTGACGACGTTTCCTGCGATCGTCAGAATCTGTCCGGTCTTTCTCTCTACAATCGGTGCATAGACGGTTGCCGAGGTCGGGGAGACAACCGAGCGTTTCTGTCCGTCAAAGAGACCGACAACGTCTAATCTTGCCTTTGCTGCGCCGTGTTTTCCCGGTTTGGAGATGCAGATGCTCTGGATCTTGCATGGTTCATCGTCGACGACAACGTAACGACCTTCTTTCAGTTTTCCAACTTCAGTCTGTTCCTTCATAGTATATCTCTTTATGTATGGGAGGTGATTGCTTATGAGTGTTACGGCACTCATGCATAGGCAAGAATTCATGTGGATATCCCTCCAATAGAACACGTACGTATGGATCCGACAGAGTTTCTTTTTGTTTGCGATAAAGTTGCTACCATGGTCGAGGAACCTCTGGCCCCTCTGATTGGGACTGAGTATGGTGCTGAAGAGCTCTGTATGGGTGCGGATAATACCCCGACCGAACGCCTTGACAAAATCGCCGAGGACATCATTCTCGCGGTGTTTCGATCACGCAAAGTCTGTCGTGCCCTTCTTTCAGAAGAGGCCGGGATGGTTCAGGATATCGGCGGAGAATCCGGCATCGCGTATCTCGATCCGGTGGACGGATCCTTTAATGCAGGCGTGGGCATCCCCTTTTATGCGCTGTCCATCGGCCTTTCCGACGGCGAAAAAATGGTCGCCGGGTATGTCCGAAATCTCGCAAACGGCGAAACCTTCACGGCGGTCCGCGGGAAAGGCGCATTCCTGAATGGAAAACCCATTCGCGTATCGAAAAAGACCGAACTGAACACCGCTGCCATGAGTATCTATGCCCGCGCTCCCGAACTCATCTCCCTTTTAGAGAATGGTCTGCGTACCCGAAGGGGAAGAAAATTCGGTGCATCGGCGCTGGAACTTTGTTACGTCGCCTGCGGGAGGATAGAAGGATTTCTCGATCTCAGAAATACCCTTAGGATCACCGACGCTGCTGCAGGAATGTTCATCTGCGAGGAGGCGGGCGGACTCGTAACATCGCCTGACGGATCTCCTGTATCTTTTCCGGATGATGTTTGTTCAGGCCGAAAGCTTCTCGCAGCACCCCCTGCGATCCATAAATTAGTTTCAGATATCGTGAGGCTGCAATGAAAATCTGTATCGTATCCCGGATCGATCTGAAAGAACCGATCGAACTTGCCCAGTCCCTTGGGTGGATGCTCCGCGATCAGGGACATGATGTCGTGTATGAACAGTCGGTCGCCGCCGAACTCGGATACGCTCCGGTCTCCCTCTCCAAAGATTTTTCAGCCGATCTGATCGTTGTTCTCGGCGGAGATGGAAGTGTGCTTCGAACCATCAGAATGCTGGATCATCAGGTGCCGGTTGTCGGGATCAATCAGGGCCAGGTCGGATTCCTGACGGATATCGAGCGGGATAAAGCAGAAGAAATCCTGACGTCCCTCTCCCTCCCCCTCCCGCTGGATCCCCGCATGCGGATATCCATCGAATACAACGGCAGATCCGTTGGATCGGCCCTGAACGAGGCGGTCATCGTGACCTCGCGCCCGGCAAAAATATTGAGGTTCGCCGTCTTCGTCAACGGTAAACAGATCGACGAGTTCCGCGCCGACGGTCTGATCATCGGGACGCCGACCGGTTCTACCGCATATGCGATGAGCGCCGGGGGTCCGATCGTCGACTCGACCATCGAAGCCATGCTTCTGGTTCCCCTTGCGCCCTACATGCTTTCGTCCCGCCCGTATCTGATCAATTCGAAGAGCGAAGTCGAGATACGTCTCGTCTCCGTCAAACCCGCTCTTCTGGTGATCGACGGTCAGGATCAGTATGAGATCGGCGAAAACGCCACGCTGCTCATTCGAAAATCCCCAGATTCGGCTCTCTTTGTCGATGTAGGCAGAGGATTTTTCGACAAAGTCGAGCAGAAGCTGCGTCTTCTATGAACGTTTTTAAATAATCCTATGACATATTCTACATCATGACAGATTATGCACAAATTTCTGCGACTCTCAAGGAAGCTCTTCACCTCACGGGCTCTCCGGTTGCCATAAAATTCGTTTCATCGCCGGACAATATTCCAGAGGGAATATCCGAGATCGAAGAAACCGTTCGTCACTGCCGGATGGTTTCCCTTGCACGGGAAGGAAAGGTCTTTTACGCCACCGACTCGAAGCATCAGTGCGGCGGCGGCGCATGGGTTCTTGGTTTGCGTGAGATCGGTCCGTCTATGAAGTCGGGCGAGCATTACCTAAAACTTGGAAAGTACAGCTCGCTTGCCGCAAGCAAAAGGACGGTGCACCATGTTCCCGCTCTTCCGCAGGAGACCTATGCAATTGTCTACGCTCCTTTAGAAAAAGTCGATTTCATTCCCGATATCGTCATTATATTTGCCAAACCCTTCTCAATGCTGAAGCTTGCCCAGTCCACACTTTACCAGGTTGGAGGAAGACTTTATCCGGAATTTTCCGGAATCCAGTCGGTCTGTTCGGATGCGACCGCCTATGTGTATCAGACCGGCAGACCGAACTTCTCTCTTGGGTGCGACGGTTCCCGGAAGTTTTCCGGCATCGCGGATGAAGAGATGGTTGCAGGTTTGCCGGCCGAACGGCTGGAGGAACTTGCCGAGGCTGTTGTGAAGGTTACCACCGCGCCCGGCTCGAAAAAATAAATTTGAGAATTTCTAAAAACCTGAGAATTTCTAACAACCTTTTTCCGACAGAAAGTACTTTCTTTTCGTACGTTGAGTAGTATGTATGGGGACTTTCAGCATCTTTGGTCTCAACCAGGCATATCACGAGCGTTATGAAAAACTTGGCGCCCGTCTCTCCGATGTTGGTAAAACACTTGATTGGGATGTTTTTCGTCCTCTTCTTGAATCCATGTATGCAAATAAATCCGGCAAAGGCGGTCACCCCAATGTCGATGTAATACTCATGTTCAAGATTCAGCTTCTGGAAGTCTGGTATAATCTATCTGATCTCGCCGTTGAACGTGAAATCTACGATCGTCTCTCCTTTTGGCATTTCCTTGGGTGTCCTGACAAAATACCCGACAATTCAACGATCAGGTTATTTCGGGAGCGCATGTCCGAATCAGGCATTGACACATTGGTTTGGCAGGAGTTTCAGCGACAACTTGACCTGAAAGGTCTCAAAATTGAACAAGGTATGATTCAGGATGCAACGTTTGTGTATGCTGAACCCGGTCATTGTAAGAAAGACACGCCGCGAGGAGATCAGGCAAAAACACGACGGGATAAAGATGGAAAAATCATGTCCAAGAACGGCAAAATGCACTATGGCTATAAACTGCATACCATCATGGATACGACGCATGATCTTATTCGACGCATTGAAACCACAACGGCAAATGTTCATGACAGTCAGGTGGATCTGTCAGAAAAAGGAGAAGTGGTCTATCGGGATCGGGGATATCAGGGAGCAAAATGCAAGGGATATAGTGCCACAATGAAACGAGGGGCGAGAGGACATCCCATTGGGATACGAGATAAACTGAGAAATATGCGAATAAGTAGAAAGAGATCAAAGGGGGAGAGACCCTATGCAGTGATCAAAAATATCTTTCATGCAGGGTTGGTGAAGGTAACAACGCTGCAAAGAGTGCGAGTGAAAAATATGCTGGCTGCATTTTGTTATAATATCTATCAAGTGAAAACGATTCAAAACAGGGTGTAAATTAAAAAAAACGTCAAGGAATAATTGGGATTTATCGTGATTTTCTTTTTTTTGGGGGGGGAATGAGAGGGTGTGGGGATGTATTCAATCCTTCATAAATAATGATTCTCGTTAAAAAAAGAGTTGATAGAAATTCTCCTATTGTTTTTTCCGGTTAAGATCGCATCGCGTAAGTCCTATTTCAGAATAAAAAAATAGAGATTAAGTATTCAGATCAGAAGTTGTAGTCTTTCGCCGGAAGCAGTTCGATGCCGGCTTCCACGATCTTCACTGCTGCTTCGCGTGGATTTGTCACTTTCACGATCAATGCACCGTATTCTCCGGAACGGAATGCATACGCATACTCGATGTTGATGCCAAGACCTCCGAGAAGATTTGCCACTTCATAGAGGCCGCCCGGCACATCCTTCATTTTGATTGCGATAACATCCGTGTACTGCAAAGCGTAATTCTGCTTCGCAAACTCATTGAACGCGATCTCCGGCTTATCCACGATCGCCCGGACGACCCCGAAGTTATTTGCTTCGGCAATGTTGAATGCCTGGATGGATACCCCCGTGTCAAGAAAAATCTTCGCGATCGCGGCAAGCTTCCCTGCCTTATTCTCTGAAAATATCGACAACTGTTTGATGATGTATTTTTCCGTCATTTAGATCACCCGATGATCGATTACACGTTTTGCTTTACCCTCAAAACGCGGGAGGGAGTTCGGCGGACAGAGCTCGATCTTGGCAGAGACATTCAAAGCATCCCGAAGAGCACGCTCGGTACGCATCTGCATCTCCATGAGACCGTTAATACTATCTGTCATCGCATCAGGCTTTAATTCTACCTTTACCAGCATGTCGTCAAGAGGGCTGGTCCTGAACACTTCGATCATAAAGTGACTCGTGAGATACGGATTTTTCAATAGAGCATGCTCGATCGCCGACGGGAAAACATTGATCCCGCGAATAATCAGCATATCATCGACCCTGCCCTGCAGACGGTCGATCCGCGGCGACGTTCTGCCGCAGGGACAATCTCCATCGATAATAGACGTGATATCTCCGATCCGATACCGGATCATGGGAATCGCCTCCTTTTTCAGGACCGTGATCGTCAGTTCTCCCTTCTCCCCTGGGGGAAGCTGTTCGCCGGTCTTTGGATCAATGATCTCGGTGTAGGCGATATCCCCGCAGATATGCATACCGTTCAGCTCACTGCAGTCCGTAAACATCGGGCCTGAAATCTCGGACGTTCCAAAGATATTGTGTGCCGTAACGCCGGACTCGGCATAGATATACCGGCGCATCGCATCCGTCCACGGCTCGGCGCCGAGAACTGCTGTTCGAAGAAGCGTGTCTTTCTTGAAATCCACACCCATCTTTTTGGCAACGTCGATCAGATGGATGAAATACGACGGAGTACAGGCTATCACCGTCGTTTTCAGATCCTGAATAAGTTCGATCTGCCGCTCGGAGTTTCCGGTAGATGCCGGGATCACCGTCGCACCGACCTTCTCGCCGCCGTAATGCAGACCTAGTCCTCCGGTAAAAAGACCATATCCATAGCAAACCTGTAAAACATCCTTTTTCCAGACACCGCATGAAACGAGAGAGCGGGCAACACACTCGCTCCAGAGATCGATATCATTCTGCGTGTAGGCAACAACCGTCGGTTTTCCGGTCGTCCCGGATGAAACATGGTACCTGACCAGATCCTCGTGCGGGACACAGACGAGTCCGTCCGGATAATTATCACGGAGATCCGTCTTTTTCATAAACGGCAGCTTCGTGATATAGGTAATGGAGGCGATGTCTGCAGGTTTCACGCCCGTCTCGTCCATCTTCTTATGGTAAAAGGCCGATGAATCGTAGAGACGCGTGACCAGCTTCTTCAGTTCCTGATACTGGAGCTTCGAAAGCTCATCTTTGGGCATCGTCTCGATTTTTTCGTTATAATACGCCATGATTAAATGACCCTCCGGTCAACGACTCTCTTTGCTTTCCCTTCAAAGCGGGGGAGAGAACCCGGCTCTACAAGTTCGACTCTGGCACGCAGCGTGAGCGTGTCCTGCAGGGCCTTCATAATCTTCGTCTGCAGTTTCGAGAGATCCTGAAGTTCGCCGGAGAAGATGTTTTTATTCATCTCCACCTCGATCATCATCTCATCAAGATGGTTCACCCGGTCGATGTAGACCATGAACTGATCGCCCACTTCGGGAATGTTTTTCAGCACATGCTCGATCTGACTCGGAAAACGTTGATCCCCCGAACCGTCAGCATGTCGTCGCTTCTTCCAAGCAGTCTTGCGATCTTCTGACCGCGGCCGCACGGACACTCATCCTCCATCAGCATCGTGATATCGCCGGTCCTATATCTTAAGAGAGGCATGGCCTCCTTCACGATCGGGGTCACGACCATTTCTCCCTTCTCTTCGGGACCGAGCACCTCGCCGGTCTTCTGATCGATGATCTCGACGATATAACAGTCGTGCCAGATATGGAGACCGTCCTGTTCGGGGCATTCAAAGGCAACCCCCGGACCGAAAAGTTCGCTCATCCCGTAACTGTCGTAGGCCTTGAGACCGAGACGGTTTTCCAGATCACGGCGCATGTTCTCCGACCAGGCTTCCGCTCCGAAACAGCCGATCTCAAGCGAAGCAAGATCCGCATGCATCTCCTCGGCCACTTCGGTCAGATGCATCGCATAACTCGGCGTGCAGTGAAGACCTTTGACCTTGAAATCCTGGATCATCTCGATCTGCCGTTTGGTATTCCCGACGCCTGACGGAACGACGGCGCAGCCGATTTTCTCCGCACCCATATGGATGCCGAGACCGCCGGTAAAAAGAGAATAATTCGATGCATTCTGGAAAATATCGCCGGGTCGAAGTCCGACCATCGTCAGGTTCCGTGCGATAAGTTCCGACCACATATTGAGATCGTTTTTCGTATAGGCAACGACCGTCGGTTTTCCAGTCGTTCCGGATGTCGTATGAATCCGGTTGACCTGGTTCATTGGGACCGCTAAAAAGCCAAACGGATATCCGCCGCGGAGATCTGCTTTCTTCGTGAACGGGATTTTTGCCAGATCATCAAGGGATTTAATATCAGACGGGGTTATTCCCGCATCCTTGAACAGGGTATTGTAGAAACCGATATTCTGCGTCCGTGCAACCGTCTCCTTAAGACGTTTGAGCTGAAGCTCTTCAAGAGCCTGGCCGGACAGGGTTTCCATCTTCTCATTCCAGAACATATGGTTAAGTCCTCTGCAGATGGGGGCATGACATAGTGTGTCATGCTACACTTTAGCACCCTATTACATTGTTTTATACGAACATAATGGTTATTACTTGGACTCGATCCCTACATAACCATGCTAATCACGATAAATGCGATCGCTCCAAGAGCGAGCATGATACATGAATACTGGATACCCCCCTTGATAGACCCCGTACCCATCATTCCGGCCACAAGACCCGAGCAGAATCCGTGAATAAGGATCGAATGATAAATGATCATCTGATACGTCTGGGCGGGAAATCCGGACCCCGAGCTGGAGCTAAGATATGAGAGGGCTTCGGAATTTTCCATCATGATGTTGAGAAAAACCTCCGACATGATGACCAGAACAAACACGAAGACCGCGAACGCCATGAAAACGATGACGACATACACGCCCATGTCGCTCTTTCTTTCCCTTTTCAGAGACTCGCGGGCCTTCGCTTCATGATACTGCAGGTCGATCGTAAGAGACAGATCATTCGTGAAATGCTCTGTCTGGGAAAGAAGAATGACCAGACGGTCGACTGAAAGATTTTTCATGCGGTCCGCAAACCGCTTTAATGCAGACGAGAGTTTCTCTCCCCAGAGAAGATCACGGGAGAGAATACGAATATCCTCCTGAATGTAACTTTTTCCTTCCTGTGCGGTGAGTTCGATTGCGTGGGTCAGCGTCATATTATATTTTACCAGAGAACTCAGCTGCCTGCAGAAATCCGGAAGGGCTCCTTCAACCTTATCTATTCTGCGGACATACCGTCGATAACTTATTGCATACGGCATGAGAGCCACCAAAAGCATGACAACGACCACATCATCGACGGCCATACTCCCCTGATAGATCATATATGGATTGAAAAATACTTTGACCGTGGAAAAATAAAGAACAACACCCGTTATCAGAGACATAGGGATACTGAATACGAAAATAAGAGACGGTTCCTCCCGGATGGCAAGCCCGGGGTGACGAATGAACTCCATGTATTTCAGGCGTTTATCATATTTTCTCAGTTTTTCAAAGAGGGGTTTTTCATCCTCTTCCGCTTCAACTACCGTAAGCTGAGGATATAGGGGGAAAGTTGATCTGGGCATCTGGATGCGTTTGATGATGTAGGTCTGACCGAGAGCATCCAGAAGAAGAAGGAAAATTACCGTTCCTATCGGAAGCATCAGATACACGACAATCGCGAGGATCATCGGGTCCGATCCCGAGATGAGCCCGATAACCATGATGACGATCACCACAAACAGGGGGCCCGCAACGAAAAGGGTGATATACATCTCAGCGATCGCCCCTAGCGAGGAGAGGTAGCTTCTCTGCGCTACCTCGCTCTCTTTCTGCATCTCCTGAAGTTTTCCGTTCAGAAAAACTTCGGCATTACCAATCGACCGGTACGTTGAATACAACTCGGAGAGGAAAAACCGAAGTTTATCGGAAGGCGTGTTTTTAATTTACACCCTGTTTTGAATCGTTTTCACTTGATAGATATTATAACAAAATGCAGCCAGCATATTTTTCACTCGCACTCTTTGCAGCGTTGTTACCTTCACCAACCCTGCATGAAAGATATTTTTGATCACTGCATAGGGTCTCTCCCCCTTTGATCTCTTTCTACTTATTCGCATATTTCTCAGTTTATCTCGTATCCCAATGGGATGTCCTCTCGCCCCTCGTTTCATTGTGGCACTATATCCCTTGCATTTTGCTCCCTGATATCCCCGATCCCGATAGACCACTTCTCCTTTTTCTGACAGATCCACCTGACTGTCATGAACATTTGCCGTTGTGGTTTCAATGCGTCGAATAAGATCATGCGTCGTATCCATGATGGTATGCAGTTTATAGCCATAGTGCATTTTGCCGTTCTTGGACATGATTTTTCCATCTTTATCCCGTCGTGTTTTTGCCTGCTCTCCTCGCGGCGTGTCTTTCTTACAATGACCGGGTTCAGCATACACAAACGTTGCATCCTGAATCATACCTTGTTCAATTTTGAGACCTTTCAGGTCAAGTTGTCGCTGAAACTCCTGCCAAACCAATGTGTCAACGCCTGATTCGGACATGCGCTCCCGAAATAACCAGATCGTTGAATTGTCGGGTATTTTGTCAGGACACCCAAGGAAATGCCAAAAGGAGAGACGATCGTAGATTTCACGTTCAACGGCGAGATCAGATAGATTATACCAGACTTCCAGAAGCTGAATCTTGAACATGAGTATTACATCGACATTGGGGTGACCGCCTTTGCCGGATTTATTTGCATACATGGATTCAAGAAGAGGACGAAAAACATCCCAATCAAGTGTTTTACCAACATCGGAGAGACGGTCGCCAAGTTTTTCATAACGCTCGTGATATGCCTGGTTGAGACCAAAGCTGCTGAAAGTCCCCATACATACTACTCAACGTACGAAAAGAAAGTACTTTCTGTCGGAAAAAAAGGTTGTTAGAAATTCTCAACGTTCTTAATTACATTAAAAACACCATTTCTTACTGCAACAAGCAATTCTTCACCTCTAATTCCAGGGGTTCAAACATACGTTCGGGGAAATGCATTAACAAAGCAGCCTTTTTTGTTCTCTTGGTTATGTACACAAGATAAACTAATAGATTATTCTCCAATTCCTATTCAAGATGACAATTATTCATACACATTCCCATATGAACTCCTAAAATCTCTTGAAGTAGGAATGACTTATTTCTTTATTCTTCAGATGCCAAGTACATCTAAATATGGAGAAGTAAGACAATTCTACAACTCGCCGACTCAACATGGCATTGGCAAAGTATGTGTAGATGATTTAGACAAAATAGATTCCGAATCAATGATACTGCTTGATGCAAACAATTCAACACCATCGATTGTAGATAAAATATGTAAACTAATTGATTCTACAGATAATGACATTTATGTGAAACTTTCATTCATTCGTCAGGATCCTGAAATAACCAATTTTGCAATAAATCAGACAGCTGGAAAATTAGAAATCTCAGGTCAAACAAATTTACCAATTGATACACAAATTTCTGTAGAAATAACTACAAAGGAAATTCCACAAAGAGCAATATTTGCATTTAATCAACTCCGTACTCCTCGAATTTTTTCCACAATGAAAGTAGTTAGAGGAAAAGAAGGGAACGGCTTTTCAGTCGTTATTGCTACGCCAAGAATACCAGTAGGTGAATACACGGTAATGCTAATTCTATTATCAACTGGTAAAAAGATATTTGAGAAATCAATTAATTTATGAAATGTTTCTTTAATACCATTTTATAATGGATCCAAATGTGTTCAGTATTCCTCGAATGCTTTCGTAGAATACGCTACGAATAGTTATTCCATTTCCCAATAACATTCATCATCAGTTATAATTTCAGGTTGGTTCATTGAATCATCTGATTTGAAAACGTGTTGTCAGTCGTATGAGCGAAAATAATAATGATCAAAGAAAAACCCGCACGCGGGTTTTTCCGTCAGCATTTTTCCAGACGGCGTGCGATTCTGCGTAGGCGATCAGCCGGAGCAGAGCACGACGGCGCAAGAAAAATGCGATTCGCGAAGATTGGCGGAGATTCGCGGTTGAATATTTCATGTGTCCATATCCAACCTTACCCTTCCCGTATTGAATCCACATCAACAACGCGTAAGTGCTTTCTCTATTTCTCACGTGCCGGATCTTTCACGACCGCCGAGAAGATCAATGCCGCGGCCGCGATGAGAATACCGGCAGCATTCGTGATATGGAACCCGTACATGAAGGTCGCGTAATCCAGATCGGCAAACGAGACAACGCTGCCCGCCGAAGAGGTCAGAACGGTGAATATCGCGGCATACAGCGCGATCCCGACAACGCAGCCGAAGTACATCGTCGTGATCATCAGAGAAGACCCTGTCCCCTCCTCGCCTTTCGGCATCAGCTCGACGATCCTGCTGGACGCCGGCCCGCCGCCGATACCCCAGACGAGCCCGAGCAGAACAAGACTCCCGGCAAGCGGGATCAGACCCCATTCAGGCACGATGAAGGCATAGATCAGATTCGTTGCGGCCAGCACGCCGAACGCGGCGACCGCAAACACGTGCCGTCCTGACAAATCGGACCAGTGGCCGAGCGGGATACTCAGAACCGCCGTGACCGCAGGCGGAATGAAAAGCATGAGACCGCTTATTGCCGGATCGAAGTTCATCCCTGCCGATAAATAAAACGGCAGAAGATAGAAGATCCCTGTACTCGTGATCTGGCTGATCAGAAATGCCATTACCACAAACGTCAGCGGCCGCTTTTTGAAAACGCGGATGTTGAGGATCGGATGACTGCTTCTCAGCTCGGTTATACAGAAGATGACGAGCGAGACGAGACAGATGCAGACCGCGGCGATGATCAGCGGATCGTAAAGACCCAGATGCGGCAGACGTTCCAGCGCAAACACGCCTGACATCATCAGACAGAAAAGCGCAGCCGCGCCGGTGTAATCGAAGGAGGAATGCTCCGGGATAGGAGCACGCGGGATGATTCTTACCGCAAACAATACGGCAAAGATCCCAATCGGGATGTTGATGAAAAAGATCCAGTGCCAGGAGAGAAGCTGGGTGATCACGCCGCCAATCGCCGGGCCGACGGCAAATCCGATGGAACTTGCCGCGGTCAGAACACCCATCGAGACCCCGAGCATCGTTGGCGGGAGATATTTGACGCAGATCATCGGCGCGGATGCGGCGATCATCGCGGCCCCGGCCCCCTGGAATACCCGCGAAATGATGAGAATCAACAGATCTGGCGATAACCCGCTGAATACAGACCCAAACGTAAAGAGAATGAAGCCCGCGATGAACAGGATCTTCACATGCCCGCGGTCTGCAAGTTTGCCGAAGATGAGAATGAGCCCGGCAACCGTTACGAGATATGCTACGCTCACCCAGGAAATCGTGCCCGAATCGGCCCCGAACTCTTCGGCGATCACTGGAAGAGCGATATTGACGACCGAGCCGTCGAGCGCGTCCATGAAGACCGCAATGCCTACGGCTATGAGGAGCAGTTTCTGGCGCAGCGGATCGGTGATAATCGCGGTCATAGAGCAGTACTTGGTTGATCTGCGGGGGATATAAAGCCCACCAAAGGCCATGGATACCGCGCATAATTTCGGTTTTCGATTCGATTTGCCGTAATTATTCAGGGCGGCAAAACGCATCCCAAACTCCTTCGGCTCCCGGATATACGTGCCGAAAAAGAGAGTAATTTGTATGCAAAATGAATCATTACGGTTATGCGAGATTCCGAAAGGAAAATCTGCATCGATCCTTGGATTTATCGATGGAACAAATCTCGGTTTCCAGAGCAGACTTCTCGAACTCGGACTCACCCGCGGCTGCTGCGTGCGGGTCACCGGTGTCGCTCCGCTTGGAGACCCGATGATGATATCGGTCAGAGGATGTCAGCTCGCCATACGAAAAGAAGATGCTGCAGACATCTGCGTGGCCGCGGTATGAAAAAGATCACCATTGCATTAGCCGGCAACCCGAACTGCGGGAAGACGACACTTTTCAACAACCTTACCGGGATGCGTCACCATGTGGGTAACTGGCCGGGTAAGACCGTCACGGTCGAAAAGAAAGAGGGGAAGATCATCTATGATGATACGACCCTCGAGATCGTGGATCTGCCCGGGACCTACAGTCTGAGCGGACGATCGCTCGAAGAAGAGATCGCGGTCAATTATCTCCTGAACGAAAAACCGGTCGTCGTCGTCAATATCTGTGACGCCGCACATCTGGAGAGGAATCTCTATGTAACCCTTCAGCTGATTGAACTTGGCGTTCC
Source organism: Methanocorpusculum sp. (assembly GCA_965228205.1). GTDB lineage: Archaea > Halobacteriota > Methanomicrobia > Methanomicrobiales > Methanocorpusculaceae > Methanocorpusculum. The sequence goes on along the minus strand of OZ245799.1, from coordinate 762,419 downwards.
CCTTGTCCTTGCATTAAATATGAACAGGTATGCTGATGCGGAGGGTCTCGTGATCGATACCAAGCATCTTTCAAAGATGCTCGGTGTCCCGGTCATCCGGATCGAAGCAATCGATGAGACCGGAAAAGACGATCTCATCAAAGCGATCCTTTCACGGCCTGCCCCATCCGCGATGGGCACCAGGTATGATCACGAACTCGAGGAACATATTCGTGAAGTGACCGCGATCACCGGGTCGCGCTGGTCTGCGATCCAGGCCCTCATTCACGGCTCGGTAGAACCCAAAATCGAATCGATCAGAACCCACCTTGCAGGCATCTACGGGACGAATCCCGGAGAGGTTTTTGCGGATCAGCGGTATGGTTTCATCGCCGGTATTCTGCACGAGAGCGTGGATCATATGGAAGCGGGCGGCAAAAACCAGTCCGAGCGGATCGACAAACTCGTCACCAGCAGATGGTTCGGGTTTCCGATCTTTCTTGTCGTGATGTATCTGATCTTCCAGATCGTGTTCACCGTCGGTGCTCCGATCATGGACCTGATCGATGAAGGTTTCTGGCTGCTTGCCGAGTTTGCTTCGGCAGGTCTGGCAGGCATTGCCGCACCCGACTGGGTCTCTTCTCTGATCTGCGATGGGATCATCGGCTGGGTGGGGTCCGTCGTGATCTTCCTGCCCAACATCTTCCTGCTGTTCCTGCTTCTCGCGATCCTCGAGGATTCAGGATATCTCGCACGGGTTGCCGTGATTATGGACCGGATCATGCATAAACTCGGTCTGCACGGAAAATCCTTCATCCCGATGATCCTTGGATTCGGGTGCAGTGTGCCGGCAATTATGGCGACCCGAACGCTGGAAACAAAACGCGAACGGTTTCTGACGATCCTGATCACGCCGTTTATGTCGTGCGGGGCAAGGCTGCCTGTGTATCTTCTGCTTGTCGGGATCTTCTTTGCCGCCGAGGTTCAGGGACTGGTGATGTTTTCCCTGTATCTGCTGGGGATTCTGGTTGCGCTGATCACCGGGCTTCTGCTTCGAAAGACGCTCTTTAAGGGAGAATCTTCGGCTTTCGTTCTGGAGATGCCGCCTTACAGGCTTCCGACGGTCAAAGGTGTTTTAATCCATGCCGGAGAGCGGTCCTGGGAGTTTCTGCGCAAAGCCGGTGTGATCATTTTCCCGGCGGTGCTGCTGATGTGGCTGCTTGCTTCGCTTCCATTCGGTGTTGAGTATGCTTCGGCTGATTCGCTGATAGGTATGGCGGGGTCACTGATCGCCCCGATCTTTGCACCGCTCGGGTTTGGATTTGCCGAGGCAGGCGTCGCGATCCTGATGGGTCTTCTTGCAAAAGAGGTGGTTGTCGGGGCATTCGTGACGCTCTACGGAGTCGGCGAAGAAGGCCTTGGCGATGTGCTGATGAACGTCTTTACGCCGCTTTCGGCCTACTCGTTCATGGTGTTCATCCTGCTCTACATGCTCTGTCTTGCGGCGATGTTTACGATCCGGCAGGAGACCCGCTCGTGGAAGATGACGGGTCTTGCGGCAGTAGGGATGTGCGTGATTGCGTGGATTGTTTCCTTCGTCGTGTATCAGGGGGGTGTTCTTCTTGGTTTTGCCTGAAGGATTCTGGACGATCCTTTTTATCTTTATTGCGGCAGGAATCGTTCTTTTGTTTCTGTGGGCGGTGAAGAAGAATCTGCGGGGCGAAGCATGCGGCTGCAAGGGGAACGCGTGTAAAAACTGCAGTTTGTGTAAGAGTAATCAAAGATAAAAAAAATCTGAGAATTTCTAACAACCTTTTTTTCCGACAGAAAGTACTTTCTTTTCGTACGTTGAGTAGTATGTATGGGGACTTTCAGCAGCTTTGGTCTCAACCAGGCATATCACGAGCGTTATTAAAAACTTGGCGACCGTCTCTCCGATGTTGGTAAAACACTTGATTGGGATGTTTTTCGTCCTCTTCTTGAATCCATGTATGCAAATAAATCCGGCAAAGGCGGTCACCCCAATGTCGATGTAATACTCATGTTCAAGATTCAGCTTCTGGAAGTCTGGTATAATCTATCTGATCTCGCCGTTGAACGTGAAATCTACGATCGTCTCTCCTTTTGGCATTTCCTTTGGTGTCCTGACAAAATACCCGACAATTCAACGATCTGGTTATTTCGGGAGCGCATGTCCGAATCAGGCGTTGACACATTGGTTTGGCAGGAGTTTCAGCGACAACTTGACCTGAAAGGTCTCAAAATTGAACAAGGTATGATTCAGGATGCAACGTTTGTGTATGCTGAACCCGGTCATTGTAAGAAAGACACGCCGCGAGGAGAGCAGGCAAAAACACGACGGGATAAAGATGGAAAAATCATGTCCAAGAACGGCAAAATGCACTATGGCTATAAACTGCATACCATCATGGATACGACGCATGATCTTATTCGACGCATTGAAACCACCACGGCAAATGTTCATGACAGTCAGATGGATCTGTCAGAAAAAGGAGAAGTGGTCTATCGGGATCGGGGATATCAGGGAGCAAAATGCAAGGGATATAGTGCCACAATGAAACGAGGGGCGAGAGGACATCCCATTGGGATACGAGATAAACTGAGAAATATGCGAATAAGTAGAAAGAGATCAAAGGGGGAGAGACCCTATGCAGTGATCAAAAATATCTTTCATGCAGGGTTGGTGAAGGTAACAACGCTGCAAAGAGTGCGAGTGAAAAATATGCTGGCTGCATTTTGTTATAATATCTATCAAGTGAAAACGATTCAAAACAGGGTGTAAATTAAAAAAAAACGTCAAGGAATAATTGGGATTTATCGTGATTTTCTTTTTTTTTGGGGGGGGATGAGAAGGTGTGGGGATGTATTCAATCCTTCATAAATAATGATTCTCGTTAAAAAAAAGAGTTGATAGAATTTCTCACGTCTTTGTTGCGATGAAATTTGACAGTCCCGACCTCAACTCGGCACTGAAAGATGCAATCAAACCTGCCTGCCTTGAATGCGGCGGACTGAAAGCATGCATGGTCAGCGAAAAAGCCGGTGATGGTTGGATCCCCCAGAGGATTAAAGAAGAAATTCAGGATGCACGCTTCGTCATCTCGGACTTAAACTACAGAAATTCCGGGGTTTATTACGAAACCGGCTATGCAGACGGGCTTGAGATCGCCGTTATCCAGACATGCAAACAATCATGGTATGATGAAGAGCCTGCCCCTCTCCATTTCGACATCTCCCAGAGAAATACCATCTTCTGGAAAGACAATGACGCTCTCAAACAACAGCTCATCATGAAAATAAAAGAGTTACAGGAGATTGGAAAATAATCCCCCTCACCCCTCCATCATCTTCAGCACACCCGCAATATCCCGCTCGATCAGCGGCCGCATATTCGCATTATACCTCCCCGTATCGGCATTCTCCAGCGCCTCTCTGATCTGCGGGACCAGATCCCTCCTTGCTGAAACAATACTCTTCAGTGCCTGAATACACTGCCTTGCCGTGATCGGCTTCTCGTCGCACACATGCTCCAGATACCGGGGGAGGACACCGTCCAGCTTATGATCCGTATCCCATTTCGCGTTCGCTGCGATCAGCAAAAAGCCCCGGGTCCTAACATACGAATTCTCGCTACCAATCATCCCGGCAAAATAGTCCCAGAACCGGTACACCAAATCGCCAGCCTCGCTCTCTGCCTTCAGCCGCAGAAAACACGCATAAGCCGCTTTCGCATCCGGCGAATACAATCCCCGGACATCCTCCTCCAACGCATCCATACTATTCTCCATCACCCGGGAACGCAATAATACTTACCCCGGCTTACTCCTTGCGTCAAACTTATGTAGTCGTGTTCATAATTACTCATATTCCCATGACCTGGATTCCCCACTCTCCAAGCACCTGACCGACAGAAACATCAGCCTCTCTCCGTCAGGATTCCGGCTCTTCATCCTGATATACTGGCTCATTCTTGGAATCATCATCCTCGGGATGTGGACGCTCCTCTCATATGACATACTCTCAATCGACGCCGTCTCTCTCCCTCCTCAGGGACTCCCGTACAGGCCCTCTATCTCGCACCCTTCTGTCATGAAATACCACAGCATCTCCTGACAAACGTTTTCACCTTCTTCATTCTGGGCATTTCGCTAACGATCATCACCGTTCTATGTCGAACACTCGACAGCCGGTTTTACCTCTGCCCCTTCATCGCCTGCATCCTCTTTGTAACAATATTTCCCTTCTCCTTCTCGACCGCCTTGCTTCTGGTGCCCGGTCTCCAGCTGGTGGATATCGTCGGATTCTCCGGCATCATATCCGCCGTCCTTTGGATGACAATCGTTACGATCTCCTATGTCGTCTGGAAACATTTCGAAAGCCTCAGATTTTTCATCGGGACGCTTCTCTTCTCGGCAGCGGTATTTCTCCTCATCCCGCTTGCAGAATTTAGAAACCCCTTCGCCGCCGTCCCGAATACCGCTCACTAGATCGGATTTGTCTACGGGGTCGTTATCACCTGGCTGATTGGCGCCGCCCTGATGACCGATTCGAAGAAGCGTGTGTATCTCTATCTTGCCGCACTTTTGGCGGTGCTTTTCCTGCCGATCATCATCTTTGCGATAACGGTTCTGCTGTAAACGTCCCCTCACTTCTTCTCTTCATGCACGTGAACGTGATGCATATCCGCCCCGTGGGGATGGTCATGTTCGAGGCGTTCATGCGTATGCTCGTGCGTGTGTTCTCCTTCCACCGGAGGATCATGGACATGCGTATGATGGGCATCATCATGCCCGTGTCGGTGGTCATGCATCACCGACTCGTGAATATGCTTATGCATATGTCCTCCAGTCGCCGCAAAATACGCTCCGAGAACCATAAGACCCGCCGCCAAAGCGAATAAAGGCGTAAGCGGCGTCTGAAAAACCGCAAACGAAATCGCCGCTCCGATAAACGGCGCCACCGCGTAAAACGCACTCGTCCTCGCCGCTCCCAGATCCCGCTGGGCCCGGACATACAAATAAATCGACAGCCCGTACGCGAAAAATCCCAGAACCAGCGCCGCGATTACACTCACAAGATCCGTCTGCATCCCGGACGCCAGAAACGCGATCAGCAAAGCTCCCGACCCTGCCCCGAACCCTTTTACAACGACTATCTGCATCGGATCCTTTAAAGAAAGCATCCGCGTACAGTTGTTCTCCACACCCCAGCAGACACACGCGAGGATCACTAAAATCGACCATGCCGAAAACGAAAAACTGCTCAGATCATCGACGGTCAGAAGAATACTTGCCGCCACGATCAAAAGGATCGCGACCCACAAACGCCGGTCGATCGCCTCGCGAAACAGTAAATGCGCCACGAGAGCCGTCGTCACGATCTCGAAATTATTCAAAAGAGACGCGTTTGCCGCCGTCGTGAGCGAAAGACCCAGCATCAAAAGGATCGGCGCCGCGATATCCAGCACGATCATCCCGATCACAAACGGCAGATCCTTTCGTGTAAGCGGTGCCTCCTTTCGCTCCCGGCTGCGCCGCTGGGTCGCCAGATTCACCGCAAACATCCCGATACCCGCCCCCAGATACAAAAGAGCCGCCATCAGCTCGGGGGACGTCGTCTCCAGCAGGATCTTTGCCACCGGAGAGCTGATACCATACAAAACAGCCGCCAGAATTGCAAATCCGATCGCCAGTATGCCTGCCGAAACATGCATACCTTCCATTGGTCACGGATCGTGATGAGGTTTTTCATACTTTCCCATCCCACATCACTGGATTTATCTGTATCCTGGGTAATATACTGAATAAATGCCCTTATCCGTTCTTGCCATCACAACTTCCCCGCGTCGTCACGGCAATACTGAGTCCGCACTCGACAAGGTGCTCGAATCATTTTCCGGGATGTCGGTGGAAAAGGTCGTCTTGAACGATCTCAATATCGCGCCGTGCAAAGGCTGCGGAAAATGCGAAAAGACCGGCGTATGTATCCATGAAGACGATTTTGCCGTTCTCGGCGAAAAGATCCGTTCCTGCGATCTCCTCATCTTCGCATCCCCGGTCTATTCCATGTCGGTCTGTGCCCAGGGAAAAATGCTCATCGACCGGTGTCAGGTTTTCTGGTCGAGAAAGTATGTCCTCCACGATCTCCCAAAGCCGGAGGGAAAAAAGTTCGGGATGTTTATTTCGGCTTCCGGTCAGAACCGCGAATGGATCTTCGATCACACGGTGCCTGTGGCACAGTTCCTTTTCGATGTCTCCCAGATCCCGGCGTCACGGATCCGGTATCTTCTTCTTCCGGGTCTCGATAAGATCAGCGATTTCCGGAAAAATCCCGAGGCAATCGCCAAAGCAAAAGAGGCAGGCGACGCAATGGCGGCACTGATGGTGGAAGAATGACGACCATGCTCGTGATCAACGGAAGCCCGAGGAAGGGCGGGAACACCGAGACGGTGCTGAATGCCTTCATCGAAGGCGCAAAGGAGGCAGGCGCCGAGGTTACGGTAATCCGTCTGGTCGAGATCGAACATAAAAACTGCAAGGGATGTAATGCCTGCCATAAAAACGGAGTCTGCGTTATCAAAGACGCGTTAACGCCGGTTTTCGATCAGATGCTGCAGTCGGACATTCTGGTTCTGGCCTCCCCGATCTATTCGATGACGGTGACGGCGGAGATGAAGTCGTTTATCGACCGCGGGCAGTTTTTATGGGCGCAGATGTTCATTCGAAAGACCCTCGTCTTCGACGCAGACCATCTGGCGAAGCACAAGGGGGTGTTTCTCGGGACATCGGGCCAGGATCTTCCGTACATTTTCGATTCGGCGTTTCCGGTGGTCCGGGCGTTTTTCAATGATTCGGGTTTTTCCTATGCGGAAAATGTGCTGTTCCCGGGTATGGATAAGCACGGCGGGGTGCAGGGCTGGCCGGAGAGCGTGGTCGAGGCAAAAAAACGGGGAAAAGAAATCGCTCAAAGTATGCAGGGCTGATCCCTACTCTTTTTTCATCAGCATTGAGTATCCGCGGATCACTTTTTTCTTCCAGAACGCCTCCGGATCGTCTTCCAAAAGAGCCTCGGCGGTATGTATATCGGCCCGTGCCGCGGCCGCTTCTTTCGCAAGCGAGCGCTTTACTTCGCGTTTCTGCCGCATCGGCGTGAAGGAAAGATCACAGACAACGTCCCAGAAGATGAGTCCTTCTGCAGGCGCCGGATGGACCCGGGCCGTTGGGGAACTCAGAAGCTCGTCGATGATTTCGGGTTCGCAAAGGCCAAGCCCCGCGGTCTGCAAAGCGCCTGCCATCCCTCGGACCATGTTCCAGAGAAAACTTTTTGCGGCGACCTCGAAGACTGGGCAGCCGTCCTTTCCTTCAAAAACCTCGGCATGGGTTACGGTCCGGACCGGGTCACGGCCCGCCTCCATTTTTGCAAACCCGCTGAAATTGTGGGTTCCGACAAGCCGGGAGGCCGCATCCTGCATTCGGGAAATGTCCGCCGGATACGGAAAATAATACCGGTAGCTTCGCTCCCGTGCGGCGTATCTCGGATAAAATTCGTCGTCGACCTCGGCGGCACCGAGACACCAGATATCGTCCGACAGATGAAAGTTCAGCGCCTCAATTGCGAGTTCGGGCTTATCGGTCGTGATCGAAAAAAGCTGTCTTCTCGCACTCACGCCTTTGTCGGTTCGTCCCGCGGTCCGAAAATGCGCCTCCTTTGCATCGGAAAAAAGCCCGAGTTCGATACCGCCGGCCACAAACTCCCCTTCCACGGTTCGTTTATGCGGCTGGAACTGGGATCCGGCGAAGTTCTGTCCCCGGTAGCCCGCAAGGAACGCGAGCTTCATCTCATCCGCCGGGGTCTCAGACGGGCGGTCTGCCTGCGGACTTTTCGGACGACGTTGTGGAACGACTGGGAGGTGTAGGTCCTGATCGGCGTCTTTTTATATCTGCTCTCGATTTTTCCTTTTCTGATCGCGTCGAGGACCGACGCCACGGTCCGTTCCTCCGCGTCGATTATATTGATCCCGTAGCCGACGAACTGGCAGGTGTGGGCGTCGGACCCGGCGGTCATGGGTTTATGGTATTTTTTCGCGACCTTGGCGGCGCGGGAATTTGCGGTCCCTATATAGTATCTGCTGTTGAACACTTCGATCGCGTCCGCCTCCCGCAGGGCGTCCGGCGAGTGGAGACCGACCGCGTGCCGCCACCGGTGGTAGGGGTGTGGAACGATCGTAAGGCAGCCCTCTGCTTTTGCCTCCCGGATCGTTTCGAGAACATCCTTTCCCTGCTCGAACATCTTCGTCGTGCCGAGCACGAGGAGGTGTCCCTGTTTTGTCGAGACCTCGATGCCCGGAATGATCAGGATCCCCGGGTTTTTCAGTGCGAGCGCCTGCTTTGCTCCCTCGGTCGTGTCATGATCGGTAATCGAGATCGCATCCAGTCCGCGTTCCTTCGCTTTGGCTATAACGTCTTTGACGGGGCACTTTCCGTCATCCGAAGCACTCGTATGGATGTGGAGATCGCAGGTTATCAGGACCATCTTAAGGTAATTACTATGTAAGTACAAAAGCATAAGGATAACATACAATGCATGTTCTCTTTCCCACAGGACGCCAGAGTGCCCCCTCCCTCGTTCTGGCTTTATCCAAGGTAACAGAGTTTACCTGTGAGATCATCGAAACAGGCGAAATTGCTTCTTTTTTAACACCGGCGTCGTTAGAAAAGCTGATTGCATCGCACACATGCGATCTTGTCGTCGTTTCGGGGATGTGTACGGCATCTTTTCATGACGCGGAAAAGAGAACGGGCGTTCCAATCAGAAAAGGAACGCGCCACGCAGCAGACATTGGGATATGCGTTCCGCTGATCCTGGCGGGAACTCTTTCACCCGATATCCCGGCTGACGATCAGCTTGCCGAAGAAAAACGAAAGGCCGCCCGGGAGAATCTGGTTCTTGCGGAGTGGGAAGCGGAATCGTTTTTTACGATCCGGGGGGTCAAGATCGGCGGAACCTCGCGGATCAAGGTGATCCATGAGATCATGGATGCCCACCGGCACCCCTTCCTTCGGGACGCGGTGATTCAAGCTCACGAACACGGGGCCGAAATCGTGGATCTTGGGTTCGGGTTCGATGCGACCGAGGATGATGTGGTCAGATGTTTTTCGATGACGGCGGATCTGGACATCCCGCTGTCGATCGACACGCTGGATCCAATACTGATCGAGGCATCGCTTTTCCGTGCGGATCTGATCCTTTCTCTCACGAAAAAAACGATTCCCTTGCTCGCAGAAAAGATTCTGGAGGCCGGAGCGGCGGTCGTTTTGATCCCGCGGGACGATGCATCTCTCGAAGAAACGATCCGGGATGCTATGGAGGCAGGGCTTTATCGGATTCTGGCCGATCCTCTCCTCCAGCCTCCCATTTCGGGAATGACTCGGTCTCTTGCGGGATACCTGCCGGAGACGATCTGTCCGAAGGTGCTTGGATGCGTGAACGTTGTCGAGATGATGGATGCGGACAGTCCGGGGGTCTGCGCTATGCTTGCGTCGGTCGCTGCCGAAACGGGGACTGCGTGTCTTTTGATCTCCGAACACTCGGACAAAACGCATGGGGCCACCGCCGAGATGCGGCGTGCGGTCGAGATGATGACCCTGTCGAAGGGCCGACCGTATCCGAAGGATGCCGGTCTCGATCTTTTGATCCTCAAAGAAAAACGCTGCCGGCGGGAACCCCCGCTTCTGTACGAAGAGATCCGGGACGCCGGAGTTCCGTCAGAGTCCCTCGTCTACGATCCGAAAGGAAACTTCCGGATCGGACTCGAGAACGGATACATCGTCGCCGTCAGAGATGGAAAGGCGATCCGGGGAACATCGTGGTATGATGTCTTCTCTGAAATCCTCGCCGAAGACGGCGTTTCGCTTCTGGATCATGCGGCATATCTTGGAAAAGAACTGTATAAAGCGGAGCTTGCCCTGCAGTTCGGCAGAAGTTTCGAGCAGGACGGGAAGTTCTGAGTATGCGGTATTATCTGCGAAAGGATGTTCTGATCGTCAGAGGAAACTTTCGGGCGGCAAGCAACGGCGTTGACGGCGGTCTTCGGGATGTCGGATCAATTTTGAACATCTCGGTTCCGCGGGATTTTTCGGATGAAGCCTCCCGGCACATTGACCTGGTATCAACACAGAACGGTTTTCTTCAGCCGCAGTTCGGTCTTCTGACCGCTCTCTCGATCACGAACCTCTGCATCGCCAGATACGACTACGTTACGGTTTTTGTGACCGCCGCCGTGTCAGACCGGAACCGGACGATCAACATCATCGTTACCATTGACCGTCCGCTCACCGATGCCGCTTTGCTTGGGGCTATGATGACGGTCACCGAAGCAAAAATGCAGGTGATCACGGCGAGAAAAGTTCCCGGCAGTGCCCTCTCGACGGATGCCGTCGTCGTTGCCTGCGAAAAAACGGAAGGGATCCCGGAGGCGTTCGCAGGACCCCTGACCGAGACCGGGATGCGGATTTCAAAAGCCGTATCCCATGCCCTCACCGAGGCTCTCGTCCGGTTCGACAACTATATCCTCTCCACCTGGGGCGTGACCCGCGGCTGGTCGCGGGGGAATCCGGCGATCGTCAAACGGCACCGGCAGTCGTTTTTCATCTACAGCCGGTATGGGGGCGACCACTGGAACGAATGGATCCCGGAGGACTGCCCGTATTATCCGTGTCATAATTATGCAGAACAGCAGTGCAGTTTTTGCTACTGTCCGCTGTATCCGTGCATAGACACGGATTTCGGGCAGATGATCGAGACGCCGCATGGCGAGATCTGGAGCTGCATGGACTGCCGCTTAGTTCACGAACCACGGGTAGCGAATCATCTTCTGGCAAACCCCGAAGCAGGCGTTTCGGAACTGAAATCGGTAAAAAAGAAAAATATTTAGAGACCGAGCTTTTTTGCAAGCTCTTCTAAGGGGATGCCGTGGACCATTGCAGCCTCGCGGATGGTCTCGTTGTTTGCGATCGCGCAGCCGAGACATCCCATGCCGAAACTTTGCAGGGTTGCTGCAGCTTCAGGTTTCTCACGGAGAAGGTCGGCGATAGTTGAATCAAGTGTGATTGCCATGGTACTATGTTGGCGGGATTACTACATGATATTTGCGAAGAAGATAGCAAAAAGGGATTAATGGGTTGAAGAGCCATGGGCCGAGGAGATCGCGGCCGCTTTCTTCTCGAAGGTCAGAACCTCTTTCCAGGGAAGATTGACCTATTTGCCGTTTTGAAGCCGCATTACGTCATACGAAGGATATGCGTCCCCTTTTTCGTCGAAGACGATCGTTCCGGTAAGGCCGACATGTCTGATCAGGTCGAGACCTTCCCTGATGCCGTCCGCCGTGTATCCGCTGTTATCTATCGCCTGGGACACCACGATCATCGTGTCGTATCCGTAGATCGAGTCGCGGGTCATCATCGCCTCGCCGAAGGTTTCTTCGTAATGCTCCTCGTAGGAGGGGTCGGAGATCCTTCTCGCCTGGGAAAATCCGATGAGGCTTTCCGAGTATTCCCCGACTTCCAGAGGGACCTGCCGGTTGGTTACCATGTCCGACCCGAACCATGTCGGTTCGAGTCCTTCCTGTTCTGCGGCCAGCATGATTTCTATGCACTGACTTGGGTTTACGATCAGCAGAACGGACTGGGGGTTGGTGGTCTTCATTGCGGTGATGATTTCGGTTACATTCACCGTATCCGAGTCGGGGACGGATATGGCGGAGACGATATGCATATCCGGATACGAACTGTTCGCTTCGTTCATGAAGGCGTATTTGAGACTTTTTCCGTAACTGTTGTCCAGGCTGATCAGCATCACATTCTGCGTTTCGTTTCTTCCGCCGATGATCTTCGCCATGCCGGCGCCGAGATAGATGTCGGAAGAGACCGTTCGATATACGTAATTACCGTATGCCGAGAGACCGGCAGACGTTGCCGATGGAGAGATAAGAACGATCTCGTATGACTCCGCATACGAGGCAAGGGCCAGCGTGACGGTGCTCGTCAATGCGCCGATCACGACCGGGACGCCGCTTTCTTTGATCTCTTTAAACTGGGCTTTTGCGAGCGTGACGTTTCCTTTGTTGTCATATTACTCGACGCGGACCGGGACGCCCCGGATGCCGCCTTCTTCATTGATATCTTCGACTGCGAGTTCTATTCCCCGCATATACTCGACGCCGAAATCCGCCATTTCTCCCTGGAAAGGCAGGGAGACGGCGACGACTACTTCATCTTCCGGGAACGGCGTGGTGATGATCGTTCCAAATGGGTGGAATGCGACGATGAACATGATGACCGTCAGAATGATGATTCCCCAGGTGATGTACTTCGATGCTTTCGTCTGCGGCGGTTTTTCATGATGACCGGACATTTACTTTTCCTCCTCCGTCACTTCATCGGGTTTATCCCCGTCGTCGATCGTTTTTCTGCCGAACAGTCTGCCGGTTCCGGCGGCAAAGACGATATGATCCTTCGCAAAATACGCAAACAGTGAAACACCGAGGGTATTGACGATCGTGATCGGCAAAAACGTGCTTCCGATGATCGCGATGATTTCGTCAACGGTCTGCGTACCCATAAGAAATCCGCACCCGTGCACGATGATAAGCAGGTGGATCCATTCGATGATGACGGTCAACACAGCCGCTTTGAAGACGGTGATCCTTCCCTGCCACCAACGGACGGCAAAACCTGCGATAAGACCGGCCGCGAGAATGGCGAGCGAGCAGCCGACGGCGGTCGGTCCGCCCTGAGCCAGACGGTAGATGCATCCGATAAGTCCGGCAAGTCCGCCGACGACCGGCCCGCCTAAAAGCCCTGCGACGATCGGACCGATCGCGCTGAAGTTGAAGATGAGACCGTTGACATCGATCCTTCTGAATACGCCGTAGATCGAAAGTCCTCCTCCCAGAACGACCGTCCATATTTTATCGGTGAGGGTCGCAGCCCCTGTGACGAGCTTTTTGAACATCTCCGTCTTTGTGAAAACGAAAAGCACCACGACGATCACGATTTTGCAGGAACGAGGATTCGATTAAAAGGGCTATGTAGATCGAAAGCCCGCTGCCGACCGCCATGATGACCATCCAGAGTCTGGAGCCTTTTGCATACTTCGGCAGTCTGCTGTCCAGATAAATGACGATGAATCCAAAAATACCAAACAGGATCGCCGAAAGAGCGGCAATCTGGCGGATCACCGTCATCGGATCCGCGATGATCATTGCAAGTATGATCACGCCGGTGAACACGAGAAGCACGATCTGATAGAGTTTATACTCGCCGGGCAGTTTCACTCCCGTGTCTTCTCCCAGGTGGCGGACTACTTTTGCAAGAGCGCGGGCCCGCGCGTCCATGCCGACGACTACCGCTCCGAAAAAGATGATTGCCACGAAAAGCAGGAAAAGATACGGTCCGTAGGGGATCGTGCCGAAGATATAGAGGGCCTGCGTGATCAGCGTGATCAGCGTGATCTTCGCTCCGTGCGGCATGAAGGATACGGCGTATCCCGCATATCCGAGAAACATGAAACCGATCGTGATGACCGCCACCAAAATGAATCCGGTAAGGACGTCAACATTCACGCTGCGGATGTATTTTTTTGAAAAAAGATTCGAGAATTTCTATCAACTCTTTTTTTTAACGAGAATCATTATTTATGAAGGATTGAATACATCCCCACACCCTCTCATCCCCCCTCCCAAAAAAAAGAAAATCACGATAAATCCCAATTATTCCTTGACGTTTTTTTTTAATTTACACCCTGTTTTGAATCGTTTTCACTTGATAGATATTATAACAAAATGCAGCCAGCATATTTTTCACTCTCACTCTTTGCAGCGTTGTTACCTTCACCAACCCTGCATGAAAGATATTTTTGATCACTGCATAGGGTCTCTCCCCCTTTGATCTCTTTCTACTTATTCGCATATTTCTCAGTTTATCTCGTATCCCAATGGGATGTCCCCTTGCCCCCCGTTTCATTGTGGCACTATATCCCTTGCATTTTGCTCCCTGATATCCCCGATCCCGATAGACCACTTCTCCTTTTTCTGACAGATCCACCTGACTGTCATGAAAATTTGCCGTAGTGGTTTCAATACGTCGAATAAGATCATGCGTCGTATCCATGATGGTATGCAGTTTATAGCCATAGTGCATTTTGCCGTTCTTGGACATGATTTTTCCATCTTTATCCCGTCGTGTTTTTGCCTGCTCTCCTCGCGGCGTGTCTTTCTTACAATGACCGGGTTCAGCATACACAAACGTTACATCCTGAATCATACCTTGTTCAATTTTGAGACCTTTCAGGTCAAGTTGTCGCTGAAACTCCTGCCAAACCAATGTGTCAACGCCTGATTCGGACATGCGCTCCCGAAATAACCTGATCGTTGAATTGTCGGGTATTTTGTCAGGACACCCAAGGAAATGCCAAAAGGAGAGACGATCGTAGATTTCACGTTCAACGGCGAGATCAGATAGATTATACCAGACTTCCAGAAGCTGAATCTTGAACATGAGTATTACATCGACATTGGGGTGACCGCCTTTGCCGGATTTATTTGCATACATGGATTCAAGAAGAGGACGAAAAACATCCCAATCAAGTGTTTTACCAACATCGGAGAGACGGTCGCCAAGTTTTTCATAACGCTCGTGATATGCCTGGTTGAGACCAAAGCTGCTGAAAGTCCCCATACATACTACTCAACGTACGAAAAGAAAGTACTTTCTGTCGGAAAAAAAGGTTGTTAGAAATTCTCGATTCGTTTAACAGATTGCATTCCAGTTTGTCTTCGGAGTGGATCTTCGTTTTCTGCGACAGCCAGACTGAATAGAGCATAAGGTTCAGTTCGGACCCGACAACGCCGAGGATCGCGAGGATCGCCATCTCGGATCCTGCAGGTATCGAGGGGACAAGTCCGGTCAGAAGAAGGTTAAACGAGAGCGGGAACTGGGTCAGGGCAATGAGAACAACTCCTGCAAGGATGCTGATTAAGACTGCCATGACCGGTTTGAGGATCTCGTATGAACTCGTTCTGATGACCGCGAGCGTTAATATAAGGAGGAAAACCGCTATCAGAAAGACCGAGTAGATCCCCGGCAGGAGATAATCGAGGAACGTTGCGGAGAAAACGAGCATCGCTCCGATCGCAAACATTTCCATGAGATAGGAGCCGATGATCAGGTAAGAACCCCAGTTTTTCGGCCCGGGCAGACGGTTCAGCGCGTCGAAGATGGTCAGATTCGTCGCGAGCGTGTATCGCGCGATCCCGTTGGTGAACGCGTATTTGAAGATAAGCGTGATGACGACGACCCAGATCAGTGCCGGACCGTAATGGGCTCCAATTTCGATTGCCTCAGTAACCCCCGCCTCGCCGGCTGCGGTTATCGCAAGAAGAAGACCTGGTCCAAAGAACACGAAGTAGTTTTGAAACCATTTTCGAAAGCGGGTAAATACTGAGTCTTTCATTGATTCTATCTAATTTTGCAGGTCTGAGGTTATATACTATTGGAGTTCGCCGACAAAGTGAATGATCAGGCCCGTTTATCTCTCACTTTTTTGCATAAGTCAAGCTGATTCCTTCATTCTTACAGCTTTGAACGCGGAGACCGAAGCACCGAGCAGAGGAGCTTTCCCCTCGAGAGCGGAGATATGGATCTCGGGGGTCATCAGGTAATTATCGATACATGCGGCCATTTTCTTGGCTATCAGCGCCGGATAGTTTCTGACGATGGGGCCGTCGAGTATGATCATATCCGGGTTATAGACCGCAATGACCGAGGAAAGCCCCCGTCCGTTTATTTTTGCCAGTTCATCCGTAAATGCGCAGAAGAGCTGATTCCCCTTGTCCGCCGCATACAGGATCTGCCGTGCGTTCATCGAGGGTTTCGGGTCGCATTCGATACGGTCCTCGCTCCACGCCCGGAAAAAGTTCGGGATGCCTGTTCCGCTCGCGTATGCTTCCCAGTGCCCGGTTCCGCCGCACCCGCAGGCCATATTCCAGCTCGTATCCACCAGAAGGTGACCGACCTCCGAGGCATTTCCGGTCGATCCGCACAAGAGTTTTCCTCTCTCAAGCACTCCTGCTCCGATTCCGGTGGAGAACGTGAGATACACGAGCGTCGCCGCATCCTTTGCTCCCCCGAAGTAATACTCGCCAAGAACGCCTGCTTTGCAGTCGGTCATCATCTTAACCGGGACTTTGAACCTTTCCTGCAGAGGTCCGGAAAGGAAGATCCGTTCGCATTTCATGTTGGGCGAGCCGACGACCGAACCGATCTTCAGATCGACGGGTCCCGCGGTGCTGATCCCGATCGCTTTTGGAGATATCCCGGTCATTTCGCTCAGATCCAGGACCATGTCCGATATCATGAGCTGTATCTCTCCCGCGTTGGTTATATTCGCGACTTTGTTCCGGGAAAATGCCGTTATCTCTCCATTTTCATCCACGATGCCTGCACGGAGTTGTGTCGCTCCAAGATCGACCGCGGCAACATGCATCTCAGTATCCATCTTACAGGTAATTGGGTTTTCTTTACTCATCAAATATTCCTTGTTCGGTTAATATATTTTAAATCGATTATAATTTATCGAAAAACGATAATTTATTAATGTTGTGCAGCAAATATGTGAGTGTGACGAGTTTAATGAATGCCACCCAGACAAAAATAGAAAAAAGTGCACGTATTGCAGATATCGTTTTAAAGATCGCCCGTATCCTTGGATGGATCGTTATCGCATGTATGATTCTCCTTCTTGGCGCGTCCGTGGTCATATATGGAATCGCCGGTTCGGAGCTGTTTAGCGACGTTCTTGCCTCCGAAAATGCGACCATTCTCTCCGTCGGCGGCGAATCCGTATTAACCGTCGGGATGATCCCGTGACTCATCGCATTGTTCTCGATCGTATCCTTTGTGTATATGGGACTGTTTATGGCGATCCTTATCATCGCCGGACGGATCTTTACCGGGATTCGAAAGACGCTCCTTCCGTTTACCGAAGAAAATGCAAAGCATCTGAAGACCATCGCCGTTCTGATTGCCGTAATCTCCGTTGTTCCGGCATTCATCGAGGCGATCGGCGAGGCAATCATCGGCTTTTCGATGGATATGTTCTACTTCAGCATCGAAGGTCTGGTCCTTGCATTCGTCGTGTATTTCCTTGCCCACATCTTCGAGTACGGCCTGAATCTTCAGGAACAGGCGGATGAAACCCTCTGATCATGCCGATTATTCTCAGACTTGACCGTGTAATGGCGGACCGGAAGATGTCTCTTGGCGAACTTGCCGAAAAGGTTGGCATCACCAATGCCAATCTTTCCAAAATCAAAACCGGCAAGATCACCGCGATTCGGTTTTCGACGCTCGAAGCGATCTGCCGGGTCCTCGACTGTCAGCCGGGAGATATCCTGGAATATCAAAAATGACCCCCTCTTTTTTCCACGTCCCGTGCAGACGGCACAATCCTTAACTATCTATAATCCAAAACTCTGTACCAATTATGATTACCGTCGGGCTTTTAGGGTGCGGAAATATCGGTCATGTTATCGCAAAGGGTCAGGAAAACTTCAGAATCACTGCAGTATACGATGTGGTTTTTGAACGTGCAGAGGCATTCGGCAGAGAGTTCGGCGCAGCCCCCTACTCGGATTTTTCCGAATTTCTTAAAGAGCCGACCGATATCGTCGTCGAGGCGGCATCCGTTGCGGCGGCCACGTCCCATGCAGAGGGTATTCTTCTTGCGGGAAAAGACCTTGTCATTATGAGCGTAGGGGCACTTGCGGACATTTCCTTCCGTGAAGAGCTCATCCAGACCGCCCGCGAGATGAAGAAAAAGATCCACATACCTTCGGGGGCCATCATGGGACTGGACAATATCCGTGTCGGGCAGATCTCGTCGATCGACAAGTTCGTTCTCCGCACAACGAAAAATCCCAAATCCCTGTCCCGTGAAGCGGAGGAAAAGACCTGCATC
This sequence comes from Methanocorpusculum sp., assembly GCA_965228205.1. GTDB lineage: Archaea > Halobacteriota > Methanomicrobia > Methanomicrobiales > Methanocorpusculaceae > Methanocorpusculum. The sequence continues at coordinate 744,404 of OZ245799.1, read as the reverse complement.
TTCTCCGGCAAAGCTTACGACTGCGTCCATCAGTATCCGAAAAACACGAACGTCGCTGAGTCCCTTTCGATCGCCTGCGGCAGAGACGTGGACGTCGAGTTATGGATGGACCCGAATGAGGACCGGAACATGCACGAGATCTTCTTCGAAGGAGAGTTCGGCGAGGCATACATACGCATCAGAAACGTTCAGTCCCCGGACAATCCGGCAACGAGTTATCTTGCGGCCCTTTCGATCCTCTCGCTTTTGAAAAATCTTGACAACCCGTTGGTGATAGGCGCATGAACTATGAAAAGGAGATCAAAAAGCTCGCCGCTGAAAAAGGCGCTTTGATCCTTGCACACAATTATCAGCCGGCAGAAATCCTGGATCTTGCCGACATCACCGGCGATTCGCTCGAACTTGCCCGCAAGGCAAAGGAAGCAAAGGAGTCGACGCTTGTTGTCTGCGGCGTTTACTTCATAGCCGAGACGGCCAAGATCCTCTCGCCGGAAAAGACTGTTCTTATCCCAAGACCGGACGCCGGATGTCCGCTTGCAGATCAGCTGAACCCGTCATCGGTTCTTGCAGCGAAAAAAGCCCATCCTGGATCCCCGTTCGTCGTGTATGTGAACTCGAATGCGGCAACCAAAGCGGAGTGCGATATCACCTGCACGTCCGCAAATGCCGCGGATGTCGTCCGTTCCCTTAAGGAAGATACGATCCTTTTTGGTCCGGACGCCAATCTCGCGGCGTATGCGCAGAGACTCGTGCCTGAAAAAACCATCATTCCCGTCCCGCAAAACGGCGGCTGCCCAACTCATCACCAGTTTTTCGTCCGGGACGTGGAAGCGGCAAGACGCGAGTATCCGAACGCGACGATCATCTGTCACCCGGAGTGTTCGCCCGAGGTCCAGCTCGCATCCGATCTTGTCGGCTCGACCGGGTACATGATCCGCAGATGCGGTGAAAAAAAGGAGTGGGTGATTCTCACGGAGAAAGGGATCATCCACCCGCTGCAGAAAAAGTATCCGGACACCATATTCCACGGCATCGATACGGCGGTTTGTTCGAACATGAAACTGATCACCAAAGAGGATCTCTACATCACGCTTAGAGACGGCGTCGTTCCGATCCAGGTGCCGGAAAGCATCGCGGACCGGGCGCGTCTCGCGATCGAGAGAATGATCGAGGCATCGGCATAAATGATTCCGACCGACCAGCTTCGTGCATTCGTTGCCGAGGATGTTTCCGCCGGCGATATCACGACCCTTGCTCTGCTCGAAGACACCGTTGTCTCGGCACATATCGAGGCACGCGAAGAGATGGTCGTATCCGGCGTCGAAGAGTGCGAATGGCTGTTTAAAAACGCCGGGGTTTTTACCGAAGTTCTGGTCAAAGACGGTTCGACGGTCCATGCGGGTGAGAAGATCATCGCGCTCAAAGGTTCGGTCCATGCCATTCTCTCTTTAGAGCGGACCTGTCTGAATCTTCTCGGGCGGATGAGCGGCATTGCGTCTTCTGCGGCAAAAGCCTCCCGTCTGGTTTCGGTCGTGAATGATCATGTCCGGGTTGCAGGAACACGAAAGACGGCGCCGGGTCTCCGCTTTTTTGACAAAAAAGCATTGATCGCCGGCGGTGCTCTTCCTCACCGATACACGCTTTCGGATCAGTTCCTGATCAAGGATACCCACAGGACGATGATGCCGGTCGACGAGGCAGTACGAAAATGCCGGGAGTATTCTGATAAGAAGGTGGAGTGCGAGGTCGAGTCCGTGGAAGATGCTCTTCTCGCGGCAAAGACCGGCGCTGATATCGTGATGTTCGACAACATGACTCCGGAACTTATCCGCGAAGCGATCTCCTCTCTCGAGAGAGCCGGCCTTCGCGGCGAAGTGACTTTGGAGATTTCGGGCGGTATCACGCCGGAGACCGTGGATATATACGCCAGTCTCGATGTGGATGTGATCAGTATGGGGGCGTTGACCCATTCGGTCCGCTGTGCGGATGTGAGTTTAGAGGTTGATAGATAAATGCAGGTCGAGACGAAAGCAGCCCTTGCTCTTTTTGCCGGTTCGATCCTGCTGACTGTTCTGTGTTTCCTTCTGGGACTGCCGTTCTTCTTCCTGTTTTTATTCGTACCGCTGTTTCTGCTCTTTCCGGGAAGACGCGTCCAGAAGGTGTGTCCTGTCTGCGGTGCGGTCTCATCGAGCGATTCGGCGTACTGCCGGGTGTGCGGGGCAAAACTGGAGGATTCTAAAGTATGACGATGGAATGTACCATTCGAGAGATGCACGACGATGACTGGCCGCAGGTCAGCGGGATTTATGAGCAGGCGCTGCTTGAAGGGATCTCGACGTTTGCAACGGTATGTCCGACTTTTGAAGAGTGGGACAAGGCACATCTGAAAGACTGCCGTTATGTCATGCTTTCGGACGATACGGTTGTCGGATGGTGTGCCGTTTCCCCGACATCGTCCCGGGAGGCTTACAAAGGGGTTGTGGAGGTCAGTATCTACTTCGATAAAGCGTTCCGGGGGATGGGTCTTGGTACAAAACTGCTGGATCATCTCTCCAGGGAAAGCGAAGCAAAAGGATACTGGTGTTTGTTCGTGAACATTCTGTCGATAAATACCGCAAGCATCAATCTCCACAAGAAGTGCGGGTTCCGGGATGTTGGGTATCGGGAGCGGATCGCAAAAGACCGGTTCGGTGCGTGGCAGAATACGATCGTCATGGAACGGCGAAACGGGATCAGTTAGATCCGTTATCTCTATTTTTTATAACCATTCTCATTCAATGAGAACGGGGTTTTTGTTCAAACCCGGGGCATTATCGCACCGCGCGGTTCGGGCTTTATATATTTACAAATCAATATGTTATCCGGAGATCAAAATGGACGCACAGCAGATCCAGCAGATTACCGACAGAATCTCCCAGAACCTAGTGTCCAAAGGAGTTTCGCCGGACAAGCAAAACATTTCTGAGAAACTTACTCTCTACATCAATGAGTTTGGTGTGGTGCCGTTCGAAGCTGAACGAAAAGTGCTCTCGGATCAGTATAAGCAGTATAATATTCCCGAAGAGGCAAAGCAGGCTTCGGGTTCGCCGGCGGGCGAGATTGTCAATATCGCCGATATCCAGCTAAACGACTGGGTGAAGGTCGAGGTTAAGGTTGTGTCTCTGCAGACGCCGAACTCTCCGGCGATCGCGCAGAGCGGGATCTTTGCAGACAGTTCCGGTGCCGTACGTTTTGTCGTTTTTTCCAAGGCCTCGGAGCTGCCGAAGCTTGAGCTTGAAAGGTGGTATCGTGTTGAATCGGCGGTCGTTGATTCCTTTAAGGGCGTTCCGAATCTTAAACTCCACTCGGGTTCCCGCATTATGGAGATCGAGGATGACCGTTGTCTCGTGCCTTCCGAGCCGACAAAGCTGCGCGATCTGAAGCCCGGCGTCGTTTCCTGCGTGCACGTGAAGTTTATCGACGAGTGGGAATCCCGAAGCGATCGGATGATGCAAAGCGGTCTTTTGGCTGATGAATCTGGGAGAACCAAGTTTGTTTTGTGGCAGGATCCTGAAAAGGAGAAACTCGTTCCGGGCGCTGTATACAATATCTTCTATGCGAGCGTGGATGAGTATAACGGAAGACTTTCCCTGGCACTGAACTCGGCGGTTTGGATCCAGGACGAGGATGCCGAGATTTCCGTTCCTGTATCTTCGGCAAGTTCTGCGCTGAAAGAGTCCCTTCCGATCTCTTCGATCCGCGATCTGAAGGTCGGGTATGCCTCTCTTCGCGTGAAGTTCGTCGAGGAGTGGGAGTCGAAGAGCGAACGTATGATGCAGAGCGGCCTTGTTGGCGATGAGTTCGGCAGGATCAAATTTGTTTTGTGGCAGGATGATTCCAAGGAACGGCTGGAACTCGGACGCGTGTATGAGATCACAAATGCGAAAGTGGATGAGTTCAACGGCCGTCTTTCGATCAGTCTGAATCCTGCGACGTATTCTGCGGCCGAACCCGAGGCGGATATCGCTGTCGGGACGCGTCTGGATGAGGTGGTCGGGACGATTGTTCAGGTTTCGAAAGGTTCCGGTCTTGTCCGCCGATGTCCTGTCGAGGGATGCAACCGCGTTCTTTCCCGGCAGAACTTCTGTCCGATTCATGAGATCCAGAACGCTTTCCATTACGATCTTCGGATCAAGGGTGTTGTGGATAATGGTCAGCGGGCATATAATGTTCTTATGAACCGGGAGGTCACCGAACAGCTTTCCGGTATGACGATGGAGCAGGCTATCGAGATGGCGTCAAACAGCCCGCTTGGTCTTGAGGAGATACAGGCGGTTCTTACCGAGAAGCTGTGCGGAAGATACGTGAAATGTTTGGGTAACGAGTTTGACGGCAGGATTCTGGTGAAGTCCGCGGAGTTTATCCATCTTGACCCGAAAGTGACGGCAGAACTTATGAATCGTGCCGGGGCTGCTGTGGGAGGTAACAACGTATGAATTCGAGTAATGTGCCAAACGGGCAGTTCATGTCGTATGAACGTGAGCCGGCAAAGCGCGTTTTCGCCGCTGAACTGCGCGAGGCAACGAAGACCATTAAGGATACCGAGGATGAAAAAAGTCCGGTGTATCTTCTGCTGCCGACGGGCGAGCGGTGCAATCGTGTTCTGATCGCCGGGACGATAACGCAGAAGGACAAGGTCGGTGATCAGAATATTTTGTACCGTGCGCGTGTTTCCGATCCGACCGGGATATTTTATATCAACGCGAGTTCGTATCAGCCCGAGGCGATGCATCAGCTTGCGAAAATCGATACGGCGAATCCGTCGTTCGTGGTAGTTGTCGGAAAGCCGAATGCCTACACGAATCACGAGGGTAAAACCCTGATTTCGGTGCGTGCTGAATCGATTCTTGTGGTGGATCAGGAGATCCGCGATCTTTGGGTCCAGGATGCGGTGCGATCTACCCTCGAGAGAGTGGATGCGCTTTCGTCGGATTCTCCGTCTGCGGATGTTCTTCTCGCGCGTGAGACATATCATTTTCCACCGGAGCACTGGAAAAAGATGGTTTTCGATGCCCTTTCACGCATCATGCAGCTTTAAATTCAATCAACCCCTACTTTTTTGCAGACTCATTCCGGTTGGTTTATATGCCGCTTTGCCTAAAATTATTACTTCACAAGTCAACCGATCTGCGAGCGACAAAATCCGGGATTTTTTCCCGGAAGCTGCCTCACTGTTTCGGTGGGTTTATAAGTGATTGAAGGTAACTATGTTACCTCGCAAGGCTCACGAACTGAGCTCCAAGAACCAAGCAAGTTGATTGCCTGCGTTCCGGGAATTCGGTTAGAAGACTATATAAGCATTTGATGCGAATATAGTAGAGCTGTTTAAGTGGAGGACAAAACGCGAATCATCCGGTAATGACCGGAGTGATTGTTGGTCCTGACGTTGGAATTGTGGCGATGCGGACATTCATTGAAATGACCGCTGATTCCTTTCATACGGTTGTGTTTTTGTGATTATGTCGTAGAAACAACAACTGTGTGCCTATAATAAAGAAAAGAAAATAGTAATTCTGGTTGATCCTGCCAGAGGCCATTGCTATCAGGGTTTGACTAAGCCATGCGAGTCGAGAGGTGTAAGACCTCGGCATACTGCTCAGTAACACGTGGTTAACCTGCCCTAAGGTGGAGAATACTCCCGGGAAACTGGGGCTAATGCTCCATAGTGGATATATCCTGGAATGGTATATCCTCGAAAGATCAGTCGCCTTAGGATGGGACTGCGTCCGATTAGGTTGTTGGCGGGGTAACGGCCCACCAAGCCTTTTATCGGTACGGGTTGTGGGAGCAAGATCCCGGAGATGGATTCTGAGACATGAATCCAGGCCCTACGGGGCGCAGCAGGCGCGCAAACTTTACAATGCGAGCAATCGTGATAAGGAAACCCTGAGTGCCTGTCGATGCAGGCTGTTCATATATCTAAATCATATGTGAAGAAAGGGCAGGGCAAGACCGGTGCCAGCCGCCGCGGTAATACCGGCTGCTCGAGTGATGGCCACTATTACTGGGTTTAAAGCGTCCGTAGCTTGACTGTTAGGTCTCTTGGGAAATCTTCGCGCTCAACGTGAAGGCGTCTAAGAGATACCGGCAGTCTTGGAACTGGGAGAGGTAAACCGTACTTCGGGGGTAGGAGTGAAATCTTGTAATCCTCGAGGGACGACCTATGGCGAAGGCAGTTTACCAGAACATCTTCGACAGTGAGGGACGAAAGCTGGGGGAGCAAACGGGATTAGATACCCCGGTAGTCCCAGCCGTAAACAATGTGCGTTAGGTGTGTCGGTAACCACGTGTTACTGATGCGCCGAAGAGAAATCGTGAAACGCACCACCTGGGAAGTACGGTCGCAAGGCTGAAACTTAAAGGAATTGGCGGGGGAGCACCACAACAGGTGGAGCCTGCGGTTTAATTGGATTCAACGCCGGACATCTCACCGGATAAGACAGCTGAATGATTGTCAATCTGAAGGTTTTACATGACTAGCTGAGAGGAGGTGCATGGCCGTCGTCAGTTCGTACTGTGAAGCATCCTGTTAAGTCAGGCAACGAGCGAGACCCACGCCGACAATTGCCAGCAGCATCTCCGGATGGCTGGGGACATTGTCGGGACCGCCTCTGCTAAAGGGGAGGAAGGAATGGGCAACGGTAGGTCAGCATGCCCCGAATTATCCGGGCTACACGCGGGCTACAATGGACGAGACAATGGGTAACAACACCGAAAGGTGCAGTCAATCTCCGAACCCCGCCCTTAGTTAGGATTGCGGGTTGCAACTCACCCGCATGAATCTGGAATCTGTAGTAATCGCGTTTCACTATAGCGCGGTGAATACGTCCCTGCTCCTTGCACACACCGCCCGTCAAACCATCCTAGTGGGGTTTGGATGAGTCCCTGGTCTTTGCCGGGGTCGAATCTAGGTTCCGTGAGGAGGGTTAAGTCGTAACAAGGTAGCCGTAGGGGAATCTGCGGCTGGATCACCTCCTAAAGAATGATCCAAACACAACTTGTATGACAGAATTAGCATGGTCATTTCAATGAACCGTACAATCGTCACAATTCCAACACATCAATATCATACTCACGCTGTATGGTTTGTTAAACAGTAACTAACAAACGAATGAATAATGTGTGAGGGGCGCGTAGCTCAGTTGGAAGAGCGCGGCGTTTGCAACGCCGAGGCCTGGGGTTCAAATCCCCACGCGTCCACTCCGTAACCGGCTGTGACAGGATTTCTGTCACCAGTTGCGGTTACCAATGCACCCGGAAACGCGAGTTACCGGGGAAGGGCCGAGAGTCATTGACTCTTTGAGGCTGTGTATAGGTTTTGCATTTGGACGTTAAATGGGTATCAGCGGAACCTTTCTTTACTGAAAGTATATTTGTCGGTATCGACACACTTTAAGAGAGACAAAGGGACCCTGGCAACAGCACATAAACATGATGCTGCGTATTCCATTTACCACAAATAATACATTGTTGTAACAAACAATCATCAAAAAATTATCGACATACCCTCCGTTGTTCCGAGCTTTGAAACATCGGAGAACAAAGAACCTGGTTCTTATGCCGGTTAGTGAATGGTTCGGTTTGAGAGCTGATGAAGGGCGTGCCAAGCAGCGAAATGCCCCGGGAAGACGCAAGGAGTCTATGATCCGGGGATCCCCTAATAGGACCTCCCCACGATTTATCGTGAATCCGTAAGGATGGGGAACCCCCCGAAGTGAAACATCTCAGTAGGGGGAGGAAGAGAAATCAATTGAGATTACGTTAGTAGAGGCGATCGAACCCGTAAGAGTCTAAACTGAATCCCGCAAGGGACATGTAGTGTATGGCCTTCGCTGTAGTATGTGTTTATCTAATGAAAGTAGCTTGGAATGGCTTACCTTAGAGGGTGACAGTCCCGTACGTGGTGGTAAACACAGCTTAGAAGTGTCCTGAGTAGCGCGGGTTGGAATTCCCACGTGAATATGGGGGTCACCTAACCTCCAAGACTAAATACTCCTCAAAACCGATAGCGAAATAGTAGCGTGAGCGAAAACTGAAAAGTATCCCTAAAAAGGAAATGAAAAGTGCCTGAAACTAACCGGTGATCGTGTGTTACGGCGTGCAAGGATCTTCTGTTCGAAAGAACCCGTCGCGAGGCGGTAGTATGAGAATAGTTGCCGACGTCGTAACTTACGTTTTGAAGAACGGGCCAAAGAGTGTATTCCGCTGGCGAGGTTAACCGCAAGGGCAGCCGCAGCGAAAGCGACAAGCGCGTAGTTTACCTGGCGCGGCGTACTAATAGTGCGTGGAGTCAACGGGATACGACCTGAAACCTGGTGATCTATGCCTGAGCAGGTTGAAGCGTGCCGAAAGGTGCGTGGAGGACCGCATGCGGTATTGATATGCAAATCATTCGCGTGACTTGGGTATAGGAGTGAAAGATTCATCGAACCGGGTGTCAGCTGGTTCCTCTCGAAACATGTCTAAGCATGACCTCGACCGAGAATGATAGTGAGGTAGAGCACCTATTGGAAATCCCGGGGAAGAAATTCCTCGCTTTCCTGTAAAACTCCAAACTCCCTATCTTTGTAGACGTCGGGCAGTCCGGGCTACGGGGTAAGCTTGTAGTCCGTAAGGGAGACAACCCAGACCATGGTTAATGCCCCCCAATGTAGGCTAAGTGTCAACACTGAATGAAGTCCTAGGTCAAAGACAACTGGAAGGTGAGCTCAGAAGCAGCTATCCTTTAAAAAGTGCGTAACAGCTTACCAGTCAAGATTTAGGGCGCAGAAAATGGACGGGGCTCAAGCCTACTGCAGATACCATGGCGCACGTTTTTGAACGTGATCGAGTAGAGAGGCGTCCTGTATGGGCTGAAGCAGGGGTGTAAGTTCCTGTGGACCTTATAGGAATGAGAATTTTGGCAGTAGTAGAAGCAAAGAATGGTGAGAATCCATTCCGCCGAAGGGGCTAGGTTTCCTCGGCAATGTTCGTCAGCCGAGGGTTAGTCGGTCCTAAGCTGCATCATAAGTTGAGTGCAGCAAAAGGGAAACAGGTTAATATTCCTGTACCATGCGTTAATATACTGACGCATCGGGTTATGCATAGCGGGACCGTCGTCCCGTCCAATCGTATAAACTCTTGGAGTACCGTAATGGTGAGAATTGAGTGAAAGCGTGATGGCGTAAGTGTGTAAACACCTGGTGCCCGTGAAAAGGTAACGCAATGTCCGTACCGAGAACCGACACAGGTGCCCCTAGTTGAAAAGACTCAGGCGTGTCGGAATTATTTGTGGTAAGGGAACTCGGCAAAATGGCTCCGTACCTTCGGAACAAGGAGTGCCTGCCTAGTGATTAGGCAGGTCGCAGTGACCAGGGAGCTCTAACTGTCTAACAACAACATAGCAGACTGCAACTCCGTAAGGACTAGTATAGTCTGTGAATCCTGCCCAGTGCGGGTATCTGAACACTGATTACAATCGGACGAAGGACCCGTAAACGGCGGGGGTAACTATGACCCTCTTAAGGTAGCGTAGTACCTTGTCGCTTAATTGGCGACTTGCATGAATGGATTAATAAGGGCTCTACTGTCCCTACCGCAAATCCGTTGAACCTTTTATCCTTGTGCAGAGGCAAGGGACTCCCATCGGGAAGTGAAGACCCCATGGAGCTTTACTGCAGCCTGTCGTTGACTTACGGTATTACATGCGCAGCGTAGATAGTAGGTGTTAATGCTCATATTCCGGTATGAGTGGAGCCACAGTTGAGACACTATCCTTGTTCTGCTGTAATTCTCACTCATCTTTCATGGTGAGGACATCGGTAGGTAGGCAGTTTGGGTGGGGCGCCACACCCTCGAAAAAATATCAAGGGTGCCCTATGGTCAACTCATGTGAGTCAGCAACTCACAGGAGAGTGTCAAGAGCATAAGTTGGCTTGACGTGATTTCGCACAGCAAGAAATCACGAGTGGAAACACGGGTCTAACGAACCAATACGCCTTTTTGGTGAGGGCTATTGACTACAGAAAAGCTACCCTGGGGATAACAGAGTCGTCGCCGGCAAGAGCACATATCGACCCGGCGGCTTGCTACCTCGATGTCGGTTCTTTCCATCCTGGCTGTGCAGCAGCAGCCAAGGGTGAGGTTGTTCGCCTATTAAAGGGGATCGTGAGCTGGGTTCAGACCGTCGTGAGACAGGTCGGTTACTATCTGATGGGAGTGTTCGAAATCTGAGAGCAAGAATGAAATAGTACGAGAGGAACTTTCATTCGTCACCTCTGGTGTATCGGTTGTCTGATAAGGCAGTGCCGAGCAGCTACGTGGCACGAGATAAAAACTGAAAGCATCTAAGTTTGAAACTTCGCTTGAAAAGAGATTTCGTTACAGAGCACCGGTAAAAGACCGGGTTAATAGGCTTGGGATGTACGCACGAAGGCAACGACGTGTTCAGTCCGCAAGTACTAACGCTCAAATCCAGATTCTTTATGAATATGGTATGCCTCGATAATTATACAATGGATGATTGGTTACTTCAATGGCAATGCAGTGGTAGATGGACGTCGGCATCATAACAATGTGCCTTTGTTCTTTTAAGAGCCTGTCTACTACCGGCATATATTGCAGTGTCCGCTGTGCCCAGACGTTATCCGAATGCAAAACCTAAAGGTATATCCTTTATAAACAGTAACGGCTTATATATTATGCCAGATTACTGTGCCAAGTTGGCGGAGCGGCCACGCGGTTGCCTGCAGAGCAACTCTACTCCCGTTCAAATCGGGAACTTGGCTTGGGGGATCATGCGGCCATAGCAGAGAGGTTCCACCCGGACCCATTCCGAACCCGGCAGTTAAGCTCTCTTACGTCGGCTATTGTACTGAGATATGCGAATTCTCGGGAAGTGGTCAACGCTGCACCCCCCCTTACTTCATTGTTATGTGTGTTTTTTTGTTTGTTTTTTGTATTGAGCGCAAGCTTTTGTGTTTGTAGTTTTGTGTTTGTTTTCCGTCATGATCTATCCGGATACGGTAGCGTATCCTGCATACATCGGGACGGAAGGGGAATAATGAGAAAAGATGTTTTGCAGAAATGCTGCATTGGATTCATTAAAATAAGAAAAATTGTGGGGGATGGTAATTACTTCTTGTAATACGTTATGTCATAGTCATCATACAGAGTTGAGCCGCTCAGATAGAATGGTTCATCATAATAACTGCTATATCCGTCATAACTAACGAGATATTCACCATTTCCCGCATTTTTCCAAGTAAAGTCATATGCATCGTCCAGTTTGCCGCTGTAGGAGATGTACCAGTATTCGGTGCCTGTACCATCTGAATCAAAAACATGAGAATTTCTATCAACTCTTTTTTAACGAGAATCATTATTTATGAAGGATTGAATACATCCCCACACCCTCTCATCCCCCCCCCCAAAAAAAAGAAAATCACGATAAATCCCAATTATTCCTTGACGTTTTTTTTAATTTACACCCTTTTTTGAATCGTTTTCACTTGATAGATATTATAACAAAATGCAGCCAGCATATTTTTCACTCGCACTCTTTGCAGCGTTGTTACCTTCACCAACCCTGCATGAAAGATATTTTTGATCACTGCATAGGGTCTCTCCCCCTTTGATCTCTTTCTACTTATTCGCATATTTCTCAGTTTATCTCGTATCCCAATGGGATGTCCTCTCGCCCCTCGTTTCATTGTGGCACTATATCCCTTGCATTTTGCTCCCTGATATCCCCGATCCCGATAGACCACTTCTCCTTTTTCTGACAGATCCACCTGACTGTCATGAACATTTGCCGTGGTGGTTTCAATGCGTCGAATAAGATCATGCGTCGTATCCATGATGGTATGAAGTTTATAGCCATAGTGCATTTTGCCGTTCTTGGACATGATTTTTCCATCTTTATCCCGTCGTGTTTTTGCCTGCTCTCCTCGCGGCGTGTCTTTCTTACAATGACCGGGTTCAGCATACACAAACGTTGCATCCTGAATCATAACTTGTTCAATTTTGAGACCTTTCAGGTCAAGTTGTCGCTGAAACTCCTGCCAAACCAATGTGTCAACGCCTGATTCGGACATGCGCTCCCGAAATAACCAGATCGTTGAATTGTCGGGTATTTTGTCAGGACACCCAAGGAAATGCCAAAAGGAGAGACGATCGTAGATTTCACGTTCAACGGCGAGATCAGATAGATTATACCAGACTTCCAGAAGCTGAATCTTGAACATGAGTATTACATCGACATTGGGGTGACTGCCTTTGCCGGATTTATTTGCATACATGGATTCAAGAAGAGGACGAAAAACATCCCAATCAAGTGTTTTACCAACATCGGAGAGACGGTCGCCAAGTTTTTAATAACGCTCGTGATATGCCTGGTTGAGACCAAAGCTGCTGAAAGTCCCCATACATACTACTCAACGTACGAAAAGAAAGTACTTTCTGTCGGAAAAAAAGGTTGTTAGAAATTCTCATACTTATATTTTGCACAGAAGAGAGAGAGAGAGAATTGCTTTGCAAAAGAAGCAGTATATATTATTTTCCGCCCGTCCGACCGGACTTTCTCCCCCCTTATCGTTTTTATTTCGCACGTGTGCATGATTTATATATGATGAGTTTGATTTTTTGCCGAATCGGCAGGAAATCGGGTATTTTAATTTTGACCACTAATATTAATCAAAAAATGCGGGTGAAAATTGGTTTGAAATTGATCAAAATGGAGTGGAAATGGTGGTTTTCGAGTGGATGTGGCGGGTTGGACGCTGAAAGCGGACGACCAAAGCTTGAGCAAATCGTTAGATTTGCGACTGAGAGATTTTTGGGTGATCCTAAGGGGTTTGTGCGTGTGGGTTTTTTGAGTCCTTCGATTTGGTGTATTGGATTCTTTGGGTGGTAACATCCACGCAAGGCAAAGCCTTGCTCGGCTGAGGGACCTAAAGGTCCCCACCTCCGCTAAGGCCGCCCCTTCGGGGCAGCCCGCTCGCAAATCTTACGATTTGCTCCGCTGAGGTCTTCGACTTCGTCGCCAACCCGCCGCCTCCGTAAACAATATATAATCATGATTATAATAATTACGATTATATGGGCGACCTGTTCCTTGGCAGGAAAAAAGAACTTGCATGGCTGCAGGAGCGATACGACCGACCGAAAGGTCAGCTCCTCGTTCTCTACGGTAGACGCCGGATCGGCAAAACCGAAACCCTCCGGCAGTTTGCCAAAGACAAAGAACACCTCTTCTACGCCTGCACCGAATCGACAGACCGTCAGCAGCTCGATGTATTCAGCCGACGGCTCCTGGCGAAAAACATCCCGGTGGGAAAATACCTCTCCGTCTTCTCCTCCTGATTGTTCTCTGCCTCTTCTCAGGTGCTGCATCGGTAGATACTATCGGCGGTGACAAGGGTGTCATTCAGGTTAACTGTGATGTAAACGGGGCCTCTGCCTCTCTTCTCTCGATTAACAATGATGTCATTGAAACCAAGACCATTACCAATGGTATGGCAGAGTTCTACGTGTACACGACCGGCACTCCTGCAAATCAGGTTATTGTTTCTGCAGACGGTTATTATACAGCCAGTGCTCCGGTAACGGTTCCTGCAGCCGGTGAGACCACTCAGGTCACCGTAACTCTTGAAGCAAAGCCGATTGGCGGCGACCGTGGTTTCCTCCAGGTCAACACCAATATCATTGGCGCAAAAGTTGATGTGATGTCGATTTCAGGATCAGTTGCTGAAACTGATTACACCGATGTAAACGGTAAGATAGAATTTGCTATCTACACAACCGGAACACCGATCAGCTCTGTTGTCGTCTCAGCTCCGGGCTGGGTTACTCAGACCGTTTCCGTAACCGTCCCTGAAAAAGGTCAGACCGAGACCGTCAACATTGAGATGGTTTCCACGAACCCCATTATTGGCGGCGACCAGGGCGTTATCAGCGTTACCAGCAATGTTGAAGGCGCAAAAGTCGAGCCGATCTCCATTTCCGGAGATTTTGGCTACACCGGAACGATCTCTAACGGTAAAGCAGACATTACTGTCTACACGACCGGCACCCCGGTCAATCAGGCACGTGTTTCTGCAACCGGCTATCAGACCGCAACGGTTGGAGTAATCATGCCGACAAAAGGCGAGACCCTTACCTTCAATGCTCCGTTGACTGTGCGACATCATCTCCGATGGGCTTTGCCATAATCGGTCTTCTTGGCGTCATCGGTATCATTGCTTTAGTCCGCAGGGACTAACTTCATTTTTTCTCTTTTACCATATCGGGGAACTCTTTATTGTCAAATTGGTTTAATGTACTTATTTTATTTGATTAACAACCGATGTTAAGTATCTGTCAACATAATATGTAAGACAGATATGTCCAAAAAATCTCATGCATTGACCTCGTATCCAGATGCAATGACTGCCATTTTCCACTCTAAAGATCCAAAAAGATCTGTAACCATACCATTGACAGATTCTGTCGGGAAGATCATCGTAGAGCCGTTATTTGCCCAGTTTTCTGTACCTGAAGTCCCTCTTGGGGCAGTAGACGGTTTTGCCGTGCAAAGTTGTCAAACAGCCGATGCGTCAGAAAAACATCCGGTATACCTGACCGAATGGAAACGATGCAACACCGGTAACCCGATTCCTCAGGGATTTGATGCGGTGATCCGTGTCGAGTCGGCGGTCATTGATCCTGCGGGGAAGCTTGTAGTTACCGCTCCGATTGCTCAAAATAAAAATATCAGGCTCCCTGGCGAGGATGCTGTTTTTGGAGAATTGATTCTGCCTGCCGGATCCGGCATCCGGCCGATGGATATCGCAGCTCTTGGGACCTACGGCATACGTGACGTGACCGTCCGATCGGTGAAAATATGTATCATTCCATCCGGCTCGGAACTCATCCCTCTTGGAACAAAACCAACCGGCGGAGAGATTATCGACAGCAATACCCCAATGGCTGAATCCTATCTGAAGTTCTCTGGAGCTGATGTTTCCCGAACGGATATTGTTCCTGATGAGTATCAGGAGATCGAAAAAGCGGTACAATCCGCAGTCAACGATGCAGACATAGTTATCATCTCTGCAGGAACGTCGGCGGGCACCGAGGATTACACGGAAAAAGTCATCAAGGACCTTGGGACACTCGTGTTTCACGGGGTGGCTCTCAATCCCGGAAGACCGGCATTGTTTGGCCTTATCGATGGAAAGCCGGTTTTTGGTATGCCGGGATATCCGGCAGCTGCCCAGACATTTCTTCGGGCGTTCATCGCCCCGCTTTTGACAAAATGGGGCATCAAGCCATTAGCTTCTGAAGAGATCCTCTCTGTTCGACTCGGCGACCCGTTTGAGTCTTCGCCTTCAATGGAGAATTACAGTCGTTTTTCTGTTGGAAAAATCGGTGATGAATATGTCGCTATTTCCCAGCCTTCCTGGTCCAGTGTCCAGAAAACGACGGTCCAGTCCAATGCTTTGATCGTAAATCCCTTTGGCGCAGAAACATTCCATGCAGGTGATATTGTCCCGGCGATCATCCGGTGCAGCAGAGATGAACTCGATTCCACGATCCTGATTGCCGGAGCATATGAACGAATTTTTGAACATCTGAGTAATCTAGCAAAGAAACAGGGAATAACGCTCAGGTATGGGGATCATAAACCGTATTCAGCTTTATCCCATCTGGAAAATGCCAGCACGCATCTCAGCTGTTTTGTTGGAACTGATACATTGCCGACGGGAGATTTCATCTCCATCCAGCTTGCCGTATCGCCGAGTGGAGAGCCGATATACCTTGTACACAGAACCGATCTTCCCAATCCGGATCTGGTAAAAACGCTCTTTGCTCTTACTGAAAACGATGAATTTGTAGCTGCTGCCGCTGCTTTGGGGTATCATGTTAGCTAATATGCCGGATTATGTCATGCTTTGGGACGATATGATCGACCGTTACTCTGCACAAAAACGGGCTACCCGTGATGATTCCCCGAATTTTTGGGACGATCCCGTAAACGTAGATAATTTCGTGCGCAGACTTCAGTACAACGACCGTACCAGGATTGAGCATCAGTTAGCTTCAATGCATATTCCCCGTGGTTCGTCTGTATTGGATATTGGAGCGGGGCCCGGCACCCTGGCGTTACCTCTGGCTCAGTTGGATTGCCAAGTAACGATTGTAGAACCCTCGCTGCTTATGGTGAACGCTATGGAAAAATACCGGACTTTTGCGGGTTCGCGGCCGATTCGCGTGATCCAAAAAGACTGGGAATCCGCAAAACCCGATGAGATTGGAACACATGACTATGTGATCGCCTCCCTCTCCCTCATGATGGGAAATATCCGGGAATCACTGCTCAAAATGGATGCCGCTGCGACCCATGCCGTACATCTCTTCTGGTTTCTGGTTCCTCCCTCGTTTTCGCGTGGAAACTGTGATCTCTGGCCGCTTCTGCATGGCGAACCGTACTGTTATGAACCAACGGCAGACCTGCTCTGGAATGTGTTGTTCCAGCTCGGCATCCATGCAAATATGATCGTCGAAACAAAGAAGAGCTGGTCGCATTACCGCAGTCTCGACGAGATAAAAGTGGACTATTATACCCGGCTTATCGTGAAAACCGATGAACAAAAAGATATCGTAGACAAATATCTCGACGAACGGCTGATAAAAACGGAAGAGGGATATCTCATGCCGGGAAATGCAAAGACTGCGCATATATGGTGGGAAAAATAATCTCCTCAACCGTATTTCTCCTTTTTCGAACAGCTTAATACCCTGCACATCTATGTTGAATATACGCTATGACTGACTCGACACACCCAGATGATTCAGGCTACTGGTTTGCCGCCGGAGAACGCGAACGTGATGCGGGAAATTTCCGTCAGGCTCAGCTGTGTTTCGAGCGGGCGGCGGTACTTTCTCCTAACAATGCCGTGTACTGGTCCGAGTTGGGTCTTGTGATGTATGAAAATGATGAATCCGGAGATGATGCTCTTCGCTGTATCCGGCATACTCTTGAACTCGACCCACGTTGTGCTGCGATCTGGTGTGCAAAGGGCGTGATCCTCTTTCGTCAGGGAGATCCCGATGCCGCTGTCGTGGCCTTTCAGAGGGCAACGAATCTGAATCCTCGCGAGGCCGATTACTGGATGAACCTCGGCCTTGCCTATGCCGCTCTCGAAGAGTACCATCCGGCATGTCAGGCCTTTGAAATCGGGATCGAGATCGTTCCAACCGATGTCAGTTTCTGGGAACGAAAAGGAACCGTCCTTCTTGCCCTCGGTGAAAAAGAGCGTGCAGAACACTGTTTTGCCAATGCCCGCCGCTTTGCCTGAGGATAGTATTTTATCCCGATCGAATCACACCGGCCGTTTCGAGTTTATGATAGAGATATCCGTCACGCACTCCCGATCTGCTGACGATCACCGTTTTGCTGGAATAATATCCGGCAATCGTCTGCAGAATGATCATCCCTGGAACAAGCGTATGGATTCTTTCGGGAGCAACCTTGAGTATCTGAGAGATCGCGGTTTTTCGGTTCGTTTCAGCCAGCTCGATCATCTTTTGGAGATCGCGGCAGGAATATTCGGCACCAGTTGATCCTTTTCCTTTCAATAGATGATTCAGACGGCAGCTTGCCCGTATCGTGCCGCCCACGCCGCATATGATATCGGTGGGAGTAGGTTTGCAGGGAAGGGGAATGGAAGCAAGCTGCGCAGTTACCTCCTTTTCGATAGCCTTTCGTTCCTCGGCAGTCGGCAGGAGGTCGGAGACAAATGTAGTATAGGCATTCAAAGAGCCGATCGGCAGCGATTCGGTGGTGATTATCTCATCATCTTTGTAAAATACCAGTTCGGTGCTGCCCCCGCCGATATCCACCAAAAGACCGTCATGCATTTCGATCGTCTGCGTCGCTCCGTAATAATCGAATACCGCCTCCTCTCTGCCGCTTATCACATCAACATCGAATCCCGTCTGCTTCTTGATCTCCGACGTGACTTCCAGCGTATTTTCTATGTTTCGAAGCGAGGCAGTGGCAAATATATACAGACGTTCGACCCGGACGTTCTCAAGAATCATCTTGAAATCGTTCAGGACGTCTACAGCTTTTTGGATACCTTCCGGGGTGAGACGCCGTTTTTTTACATACCCGACCAGCCCTGCCGTATGTTTTTTGCTGAGCTTTGGCACGATGGTATTGTCGATTACTTTGTACAACACCAGACGCACCGTGTTGGAACCAAGATCTATTACACCGTACATCGAGGTGATTCCTCCAAAATCATACTTGGTTCTTATCTTACACGCAGCGCATCTTAATAATATTCTATAGAAAAAAAGGAGTGTATGGAGTATCAGTTGCCGAGTTGACGGATAACATTGACCATTTCGATCGCGCCGACCGCGGCATCGAAGCCTTTGTTTCCGACCTTTGATCCGGCACGTTCGATCGCCTGCTCGAGATTGTCCGTGGTCAGAACGCCAAACATGACCGGGATGCCTGATTTCAGCGAAACCGTTGCTATGCCTTTTGTGACTTCATTGCAGACATAATCGTAGTGGCTGGTTGATCCGCGGATCACGGCGCCAAGGCAGATGACCGCATCGTATTTTTTGGATTCTGCCATCTTTTCTGCGATCAGCGGGATCTCGAATGCTCCGGGAACCCAGGCAATTTCGACATCGTCATCTGCGACATCATGTCTTTTGAGAGCATCGAGAGCCCCTCCGAGTAATTTTGATACGATAAACTCATTGAATCTTGCTGCAACGATACCTATTTTGATGTTTTTTGAAACCAGATTTCCTTCGTAAACTTTCATGATAATCTCCTTAACAGTCCATTGGACTCATATTTTTCTTTTCAACGGCAAGAGCCGCAGCTTCCTGCTTTCTCCGGTAGGCCTGGAGGTCTTTGATGGTCACAAAGGTTAAGTTATACTGCTCGGCCATTGATATGAGCTCAGGTGTCCGCATCATTTCACCGTTGTCCGCCATGATTTCGCAGCAGAGTCCCGCCTCTTTGAGTCCTGCCAGTTTCATGAGATCGACGGTTGCTTCCGTATGGCCCTCACGCTCGAATACACCATTGTCCTTTGCCTGCAGCGGGAACATATGGCCGGGTCTTCGAAAATCCTCCGGCCGTGCGTTCGGGTCGATACATTTGCGTGCGGTGATGCCGCGTTCGACCGCCGAGATGCCTGTCGTGGTATCGACATGATCAATTGAAACCGTGAATGCCGTTTCGTGGTTGTCGGTGTTTTTGATCACCATCGGCGGGAGACACAGTTTTTCGACGAGACTGCGTCCCATCGGCATACAGATCAGCCCCCGGCCGTATTTTGCCATGAAGTTGACATTTTCCGTCGTGGCATGTTCGGCGGCACAGATCAGGTCACCTTCGTTCTCTCGGTTCTCATCATCGGTGACGATGATCATCTCTCCGTTTTGAAGGGATTTCAGGGCCTCTTCGATCGTGTTAAATGTGAACATAGCTAAAATCCTGCTTTGCTGAGGTAATCCTCGGTTATGACGCACTTCTGCGGTTCATTCTTCTGTCTTTTGGCAATGAACCGTTCGACGTATTTTCCAATCATATCACACTCCAAATTTACTCTCTCCCCTTGTGATTTCGTGAGGAGAGTGGTGGATTTTTCTGTGTGGGGGATGATTGCAACGCTGAATGAATCCTGCGTTACGGCAGCCACGGTCAGACTGATTCCGTCGACCGCGATGGATCCTTTCTCAACGATGTATTTGAGTATCTCCGGACCTGCAGTAAACGTGATCCAGACGGTCCGTTCATCCCGGCGGATCTTGGAAATAATGCCTGTCCCGTCAACATGCCCCGTGACGATGTGTCCTCCGAAGCGTCCGTTTGCCGACATGGCACGTTCGAGATTCACATTACTTCCGGTTCTGAGAGCTCCAAGCGAGGTTCGTGCGAGTGTTTCGCTCGTGGTGTCGGCATCGAAACTTTGCCGGTTTAGTCCGCTTACGGTAAGACACACACCGTTTACAGCAACGCTGTCTCCCAACTTCAGGTCATCAAATATCCTGCTGCCCTGAATGGAAAGGACGGAGGAGTTTTGACCTTTCATGATTCTGGTCACAGTTCCTATTTCCTCTACAATTCCGGTGAACACGATTATTAGCTCCTGAGCAGGTTGAACCAGCTTTATTATGTATTCTACCCGTAGACATATAATCATTACTCTGTTTGAGTTACCAATCAAAAATGAGTTGGTGGCCTGACAGCACCATGGATTTATAGGCGGTCACTTCCTTCATACTACTCATGACACAGAATATTGAGGACATCCTGCGTGATGAAGAGATTGGGACAACGATCACCTGCGGCAAAGCACATATGATCGCTGAAAAATATCAGATACCCTTAACCGAAATCGGCAGCTGGTGTATAAAAACAACATCAAGATATCTCACTGCATGCTTAGCTGCTTCAAATAATTTTCCGGATCCGCACCGGCTGCATACGTGCCGCCGCATCCAGCGACGTATTCTGGATCAGATCGCTGCTGTCTGCATCCACGTAATGTGACGGCATAAAAACGGTTTTTTTCCAGTATTTCATCGGTTATCCAGGCCGTACCGCAAATAACCGTGTCTTTTGTCATAATCTCCACAGTATCGCCTTCCGTGATCCCAAGTTCTGCAGCATCCTTTGGATGAATCTCGACCCAGTTCGCCGTGTGACTGCTGCTTCGCGTCATCTTCCCGGTATCCCAGTGGAAAATGCATCTGCCCATCGAGAGAAGAAACGGAAACTCCGGTGTCGTTGTCTCGCAGATCGGCATCCAGTCAGCATGAATGAATCCGGGTTTCCCGTTTGCTGTGGCAAATTTTTCGGCATAGAGTTGCTCACTTCCCGCTTCGCTGACTGGCCACTGCATACATTCCGGCCGCCCGACTTCATCTTATGTCATCCCGGAATAGATGGGGGTCAGCCGCACGATCTCGGCAAAGATCTCCTCGTAAGATTTCCAGGGAAACTGCTCTGCATATCCCATTTTCTCGGCGAGAAGTGCGAGGATCTCCCAATCCTGCTTTGCCTCTTCCAACCCGTCCTGTGCTTTCTGCAGCCGCTGGACGCGACGCTCCGTATTCGTCTGGGTCCCGTCTCGTTCTGCAAAACATACTGCCGGCAAAATGACATCGGCAAACTCTGCAGTCTCATTCAAAAAAATATCCTGAACGACCACGAACTCCAGATGAGAAAATGCCTCACGCGACGTCGCAAAATCGCTGCCGGAAAGTACCGGATTTTCGCCGAGAACATACATTGCTTTGATCTCGCCCGTGTCATTTTGCAGCCGCTCCATCATCTCTGTACTGTCAAGTCCCCGCCTGGGTTCTGCAATGCTGTTGGAAAATCCCCATTCACGGGAGAAAAATGCGTGGGCTGCCGGATCATCCACTCTCTGATACCCGGTGAAAAATTCCGGAAGGATTCCCATGTCACAGGCCCCCTGAATATTGTTCTGACCCCTTAGCGGCGAAATCCCCGCTCCTTTCTTTCCGATGTTTCCTGTTAAGAGATGAAGATTTGCAATGGCATGAATGACGTCATCCCCGTTCCCGAATTTCGTGACTCCGGTTGAATAGATGATTGAACATGCTTTTGCCGAAGAGATCCATTCCGCTGCTTGGATAATTGTTTCGGGATTGATGCCTGTGGCTTTGGACACGTTGTCGAGGCTATACAACAGACTCATGATTCGATCATAAAACGCTTCGTAGCCTTCGGTCAGTGCCGCGATGAAATCGGCATCTTCCCAACGGTTTTTGCAGATTACCTGCATTATCCCATTCAAAAGGGCAGCATCCGAGCCGTTGTAGAGCTGCAGGTTCAGATCAGCGGTCGAACCGGTGAACGTCTTTCGCGGATCCGCACAGATATATTCGGCGCCCTTCTGCTGGGCCATAATGATTGCCCGCCCGATCAGGGGAAACTGACGGAAGACATTCGAACCGAGAACAAAGATGCAGTCTGCTTCTGCGATATCCGAGATACTATTCGTCATTGCGGGATACCCGAACGAATCGATGAGGGGCTGGGCGGTTGAGGTGTGGAACAGACGTTCACAATGGTCGATATTGTTGGTTTTTAAGACACCGCGTGCGAACTTCATCATGACGTAGTTATCTTCGTTCGAGACACGCGGTGAGGAGAGGACTCCAATCTCGGATGGAAGGTACGTTTTCAGGCGGTCCGCCGTGTAGAGGAGGGCTTCCTCCCAAGAAACGGTCTCAAGAATCCCATTCCTTCTAATCATGGGATGCGTGAGACGATCCGGTGAGTTGACAAATTCGGCAGCGGAAAGACCGCGGGCGCAGAGTTTTCCTGCGTTTACCGGAGATCTTGGGTAGGCATGTAACCCCCTGACCCGTCCGTCTGCTACGACTAGCGGGAGGCTGCATCCCGTTCCGCAGTAGGGACAGATGGTTCGGATCAGACGAACAACCATATTGAGAACTTCTAACAACCTTTTTTTTTCCGACAGAAAGTACTTTCTTTTCGTACGTTGAGTAGTATGTATGGGGACTTTCAGCAGCTTTGGTCTCAACCAGGCATATCACGAGCGTTATGAAAAACTTGGCGCCCGTCTCTCCGATGTTGGTAAAACACTTGATTGGGATGTTTTTCGTCCTCTTCTTGAATCCATGTATGCAAATAAATCCGGCAAAGGAGGTCACCCCAATGTCGATGTAATACTCATGTTCAAGATTCAGCTTCTGGAAGTCTGGTATAATCTATCTGATCTCGCCGTTGAACGTGAAATCTACGATCGTCTCTCCTTTTGGCATTTCCTTGGGTGTCCTGACAAAATACCCGACAATTCAACGATCTGGTTATTTCGGGAGCGCATGTCCGAATCAGGCGTTGACACATTGGTTTGGCAGGAGTTTCAGCGACAACTTGACCTGAAAGGTCTCAAAATTGAACAAGGTATGATTCAGGATGCAACGTTTGTGTATGCTGAACCCGGTCATTGTAAGAAAGAAACGCCGCGAGGAGAGCAGGCAAAAACACGACGGGATAAAGATGGAAAAATCATGTCCAAGAACGGCAAAATGCACTATGGCTATAAACTGCATACCATCATGGATACGACGCATGATCTTATTCGACGCATTGAAACCACCACGGCAAATGTTCATGACAGTCAGGTGGATATGTCAGAAAAAGGAGAAGTGGTCTATCGGGATCGGGGATATCAGGGAGCAAAATGCAAGGGATATAGTGCCACAATGAAACGAGGGGCGAGAGGACATCCCATTGGGATACGAGATAAACTGAGAAATATGCGAATAAGTAGAAAGAGATCAAAGGGGGAGAGACCCTATGCAGTGATCAAAAATATCTTTCATGCAGGGTTGGTGAAGGTAACAACGCTGCAAAGAGTGCGAGTGAAAAATATGCTGGCTGCATTTTGTTATAATATCTATCAAGTGAAAACGATTCAAAAAAGGGTGTAAATTAAAAAAAACGTCAAGGAATAATTGGGATTTATCGTGATTTTCTTTTTTTTGGGGGGGATGAGAGGGTGTGGGGATGTATTCAATCCTTCATAAATAATGATTCTCGTTAAAAAAAAAGAGTTGGTAGAAATTCTCATACTTTTTTTTAATCAAAAAAAGGGTGGGGTCAGCGATCCCTGACTCCAGTGCCGGTTAGAACAAATTCCCAGGACGTGCCTTCGGCCCGGGACCTGTGTTTGGAAACGACGGCCCGCCTGAATCCCTCGTGTTTTTCCACACGGATGATTGCTTTTGAGATGTGCGACAACGCAGTTCCTCCAAGACCGCTCAGCCGGTGATGATCGATATCCATGAACACCTGGTTGGTGATGAGGACCGGGATATCATATCTCTTGGCAATTCCCAGAAGCACCATCATCTGACGTGAAAGCATCGAAAGAGCGTCTTTCGTATCCATCTGTTCCACTCGGTAGAGAGCAGTTGCCGAATCAAGTACGATCAGCCCGGCAGTCCCTGATTTGATCAGCTGCTCTGACTCGGAGATCATCAGACCCTGTTCGGCAAAGCTAGCCGGCTCAAACACATACAGATGCTTGGCGCACTCTTCGGTAGAGGGCCCGGCAATCTGCGAAAAACGCTCGATGGAGAATCCTTCCGAGTCGATATAGACAACGCCGTTACCTTTTCGAAGGACCGAAACGGCTGCCAGCATACATAGAGTACTCTTTCCCGAACCCGCTTCTCCAAAAAACTGGGTGATCATACGCGGCTCAATGCCGCCGCCGAGAAGAGCGTCAAGTCCGGCGGCTCCGGTTGATATTTTTTTTACGGTGTCTTCCATACATCTTCCTCGACGATGCGTTTTACCGTTCGAACCGGAAGACCGGATGCATCCGAGATCCGCTGCAGATCATCGAATTCGGCTTTGCGGGAATAAACAATCCCATCCATGGATGCGATTTTGACGTCAACGGAATAGACCCGATCGTTTATGACGACGGTTTTATTCGCGATCGTTCTGTCCGCAATGAACCGATGGATCATGGGGGTGTACCGAACGCCAAGACTTCCGGTCTCATGGGCAAGGATTTTTGCAAGCCGCGGGGCATCACGCGGGAGAGATATCACTCTGATGAGATAACCTGGTCTGCCCTTTTTCATGACGATGGGAATGACGGCTGCATCGCGGGCCCCCTCATGTATCATTGTCGAAAGAACCGAAGAGAGAACCTCTCCCGAAATGTCGTCAACATTTGTTTCGAGCACATCCACCAATCCCGCTTCATCTCCGGTATCCATAATGTACGCGAAAAGAACATTCGGGTGGTCGGATGGATCGCGAGTGCCGGCTCCTGCTCCCGAGGAGAGAAGTTTGCCTGAGTGGACGGTCGTTCCAAAAACTTCCTGGAACGTGGCAAGTAATGCTGCACCGGTTGGCGTACAGAGTTCTCCCTCGAACGAACCGAGAGAGACGGCGAGATTGGATGCCTTGAGAATCTCCGCCGTTGCCGGGGCAGGAACCTGCATTATCCCGTGCGAACAGGTGACCGTGCCCATGCCTGTTGACAGCGGGAGAATATGTACCGCATCTATGTTCAGTGATAAGAGAGCCGAGACGGAACCAAGGATATCGGAAATTGCATCATCGGCGCCAACCTCATGAAAATGAACATGTTCGGTCTGGTGGACGGACGCCTCTGCATCCTGAATTCTGGTAAATACCTTCTTTGCAATATCCTTCGCCTGTTCTGAAGCATCTGCTGCAGAGATGATGTCCAGTATTTCAGAAAGAGTGCGGGTCGTTTTTTTCGTATTGGTCCTGATATAGGTTGCCGGAATTCCGGCACGGGTCACATCGAAAAAATCCGGTTTCGAGACGGAAGCTACCGACCGGAGAACGAACTCTCTGTCTGCTCCAAGTCCGAGCAGTGCGCCAAGGATCATGTCACCTGCGGCGCCAAAACGTGGATCTAGTACCAGAATACGCATATTATGTATATGTATTACGCCTGCATGTCACAATAAATATCGCCTTAGGTATAGTGGGATCAATTCCAAATTGAATTTGGCAACTAGTAGAAATATCACATAATGAGTATCTCTGAGCGTCTTTCATAATCCTTGATAAAAGCTCTTGTGAGTCACTTACTTTTTAGAATAAATTTTCAATATTCCATCTATTTATCTAATTATGGGGTGCGGGAGGGCGACTCCGGCGCGGAGCCCGACGCGGTGGAGATATCCCCTCTACTATGGCCAGTATATGTTTTCGTGACATATTAGATTGTGATCAGACTCCCAAACCGCTTCCCTTCAAAATACATCTCATACCTCACCGTCCCTTCCGTTCTGACTATTCAACGACAGATTCTCTAAGCAGAACGTTAACGTGAGTCTTGGACATAAGATATCTCCACCGCGTCGGGCTCCGCGCCGAAGTCGCCCTCCCGCACCCCTTAATCAGAAAAAAGGAACGAGATGCGGGAGAAGTATATTTGTCAACTGTCAAATTCAGGTTCCAAAATGAAATGATAAAAAACTAGGGAGATGAAATGTGAAGGAAGAATTTATCTTACGTTTGAAGCAAAGTTAGATGAAGGGAGAGCTATGCAAATTGTATAGGGCAGTTCATCAGATCTCAATGCCGTCTTTTTTCTGGATTGAACATACATATACTGCTTTGAGAGTGAGGGTATCATGAAAGAGATTAACAATCCGGATGTTTTAAACTGGCTTCTTGAGAGGGAAAATCCTTCTGTTCGTTATTTTACGCTCACTTCCCTCCTCGGCATAGATCAGGATGACCCTGAAGTGAAAATAGCTAAGCACTCCATCATGACGGAGGGAGTTGTCCCAAAAATCATGGAAAGACAGAATGAAGACGGTTCTTGGGGAGATCCTCTGCGATTTTACAGAGACAAATACACTGGGACATCCTGGACTCTGCTGATTTTGGCGGAACTGGGCGCAGATCCTGATGATCCGGGAATAAAACGAGCGTGCGAGTTTATACTCCGTCATTCTCAGGAACCATTGCACGGCGGATTCTCCTATGATACAAGTTCAAAAACCGGGACAGGACTACCAAGCGGAGTGATTCCCTGCCTTACGGGAAACATGGTATTCAGCCTCATCACGCTTGGTTATCAAAATGATCCGAGAGTCACCCAGGGGATTGAGTGGATCACTTCTTACCAGCGGGCCGATGACGGTATAAGTCAACCGGCAAAAGGAGATCCGTATGACCGGCTCAACATGTGCTTCGGTGCTCATTCGTGCCATATGGGGGTTGCCAAAACCCTGAAAGGGCTGACTGCTATTCCAAATCACCTGCGAACCATTGAAACCGATGAGACGATTGAAAAGCTGGCGGAGTATTTCCTGATACATCATCTCTATAAGAAAAGTCACAATCTTCAGGAAGTTGCCAAGCCAGGTTGGCTGAAACCCGGTTTTCCCCTTCATGTATCAGACCGACATTCTGGAACTGCTCGTTATTTTCCATGAACTGGGAATTCGCGATCCAAGGCTGCAGGACGCTGTTGATATACTGAAAATGAAGCGGCTGGAGAATGGAAACTGGAAACTGGAAAATACGTTCAACGGCAAAACTCTTATCCCAATCGAAAAAAAGGGAGAGCCTTCCAAATGGATAACGCTGAGATCCATGATTGCTTTGAAAGAGTACGGGATTGAACCATGAATCTCGGGCACGTTATTTTCTTTGCAAACTAGGTGAGAGTTCGTTACCCATCGGGTCTTGGACCGTCATCTGGTCGCAAGTTATGCTAACTTGCTCATGGTCTCGGGTCTTTGACCCTCGATCAACTACAAAACATATATCAGATTCAGTTCAATGAGTAGTCAGTAATTAGGGGTGGCTATGGATAAATCACAAAAACGGTGGCTGTTTATTTCTCTTGGTATCAGCTTAGCCGTAATTTTCGTGATGCTGATCCTCACCTTTGACACCTCGACGCTTGAAGAACTGGAAGAATGCAATCTCTGGTTCATTCTCTTAGCATTCGTCATGCATATCTTCTCCCTTGGCTTTTGGGCACTGCGGATCAAACTTATGTGCAGATCGCTTGGATACAAAGTGCCGTTCTTCCACTCATTCAACCTCGTCTGCTCAAACATGTTCCTCGCAGCGGTTACTCCTTCGCAGATCGGCGGCGAGCCTGTCAGAGTGTATGAGCTGACCAAAGCGAATGTCCCCGGAGGAGAAGCTACCGCGGTAATAATAATGGAGAGGGTGTTCGATGCGATCGTTCTTATCGCTGGAACCGTAATCAGTGTATTCCTCCTGGGTATGTTTTTTGCAGACCTCAACTTCCCCGAAGCATATATGATGATTGCCTACATAGCGGCCTTTGTCTTTGCAGGTCTTCTACTTGTATTCCTGATCATTGCCAAAAATCCGGTATGGTCAAATAAGGTTTTACACAAATTACTGCACATATTCGGCAAAAACAAATCCCCGGATATCATTCAGGAGTATCAAAGAAAAATCGACGTGCATCTGGAAAAATTCTATGTGACCCTTAAGCACTTCACGGGAAAATCAAAGACCGGCATGTTTTATGGACTCCTCTTCAGCGCACTCTACTGGGTAAACGAGTTTATCATCGCCTCCGTTCTCATGGTCGGACTCGGCCTGCCGCCGAACTTCCTTCTCTCGTTTATCTTCATGATCCTGATCACCGTGATCATGATGATTCCTCTTACTCCCGGAGGGGTGGGGGTCGCCGAAGTTTCCATGGCCGGGTTCTATGCACTGATAATTCCAACCTCACTCATTGGCGTGTTCGTGCTCTTATGGCGGCTTATCATGTATTACGTCAATCTCGCCATCGGATTTGCGGCAAGCATGATTACCGTCCGCAGAGAAGCAAAAATCCACAAGGATGAATCCGTGAACCTGTAATTATAAATTCTCAGCAATCAACGTTTAATGAACAGCATGGACTCAAAGCAGAAAAAATTTTTCTGGATTTCGATTGGACTTTCTCTCGCAGTTCTTCTGGTAGTCATACTTCTGACATTCGATGAAAACACGATTACTGCCATTCAGCAGCTCAATCCCTTGTATCTGCTTCTTGCATTCATGATACATATGCTTGCAATGGGTTTCTGGGCCACGAGGATCGTGGTAATGTGCAGATCTTTAGGGTACAAAGTGCCGTTTTTCCACTCCCTTAATATGGTCTGCGCCGGACAGCTGATTGCAGCGATAACTCCTTCGCAAATTGGAGGAGAACCAGTTAGGATTCATGAACTGTATAAAGCCAATGTGCCGGTAGCAGACGCAACTGCCGTCGTTTTAATCGAGCGGGTGCTGGAAGCCGTCCTGATGGTTCTTGGAGTGATCTTTTCCATGGGCATCTTTTCCTTTGTATATAATAACGGAGAACTTCCCAAGGGTCTGATCATCGCAGCCTGGTGCGGGACGGCATTTTTCACCGGACTTCTCATAATTCTGGTCGCAGTAATGCGAAAACCGGCCCTCATCAAAAAGCTCTCGCTGAAGATTGGGGGACTGTTTATGAAGAAAATGAATCCCGAAAAGATCGAGAAGATAACCGACCAAATCAATGACGGGGTTGATCAGTTCTACAACACGTTCCGGCTCTTTGCCGGGAAAGCCAAATGGGGATTGTTTGTTGGATTTATTCTGACATTTTGTCTGTGGGCCTGCGAGTATTCGGTCGCGTCGATCATTCTGGTGGGGCTCGGATACCCCCCGAATATACTGCTGTCGATCGTATTCCAGTTAATCATCGCGGTCATCATGATGCTGCCGCTGACCCCCGGAGCTGCAGGTATCGCAGAACTTGCCTATGTAGGATTTTACTCACTGATCATCCCAAGCTCGGTTGTGGGACTGTTTGTTATTCTTCTAAGAATGATTCTCTATTATTCAAACATCCTGATCGGCTTTATCGCCAGTTTCCTGATCATCAAACGCGAAGCGGCAAACAAGAAAGTGATATCCGACGATGTCTGATATCCCGTTTTTTGACCTGGTACGGTATCATCTGACGAAAAATCAAAGGACGGAGAATTTTTACCGGAACCAGTATCAAAAAATCTACGATAGGTTCTACGTAAAATCCGATGACTGTCTGGAAATAGCAGGTCTTCGGTTACCCGTCCTTTCGCACGAGAGACATCCTACCCGTGAGGAGGCGTATTATGCGATGGAGATCGGCGATATTCTCTATCCTCCTCTTTTGGGCATATATCATTACACCGACGAAGGGGCCTATGAATGGGGAGATGTCAGGATCAATAAGAGAGACGTGGTCTTTGACTGCGGAGCAAATCTCGGCGTGTTCTCCATTCTTGCAGCATCGAGATGTGCCGAGGTCTACGCATTCGAGCCGATCAGGGAGGCCCGGAATATTCTTTCGAAAACACGTGAGTTGAATCCGGATTTCGCGAAAAAAGTACAGAGAATTTCTATCAACTCTTTTTTTAACGAGAATCATTATTTATGAAGGATTGAATACATCCCCACACCCTCTCATCCCCCCCCCAAAAAAAAGAAAATCACGATAAATCCCAATTATTCCTTGACGTTTTTTTTTAATTTACACCCTGTTTTGAATCGTTTTCACTTGATAGATATTATAACAAAATGCAGCCAGCATATTTTTCACTCGCACTCTTTGCAGCGTTGTTACCTTCACCAACCCTGCATGAAAGATATTTTTGATCACTGCATAGGGTCTCTCCCCCTTTGATCTCTTTCTACTTATTCGCATATTTCTCAGTTTATCTCGTATCCCAATGGGATGTCCTCTCGCCCCTCGTTTCATTGTGGCACTATATCCCTTGCATTTTGCTCCCTGATATCCCCGATCCCGATAGACCACTTCTCCTTTTTCTGACATATCCACCTGACTGTCATGAACATTTGCCGTGGTGGTTTCAATGCGTCGAATAAGATCATGCGTCGTATCCATGATGGTATGCAGTTTATAGCCATAGTGCATTTTGCCGTTCTTGGACATGATTTTTCCATCTTTATCCCGTCGTGTTTTTGCCTGCTCTCCTCGCGGCGTGTCTTTCTTACAATGACCGGGTTCAGCATACACAAACGTTGCATCCTGAATCATACCTTGTTCAATTTTGAGACCTTTCAGGTCAAGTTGTCGCTGAAACTCCTGCCAAACCAATGTGTCAACGCCTGATTCGGACATGCGCTCCCGAAATAACCAGATCGTTGAATTGTCGGGTATTTTGTCAGGACACCCAAGGAAATGCCAAAAGGAGAGACGATCGTAGATTTCACGTTCAACGGCGAGATCAGATAGATTATACCAGACTTCCAGAAGCTGAATCTTGAACATGAGTATTACATCGACATTGGGGTGACCGCCTTTGCCGGATTTATTTGCATACATGGATTCAAGAAGAGGACGAAAAACATCCCAATCAAGTGTTTTACCAACATCGGAGAGACGGTCGCCAAGTTTTTCATAACGCTCGTGATATGCCTGGTTGAGACCAAAGCTGCTGAAAGTCCCCATACATACTACTCAACGTACGAAAAGAAAGTACTTTCTGTCGGAAAAAAAAGGTTGTTAGAAATTCTCGTACATATCATTCCCTATGGGGTCAGCGACACTTCCGGAAATGCCAAATTTACGATCCTTACGGACACGCTTGTCGGTTCATCCATGGTCCTGAATCAGCAGGGGAGATGTGAAACGGTCCCCGTCACCACCATCGATGCATTTTGTGCTGAAAACGCTCTTACCGTGGATTTCATCAAAGCGGATATTGAAGGAGCGGAACGCAGAATGCTTGCCGGAGCAAAAGAGATCCTGAAAACCCAGGGACCACAAATCTCCGTATGCACCTATCATCTGCCGGATGATCCAAAGATACTGCGGGACCTTCTTCTCAAAGCGAATCCAAATTACAGGATCGTGGAAAAATGGAAAAAGATCTATGCTAAAATTTAAGATAATGGGGATTACTCCCCGCTTATATCCTGATCATCATACTCCGGAGCGGCAAGAATCATCTTGATTTTGAGAATCTGTCTACCCAGCATCTTGGTAACGACGAGGGTTATATGTTCTCCCGGGAGCGGTATCGATTCTCCGAGACGGGGAATATGGCCGAGCTGCGAAAATACAAGGCCGCCGATCGTTTCATAATTACCTGGATCTTCCGGGAGAGATATCCGAAACCGTTCGTTCAGAAGGGCCACACGGACCTGGGCATCGACCATATACAGGCCGTCGCCGATCGGAATAATATCCGAGATTTCATCCCCGTCGGATTCGTCCATGATGTCACCAACAAGCTCCTCGAGAATGTCCTCGAAGGTCACGACACCGGAAAATCCGCCGAACTCATCCAGAACGATCGCCATATGAACCCTTCTGACCTGAAGTTCGCGAAGAAGGACATCGATCT
The DNA here is from genome assembly GCA_965228205.1 of Methanocorpusculum sp. Taxonomy (GTDB): domain Archaea; phylum Halobacteriota; class Methanomicrobia; order Methanomicrobiales; family Methanocorpusculaceae; genus Methanocorpusculum. The sequence goes on along the minus strand of OZ245799.1, from coordinate 712,445 downwards.
TTTTCGATTCAGGCACGCAGTAGACGTCAAGCATCAGGGTCTTTACCGAGGCCTTGCGGTTATCCGTCGAGTAGGCATTGAATAGATCATTGAAGTTGAGGGTTCCAACAATGTTGTCGGTTTTGTCATGATATACCGGTACACGCGAAAAACCGGTTTCCCTGAAATGGGATACAGCTTCTTCAAGCGTTACCGTGTCCTCGACAACCGCGACGTCGGGTCTCGGTGTCATGATCTCCTTTGCCGTCGTATCATTGAATTTGAGAACCGAGTAGATCATCTCCTTCTCTTCCTCTTCGATCGCCCCTTCCATCTCTCCGACATCGATCCATTCACGAATCTCTTCTTCGGTCACAGACGGGGAATGATCCTTCTTCCGGAACCGGTCATAGACATAGAAGAACGGAGAGAGGAGCATTGTTAGGAAATAAATCGGTGTTGCAACGAACAGTGCGACCCGCTCCATCTGACGGCTGGCATAGGTTTTTGGACCGATCTCGCCAAAAACCAGCAGCAGAAGGGTGACAACTCCCGTCGCAATCGCAACGCCGTTATTATGGAATAATTCCAGAGCAGCGGCGGTTGCGAGAGATGCGGCCCCGACGTTTGCGATGTTGTTGCCTATCAGGATCGGGATCAGAAAATGGTCCGGGTTATTTTTTAATTTATCTAGACGCTTGCCGCGGCTTCCTGTTTCAGAAAGTGTATGTACTTTTGCACGGCTGATACCTACAAGGGCAACCTCAGAAGCCGAAAAAAATGCCGAACAGATCAGCAATATAAGAAAAATGATGATATTCGTATAAACTACCATAACGTCCACGCCGCATGTGCGGCAGATCTATTTTTATGTCTGGGAACAGCCATTGGTTAAAATCTCTATATTAATTTGTACGTACATTTTCTTAAATACATCGGCAATCTGAAAACTCTTCCACTTCACGGGTAAGGATAGCAATTTTTTCATCGTAGGTGAATGGATATGGGCAGACCGCATTTGAATGCGGTCCAAAACTCAGGTCTTCAAGTTCGAATGTCATGATTCCATTATATTTCATCTCCGAAAGAACGGATTTCAGTTCAGCCGCCTCGGGTGTTCCGGCGAGGGGGGAGTGCATAGATATTTTACTCCCGCGGCTGGTGTGGATATTGACGATTCTCTCACCGCATTCCCGGGGAAAAGAAAACGGATCTCCCGCGAGACATGCATGGGCGTAATCCCATGTAAACGAAAGCCAGGAATACTCATCCAGAACGCTGCGAATCTCATCCGCCGTTACCATATGAGCATTCACCGCAGGAGGCATGTTTTCAAGAGCGACGATCACGGAGCTTCCGACAGCAGCATTTCCCACTCTTGTAATATATCTGGCAAACCGTTCCTTATCCAATGCACTAATCGGACGTTTGGCCGTCCGTTTTCCCGGATGAATGGTCAGAACGCCGCCGCCGAGTTCTTCCAGAATATGCATGCAGGAGAGGGTGTATTCTGCGGTGAGGTCGGCGACTTTCGGATTGAACGAGCAGGGATTCAGTTCGAAAACCGGGGCATGCATTGCGATCTTCCCAAAATTCGGGTAGATCCGCATCATATCGGCAACTTCAGATGCGTGTGCTCCCCGCAGCCAGAATGTCGGGGTCTCCATCCAGAATTCAATAGTATCAGCTCCGGCTTTGTTTACTGCAGCAAAATTTTCCTGTGGTTCATATTCATGGAAGAACATAGAAGACGCAGCGAGTCGAATCATTGACCGTTATATTTCTCATGTCAGCAACTAAATGTATGGTATATGGCAGGAAAGAAGAGGATAGCTCAGCAGAAGACGCTTGCGTTTGATAACGAAGAGTCAGAGTCCTCGCTTCTTAGCCCGATTACGGAAAACTCAACACTCGGTGTGTCAGACACCACGCTCAGCGTATCCGAACTTGCAAAACGGATCCGGGAAGTTATTGACTGCCCGCTTCTTACAGACATCGTCGTCAGGGGGGAGATCACCGGATATCGTCCAAACGCGTCCGGGCATCTCTATTTCTCGCTCACGGAACAGGGGGATAATCCCGCCTCAATTTCCTGCGTGATGTGGAAATACTCGGTAAAAAATCTCCCGTTTTCCGTTAAAGACGGATTGCTCGTTCAGGCAGCAGGTCTTGTCGATTTTTACCCGGCTGGAGGAAGACTTCAGTTCATCATAAAAAAAATGGAGCCGGCGGTATCCGGAAAAGCAGGTCTTTATCTTCTGAAAGAACAGTGGCGAAAGGAACTGGAGGCAAAAGGAATCATTCCAAGACCTCAGGCAGAAATGCGCGATCCACCGCTTTTCCCGCGAAACATCGGCGTCATTACCTCGAAGACGGGATCGGTCCTGCAGGATATTAAGAATGTCATCAGCAGAAGGTATCCTCTCCCGATCTTTCTTGCAGGGACGTCCGTTCAGGGAGACGGGGCGGAGGCGGGAATCGTATCTGCGATCCGGTCTCTGCAAGACAAAGCCGATGTGATTATTATTGCCCGCGGGGGAGGAAGTTTTGAAGATCTTTTTGTCTTTAACCATCCCAATGTCGTCACCGCGATTCGGAATTCGGCCGTTCCAATCATCAGCGCGGTCGGCCATGAAACCGACACGACACTTTCGGATTTTGCTGCAGACCGGAGAGTTCCAACCCCTTCGGCGGCTGCCGAGACGGTAGTCCCGGATCGGTCCGTTCTTCTTGAAAAACTTGAAAAGGATCGGCGGTCCATTCACGACAGAATGAGCTGGCTTCTTTCGGTAGAACTGAAAAATGTTGCCGACTTGAAAATAAGAGTCGAACCGAACCGTCTGACCCGAAAGCTGGAACTCATGCATCAGCAGACGGCTGAACTCGAAGAGCGGATCAGAAGAGCGTGTCTTCGCCGGATATCGGTTGAGCACGAGGCATGCAGTGCATGCTCGGCGATGATTCAAAAAGGAGTGAAAAACAAAATCACCACGGCACGGCTTGTCCTGCTTGCTCAAAAAGAAATTATTCTCGAACGCGACCCCTATAAACCTCTTGAACGCGGCTACGCTCTTGTGTGGAAAGAGGGGACACTTGTCAGATCAGTGAAAAATATTGCCAAAGATGATCATCTCAGTCTGAAACTTGCCGATGGAGAGATCACCTCGATTGTGGAGAGTATCAAATGACCAAAAAAGAATCCGAACCAACCTACGAAGAAATGATTGCAGAACTGCGCGAGATCGCAAAACAGCTTGACGATCCAAACACTCCCATCGAAGAGGCAGTGAACCTCCATCAGCGTGGAATGGCACTTATCCAGAAATGCGAGACATTTCTCCAAAAAGCCGAGCTGACGATTACTGAGGTTCCTCAACAATCAGAGTAACCACCAGTTCGGCTCCATTTTGTAAATCTGCCCTCATTTCGCGGGGAAGAAGAGCTGCGGTGTGATCACTGTATACGGCGATGGTCCTGGGACAAACAAAACTGCTTCTTCTCCAGACAAGATCTGTTGGATGGGTCAGTGTTATGCCGGGCGCACCCTGTGAAATAATAGTCACCGCATGCTCCCCGCAGGTTAGAGTTGTTCGAAGAACAGCCGTTTCATGAGAGATTGCCTTTCGAAACTCCGGGGATAAATCCATAGCCCCTTTGTCAGCTCCGACAGCAATTATACAGTCACCGTTTTTGGAAAGTTCTGTTTCTTTCGTTATCTCAAACGTGCTTTTGTGACGCCCTAAAACATTTTTATGTCCGTGACAATGGATGATTTCAGTAACTGACATGCCCTTGATTACGTGTTGTCCGTTCAATCTGATATAACATGTGCAAGAAGAAAAACAGATTCGCCGTTTCACTTTGAGGGTGTGCTTATCTCCTTGAAAATCCAATATGTACAATATGGATAACGATATGATATTACTCGACTGTCCGGTCTGTCTAGAGGAGACGGATTTTGAGATCCTCAAAGAGCCGCCGGAAGCCGTTGTAAAATGTACTGTCTGCGGACATGTGATGCGGGTTACTTTGAAAGAACCGAAGGTTTTGACCGTAAAGGCCGTCGTCAGCTATGGAAATGATTCACACACCGGGTCGATCGAACTTCTGGAAGGAGACACCATCTCTGTAGGAGATTATCTGTTCGCCGAGGTTGGGGATGATTCGTTCAGCGTAGAGGTTACCTCGATCGAAGAGAACAATGCACGCAGACAGAAGCTTCCCGCAGAAAAGATCGAAGTTCTCTGGACGAGACTTGTTGATCAGGTCATTATCCGCGCATCATTAAACAAAGGTGCCGTGACGATTCAGCTTTATGAAAATGTCGACGGAAACAAAGTGTATACCATCGACCATATCACATCCGTCGGCGGGAAACAGTTCCGCGTGACAAGAATCAAACTCCGGAAAGGGAACGTCATTACCAGAAAAGATAAATCGGCCGAGGCGCACGAGATCAAGAGGATCTACGGCGAACGGTCATAACTTTTTTTTCAAATCACTGTGCCCTGCACTGAACAAAATTAAAAAATAAGGGGTGAGATCACTCCCGTTTTCCCGATACGAAAACATAGAAGAACGCAGCGAGTACGGCACCGACGATAGGCCCGACCACATAGATCGGGTATGTTGTCCAAAGGGCATCAGAACCTGAAAGTATCAGTCTCATAATATCCGGACCAAATGATCGAGCCGGATTGATCGACCCGCCGGAGATATTCCCAGTGGCAAGGATGACGGCAGTAACGGCGGCGCCGATCGCAAGTCCGGCAAATCCTGCGGGAGCTTTCTTGTCAACGGCAACACCCATAATGATGAGCATTAAGATGAAGGTTCCGACGATTTCGGCCAGAAGAGCCTGCCAGAGAGAGATCCCCGGGAACTGAGCAGTGGCGCCGAGCCCGCCTACGCTAAGGGATTCGGGGCCGATGATGAAAAACAGCAAAGCTGCTCCAATTCCTGCTCCGATACACTGGGCAATCACGTATCCGACCGTGTCTTTGACCTGGAATTTCCTGATCGAGCAAAGCGCAATGGTCACTGCCGGATTGATGTGGGCTCCGGATACCGTTCCAAGCGCATAGATAACTGCCGCCACGGCAAGACCGAAGGCCGCACTGATGCCGAACCAGTCACCCATTCCGCCAAGGGCGCCTATCCCTATGTCGAATGAGGTCGCCGGCGTCGTACCTGCCGCAAGCATCAGCATGATCACCACAGAACCGCATCCGATGAACACAAGGATCATCGTCCCGATTAATTCTGCAAAACACCTCTTAAAGAGATCCATTACTTTCCACCTTTAAAGGCCATACTGCATTCGGGGCAGAGAATCCGGGGAATAGGATGCTTCAGCTTCTTTGAAGGGAAGGGATAGCCCCCTTCCCATATTTCAACATCAGAACGAACCATATGTTCCGAGCAGAGACCCATTCCGCATACGATACAGACACCGGTTGCGTCCCGGTCAATCCCCTGCTGCTCACATACGTAACATTTCATTTACACAGCCTCTCGGTACTGGCAGTACTGGTGGCGTGATCCGACAAGGCACGCAGTTGCGCAGCTCTTGCAGGCACGCACCGGGGCGGCCACGGTCTTCTTGTCGAGCGCAATGATGTTTGTCATCATGGTTGCGGTGATCGGTTCGCTTGTCAGGAGACACGGATAGTCTGCGAGCCGCATAAGAGAGGAGGCGCGGACGGTGATGGCGCATGCCGGATATGCATAGCGCTGGGGATTCATGAGTACCTCGCTCTCGTGGATCGGCGAAAGATCGATTGGAATGCCGTCGACTTTTGGAACAAGCGGGTGGCCCGATCCATTCTTCACTCTCTCGGCTTTGTCCAGGATCTTCCAGCCGCGGTAGATCATATCCATGAAATCGCAGTTATGCAGTTCGGCAGCTGCTCCTCTGGTCGGTTTGATCCTGACAAGATTGTGGTACCTCTTCGTCAGAAGATCAACGATCATCGGAGCGTTGAATGCATCGAGTTCCAGAAGATACTCGGTCGCCGCAGCGGAGGCGCCTGTTGCGACATTCAACAGCTGATACGGGGTCTTAATGCTTGGAACGGCGGCAAGAAGCGTTTTCTCAATAACATTAGTTACGGCCTCGATCGTTGCCATGATCACATCATCCTTGCACATGTTGTAGGTGGACTGGGAAATGTGGTGGGATACATCCCCTACACAGTATGCAGGGATCGTGGCAATATTTCCATAATGGACTCCGTCATCAACGGCAGCTTTGACCGTCTTTTCCATACCTTTGCGGTAGTTCTCCATGTATCTCCTGGCGGAGAAGGATTTCATACCCGCTTTCTGCATGAGCTTGGCCTGGGCTTCTACCGGATTGCGGTAGAGATCTTGAAGCTGACGAACTTCCTTTCTCGAGGCTTCAGCAAGGGAGTCGCCTGCTTCCATACGTTTTGCAAACAGATCGCCGATACCGTATGAGGTGTTCATACCCCATGATTTGGCAGCCAGAATGGCCTGCTTGTGAGCGACCGGGATGTCTGTTTTCGTGAGAACCTGATTGACGACGTTACTTGTTGAACCCGGCATCAAAGCAAAATCAACGACACAGGTCGGGCCGTAGAAACCAGCATAACAGCGTGCAGCTTCTTTCCCGATGATTGCCTCGTGGGTTTTGATCGAATCGGCAAAGATCTCCAGACTCTTTGCAAACTTTTGATCCTGATCACGGAGAATTTCCAAAATGACGGGTGTCTGATAATGTTCGACAAAGGGATCGTCTTCCGGTTTGACGTGTCTGGTCAGACCCGAGAGAACATTGAAGTGCGTTTTCACGGATTCTTTGTGCAGATTAATGACGGCAGCACTCTGTTTTGGACCGACGGTCATCTTTTCCACCGCCTCAACACAGGGGCGGGCATCCTTGAGCGTGAAATGCTTTCCACGTCTCGCTTTGAGAACTTCGACGTCGGCATGCTGTGCAGCCATTGCCTCGTCAATCATTTTTTTGTAGAGTTCGGACATTTTTTTCTCCAAAAGGTATAATTTATTGATTTCTCCCAGATATGATAAAGGTATGTATAATGGGAGTTTATGCCAAGAAATATCGCATTTCGGCGAATATTTTATAAAAAAAAGCTTAACAACGGATTTGATCGCGTGCAAGATGCGAAGAGAGATATGCACAAACAGCAGCAATTATTCCCGCAATACAGGCAGCAATTACTCCCTGATCAGTATATATATCGCCGCCGCCCGACCCAAACGAGGCAGCCGCAGAAAACACAGCCACTCCAAGAATACACCCGATATTCATTATCGTAAATATCAGACCACCCGAAGACCCCTGAAGTTCGCGGGGACAGTGGAGAGTTATTCGCTGCATGCTCGGCCCTTCATTCAGTCCCATCCCAAGACCAAGAAGCAGCAGTCCGGCAAAAAGCAAAGGCAGAATGGAAAGGACAACACTGAACACGAGGAATACAAGACCCCCCGCAATCAAAACCGCTGCAAGATTACAAAGACGCATGCAGCCGATTTTTTCCGATAAAGCACCAGCCGGAATTCCGATGAGAGCCATCGAAACAGGTGCAAGAAGCATTACGAGTCCGGCAGCAGCCACCGACATCTGAATTGAACCCGTCAGATAAAAGGGTATCAGATAGACGATTCCCAGATAGATAAGTGTGACCAGTAAGGTTGAAAAAGATGCCCACATCACGGTTCGGTTTAAAAAAAGTCTGGCTGAAAGAACTGGATCCGGATGCCGCAGTTCCCGCCGAAAAAAGATAAAGCCGAGAATCGGAAAGATACCAATGAGCAAAATCACCTGCGGCGTCCACCACTCGGATAAACCGAGTTCAAGACCCATGAGTAAGGATACAAGCGTTGCGGCCAAAAGACAAGCTCCTAAAATATCGAAAGGTTGTTTTGTATTCTGCCGGACCGCCGATGCCGGGATCAGAAATACTGCGAGGATAACAGCGGCAACTCCTATCGGAACATTAATGAAAAAGATCCAGTGCCAGCTGATGAACTCGGTCACCAACCCGCCAAGTCCCGATCCAAGTGCCAGCGCAATACCGCCGGCGGTCGCAATAACCCCCATTCCAAGCCCGCGTATCCCTGAAGGCAGGCGGGTTGTGATCAGCATGGTCGCCGTTGACACCATCATTCCGGCGGCAATACCCTGAATGACCCGAAATCCGATCAGGACTTCGATATTCGCAGACACGCCGCAGAGGAATGAAGAGACAGTAAACAAAATGAATCCCGCAATGAAGATTTCCCGATCTCGCCCGGTTCTGTCGGCAAGTTTTCCGAAGAGAAGAAGTGTACTCCCAAGAGCAAGAAGATACGACGTCATCACCCATGAAGCCGTCAGAGATCCAATTCCGAGATCGGCAGAAATCGTCGGTAACGCTATAGAAACGATGCTCGTATCCAGATAATCCAGAAACACGGCAGTACTTGCAAGGATCATCAGAAGGTACTGTCGGAAACTGCTGGTTTGGATCATGGATTTGAAAACGGTAAAGACGATGTATCACCCTGTATGCGGGGAATATCGATCCTATTGTGTGTATGTTCATGAGTTCTGTAACGATATTAAGGTAAACCATAGGCAATTCGTATCCTGATCCCTGTATGAAGTGAAAATAACATTGAGGGTTATTTTCTGATTTAACAGGACATCCCAATCCTGCAATCCACAGTATTGAATATCTCGCACACACAAATAGTATTCAGTATTTATCGGAGATTCACATGACAGATACAAATGAGAAAACAGGGAAAGGCACTGTTGTCCTCGCCTTTTCCGGAGGTCTCGACACCTCAATATGTGTTCCAATCTTAAAGAACATGTACGGATACGATCGTGTGGTCACGGTTGCGGCAGATGTTGGTCAGCCCGAAAGCGAAGTCAAGATGGCTACCGACAAAGGAAACCTGATTGCAGACAAGCACTATACCCTCGATCTTAAGGATGCATTTGTCAAAAACCATGTCTTCCCGGCAATCAAGGCAAATGCGCTTTACGAAGGATACCCGATGGGTACATCCCTCGCCCGCCCGATCATCGCCGAAGAGATCGTAAAAATCGCAAAACAGGAAAATGCCGCGGCAATCGGACACGGATGTACCGGCAAAGGAAACGATCAGCTTCGATTCGATTACATCTTCCGCATGCACGGATTCGACATTGTAGCCCCCATGCGTGAACACAATATGACCCGTGAATGGGAAATCGATTACGCAGAACAGAACAACGTCCCAATCCCAGTAAAAAAATCCACCCCCTGGAGTGTTGATGAGAACATCTGGTCCCGCAGCATCGAAGGCGGCCGCCTTGAAGAGCCGGACTATCATCCCCCCGAAGAGATCTATCACTGGACTGCAGCTCTCAAAAACACGCCGAACGAACCGGAAATCGTCACGATTGGATTTGAAAACGGTGTCCCGATATACCTTAACGGCAAAAAGATGAGCGGTGTCAAACTGATCGTCACGCTCAACAAGCTTGCCGGAAAACACAGCGTCGGCAGAAACGATATGGTAGAAGACCGTGTGCTTGGTCTGAAAGCCAGAGAAAATTACGAACACCCCGCAGCAACCGTTCTCATTGCAGCCCACAAAGATCTGGAAAAATTGGTCCTTTCCCGGGCAGAGCTGAAGTTCAAGAACATGGTCGATGATCAGTGGGCAGAACTCGCCTATATGGGACTTATCCACGAACCTCTCTATCATGACCTGAATGCATTCATTAACAAGACGCAGGAACGGGTTACCGGAACGGTCGATGTTCAGCTCTATAAAGGCGGCCTTCACATCAGGGGCAGAGCTTCACCGAATGCGATCTACTCTATGGATATGGTGTCCTTTGACTCAACGACCATCGATCAGCGGGATGCTATCGGATACTCCAAATACTTCGGCATCCAGGGCAGAATGCTCTGGCAGCTTCAGAATAAGTAAAAAATAATGAATAAAGACGACGTCTGTGTACTGATCCCGACACTCAACGAGAAAGCAACGATCGGCCCTGTCATCAAGGAACTGCAGAGTCTTGGCTATAAGAATATCCTGGTAGTCGACGGGCACTCCTCGGGCGGGACGCCGGAAATTGCATCAGGCCTTGGTGCCAGGGTCATTACCCAGAACGGCAAAGGAAAAGGAGCTGATATGATCGAAGCATTCAGGCAGATTACCGAACCCTACATCCTGATGATGGACGGAGACGGAACCAATCCTCCTGAATACGCCGATGCAATGCTCGAACCGCTCGTATCGGGAAGAGCAGACCATGTGATAGGTGACCGGCTCGGCAGTTCTGAACTTGGAGCACTCACCCGTTTGAACCGCCTTGGAAACATCGTCATGAACAAGTTTTTCAAATGGGCGCACGGGGTCTATATGACAGATATCCTTTCGGGATATCGGGCATTCACCAGGGAATCTATCGACAAGATGAATCTCACCGAAGCCGGATTTGAAATCGAGACGGAGATATGTTCGGCTGTCGTGCATCACAATCTCAGATTTGAGGTTGTCCCAACTTATTATAAGAAGCGGCCGGGATCCCCCACCAAACTGAATCCTTTCCGTGACGGATACAAAATCATCAGGGCCATAAACAGATACGGAAAGATGAATAATCCCTTGTTCCACTTCAGTGTTCTTGGAATCCTTCTTGGCCTCGCTGGTTTTATCACCGGCATTTATGTTCTAGTGGACTGGTTTAAGGGAATCGAACATATGCCGATGACTGTCCTGACTGTCCTCCTTATAGTGACCGGTATTCTGGCATTTATGATCGGACTCATCAGCGACATGATCCTTGCATATCACCGGGAACAGATTATTGAGCTGGAAAAGATTCGTACCGAACTTGAAGAACTGAAAAAAAAGTAAAATCAAAAATAATGAGAATTTCTAACAACCTTTTTTCCGACAGAAAGTACTTTCTTTTCGTACGTTGAGTAGTATGTATGGGGACTTTCAGCAGCTTTGGTCTCAACCAGGCATATCACGAGCGTTATGAAAAACTTGGCGACCGTCTCTCCGATGTTGGTAAAACACTTGATTGGGATGTTTTTCGTCCTCTTCTTGAATCCATGTATGCAAATAAATCCGGCAAAGGCGGTCACCCCAATGTCGATGTAATACTCATGTTCAAGATTCAGCTTCTGGAAGTCTGGTATAATCTATCTGATCTCGCCGTTGAACGTGAAATCTACGATCGTCTCTCCTTTTGGCATTTCCTTGGGTGTCCTGACAAAATACCCGACAATTCAACGATCTGGTTATTTCGGGAGCGCATGTCCGAATCAGGCGTTGACACATTGGTTTGGCAGGAGTTTCAGCGACAACTTGACCTGAAAGGTCTCAAAATTGAACAAGGTATGATTCAGGATGCAACGTTTGTGTATGCTGAACCCGGTCATTGTAAGAAAGACACGCCGCGAGGAGAGCAGGCAAAAACACGACGGGATAAAGATGGAAAAATCATGTCCAAGAACGGCAAAATGCACTATGGCTATAAACTGCATACCATCATGGATACGACGCATGATCTTATTCGACGCATTGAAACCACAACGGCAAATGTTCATGACAGTCAGGTGGATCTGTCAGAAAAAGGAGAAGTGGTCTATCGGGATCGGGGATATCAGGGAGCAAAATGCAAGGGATATAGTGCCACAATGAAACGAGGGGCGAGAGGACATCCCATTGGGATACGAGATAAACTGAGAAATATGCGAATAAGTAGAAAGAGATCAAAGGGGGAGAGACCCTATGCAGTGATCAAAAATATCTTTCATGCAGGGTTGGTGAAGGTAACAACGCTGCAAAGAGTGCGAGTGAAAAATATGCTGGCTGCATTTTGTTATAATATCTATCAAGTGAAAACGATTCAAAACAGGGTGTAAATTAAAAAAAACGTCAAGGAATAATTGGGATTTATCGTGATTTTCTTTTTTTTTGGGGGGGGGGATGAGAGGGTGTGGGGATGTATTCAATCCTTCATAAATAATGATTCTCGTTAAAAAAAGAGTTGATAGAAATTCTCATATATATAATTAACTAAGCAAATTTGCTAACAAATCTAAAGGTATCAAAAAAATTCGTGAGCAGACCTCTGAACACGCGCATCTCGCATCTTCAAACATCAATATAACTCAATAAAATCAGAAAATATGACAACAAAATAGTTATTTTTATGGGAAAACGGCACATGGGTAAATTATATACACTAGGACATCCTAAGTAATTATTAACATAAAAAAAGAACAAAGAGTCAAAATTAGCAAATAACTCTTTGTTCTGCAGGTTAATAACAATATCGCCTTCTGACCTTTCTACAAGGTCTTGATTTTGACCTGATTTTTATGTGATTGGAAACTAATCACAATGATATCAACTGAATTAACTGAACTGGAAATCTCGAAAGCCTACAAGAAATCTGCAAAATATTGCAAAAATAAGGCAAAAAACTACCTTTTTGACCAAAACCTATCTTACAACCCCTCAAAAGAGATCTGGAAATATAACAGACAAACTATCGATTATGAGATAGTCTATCTGGATCTTTTGCAGTGGTCGCGTGAGAATAACACCTTTCGTGAGCATGGATTGTTCGTTGAAGAAGTCCTTACCGACGTCATGACAGATCCAAATTTCACTGGCCCCTCCTATCTCAAATCCAAAATTGTCCGGAAACGGGGGAATCGTATCAGTGGCAAACTCCTGTTTTTGGAATATTGTAGACATACTGGGATCAAAATCATTGGTAGTATTGAAGAATTTACTATTAAAAATAATCATATTGTTAAAAAGTTCTATGATTATCTTGCTAAATGCCTCACCTCTTTAGATATCATTAAGCGTGCCCGGATCTTCGGCAAACTCTTCTCGAGTGTCTTCGTTGGCATCGATTTGAAAGATGACGCTCCAACACACCACTCATCTCCCCCATCCAACGTACCAAATCTCAGTGTCGAACCTCTGAACATACCTGATTCGACCACTCATTTCCCCTCTACCATCGCATTTTCCCCTCCAAACTAACCTCCGAACATGCCTTTCCCCCCCCCCTCTAGATGTATCTTTGGCCTTTCCACTCGCGCCACCTCATTTTCTGAGGCCTCCATCGGCGTCAAATTATGCCGTTTCTCCAGTGGAAATCTCAAATGCGAGTACCCAGACGAAATCTAACAAATCCCAAATCTCTCTATATCGCCGTATTTCGAAAAACAAAGACCATTATGTGATTATCACCTATACGTATTCATTGCGCATAATGATAATTATCAGAAACACAAAATGCTACTCATAATGAAAAAGGCATCTGTAAACGAACCTCCTACAACCAACAGCGATGATGATATAAATCTGGACGATCTAATCATTGCCCAAACTGCCGCTGTCTCATATACGATACGGGCCATAGGATACATCGCAGCAGCCAACGCTCGCAACAGCACGAAAATCTCACCGAAAACCCGTACCACTATAGCTAAACACCTTAAGTATGCAACCGAATATATTAATTTGTTACCTAAAAACAGGCGGATAGAGGTTATACTGCTGACCAAAAAAGCTGCGAATATCCCTAATCTGACTACGATCCTAACAAATTATGTCAACATCTCAAATCCCGATGACCCATCAGCAAAATACCTCGAAATCATTGTTGAGGTATTCAGAACCGCCGATGCCGGAACTTCTTCTCCACCAATCAAGGAAGATTACACTCTGGAGAAACCGTGCATGATGGGCAAGGGCAAACGGTCAACAAAGAACAACAACGAGGACGAAAAACCAAAGCCCAGTAAAGTAAAAACAACAACATCAAAAGCAAATCAATCATAGAAACCTTCATAAAACCGCACCAAACACAACCATCAACATAGAAAAGAAAAAAGGAGGGTGACTAAAAGCTATCACGTAATACTGTACGCTTTTAGTCCCTCTTATCTTTAATACCATCCCTATTATTCTTTTATAATTGGAACATCTGGAACAAACTGAAAATAGAGCTGTAATCACGAATCTAAGTAATATAAACCCGTTTTTGATCTGGAAAGGAGATTAATCTGACCTAGAACATCTGGAACAAAAACTCACATTACATAATCGAGGCTTGGGATGAACTGATCTTCTTAACACACTCATTAGCAACAGCCTTACGATCAGCACGCTCATCCCACATCTTACGATAAGCAGTACGCAAATCAAACCCAATAAGCTCAGCCTCATGACCATTACTATATCGATAATCTACCGAGCAAAGTTCATAACAATCCCATCTATCATAAGATAACCAGTTTGGATCTGGAAGCAGATTGCTGAACACAATAATTTTGGGCGATCTAAATCGCGTAGACTTCCAAGTATACCGAGCATCGTAAGCATGGCCAGACTTGATCGTCTCTAAGCCAACAAAAATATCTCGCAACTCATCACGCGAACTAAAAGCCCGTGGTAAATCCACAGTGATAATTCCGGGAAACCCGTACGTTGTACAATAATCGTACACGGCCCCGTGTATATCCTTAGATTTCAACGGAGGTAAGGCCAAACCAAGATTATTAATTTCGAGATAGGAACAAAAATACGATTTACCAAAGCCACCACGGGTATCATAAACAAAACATATCCGACGATCGTCGTTTGGCATTTCAAATAATTCCCGCTGCCATGGATACAAGGTTCCGCGATCGCCGTTAACACTAATTAAATCATCAGGGACCAAGGCATCCTTATCAGACCAAACACGACCATTAGGAGCGAGAGTCCGACGATCACTACAATACTGATAGTATTCACGATACTGAGGATTAGATCCACGTTCGGAAAGCGTCTGCTCAACATGAGCCGTAGGATGCAAAAAGGTATGAAACTCCTTAATAGCATTATTCAACCGCGTCTTCACTTTAAGCGAAAATCGACATTGCCAATGAGGATATTCTGTCGCCGTACCAATCTGTGGAGCAAAAACATACTGCTTGCAATGATCTTTAACGAAAGATAAAAGGAAACCAGGATCAAGGTCGCTCTCGTCACGAGGAACTGTCACATCATAACATTTCACTGGATTCGTTTTATCCTGGACAAGAGTTAACACAGCATCAGCAGTCTTAAGAACATCACGAGGATTTACAGTCATAACATACCTCCACCACCATAAAAAATAAATTTGTCATACAAATCACACAAAAAGAAAAAATAATATGAATCTGAAAACACCAAAAAGACCCACCAAAATCAACTAGACCACGAATCTCAGAAACAAAGAATGAAAAACAAATTCAATATTAAAATTTATATGTATATTTATGATTGTAATAGTATTTATAATTTTCTATAAAAATCACAAAAACGACATCTGAAATAACCAACCTCAGTAATCACATGAATAAATGCGCAAAAGATCAACAATCGATTTTTAGCTACCCGTTGCATCCAAACATCGTCTGGATCGATAAAACCACTAGAGAACGAGATACGCGAGCCTATAAAAGACTATACGACCCGGCTGTCGCCGCCCCTTACGCAGGGGCTCAATTAGGATAACCTCATTAAAGGGAGGTAACCTGATCTCTAACACATAAACTGAGAAACATCTAGGAGATATTATTATAGCATCTAAGAACCAGAATAAATAACATGACAAAGCACACTACAAAAACACTAAGTATACTCTTAATCTTCGCAATTTTATGTGCATTCTTCATAGCACCAGTAACAGCAGCATCAGCGAAAATAGCAACGGATTCACCCTCAAAAGACGAGTTATAAATGATACCAATCGGCGATTTCGAATCGAAAACGATGCTCCGCTTCGGACACATCATACTAGGAGCTTGTTTGTTCTTTTTTATTACTGAAGCAGTCTTCCTAATTTTCAATTTAACACACAACCCGCGTATAATTATAGGCGAGCCTCAATACTTATGGCGCGGGTATTTCCTCTGTTTATTCGGGATTCTTCTTTTCGTTGCTATTTTAAGTATCATCTCAACAAAAAGATCAGTGCCAAAATTAGAGCCATTTGTAAAAAAACTCTGCCATGATGATATTTACTGGATATGCATCGTTATCGGTATTCTAATCATATATACACTTATATTCGTTTCATACCCCGACTTGCTCGCCCCACTTGACAAATTTACTCATATATGACTAACATAGATGACTAGATTAGAAGACTTCAAAAGACTCACCGAAAATGCAGGTGGAGTTATAACAATCATCAGACCAGATGAAACGTTAGAAAGACTGAAATACTCGCAGAATTCAACAAAGATTCGCTAGATGAGTTTATTCAAGCAAACATAACATTATTCGATGAGACCCTTGATACCAAACGGTATCTTTCCTATCATCCAACATACACAAAAACGAAGATTGATGATATAAAAATAAGAGAATTTCTAACAACCTTTTTTTCCCAGACAGAAAGTACTTTCTTTTCGTACGTTGAGTAGTATGTATGGGGACTTTCAGCAGCTTTGGTCTCAACCAGGCATATCACGAGCGTTATGAAAAACTTGGCGACCGCCTCTCCGATGTTGGTAAAACACTTGATTGGGATGTTTTTCGTCCTCTTCTTGAATCCATGTATGCAAATAAATCCGGCAAAGGCGGTCACCCCAATGTCGATGTAATACTCATGTTCAAGATTAAGCTTCTGGAAGTCTGGTATAATCTATCTGATCTCGCCGTTGAACGTGAAATCTACGATCGTCTCTCCTTTTGGCATTTCCTTGGGTGTCCTGACAAAATACCCGACAATTCAACGATCTGGTTATTTCGGGAGCGCATGTCCGAATCAGGCGTTGACACATTGGTTTGGCAGGAGTTTCAGCGACAACTTGACCTGAAAGGTCTCAAAATTGAACAAGGTATGATTCAGGATGCAACGTTTGTGTATGCTGAACCCGGTCATTGTAAGAAAGACACGCCGCGAGGAGAGCAGGCAAAAACACGACGGGATAAAGATGGAAAAATCATGTTCAAGAACGGCAGAATGCACTATGGCTATAAACTTCATACCATCATGGATACGACGCATGATCTTATTCGACGTATTGAAAACACTACGGCAAATGTTCATGACAGTCAGGTGGATCTGTCAGAAAAAGGAGAAGTGGTCTATCGGGATCGGGGGTATCAGGGAGCAAAATGCAAGGGATATAGCGCCACAATGAAACGGGGAGCAAGGGCACATCCCATTGGCATACGAGATAAGCTGAGAAATATGCGAATAAGTAGGAAGAGATCAAAGGGGGAGAGACCCTATGCAGTGATCAAAAATATCTTTCATGCAGGGTTGGTGAAGGTAACAACGCTGCAAAGAGTGCGAGTGAAAAATATGCTGGCTGCATTTTGTTATAATATCTATCAAGTGAAAACGATTCAAAACAGGGTGTAAATTAAAAAAAAACGTCATGGAATAATTGGGATTTATCGTGTTTTTCTTTTTTTGGGGGGGGATGAGAGGGTGTGGGGATGTATTCAATCCTTCATAAATAATGATTCTCGTTAAAAAAAGAGTTGATAGAAATTCTCAATAAAATTAAAGAGAATTTCTAATAACCTGAGAATTTCTATCAACTCTTTTTTTTTAACGAGAATCATTATTTATGAAGGATTGAATACATCCCCACACCCTCTCACCCCCCCCAAAAAAAAAGAAAATCACGATAAATCCCAATTATTCCTTGACGTTTTTTTAATTTACACCCTGTTTTGAATCGTTTTCACTTGATAGATATTATAACAAAATGCAGCCAGCATATTTTTCACTCTCACTCTTTGCAGCGTTGTTACCTTCACCAACCCTGCATGAAAGATATTTTTTATCACTGCATAGGGTCTCTCCCCCTTTGATCTCTTTCTACTTATTCGCATATTTCTCAGTTTATCTCGTATCCCAATGGGATGTCCTCTCGCCCCTCGTTTCATTGTGGCACTATATCCCTTGCATTTTGCTCCCTGATATCCCCGATCCCGATAGACCACTTCTCCTTTTTCTGACAGATCCACCTGACTGTCATGAACATTTGCCGTTGTGGTTTCAATGCGTCGAATAAGATCATGCGTCGTATCCATGATGGTATGCAGTTTATAGCCATAGTGCATTTTGCCGTTCTTGGACATGATTTTTCCATCTTTATCCCGTCGTGTTTTTGCCTGCTCTCCTCGCGGCGTGTCTTTCTTACAATGACCGGGTTCAGCATACACAAACGTTGCATCCTGAATCATACCTTGTTCAATTTTGAGACCTTTCAGGTCAAGTTGTCGCTGAAACTCCTGCCAAACCAATGTGTCAACGCCTGATTCGGACATGCGCTCCCGAAATAACCTGATCGTTGAATTGTCGGGTATTTTGTCAGGACACCCAAGGAAATGCCAAAAGGAGAGACGATCGTAGATTTCACGTTCAACGGCGAGATCAGATAGATTATACCAGACTTCCAGAAGCTGAATCTTGAACATGAGTATTACATCGACATTGGGGTGACCGCCTTTGCCGGATTTATTTGCATACATGGATTCAAGAAGAGGACGAAAAACATACCAATCAAGTGTTTTACCAACATCGGAGAGACGGGCGCCAAGTTTTTCATAACGCTCGTGATATGCCTGGTTGAGACCAAAGCTGCTGAAAGTCCCCATACATACTACTCAACGTACGAAAAGAAAGTACTTTCTGTCGGAAAAAAGGTTGTTAGAAATTCTCAATTTCCTTTTTTTACCACAGACCGGTGACCCATCCGTAGACACCGTAAATTACGCAGCCGATCGCCACGATCATCAGGATAATATACATCAAACTCGGTTTGGTATTCCGATCTTCATCCATACAACCATGTTGTTTGTCTGACAATATAAGGCTCCCGCAGAGCAAACTATTAAGCGGCTGAAACAAATTATTAAGACGATGATTCATATTCGACGAGATGTCTGCGGATACTGCGGAGCGTGTGTCTCCGTTTGTCCGAGAGGGGCCCTCGAACTTATCGATGCCTATCTGACCGTTGATGAGACCCTCTGTAAAAACAAATGCAAGATTTGTCAGACCGTTTGCCCACTTGGGGCAATCGAACTGGAGGAACAATGAAGGAAGCATACGATGTTTTGGTTGTCGGCGGAGGTCCGGGAGGAGCTCTTGCAGCAAAAGCTGCCGCTGAACAGGGATTGTCCGTTCTCCTTGTCGAAAAACACCCGGCGATTGGTGCACCCGTCCGCTGTGCGGAGGGTATCGGCAAGGAAGCACTGGCTGAGTTTATCGAACCCGACCCGAAGTGGATCGCTGCCGATCTCGACAAAGCCGTTTTGATCGGGCCGGATGGAACGAAATTCACAATCGGCGACAGTCATTCAGGGGGAAAAGTAGGCTACGTTCTCGACAGAAAAGTATTCGACCGTGAACTTGTCTGGCAGGCAGCCGAGGCAGGAGCCGAGATTCAGGTTCATGCACGCGCCTCCGCCCCGATCATGATCGACGGCAAAGTATCGGGTGCCGTGATCCATCAGCATGGAAAAACCTACGAGGTCCGGGCAAAAGTCGTTATTGCAGCCGACGGGGTCGAGTCGAAGTTTGCCAAATGGGCAGGCATCAACACAACCGTTCCGCTGGCCGAGCTTGAAACCTGCGCCCAGTACATCGTCAACGATATCGATATCGATGAGCGTGCCAATCTGTTTTATTTTTCATATACGGATGCTCCGTGGGGATACATCTGGGTTTTCCCGAAGGGACACAGATGTGCTAATATTGGGATCGGTATTGCCGGTACGAAATCCGGCGAAGGTCACCGTGCGAAGGATTACCTCGACCGGTTCATTGCCCGCGAGTTCCCGACCGGAAAGATCACCGAACTGATCGTCGGCGGTGTTTCGGTCTGTAAACCGCTGGAATGCACGGTTGCCAACAATCTAATTATCGTCGGGGATGCAGCCCGTCTGTCTGATCCGATCACCGGCGGAGGAATCTATAATGCGATGTACACCGGAAAGCTTGCGGGCGAAGTCGCCGCAGCAGCCCTGAAAAAAGGCGATACCTCCAAGAAGGCACTGATGGTCTATGATACTACCTGGCGTGAAGGCCCTCTTGGTCATGCACTGGCGAGAAATTATGCGGTAAAAGAGTCGTTCATCAAAATGGATGATGCAAAGTTCAACTCCATCGTCCATTCTATAAGCGATCTTTCTCTTGACGAGATCACGGTGAAATCTCTTGTGATTGCAATATTCAAGGCAAATCCCTGGCTTTCTCTCGAGCTGCCCCGTTTGCTTATGACTCTCTAATCTTTTTTTTACGACCAGAAGATTTCCGGCATATCTCTTGGCGGAATCTGCTTGAATGCATACTGCGGGTGTCCTGCAAGAAGGGCGAACTGTGCTTTGTACCCTTCCGGGATGCCGAGGATTTTGTGAAGCGGGGGAAACACGCTGAGAAGGATCATCACAAATCCGGCCCCCAGCAGGTACCAAGTCCGATAGAAGTGGCATAGACGTCCGCATAGGTCAGAGAGATGATGCTGTCCACAAGACCCAGGTCTTCCTTTGGATTTGCGACTGCGATAAGAAGCGCCGGTGCGTTTCTGCAGAGAATATCATTTCCTACGTTCAGTTTTCTCAGGAGGCCGGCAGCAAGACCATACATGCGGTTATCCTTTGGAATTTGCCGCAGGAGTTCGGCTGAAGCTGCGACGAATGCCTTCACTTTTGCCGGATCATTAACGACGACCCATTTGACCTGGTGAAGATTACAGCCGGATGGTGCGTGGGCGGTGATTTTGATGAGTTCTTCGCACTCTTCGTTTGTAACGGTGCTGTCTTTCCAGAGACGGATCGACCGACGCGATCTGAGGTGGCGTGCAAGGATCGCAGCGTCTGCGTCACGCTGGATGATGTTGTTTGGGCATGCTTTGACGCAGGCTCCGCAGGTCGTGCAAATTCCGTAGTTAATTTGGATGCTTTCGGCCAGATTGGTCATAAGCTAGTATTGGGCGGGTGATAAAAAAAGTGTGCGGTCAGAGGTTCTGTGCCGCAGCAATGAATTTGTCTTTCTGGGAAACTTTTTTGAAGAGTTTAAGTATCCACTTCTCTTTCCAGGTGTAGTTGAAACTCCCTCCGGATGCGTTGGGGTGTCCCCCTCCCCCGAACTCTTTCGCGATGAGGTGGCTGATTTCAGGAACGCTGCGCAGAGAGAATTTGCCTGTGTCGAAGACGAGGAGTTCGATGTCGGTGCCAAGCTGCCGGCGTGCTTCGGCCGAGGTCTCGCTTTGATATCCGTAGGCAGGCATTACTGCGATGGTGTATTTTCCCCGGAATATTTTTGCGGCCTTGATGCTCTTTTTCATGCACTTGTTTTTGTCGTGCTCGATTTTTTCAAAGATACGGGAAACTTCTTCGTCGATGATGATGCCTTGTGCGAGTTTGTCCCGGATGAGTCTGAGATTTTCCTGTTTCGAGGTGACGATCCCGAGTTTTGCAGACCGCGGATCCTGATGTTTCCAGAGATCGTAATCGCAGACGACGCCTGCGACCTCGCGTGCGCTTTGGTTGTTTTTGGCTAAGACCGAGGCCACAACGCCGGTTGCACATTTCGTTGTGTCCACGATGAGGGTCTGGACGAATGGCTGAACTCGTTTTTTCTCAGGCTCGGTCCATTTGTGGTGGTCATACCACTGGATGACCCAGCCGGCTGCATTGGCTTTTCGTATCTGATCCTCGATGCCGTTTTGATAGCCCAGATCGCTGATGATCAGCGTGTCTCCTTTCCCGTTGCACCCGCCGACCTGCGCGAGAAACCACCCGAACCGGCCGACGGACGAGAAGAGCGTGAAGATTTCATTGCCGAATGTCATCCTGCAGATCGCATCTGACCCCGCGGCGTCCAAGTCATTGTGCGTTAGATGGACGATATTTGTGGTTCGCCCAACGATTTTTTCCTGAAGGGTCTGTTTATTGGTTCCGTTTTTTGTATCGGCGCTCTTAACCATTGTTTAGTACTACGTTTTTGGAATGAATAAGCTGTTTGAGAGAGTCAATCAGATTATTATAAATAGTTCTCATACTAACATTAGTTACGCAAGAGCCTTTATAGCTCAGTCGGGAGAGCGCCAGACTGAAGATCTGGTTGTCGCCGGTTCAATTCCGGCTGAAGGCATTGGATTTTCCTTTTTTTCACAGCATTATAATCACTTGAATTGATGCCGTTTCGTATTCGTTTTCTGATTCATATGTGAGATGTTTAGGTCCTTCTCTCTCCACCAATCCGCCCACCTCATCTGAGAAAAATATCCTCGTTCTGTCGGTTTAATGCTCCCTCAAACCAAATGAATTAAGGAATGGATACCCAAAATACCCGACTCCCCCCGGCATCCCGCATATTCGCCAGCGAACTTATTCTCGCAGTGGATACGGAGACCGGATTTAAAACGCCGTTCGGCATCTTCTCCCCCAAAATATTTCTGATAGGGACCCTCACCGAAAAAACCCGGCGTGACGGAAAAATCTCCTTGCTTCGCATCAGCGACCCGACCGGGATCCTCTCCTGCTCCATGAACTGGCAGAACACCGCGCTTCTCAAAACCGCCGACGAGATCGATGTCCCCTCGTTCGTCGCCGTATTTGGAACGGTCAGATTCCGCAAATACGCCGGAAAAACGTTTCTCGAGATCGTCCCGGAGACCATCTCACCCTCAACTCGCGGCGCCCGTGATGCCTGGATAGTAAGCACCGCCGAGTCGGCAATCTCCAGACTGGAAACCTCTCCGCCCTCTGACCTGCGTAAAGATCTCGCAGGAAAAATCAGCGCAGCACTCGGATCCGGCCGGCCGGCAGCTCCAAAAGAAGAGATCACCAACGAAACAATACTCGGGATCATCTCTTCCCTCTCCGAAAAGAAAGGAGCGAAAATACTCGACGTCATCTCCCGCTTACAAAGCCTCGGCCTTGACGAACCGTCGGCGAAGATGCGTCTTGGAATCCTTATGGAAGAAGGAGAATGCTACACCCCAACGACCGAATTCATCAAAATCGCCTGATCATGCAGCCGGAATTTTATGCAGAAGGACCCGCCGTCCTCATCGAAAGACAGGAGCGGTCACTGATAATTGCCGATCCTCACTTCGGTGTCGAGGCCGACCTCCACCGGCATGGTCTGCACTTTCAGAGTTCGACCGATTCGAGGCTCGCACGACTGCTTTCCGTTATCGAACAGGCCGATCCCGACTATTTGATCGTGCTTGGCGACCTCAAGCACATGATCCCCTACGTCACCTATCAGGAACGGACCGAAATGCCCGAGGTCCTGAGAAAGATCCGGAGAGAGACCGAATTCCGACTCGCTCCCGGAAATCACGACACGGGACTTGAACATTATCTCGAAAAAGGTGAACTCCTCCCGATGAACGGGGCGCTGATCGACGGAACTGGCTATTTCCACGGTCACACGATTCCGGATCCCGCTCTTCTCGGCCATCTGATTTTGTGCGGGCATCATCACCCGGTCGTGAACATCTACGACGCCGTCGGCTGCGCCCTTCGCGGAACGCCCGGTTATCTTCTTGCCGAGATCGACACTTGCGTCTGGGGGCCGGCGCCGGTCGACCCGACCCGGGTCCTTCTGGTCCCGGCATTCTATGAACTGGCCGGCGGGATGGATGTCCGGCTGATCCCGGGCAACAAAATATCTCCGATAGCAAAGGCGATCCTGACGGAAAACGCCGAGGTGTTTTTGAAAGACGGGACCTACGTCGCTCCGTTCACCGAACTCCGCCCTGACCCGCTGGAGGAGATATGACATCTGCGATTCAGGAACTCAAAGACTCGCTTCACCCAAAGCTCCGGGAAGTTCTGGAAAAGCGGGGCTTCGATGAGTTCTCCGAGATCCAGATGCGTGCGGTCCCAAAACTCATCACCGGGATCAACGCGATTTTGATCGCGCCAACCGGAACGGGAAAAACCGAGAGTGCGCTGCTGCCGGTTTTCCATCACATGCTCACCGACCCGCTGCCCGAAGGATTCTCGGCACTCTACATCACGCCGCTTCGGTCCCTCAACCGGGACATGATGAACCGCTTAGAGTGGTGGGGGGCCGAACTCGGCCTGAAGATATCGGTCCGGCACGGGGACACGAGTCAAACCGACCGCCGAAAACAGGCGACACACCCGCCCGATCTCCTGATCACAACGCCCGAGAGTCTGCAGGCGATGATGATGGGAAAGGTGCTTCGAAAACATCTTTCGGCCGTTCGCTACGTCATCTTCGATGAAATTCATGAGCTTGCCGGCGGAAAGCGCGGAGCCCAGCTCTCGGTTGCGCTTGAAAGGGTCGCCGAACTCGCCGGCGAGTTCCAGCGGATCGGGATATCGGCAACGGTGGGAAACCCCGAGGTTGTCGGCAGATTCCTCTGCGGAAAACGTCCCTGCACGATCGTACAGGTCCCGGTCGCAAAAACCCTCGACCTTTCCGTGAAGTTTGCCGGCGAATCATTCGGCGATCAGACGAAGATGATCGGCAAATGCATCGACGCCCACACCTCGACCCTCGTTTTCACGAACACCCGCAGCGTCGCCGAGGCGATCGGACATGCTCTTCTTTCACGCGGAGACACGGACGTTCACCACGGATCCCTTTCCCGCGAGGTCAGGGTCGATGCCGAGGACAAGTTCCGTGCGGGAGTGACCCGAGGCATGATCTGTACCTCCTCGATGGAGCTTGGGATCGACATAGGGCAGATCGATCACGTCATCCAGTTCAACTCGCCGCGTGAGGTCACCCGCCTTATGCAGAGAACTGGGAGAGCTGGCCATCAGATCCATGCCACCTCGAAAGGCATGATCCTTGCGACCGGATTCGACGATATCCTGGAATCCATGGTCATCTTCAACAAGGCGATGAGCAATCAGCCGGAAAACATCCGCCCGCACATCAATGCCGCGGACGTGATCGCCAATCAGATCGCGGCCCTCGCGGTGGAACGCGGCGAGATCGCGATCGAAAGAATAGAGCAGATCTTTTCACGGAGCTTCTGCTTTGAAAATGCCGGCCCCCTGATCCGCGAAGTGATCGCCGGCATGGAAAAACATTACCTGATCCGGACCGAAGGCGGGATGGTGATCACGAAAGCCAGGGCAAGAAAGTATCTTTCGCTGAATCTCTCGATGATCGCTGACGAGAAAAAGAGCATGATCTTCGACGTGGTCTCGAGAAAACCGGTCGGGACCCTGGACGAGTCGTTTGTGATCAGCTGTATCTCGTCGGGTGCTGTATTCGTTGCGAGAGGTCAGGTCTGGCGGGTCCTCGACATCGACGAGGACCGGATCATGGTGGAGCCGGCGAAGAATGCGAAAGGGGAACTCCCGTCGTGGGAAGGCGAGCAGATCCCGGTGCCGTTCACGGTGGCAATGGAAGTTGGGAGGCTGCGCCGTCTGCAGAACTTTGCCGAGTACCGGGCGGATGAGAGGTCCGTCCGCTTTGCCGAAAAAGTCCTTTCCGAGATGAAAAAGAATCGTTCGGTGACGGCGACGGATAAGCTGATCGTTTTAGAGGACTCTGACGAGGGGGTCGTGGTGAATCTCTGCGGGGGGCACAAGGTGAACGAGACGATCGGCCGCGTTCTTTCGATCCTGCTCTCTGCGAGATACGGAACATCGGTCGGGATCGAGACGAATGCCTACCGGATCCTCCTTCGGCTCCCGAAGTTTCTGCGGGCTCCCGATGTGGAGGAAGTCATCCTCTCTCTCGAGCCAGAGCATCTGGAAGCGATCCTGATTCTGGCGCTCAAAAAGACGGCTCTGTATAAATGGAAACTCGTCCAGATCGCAAAAAAGTTCGGGGCGATCGACGCCGACGCCGATTACGAAAAGATCAGTATGAATCGTCTTCTCGATCTCTTCGACGGGACGGTGATCGAAAAAGAAGCATTCCGCGAACTGTTCTTCTCGAGCATGGATGTGGAGTCTGCGAAAACTGTTGTCGCGATGCTGAAAAACCATGGAATGGAGACGAAGACGAGCCGTCTGTCGATCATCGGAGCCGAGGGGCTCTTTACCGGTCGCGATGTGGTCGTGCCGCCCGGAGAGGATCAGGCGATTTTAGAGAGCGTGAAGCACAGGATCGAAGAGCAGGACGTTATCATTGCCTGTATGCACTGCAGGAAATGGAAGTCGAAGACCAAGGTCGCACGGGTCCCCGATCAGCCCCAGTGTCCGGTCTGCGGCGCCCGGCTGATCGCGGCGCTGAAGCCTTACGAAGAGCCGATGTTTGCCTCTTTGAAAAAGAAGACCCTTTCTTCTGAGGAGCGGGAAGCGGAGACCCGGATGATGAGGAATGCGAACATGGTCCTATCCAGCGGCAAAAAAGCCGTCGTTGCTTTGGCGGGAAGAGGCGTCGGTCCGGAAGCGGCGGCACGCATCCTGAATACCTTTGCGACCGGCGATAACTTTTACCGGGAAATTCTGAAAGCGGAACGCAAGTTCGTGCAGACGCAACGGTACTGGGGATAAGAAAAAAAGGAATGAAGAAGCTTTGCCGCTTCCTTTGTTTCCGGTTAGACGAATGTCAGATCGAAGAAGAACATATTGGACGGATCCTGTCCGGATCTCTGACATGTTGCTTTGAATGAATAGGTCCCTGCCTTTTCTGCCGTGACATACCAGACATATGTTCCGCCGGCGCTGGCCATTCCGGAGGTACCATCCGTGACATAATCATCTTTAAGAACGGTCAGTCCGGTCTCTGGTGCTGCTGTCCAGTAATACCCGGTGGTCGGATTTCCTTCCGTGCAGATCTTTACGACCTCGCCCGCTTTCGGATTGACCGTCACGTCAAACAGAACGCTCAGCATAACACTGCCAGCATCATCATCGTTCTCTGCCTCGGAAAACACCAGCTCCTGTGTCATGGTATAGATCGGTTCGGTATCCGTTTCCCATGCTCTTGCATATGCTGCCTTGAATGTATAGGTTCCTGCTTTGTCTGCAGTCAGTGTGTAATACTGATAGCCTCCCCCGCCGGTCCAGCCTTCTGGAACCGGAGTCGCCTTATATTCATCGGTGACGTTCAGTCCTGAGCTTTCCATCACATTCCAGGTGTAGCCTGTCGTTGGATTTGCCGGGAGAATATACGTCATCAACGCATTTGCCGGAATCATTATTCCCGCTTTTTCAACCGTTACGGTCAAAACCGGATTATTGGTATTCACCGGAACCTCAGGAGAGATGCACCCTGCTGCAAATATGCAGATGATAAGCACGCACGCTCCGAAACTCAGCAGTTTCAGTCTGTTCATGATGAATGATAGAACAGCCTGATATAAGTATGAGAATTTCTATCAACTATTTTTAACGAGAATCATTATTTATGAAGGATTGAATACATCTCCACACCCTCTCATCCCCCCCAAAAAAAAGAAAATCACGATAAATCCCAATTATTCCTTGACGTTTTTTTAATTTACACCCTTTTTTGAATCGTTTTCACTTGATAGATATTATAACAAAATGCAGCCAGCATATTTTTCACTCGCACTCTTTGCAGCGTTGTTACCTTCACCAACCCTGCATGAAAGATATTTTTGATCACTGCATAGGGTCTCTCCCCCTTTGATCTCTTCCTACTTATCCGCATATTTCTCAGTTTATCTCGTATCCCAATGGGATGTCCCCTTGCCCCCCTTTTCATTGTGGCACTATATCCCTTGCATGTTGCTCCCTGATACCCTCGATCCCGATAGACCACTTCTCCTTTTTCTGACAGATCCACCTGACTGTCATGAACATTTGCCGTAGTGGTTTCAATACGTCGAATAAGATCATGCGTCGTATCCATGATGGTATGAAGTTTATAGCCATAGTGCATTCTGCCGTTCTTGAACATGATTTTTCCATCTTTATCCCGTCGTGTTTTTGCCTGCTCTCCTCGCGGCGTGTCTTTCTTACAATGACCAGGTTCAGCATACACAAACGTTGCATCCTGAATCATACCTTGTTCAATTTTGAGACCTTTCAGGTCAATTTGTCGCTTAAACTCCTGCCAAACCAATGTGTCAACGCCTGATTCGGACATGCGCTCCCGAAATAACCAGATCGTTGAATTGTCGGGTATTTTGTCAGGACACCCAAGGAAATGCCAAAAGGAGAGACGATCGTAGATTTCACGTTCAACGGCGAGATCAGATAGATTATACCAGACTTCCAGAAGCTGAATCTTGAACATGAGTATTACATCGACATTGGGGTGACCGCCTTTGCCGGATTTATTTGCATACATGGATTCAAGAAGAGGACGAAAAACATCCCAATCAAGTGTTTTACCAACATCGGAGAGACGGGCGCCAAGTTTTTAATAACGCTCGTGATATGCCTGGTTGAGACCAAAGCTGCTGAAAGTCCCCATACATACTACTCAACGTACGAAAAGAAAGTACTTTCTGTCGGGAAAAAAAAGGTTGTTAGAAATTCTCCTTCATTGTTTTATTCGGCAGTATCCTTCGCTTAAGAAATATCCTGCTTTCATTTGACGAATTCAAAGGTATGGAGATCCTTACCGAGTTCCAGCT
Source organism: Methanocorpusculum sp. (assembly GCA_965228205.1). Classification (GTDB taxonomy): domain Archaea; phylum Halobacteriota; class Methanomicrobia; order Methanomicrobiales; family Methanocorpusculaceae; genus Methanocorpusculum. The sequence continues at coordinate 683,901 of OZ245799.1, read as the reverse complement.
TCAGGATTACACCAGCTTTTATAACGACCTGTACCAGAAATACCGGCGCAAAGATGATAAAGACACCATCACTGACGACATCGTGTTTGAAATGGAATTGGTCAAACAGATCGAAGTCAATATTGACTATATCCTGATGCTTGTTTCAGAGTATCACGATTCCAATTGTGAAAACAAATCCATCCTTATTGCGATCGACAAAGCGATCCGTTCCAGTCTTGAACTCCGTTCCAAGCAGGAACTGATTCAGAAATTCATATCTACGATCAATGCCGAAACCGAAGTTCAGCGGGACTGGGGGCTCTTTGTCAGACAGGAAGAAACTGCTGACCTTGAAAAACTGATCGAAGAAGAAAATCTGCAGGCGGAAGATACGAAAAAGTACATCGTTAATGCTTTCCGTGATGGCCAGATTAAAACGACCGGTACAGATCTGGATAAATTGATGCCGCCTATTTCGCGGTTTGGCGGCGGCTCCCGGTCAGCAAAGAAACAGATCGTCATCGATAAACTGACCGGTTTCTTCGAGAAGTATTTCGGCCTTGGTGTACCTGAATTCGGAGAAGCTTAAAAATTGAAACTATGGGAGCCGCTGGGGCGCCGACAGGATTTGCTCGAACGGTACCGCAAGTCTATCGACTTGCTCAGGCTTTGGCCGCCCCTGCGGGGTAGCCCGCACTCGCAAACCTTCGGTTTGCTTGGCTAAGGTCGTCGACTTCGTCGCCAACCCGCATCCCAAAAAATATAATTCGCCAGCCGGTGTACGTTGTACCCACAAGGGAATACCATGAGTACACCATCGATCATTACTTTTTTGACGGAACATGCGGAGAAAAAAACCGTCTCCTTCCATATGCCGGGGCACAAAGGCTCGGCCATTTACCGACGGTTTGGTTACGACGATTTTCTCCAGAAGATGATGGACAGTGACATAACCGAAATACCCGGTGCCGACAATCTCTTCCAGACAGAGGGAATCCTCAAAGCCGCTCAGGAGGAATATGCCCGGCTCTACGATGTACAGCGTTCCTATCTCCTCATCAACGGTACAAGCTGCGGCGTGATTGCCGCCGTTATGGCCTCGGTTCCCAAAGGGAAAAAACTGGTCATGGCCAGAAACTCCCACAAAGCGATCTTCAACTCCCTCGTTCTTGCCGACATCCAGCCGGTCTATGCCTATCCGGAAATCATCGATGAATACGGCATCTCCGGCGGTATCACGGCTGACGAGATCGAACGGTGTCTGGCAGAAAACCCCGAAGCCGATGCGGTAATACTTCCTTCCCCGAATTATTACGGAATATGCTCCGATATCCGGGCCATCGCCGAGTTCGTCCACAAACGAGGCAAGATCCTCATCGTCGATCAGGCACACGGCGCCCACCTCAAATTCTTCCGTAACGCGGGATTTGCCGACATGCCCGAATCCGCCGAAGAGCAGGGAGCCGACATCGTCATCAACTCGATCCACAAGACCCTTGCCTCCTTCACCCAAAGCGCTGTTCTAAATCTCAACTCCGACCGGGTCGATCATTACGTTCTTGAAGACAAACTCCAGATGATGGAATCCACCAGCCCCTCGTATCTTCTCATGGGCTCGCTCGATATCAACGCCGCGATCCTGCATGAACATCAGACGACCCTCATGGCCGAGTGGCATGAGGCCCTCATGCATTTCTATTTGGAAGCACCGAAAATCAAAGGTCTTCGCATTATCGGCAGCCCTCTGGATACCGACGCCGGCATCAGAATGGATATTACAAAAATCAATCTCGACATGAGTGCCGTCGGTATCGAAGGGGCCCGGCTCGAAGAACTCTTAATGGAACGCGGAATCTTTGCAGAACTTACCACCGGCCCGATCCTCATGTGCATGACGGGGATCGGCAATACTCTTGGCGACAGCAAGCGGCTTCTCGAAGCTTTGAAAGATATCAGCGAATGCTGCAGCGGCGCCTCTGCCACTCCTGCAAAATCCTCAGTCACTGCTGTTCTCAAAGAAAAACTCCGGCTCTTCCCCGTCCCGCAGGACAAAGAACGTATCCCGCTGCTTGAAGGCGCCGGCAGGATCTGCGCTTCATCGATCATTCCCTACCCGCCGGGAATCCCCTTCATCTGCCCGGGTGAAGAGCTCACCGAGGAAGTGATTCAGTACATTAAACGGTTGAGAGACGCCGGCGAAAAGGTCATCGGTATCAACGATCAGGGTGAAATCATCGTCGGCCGCAAAACATCGTGAGCGGCCGTTGGCCCTGCACTTTTTTCTCTTGGCGTGCGCGTGAATGCGCCCCTGAATTTTTACAAAACCCCCCTCCCCCGGGTTACCGAAAACTATTCAACCCCCCCCGTGTCATGAATGGAAAATCCGAGCATGCAGGGGGTTTTTTGAACTCTGTGCATATCGTCCCAAAGTCCATAAATCAGGCCCTAAGCCATTCTTTTCCGAGGGACACCTTTAAGCCTAGGGGGGGCAACTAAGTTTAGTAATCTCAGAGCCGCCCGGTGTGCGGGGCTGGATTTCCTGTACATTCATACTATCTAAAAAAAGGAGTGTGGTCTATGGGTCTTGAAAACACAAATGACGTCTTTATGGAAACAGCCGTATTCGAAGAATTCGAAAGTAACGTGCGGTCGTATTGTCGGAAGTATCCGGTAATTTTCTCAAAAGCTAAAGGCTCTTTACTGATTGATCAGAACGGAATCGAGTATATCGATTTCCTTTGCGGGGCGGGCAGCTGTAATTACGGTCATAATAATGACTATATTAAAGAGAAAGTGATCGAGTATCTGCAGAATGACGGGTTAGTTCACGGGCTGGATATGTATTCCATTGCCAAGGGTGAGTTCATTCAGTTCATGCAGAAGAATATTCTGATCCCGCGTGGTCTCAATTACAAGATCCTGTTTCCGGGACCGACCGGAACCAACGCCGTTGAAGCTGCATTAAAAATCGCCCGCAAGGCGAAAGGCAGATCCAACGTGCTGGCATTGATGGGCGGGTTCCATGGCATGACGCTTGGAGCTCTGGCCCTGACGACGGAGAGGTCTGCACGGGCAGCCTGCGGTGTGACCCTTGGAAATGCAACGCATGTTCCTCACCCGTCGATGATGAATAATCTGGACACGATTGAGTACATCGATATGATCCTCAGCGATGATCACAGCGGTGTTGACAAACCGGCGGCTATTATTGTCGAATCGGTCCAGGGAGAAGGCGGCATCAATATCGTATCCGATCAGTGGCTCAGAGACATCCGCGCCCTGTGCGACAAGCATGATATGCTGCTGATTCTGGACGAAATCCAGACCGGATGCGGCAGGACGGGAGCGTTCTTCTCGTTCGAGCGCGGAGGTATCGTTCCTGATATCGTTGTCATGGCAAAATCCATCGGCGGTATCGGTATGCCGTGTTCGATCGCTCTGGTAAAGCCGGAGTATGATGTCCTCGCACCCGGCGAACACAACGGAACGTTTAGAGGCTTCCAGCTTTCATTCGTTGCAGGAAAGGCAGCTCTCGAATTCATGTTGAAAGAGCATGTCATCGAAGAGACCGTGCGGAAAGGCAAGATCGTCCAGGATTATCTTGCTGCAAACCTGCCGCTCATCGATCCGGGGCTGAGTTTCCGCGGTCTTGGACTGATGTGGGGTATCGACTGCGGCGCATATCCTCCAGGGACTGCCCACCAGATCAGACAGCTGTGCTTTGAGAACCGGCTCATTCTCGAGCTTTCGGGCAGGGAGGATTCGGTTGTAAAGCTGATGCCTGCATTAACGACCGATGATGCTACGCTGATGCAGGGTCTCGAGATCTTCCGCAGCGCAATCACCCAGGTGATTACAGCAACGGTTGCTTCCCAGACAACCAGCGATGATCAGGATAATACCAAATTATTTGCCTGAATATTCAGGCACATCTTTTTTAGAATCTGGCGTTTCGGAGATACGTATTTTCACCTAACTGAATTGCTCAACATCTTATGTTTGCATATTTGGGATTATATCTAATATAAATGGGAAAATAACACCCATATCCTTAAGATAGAATAATCCCTATTGTCTGTATATGACAGAAACAAGCAATGCTAAATTCCTCGATTTGCCCACAATCGTAATCGGGATAGTATTTATCATCGCGGCAGTACTCGAACTGCTGGGTTTTTCAGGCGTTCTTCCAAATATTTTCATTCTGAGCTGGATCATTTTCATCGTTCTCCTCTGGTCAGTATGTTATCTTATCGTAAGTATCATCGCCTATCTTTTCAAAAAGGAGTTCAAAACAAGACTGATCTGGGGTCTTGTCATAGCGACGGTAATTCTGATTCTGTTCATCATTTATGAATTTGCAGCAGGTATCCTCCAGTTTTAAGGGGATTCCTATTTTTAATCCAGCATGAGAATTTCTAATAACCCTTTTTCCGACAGAAAGTCCCCATATATACTACTCAAAGTACGAAAAGAAAGAGTACGAAAAGAAAGTACGAGAATTTCTAACAACCCTTTTTCCGACAGAAAGTACTTTCTTTTCGTACGTTGAGTAGTATGTATGGGGACTTTCAGCAGCTTTGGTCTCAACCAGGCATATCACGAGCGTTATGAAAAACTTGGCGACCGCCTCTCCGATGTTGGTAAAACACTTGATTGAGATGTTTTTCGTCCTCTTCTTGAATCCATGTATACAAATAAATCCGGCAAAGGCGGTCACCCCAATGTCGATGTAATACTCATGTTCTAGATTCAGCTTCTGGAAGTCTGGTATAATCTATCTGATCTCGCCGTTGAACGTGAAATCTACGATCGTCTCTCCTTTTGGCATTTCCTTGGGTGTCCTGACAAAATACCCGACAATTCAACGATATGGTTATTTCGGGAGCGCATGTCCGAATCAGGCGTTGACACATTGGTTTGGAAGGAGTTTCAGCGACAAATTGACCTGAAAGGTCTCAAAATTGAACAAGGTATGATTCAGGATGCAACGTTTGTGTATGCTGAACCCGGTCATTGTAAGAAAGACACGCCGCGAGGAGATCAGGCAAAAACACGACGGGATAAAGATGGAAAAATCATGTCCAAGAACGGCAAAATGCACTATGGCTATAAACTTCATACCATCATGGATAAGACGCATGATCTTATTCGACGCATTGAAACCACAACGGCAAATGTTCATGACAGTCAGGTGGATCTGTCAGAAAAAGGAGAAGTGGTCTATCGGGATCGGGGATATCAGGGAGCAAAATGCAAGGGATATAGTGCCACAATGAAACGAGGGGCGAGAGGACATCCCATTGGGATACGAGATAAACTGAGAAATATGCGAATAAGTAGAAAGAGATCAAAGGGGGAGAGACCCTATGCAGTGATCAAAAATATCTTTCATGCAGGGTTGGTGAAGGTAACAACGCTGCAAAGAGTGCGAGTGAAAAATATGCTGGCTGCATTTTGTTATAATATCTATCAAGTGAAAACGATTCAAAACAGGGTGTAAATTAAAAAAAAACGTCAAGGAATAATTGGGATTTATCGTGATTTTCTTTTTTTTTGGGGGGGGATGAGAGGGTGTGGGGATGTATTCAATCCTTCATAAATAATAATTCTCGTTAAAAAAAGAGTTGATAGAAATTCTCAGAATATAAGATGCTATAAAGATCTTGGAAGATGAGGTTCCCCGGTATATTTTCCATGCCACTAAAACAAACCAGACACCGACAACGACCACAAACAGACAGTCTGCAAGTAAGGATATGAAATCATATCCACTTGGTATAAGAAAGACACACGCCTCGTAGACAACATCAACGATAGAGGTGAGAACGACCAGCGTCAGAAATCCTCCAATCCAGAGTAATGCCGTGTGCAGACCGGAGTATCTTCGTGTCAGGGTCAGATTCACCATGACCGCACAAAAAAATCCAGACGAGGGCAATCATGCACATTGAGCTTACCCAGTTTATGAGATATTCATTCATACGCTATCAGAATATACAATAGGTCTGGTTAATACATAAGAGTTTACCCCTCGTTTTACAGAAAAATCCATACTAAATGCCGAGGGAATGCCGATATGCCGCAATGATTATCATATCGCTGCGGTTTGAAAACAGATGTCATTTGTCGGCAGGGACTTTATCATCCGGCAGTCCCCATATTCTGTTTCCAAGAAAAAGAAGAACGATCCCTCCGCAAAATAATCCCGCTGCTGCTAAAATTCTCCAAATTGTTTCGCCTTACACCTCGTCCGCCGGGACTCCAAGACCGATACACAGCATGAGAAGAAGAGATATTCCGACAACGCTCGCCCCGCATAGTACGATGATGGGTTTTTTTGTCGTTTCTGAAAAGCGTACCGGGTAATTCAGAATCAGAAGAATCAGAATCATGGAAGCTAGACCGTATATCCACTCTGAAATTGATAATAACTCGTGAAGATACATGGTCCCAAAATAATTCGCCCAGGGACCGGTAAGAAACATATCCCAGATGAGATATTTTACGAGAAGTATTGTCCCGGTTCCTGCCAGAATAATTCCTGCCCCAATGAGAATCCACCTGCTCCTGCTCCCTCCGGCGAGATACGTAACCAGATGCCGGTACAAAACGGCTATCACCGCTGTTCCTGCGATCACTGCCAGCATCCATGATGCGAGATACAGATACGGCAAATACCCCTCAGGTATCGGGGGATAGATCTCTGATGAAAGCGGGAATGGTCCGAGAAACGGCCAGAACCAGTTCACGTGTGCTTCCCACATGGCATCCCCGAGCTGATGGATGAGAACGCCTGCTCCTATGCAGAGAAGAAGGATACGTTTCCGGTTTTTGTACCAGATCAAAAGTCCTATGATGATCAGAATCACCGCCAGTGTGAGCGTGTGGGCATAGATCCGTCCATAGTTTATAGTGTCGGCAAGAAGAATCTGTCCAAGCGGTTTGTCGATAAGGTCCGGAAGGATCGCTCCAATACCTCCGTAGAGAACTGCCCATTTATTCGAAAGAAGCACTGCGAGAATGATTCCGGCGATCAGGCCGAGAAAAAGATGATGAAAAATCAGCATATCTTCTGCATAAGATCCGGTGTTTTCTTCATCTCAAAAATTAGTTGTGCGGATATCTCCGCAGATTACTGGTATCTTTCGTCGAAGACCAGACTTTCCAGAGACTGCTTTTCTGCAAGAGAGATGCCGCCGAGATCTGGAACGCCGGCCGCAACGATTGAGACAAGTTTGAACTCGTCCGGGACATTCACGAGTTTACGCACAACCTCTGCGTAATCCTTCTTGTCGCCGGCTATCCAGCACCCGCCGTATCCGTAGGCATGGAGGGCAAGAAGCAGGTTTTCGGTTGCTGCCGAGCAGTCTTCGATCACGTACTGCCAGTCGGCTTTGCCGAAGACAAGGAATCCGACGGCCGCTCCTTCAATGAATTTTCCGTTCGGTGCGAGCTCTGCAATCTTTGCGAGGGTCTCTTTGTTTTTCACGACAACAAAGATCCACGGCTGGGCATTTCGTGCAGTCGGGGCTTTTGTTGCACACTCGAGGGCTTTTCTGATGAACTCCGGTGGAATTTCCGCTTCTTTGAACTTTCTGACACTGTGTCTCGACTGGATAATCGTCACACCGAAGTTTGCAATACCCGGATTTCTCGTATTCATGATTAACCTTATGTGTGAATGGTAAAATAGTCTTTCTCTCAAGTCCGCGCAGTTTATTACTTTCCACCCGGTATTATAGTATATGTGTTCCGAAAAACCGGATTTCATCCGGATGTGGGATGAACAGATGGCCCGTGCATTCCGGCAGAAACGCGCCGCAGGCGAGGACAACGAAACTTTCTGGGATAATCCGGTGAATGTAGACAGATACGTCAGAAGGCTGAAGAATGATGACCGGGGAAGAGTTCAGCAGCAGCTTGATTCGATGAACATCCCGTCAGGGTCTTCGGTTCTGGATATCGGTGCAGGACCCGGCACTCTTTCCGTGCCGCTTGCTCTTTCCGGTTGTCCCGTGACCGTTGTCGAGCCGTCTTCTCCCATGATTGACGGAATCGAAACGTACCGCAGACTCACCGATTCTCCCCCAATTCGCATACTTCATACAACCTGGGAGGATGCCGCGCCGGAAGAGATCGGACGACATGATGTTGTGATAGTTTCTCTTTCCCTGATGATGGAAAACATCCGGGATTGTATCAAAAAAATGGATGAATGCGCGGAATCTGCGGTCCATATCTTCTGGTTTCTCATACCTCCCTCCCTTTCGCGGGGGAATAAGGAGCTATGGCCGCTTCTGCACGGAGAACCTTACGACTATGAACCTACCGCCGACATACTCTGGAATGTTCTGTTCCAGCTTGGCATCTATGCAAACCTTACCGTCGAATCGAGAACGGTCGGTCAGGCGTATACGTCAGTTGAAGAAATGCATCAGGATTATTATACCCGGGTTCTCGCAAAGAGTGATGAACAAAAAAATATCGTTGACCGGTATCTGAATGCCCGTATGCGCAAAACGGATAATGGCTATGTTCTTACGGGAATTTCAAAGACCGCCCACATATGGTGGGAAAAATAAAAAAATATGGTCTGATGATCAGATCCAGCCTGTTAAAAATGTCCAGAGGTTGGTAAATCCGGTTATCAATATCTCTTTCATCATATCAAGATCGACTCCTAAGAGTGGTGTCAGGAATATAAAGAAAGCAAAAGTTGCGATCGTACTCCCGATATTCGCCGCCGCTGCGACAAGGAGAATCTTAAACAGCTGGACCGAAAACATATCGTGAATCGTTTCGGCCTTTGCGATCGCCTTAAAGTCCCCTGCACTTGGCGGCCGCATTCTGGCTTCCACGATCGCCGCAAACCATCCGCAGGCAAGGAACGGATTTAAGGAGGTCATCCATGCAAGACCCGCCGCGGTCGCCGCGGAAAGCGGATGGCCGCGAACCAGTAATGTGGCAATGCCGGCGAACACGCCATTGATAACCACCCAGTAGATGATCGCCCAGATGAGAATATCCGTCGCTCCCGAAAATGCGATAGCGAGAATGATAACTGCGAACATGGCGATGAACACGCTGCCGATGATCTTACCCCACGGATATTTTTTCGGCATTTCATTCAGGCTTTTCATTGATGGCAGTGTTTCGGGATGTTCCCGGAATTTATTGATTCCCGGAAGGTGTCCGGCTCCCACGACAACAACTCCCCGCTCGAAGGAACTGTGCTCCAGATTGATGATGCCGTGAGCCAGATAGGCATCCCTTTCCGTGATCAGAGCATTTGCGCCGGTCGGGGAAAACTTCTGAAACTCGGCAAGGGCCAGCTCGATCATATCAGGATTTGTCAGAGACTCGACCATTTCGGTGTCGATACTCTCTGTTTCGTCATCCGTTCCGACCATCGATCTGATCAGGACCCAGACGAGTTTTATCTTCTCGAGGATTTTCATATTCCCCCAGAACCGTGCGAGGGTTGTGTTGATGTTCCGGTCGATGAGAAGTATTCTGATATTTCTCTCTTCGGCGATTCTTATCGCCTCTTTCATCTCGGCTCCCGGCTCGACACCGACGTTCATACCGATCTTTCGCTGAACATAGGCGAGGATCCACTGAACAAGCATCAGAGTAAAGTTTCCCTTTAAGAGACTCTTTACCTCGGGGGCTTCTTTTTTCCCATCTTCAGTTGGGAGAATTCCATTCTCCCGATCCGCTGCCTCCTTCATCTGCTGTTTCAATGCGGCAAAACGTCCGGGGTCCAGTTCTATCGCGATCACATCGGGATTTACTGCGTCCACTACTTCATGAACTTCATCGATGCTTTTTTGTGAAACATGCGCTGTTCCAACGATGTGTATTTCCGTCATTGTTGTTTATGCTGATGAGCTCCCCTGCTGTCGAAGATGATTGTTGACCCCAAGACCATACTATGCTTTTGGTACTGCTCTTTTGTTAAAAGAAATTCTTTATCCTCTGCCTCGCGGCGGGCAAGAAGATCTTTTGCGACCAATGCCGCGTCCGGCGTTGGCTCGCCGGATTTACATCCGCAGCATTCAAAAACGAGAAGCCGGTCTCCGTCAAGCATGAAGGGATAGGTCCGGCAGATATGCGGTCGGTGTTCGTAGACGGTACACCGTTTGTTTTCCAGAAACATACAGTTCCCGTCCTCTCCACGCCGCAAAACACGGCCGAAGGTGAAGGTGGCTCCCTGATCATGGATCCATTCCGGATACGGCTCGGCAATTTCATCCGGGGTAAGGCAGGTTGCTTTACAGAGCAGATCGATCTCTTCGGGCGAGACCATAACCTCGTTATCCTTTCCGCTGCAGCATTCCCCGCAGCATCTGCAGGCGAACTCCGCGTTGCGGATCTGTATTTCCAGCTCCATCTATGCGTATCTGATGACCTGTTCGCGAATCGTGTTCCTGATAACTTCGGGAGCGAAGCCGAGGATGCTTGCAAGAAACATCGCCCCTCCGGCTCCGGACCCCTCTTTGATTTCACCTTCAGCATACCGGGCAAGACCTGCATGGCCGATCGATCCGAATTCCGGATCCACATAATAGGCATCTGCTCCGACTGCGGCGGCCGTTTCCTTGAACGAAGCCGTTTTATCATCGTAGACATATATTGTCGTTACAATATCGGGAACGGTGTTTCCAAGTGCCCGAATCACTGCCGCCGCTGCAAGCATCTGCGTGCCTCCCGCAAGGAACAGTTTTCCCCGGTAGCCTTCGGCAATTCCCGCAGCGACCGGGATCATGGAATCTCCGACCATGGAAACGATCTCGAGCGGATCGGTCACGCCGGCTTTTTGGACCTTTTCCACCGCTTCGAGTGCGATTTTATCTTTGATGCAGACCGGGTTATCCACCAGGCAGCTGCTGACTTTTGCCTGATAGCCAAGAGCGCGAAGAACGCAGAGTGCGGTCGTCGTCCCACCCGGAAGACACTCGCCGAGAACGAGGAGGTCGTGGGTCTGGGAGAAGTATTCGCCGAGCCATCTGCCTTTTTCAAAAAGTTCCTTCGCATTGGGAACGGCCCTTCCTTCCCGCGGGTCGCCTCCTGCCTTCCCTCCGAGATTGATATGGGGGACGGTGACCTCATGATCCAGACCTGCCGCGATCATGAGAGGTTTCATACCTATCAAATCCATCATCGCGAGAGTCAGGACCGCCGGCGTAGGGCAACCGGTCGGCGTGTTCGGTGTCATGTCAACGGAGGTGATCTCGCCGTTTATGATAAGTTCGGCGTCTAACGGCGGCACCATCATACTTTTTGCCGGGCTTTCTCCGGCTCCGGATACTCCCGCTATTGTGGAGACGAGGGAGTTTGACAGGATCAGGGCGAACATCGGCGACTCGGCAGAGAAATCCGCTCTTGTTGAAACAAATGACATGATATTATATCATTTAGAACTGACAAGATATAATATAAATGCAGTCATTTCGCGCACTCTTACAGTTCACCACCATCCTCCCTCTGGGAAAACCGGCGGATTATGAATGTTTTGCGAAGCGAAGCTGGCTCTATCCGATAGCGGGGTACGTCACCGGCGGTATCGCGGCACTTCCCGGGCTGACCGCCTGGTATCTCGGATTTGAAAACTCTTCGATAATCTCCGCCATCACCCTTGCCTTGGCGGTCTTCATTTCCGGCGGCAACCACTTTGACGGCCTTCTTGACTTCGGCGACGGACTCATGGCGCACGGGAGCAGGGAAAAACGGATACGTGCCATGACCGACAGAACGACAGGTGCCGGGGCTTTGGCTCTTGGAATCATGGTCGTTTTAATCTCCTACGCCGCTCTCACCTCCATGACCGTTCTGCAGATCGCTTTTGCCGTGTTCATAGCAGAAGTTTTCGGGAAACTGAGTATGGCCCTCTCGTCGGCGCTTGGAAAACCTTTCCACGACGGGATTCAGAAATATATCTACGATCGTTCAAAAAAGCGGTTCTGCCTCTATGCCGTACTCTTAACTCTCCCGCTCTTTCTTCTGCCTGGAAAAATGTATGTCGGGGCAGGACTCGCTGCGGCTCTTGTCACGTTCCTGTGCCTTCTTTTCCTCGCGCGAAAACTCTTCGGCGGGACGAACGGGGATGTGACCGGGGCGGACAACGAACTCACCCGGATGGCCGTTCTTCTGGTAGTAGCGGTATTACTAACGTCTGCGTGAGAGCGGCTGGTATCCGGACCCTGCGTCATCCGAACACTCAATATCGGTGGCGTTTTTGTCTTCGATCACGGTGTTGAAAAGGACCATCCCTTCCATTAACTGTTCATCAAGGGATAATCCTCCCTTTGATCCGCGCATTGCCTGAGCGTACGGATTCGGGGTAACTCTCCGGTTTACCAGTATTCCCGCGCAGTTCGCGCAAAAAACACAGGTAATGTGTACGGAAACTTCCTTATCCCCGCACATCACGGTCGATTTACCGCTCGGTTTTCTCTCAAGAGGTAATGATTTCATTACAGAGAATACGGGATTATTTTCCTATTAGTCTGTCGGTTCTGTTCGTTTAGTCGAGGAATTATTTTATATGGTTGTAAGACCTATTTATTTACACTCGTGTTGATTTGGATCGTACTCTTTTGTACATCCAATCAATGAGTCTAAGTGGAGATACATTATCATGGCAGCAGCAAAGCCCCACATGAATCTTGCCGTTATCGGTCACATTGACCACGGTAAGTCAACAACCGTTGGCCGGATTCTCTTCGAGACCGGTGTCGTACAGCAGCACATTCTTGATGGATACAAGAAAGAAGCAGAATCAAAAGGAAAAGCAACTTTCGAGTTCGCCTGGGTAATGGACTCCCTCAAGGAAGAGCGTGAACGTGGTATTACCATTGATATCGCTCACAAGAAATTCGAAACTCCGAAATACAATTTTACCGTTGTCGACTGTCCAGGTCACCGTGACTTCGTTAAGAACATGATCACCGGTGCATCCCAGGCTGATGCAGCAATCATTGTCGTATCCGGAACCGAAGGCCCGATGGAGCAGACCAAGGAACACGTTTTCCTGTCCAAGACTCTTGGTATCAACCAGATCATCGTCGCCATCAACAAGATGGATGCAGTTAACTACTCCGAAGAGAAGTACAACGAAGCAAAAGACAAGATGACCAAGCTCATCATGTCCGTTGGATTCAAACCGGCAAACACCCAGTTCATCCCAATCAGCGCATTCTACGGTGACAACATTAAGGAAGCATCGGCAAACACCCCCTGGTACAAGGGCCCGACACTTCTTGCAGCACTTGACCTGTTCACGATGCCCGAGATGCCGACCGACAAGCCGCTCAGACTCCCGATCCAGGATGTCTACACTATCTCCGGTGTCGGAACCGTCCCAGTAGGCCGTGTTGAGACCGGTATCCTCAAGAAAGGACAGAAGATCTCCTTCATGCCGGCAAACGTTACTGGTGAGGTTAAGTCCATTGAGATGCACCACGAAGAATTCCCCGAAGCACTTCCGGGAGACAACGTTGGTTTCAACGTCCGTGGTATTGCAAAGAACGATGTTCGCCGCGGCGATGTCTGTGGTCCGATCGAGAACCCGCCGACCGTTGCAGAGGAATTCACCGCCCAGGTCGTCGTTCTCCAGCACCCGTCTGTCCTTTCCGTAGGATACACCCCGGTGTTCCACTGCCACACCTCACAGACTGCATGTATGTTCACCGAACTTAACAAGAAGCTGGACCCCCGCTCCGGACAGGTTAAGGAAGAGAACCCGGCATTCCTCAAGGCCGGCGATGCAGCAATCTGTACCATCACTCCTACCCGCCCGCTCGTCATTGAGACTGCAAAGGAACTCCCGCAGCTCGGCAGATTCGCTGTCCGTGATATGGGTATGACCGTTGCAGCAGGTCTTGTTCTGAGCGTTAAGCCAAAGCAGATGAGATAATCTCATCGCTCACTCGAATTTTTTGTGGTGACTTAGAAAATGCAAAAAGCCAGAATACGCCTGACAGGGACTGATTATGAGAAAGTGGAGACGGTATGTACCCGTATCCGTGAGATTGCAGAACGTACCGGTGTAAATATGGCTGGACCTATCCCTCTGCCGACCAAGAGACTTATTGTCCCGATCCGGAAATCCCCTGATGGAGAAGGTACGGCAACGTGGGACCGCTGGCAGATGCGTGTGCACAAACGCCTCATCGACCTTGACGCCGATGAGCGTGCACTCAGACAGCTCATGCGGATCCAGGTTCCAAAAGATATCAGCATCGAGATTGTTTTAGAGAACTAAACGGACCCCCCTCCGTTTTTTTCTTTTTTTGAAAGTTTTTTGGTTTGTTCTTTTTTCAGCTTTATCTCCGCTGCACGAAATCTTCTAAAGGAACCGATTGAGAATTTCTATCAACTCTTTTTTTTTAACGAGAATCATTATTTATGAAGGATTGAATACATCCCCACACCCTCTCATCCCCCCCCCCAAAAAAAGAAAATCACGATAAATCCCAATTATTCCTTGACGTTTTTTTTAATTTACACCCTGTTTTGAATCGTTTTCACTTGATAGATATTATAACAAAATGCAGCCAGCATATTTTTCACTCGCACTCTTTGCAGCGTTGTTACCTTCACCAACCCTGCATGAAAGATATTTTTGATCACTGCATAGGGTCTCTCCCCCTTTGATCTCTTTCTACTTATTCGCATATTTCTCAGTTTATCTCGTATCCCAATGGGATGTCCTCTCGCCCCTCGTTTCATTGTGGCACTATATCCCTTGCATTTTGCTCCATGATATCCCCGATCCCGATAGACCACTTCTCCTTTTTCTGACAGATCCACCTGACTGTCATGAACATTTGCCGTTGTGGTTTCAATGCGTCGAATAAGATCATGCGTCGTATCCATGATGGTATGCAGTTTATAGCCATAGTGCATTTTGCCGTTCTTGGACATGATTTTTCCATCTTTATCCCGTCGTGTTTTTGCCTGCTCTCCTCGCGGCGTGTCTTTCTTACAATGACCGGGTTCAGCATACACAAACGTTGCATCCTGAATCATACCTTGTTCAATTTTGAGACCTTTCAGGTCAAGTTGTCGCTGAAACTCCTGCCAAACCAATGTGTCAACGCCTGATTCGGACATGCGCTCCCGAAATAACCAGATCGTTGAATTGTCGGGTATTTTGTCAGGACACCCAAGGAAATGCCAAAAGGAGAGACGATCGTAGATTTCACGTTCAACGGCGAGATCAGATAGATTA
Source organism: Methanocorpusculum sp. (assembly GCA_965228205.1). Classification (GTDB taxonomy): domain Archaea; phylum Halobacteriota; class Methanomicrobia; order Methanomicrobiales; family Methanocorpusculaceae; genus Methanocorpusculum. Next base: position 668,681 of record OZ245799.1, on the reverse strand, counting down.
TACCAGACTTCCAGAAGCTGAATCTTGAACATGAGTATTACATCGACATTGGGGTGACCGCCTTTGCCGGATTTATTTGCATACATGGATTCAAGAAGAGGACGAAAAACATCCCAATCAAGTGTTTTACCAACATCGGAGAGACGGGCGCCAAGTTTTTCATAACGCTCGTGATATGCCTGGTTGAGACCAAAGCTGCTGAAAGTCCCCATACATACTACTCAACATACGAAAAGAAATTACTTTCTGTCGGAAAAAAAGGTTGTTAGAAATTCTCATCTTTTTTATTATTACAAGGATTTCTGATTCTTAATAGAAAACCCGCGACGCGGGTTTTCCAGCATTTTTCGTTCCGCCGTCACGGTCACGCGGAGCCGATCAGGCGAAGCGTAGTGACGCGACCGAAGGTCAAGATGGCGGAACTGGAAAAATGCGATTCGCGATTATTCGCGGTTAAATAATCTCATGTGTCCAAACCCAGCCATACCCTTCCCGAATTGGGGCCACGCCCGCACCGGATAACTTATCTTAAAAAAATTAGTTGATTTTTGCGACGTCGGCGAGGAAATTCTCTATGACGTCGCGGGTCACGTGGGGCATCACGACAAATCTGAGATGGCCTGCACGGGTATGCGAGACGATCCATCCCTTCGGCACCGCCCCCTCTTCGAACGTGGCGACATTCATCACCGGATCGACGGCACGGGTATAGCCGAAAGCCTCCATCCCCTCGATCAGACGGCGGGTGTTTTCCATACAGCCGGCGACGACTGCACGGAATCCCTCTCGTCCGAGAAGTTTGATGACGGCATAGGCGCCTGCGACATCCGCTCCCGGTCTGGTTCCGGCAAGGGTGCATTCCTTCTTTACGGTCAGATACGGCGTATTGACGTTCAGCGTTCCAAACTGCTCAGGTTCACGGAGAAGCAGACATCCGCAGGGGATCGTGCTCATTCCCATCTTGTGCGGATCAAGCGAGATCGAGGAGACCCCTTTGACGTTGAAGTCGAACGGTGCAGGATTCGGCAGGAACGGGATCACCATACCTCCGAATGCTGCATCAACGTGGAAGAACAGATCGTTTTCGACGGCGATCTTTCCGATCCTCTCAATGTCATCGATCATTCCGTACTCGGTTGTGCCGGCGATCGCGGAAATCGAGATCGTATTTTTATCGACCATCTCCGCCATCTTATCGCAGTCGACGGTGTAATTTTTCCCGTAAGGGACCGTCCGCATCTCAAGTCCGAGCAGATCGCAGGTCTTGTCGAACGAAAAATGCGCTGACGCCGGAACGACGATGTTGGGGTTTTTGATCTCGGGCTTCAGTTTTTTTGCGATACTGATCGCCTGAAGATTCGATTCGGTTCCGCCCGAGGTCGCATATCCTCCGGCTCCCGGATGATGCATGAGTTCACCGAGCGAATGAACCAGCCGGTCTTCGATTTTTGTTGTGCCCGGAAAAAGTCCAGGATCGCCAAGATTCGTTGCGCTAAACATTCCATGTACGAAAACCGCCATTTCGTGCGGAATCGTACACATCGAACTGAGGATATGGTCGTGATGCAAATCCTCTGCCCGATATCCGGATAAGAGGGAGATGACCTCCTCCCTTTTGCATCCTTTCTCCTCCATGAATAATCACGCTGAAAAGTTGTGGGGGTTAGTTTTTCTTCAGAGCCGCGTTGAGCAGGATCTGTTTTTCCGTTTTTGCAACGGTCTCTCTGATCTTCTGGATGGCGTCGATGTTTGCCGAAACGCTGGAAATTCCCTGGTTTACGAGCCACTTGACGAACTTCGGATCGGAGCCTGCCTGACCGCAGATAGAACACTCCACACCGGCATCTCTGCACTGAGCGACACAGTTTGCAATCAGACGCATGACCGCCGGGTGTTCGGGTTCGTACATCTCGCCGATCAGACCATTGTTCCGATCAACCGCGAGCGTGTACTGAACGAGGTCGTTCGTTCCAAAGGAACAGAAGTCGATGCCGGCTTTGATGAACTCGTCGATGATGATCGCCGATGCGGGGATTTCGACCATGATACCAAGATCCATGTTTTCCACATCGATACCCCATCCGCGGAATGCTTCTTTTGCTGCGAGGAACTCGCGCGGGTGCTGAACGAGGGGGAACATGATACCAAGGTTGTGGTAGCCTGCTTCCCAGAGACGGCGGAAACATTCAGCCTGCATTCTGAGCTGCTCCTTCTGACGGAGGTCACGGCGGATCCCGCGGAATCCGAGCATCGGGTTGTGTTCGTGGGGCTCGTCTTCGCCGCCTTCCATATTGAGGAACTCATCGGTCGGGGAGTCGAGGGTTCTGACCCAGACCGATTTTCCGCGGAATGCATCGAGAAAGGTTCTGATACCATCCATCAGTTCGGTGATGAACTGTTCCTGTTTATTGTGTTTGATATACCAGGATGGGGTTTTGTTCATGCCGATGATAAGGTGTTCGATTCTGAGGAGACCTACTCCGTCTGCTCCGGTGGCGGCAGCACGGGCTGCGGCTTCAGGCATAGAGACGTTGACCTTTACTGAAGTTCCGGTGATGATCGGAGATGCGACGATCGCCGGGCCTTTGGGTGAGGCTCCGCACTCTTCGGCGACGGTAATCTTTCCATCGTAGATGAGACCTTTTTCTCCGTCGATCGTGACGATCTGACCTTCTTTCAGAAGGGAAGTTGCCTGTTTGGTTCCAACGACCGCCGGGGTGCCGAGTTCACGGGAAACGATTGCTGCATGGCAGGTCATTCCTCCTTCATCGGTGATGATCCCCACGACTTTTTTCATTGCCGGGACCATGTCGGGGTTCGTCATGGTCGCAACCATCACATCTCCCTCCTGAACTCTGGAGGTGTCTTTCACATCATTGACGATGATGACTTTTCCGGAAGCTACACCCGGGGATGCTCCGTATCCCTGAAGGATGATGGTTCCAGTGGCGGATGAAGCTGGTGCCTTGGTTTTGGAATTGTTTTTCTGGATCGTCGTGATCGGGCGGGACTGGAGGATGTAGATCGTGTCGCCGACCATACCCCACTCCATATCCTGGGCACTCTTGTAGTGTTCTTCGGATTTTATTGCGAACTCTGCAAGTCTGAGGATATCCTTTTCGGAAAGGACCTGGGCATCCTGACGGTCTTTTGGAACGTTGGAAACTTTGGTACCTTTCTTTCCGTCGGGAATGATCTCGACGGATTTGGTGGCGATGGTTTTCTGGACGATTTTTCTGCCTTTTCTGTCATAGACATAGTTGTCGGGAGAAACGGTTCCTGAAACGATGGCTTCGCCAAGTCCCCATGATGCTTCAATCATCACGGTTTTGGCACCGGAGACCGGGTGGGATGAGAACATAACACCTGCTTTTTCGGAGAAAACAAGCTGTTGGACAACGACCGCGATATTCACGCTGCGGTCATCGAATCCGTTCTTTGAACGGTAGTATATTGCACGGGCGGTGTAAAGCGATGCCCAGCAGTTTTGGACTGCTTCCAACAGGTCTTTTTCGCCGAGGATGTTGAGATAGGTGTCCTGCTGACCTGCAAAGGATGCATCCGGCAGATCTTCTGCTGTGGCACTCGAACGTACGGCAACAACCGTTTCGTTGCCCATCTTTTTGTAGGAGTCAAGGATTTCATTTTTGATCTTTGCCGGCATTTTTGCCGTGCTGACCATTGCCTTAACTTTTTCGGAAGTGGCGTTGAGCGCATCATTGTCGTCAACGTCGAGTTTTTCGAGAATGGAAAAGATGGGTTCTTCCATTTTTGTCAGCTGTAAGAACCGGCGGAATGCCTGGGCTGTAACTACAAACGCCTGGGGGACAGGCAGACCGACATGGGTCATCTCCCCAAGGGAAGCGCCTTTCCCGCCAACTGAGGGGATGTCAGTGTTGCGGATTTCAGTCAGCCAGAGAATATTGGGTGATTTGTCCATAGATACTCACTCTATTATTGCTCTCTTAACAATAATAGATTGTTGTAGGGGCTGCATCTGTATGGCTGGCGGTCTCAGAGAGAGATAAGGATGCAGGATGGAGGTGCCAGGTATGGAGATGATAGTTTTTTCTGCTTCTGATGGGAGATTTTCGTCTGCACAGAAACATACTAAACGGGTGAATACCAAATAAGTACTCGATAATCCGTGAGCTTCAAAGTACTGGTATCTGACCCTCTTGCAGCAGAGGGTATTACTATATTAAAGGATTTTTGCGAAGTCGATGAGAAAGCTGATCTCTCTGAAGATGAACTCGTAAAAATCATCGGTGAATATGATGCGTTGATCGTCCGCTCGGGGACCCAGGTTACTGCCCGGATCATTGAAGCGGCTGACAAAATGAAGTACATCGGCCGTGCCGGTGTGGGTGTCGATAATATCGACTGCGAAGCAGCGACCAAGAAAGGTATCATCGTTTCCAATGCGCCGGAAGGAAACACGCTCGCAGCGACCGAACACACGATCGCGATGATGATGGCAATGGCCAGAAACATCCCGCAGGCAAGCGCCTCCCTGAAAAAGGGCGAGTGGAAACGCTCCAAGTTCATGGGCAATGAGATGAACGGCAAGGTTCTGGGTGTTGTCGGATTTGGACGTATCGGCCGTGAAGTTGCAAAGCGTGCCCAGGCCCTTCAGATGACGGTCATCGCCTACGACCCGTTCATTCCGGCAGAGGTCGGAGCAGCAATGGGTGTCGAGATGATGAGCGTTGCCGAACTCTTCACGAAAGCTGATGTCATCACGGTCCACACGCCGCTTATTCCGTCAACGACCCATCTCGTAAACAAGGAATCCATTGCGACGATGAAGACCGGTGTCCGGCTGATCAACTGTGCCCGCGGCGGAATCATCGACGAGAAGGATCTCTACGATGCGATCGTCGCCGGCAAAGTTGCCGGGGCCGCTCTTGATGTGTTCGAGGTCGAGCCGCCGACGGAGTCTCCGCTTCTGAAACTTGATTCGGTGATCGTTACTCCTCACCTTGGAGCAAGCACGGTCGAAGCCCAGAAAAATGTGGCTATCTCCGTTGCCCACCAGTGTATCGATGTGCTGAAAGGCGGTTCTGCGAAGAGTGCGGTGAATGCACCGCTCGTAACGCCGGAAGTCAAGTCGAAGATCGATCCGTATGCGCTTCTTGCCGAGAAGATGGGAAGCCTTGCTGCCCAGATCGCGGACGGCGCGATCACAGAAGTTGAGTTTGCCTATCTTGGCGAGATTGCCGAACTTAAGCAAAATCTGAAGTATGTGACCCGGCTTGGAATCAAAGGCATGCTTGAGCAGGTTCTTCACGAACCGGCAAACATCGTGAATGCCGAGTTCATTGCCCAGGGACGCGGAATTACAATCTTTGAGAAGACCTCGAGCGAAGCCGGCGATTACAAGTCTCTGGTGACGCTGACGTTCAAAACGGAGAAGGGCAGCGAGTCGATTTCCGGGATCGTTACCCGTGCCGGCCCCCGCATCCTTTCGATCGGCAAATATGCGACGGATCTCGTCCCAAGCGGATATGTTATTCTCGCAGATCACGTGAACCGTCCGGGCGTTGTCGGTCCGGTGGGTATGATCCTCGGCAAGCATAATGTGAATATTTCCAGTATGCAGGTCGGCGGCAGAAATGTCGGCTCGGAGTCGTTGATGATCCTCGTCGTTGACGATGTCGTCTCGCCTGAAGTGATGAAGGAAGTCGCGTCCAGTGACGGGATTACCGCCGCCAAGTTCGTACGGCTGTAAATGCAGGGTTTATCCCCTTCATTTTCCGACACAAGTTAAAAAAATTTATATGTGTCGGGTGACAATTTAGTAAGGCACACAGGTGCTTAAACCTGGACTCGTGGTCTAGTTGGCTATGACGTCGCCTTGACATGGCGGAGGTCCTGAGTTCGAATCTCAGCGGGTCCACTGTTTTTTTGTTTTTGACGTATTTTTCTTGTCAGATTTTTCTACTTATATTCACTGGTGTTTTGAATGGACATCCATTCCATATCTTCTGAGAGTATTTTCCAAAGATCCAAAAAAATTATTTTGCCGGTTTCTTCACATGCGTCTTCAGCTTCTCCCAGATCTCCGTATGTTTCAGCGAAATCGATCCCGGATAGGCTTTGGCCATCCGCCGGCTCTGGTAGTGGAATTTGGCAAGAAGCTGATTCTCATCCAATCGTTCCCCGATTTTTTCATGGAGGGTATCACGAATCTTCGTTGCCTCAACAAGGGTTGTACCTACTTTAGCGTTGATGATCTCCTCGGCTGCGCGAAGCCGCTCGTTCTGTTTCAGGAGAGAGAAGACGGAGATGCCGATATCCAGTAATAAGATCAGGAAGATGATTCCGGCCGCGATGTTTACTACGTTGTCCGGGATCTGGGTTGCTGCATGCGTGGTCAGCGGTTCGATGATCATGATAAAGAGAACGGATAGAAGACCAAAGAAGAGGGAACATTTCAGACAGACCCTTCCCTTGAAATTGAATCTGTTTTTGGAGTAATCCCACAATTTCAGATGAAACCATGTTTCCAGTATGGTTGCAACGGTGTATTCAAGAATAGTTGCAAGAAGCATTCCCCCGAGGAATACAAGAATAAGAGATTTTCTATCAACTCTTTTTTAACGAGAATCATTATTTATGAAGGATTGAATACATCCCCACACCCTCTCATCCCCCCCCCCAAAAAAAGAAAATCACGATAAATCCCAATTATTCCTTGACGTTTTTTTTAATTTACACCCTGTTTTGAATCGTTTTCACTTGATAGATATTATAACAAAATGCAGCCAGCATATTTTTCACTCGCACTCTTTGCAGCGTTGTTACCTTCACCAACCCTGCATGAAAGATATTTTTGATCACTGCATAGGGTCTCTCCCCCTTTGATCTCTTTCTACTTATTCGCATATTTCTCAGTTTATCTCGTATCCCAATGGGATGTCCTCTCGCCCCTCGTTTCATTGTGGCACTATATCCCTTGCATTTTGCTCCCTGATATCCCCGATCCCGATAGACCACTTCTCCTTTTTCTGACAGATCCACCTGACTGTCATGAACATTTGCCGTTGTGGTTTCAATGCGTCGAATAAGATCATGCGTCGTATCCATGATGGTATGCAGTTTATAGCCATAGTGCATTTTGCCGTTCTTGGACATGATTTTTCCATCTTTATCCCGTCGTGTTTTTGCCTGCTCTCCTCGCGGCGTGTCTTTCTTACAATGACCGGGTTCAGCATACACAAACGTTGCATCCTGAATCATACCTTGTTCAATTTTGAGACCTTTCAGGTCAAGTTGTCGCTGAAACTCCTGCCAAACCAATGTGTCAACGCCTGATTCGGACATGCGCTCCAGAAATAACCAGATCGTTGAATTGTCGGGTATTTTGTCAGGACACCCAAGGAAATGCCAAAAGGAGAGACGATCGTAGATTTCACGTTCAACGGCGAGATCAGATAGATTATACCAGACTTCCAGAAGCTGAATCTTGAACATGAGTATTACATCGACATTGGGGTGACCGCCTTTGCCGGATTTATTTGCATACATGGATTCAAGAAGAGGACGAAAAACATCCCAATCAAGTGTTTTACCAACATCGGAGAGACGGTCGCCAAGTTTTTCATAACGCTCGTGATATGCCTGGTTGAGACCAAAGCTGCTGAAAGTCCCCATACATACTACTCAACGTACGAAAAGAAAGTACTTTCTGTCGGAAAAAGGTTGTTAGAAATTCTCATCATTATAATCCATATCCAGATCGTAATACACTTTGTCGGTTCGCCCCGACTCATCCTTTTCCCGCACAAGTCCCAGTTTGAAGATCATCCAGAGCACTTCATCGATCGGTTCTCCCGTTTCGCGGGTGAGTGCATACAGCCGGTTTTTATGTGCCATTGTCAGACGAAAATTCAGGATATAGGGTTTATTTGTGAAAGGAATGATTCGTCGCCGCATACCGAGTTTTTTCTTGAGATAGAGTGGATTATTCATGTTTGTATAGTTTCAGCCGAGGGTATTTATACCCTCAACCGCGCGGTGCGATAATGCCTCGGTTTTTGGCGAAAATGGGGTGATCAGTGAGTGAGTTGGGGATTTTGGGATGTATAATTCTTGAAAATCAGAGATTTGATCGCAAGGCAAGGCCTTGCTCGGCTGAGGGCGTCGACTTGTTCGCAAACCTTCGGTTTGCTCTCCGAATCGGGGCTACCACCCTCGCTTGACGGCTCACCCCGCAGTCACTTCCTCGCACCTAAGAGAAAAAAACCACTATCAGGATGTACACATCCTCCTGCATCAGTAAAACGACTTGAAAAAAGAAAAAAATGAGTTTGTGAGGTGTATTCTTTAGAGGGTGGGTGAGACTTCAGGCCGATGCATGGGTCGGTGCTATCGTCATCTTCGGCATGTAAATTGCCTGGCGTGCATCACGGAAGTTGAACTTCTCGATGATGAGGCCATTTTCCTTCAGACGTCTGAGCGCATAGCGGACTGTGCGTGGCGCAAGTCCTGTGCTTAAGACAATATCTTTGTGCGTCTGAGAACCTGTGCGTTCCAGTAATTGGAAGATCGTGAGACACGACTTGGGCATGTTTGTTCTCTGCATACAAGACAATCTACTTGAAAGTATATAAAAATTTCCCACACTAGTTCGTGTTGTTTTGGACGGTTTGTATATGTAATCTAATATCGTTCCGATCGGTCCGAACTAAAATCCGTCTCTCTGCCGGGCCTGTTTGGCATAATGAGGGCGAAAACGAAGATTAATCTGGTCTTGGTCACATACAGACAAATCAGTATGCTCACCCGTCCTGAACGCCGCGCGGTAATGATCATGACGTTTGTGATCCTGCTGCTTGCCGCCCTGTATGCCGGAACGATGATTCTGTTTCCGGATGGCGGGGCCGTTTCCTATCAGGATGACCGAGCCGACGGGACCCTCGTCTATCTGGAAGGGGTCGTTTTCGACACGAAGATCACGAGTACTGGCGGCCATTTGATCGTGAATGTTTCCGGCGTCGATGTGTTTGTGTCAAACGGAGGAAGTGAATCCGCACTTCTCCCGGGAGACCGGGTCAGGGTTGTTGGGCTTGTCGATACCTATGCCGGAACAAAAGAGATCGCGGTAAACAGTATAGACGAAATAACGATTCTGGTGTGATCTTAATATTTTGAACCGACATACATGACTGGTATGACAGATATGCCCGCACCCGGTGAACAGATCGATCTGCTGAAACTCAAAGAGATCCGTCAGCGCGAACGGATCAATGTCTATCTCTATATGGATGAAGAGATCGCAAAGACCTCGAATTTCAAAGATGATGTGGAAAAATACCGTCTGATCGATATGGATTTCCGCCCAGTCCTTGAAATCGAAGACTGGCTGAAAAATATGCAGAAACATATGAAGCAGATCGAAGGTCCGGGAGCAAACATCGAAAAAATGCTGAGGGAGCAACCTCTTGCCGCGGAAATTCTGGAAATCGGCACCATGCAGACGGCAGTCGGCCTGCGGGGCTATATCAAAGCACTCCTCCCCTATCTCGACGAGATGGAGGAGATGGAAGTAAGAAAGGCGACGGGATTCAAATAAAACCGATCACCTTCTCCGATAGATCAGGATGCCTGCAAGAAGGATCACAATGCCGCCCGCAAGAATAAAGCGGATATCAAAACCGATTCCGGCGGAGATGGGGTCTTTTTCGAAATTACCCTCCCAGTCATACGCGAAAACGGCCGTATAATACTCCGCAGCTTCCGGGCTTTGGATGATCAGACCTGCCTCGCGGTTATTGTTCGGGGAGTTATAGTTCCAATTTATGGAACTGATGAGAACATACTCGTCGTCGACGATCATCCCTTTGTTGTGCAGTTTGGTCAGATAATCGCCTGGCAGTATCAGTTTTGCCGAAATGGTCGGGCCGTATCGGTTCAGCGCAGCCGCGAGTTCGTTATTATCCGCTTCATCTTCCGTATTATAGTACATGCCGTCCAGCATCACCCTGACGTCGGCACCTCGGTCCGCGGCATCGAGAACGGCGGCGAGCCAGGTGTTTTCACCGTCCGGATACGGCGAAATATAGGCCTGCTGGAGATCGACCGATGTCCCGGCGGAGCTGATAAGATCAAGAACAAGACTGCTCGTATCCGGCGAGATGACCGGCGTAATGTTCACATTGTAGAGAGTCAGCAAAGAAAAATACGGCGTTATCTCCTCGTCGGACCATGAATCGGGAAGGGGTTCTGTTCCGGCAACGTATGGATATATGTCGTAGCCCAAAATATCGGCGGTGAAAACATTCGTAAAGTAGTCGGCGACCTCTGCGTCATAGACAACCGCTCCCCATCCTCGGTTTCCTTTTGTGCCGGTAAGGGGGATCCCGCTCGGTTTGAAGTTTTCCGAAAGAACGACGGTAACGTAGTCATTTGCGACCATATATTTTGCATGCAGATACCGGTATCTTGCAGGGAGATTTTCTTCGCTTTCGATCGTAATCACGTAGACGCCGTGTTCCGTCAGATAGTTCATAACACCTTTCTGCTCATCGGAGATACCTCCGACCGGCCCGCCTTCGAGAAGGATCGTCACCGAAACTCCCCGATCCGCGGCAGAAACGATCTCCCCGGCGATTTCCGGATGAGTAAACTCGTACATCGATATCAGCAGCGTGTCGGTTGATTCCCGGATAACATCTATCACGACATCGTATGACGCGTCCGGCGAGACAAACAGTGTCACTGAGTCCGCGGTGGATGTTTCGGGAGAGAATCTGCTCTGCCCTATCGTGTAGGCCCGCTCGTCCAAACCTCCATCCGAATACACATGGACCCGACCGTTCGACGCGGCGAGTTCATTCGGCCAGGAGACCGTCTGAACGATCTGTCCCTGCCAAAGAACCGAGAGATCGTCTCCGGTGTTCGCCATCTGGAATCTTCCGCTCTGCAGAACGTTTTTTGTCGTCCAGCTTTCCAGTATCTCATAATCCGGGAAGGTCCCGTGGATCGAATTATATGCCTCGGCACTTCTGGCAACGATTATTTCCCCGGTGGAAAAAGATCCTGCGGGAAAAGAGAGCGTTCTTTCACCGTCGGTGACGGTCCATCCGGCGAGACTGCCCGTTCCTTCCAGAATGAAATACTCATCCCCGTCGCCGGAGGCATATCCGTCCGGGCAGAACCGAGACAGGGGATATGCAGAGAGTAAGAAGCAAAAAGCTAACGAGCAGCCATTTCATACTGGTTTTTCTTTATTTACGTCATACTATTAGTGTATGACAGAGGGGACGGTGATAAAAATCGGCGGAAGTCTGATGGATGCCGCAGAAAAAATACTTGCCGAGATCCCGGCATTGCCGACATTAATCGTTCCCGGCGGCGGAATTTTTGCGGATTTTGTCCGGGCCGAAAAAATGGATGACGAAGCCTCCCACTGGAAAGCGATCGAGGCAATGGAAAAATACGGCAGGTTTCTTTCCACATACGGCTATCCGGTCACGCACGACTTGAAAATCCCGGATGAGCCGACTGTCCTTCTTCCAAAATACATTCTGCAGAAAGAAGACCCGCTTCCCCACACATGGGACGTCACCTCCGACTCGATCGCGGCATGGGCGGCAGGCGTTCTCAAATGCCGGCTGGTGATCGTTAAATCGACGGATTTCGGAGATGATCTCGTAGATCCCTCGTTTTCCTCGGTTCTTGCACAAAGCGGGATGCCTGCCGTGATCATCAACGGACGGGTCTTCGGCAGTGTGAGGGGATACTTTGAAGCCACACGTTTATAATAATCGGACGCTAATTAACTAAGGAGTTTGATCGTATGGCAACTATAAAATGTACATCATGCAATGCCCCGCTCGCAGAGCGCGGCGCTACCGAGTTTAAATGCCCGGACTGTGGAGAGATAATTTACCGCTGTGCACGCTGCAGAAAACAGAGTGTAAAATACACCTGCCCGAAGTGCGGATTCCAGGGGCTCTGAATCGTCAATGGGTGAAGTCGTTGTTATTCTGAAAATCATGCCGGAATCCCCGGATGTTGACCTTGAGAAGCTGCAGGCAGACATCAGAGCAAAAGTATCCGGTATCGAGGATATGAAAGTTGAGCCGATCGGATTTGGTCTCTCTGCAATCAAGATTGCCATGATCACTGAAGATGATGAGGGAGCAGGCGATAAGATTGAAGGACTCTTTTCCCAGATTCCGGGCATCGACCGCACAGAGATCGAGTCTCTGAACCGGTTACTCTAAATATCTTGAGAATTTCTAACAACCTTTTTTTTCCTACAGAAAGTACTTTCTTTTCGTACGTTGAGTAGTATGTATGGGGACTTTCAGCAGCTTTGGTCTCAACCAGGCATATCACGAGCGTTATGAAAAATTTGGCGCCCGTCTCTCCGATGTTGGTAAAACACTTGATTGGGATGTTTTTCGTCCTCTTCTTGAATCCATGTATGCAAATAAATCCGGCAAAGGCGGTCACCCCAATGTCGATGTAATACTCATGTTCAAGATTCAGCTTCTGGAAGTCTGGTATAATCTATCTGATCTCGCCGTTGAACGTGAAATCTACGATCGTCTCTCCTTTTGGCATTTCCTTGGGTGTCCTGACAAAATACCCGACAATTCAACGATCTGGTTATTTCGGGAGCGCATGTCCGAATCAGGCGTTGACACATTGGTTTGGAAGGAGTTTCAGCGACAACTTGACCTGAAAGGTCTCAAAATTGAACAAGGTATGATTCAGGATGCAACGTTTGTGTATGCTGAACCCGGTCATTGTAAGAAAGACACGCCGCGAGGAGAGCAGGCAAAAACACGACGGGATAAAGATGGAAAAATCATGTCCAAGAACGGCAAAATGCACTATGGCTATAAACTGCATACCATCATGGATACGACGCATGATCTTATTCGACGCATTGAAACCACAACGGCAAATGTTCATGACAGTCAGGTGGATCTGTCAGAAAAAGGAGAAGTGGTCTATCGGGATCGGGGATATCAGGGAGCAAAATGCAAGGGATATAGTGCCACAATGAAACGAGGGGCGAGAGGACATCCCATTGGGATACGAGATAAACTGAGAAATATGCGAATAAGTAGAAAGAGATCAAAGGGGGAGAGACCCTATGCAGTGATCAAAAATATCTTTCATGCAGGGTTGGTGAAGGTAACAACGCTGCAAAGAGTGCGAGTGAAAAATATGCTGGCTGCATTTTGTTATAATATCTATCAAGTGAAAACGATTCAAAACAGGGTGTAAATTAAAAAAAACGTCAAGGAATAATTGGGATTTATCGTGATTTTCTTTTTTTGGGGGGGGGGATGAGAGGGTGTGGGGATGTATTCAATCCTTCATAAATAATGATTCTCGTTAAAAAAGAGTTGATAGAAATTCTCAAGGGTATACTCCTCATCATATTTTTTAATGAGTTTTGGGATTTCCCAGAGATCATCTGGTTTATGATACACGCATATGGCGAGTTTTGGATGCTCCGAAGTGATATGATTTTTTGCCCCTTCCAGCGCATCCCGCTCATAACCTTCGATATCCATTTTTATGAATGAAACGGGTTCTACGATGTCCTCATCCAGAGAAACCATCTGAATGGCGGTAGACCCGGTGTCGCTTATGTATGAATCCTCGCTCTCTGCCGCATTGAAGCAGGCAGTTCCATTTTCTTTACCAATGCAGCAGTTTCTGAAAACGATCTTGTCGAGAACATCATTTTGCCATTTGGAAAAATAATCGACTGCGATGGCATAATTTTTCGGGTCAGGCTCATAGAAATATGTCCTGGAAAAATCATTGACACTGTTGATGAACATCTCCGTAACATCTCCACGGTATCCCCGCAGTTGACAAACACTTCGTGATCGTTCAGCGATACGATTTTTTTATCGAAATATTGTTTGAAGGCGAAGTCCCCCTCCCGATGATAGGTGATTATATCTTCGGTTAAACGGTACTGGAGCATAGAGATCAGCGTCCGTCGTGATTTGTCATCTGCGAGCTGATCGTAGAGTTCCCGGTACTCCTTCTCGTGAGTAAAGAGCCCATCGCGTGATGCCTGCCAGAACGTTTTCAGGGGGGTGTCAACAAATCTTCGGTCCATGCGGTACTTCGTTACAAGCGGGGCACAGAGGAAGGTCATCATTTTTTGCGCATAAGGGTTTTTAGGAAACTGGATATCACGTATCTGCTCTTCAAGAAGGGAGGAGTTTTTTGTTTTCTTAACGGCCGGATGTATACAGCTGTAAAACTCATCTATCGTCATATCTTTAGAAAACATGTATCACACACCTTTCCATTAGCGTTTTGCTTGGAGCAAACATAAATATCACGATCGCGTCTCGGAGAATAATCTCAGAGATTATTGTTTTCCTCTCTGATTTTTTTCGTATCTTCTTTGAAAAGTCTCTTTAATAGAGATACCGACCAGTCACCAAAGTAATACAGCGAGATGAGGCCTCCGGCGAGTGTTACGAGATTTTTGATAAGATGATCTATTAATGCGATAAGAAACGCGGTAAATGAAGCAACGCCGCCGATCTCGAAAATTATGGCAAGTGCCGCTTCGTATGTTCCGATCCCGCCCGGTGTAATTGGTACTGCTTTTATAAGATTTCCAATAATGATTGCCAGAAGAACCGGCATGAATGGAATATCTACGGATAACATCATGCAGACCAGATAACAGGTGAGAACATCCATCATCCAGATAATAACGGATGTTCCCGAGAGAAGGCCGAGAGATGAAATCGTAGAGGATACCTGTCTGAACTGTGCAAAAACCTCCAGGATTTTATTGAGGATCTTGTTCTCCGCATGCATCCATTTGGCAAGCAGGAGAATAATGATTCCTACAATTCCGGCGATCAAGACAAAGATGATCAGCAAGACAAACCATCCATAGTCTTCAGGGACCAGACTGATTAAAAACGGCAGAGAACAGAGTCCGAGAACCGCCAATACGAGAACATCGTACACTCGTTCAACGATTAATGAAGTGAATCCGTTCGTGTAGGGCATCCCTTTCTCGTGTTTGAGAATGAACATCCGAACAAAATCGCCGAGACGGGCAGGAATGATCAGGTTTGCCGTCTGGGATACGTAAATACAGGCAGTGGAAAAGATGACTCCGATTTCCGTTCCAAGCTTTTTGACGATGTATTTGTATCGAAACCCGCGGAGAAACCATGCAAGGACACATATGCCTATTGCTGCGATCAGCCAACCCGGGACTAAGGACGCAAGGATGGCGTCGAAATTTCCCTGGAGTTCGTTCCACACACGCATCAGCATGTAGCCCAGTAATGCAGCGGTGATCACCGTTGGTATTACTACGGCACTAACTTTTTTCCACATGCAGTCTCCACCACATCTTGAGGATATCTTTGCCCATATTGCTCACATCTTTGAATCTGACAGTCGTCCCCGGACCCTGCCGCCATACGACCGGAAATTCATCCACACGAAGCCCCTCTTTTTGCGCAAGAACGAGGGATTCCGTGTCCCAGAACCAGTGCGGGGCCTGGATTTTCGGCACGAGTTCCCGGAGAACCGAGGATCTATATGCCTTGAATCCGCACTGATGGTCATTGAGTTTGCTGCCGAGGAACAATCTGACCAGAAAATTATACCCTCTGCTGGCGATCTCACGGTCGCCGCTTCGAACGATATTGCTGTCTTTCATCAGCCGCGACCCGGTTGCAGCATCCGCTCCATCTTCGATGTGATCGAGAAGTTCTTTGAGGTGACTGATGTCGGTTGCCAGGTCAACATCATAGTAGCAGAATATCTCGCCATGGGATTCTGCAAGAGCACGGTTCAGCGCTCTCCCTCTGCCCTGACGTTCATCGGAGTGAAGCAGCCGGACCCGCGGATCTTTTTTTTCCCACTCCTCTACGCACTCGCGGCTTCCGTCGGTACTGCCGTCTTCTGCGATGATCAGTTCGAAGCTTTTCCCATATGCTTCGAGTGCCTCGATGGATTGAGGAATAGCTGTCTTCAAAGCTTCCACATCATTAAAGACAGGAAGCACTGCGGTGACGGAAAAGGGTGTCAACGATTTTTCTCCTCTATCAATTTTGCAGCATTGAGACCTGCCAGAATCGATCCCTCCATACTTCTTTCAGGGTAGTTTTCCGGTGAAAACATTCCGGCAATATACAGATTGTTGCCGACATCGGCAGATGGAATAGTACCTTTGTATCCTGTCACATACACGGGACCGGCGAATTTATCGATATACAGGTCTGCATGGCTGATTTCACTGATATCTATAGAAAAACGTCTGCAGAAGTCATCAATCATCCGGTCTTTCAGTCCACTGTCCGGTTCATCCTTGAAGTAGGAAGCAAGATATACGACATGTTCCCCGTACCATTCGAACGGTGCAAAATTTGTATGGGTAACCACTGCTCCGTATGGGGCCGGGTCTCCCATATTGGTCCAGTAGATGCCGTTTGTCGGGTCACGGGTAAGACCCAGGGTCATGCATGCCGCTCCCTGATACATCAGGTTTGGGAGTTGGGTTTCTGCATTCTTCAGGAGCGAATTTGTTACCTGCGGGGGCAGTGTTGAAATGACTGCATCAAACTCTTCGTCGTTGATCAGCCACTTTTCCTTTTCCCTGACCAACGTGGTGACAGGGGTGCTGAGTCTGATCTCTGCCCCCTTTTCTGTTAGTCTCTCAACCATCGCATCGATCAGTCTGTGCCACCCTCCTTTCAGATATCTTAGGCGCTCTCCTTCCGACCCTCTGTCAGAGCGGATGGCGATTCTGCTCATCAGCCAGGCTGCTGAAACATCATCCTTCATCGACCCGAATTTGCTGGTGAGCAGAGGTGCGAAAAATGCATTGTAGATATCCTCTCCCACTTTTTCAAACAGATATGTTTTGGCGGTAATTTTGTCAAGTGGAGCAAGATCGATCTTTCTGGAACTGATTACGAAAAGTCCCAATCTGAATTTTTGGAAAAGTGTGAGGCAGGGGTAGCGGAGAATCTCCAGCGGGGTTGTGAGCGGATGAAGTTTGCCGCCCATATAGTAACCGGTTGACCCTTTCAGCCAGATCAGATCGGATTTAAGATTAAGCATATCAAGTAGGGAAAACAGATTTTTGTCGCCGGAAAAACAGTGATGATAGAGGGTTTCGAGCGTATAGGTATTGTTGTAGGTAAGGGAGGACATGCACCCGCCGGGAGTGTCGTTTTTTTCAAAAATGACAACCTCAAATGTATCAGCAAGCTGTAATGCAGCTGACAAGCCTGCGAGCCCTGATCCGAGAATCCCTATCTTCATTGCATTATAAGATAGCTCTGTATGATAAGAAAGTTTTTGGCAGACGTCGTCGTATAGTATGGAAGTCATATATATTCCATGACTTACATATATACCACAACTAAAGGTGTCTACAGTAAATGCGAGTGTTTTTTATAGGATTTGGACAGGCAGGAGGAAAGATCGTGGATATGTTCCTGGCACAGGACAAAAAGTTAGGATCCACGAGTTTCCGCGGTGTTGTAATTAACACTGCCCGAACCGACCTGATGGGTGTGAAACACATCCCTATTGAGGATCGTCTACTGATTGGCCAGACAATGGTCAAAGGTCACGGTGTTGGAACCGATAACGTGACCGGTGCCAAAGTGGCAGCAGATGAGATTGATACGATTATCAATTCGATCGATAAACGCGGTACTCATGATGTTGATGCATTCGTTGTTTGTGCCGGATTAGGCGGTGGAACTGGTTCCGGTGGTGCTCCGGTTCTCTGCCGTCATTTAAAGCGTATTTACCGCGAACCGGTGTATGCGCTCGGAATTATCCCCGCCCCCGAAGAGGGCCGTCTTTACTCTTTAAACGCTGCCCGGAGTTTATCCACGCTGGTCAATGAGGCTGACAATGTCATCGTCTTTGACAACAGCGCGTGGAAGAATGACGGGGAAAGCGTGAAAAGCGCTTTTGACCGACTGAATGAGGAGATTGTCCGCAGGTTCGGGGTCTTGTTCCGTGCCGGTGAGGTGAATAAATGTGGTGTTGGAGAGATGGTTGTCGACTCCAGTGAGATTATCAACACTCTCCGGGGCGGCGGGATATCTTCCGTCGGATACGCCATCAGCGAGGCTCTTCCGAAAGGCGGTCGGCCTGCATCGAAGTCCGGGGGCGGTCTCTTAGGAGGACTCATCGGAAAGAAGGACAAGAAACAGGAACATCATATCGATATCACATCCAGTGAGGATAAATCCGCGAAGATTATCGGTCTTGTCCGCCGTGCAATGCTTGGCCGTCTGACGCTTCCCTGCGATTACTCGACTGCAGAACGCGCTCTTGTTCTTGTTGCCGGTCCGCCGACTGAACTCGATCGGAAAGGCGTGGAAAAATCCAAAAGCTGGGTCGAAGAAAATATCGCCGGTGTCGAGGTCCGCGGCGGTGACTACCCGGTTGACAGCGGATATGTTGCGGCTGTCGTTCTGCTTGCAACGATCGGTAATGCGCCCCGTATCCGTGAGCTGATGGAGCTTGCAAAGGAGGCAAAAGAAGAGGTCGTGAGATCCCGGGAGCGGGCAACTTCGTCGATGTTTGAGGATGGGATCGATCCCTTATTCGAGTGAGGATAATATGAAGACAATTACGTATGTATTACTGGCACTTCTGATCTGTGCAACGTTTATCGGCACCGGATCGGCATTTACTGCTTTAGATGGACGTTCTTCAATCGTATTTACTGTTGAGCCAACGGGATCTTTAAGTCCCAATGATATAGTTACAGCCTCTACTGTTATCTTATTATCAGCAAATTCGATGGCAGACGCTTCGGACTCTCTTACTGTTTATACCGATCTTTATAATGCGCATTGTAAGATTTCTGTCTATAAAGGAAACTATAAAAATGAGGCAATAGCAGGTATTGTTCCAACTACAACAATTCAGTCATCGGTATCCTCTCTGGGATATGCCCTTCCCGCATTTTCTATTGGTTATACTAAAGATGCGTCTACCCTTCGTATAGTAGTGACTGGGACTGTATCCGAGAATTCAAAAGGGAAATCTATAACTGTATTGAAAATATTACAGGGTGGTACCCCCTCGGGAGAATTATCCACAGCTTCAACTCAATCCCAATACGTTTATAATCCGGATGATTTTTCCGGCAATGTGGCTCTTGCAGATGAGAAAATAGCTTCTCTTGAGTCGCGCATCTCGACTTATATTGGGTATGGAATTGATGTTTCTGAAGTAACTACGAAATTGCAATCCGCTAAAATCTCTCTTGCTGCAGCAAAATCTGCCGGGACTGCGGATATTTCTGTTGCAAGCAAAAATTTGGAAGCTGCAACCACTTCATTATCTGCTGGGGAAAAAGCACTCTCACTCATGGGTATAAATAAAATCCAAGTAAATATCAATGAAGTTAATGCTATCATTAAAGAATTGCAAAACAAGGGATGGTACACTAATAAAGTAACCAATCTTAAATCAGATAATACTGATATCAACACAGATGTTATATCTTATAAGTCACTTGGAACGCCGTTTGTTGATGATATTCTCATAAGATCTGAGACAGCGGTTTCTTCAGCGCATGAGTATCAGGTATCAGCTAACTCATCTCCCTTAAGCGTTTTGGGCAGCGTCCTTCCGATAATAATCGTGATCGTGGTTGCCGTCGTTGTGGTTGTCGGCGCGATCGTTTTCATTAGAAGACGGAGAGGCGGCTGGGACGAACTTGGATAACCTATATAATCTGTGAGGAGTATTTCCCTCCTCTGTGACACCCCTTTTTTTGAAAAATAGTCTAAGGAAAAAATTTAGTGGAAAAGTTCATCCATATACTCTACCGACCTGCCTTCTGATTCTTTTTTGGTGAACACGGTAATTACATCTCCCGGCATGAAGGTAACGTTTCCGCTCGGAATGATCAGTTTCCCTCCCCTTCGAATAGCAATGTAGAGCATATCCTTCATATCCGATACGTCTTTGACTGTTTTGTTCACGCCTTTTGCTCCTTCGCTTGCCGTTACCTCAAAAATACTCCCTCTCTCGATCGATGCAAGAAGTTGGGTGTCAAGGTTTTCCGACCATAGATACAAACTGCGTGCCACGATCTCATCAGGGTTTTCGCTGATCCTGACGCCGATTTCTTTGAAAAGGTCAGAGTGTTCTTTTTGGTTCACTATCGAAACAAGAGTCTTCACCGCGTATTTTTTAGCAAGCCAGCAGGCCATGAGATTCAGCGCATCATCGCTGGTCGTCGCGACAAGCGCGTCTGCCCGATCGATCCCGGCATCTTCCAACGTTGCTTTATCAGTCGCATTTCCGGCGATTGCCAGGAGATCGTGCTGGGAGAGGATATCTGCACACCGATCCTCATCTTTATCGATTACCACAACACTGTGCCCATTCTCCGATGCAATCCCCGCAAGACTTCTTCCAATTCCGCCCAGACCAACGATGATGAGATACATAGAAAATCGTATGCTGTCAGGTGGTATTATATATATTCCCTGAAATACACGTATCCGATGACAATCTGCGGAGTTGATGAGGCAGGGAAGGGGCCGGTTCTCGGTCCGATGGTCACCGCCGGTGTTCTCGTATCGGATATGTCCGAACTGGAGATGCTGGGCATCAAAGACTCCAAAAAACTCAGCCCTAAAAAACGCGAGAGCCTGTTTGAAGAGATCAGTGCCTCATGCAAAACACATACAGTCGTGCGAACCCCTTTTGATATCGATTCACGCGAAGGGACAATGAATGCATTTACGGCTTCCTGCCATGCAGAAGTTGTCCGTGCTCTCTGCCCTGATTTTGTATATCTTGATGCCTGCGATGTGAACGCAAAGCGTTTCGGTGAAAATGTTCTCAGGCTGAGCGGGAGTTCCGCTCAGATATATTCCGAGCACAAGGCCGATGCCAAATATGCGGTTGTTGGGGCGGCCAGCATCGTCGCAAAAGTTACCCGGGACAGATGTATCGCCGACCTCAAGGAAGAATACGGCGAGATCGGGAGCGGATATCCCTCGGATCCGGCGACGATCTCTTTTCTCACCGAGTATATCCGTACACGCGGAGAAGTTCCGCTCTGCGCCCGCAGATCATGGCAGACCGTACAGGACATCCTTGATCGGGCATCACAAACCGGTCTCTCTGACTTCTTCTAAGCAACCTCTTAACATCCGACCTCCAATAAGTATAGAATGGATTTGAGCTGGCTTATTCCGGTACTCATTGCAGTAATGATTTATGCATGCATATGCTATGCTATCATAAAATACAATATTCTTCCAAATACTTTTTCATTCATGGGTCCCTGTCTAATGATCAAAACGACCCATACCGGTATCTTTGACAAACTCTCCAGACCGAAACGTCTCCTGATTGCATATGGGAATCATGGGGTCATTCTGACCGTTATCAGCAGTGTGGTTGTCACCCTCCTCTTCGTGCTGACCGCTTTCATGAGTTTGATTGTCGAGACCGAACCGATTGCACCGCAGAATCTTCTGCTGATTCCGGGAATAAATGATTATGTTCCCTCAACGTTTGCCGTCTGGTTTGCTCTCATTTTTGCGATGGTGATCCATGAATTTGGACACGGCATTCTTTCCCGTGTGGAAAACATCAAAGTCAAATCTGCGGGGTTCCTCGCACTGGTCATCCCGATCGGTGCGTTTGTCGAACCCGATGAAGAAGGTATTGCAAAATCTTCGCTTGGAGCAAAACTCAGAATGTATGCTGCCGGGATTACCAACAACCTGCTTGTTGGGGGAATCTGCATCCTTTGTTTAATCCTTCTTCTTGGTCTGGTCGTCCCGGGTACATCTCCGTATGTGTACGGGGTGTACGAAGGCTATCCTGCTGACGAAGCAGGCGTTCTGACGGGCACGGTCATTTTCGCTCTTGACAACACCTCAGTTTCCAGCCTTGCTGACATTTCTGCATTTCTTGCAGCGACGAAGCCGAATCAGACGATAACGCTTCACGGCGAATATCGGGGAACTCCTCAAACATATGATGTGACCTTGACCTCAATCCCGCCGGATCTTTCCGGCAGTGTTCTTGTCCCAGGTTCGGGAGCAGGGTTTATTGGCGTCTCCTTCTCTGAACCATCCGTCATCACGAATGCTCTTCACACATTGATGTATCCATCTTCACCCTTAGGGGCTGCCGGTTCACTTCTGACATTTGTTGCCCTTCCTTTCTCCTCACTCGCCGTATCGGAAGCCTTGAGTTTCCTGATCGTGGACACCCCTGACCCAGCAATACTGGCTGCCCCCTTTGCCGGTTTCTGGGAGATTATCCATATCCTCTACTGGTGTGCCTGGATCAACATCCTTCTCGGCATATTCAACGCTTTGCCGCTTGGGCCGTTTGACGGAGGGCAGATGCTGCGTGAAAGTCTGCGTTCATGGTTTGTCAAACGCGGGAAAGATGGAAGAACTGCATTCAGTATCTGCAGGTCAATATCCTACGTTCTCGTGTTGCTGATCGTTATCCCGCTGATCATGCCGTATCTCCTCTAAGGGAAGGTTAATTATCCCTCTACTTCCCACATAATTATCATGAAGCGTATCGCAGTACTTGCGTCCGGGCGCGGGTCCAACTTCCAGGCGATTCTGGATGCTCTTGCGGCAGGCAAAATCAACGGGGAGATCGTGGCCCTTTTGACGGACAACAGAGATGCCTATGCAATCGAACGTGCTGATGCTGCCGGGATTCCTGCAATCGTTCTGAATTACAAGGATTATTCCTCCAAAGAGGCGTATGAACGCGATCTTCTTACCGCTATGCAGGATGTTTGTGCCGATCTTTTTGTTTGTGCAGGATATATGCGTATCATCGGTTCCGAGATTGCCCGGGATTTTTTCGGAAAAATGATCAATATCCATCCTGCCCTTCTCCCTGCCTTTTCCGGTCTCCACGGACAAAGACAGGCTCTGGAGTATGGGGTAAAAATTGCCGGCTGCACGGTTCATTTCGTAGACGAAGGTCTCGACTTCGGCCCGATCATTTTACAAAAGGCTGTCGAGGTTCTGGATGATGATGACGAAGACTCTTTGTCGGAGAGGATTTTAGAACAGGAACACCAGGCTTTTCCCGAAGCCGTAGCTTTGTTCTGTGCCGATCGCCTGACGGTTGTCGGTCGTCATGTGAAAATACTTCCCGAGGCAAACAATCAATAGGTCTGAACCCTTATTGTATAAGTCATAATCTCTATGGCAAAAGCAGAAAAAGGCGTCTCAGCAAAAAAAATCGCTCAGGAACGGGTCGATATTTTGTTTGAACGTGCAAAAGAGGCACGAGATGAGCCGGAACTCTCTGCTCGCTATGTCTCCCTTGCCCGCGAGATGGCGATGAAACAGCGTGTTCGTCTGGCACACTATCACCGGCGCTCATTCTGCCCGTCATGTCATGCTTACTTTATCCCGGGAACAAATCTCCGGGTCAGGATTCAGCATGGGAAGATCATCTATACCTGCGGTATCTGCGGAGCAGTTACCCGTATCCCCCTCAATAAAAAAACCGAATCAAGGTGAAAAACAATCTCAGATATTACAGAATCCTATATCCAGACCCTGAAACCAACCATATGGGTCGGCAAAAACGGCTACACCGAAGACCTCGTCGCCGAGGTTCGCCGCCAGCTTGACGCACGCAAAGTTATCAAAATAAAATGGCTTCAGAACTCCGACATGAATGCCGAAGAGGTACAGGACCTTGCCAAAGCTGCCTCTGCAGATGTTATTGCCGCGCGTGGGAGAATGGTCGTCCTTGGTGCGAAAAACCGGGGTAAGGTCTCCGAAACCGCGCCTTCGAGACGAACGCCGCCGAAAAATCTCTCAGCACGAAACAAAATCAAGTCTTCCTATCTGGGAAGGAAATAACTCCTGTCTTTTATTCTAGGGAACATATATTATCTTTTGACTCTAATTTATATAGACTGTTAATGTCATCAATTACGGAAATGTTCCGTGAAGCATGTCTCCAACATGCGGCATACAGTGAGGATTGTCAATGACTACAGTGTTTGATATTCCGGCAGACTTACTCATCGCAAAGGTAGCAGACGAACTCAAGAACGAGTCCGTTATTAAAGCACCCGAGTGGGCCGAGTTCGTCAAGACGGGAGTACACAAGGAGATGCCGCCGGAAAATCCAGACTGGTGGTATGTTCGTTCCGCAGCAGTGCTGCGTAGAATTTACGTTGACGGCCCAATTGGAGTTGAGCGTATGCGCTCTGTTTACGGCGGTCTGCAGGACCGCGGTTCCAAGCCGTCCCACTTTAGAAAAGGCAGTGGAAGCATTGCCAGAAAAGTCATGCAGCAGCTCGAAACTGCCGGCTACCTCGAAAAGGTTACCGGTGGCCGCAGTGTTTCTGCAAAAGGCCGCAAATTCCTCGACAACATCGCCTACTCCATCAAGGATCAGGCAGTCGAGACTGCGCTCGGACTCGCAAAGTATTAAAAATAATTACTGACCAATTGAAGGTGATTCAAGAATGGGAGACGATGAACTCGCAGAGATCCGCCGTCAGCGTATGATGCAGATGCAGCAGCAGCAGATGGCGGAACAAGACCAGATCCAGCGTCAGCAGCAGATGCAGGCACAGATTCAGTCTGTACTCATGCAGGTAATGGAGCCTGAAGCTCGTGAGCGGTTAAACACCATCCGGCTTACAAAACCGGAGTTTGCCGCTTCCGTCGAGCAGCAGATTGTATCTCTCGCCCAATCCGGACGCCTGCGTCAGAAAATTACCGATGAACAACTCAGACAGCTGTTAACTCAGATTGTCCCGCAGAAGAAGGAATTCAATATCCGCAGGGTTGGATGAAAGTAGGTGTGCTCTACAGCGGCGGTAAAGACAGCAGTCTTGCCGCGGTCCTGTTGTCACGGGATTATGATGTGGAGCTTTTGACCTTCGTCTTTGACGAAACCCATGCTGTGCCTTCTATCGAGGCGGCGGCAAAGGAAACCGGTTTCCCCTGGAAGAAACTGGTCTTTGCACCAGGTTTCCTTGATGAAGTCGTGGACAACATCGTTCGCGACGGGCATCCTGCAAATGCCATCAACGAAATCCACCGACGGTCCCTCTGTGCTGCAGCACAGGAATATGAGGTGGTCGCCGACGGGACCCGACGAGATGACCGGGTTCCGATGCGGACACAGTCTGAAGTACAGAGTCTGGAGATGAAGTACGGGGTAAGTTATATCCGCCCCTTACTTGGCATCGGAAAAACAGAGATCATCCGGTTGGCGGAAAAGTTCTTTGAGATCGCCTACGGCGAGACCGGAACGATTCCAAACGGTGACTTCGAAAACGAGATCAGGTCCGAAATGACTCGGAGAGGAATAGACTTTGTGTCTCTCTTCCCGAAAAATCATGAACAGTCTCTGATCATCAAGAAAAAAATGGTGAATGAACCATGAGCAAACTTACCAAAAGCCGTAAGATTCGTCTTGCAAAGGCAACCCAGCAGAACCGCCGTGTTCCTGCATGGGTCATGATCAAAACCAAGCGTACCGTTGTGTCGCATCCAAAGAGACGCAACTGGAGACGCAGCACGCTGAAGGTGTAAAAAAATGGTAGAAGTGCAAAAAGAACAGGTATACGTGATCACGCTCCGCGATGTTAAGCGTGTTCCGTGCTACAAGCGTGCAAACGCAGCTATCAAAGACATTCGCGGCTACCTCGAGCATCACATGAAAAGTGATGACATTAAGCTCGATAAGAGCATTAACGAACTCGTCTGGGCACGCGGATCCCAGAAACCGCCAAGACGCATTCGTGTTCGGGCAATGAAGTTCGAAGACGGTCAGGTCCAGGCAGAACTTGCTGAGGAATAAATGGACCCGACCCTGTCATTGAATGGTGACCCGAACATCGGCGTGTATGCCCGTGTCTTTGAAGATCTTGCCGTGGTCCCGGTCGAAGCTCCAAAAGAGTTCCGGGACAAAATAGCGGAAGCTTTGGATGTCGAGGTTATTGAAACCTTTATCCAGGGCTCCTCTGTCATAGGTCTCCTTCTGACCGGCAATTCCCGCGGATTTGTCGTTTCCGGTCTCATTCAGGATTCAGAACTCGAAATCCTTCAGGAGTACGGCGATTGTCTGCTCCTTGGAGAAGAGATGAATGCGGCAGGGAACGTAATTCTGACCAACGATTCGTTTGCCGTCGTGCATCCGGACATGTCGTCTGCGATGCGCGAAATGGTGGCGGATTTTCTGAAAGTCAAGATTATCCCGATGTCTTTTGCCGGAGTCGGAACGGTCGGTATGACGTGTGCCTGTACTAATACAGGTGTTCTTCTGCCGGCAAGAAGCACTACCGAGGAGATCGAAAAACTGAAAAAGAGCATTGATAATGCTAATGTCGCTATCGGAACCGGATCCGTCAACATGGGTTCGGGGCTGATAGGTACCGGTCTTCTGATCAACAGCAAAGGATATCTGGCTGGTAACGCTACCACGGGCTATGAACTTGGTAGAATCGAAGATGTATTTGGATTCTTGTGAAAAATCCCCATTTTTCACGAGTTGAGTATGCTTTAATGAAGTATGCGATTTCTGTGAGGTGAAATGAATGCCGAAATTCGAGGTAAAGGGCACGTTCAAAAATGATGGACAGATGAAGCCCTTCACAAAAATAGTCGATGCACCTTCCGAGAAACTTGCTGGAGAATTCACTCTTGCAACGATCGGAAGCAAGCACAGACTCGAACGCAAGTATATTACCATTGACTCTGCAAAGGCTATTAATGGCGAGTAATACTGATCAGGCATCCCTGGAGCAGGAGGTCCGCTCCCTCCAGGCATATGCCAATGAATATTCCCAGCAGTTTGAACTTCTGACCCAGCAGCTGCGGTTCATCGAATCAGCACGCGCTGAAGCATTGGCGTCTACCGAGTCGCTTGAAGCTTTCAGCGGTCTGGAAGGAGATGTACCCACTCTTCTGAATCTGGGCGGGGGCATATCAGTTCATGCAATCGTCATCGACACAAAGAAGATTCTGGTTGGGATCGGCGCAGGCATCACGGTTGAAAAACCGGTCGAAGAAGCGATTACTTTCCTTCACGACCGGGTCACTGAGATGGATGCATCCGCAAAACGGCTTTCTGAGTCTCTTGGAAAGCTTCAGGAACAGATTCGGGCCGTTGAGCAGAGAATGCAGGAAATCTATTCTCAGACTCAGCACCGCTGAACTTCTCTTTTTTCCAGTTCCGTTCTTCATCACGCAAAACGCCTAAGTGTTTCAAAAAAAAGGCGGATGTTATCTTCTTTTGATCAGCAGGAAAAGCGACCGCCAGACCAAAAAGCATCCCGGCCGGCAGGATCGGGGACTTCGCAGCCCCGGTATCCGGAAAATCAGGTTCTTCGAGATAGAATGCATCGTCGTCAAGATAATCATCGAGTTCGACTACCCAGTAACAATTATGAGAATTTCTAACAACCTTTTTTCCTACAGAAAGTACTTTCTTTTCGTACGTTGAGTAGTATGTATGGGGACTTTCAGCAGCTTTGGTCTCAACCAGGCATATCACGAGCGTTATGAAAAACTTGGCGACCGCCTCTCCGATGTTGGTAAAACACTTGATTGGGATGTTTTTCGTCCTCTTCTTGAATCCATGTATACAAATAAATCCGGCAAAGGCGGTCACCCCAATGTCGATGTAATACTCATGTTCAAGATTCAGCTTCTGGAAGTCTGGTATAATCTATCTGATCTCGCCGTTGAACGTGAAATCTACGATCGTCTCTCCTTTTGGCATTTCCTTGGGTGTCCTGACAAAATACCCGACAATTCAACGATCTGGTTATTTCGGGAGCGCATGTCCGAATCAGGCGTTGACACATTGGTTTGGAAGGAGTTTCAGCGACAACTTGACCTGAAAGGTCTCAATATTGAACAAGGTATGATTCAGGATGCAACGTTTGTGTATGCTGAACCCGGTCATTGTAAGAAAGACACGCCGCGAGGAGAGCAGGCAAAAACACGACGGGATAAAGATGGAAAAATCATGTCCAAGAACGGCAAAATGCACTATGGCTATAAACTGCATACCATCATGGATACGACGCATGATCTTATTCGACGTATTGAAACCACCACGGCAAATGTTCATGACAGTCAGGTGGATCTGTCAGAAAAAGGAGAAGTGGTCTATCGGGATCGGGGATATCAGGGAGCAACATGCAAGGGATATAGTGCCACAATGAAACGGGGGGCAAGGGGACATCACATTGGGATACGAGATAAACTGAGAAATATGCGGATAAGTAGGAAGAGATCAAAGGGGGAGAGACCCTATGCAGTGATCAAAAATATCTTTCATGCAGGGTTGGTGAAGGTAACAACGCTGCAAAGAGTGCGAGTGAAAAATATGCTGGCTGCATTTTGTTATAATATCTATCAAGTGAAAACGATTCAAAACAGGGTGTAAATTAAAAAAACGTCAAGGAATAATTGGGATTTATCGTGATTTTCTTTTTTTTGGGGGGGGATGAGAGGGTGTGGGGATGTATTCAATCCTTCATAAATAATGATTCTCGTTAAAAAAAGAGTTGATAGAAATTCTCATCGTTTTAACCGGTGCAGAACTCTTTACCGGCGATGCGATGTTTGCCCCAATGGCAGTTCTTCAGGGTCATGTCGGCATTGGTCGACTTGTTTATCTCTGGGTTGTTGTATACATTGGTAACCTTATTGGGTCTATCTTCATGGCATTCCTTGTCAGCTACGGTCCATACACTTCCTGGAGCGCAGCTGGTGTTGCAACCGTGACCGCATTCGGTCTTCGTGCAATCGCAATTGGAACGGCAAAAGTTTCCTACACTGGAGCAATGGGTATTCTTTACTGTTTCTTCAAAGCAATCCTTTGTAACTGGCTCGTGTGCCTTGCTCTCTTCCTCGGCCTCGCAGCAGATGATTTAATCGGCAAGATGTTTGCAGTCTGGTTCCCGATCATGGCTTTCGTTGCCTCTGGATATGAACACTGTGTTGCAAACATGTACTTCATCCTGGCCGCAATCATCACAAACGGATTTACCGGAAACACAGTTGACAACCTGAACTGGGTCGGTATGTGGACGAACAACATTATCTGGGCAACCCTTGGTAACATTGTCGGTGCTGTCATCTTCATGGCAATCGTCTACTACTACTGCTACAAGTCAGAAATCTGTGCACTCTGTGAAACAAAATAAGATAAGTCCGGCGTAATCACTACGTCTCTTATCTAACCATCTCTCTATTTTTCCACCGCATTGCAAGACATGCATATATTTAACCTAAGAAATATCACTATCAGTAAAGACTGGTGTCTCTCATGAAAATAAAAGGCGTAAAAATCAGTTTGGCTCCCATGCATTATATTGTGGTAATATTTTTCCTTGCACTCTTCGTCTGGTCATATATTGCGACTCAGGATGCCATGTTTCTTTATTGGGGAGTCCCGCTTTCTCTTTGTTTGTTTGTGATCCCGCTGATAAACAGTTACAGTCTGGGAAAGCAATACATCACTCTTCTCCCGGAATATGAAGCTGAATCAAAACCCTGCAGGATAAAACAGATCGGCCGTCCAATGGAGGGCAAGCCTGTACGAATTGAAGGTGTTGTTCAGGGGCTGAAGGGCAGATTCATCAAACGTCCCGGCTTTAAAATCTTTGACGGCTCTGGAACAGTAGTTGCCCAGCGTTCATCTCCGCTGGATATCGACATCCGTGTTGGAGACAACATTGAGGTCGTTGGCATGGTCGTTAAACGATATGCCTTTGCGGGAGACTACGTAGTTCATGCTATCGGCGTGAAAAAAATAGACACTTTGACCCCGCTCGAGATGGATGAAGCCCTCGTTTCCTCAGACACCATGAAGATCAAAAAATATGAGAATTTCTATTAACCCATTTTTTAACGCGAATCATGATTTAAGGAAGATAGGTTACATCCCCACACCCTCTCATCCCCCCCAAAAAAAAGAAAATCACGATAAATCCCAATTATTCCTTGACGTTTTTTTTTAATTTACACCCTGTTTTGAATTGTTTTCACTTGATAGATATTATAACAAAATGCAGCCAGCATATTTTTCACTCGCACTCTTTGCAGCGTTGTTACCTTCACCAACCCTGCATGAAAGATATTTTTGATCACTGCATAGGGTCTCTCCCCCTTTGATCTCTTTCTACTTATTCGCATATTTCTCAGTTTATCTCGTATCCCAATGGGATGTCCTCTCGCCCCTCGTTTCATTGTGGCACTATATCCCTTGCATTTTGCTCCCTGATATCCCCGATCCCGATAGACCACTTCTCCTTTTTCTGACAGATCCACCTGACTGTCATGAACATTTGTCGTGGTGGTTTCAATGCGTCGAATAAGATCATGCGTCGTATCCATGATGGTATGCAGTTTATAGCCATAGTGCATTTTGCCGTTCTTGGACATGATTTTTCCATCTTTATCCCGTCGTGTTTTTGCCTGCTCTCCTCGCGGCGTGTCTTTCTTACAATGACCGGGTTCAGCATACACAAACGTTGCATCCTGAATCATACCTTGTTCAATTTTGAGACCTTTCAGGTCAAGTTGTCGCTGAAACTCCTGCCAAACCAATGTGTCAACGCCTGATTCGGACATGCGCTCCCGAAATAACCAGATCGTTGAATTGTCGGGTATTTTGTCAGGACACCCAAGGAAATGCCAAAAGGAGAGACGATCGTAGATTTCACGTTCAACGGCGAGATCAGATAGATTATACCAGACTTCCAGAAGCTGAATCTTGAACATGAGTATTACATCGACATTGGGGTGACCGCCTTTGCCGGATTTATTTGTATACATGGATTCAAGAAGAGGACGAAAAACATCCCAATCAAGTGTTTTACCAACATCGGAGAGGCGGTCGCCAAGTTTTTCATAACGTTCGTGATATGCCTGGTTGAGACTAAAGCTGCTGAAAGTCCCCATACATACTACTCAACGTACGAAAAGAAAGTACTTTCTGTCGGGAAAAAAAGGTTGTTAGAAATTCTCAATATAATTAACATTCTTTTTCAGACTGAATTTTTATCCGGAACCAAGAGTATTAATCCTTTAAGGTCAGACTCATTGTTATGTTACATGAAGTGGTTGTGTACTCTCTTTCGGGTTGTCCTCACTGTAAAGCATTGAAAACATTCCTTGATAATCAGAAAATAACGTACACCAATATCTATGTAGGCGAAGATGAAAAAGCCGCCGCAGAAATGATTAAGATCTCCGGTCAGAGGGGGGTTCCGGTGACAGTCATCGACGGTGAAAAAATCGTTATAGGCGATGATTTGAAAAAAGTCATGGAGTATCTTGATGCTCCTGCGGCGATAAAAAAGACTCAGGATGTTTCTGCAGATCACGACCTCGTTGTGATCGGTGCCGGAGCCGGCGGTCTTTCGGCTGCCATGTACGGTGCACGCAAAGGTCTGGATATGATCGTGATCACCGGGGCAATCGGCGGGATGGTGAATCAGAGTTATCTTGTTGAAAATTACCCCGGCATCCCTGATATATCCGGCGCAGATCTGATGAAAAAAATCTATGATCATACGGTAAATTCCGGCGGGATTTTCGTTGAGGATGTCGTGACCGGCATTTCCAAGACCGGGGATGTTTTTTCCATCGACACGCTGAATGGAGCCCATTATACGGCACAGGCCATCATAGCGGCCACTGGGCGGTCCCCTCGTCTCTCCGGAGCGAAAGGCGAGACTGACTATCTTGGGAAAGGTGTTGCGATCTGTACGACCTGTGACGGGCCGTTGTACAAAAATAAAGTGGTGGGGATCCTTGGTGGAGGCAACACGGCAGTTGATATGGCTATCGAACTGAGTGACATCGCCTCAACGATTCATCTCATCGTCCGCAGTAAACTGAAAGCCGACAAGGTGCTGATCGACCGGCTCAAAACGAAAAAGAACATTGTTCTGCACAAAGGATATACCATCGAAGAGTTTGGCGGCGGTCAGTTTCTGGAGTATGTGATTTTGAAAAAACAGGGCGGCATCACCAGCCTCCTTGGAAAAGGTGAAGAAAAGATCCCCGTCGACGGCGTCTTCCTTGGGATCGGTCTCGATCCGAACACCTCGATTTTCGAGGGTCTTGCAGCAATGAATCAGAATAAAGAGATCATCGTTGATATCGACTGCAATACGAATGTTCCGGGATTCTATGCGGCCGGAGATGCGACCTCCATCAAAGCCAAGCAGATCGCATCATCGGTCGGCGAAGGAGTGAAGGCCATCATTTCGGCATATGATTACCTGAGAAAGTAACCCTCTTTTTTTCAAAACTATTGTCCGTCTCCGGACCTGAAATCAGTCTCTCAGAATCGAATCATTAAGAACATTCAGATAAAAAAGATTGGCTGAGAATATTTCTCAGATATGCAGCGTTACTCGTAAAGCTCGGACTCGTCGATCTTCGTATAAGAAACGAGTTCGGCCGGAGTAAAGTGAATGCCGATCTCACGGGCTGCACTCTCGGGAGAGTCTGCTGCATGAATGACATTTTTGCCGATGGACAGAGCATAATCGCCGCGGATTGTGCCGGGGTTAGCTTCTGTCGGGTTGGTTGCACCGTTCATTTTTCGAACTGTTGCAACAACATTGTCACCTTCGAGGACAAAGCGGAATACCGGTCCACTCGTGATGTATGCTTTCATACCTGGGTAGAAGGGTTTTGCGAGGTGCTCCTCGTAGTGCTTGTCGACAATGGATTCTGCAAGAACACCGAATTTAGCGGCAACGATCTTGAATCCCTTGTTTTCAAAGCGGGAGAGAATCTCACCGACGAGGCCGCGCTGAACACCGTCGGGTTTGATCATCACAAAGGTGCGTTCCATAAATTAAATCACTCCTTACCGCGTGCCTTGCGACCTGCTGCGGTCCAGGCTACACGTCTGGGGATTCTGCCGAGATTATAATTGCTCTGGCATTTTGATGAGCAGAAATAGAAGACTGCGCCATCTTTTCTCACAAAGAGCTTACCGGTTCCGGGCTCAAGCTGCTTTCCGCAGTAACTGCAGGTATATGTATCTACCATGCTTTTTACCTCCGGGAAAGTTTCTTTGCTTCGCGTTCCGTTTCAAGGAGCATCAGAATGTCACCCTCACGGATAGGTCCGAAAGTGTTACGGGTAATTATACGCCCCTTGATTGAGCCATCAAGGACACGGCATTTAATCTGGGATGCCTCTCCGTGCATTCCGGTAAGGCCGATGACCTCAATAACTTCTGCTGGCGTTGCATCATCAGGCATGGAATTATCCTCTCAGTGCCTTGATCTGACCGGCAAGATCTCCTACGAGCTCTTTGCCTTTGCCGACTTTAACGATTGCTACTGCAGTACATCCGACGTCAAGACCGCATGCGGCTCCGATGTCTGCCTGCTTGTTGATGAAAACAAACGGAATTTCCTTCTCGTCTGCAAGTCCGGGGATGTGCATGACGATTTCTTCTGGTGCAACGTCTGCGCCGATTAAGACGAGAGCTGCAATTCCACGCTCGACGGCCTTGGTTGCCTCGTTTGCGCCTTTCTTAATCTTTCCGGTGTCACGTGCAAGCTCAAGCGCTTCAAGTGCTTTGTTCTGAAGTTCTTCGGGGACTTCAAACTTCTGGTAAATCTTTGCCATAATTACTCACTTCACTCGAGAGGTTTTACCCTCTGTCATCGCTCATCAGCGGTCATACTGGTAGGTACAAAACAGTCTCAGAATAAATCCTGATTAGTTCCCCCCATACGGGGTAACCGTTGCTGGCGTAACTATATTTATGGGTCTGATTTTGAGATAAAGATATTGATGCACGTCATTGGATAACGTTCATCGCTGATAGCGAAATTCTCTCTTCACCTTTTGACGGACGGAAGGGTGCGGCAAGGTTCTGGAACCAAAAAAATTTCATTTTGAGCCTGGCGAGCAATTTTAACCTTGAGAATTTCTAACAACCTTTTTTTTTCTGACAGAAAGTACTTTCTTTTCGTACGTTGAGTAGTATGTATGGGGACTTTCAGCAGCTTTGGTCTCAACCAGGCATATCACGAGCGTTATGAAAAACTTGGCGCCCGTCTCTCCGATGTTGGTAAAACACTTGATTGGGATGTTTTTCGTCCTCTTCTTGAATCCATGTATGCAAATAAATCCGGCAAAGGCGGTCACCCCAATGTCGATGTAATACTCATGTTCAAGATTCAGCTTCTGGAAGTCTGGTATAATCTATCTGATCTCGCCGTTGAACGTGAAATCTACGATCGTCTCTCCTTTTGGCATTTCCTTGGGTGTCCTGACAAAATACCCGACAATTCAACGATCTGGTTATTTCGGGAGCGCATGTCCGAATCAGGCGTTGACACATTGGTTTGGCAGGAGTTTCAGCGACAACTTGACCTGAAAGGTCTCAAAATTGAACAAGGTATGATTCAGGATGCAACGTTTGTGTATGCTGAACCCGGTCATTGTAAGAAAGACACGCCGCGAGGAGATCAGGCAAAAACACGACGGGATAAAGATGGAAAAATCATGTCCAAGAACGGCAAAATGCACTATGGCTATAAACTTCATACCATCATGGATACGACGCATGATCTTATTCGACGCATTGAAACCACCACGGCAAATGTTCATGACAGTCAGGTGGATCTGTCAGAAAAAGGAGAAGTGGTCTATCGGGATCGGGGATATCAGGGAGCAAAATGCAAGGGATATAGTGCCACAATGAAACGAGGGGCGAGAGGACATCCCATTGGGATACGAGATAAACTGAGAAATATGCGAATAAGTAGAAAGAGATCAAAGGGGGAGAGACCCTATGCAGTGATCAAAAATATCTTTCATGCAGGGTTGGTGAAGGTAACAACGCTGCAAAGAGTGCGAGTGAAAAATATGCTGGCTGCATTTTGTTATAATATCTATCAAGTGAAAACGATTCAAAACAGGGTGTAAATTAAAAAAAACGTCAAGGAATAATTGGGATTTATCGTGATTTTCTTTTTTTTGGGGGGGGGATGAGAGGGTGTGGGGATGTATTCAATCCTTCATAAATAATGATTCTCGTTAAAAAAAAAGAGTTGGTAGAAATTCTCAATGTTCTTTTTTTCAGCAGATAGAGCAATCAAAAATAATGGTGCGTATTTTTTTAATTTGGTAAAAAAAGAAAAATCAGTTACGCCGGATTGTTACTGACGCGGCATGGGCGGCAAGTCCTTCGGCCTCAGCCAGAATCTCCACGACATCGCCGATCGTTTCCAGACCCTCTTTTGTAACCATCTGGACCTGCGAACGTTTCATGAAGTGGTGAACATCCAGCGCCGAGTAGCTCTTTGCATATCCTGCCGTTGGGAGAACGTGATTGGTTCCTGACGCATAATCCCCGCAGGCAACCGGTGTGTACGGACCGATGAAGATCGAACCGGCGTGACGGATTTTTCCAAGCGTGGTAAGAGGATCGGCGGTCTGGATCGACAGATGCTCCGGAGCGATCTCATTCATCAGATCGATCGCAAGATCCAGATCATCGGCGATCACATAGCCTGAGTGGACAAGAGCTTTTTCCATGATCTCGCGGCGCGGAGCGCACTTTATCTGCTGTTCGATCTCGGCTCCGACGTCCTGAGCAATTTGCTTGGATGTGGTTATGAGAACGCAGGCAGCGTTCGGGTCGTGTTCGGCCTGGGCAAGAATATCGGCTGCAATGAATGCAGGGTTTGCCGAGTCGTCCGCAAGAACGCCGATCTCGCTTGGTCCGGCCGGGAAGTCGATCTCCGCATATTCGCGCAGGAGCATTTTTGCCTGCGTGACGAAGACATTCCCCGGCCCGACGATCTTTTGCACCGGGGGGATCGTTTCGGTTCCAAGAGCCAGCGCTGCTATTGCCTGGGCTCCTCCAACAGAGTAGGCTTCCGTAACGCCGGCAATATCGAGAGCGACCAGGGTCAGCGGGTTTACCGGCGGCGGCGTGAAAAGAACGATCTCCGGGACGCCGGCAACGCGGGCCGCGACCGTGGTCATAAGAACCGTGGAGGGATAGGCCGCCCGACCGCCGGGAATATAGGCACCGACACGGTCGAGAGGCGTTGTTTTAACGCCGAGCGTGATACCCGGTTCGGTTTCCTCCAGCCAGAGCGATTTATCCATCTGGAGTTCGTGGAACCGGGTAATGCGTGCCTCGGCCTCGATCAGTGCTTGGACAAGGGCAGGATCGACCTCATCATACGCTGCATCGATCGCTTCACGGGATATCTGAAGTGAAGAGAGTTTCTGCTTATCGAACTTTTCCGTCAGCGCAAAAAGAGCGGCATCGCCATTTTCACGGACATCCTCAATAATTGCCTCGACTGATTCCTTTACGTCGGCCAGTGAGCCGCGGCGCATCGAAACCCACGACTCAACATTAAGCGGCTGCCAAAACATTATGAACAGTATGGGATGTGAAAAGATTTAGAGTAGAGGGATTGCTGATTTTTCAGAGGTCTAGATCTCTCGGCTTTTCCACAGCTAGCATTATCTCAAGGATCCTGGCGGCTGATTCCACCATTTTGGGGCAGAAATGGGAAAACAGTTTCTTTTCCCGGATAACTGCCAGATCTTCCAGAACGGACACATCATATCCCAGCAGATCCCGACAAAGGATCGATCCGTTTTCTGTTTTGAACGCATTGATAAATTCCATCGTTTTTGCGTTTGTCAGCGTCTTTGCCTGCACATCTTTTGCATAGGAATGTCCATACTGCAGCCCGAGAACCATTAGCGCCCCCGTAACTGCGCCGCAGACCTCTCCGCAGCACATCCCCCCTCCAAAACAGCCCCAAAGCTTCAGTGCGGTCTGTTCATCCATGCCGAACTTTCCGGAAAAATCCGAAAGGACGGCCTGTGAACAGTGAAATCCGTTGTTAAACGTTGTAACAGCTTTCTGTGTATAATCAATCAGAGAATTTCTAACAACCTTTTTTCCGACAGAAAGTACTTTCTTTTCGTACGTTGAGTAGTATGTATGGGGACTTTCAGCAGCTTTGGTCTCAACCAGGCATATCACGAGCGTTATGAAAAACTTGGCGACCGCCTCTCCGATGTTGGTAAAACACTTGATTGGGATGTTTTTCGTCCTCTTCTTGAATCCATGTATACAAATAAATCCGGCAAGGGCGGTCATCCCAATGTCGATGTAATACTCATGTTCAAGATTCAGCTTCTGGAAGTCTGGTATAATCTGTCTGATCTCGCCGTTGAACGTGAAATCTATGATCGTCTTTCTTTTTGGCATTTCCTAGGGTGTCCTGACAAAATACCCGACAATTCAACGATATGGTTATTTCGGGAGCGCATGTCCGAATCAGGCGTTGACACATTGGTTTGGCAGGAGTTTCAGCGACAACTTGACCTGAAAGGTCTCAAAATTGAACAAGGTATGATTCAGGATGCAACGTTTGTGTATGCTGAACCCGGTCATTGTAAGAAAGACACGTCGCGAGGAGAGCAGGCAAAAACACGACGGGATAAAGATGGAAAAACCATGTCCAAGAACGGCAAAATGCACTATGGCTATAAACTGCATACCATCATGGATACGACGAATGATCTTATTCGACGTATTGAAACCACTACGGCAAATGTTCATGACAGTCAGGTGGATCTGTCAGAAAAAGGAGAAGTGGTCTATCGGGATCGAGGGTATCAGGGAGCAACATGCAAGGGATATAGTGCCACAATGAAACGGGGGGCAAGGGGACATCACATTGGGATACGAGATAAACTGAGAAATATGCGGATAAGTAGGAAGAGATCAAAGGGGGAGAGACCCTATGCAGTGATCAAAAATATCTTTCATGCAGGGTTGGTGAAGGTAACAACGCTGCAAAGAGTGCGAGTGAAAAATATGCTGGCTGCATTTTGTTATAATATCTATCAAGTGAAAACGATTCAAAACAGGGTGTAAACTAAAAAAAAACGTCATGGAATAATTGGGATTTATCGTGTTTTTCTTTTTTTTTGGGGGGGGGGGATGAGAGGGTGTGTGGATGTATTCAATCCTTCATAAATAATGATTCTCGTTAAAAAAAAGAGTTGATAGAAATTCTCAATAAAAATAAGTGGGGGTTCCAACAGAGATTTCGGTATACTGAATCTCAGATTCCGCGTTTCTTCGCTTCATCGTCTACAGAACCCTTCATGCTCTGGATATATGTCCTGAGTTCTGCAAGCATTCCTTTCTTATTCCCGAGATTATCCTCGATTCTTCCAACAATAGCGCTGCCGACAATAACCCCGTCCGCGCCGTGACGGACGATCTCGGCAGCATGTGCCGGCTCTGAGATTCCAAAGCCGACTGCCACGGGGATTTTGGTCCGCGCCTTGACGCGTTCGAGAAGCGGGAAGGCATTTTCCGATATCTCGGCACGCTTCCCGGTAACACCAAGTGAGGAGACCAGATAGATGAAACCGGAAGCGAGCCTGACGATCATATCGAGCCGCTCGTCAGACGTCGTCTGTGTCACCAGAAGAATCTGCGCGATCCCGGTCCTTTCTGAGGCTTTCAGGGCAGGCTCAATTTCTTCCGGGGGCATATCGACGATCAGCATCCCGTCGACACCGGCCTCTTTTGCTTCATCATAGAACCGGTCGATACCGCGGCGGAACACGATGTTACAGTAGACCAGAAACACGATCGGCACATCCGAGTAGCTTCTGACCGCTCGCACGATCTCAAACACGCCGTTTGTTGTAATTCCGGCATTAATCGCCCGATTGTCCGCACTCTGAATCACGCCGCCGTCGGCAACGGGATCGGAAAAGGGAACACCCAGTTCCAGAACATCGCAGCCTCCGTCGATCAATGCTTTTGCGATCTCAATAGAATCAGGCAGATTCGGATCCCCGGCAACGGTGTATCCGACGAAACCGGGTTTTGCAAACACTGCTGCAACCCTCTCTTTTCCGGATTGTGCAGGCATTACTCCTCACCCCCGAACATCTTCGAAACCGATGAGACATCCTTATCTCCTCTTCCGGATAAGCATATGACCACGATATCGTCGCGGTCGAAGGAATCCCTGTTTTTGAGAACATACGACACCGCATGTGCCGATTCAAGAGCAGGAATGATCCCTTCCGTTCGTGAAAGATAGGAAAAAGCCTCAAGGACCTCATCATCCATCACATAGGAATACTCGACACGGTTCAAATCTTTCAGCATGCTGTGTTCGGGTCCGACCCCCGGGTAGTCGAGTCCTGCCGAGATGGAATGCGTCACGCCGACCTGGCCGTCTTCATTCTGGATGAGATAGGAGAGAGCTCCGTGCAGAACCCCGGGACTTCCGGTATTCAGCGTCGCCCCATTATTTCCGGGAGTGAGGGCACGTCCTCCTGCTTCGACACCGACCATCCGAACGTCGTCATTCAGCATAGGATAAAACATGCCGATAGCATTCGAGCCGCCGCCGACACAGGCAACAAGCGTGTCCGGGAGTCTTCCTTCTTTCTGAAGACACTGACGTCTTGTTTCCTGACCGATGACCGACTGGAAATCCCTGACGATCATGGGGAAGGGGTGGGGACCCACAACCGACCCGATCAGATAGTGAGTGTAGTCAACGGTCTTTGACCACTCGCGCAGGGCCTCGTTGGTTGCATCCTTCAGTGTCTTCGTCCCGGAGCTGACTGGATGGACCTTCGCCCCCATGAGTTCCATTCTGAATACGTTCAGTTTCTGTCTCTCGCAGTTTTCCTCACCCATGAACACTTCGACCGGCAGATTGAGAGCAGCTCCGGCAATTGCCGTTGCAACGCCGTGTTGTCCGGCCCCGGTCTCTGCGATCAGGCGTTTTTTCCCCATTGCTTTTGCGAGAAGGGCCTGCCCAAGGGTGTTATTGAGTTTATGCGCCCCTCCGTGGACAAGATCCTCACGCTTGAGATAGACCTTACACCCGCAGTACTCGGACATATTCCTGCAGAACGTAAGGGGCGTCTCGCGTCCGGCAAACTCCGTCAAATACGAGTTGAGTTCAGCCTTGAACCCCGGGTCGTCTTTTAATCTGTGGTACTCGCCGTCCAGCTCATAAAGAGCCGCCATGAGTGTTTCTGGGACGAATCGTCCGCCGAACTCTCCGTAATATCCTGTTTTTTCTTTCATACTGCTGGTCTCCTGCAAATTTCTATAAATTCCCGCATCTTTTTTCTGTCTTTGATTCCATTTGACTTTTCAACGCCGGACGAGACATCGACGGCATACAGACGAAGATCTCTGATGGCGTCTCCTACATTGTCGGGTGTTAAGCCGCCGGCAAGTATGACGGGAACCGCCGACTTTTCAACGACTTTTTGGGCATAACTCCGGTCGTACACGATTCCCCTCCCGCAGCTCTGATCGATTACAACCGCATCGCAGTTCTCGGAGATGCCGGCCTCTCCCGACGCCACGCGGTAAATTTTTGTTCCGACTCCTGCCGGAACCTTCAGATTCTGGGGAATCTGAATGGCAGTCGGCTTGAGGGAGAGGATGAGTTCCAGATCGCTTTGACTTTGGGTGTTGGTAACGCAGATTTTCTCGGTGTTCGGATGAAGGGCGGCGAATATTGCTCTTGCCCGGCTGACCGGAACCGAACGTTTGGAATCCGAACAGACGACGATTCCAATCGCGTCAGCCCCTTCTTCTTCAGCGATTAACGCATCCCTTACCGTGGTGATCCCGCATATTTTTACGCGCATACAAATGTCTCCAGGGTTTTTTGCGGATTCTCCGACTTCATGAGAGAGGTTCCAATCAGAAAACCGTCACAGAAGTTTTTCAGCCCAAGGACATCCTCAGGTGTTTTGATGCCGCTCTCGGAGATCACAGTGAGCCCCGCATCCCGAAGAAGGCATGAGAGTTCAGCCGTTGTTTTTGTATCGACCGACATATCATGGAGATTCCGGTTATTGATGCCGGTAAGCAGTGCCCCGGATTTTATCGCATTTTCCGTATCTTCTTGGTTCCTGACCTCGATCAGTGGCTCGATATGCAGAGACCGGCAGAGGAGGATGAACTCTTCAAGTCGGTCCTGCAGAACATCGGCTATCAGAAGCACTGAGTCGGCCTGCATAACGTAGGTTTCGTAGATCTGCTTTTCATCGACGATGAAATCCTTTCTGAGGATCGGAAGCCGGGTCCCGACTTTTGCTTTGGTGAGATTTTCCGCACTTCCGGAGAAGTAGAAAGGTTCCGTCAGAACGGAAACGGCACATGCCCCGCCTGCTTCATACAAGCGGGCGAGATCTCCCGGATCCTCCCTCGAGTCAAGGGTCTTGTCCGAGGGTGTCTTGTATTTGATCTCGGCGATAACCGCATTTTTTCCATGCCGACATTTTTTCACAGCGCTGAGGAGGAGTTGAGGGACATAATCCATCTCTTCAGCGGCTTGTCGAATCGAGGTGTCGAGCTGTGCAGCCCTTTTTTGCGAGAGGGCACATATGTCATCAAGAATCATTGCTGCCTCCGGAAAGGAGAATCAGATTCTCCAGTTTTTCGAGCGCATGACCCGAGTCTATTGATTTTTCCGCAGATTTGATCCCGTCTGGGATACTGCCTGCCTTGTCTCCTAGGTAGATTGCCGCCGCGGCATTGAGGATGACGATGTCTCTTCTAGGGCCTTCTTCACCCGCGAGAACAGACCGGATTATCCGGGCGTTGTAGTGGGGATCACCTCCAAAGAGGGATGCGGGATCGGCTTTCGGGAAACCGAAGACTGATGCATCCAGGAAATAACTCCTGACCTGACCGTTATTCACCTCAGACACCTGAGTGATACCGGTCGTTGTTATCTCGTCATATCCGTCACCGTGGACAACCATGGCTCTTTTCGTACCCAAAATATTGAGAACTTCGGCGATCTTTTCCGTGAGAGAGGAGTCATAGACCCCAAGTAGCTGGGAATCGGCACCAGCGGGATTTGAGAGGGGGCCGATTAGATTAAAGAAGCTGCGGATACCGATCTCCTTTCTGACCTTGCCCGCATACTTCATAGCAGGATGATGGCTTTGGGCAAACATAAACCCGATCCCGTTTTCATCGATGATTTCACAGACCCTTTCCGGGGAAATATCGATTTTTATACCGAGTGCTTCCAGAACATCGGCGGATCCGCATTTGCTGGTCGCTCCCCGGTTTCCATGCTTGACGACGGTCACTCCGGCGCCGGCCGCGGTGAAAGCCGCAGCCGTACTGATGTTGAAGGTGTTTTTTCCGTCGCCTCCGGTGCCGCAGGTGTCAACAAGCATACCGTTTCGTTTCGGAGTGATTTGAACGGCGGTCTCCCGCATCACGGATGCAAAAGCGGCGATCTCGGAACTTGTCTCGCCCTTCATGACAAGGGCCGTCAGAAAGGCCCCGATCTGGCCGTCGGTAGCATTTCCGAACATGATATCCTGCATTGCCCCTTTCGCCTCGCAAACACTCAGGTTAGATCGTGATGAGACATTTTTTATGCATTCTGCGATCATCGGACCACTCCTGTATTAAGGAAATTTTTCATGATTTGGTCACCCGACTCCGTGAGGAGACTTTCGGGATGGAACTGGAGACCGAACACCGGATATTTTTTGTGGGAAACTGCCATGATCATCCCGTCGTCTTTGCTTCGCGCCGAAACCGACAGACAGGAGGGGAGGGACGACTCTTCAGCAGCAAGCGAGTGATATTTCGTTGCCCTGAAAGGATTTTCCACCCCGGCAAAGAGCCCAGCCTCATCATGCAGAATCTCAGAGGTCATGCCGTGTACCGGTTTTCCGGTCCGAATGACGTTTCCTCCGAAGAAGTGGCATATCGCCTGGTGCCCGAGGCATATCCCGATAGTGGGAATCTCTTCCCCATAGGTTTCCAGGATCTCCAGACAGAGCCCTGAGTCCTCCGGTTTCCCGGAACCCGGAGAGAGAACGATCCGGTCATATTCCGACGCATCCGGGAGATCGTTTGGTCGGTCATTTTTCACCACGATCGGTTTTCCCCCGAGATATCCTATCTGCTGACAGAGATTGTAGGTGAAACTGTCGTAACAGTCGATTACCAGAACGTTCATGAGGTTTCACCCGCAGATTCGATGGCTGCCTTCATGCTAGCGGCCTTGTTTTCCGACTCGGCAAACTCAGATGCCGGATTGGAATCTGCAACGATTCCCGCGCCGGACTGGAAATATGCAGTTTTGTCTTTCACCACAACGGTCCGGATAAGGATCGCAAGATCCAGATTTCCATTAAATCCAATATAGCCGACGGCGCCGGCATACGGACCGCGGGATATCGGTTCAAGTTCGTTTATGATCTGCATAGCGCGAATTTTCGGTGCTCCGGAGACGGTTCCGGCAGGAAAACACGACATGAAGGCATCAAATGACGTATGGTCGTCCGAAAGGATGCCCTCAACGGTCGATACGATGTGCTGAACATGGGAGAATTTTTCAACCGACATAAAGTCAGTCACCCGAACGCTTCCGTATCTGGAGACCCGACCGATGTCATTTCTCGAGAGATCGACAAGCATCAGATGCTCGGCGCACTCTTTTTTATCCGCTAAGAGTTCCTTTTCTAACTCAGCATCCTCTTTTGCATCCTTCCCGCGTTTTCTGGTCCCGGCAATTGGAACCGAGGTGACCTGACGCCCTTCCACTTTGATCAGCATCTCGGGACTTGCTCCGATGACCTGTTTATCGGAAAAGTCCATAAAATACATATAGGGACTTGGATTCAGTCTTCTCATCTGCCGGTATATCAGGAACGGATCGCCCTCATGGGAGACAGCGCATTGTTTTGAGATGACGACCTGAAAGATATCTCCGTTGAGAATGTACTCTTTTGCGGTTCTCACGAGATCTTCGAACCCGGTTTCCGATAGGCCGTATGTATACGTTGATCCGGCTTTGCCCATTTTTTTGCAGCGGAGTTCCTCTTCAAAGGATTCCGGTTCGCAGAGAGTCTGTTTTGCTGCGGATATTTGACGGAGAGCCTCGGTGTATCCGGATTCGATGTCTTGCAGATCCTTCCTTAATAAAAACCTGAGAATGGTAATCGTTCCCCGGACATGATCGAATATGACATACTCTTCCGGCATCATGAACTCGGCAAGAGGAAAATCCCGCGGTTTTTCTTTGATGCCAGGCACCTCAAGGGTTTTGAGCGCCAGATCATACGAGAAGTATCCGGCAAGACCCCCGGCGTATCCGGGAATATCCGGACTTTGGTACTCGATGCAGCGTAAGAGATCATTGAGGGATTCGGCAGACACGTCCCGGCCTTCAATTCCTTTTGCAGGGTTGTATTTTCCGGAAATGCTGATCTCAGGATCGGCAGTTACATGCATCAGAAGACCGGTCCCAAGGACCGAGTATCGTGCATTACGTTCATTTCCTTCTATCGATTCGAGGAGAAAACCGTATTCTCCTCTGAGTGCCTCATAAGCAGATGCAGGCGAGATTCCCGGGTTGGTAAAGGTTGTATAAACGGGAATCAGCGTATTGGCCGTTAAGGTCTTTTTGATCGCCGGTAATTCCTCTCTCGAGGGAAATACCGCATTTTGACCAGAGTCCCCGATTATACCAGTTTCCATTCCACCGGCATCACCATCCGATTCGTATTGATTGATTGCATAATTCACAATAATTGTTGTATGTTGTACATATATATACATTGCTGTACAAATAATCACAATTAGGCATAACGTAATAGGAAGTAAAAAAACTCTTGAAAATTGTTGTCAGAATCTTGGAAAGCAGAGAAAAGCGCGCCTAATGGAAAGATATTCAGATAATGGAGAAGCGTGGAAAATCCAGCTTCGGGAAAATGAAACGGGAAGTAAAAGAGAGGTGAGTATTGATAAACAGTGCTGATATGGGGATTCGAACCCCAGTCGCCGGCGTGAGAGGCCGGCATGATTGGCCACTACACTATATCAGCAGACAAAAGTGCGTAATAAAATTGACAGCAG
This sequence comes from Methanocorpusculum sp., assembly GCA_965228205.1. Taxonomy (GTDB): domain Archaea; phylum Halobacteriota; class Methanomicrobia; order Methanomicrobiales; family Methanocorpusculaceae; genus Methanocorpusculum. The sequence goes on along the minus strand of OZ245799.1, from coordinate 623,717 downwards.
GAATATTTATAGGTGACGAAGTTGGATAGGCCGGCAGAGGAGAGAATGAAGTTATACGTCTGCATATCTTCATCATATCCCACTACCAATAAATATAGACACTATGGGACTCGAAGAAGATATTCGTGCAATTGAGGACGAGATAAAAAATACCAAATACAACAAAGCTACCTCGCAGCACATCGGGCGTCTGAAAGCGAAACTCGCAAAAATAAAAGACGATATGGTCATGCGTGCAATCAAGTCCGTAGGCGGGGGAGAGGGATTTTCGGTAAAAAAATCAGGGGACGGGACAATCGTTCTTGTCGGATTCCCGTCGGTTGGTAAGTCCACGCTTTTGAATAAACTTACCGGCGCGCAGAGTGAAACCGCGGCCTATGCCTTCACCACGCTCACCGTCGTCCAGGGTCTGATGGAGTACAAAGGCGCAAAAATTCAGATTCTTGATATTCCCGGATTGATCGCCGGCGCTGCAATGGGCAAAGGCAGAGGAAAAGAAGTTATTGCGGTCGTTCGAACCGCAGACCTTATCGTTATTCTTGGGGACGTGTTCAATGCCGTGCATGTGGACGTGCTGATGCGCGAACTTTACGACTCAGGCATTCGGATTAACAGACCAAAACCGGATATTACGATCAAAAGAACCGGGGGGGGAGGTATCAGACTGAACAGGGTCGGTGCCGTAAAACTCGGACTCGAAGAGGTTCGCGCCATTCTCGCTGAAAATAAAATCATGAATGCCGATGTTCTGATTCGCGGCAGCAACATAACTCAGGATGATCTGGTGGATGCGATGCAGGGAAACAGGATTTATATTCCTGCATTCATTGCTATCAACAAAGTCGATCTGATCAGCGATGCCCAGCGCAAAGAGGTCGAGGAACACATTCGTGAGAAATACAGCGTCGACCCCATTATGATCTCAGCCCATAAAGGCTATCATATTGAAGAACTTCAGGATGCGATCTACGAACATCTTGGATTCGTCAGAATCTACATGAAGCCGTACGGCGAAGAGGCGGATATGGAAGAGCCGATGATCATGCGTAAAGGCAGTACTATCGAGGATATCTGCCACCGGCTCCACCGGGACTTCGTTGATCAGTTCCGTTACGCAAAAATCTGGGGAACCTCAGTCAAACATGACGCAGCCAAGGTAGGGCTGAAACATGTGGTTGAGGACAATGATATCGTAACGATCGTTACGAAGTTGTAATCAGCGCACGAAGGTCCTGCAGTTCATGAACGGCGGCCCGCAGACCGTCAAGAAGTAGCGGGAGGTTGGCCGCCGTGAGAGAGGCGAGCGAAGCCGCAAAAGCTGCATTATCGATAATCCCCCGGCGCGCCCTTCGTGCTGCAAGAATCCTTTTCGCGAGAAGGAGGAGAAGAGCCGACATGAAGGCAGAGGTCAAAAGAGAAAACAGCAGTCTGAAAAGGCGTTTGACCGGGCCATCCAGCATCTCCGGAATTTTTTCCTCCGACTGCCCCTCATCTCCGTAGAGATATGCAGCACCGGTGATGAGATAGGGCGCCGCGGCCGAAGCGAACATATCATACGCTCCGTCTTCTGAAAATATCACCTCGGAGACTGTTTTCTGCCCAACCAGAACATCTGTCAGGGTCTTCACGAGAGAGACATCATTTTCCGTATCCTCGGATATCTCATCCGGTGCTGTATAGATCGTCTGCAGGATCTCAACGATCTCCTCTGCCGAAAGAGAAGACGCGGATTTTTCAGAAAACTCCTCGTCAAGAGAGACGGGGACGCCAGTAATTGCGAGGATCGGTTCGAAGTTTTCCGGCAGAAAACCGACACTCTCGGCAACCCGCCGCAGAACCACGGCGAGACGGCCGTCCAGAACATCAATATCTTCTTGAGGAATCTCAGACAGGGTGTCTGACCCAACATCGCACATCAGAGACGCAGCCGTTTCAAGCGAAGCGAGCGCAGCATCGGTATTTCCCCCATGAAGATACTCCTCTGCAGTATCAAGTAAAGCGTTAATCGATAAAAAGCGGTCCTGGAACGTATCCTCTGAAGACATGGATACAGTAATGTATGCGGATTAACGTGATAAAGGATTACCAAGACTATAAAACAGAATTATTCAAACATCGATCATTTCACTTCATTCCTGAAGTTGAATCCAACCCTTGCAGCTTTTTCACGTTTTTTGGCAGTTCACCTCCGTAAACTGTCTTACAAAAGTAAATAGATTTATAATGATATAAAGATGTTGGTCAAAAATCCAAAAAAAGCGTTATACAGGCCTGGAGGGATTCGAACCCCCGAAATTCGGGTTAGAAGCCCGACGCTATATCCTGGCTAAGCCACAAGCCCACGCTGGTAACGCTTTAACCTATTCGTTTTTCACAAAGATAAACTCTTCCTAAACTACCCTAACGGAGAGCACATTTTTTTGATCAACACAGAGCGAAATGAAACGAGAAAAGAATTACCCGTACATTATATCTTCATCAAACGCAGTTGGGGGGACATCGCTATTTTTCACGTCCTCGGCGAGTTTCTGGAGCATGGGTTCAATTGAATCGGCCTGGGCGATGAGCGGCTCGGTATCAAGCTCGAGGCTGTAGATAGAACTGATTACGGAAAGACCGGCAGCTGAGGCACGCGGATCGACGTCAAAGTTTGTTTCAACAAGGAAACCAGTGGATGGTATTTTCCTCAGACAGGCTTCCGTCAGAAATCCGCCGGTAATCCCCGTGATATTGAGAGCAGGGAGTATCTGACACGAGGATTTGATTTTTTCAATACCTTCAGCGGTCGTTGCAACACCGAAGACGCGTTCCCCATCCCCGCCGGTAACCACACCGCCGATTAAAATGATCTCCGTAACTACAGTCCTGGAGCAGAGCCATTCGAGAATTCGGGAAGGGATCGTACACGAGCCTTCATCAGAGACAGGCACATCAGAGATAACAACAAGCAACCGCCCTTTCTCATAAAGACGAAGAGGGGCTTGTGCAAGACCGGCGGTCGCGAGAGAGACCGCAGGAAGAAGCGGGCTCGCAATATTTCCGATATGGGTGAAGGATAAAGCTTCTACCAGATATTGAACTGCAATGCTTCCAACAAGGCCGGATCCTGGGAAACCTGCAATGAGGATTGTTTCTTTTGAGGAGGGTATCTCTGCCGAGACGCGAACCAGAGGGTCGTCGCCTGCGTGAAAGGCATTAACCATACACCTTGTGCCGCTGTCGATGCATTCTGAACTTTTTTCCATACTCTTTAGTCTCATTTTAGAGGGATAATACTTCGGATACGGTCGAAGAGGAAATCAAGGTCATCCTCACGCACCAAACGAATAAGCTGCACTGGAAAGCAACTAATTTTAGACTGGCCATCCATACTATATGGTATGCAGGAATACGAAGTAAAGCGCGGAAACACCAGCACTCTCGAAGAAAGGATAAAAACAGGGTTTTCAGATATTTTCGGCGTCAAACCAACGGTAAAAGACGGCCATTATATGATTTCCTACGGAAGCATGTCACGCCTCGAAGTATGGGCCGGAGAAAAAAACAAGACCTTGATGGTGGATACGGAAACGGATGCGACCATCCTTTCGATGCCGGACGAACAGGCAGACCCAATCATTCTGGACACAAATAAAAAGTTCAGAGCCTATCTTGATTTCGTAACCTGTTTTACCACAAAGGAACGGGTCAAACGGGCAAAGAAAGCAGCCGAGAAGGAAGAATAAAATACGAAAAATTTTCTCTTTTTTTTGGAGTCAGGCTTCTTACAAGATCAAAAAAAAGATTTGAGTGAAGGTTCACTCGATAACAAGCGCCGGCTTGAAGGGTAATGCCGATTTTGCTTTCGGGTGGGTACTTTCCTCTGCTGAGACGATCTCGACTACGAGTCTGCATTCCTTTTCAATGAAGGCAGATGCTGCCTGGAAGATAGCTTCCTCGTCAACACCGTCTGCGATCGCAGATACCAGTTCCGGTGAAAGCGAGTGGATCAGTTTAACGGTCTGTAGAGAAGCATCGGTGGCCTCTTTTCCTTTTGCACGGAGCGATTCGTCAGTCATGACCGTCTTGATAACGTTTCTCTTATCTTCGGCACCGGCAACGATGGAGAAGAGATGACGCTTCCACTGCGGAGCGATGAAGAGCGTAACCTTCGCGGCCTCAATCTGAACGAGTTTCAGGATCGACTGGATATCTTCAAGGGTTCTCTGAATAAGAGACTCGGAGATCTCAACCGATTTGTTGATCTTGGACTCGTCAGCCACCGGCCATGCTGCGAATGAAACAAGACCCTCGTGACCGGTTTCCTTCCAGAGTTTTTCGGCAGTGTACGGGATAACCGGCGCCATCAGACGGATCCACTCGGACATGATCTCTTTCTGGACAGCGCCGCCGGACGAGCCTTCGGGAAGCCGTCTGCGGTACCATGCGAGATCCGAGACGACACCGTTGTAGGCTTCCTGCAGAGCCTGTCTGGTCTGGAAAGCGCAGAGGCATTTTGTCGTAACGGCGATCCGCTGCTGCATGCGGGATACGAGCCATGCATCAATGGGAGTGGTTCCGGACGCATCAGAAGAATCCAGAATGATCTGCCACATCCGCTCGATCTGTTTCTTGACGGAGAGAACAAGCTCGTTTCTCCAGTCGAAATCCTGCCAGGGTTCGGCAGAACCGACAAGGAACATACGAACGGTATCTGCACCGAACTCGTTTGCCGCATCTTCTAAGAGGAAAACATTTCCTTTCGAAGAGGACATTTTCATTCCGTTCAGTAATCCCATGCCGAAAACGACCATGCCTTTGGGCTGGAGGTTGTCCGGGAAGATCGCTTTGTGGTGGAAGAGCTGGAAGGTCAGGTGATTGGAGATCAGATCCTTGGCGCTGAAACGGTAATCATACGGATACCAGTACAGGAACTCGGAACGGAGTTCGTGTAAGGTGGCCTCGTCGACCGGCATGTTTGTCGGGTCGCCTTTTCCAAGGAAGATGTAGTCAAAGACCGCAGGTGTGAGTTTTTCAGCCGGAATCTTTGACACTTTATAGGAAATGGTGTAATAGGCCATGTATACGGTCGAGTCCGAGAGAGGCTCGAACAGCCATTTGGGATCCCACGGAACATGGGTTCCAAGACCGACACGGCGGGAGCACGGCCACTCTTTGAGCCAGTCGATCGTCCGCTCGAACTCGGCGCGAACCTCGGCTGGAACAAGCTCTACCTTCGGCAGCTGCTCGTGGACCTGGGCTTTCCATGCCGGATCACCGTAGTTCAGGAACCACTGATCATCCAGAATCTTGACATACACGCGTCCGCCGCAGCGACAGATCACGCGTTTCTGACTCATCTCATGGAAGATGATCGACCCACGTTCCTCTGTGAATTCGCGGGTTACATCCTCACGCGCCTGACGAACGGATTTTCCTGCATGGATGCCGCAGTTATCATTGAGCTTTCCTTTCGAGAACTCGGCAGTGTAAAGCTCCTGCGTGAGATCGTCAATCCGCGGATCGTCCTGGTTCGGGATCTTGTTCTTCTCGACGATGTCCTGTGCCGGAATCGTTCCGTAGTTTGGAACAGTGACCAGAGGAATCGCTTTGATATCCGTATACTTTCCTTTTTCCTGAAGATCGCGAAGAGCGATGTAATCGAACGGCGCGTGGGCCGGGACACTCATTACAAGACCGGAGCCCATGTCGGGATCAACAAAGGAGGCTGAAAGGATCGGAACATCGGCGCCGGTATAGGGATTCTTTGCGGTCTTGTCGATGAGTTCGGTTCCCTTAAGCGTCGAGAGTTCGACAACAGTGTGTTTCTGCATCCGAAGTTTTTCCGCTGCTTCTGGACTGATGATCCATTTCTGACCGTCAACTTCTGCTTTTACGTAGGTGGTTTGCGGATTTGCCCAGAGGTTGGTCACGCCGAAGATGGTTTCGGGACGAAGCGTGGCGAACGGGATCTGATACTCGCCAAACTGATACATCACGAAAACAAAGTGCATGATCTCGGCAGATTCACCTTCAAGAAGATCGTGATCGCCGACAGGCTGATCGCATGCCGGACAGTATCTTACCGGGTATTCTCCTTTCTGGACTTTGCCCTGCCCGTAGATGTGCGTGTACTGCCATTCGATGAACTTGCTGTATTGCGGGATGATGGTCGTAAACCGGCGTCTCCAGTCGATGGAAAGACCAAGCTGCTTCATCACCCGCTCATACTCATCGGCGAAGTAGTTGACGATCGTGATCGGGTCAGTGAAGTTTGCAAGCGTGTCCTTTGGAACACGGTAGAGTTCACCGTACAGTTTGAGCGTTTTTGGATCTTTGTTTGCAATGCGTTTTGCAATTCCAAGAACCGGAGCGCCGGTAACGTGGAACGCCATCGGGAAAAGCACCTGCTTTCCCTGCATTCTCCAGAACCGGGCAACCACATCGGGTATGATGTAGGTTCTCCCGTGTCCGACATGCATTGCACCGCTTGGATACGGGAATGCTACGTTTACATACAGTTTATCTTTTGATTCATCAGGATTTGATTCGAATGCCGGAATCCACTCAGCTCGGATCTCCGGTTCAATTTCGGTCATTACCAGGTTATTTGCCATTGTTGTTTCCACCTATTGTGTTAATCGACGGGACGGATTTTAAGTTCCTCATAGGCACCGTAGCGCCTTATCATTTCCATAGCGATACTTGAGTTGCGTGCGAGATGAATTTCTCCGTAATCATCAACAGTTGCAGTAAACAGGTACTCCTTTCCTGAGAAAAGGTCTACGATTTTACCTGCATAATCCGGACAGATGATGGATAACTGTTTCTTCTCGCTCTTGATCTTAAATCCGGCAGACCCGCTGACGGGCGCCGGGACGTCATTGAAGAGGAACTCCCGTCCCGGTAGGTCGCTTAGCGGGCGGACATCGATCCCGACACCAACTTTGCTGACTACGGCAGCGATGTTTTTGCCGGCTTTGCCGATAGCCGCAGGCACATCGGCATCCTCGATATAAACGGCAGCTTTCGTATCGGTGATCATGCGGACAACGATATCACCTTCGGTGAACCGGCGGATCTCATTCTGGATCTCCTTTTCCAAAACGACCCATGCTGGATTGTCATCGGTGACTTCGAAGGTCGGCATGTTGTGAACCGGCGGCGCCGGGCGCTCATCTTTGGAGGACTGCTCTGGAACTGCCGGCGCCGGGGCTGGAGCTTTTGATTCGGCAGCAGGGGCCGGAGTCGGGGATGGAGCGGCTTTTGGAATGACAACCGGACTGACTGCGGGAAGGCCTGCAGCTGGTGTGACCATGACCTCGCCTTCATATCTGAAGGCTTCGGCGGCAGTTTCCTGCGTTATGATATTGGTAAGCCTGACGATCGGACGAATCTGGGGGTCGCCAATCTGTTCAAGAGCTTTGGGCACGCCGAATCCGGTCGAGACATTGTAAATTTCCGAGATGTCTCCGGTCTTCACAAACACCATCGTAGCAACGATCTGCGGGATCAGATTCAGATCGACGAGGCTTGCAAGGCGGATCATTGCATCCAGTGCCGATTTCGCGTGGAGTCCGCCGATGACTTTGATGCCGGAGAGGCGAAGGTCTGCAAAGACGGACAGTTCTTCACTTCTGCGCATCTCGTCAAAAATAACATAATCCGGACGAAGCAGAGTCAGCACTTCGCCAGTCGCGGCGATACTGCCGTCAAGGGACGTGTACTGCGTAATACTGTCGGGAACCATCAGATCGCGGGGAGATTCGATCGTCTTGACGATGAAGTTCTGACTGCCGAGGTAGATCGCGATGTTCTGTTCAAGCGTGGATTTCCCGGAACCGGGCGTTCCCACGATGAGCATCCCGCCTGCTCCTTCCTTAAGACGGTCCTTGAGTGCCGCCGCATAGTTGTAGGACTCGAAGGAAACCTCGCGGGTCGGGCGGACCACGGTCACTTCGATGCCGTCGGAAAACGGCGGACGGGTCGTTGTGATCCGCATCGAACCGATCTGGGATACGGTGACACCAGGCATCTCGACCTCGACAAACCCGTCAGGGTGACGTTTGGCACGCTCAAGGCATTCCTGAGCAATGGCGCGGAGTTCGTATTCTGTGGCCGGAGCCTCCCTGATCTGGACAAGCCGGGACTCTTTGATCGTTCCTTTGCGTGCACAGGGAGCCACACGCTCTTTTAAGTACACGGCAAAGGTATTCTCATCAAAGAACTCGTCGATCTGAAGGGGAGCAAAGTTATCCGTTGTTTCGGACTTCAGATAAATGACATCAAGTCCTTTCGCTCTGGCAACTTCCGCCTGGACATAGTCGCTTGTAAGGAACGTGGCGCCGTGTTCAATCGCGACTGCCCGGATCATGGAATCGATTTCGCCGCCGCCGGCTAATTTGACTTGTTCCAGTCTCGGTCTTTCACCGACATATTGGAGAGTGATCCTGCCCTGTTTGGCTAGAACACAAAGTTTCTGCAGCTCGGCAAGACCGGAGAAGCCTATTTCTCTGCCCTGATTCGCCTGTGCTTCGAGTTCGGCAAAGACTGCTTCAGGTATTATTATCGTTGCGTCACGGTATTCCCCTTTCTCGATCAGGGCGGTAACGCGGCCGTCAATGACGACGCTGGTATCAGGTACGAGTATCATAAAATATTCAACCAATATTTATGGGGTTTCAATAGGATATTAGTATAGTGTTCCAAAAGGCGCAGTAAATGAGTCACCGGGAGTAGATATCTGCAGGATCCTTCAATCTCGGAAGAATCACCTCGCCTTCCATCGTTCTAAAAAAACAACTGGCGTATCCTTCGTGGCAGGCACACCCGGTCTGTTCTACCAGATATAACAGACAGTCTTCATCACAATCGACACATACAAGAACGATCTTCTGCAGGTGGCCCGACTCCTCGCCTTTTTTCCAAAGTTTATTTCTCGAACGGCTGAAGTAGTGGGCATAACCAGTCGACCGGGTCAGAGAGATGGCCTCTTCATTGGCAAAAGCAAACATGAGGACCAGGAGGGTCTTTGCATCCTGAACGATCACCGGGATGAGGGCGTCATTGTATTTGAGTGAAGGGAAAAGATCGGGCATAATTACTCACTGTTGGTTTTTTTATGAGATAAGAGAATCTCTTCTCTGTGATTGTTCACACCCTTTATCCGAAGATTCCATGAGACCGTGGAGATATCGGACGGACCGAAAAGGGAGACGAGGTCCTCTGATTCGAAATAATGCGTAATGATCCCGTCGCCCCGCAAAAACGATGACGGCTCGACCTCTGTCCCTTTTCCATACCGGAAATCGTTTCTGGAAAAATCTTTGAAATACAAAACACCCCCGGGTTTTAGGACACGAAGCATCTCATCAGCCGCAGTTTTCCTTTCCAATAATGAAAGATGACCGAGAACATGCCAGCAGAAAATGATATCGAATACTGAATCTTTAAACGGAAGAAACCGGACATCTCCAACCAGAGCCGATGAACCGGCAAGTTGGACGGCGGCAGATGAAATATCGATTCCGACCGCATTTTGGCCGAGTGAACGAAGCGTCTTTCCGTTGCCGCATCCGGTCTCGAGAACGAGAGCATTTTCCGAGATCTCGGGCAGGAGATAGGGTGCCCCTGCCCACAGAGACCCGCGTGTCTGATAGTCGGTCTGCCATCCAATTACAACCGGACCAGAACGCCGCGGGATGCCAGATACTCCTTCACGGACCGAATCGTCATCTCGCCGTAATGGAACACGCTTGCCGCAAGACAGGCATCGGATTTTCCTTTCACAAAGCCGTCGTAAAAATGTTCAAGGGTCCCAACCCCGCCTGAGGCGATTACCGGAACATCGACATTTTCCGAAATGGCTGCGGTGATCTCCAGATCGAAACCTGTTTTGACGCCGTCTGTTTCCATGGATGTAAGAAGGATCTCGCCGGCCCCCCGTTCTACCCCGTTCTGCGCCCAGGAGACAGCATCAATGCCTGTCCGCTCACTTCCCCCGTAAATAACAACTTCATACCAGCATACTCTCCCGTCTGCAAGATGGATCGGTGTCACGCCGTCACGCATCTCGTAATTTCTCCGGACATCTTCGGCAAGAACTATGCATTGATTCCCGAACATACGTGATCCTTCGTTGATTACGTCCGGAGTTTTTACCGCAGACGTGTTCAGACTTACCTTATCGGCGCCGGCACGCAGAATATCCTGAATATCTTTGACTGTGCGAATCCCGCCGCCGACCGTCAACGGAAGAAACAACTGATCGGCTGCACGGCCGATCACGTCGATCATCGTGTCGCGGTTATCCTTCGAGGCCGCTATATCCAGAAATACGACCTCATCGGCACCCTGTTCATTATATCGCGAGGCAAGTTCGACAGGGTCCCCTGCATCGCGAAGCCCTTCAAAATTTACGCCCTTTACTACCCTTCCTGCTTTCAGATCAAGACAGGGAATGATTCGCCGGGTAAGTCCCATAGGATATGATTGGTGTTTTTTGGAGAAAAGCCTGTTTGAAAAAGGAGAATGAATTACTTTTCCAGAAACGCTTTCAGATCATCCATTCTGGCAATCGTATCCCTATATCCGTCGTCATAAAGAGCGGCGAGCTTTGTTTTATTTGTCTCGACTATGCCAATGTTCACCGGTTTTTGGGGCCGGAGGACAAATGTCCGGCCGGCAGATTCCTCTCGTGACAGAAGATCCAGCGTCTGATTATACCGGATGTGTCTGACGGCAAGCTGATCAACAAGATGCGGATACTTTCTATAGAATATTTTCAGAAGCGGGACGATCTGCATAGGCTTTTTTCGATAGGTGATGTCCTGTGTCAGGACAACAACATTTTTGGCGTTTCCGTCGTCGATGGAACGCTGCAAAGGAATCGAATCAGCAACCCCGCCGTCAAGGTATTCATTTCCATTGATCCTGACGGGTTTTGCAAGGAAAGGGAGAGAACTCGAGGCATGAAGTATATCCACCGCTTCACGCATATTTTTCAGATGAAAATATTCAGCTTTGCCTGTCTCGCAGTTGGTAACGACAACAGACAGTGTTCCAGAATATCTGGAAAACGTATCATAATCATACGGATCAAGCTTTTCCGGAATGATATGGTAGAGCATTTCCGGACCGAATAAATTCCCGGTCGTCAAAAGATTTCTAAGACTGCAGTATCGTTTATCTCCGATGTAATCAGTCGTTACCCGGTATGCCCGTCCGCGCTGTTTAGCGATGAACGATGCAGCATTGCAGGCACCGACGGATACCCCATAACAGCGGGAAAACTCCAGATCATTATCCAAAAAAGCATCGATGACCCCGGCCGTATAGGCCCCGCGCATACCGCCCCCTTCGAAGATCAAACCAGCAGAATACATCGGGGCGTTCCCTCACATCTCCAGAAATGCAATCAGATCGTCAACTACATCCGCCGTCTCCTGGTACCCTTCTTCATAGAGAGGGGCTATTCGCTTCATGTTAAAATCCATTCTGGAGACCTCAACCGGCTTTTTTGGAAGGATAATAAACGCTCTGCCCGCTTTTTCTTCTCTGTCTACGACTTTCAATGCTTCGTTATACCGGATGTGGCGGGTCGCAACCATATCGACCATCTTCGGATATTTGGCGTAGGCAATTCTCAAAACAGTCACGGTTTTATCCGGCTTCTTTTGATAACCCACAGTCTGGGTCAGAACAAGAACGTTTTTCAAATTTCCGTCGGCAATGGAACGTTCGATGGGAATTGAATCGGATATCCCGCCGTCGAAGTAATAGTTCTCGCCGACTTTGACTTTTTTTGCAAGGATCGGAAGAGAACTGGATGCATGGATCATCTCCACATCCTCCTGCATGATCTTCACCTGGAGATACTCGGCCTCGCCCGTCTCGCAGTTGGTCACCACGCTGAAAAATTTTCCGGGATATCGGTTGTATTCATCATAATCAAACGGGTCGAGCTCTTCTGGAATGGTATGATAGAGCATTTCCGGACCGATAAGATCCCCTTTGGTCAATAGATTCCAGTAACTGAAGTACCGTTTATCATCGATATAATCGGTCATGGTCCGGTACGCTCTCCCGCGCTGTTTGGAGAGATAGCTCGCACAATGACATGCCCCGGATGAAACACCATAGCAGGAGCTGAATTCCAGTTTATAATCGATCAGCGCATCGATGACCCCGGCCGTATATGCTCCGCGCATCCCGCCCCCTTCGAAGATCAAACCAGCAGAATACATGTGGTTAGCAGTTTGCTCTCTGATGAATTGTATATTTTTCGCAGAAATCACATCCGCAGGCAACGAATAATAGCCATGCAGACCAACAGATAAGGTATGACTAGCTCGGGCGAACTGAAAATACAGTGGGCTTCCCAGTATATGTCGGTCTTATCGGCGATCAAAAAACGCTTTGAAGAGGAAAAACCTCTCAAAGGTCAAAGGATAGGAATGGCTCTGCATGTTGAGGCGAAAACGGCATGCCTTGTCAGAACTCTTCAGGCAGGAGGAGCCGAGGTGTATATTACCGGCTGTAATCCGCTTTCCACGCAGGATGACGTGGCAGAAGCTCTTTCAGCAGGCGGCATCGCCTGTTATGCGAAGAGAGGCTGCAATACCGATGAGTATTACGCCGCGATCGATAAAGTGCTGGATGCAAAACCGACCCTGACCATCGACGACGGCATGGACTTAATCAACAGGGTTCATCTCGACAGAAGAGATGCGCTCCCGGAGATTATCGGGGCATGCGAAGAAACAACGACGGGTATCCACCGGCTGAAGGCGATGCAGGCTGAAGGAAAACTCGAGTTCCCCGTATTGTCGGTAAACGACACGCCGATGAAGCATTACTTCGACAATGTTCACGGAACCGGCGAAAGTGCTCTCGCCTCAATAATGCTTACGACAAATGTCCTGATTGCCGGAAAACACGTAGTCGTTGCCGGATACGGATACTGCGGGAGAGGCGTCGCCACCAAAGCACGGGCTCTTGGAGCGCGGGTCATCGTCACGGAAGTCGATCCACGCCGGGCCCTTCAGGCACACTTCGACGGTTTTGATGTGATGAGCATGAATGACGCGGCAAAAGTCGGCGACCTCTTCATCACAACGACAGGTAACTGCGATATCATTACGAACCGTCACTTCCCTCTGTTAAAATCCGGAGCGATCTTGGCAAATGCCGGTCATTTCAATAATGAGATATCCATTACCTGGCTCGAATCTCATGCTTCCTCAGTCGAACACCGCGGCGGGATCGACACCTACATCGTCAAAGACAAAAAGATCCACCTTCTGGCAGAAGGGAGACTGGTCAATCTCGCAACGCCGAAAGGAATGGGACACCCGATCGAAGTTATGGATCTGAGTTTTGCGGTCCAGGCACTCGGTGTCGAATACATGGCAAAGAACGGGAAAAATATGTCTGCAGGCGTCCACGACATCCCTTCAGAAATCGACGAATATATTGCCCGCCTGAAACTGGCGGCAGTTGGGGCAACGATCGATGAGCTCTCCTGCGGTCAAAAAGAGTATATGTGCTCGTGGAACCACGGCACATAATTTTTTATTCAGCTTGAGAATTTCTATTAACCCATTTTTTTAACGCGAATCATGATTTAAGGAAGATAGGTTACATCCCCACACCCTCTCATCCCCCCCCCAAAAAAAAGAAAATCACGATAAATCCCAATTATTCCTTGACGTTTTTTTTAATTTACACCCTGTTTTGAATCGTTTTCACTTGATAGATATTATAACAAAATGCAGCCAGCATATTTTTCACTCGCACTCTTTGCAGCGTTGTTACCTTCACCAACCCTGCATGAAAGATATTTTTGATCACTGCATAGGGTCTCTCCCCCTTTGATCTCTTTCTACTTATTCGCATATTTCTCAGTTTATCTCGTATCCCAATGGGATGTCCTCTCGCCCCTCGTTTCATTGTGGCACTATATCCCTTGCATTTTGCTCCCTGATATCCCCGATCCCGATAGACCACTTCTCCTTTTTCTGACATATCCACCTGACTGTCATGAACATTTGCCGTGGTGGTTTCAATGCGTCGAATAAGATCATGCGTCGTATCCATGATGGTATGCAGTTTATAGCCATAGTGCATTTTGCCGTTCTTGGACATGATTTTTCCATCTTTATCCCGTCGTGTTTTTGCCTGCTCTCCTCGCGGCGTGTCTTTCTTACAATGACCGGGTTCAGCATACACAAACGTTGCATCCTGAATCATACCTTGTTCAATTTTGAGACCTTTCAGGTCAAGTTGTCGCTGAAACTCCTGCCAAACCAATGTGTCAACGCCTGATTCGGACATGCGCTCTCGAAATAACCAGATCGTTGAATTGTCGGGTATTTTGTCAGGACACCCAAGGAAATGCCAAAAGGAGAGACGATCGTAGATTTCACGTTCAACGGCGAGATCAGATAGATTATACCAGACTTCCAGAAGCTGAATCTTGAAAATGAGTATTACATCGACATTGGGGTGACCGCCTTTGCCGGATTTATTTGCATACATGGATTCAAGAAGAGGACGAAAAACATCCCAATCAAGTGTTTTACCAACATCGGAGAGACGGTCGCCAAGTTTTTAATAACGCTCGTGATATGCCTGGTTGAGACCAAAGCTGCTGAAAGTCCCCATACATACTACTCAACGTACGAAAAGAAAGTACTTTCTGTCGGAAAAAAAAGGTTGTTAGAAATTCTCAGGTTGTTAGAAATTCTCGTACTTTCTGTCGGAAAAAAAGGGTTGTTAGAAATTCTCTTATTTTTTATAGGGGATCGGATCTTCCATCCCGAGGTCGGCAAAAGCCTTCAGCCGTGCAAGACAGGACGAACATACCCCGCATGCCTCATCATTCTCCGAATAACAGGACCAGGTATGCTCATACGGAACACACAACTTCATCCCTTCCTGCAGGATATCGGTCTTGTTCATCATAACAAAAGGCGTCAGCAGCTCAATCGACTTTTCCGTCTTGGTCCCGACATAAATGGCATGCTGCATCGCCTCGATGAACCCGGGAGTACAGTCAGGATATCCCGTGTGGTCGCCCGACTGGACGCCGATGAAAATCGCCTCGCCGTCCCGCGATTCGCAGTATGACGTCGCGATCGAAATCAGATTTCCATTTCTGAACGGCACATACGTATTCGGATTATCCGCTTTGCCAAGCACCCCCGCCTCCACTTCGATGTTCATATCGGTCAGACTGCTCGCTCCGAACTTCTTGAAGTAATCCAGAGAAATCTCCAGAAACTCCACCACGCCAAGTACATCTGCTACCTTCTTCGCGCATTCGAGTTCTTTTCTTTCCGTTCTCTGACCGTAATTCACATGAAGGGCCAGAATATCATACCCCATCTTCTTTGCAACAAAGGCAAGAGTCGTGGAGTCCATTCCTCCTGAAAGGAGGCATACTGCTTTTTTCATTGTACATTCACCACTTTATGCAGCTGAAGCTGGAATCTGACCGGCAGACGTTCAGCTATGATCGTTTCAACGAGCCACTTCGTATCCGTTCCGAACACCGGGGTGATACAGACCGGGGCTTTTGGTTTATGGGCGGCGAGGACCTCGACCATATACAGATAATCCGCCTCGTCGCCGATCACGAATTTCACGCAGTCGTTTTCCGTGAGAGCCGGCAAAAGCGACAGATCGCTCATCTCTCCAGACGACGGGCACTTCACATCCATACAAATGGACGCATACGCCGAAACATCGTCGAACGGGATCGTGCCGTTTGTTTCGATATCCACATAAACGTCGGCCGCCGCAAGGATCTCCAGAAGAGGAATCAGCTCCTCTTTCTGGAGAAGGGGTTCGCCTCCCGTTACGCAGACATAGGAAAGACCGGAGTCCGCGATCTCTTTCACGAGTTCGTCCACGCTTCTATCCGTCCCTTTCTCGAACGAGTATTCCGTGTCGCACCAGGCGCATCGGAGATTACAGCCCGAAAGCCTGAGGAAAAAACAGGGCATACCCTGTCTTTCCCCTTCGCCCTGCAGACTCACAAACGTTTCGGTGACTCTCATTCTGCGAAAACCTCGGCATAGCAGCCTTCCGACTCCCATACGCGCAGTTTTGCGACCCTGGCACTCAGTTCATGCTCTCTGCAGAACGTGTTCAGCCGTTCGCGAATATCTTCTGCCAGAAGTTCGCTTGTAGGATCGCCGTTCGTCAGAACCGGTGTCTGGAATCGGGAAAGCGCCTCCACCATCGGATCGTCTTTATTCAACACGACCTGATGATCGTAGACGTTGATGATGTTTTTGATGATATTGTAATCAAGAAGGATCCGTGATTTTTCATCCGGCGTTCCGTCCATCCAGACCTCAACACTCCAGCTGTGACCATGCAGCCTGGAACATTTGCCTTCGTAATGCATCAGACGGTGGGATGCATCGAAGTGGGTTTCTTTATAGATCCGGGTAATCATTAGTGTACTGTTTTGCCTTCAAGACCATAATACTCTTCTTCGCGGCTCATTCGTACCCCTGCGAGGCACGCTGTTTCCCTGCAGTTTTTCCGCTGCCGGCGGTGAGGGCAGGGGTGCCCGGTATCTTCACCCACCAAACCGTTTCCTGAAATATAATATATAAATGTGCTGATTGAAAGCAGGTCATTCCCGAATTAATCCGCAAAACTGCTGTTTTTTGCTCTCTGAGAGGGCGCCCATTAGTATTATTATCACTCCCCGCTCATAAATATAGGAACACGCTGAGAAGACCGTATCTATCTTTGACACGGTCCGTCAGCAGGTGTTTGGGTTCCTATATAAAGGATCCCGAACCATCCCTCCCGTTATTCGGGTGGGTCCATTCACAATATAATCCAAACCAATGAGGAAACTTCATGGGACAGGGAAAATTCGCAGCTAGAAATCTCGTTCGCACCGCAAAGAAATTCCGGTGGAGCGACTCAGTTTACTCGCGCAGAGCACTTAAACTGAAACTGAAAGCAGATCCCCTCGAGGGAGCACCAATCGGACGCGCAATCGTTCTTGAAAAGGTCGGTGTGGAAGCAAAACAGCCGAACTCGGCAATCAGAAAATGTGTCCGTGTTCAGCTGATCAAAAACGGCCGCCAGGTCACCGCCTTCGCGGTCGGCGACGGTGCCATCAACTTCATTGATGAACACGACGAAGTTACCATTTGTGGTATCGGTGGTCGTGCAGGCCGTTCAATGGGTGATATCCCCGGTGTCCGTTTCGTTGTAAGCGGCGTCAACGGCGTCTCACTCAATGAACTTGTTATCGGACGTGCCGAGAAAGCAAGAAGGTAAATAGTATGACCGAAGAAGCAGCAACCAGCAAGATCCTTCTCTTTAACAAGTGGGATATGAGCGAAGTCGTCGTCAAAGACGCCGGCATGGTCAGATACGTCACTATCACCTCAACCGAAGTTCCAAGCAGCTGCGGCAGACTTACCCAGCAGCAGTTCACCAAGAGCGAAATGGCGATCGTCGAAAGACTCATCAACCGTCTCATGCAGCAGGAGTACAACACCGGTAAAAAGATGATGTGCACCAAGATGGTCATGGACGCATTCGATGTCATAAACAAGAAGACCAAGCAGAACCCGCTTCAGGTCCTTGTTGACGCCGTAGCCAATGCAGGACCCCGTGAAGAGACCGTTCGTCTGAAGTACGGCGGTATCAACGTTCCCAAGTCCGTCGACTCGGCCCCGATCCGCCGCGTCAACACGGCTCTCAGATACATTGCTCTTGCAACCTGGAAAGGCTCGCACAAAACAAAGAAGCCGGCATATCTTGTGCTCGCCGATGAACTCATCATGGCGGCAAAAGGCGATGCAAAATGCTTCTCTGTTGGAAAGAAGGAAGAAGTCGAACGGATTGCAAAATCCGCACGGTGATTCCTCCATATATTCTTTTTTAAAAAAGGTGTTTTATGTCACGCGGAAAAAAGATGGTAGAACGAATTACGGAGCTCATGAATGATCCCGAGCACATCCGTAATATCGGTATCGTAGCGCACATTGACCACGGAAAGACCACACTTTCAGATAACCTTCTTGCCGGCGCAGGAATGATCAGCGAGGAACTATCCGGTAAAGCCTGCTGGATGGACTCGGATGAGGAAGAGCAGGCACGCGGTATCACCATTGATGCATCGAACGTATCCATGGTCCACAAAGTCGGTGACCACGAGTATCTCATCAACATGATCGATACTCCCGGCCACGTCGACTTCGGCGGAGATGTTACCCGCGCAATGCGTGCAGTCGACGGCGCAGTCGTCGTCGTGGACGCAGTCGAAGGTCCGATGCCCCAGACGGAGACCGTTCTTCGTCAGGCACTCAAAGAGGGTGTTCACCCGGTCCTGTTCATCAACAAGGTCGACAGACTTATCAACGAGCTGAAGGTCAACCCGCAGGAAATGATGATCCGTCTTGGAAAAGTTATTGACAAAGTCAACAAGCTTATCAAAGGCATGAACGAGGATCTCTACACCAACGGCGGCTGGAAACTCGATGCAATGAAAGGAAACGTCGCATTCGGATCCGCTCTTTACAACTGGGCAATTTCGATCCCCTACATGAAGAAGTCCGGCGTCACGCTCCAGACCGTTATCGACAAGTGTAACGATGGCGACTCGAAGTACCTTGCAAAGGCTTCCCCGCTTCACGCAGTTCTTCTCGATATGGTCGTAACGTTCCTCCCGAACCCGCTCCAGGCACAGGGTAAGAGATGCCACATTATCTGGCACGGCGATGTTGAGTCCCAGATCGGAAAGGCAATGTACGCCTGCGATTCAAACGGTCCGGTCGCTATGATGATCACTGATATCTCCTTCGATAAACACGCAGGAGAGGTCGCAACCGGTCGTTTATTCTCGGGAACCCTTTCCCGCGGTCAGGAGGTCTTTATCTCCGGTACTGCAGGTAAGCCGAACAGACTTCAGGGTGTCGGTATCTTCATGGGCCCGACCCGTGTTGAAGTAGATAAGATCGTTGCCGGAAACATTGCGGCAGTCACTGGTCTGAGCGATGCTATCGTTGGTTCGACCGTTACGTCCCTTAAGGATATGACGCCGTTCGAGTCTCTGAAGCACTACTCCGAGCCGGTTATGACCGTCGCGGTCGAAGCAAAGAACATGAAGGATCTTCCAAAGCTTATCGAGGTTCTTCACCAGGTAGGTAAAGAGGATCCGACCGTTCGTATCAACATCAACGAAGAGACGGGCGAGCACCTTATCGCCGGTATGGGCGAACTCCACCTTGAGGTCGTTACCGGCCGTATCAAGAGAGACAAGGGTGTGGAGATCGTTACGTCCCCGCCAATCGTTGTGTACCGTGAGACGGTTTCCAAGCCGCTCGACGGCACGGTCGAAGGTAAGTCTCCAAACAGACACAACAGATTCTTTATGTCTGTTGAGCCGATGCCGGAAGCTATCCTGAATGCGATCCAGTCGAACGAGATCTCGATGAACATGGAAAACATTGCCCGCCGTGATGCGCTTGTCGCACTCGGTATGGACAAGGATGAGGCCAAGTCCGTGAATGATATCTACGGCTCGAACATGTTCATTGACTGTACGAAAGGTATCCAGTATCTTAACGAGACGATGGAACTGATCATCGACGGTATTCACGAGGCACTTGACGGCGGACCGCTCGCTGACGAGCAGGTTCAGAATGTTCTGATCAAACTCCACGATGTCAAGCTTCACGAGGATGCTATCCACCGTGGTCCGGGACAGGTCATTCCGGCAGTTCGCGGCGGTATGAAGGCGGCTCTTCTTATGGCCGGCGACACGCTCCTTGAACCGATGCAGAAGATCCAGATCACCGTTCCGCAGGATCAGATGGGAGCTGCTATTTCCCAGATCCAGGGACGCCGCGGTCAGCTGTCCACGACCGAGTCCGAGGGTGACCAGATCGTGGTTAACGGTGAGGCACCGGTTGCCGAGCTCTTTGGTTTCGCGGGCGATATCCGTTCAGCAACCGAAGGCCGCGCTATGTGGTCTACCGAGTTCGCAGGTTTCTCCCCGGTTCCCCAGGGAATGCTTTCCGAAATTGTTATGGGTATCAGAAAGAGAAAGGGTCTCAAAGAACAGATCCCGACTCCGAAAGATTACCTCGAGTAAATTCAATCGTTCACGTCCAAGGGTCATTGGGTCGTTTCGCACAGGAGGATATGCCTGCTGCGAAACATGAATATCGAGAATTTCTAACAACCTGAGAATTTCTAACAACCTTTTTTTTCCGACAGAAAGTACTTTCTTTTCGTACGTTGAGTAGTATGTATGGGGACTTTCAGCAGCTTTGGTCTCAACCAGGCATATCACGAGCGTTATGAAAAACTTGGCGACAGTCTCTCCGATGTTGGTAAAACACTTGATTGGGATGTTTTTCGTCCTCTTCTTGAATCCATGTATGCAAATAAATCCGGCAAAGGCAGTCACCACAATGTCGATGTAATACTCATGTTCAAGATTCAGCTTCTGGAAGTCTGGTATAATCTATCTGATCTCGCCGTTGAACGTGAAATCTACGATCGTCTCTCCTTTTGGCATTTCCTTGGGTGTCCTGACAAAATACCCGACAATTCAACGATATGGTTATTTCGGGAGCGCATGTCCGAATCAGGCGTTGACACATTGGTTTGGCAGGAGTTTCAGCGACAACTTGACCTGAAAGGTCTCAAAATTGAACAAGGTATGATTCAGGATGCAACGTTTGTGTATGCTGAACCCGGTCATTGTAAGAAAGACACGCCGCGAGGAGAGCAGGCAAAAACACGACGGGATAAAGATGGAAAAATCATGTCCAAGAACGGCAAAATGCACTATGGCTATAAACTGCATACCATCATGGATACGACGCATGATCTTATTCGACGCATTGAAACCACAACGGCAAATGTTCATGACAGTCAGGTGGATCTGTCAGAAAAAGGAGAAGTGGTCTATCGGGATCGGGGATATCAGGGAGCAAAATGCAAGGGATATAGTGCCACAATGAAACGAGGTGCGAGAGGACATCCCATTGGGATACGAGATAAACTGAGAAATATGCGAATAAGTAGAAAGAGATCAAAGGGGGAGAGACCCTATGCAGTGATCAAAAATATCTTTCATGCAGGGTTGGTGAAGGTAACAACGCTGCAAAGAGTGCGAGTGAAAAATATGCTGGCTGCATTTTGTTATAATATCTATCAAGTGAAAACGATTCAAAACAGGGTGTAAATTAAAAAAAACGTCAAGGAATAATTGGGATTTATCGTGATTTTCTTTTTTTTGGGGGGGGGATGAGAGGGTGTGGGGATGTAACCTATCTTCCTTAAATCATGATTCGCGTTAAAAAATGGGTTAATAGAAATTCTCAATTTGTTTTTTTTGTAGATGAATGCGTTTGGCCTTAACACGCAGTTTACCGCTAAAAAAAAGGGAGTATTTAGGCCTGAACAAAGTTCAGGAGTTCTTTTCCCTTTTCATCGGTGATGATTAAATGCGAATCTACGATAGAGTAACCTGCCGACATTTTAAGCGCATTGAAAAATGCAAATTCAGCCTGCATCTGTTCCTCGGTTCCCGCCATCATTGTAGAGATGATGTCATCGCCAATGGAAAGAGTGTTTCCAGCGGTCGTGTAGGACCCGCCGTAGACATTAACCGGAGCCTGACCTCCAAACGAACCGTTGGGGTTGAATGTAACGGTGACATTGTTATCGGAGGCAAGGAGCCACTTCCCGGAGATGGCCGGGATTTCTTTGAAGGTTAGGATGGTATTTCCGGCGTTGTGGAGATGATTAGCGAACCGTCAGTTATTTTATAGGCGGCGGCATTGGCAAGGGCAGCATAATATTTTTGTTCCTGTTCCATCAAATCGGCATGACCAGCCATTTTTGTTGATCCAAGACCGCTGATGTTGAGTTTTCCATCCTGACCAAGAGTGATTTTACCAAAGTAGTTATTAACGCCGCTGTTTCCGGAGATGTTGGAGCCGGCAATCTCAAGGGTAATGCCCCCGATGATCGACGTGTTGTCACTACCTATACCTGTGAGAAACCAGTTTCCTTCGAGCGATTCGCTTTCAGGACTGATACATCCTGCAGCAAATATTACAGCCCCGATTATTACGAGAGCTGAGAACACGAGTGTTATCTGCTTCATACATTATTATTAGATGCCGGAGACTATAAGCCTGGCTTTAACTACGAAATTTTTATCAGTTATTAGAGATCAATTTTACAATATATTTTGATTTTTGATAATTTTCCCTTGAACATAACCCGACATAGAGTTGCTTGGTGAATGAAAGATATGTTAATATCCAAGAATTACCAAACAAATTGTTTGTATGACCACGAAAACGGATGAGATCGTTGGCACATGGCACGCAGATCAGGAATATTATGACCTTGGAGCCTACTTTACTCTGAAATACGTGTTCGCTCCCAATGGTACGGTGACTGAATTCTGGTACGGTGTAGAGGATGGAACTCTGCAAAAGCTGTTTGATTTAATTTGGGAGAAGGACAGCGGGTGAGAATATACCTTAAATGATGGAAAAGATTTTCGCAGGTATACAATTTCCAATGACAAGCTCTGCGATGTAGATTTTTCGCTGTATTATCACCGCGGATAACATTTTTTCTTTTCTCTTTTTTCCCTTTCGGTCCTGATGTATACGGGATACGTGTCCGTATCCGGATAGATCATGACGGAAAACAAAAACCATACTACAAACACAAAACTACAAACACAAAAGCTTGCGCTCAATACAAAAAACAAACAAAAAAACACACATAACAATGAAGTAAGGGGGGGTGCAGCGTTGACCACTTCCCGAGAATTCGCATATCTCAGTACAATAGCCGACGTAAGAGAGCTTAACTGCCGGGTTCGGAATGGGTCCGGGTGGAACCTCTCTGCTATGGCCGCATGATCCCCCAAGCCAAGTTCCCGATTTGAACGGGAGTAGAGTTGCTCTGCAGGCAACCGCGTGGCCGCTCCGCCAACTTGGCACAGTAATCTGGCATAATATATAAGCCGTTACTGTTTATAAAGGATATACCTTTAGGTTTTGCATTCGGATAACGTCTGGGCACAGCGGACACTGCAATATATGCCGGTAGTAGACAGGCTCTTAAAAGAACAAAGGCACATTGTTATGATGCCGACGTCCATCTACCACTGCATTGCCATTGAAGTAACCAATCATCCATTGTATAATTATCGAGGCATACCATATTCATAAAGAATCTGGATTTGAGCGTTAGTACTTGCGGACTGAACACGTCGTTGCCTTCGTGCGTACATCCCAAGCCTATTAACCCGGTCTTTTACCGGTGCTCTGTAACGAAATCTCTTTTCAAGCGAAGTTTCAAACTTAGATGCTTTCAGTTTTTATCTCGTGCCACGTAGCTGCTCGGCACTGCCTTATCAGACAACCGATACACCAGAGGTGACGAATGAAAGTTCCTCTCGTACTATTTCATTCTTGCTCTCAGATTTCGAACACTCCCATCAGATAGTAACCGACCTGTCTCACGACGGTCTGAACCCAGCTCACGATCCCCTTTAATAGGCGAACAACCTCACCCTTGGCTGCTGCTGCACAGCCAGGATGGAAAGAACCGACATCGAGGTAGCAAGCCGCCGGGTCGATATGTGCTCTTGCCGGCGACGACTCTGTTATCCCCAGGGTAGCTTTTCTGTAGTCAATAGCCCTCACCAAAAAGGCGTATTGGTTCGTTAGACCCGTGTTTCCACTCGTGATTTCTTGCTGTGCGAAATCACGTCAAGCCAACTTATGCTCTTGACACTCTCCTGTGAGTTGCTGACTCACATGAGTTGACCATAGGGCACCCTTGATATTTTTTCGAGGGTGTGGCGCCCCACCCAAACTGCCTACCTACCGATGTCCTCACCATGAAAGATGAGTGAGAATTACAGCAGAACAAGGATAGTGTCTCAACTGTGGCTCCACTCATACCGGAATATGAGCATTAACACCTACTATCTACGCTGCGCATGTAATACCGTAAGTCAACGACAGGCTGCAGTAAAGCTCCATGGGGTCTTCACTTCCCGATGGGAGTCCCTTGCCTCTGCACAAGGATAAAAGGTTCAACGGATTTGCGGTAGGGACAGTAGAGCCCTTATTAATCCATTCATGCAAGTCGCCAATTAAGCGACAAGGTACTACGCTACCTTAAGAGGGTCATAGTTACCCCCGCCGTTTACGGGTCCTTCGTCCGATTGTAATCAGTGTTCAGATACCCGCACTGGGCAGGATTCACAGACTATACTAGTCCTTACGGAGTTGCAGTCTGCTATGTTGTTGTTAGACAGTTAGAGCTCCCTGGTCACTGCGACCTGCCTAATCACTAGGCAGGCACTCCTTGTTCCGAAGGTACGGAGCCATTTTGCCGAGTTCCCTTACCACAAATAATTCCGACACGCCTGAGTCTTTTCAACTAGGGGCACCTGTGTCGGTTCTCGGTACGGACATTGCGTTACCTTTTCACGGGCACCAGGTGTTTACACACTTACGCCATCACGCTTTCACTCAATTCTCACCATTACGGTACTCCAAGAGTTTATACGATTGGACGGGACGACGGTCCCGCTATGCATAACCCGATGCGTCAGTATATTAACGCATGGTACAGGAATATTAACCTGTTTCCCTTTTGCTGCACTCAACTTATGATGCAGCTTAGGACCGACTAACCCTCGGCTGACGAACATTGCCGAGGAAACCTAGCCCCTTCGGCGGAATGGATTCTCACCATTCTTTGCTTCTACTACTGCCAAAATTCTCATTCCTATAAGGTCCACAGGAACTTACACCCCTGCTTCAGCCCATACAGGACGCCTCTCTACTCGATCACGTTCAAAAACGTGCGCCATGGTATCTGCAGTAGGCTTGAGCCCCGTCCATTTTCTGCGCCCTAAATCTTGACTGGTAAGCTGTTACGCACTTTTTAAAGGATAGCTGCTTCTGAGCTCACCTTCCAGTTGTCTTTGACCTAGGACTTCATTCAGTGTTGACACTTAGCCTACATTGGGGGGCATTAACCATGGTCTGGGTTGTCTCCCTTACGGACTACAAGCTTACCCCGTAGCCCGGACTGCCCGACGTCTACAAAGATAGGGAGTTTGGAGTTTTACAGGAAAGCGAGGAATTTCTTCCCCGGGATTTCCAATAGGTGCTCTACCTCACTATCATTCTCGGTCGAGGTCATGCTTAGACATGTTTCGAGAGGAACCAGCTGACACCCGGTTCGATGAATCTTTCACTCCTATACCCAAGTCACGCGAATGATTTGCATATCAATACCGCATGCGGTCCTCCACGCACCTTTCGGCACGCTTCAACCTGCTCAGGCATAGATCACCAGGTTTCAGGTCGTATCCCGTTGACTCCACGCACTATTAGTACGCCGCGCCAGGTAAACTACGCGCTTGTCGCTTTCGCTGCGGCTGCCCTTGCGGTTAACCTCGCCAGCGGAATACACTCTTTGGCCCGTTCTTCAAAACGTAAGTTACGACGTCGGCAACTATTCTCATACTACCGCCTCGCGACGGGTTCTTTCGAACAGAAGATCCTTGCACGCCGTAACACACGATCACCGGTTAGTTTCAGGCACTTTTCATTTCCTTTTTAGGGATACTTTTCAGTTTTCGCTCACGCTACTATTTCGCTATCGGTTTTGAGGAGTATTTAGTCTTGGAGGTTAGGTGACCCCCATATTCACGTGGGAATTCCAACCCGCGCTACTCAGGACACTTCTAAGCTGTGTTTACCACCACGTACGGGACTGTCACCCTCTAAGGTAAGCCATTCCAAGCTACTTTCATTAGATAAACACATACTACAGCGAAGGCCATACACTACATGTCCCTTGCGGGATTCAGTTTAGACTCTTACGGGTTCGATCGCCTCTACTAACGTAATCTCAATTGATTTCTCTTCCTCCCCCTACTGAGATGTTTCACTTCGGGGGGTTCCCCATCCTTACGGATTCACGATAAATCGTGGGGAGGTCCTATTAGGGGATCCCCGGATCATAGACTCCTTGCGTCTTCCCGGGGCATTTCGCTGCTTGGCACGCCCTTCATCAGCTCTCAAACCGAACCATTCACTAACCGGCATAAGAACCAGGTTCTTTGTTCTCCGATGTTTCAAAGCTCGGAACAACGGAGGGTATGTCGATAATTTTTTGATGATTGTTTGTTACAACAATGTATTATTTGTGGTAAATGGAATACGCAGCATCATGTTTATGTGCTGTTGCCAGGGTCCCTTTGTCTCTCTTAAAGTGTGTCGATACCGACAAATATACTTTCAGTAAAGAAAGGTTCCGCTGATACCCATTTAACGTCCAAATGCAAAACCTATACACAGCCTCAAAGAGTCAATGACTCTCGGCCCTTCCCCGGTAACTCGCGTTTCCGGGTGCATTGGTAACCGCAACTGGTGACAGAAATCCTGTCACAGCCGGTTACGGAGTGGACGCGTGGGGATTTGAACCCCAGGCCTCGGCGTTGCAAACGCCGCGCTCTTCCAACTGAGCTACGCGCCCCTCACACATTATTCATTCGTTTGTTAGTTACTGTTTAACAAACCATACAGCGTGAGTATGATATTGATGTGTTGGAATTGTGACGATTGTACGGTTCATTGAAATGACCATGCTAATTCTGTCATACAAGTTGTGTTTGGATCATTCTTTAGGAGGTGATCCAGCCGCAGATTCCCCTACGGCTACCTTGTTACGACTTAACCCTCCTCACGGAACCTAGATTCGACCCCGGCAAAGACCAGGGACTCATCCAAACCCCACTAGGATGGTTTGACGGGCGGTGTGTGCAAGGAGCAGGGACGTATTCACCGCGCTATAGTGAAACGCGATTACTACAGATTCCAGATTCATGCGGGTGAGTTGCAACCCGCAATCCTAACTAAGGGCGGGGTTCGGAGATTGACTGCACCTTTCGGTGTTGTTACCCATTGTCTCGTCCATTGTAGCCCGCGTGTAGCCCGGATAATTCGGGGCATGCTGACCTACCGTTGCCCATTCCTTCCTCCCCTTTAGCAGAGGCGGTCCCGACAATGTCCCCAGCCATCCGGAGATGCTGCTGGCAATTGTCGGCGTGGGTCTCGCTCGTTGCCTGACTTAACAGGATGCTTCACAGTACGAACTGACGACGGCCATGCACCTCCTCTCAGCTAGTCATGTAAAACCTTCAGATTGACAATCATTCAGCTGTCTTATCCGGTGAGATGTCCGGCGTTGAATCCAATTAAACCGCAGGCTCCACCTGTTGTGGTGCTCCCCCGCCAATTCCTTTAAGTTTCAGCCTTGCGACCGTACTTCCCAGGTGGTGCGTTTCACGATTTCTCTTCGGCGCATCAGTAACACGTGGTTACCGACACACCTAACGCACATTGTTTACGGCTGGGACTACCGGGGTATCTAATCCCGTTTGCTCCCCCAGCTTTCGTCCCTCACTGTCGAAGATGTTCTGGTAAACTGCCTTCGCCATAGGTCGTCCCTCGAGGATTACAAGATTTCACTCCTACCCCCGAAGTACGGTTTACCTCTCCCAGTTCCAAGACTGCCGGTATCTCTTAGACGCCTTCACGTTGAGCGCGAAGATTTCCCAAGAGACCTAACAGTCAAGCTACGGACGCTTTAAACCCAGTAATAGTGGCCATCACTCGAGCAGCCGGTATTACCGCGGCGGCTGGCACCGGTCTTGCCCTGCCCTTTCTTCACATATGATTTAGATATATGAACAGCCTGCATCGACAGGCACTCAGGGTTTCCTTATCACGATTGCTCGCATTGTAAAGTTTGCGCGCCTGCTGCGCCCCGTAGGGCCTGGATTCATGTCTCAGAATCCATCTCCGGGATCTTGCTCCCACAACCCGTACCGATAAAAGGCTTGGTGGGCCGTTACCCCGCCAACAACCTAATCGGACGCAGTCCAATCCTAAGGCGACTGATCTTTCGAGGATATACCATTCCAGGATATATCCACTATGGAGCATTAGCCCCAGTTTCCCGGGAGTATTCTCCACCTTAGGGCAGGTTAACCACGTGTTACTGAGCAGTATGCCGAGGTCTTACACCTCTCGACTCGCATGGCTTAGTCAAACCCTGATAGCAATGGCCTCTGGCAGGATCAACCAGAATTACTATTTTCTTTTCTTTATTATAGGCACACAGTTGTTGTTTCTACGATATAATCACAAAAACACAACCGTATGAAAGGAATCAGCGGTCATTTCAATGAATGTCCGCATCGCCACAATTCCAACGTCAGGACCAACAATCACTCCGGTCATTACCGGATGATTCGCGTTTTGTCCTCCACTTAAACAGCTCTACTATATTCGCATCAAATGCTTATATAGTCTTCTAACCGAATTCCCGGAACGCAGGCAATCAACTTGCTTGGTTCTTGGAGCTCAGTTCGTGAGCCTTGCGAGGTAATATAGTTACCTTCAATCACTTATAAACCCACCGAAACAGTGAGGCAGCTTCCGGGAAAAAATCCCGGATTTTGTCGCTCGCAGATCGGTTGACTTGTGAGGTGATAATTCTAGGCAATGAGGCATATATAGTTAGCGGAATTATGATGAGAATACTACCATAAACATCATAATCACGGACCACCCAAAAAATAACAAAAATAACTTACAGGACTACATATCCTTGATAAATGATGAAATAACTCTTAGCAAAGTCCGTTCATGGAACGCATCCGAGATAGTTGATCTATATAGAACCGGAGGGTGGTGGGATATGGGCTGGAGCACGGACCGGATCGCGCAAATTCTTGAAGGGAGTTTTATCTTCCTAATTGCACACGATGCACAAAATCGCGCCGTCGGGATGGGGCGCATAATCGCCGACGGAGTGGCCGACGGATACATTCAGGATGTGGTCGTCTTCCCCGAATATCGTGGGCGGGGAATTGGAGAGCGCATAGCAGCAACGCTCCGACGCCTTGGTTCGGCACAAGGCCTGACATGGATCGGCCTCATCTCCGCACCCAAAAAAGAATCGATCTATCTCAGAGCAGGATTCTCTGAAATGAAAAACTACACCCCCATGCTCTTTGAAAATGAAAAAAACTGACTTCAAAAGAATAACCCTTGCGGAAAAACCCATCCTCGATGACTACTTCCGGCGATTTCCCCAGTATCACTCTGAACATAACTTCCTTACATTATTCTCATGGGACCATTACTCGCAGTGCGAATATGCAATAATAGACGATCATCTTATCCTCTCCAACATAATTAACGGCAAAAATACATGCCATACCCCCATCGGCGAATTCGATCCGGCCATCTTTGAAGAACTCCTGTGCTTCGCCAAAAAACATACAGGAGACTGCGCGGTGACCTTCTATGAAGACAAATATATCTCCTACATGAAATCGCATCATCCTGAAACTCCCGTGTACGAATCACGCGGTTACAGTGAATACTACTATAGAACCGAGGAATTGGCAGAACTATCCGGACAAAAATACCTCAATATCCGAAAACAGATCAATCGATTCAATGCCAAATATCAGTACACGACGGAAAATATTGAATCTGCCATTATCCCGGAAATCCACGAAATGCTAAATAAATGGAGCGATGCCAAAAATACCAAAGCAAACATTGTTTTAAGCGAAGAAGTGATCGCGGCGCATGTTGCACTGGACAACTGGACTGAACTCGAATGCGAAGGGATAATAATTCGAATCCTGCCGCAGAACAAGATCGGAGCTATAGCCATTTGGGGGGAGATGAATCAGGAGACGGCAGTTATCCATTTCGAAAAAGGTATCGCCCAATACAAAGGCATCTACAAAGTCATCAATCAGGAAACCGCACGGCTGCTTCTAGGGAGATATGAATGGATAAACCGGGAATCCGACATGGACGTCCCAGGACTCCGCGAGGCAAAACTCAGATATCATCCGGAAAAATGTGCCAAAACCTGGTACATCATACGAAAAGAGATCCTCTGACTTTGAAATGTCTTGAGGATCACCAAACAATATCCGGACCGCAGGACCCCACAGATATTATTAGCCAGACGGCACATGTATAAAGCGGATGAACCTGTTGTTTGAACTCTCCGGAGAGAAACAGCCTCTGGCCGCTGCCGAGATCTCCTGTGCGGGTAATGTTACCCGTACGGAAAACGGCATTGCCATAGCTGAAGTGAATGATCCGGAAAGAACGACACGGCTCGCACAGACGCATGTAGTAATGCGTCTCCTTGGAGAATGCAATGCGTCAAAGGAAGACCTGGAAAGGCTCCTCGATCGTCTCGCGCTCACAGCCCCCGGCAGATTCTGCTGTCGGGTAAGAAAGATTCATCCTGTCACCGTCAATGCATCCCAACTGGAACTCGAGCGCATGATGGGACAAAAAATTCACGGGACTGTTGACCTGAACACTCCCGATGTAGAATATCGTGCCGTCTTTACCAACGGCAGATGCTTCTTTGGAGAAGTCCTGCACACCATAGACCGCGGATCGTATGCCTACCGAAACCCTCAGAGACGGGCATTCTTCCACCCGGGAGTCATGATGCCTCTCATGGCACGAAACATGGTCAATCTGACCCATGTCGAGCCGGGAGAGAAATTGTGCGACCCGTTCTGCGGAACCGGAGGTATGCTTCTTGAATGTGAAATGATGGGAATTGAAGCCATCGGAAGCGATTACGACCCAGAAATGCTCATCGGATGCCAACAGAATCTGCCAAACGGAGCCTGTATCCGGGCCGACGCAACAAAGATGCCGTATCCAAATGAAGCGTTCGACGCGATCGCAACCGACCTGCCGTATGGTCAGTCAACTACCATCGGAGCCGAAAGCATTGATACCTTGTACACGGAATCACTCAAGGAAATCAGGCGTGTTCTAAAACGGGGAGGCAGGGCAGTCATCGTGACGCATAAAGACATCAGACCTCTGGCAAAAGATCTCTTCGAAATCGTTGGTTACTACGAACAGAGGGTGCATAAAAGTCTCACGCGAAGGATACTAGTCCTCGCATAAAATAAAAGTATGAAACAACAAAACGGAGAGTTGTAATGCTCTCGTGGATTAGTGAGCAGTTCAGCCACTACAAGCCTGACCGAGCAATCGCAGTGAGAGCTTTGCGTCACATGCGTCCGGCAGAACGCAAAAACCTTTTTTCGGACGACATCATGCTGATGCGGACTGCCGAAGGATACTGGTTTGAGAATCTCATATACGAGCAGCTCATCAGAATTGCGGAAAAAACCGACACCATCAAAAAAATCGTGAGAAAAGGTGCCGACGTCCCAAAACACCGTGAAAAAATCAGACTCGGCGTCAACGGAATATACTCAGCGGAAAAAGGCGATATTAGAGTCAGAGGCAACGGACAGGATCTCGCTGAAGTTGACCTCCTCCTCTTCGATAAAGATAAACAGGTCGTCTTCAGTGAGATCGTGACCAGCCCCGCCGATCTCAAAGACCTTGAAGCAGAGATCATCTATAAGAAAAAACTGTTCGGCTACATGTTCAATCAGGAACACGTGGGATTCATTCTTTTCTCCTCCGTCGATATCTCCGGAACGCAGGTCGTGAGAAGGCTCGTCGCCGATCCCGACAATGTTTACATCGGGACGCATGAATGCGAAGTCATGAAATCCTGTCTCAAAGGCCTTCGGATCACATCGTTCCAAAAACAGCCGGAAAAGAATCCGGTACTCATCCCAAGCGAGACGTTAAAAATACGGGACTTCGATTACAAAAAACTCCACGACGACGCACTCACCAAACTGTTTTTTGCGATGGATCACAATATGACGCCGGATCAGTACTTCTCGGACCCCTCCGTCTCCCCCCTCGTAAAAAAAGTAATCTGCGGAGGTCTGTATCCTTCAGCGATCAAAGCATTGGTTGCAAATTACGGTCTTCGTGTCAAATCGGAGGTTCTCACTGCAGAGTCCCTTCAGGAAAACTATACAAGAGTGATTCTCGCGGTTGATTTTCCCGAGATGTCGCCCGTGATTTATCTCAAACCAAAGAAACAGCGGACATATCTGAAGATGGTTCCGGCAAAAACGGGCGGATTCAAATACGAACGCCCCACTCCATCGAGAGTTGGATTCTATTTATGGCTCGAGGCCACGAAACCTGCGATCGGAGCGGAACGGGCACTTACGGTCTTGGAATACTGCAATACCCCCCTCAAAGACAGGATTCCCGAATCCTCCGCCCAATTACCAGACGGTAATGTTCCCAAACATCAGTATCGCCAAAGAAGAAAACACAAGTAAACCAATTACCAATTTTTTACTGCAGGAGCATAACACGGACAGCGGACGACAAGGAGTCCGCCGAGCAGCACGCACGCCACAACAATAATGAAACGCCCAGATATCCCAAGGGAATAACGATCAGACCGGTAATAAACGGCAATGCCGCCATCCCGCCATACTGCATGGTTATTAAAAGACCATTCATCATGCCCTGGGGATGAGGAGTGCCCGCGATATAATTGAAAACTGCGACCGAAATTATGCCAAAAACGGCACCGACAAGAATCATGCCGATCGGCGTAAAGAAAACCAGAGGAACCGAGAGAGCGAGGATGAACGCCGAACGCCGGAGAAATCCCAGAGAATCCTGAAGAGAGATGCGAGACGGCGTAGATGCAGACGGCAGTAGAGACACTCATCAGCGCAGTCACGACTCCGGAGATTTCCGCAGAATACCCCGACATCTCCGGATACATACTTGTGACGACACCCGTCGCTCCAGCGAAAATAAACAGAGCCGCCCAGAGCCACTTGTGATAGAGCGCGATCGAAAAGATCATGCGAACCGGTATCATTACTGAGATAAAACCGGATCCATCTCGGAAGAATATCCCCGCAAGAAATGCGAATCCGGTTAGGAAGCTGAACACAAGCACGCCGGCATACGGATGGATGAGCGATAAGATACCGGGAATAACAAGACCCGCCACCATACCCACATTCATCAGTGCAAGATACAGACCGGAGAGTTTTGTATGCTCAGGTTGTGAATTGACAAAGTAGAGGGCCGAAGATACGAACATGCCGGTAAACAAACCCTCCAGGAATCTGAATCCAACTGTCAAAAGAGGATCGCCCGTAAAATACCAGATAAGGATCCAGGAAACAAATGTTCCCGCCAGACCGATCTTTATGAGCGGAGCTCGTCCGATTTTATCGGATATCCATCCGGCAGGAAATACCATGAAAAACGCGCCTAAAAAGTAGGCTGAGTAGAGGGCTCCCTGAACCGCGGTATCCGACGTGATTAGTGCCAGAACCGGGACAACGGCATTCGGGAGAGCCATGGTCGCAAAAGCTCCCAGATAGAGGGAAATCCTGGAGAAGTTCATTAGCGCTTTAAAACACCTATCTCTGAGAGCATAGACGGAAGATACTCCTTGGTAACGAAATCAAGACCGTGGCTTGCAAACGCCTGCTGTTCTGACTTGAGATTCATCTCCAGCTGGAGATTGATCTCTTTTTTCCAGAAATCAGTTGCAAACCTCGGATCGGTGAGTTCCGCTTTCAGCGCAGAGACATCCTGCTCCGTGAGTTTATCGGCAGGCAGATTGTACCGCTGGATATCAGATGGTTTTACCCCGATGAACTGGGCAGAGGGCGTAGCCAGAAGTTCGGACATGTGGGCAGCCTTGATCGAACCATAGGCAACCGAAGCATAAATGCGGTAGGACCACGGATCACCGTCCGTGAAAACGACGACGGGGATTCCCAGCTCCTCGTTCATGCGTTTCAGCATGCGCCGCGTTGCCCGTGCCGGCTGACCCTTCAGGTGAAGAAGAACGGCATTGTACTCTTCATCAAAACCGTTCTCCTGCAGACGGGAGAACATACCACCGGTTTCTATAGCGATAACGCAGGAGGCGTCGTGATCGACAAGCTCGACATTCTCCACATTATTCGGAATATTGTAACCGGCTTCTCCCACATCATCCTTACAGTGGATCTCTTTCATCCCGCGCCGGGTATTTTCCCGAACACGGATCGGACCGAAGATCGAGGCACCATCCTCTTCCGGACGCATATGGAAAAATTCCCTCTGGAGAGCAGTGATGATCTCCAGATCCTCGATCAGATAGTTGCTCTCGTTCTGAGCGCCGAACTTCGCCTGTTTCCAGCCCTCCGAGATGTAATACATTTCTCTTAACGTTGAGGAACGGTTTTCCTGCAGCTGTGTTTTGATGAACCAGATGACATATGCCATTTTGAGCATATGCGTGGCGGACTTCGCAGTACCTGCATTTCTGACGGACTCTTTATCGCCGTACTTCCACACCTCGGACTCGTCATCATACTCGATGTTGTACTTTGTTCTCGTGGGAAGTGTGATCGAAGGAACGTCGCCGCCCGCAATCTGGTCGTACCAGACTTTGGCAATCTCCATCAGGCGTTTTTTTGTCGCTGTATCTCTTTCACTCAGGTTAGACATCGAGATCCACCACCACTTTGAGATTTTCCGCAACACCCTGCATCTCGATCATCCCGCCGCCAAGACCGGTATAGGTCACCTCGAACGCTTCACCCGAGGCGAGAGCAAACTTCCAGATTTTTGTGTACTCGCCGTCCATTTCGGAAACAAACGAGGGAGGGATATTTGCATCACCCGCAGAGTCGCCTGATATATCATACAGTGAAATCTCCTGAGGTTTTGTTGTGTAGTTGTCGATATGGATCATAACTTTTCCGCCGGCTGTACTTTTCTTGAGAACCACGCGCCGCATAATTCTTTCTTCGATGAGGGACGTATCCGGCACGGGAAGTTCAACGATCTCGCCGACTTTTGCAGCAATCAGCGGGATCACGGAACATATCGCCCGGGCGCGATCGTCCTGCAGTTTGTTCCTGTCGCGGCGGGAGAGAAACATTTTCAGATCGCGGCCGAGCTCCTGAAGAGCAAGAGTGATCTCGCGCTCGATCTCTGGAATTGCCGCGATAGCATCTTTCGATTCGCTCGTAAACGGAACGCTTGTCGCCGCCACATGGACGAGAATAAGGAGCGGACCAGTGGGCAGTCCCGACTGGGAAACACCGTAGGCTTTCCAGTTCACATTCTGGACGGCGTTTGTAATCGCGCAGGCCCCCTGCTGATACAAAAGAGGAACGCGGTTTGCAAACCGCAGGAGAATGGCATTTCCTTCGGGCGGAAGTTTGCCGCCGTAACCGATTGCCGCCTCCACGATGAACGAGTGACCGCCGTACACGTTTCCGGGACGGGTTCGCGCCTTAATAAAATCCAGCTCGAACTCCATCTCCATGCCTTTCACGATCAGCTCATCGGTGATTGGAGAGAGACATTGGGATGCAGACGGGGCAGGGATTTTGGTCGTCTGCATGGCATCGAGCAGACGGTTGAGCGATTCGAGATCGAGAGTGGAGACCTTTACGGTCGGACCGAGTCTTGCCGAACTGCAGATCTCAAGAGAGGTTTTCTCGCCGACTTTCGAGAAACTTTCTACGAGAAATTCCTTAAGGGGCAGATCGGAAGCTGCCGTCATCCGTTTTAAGACACCGAGTTCTATACCGTACGGATGGGGTTTGATAGCCACCGGACACGGCGGAACATCGGAGGAAAACCGTTCAAACGTAAATGACTCGTCATCAATCTCGACACGGAACTTCGCGTGAGGGTTGACGATCGAGGTATATTTCAGATACTCGATGAGTTTTTTTCTGGCCGCGATATTGCTTTTGAACTCCAGCTGGACCCGGGTCCCGTGGGGAAGGATCCAGTCAACCTCTTCATGGGAAAGGACCTCTGGTTCGTTTGTCTCCGTTTTGATGACGAGAGACATGGTGTGCGCCTTGTTCTTCGCATCGGTCCGGGATGTTACGATCGTCGGCTTGCCGGTGGTGAGCTGGGCATACAAAACGGCAGCAGATATGCCGATCCCCTGCTGACCGCGGGTCTGCCTGACCTGATGGAACCGTGAACCATACAATAATTTGGCAAAAACGCTCGGCATTTTTTCCGGAACGATCCCGGGGCCGTTATCTTCGACGACGACGCGAAACACATCGTTTGAAACCCTTCTTACCGAAACGAGAATGTCGGGAAGGACCTGCGCTTCCTCGCAGGCATCGAGCGAGTTGTCGATCGCTTCTTTTATGGTGGTGATGATCCCCCTTGTCGGGGAATCAAAACCAAGCATCTGTTTATTTTTCTCGAAAAATTCCGCTACACTGATGCTTCGCTGTTTCTTGGCAAGCTCATCGGCAAGAACCATGAATTACCTCGATGGCATTCTCAATTGACATCTCAGTCTGGACGGCAGTGGCAAGATCTTTGAGCGTGATCGTTTCGGCGGCGGCCTCTTTTTCTCCGATCACCACCGCAAACGATGCCCCCGACTTCAGCGCGGAAGAAAGCTGGGCCCCGAACCCTCGATCGAGAAGATCCATGACTGCGGTTATCCCCGCACTACGAATGGAGGACGCGGCTTTGTATGCCGGGATACGAGTCTCGGGAGTACAAATAACCGCCACAACAGGTTTTGTCTCGAGGGAGAACTCCCCAAGAGAGACCATGACACGGTCAAACCCTATGCCGAATCCGCAGGAAGGAACATCTTTTCCACCGAACAGGTGTGCGAGACGGTAAGCCCCCCCGCCGAGTATCTGATTTTCCGCACCGAGATTGTCGGCAAATCCTTCAAAGACCATTCCCGTATAGTAGTCAAGACCCCGGGCGATCCCGAAGTTCTGTTCGAAGGGGATTTTTTGTGCTTCGAGATATCCGAAGGTCTCATCGATTCTTGCCTTTTCAGGAATGTTTCCCGTAACGGCAAAAATTTCCGGGAGGCTCTTTGCCGTCACGAGAACCTTCAGCGGCTCAGACAGATCGGAACGATCGAGAGAAGCGAGCGTTGTTCCAAGAAGGTCCATATCACGTTTATCGAGAGCTGCCATAACCTGTTTTTGCGACGGGGCATCGAGATCGGCAAGAAGATGCTTCATTGGAGCAAGATGGCCGACTTTCAAAACAAAGCGGACGCCGCTGCATTTCAGTAATTCATACGCAAGGGTTATTACTTCAGCATCGGCAGCTGCAGAATCGGCACCGATAAGCTCGGAGCCAAACTGCCAGAACTGCCGGTATCTTCCTTTCTGCGGGCGTTCATACCTGAAACATTCTGCAAAATAGAACCAGCGGAGGGGTTTTGGCGCCATCTGCGCCTCGTTAACGTAGGCACGGAGGACAGCAGAGGTGAGTTCCGGGCGGAGCGTCAGTTTTCTGCCGCCTTTGTCTTCAAAGGCATACATTTCGTTGATGATCCCTTCGCCGGACTTGATCGTAAAGAGTTCCTGCTCTTCGAACATGGGCGTAACGATCTCGCCGTAGCCAAATCCTGCCGCGACGGACCGCATTTTCTGTTCAACAAACCGGCGTTGTGCCATTTCAGCCGGAAGAAAGTCTCTTGTTCCGCGGGGTTTCTGTATCATATTTATTTTCTCTCCTGGCGGGGCGCCGATCCAATGAACCGGGTCCATGCAGATTCATTTCCTACCCATACATCCTCTTTCTTCAGTCTGGACTGGAGATACAAAGCAATCAGCATACAGCCGACACCCTGATACATAAATGTCGTTTCGGCAAAACCGGCAAGAGCACAGCCGAACCATCCCAGAGCCGAATAAAGAACCCCATGATAGGCGGCTTTCCGATACCCCTCTTTACCGGTTCTGACAAAGATACGGGTATCCCTTAACCACAAAAACGAGACGGATGCAGCGCCAAAGGCGATGATTATTACTATCGGGTCGAGGTAGGGCATGAATGATGTAATATTTGGCGGAGGTATGCATTAAAGATGTCACCTGGATTACATCTCAGTGAACACACGAGGAAAGTTGTTGGAATTATGCCGTACACCGGCATACAAAAAAGAAAGGTGAAAATGAAAAATGGTCAGGCCTCGCCTGCACCTTCCGGCAGAGTCGGTTCATTCTCGTCGGGAGGGACGATGGCAACACTCGTGACCTTATCGCCGGAGTCGACGCGAATAACACGAACGCCTTTCGTTCCGCGTCCCTGAATGGAAATGTCCGATGCCAGAGTTCTGAGAACAACTCCTGCGGCCGTTGTGATGATGACCTGATCCTCATCTGAGACTGCAAGCGAAGAAACAACTTTTCCGCGCTCGAAGTTTGCCACGATCGACTTCACGCCCTGCGTGCCGCGGCCGTGTCCCCGGAACTCTTCGAACTCGGTCCGTTTGCCGAACCCTTTATCGGTGATCATCAGGAGATACTGTGTCTCGACAAGCGTCAGAGCACAGACGTAATCGCCCTCGAACTTCAGTCTGATGCCGATCACGCCCTGTGTACCGCGGCCAGTGGCCCGAACCTCATCCTCGGAGAAGCGAAGTGCCTGGCCAAACGCAGTCGTAAGGACGACATCGGAGCTGCCGTGGGTTACGACAACGTCCACGAGTTCATCGCCGTCAAGAAGCGTTATGCCGATAATACCCCCGGTCCTCGGCCGTGAGAAAAGATCCTGACTGAACTTGCCCACACGCCCTTTCTTCGTAGCATACAGAAGATTCTTTTCAGCATCGAAGTCACGCATCGGAATGACCGCAGAAACCTCCTCGTCGGTAAGGTTCAGCAGATTGACGATCGCCTTGCCCTTACTGGTTCTCGAGCCTTCGGGAATCTCGTAGACGCGGAGCCAGTACACTCTGCCTTTGTTCGTGAAACACAGCAGATAATCATGCGTGCTCGCCATGAAGACTTTATCCACGGAATCCTCGTCTTTCGTGGTCATGCCGATCACTCCTCTGCCGCCGCGTTTCTGCTGGCGGTAGAGATCGAGAGGCACGCGTTTTATGTAATCCTGCGTCGTGAGCATCACAAGGGTCTGTTCGTCGGAGATCAGATCCATCACGTTGAAGTCGGTGTTTGCCGTGTAATCGATCTGGGTCCGGCGTTCATCGGCATATGCCGTGCGAATCTCCGACGTCTCGGTTTTGACGACCGAGAGAATGTTCTCCTCGGATGCTAAGATCCAGGTAAGTTTATCGATGACCTGCTGGAGCGAGGTTGTCTCGTCTAAAATCTTCTGCTGTTCAAGGGCCGCGAGACGGCGCAGCTGCATTTTGAGAATTGCCTCGGTCTGTGCTTCCGAGAAACCCAGTTTAGAGACCAAAGCTTCCTGAGCTACCGAAACTTCGGGCGAAGCACGGATGGTGGCGATCACCACATCGATCATATCGAGGGCCTTCAAGAGTCCCGAGAGGATATGCATGCGTTCCTCGGCTTTCCGAAGATCAAACAGGGACCGACGACGGACGACATCGACACGGTGTGCTATGAAATGACGCAGAAGTTCTGCCAGAGACAGAATCTTTGGTTTCTTATCAACGATCGCGAGATTGATGATCCCAAACGAACTTTCAAGCTGGGTATGTTTATACAACAAATTTAATACAACGTTTGCCTGGGTATTCTGCTTGAGTTCGATGATGACGCGAATACCGTCTTTATCGGACTCGTCCCGGATGTCGCTGATGCCTTCGATCACCTTGGATTTTACAAGCTCGGCAATCTTTTCGATCATCGCCGCCTTGTTCACCTGATAGGGTATCTCGGTGATAACGATCTGCTCGAACCATTTTTTGCGTTCCTCGATTTCGGCAATGCCGCTGAGAACAACTTTACCCTGACCCGTCTGATAGGCAGTGACGATCCCGTCAGTCCCCATGATCTTCCCGCCGGTCGGGAAGTCCGGAGCCGGAAGGATCTTCATCATCTCTTCAAGAGACATTTCCGGGTTATCGATGTAGGCATCGACCAGATCGCAGACCTCGCCGAGGTTGTGCGGCATCATGTTGGTCGCCATACCTACCGCGATACCCGTCGTACCGTTTACGAGAAGGTTCGGGATCCGGCTTGGGAGCACGTCCGGTTCCTGGGACGACTCATCGAAGTTCGGAACGAAATCAACGGTTTCCTTGTCGATATCTTCCAGAAGGGACTCGGCCGCTTTGGTAAGGCGTGCCTCGGTATAACGCATTGCTGCTGCCGAGTCGCCGTCTATAGATCCAAAGTTACCCTGCCCGTCCACCAACGTATAGCGATACGAAAACGGCTGGGCCATCTTCACGAGCGTGTCGTAAATCGCCGAATCACCATGCGGGTGATAATTACCCATAGTGGCGGCGACTGCCTTGGCTGATTTCTTGTATGCCTTATCACTCGTGTTCCCCTCGTCATGGAACATGGCATACAGAATACGCCGGTGGACCGGTTTTAAACCATCACGGACATCGGGGATCGCACGCCCGATGATAACGCTCATCGCATAATCGATGAAGCAGTTTTTCATCTCGTCTTCAATGTTGATCGATACCGTTTTGTGCGTGGTGTTCTCTTCAGATGTCAAGGTTCTTCACCTCCCCTGCATGGCGTTTAATGAAATCTTTTCTGGGCATCACATCATCTCCCATGAGTTTTTCGAAGATCTCGTTTGCATAACTTGCATCCTCGATTCTAACATGTTTCAGGATACGGAATTCGGGATTCATTGTTGTGTTCCAGAGCTGGCCAGCGTTCATTTCACCAAGACCCTTATACCGCTGGACCGAGATGCCCTTCTCGCCGTACTCGGCGATAGCAAGACGCATATCCTCTTCCGTGTACACGTATTTTTCCAGTTTTCCTTTGGCAATTCTAAAGAGAGGAGGCTGGGCGATGTAGATGTATCCCATCTCCACGAGGGGCTTCATGAACCGGTAGAAGAAGGTCAGAAGCAGAATCCTGATATGAGCGCCGTCCACATCCGCATCCGTCATAATGACGATGTGATGATATCTCGCACGTTCGGCATCGAACTTTTCCCCGTATCCGGCACCGATTGCGGTGATGAGGGTCTGAATTTCAGCATTTTTCAACGCCTTATGCTCCAGTGCTTTTTCCACGTTCAGGATTTTACCCCGAAGCGGCAGGATCGCCTGGAACTTTCTGTCGCGTCCCTGTTTGGCCGAACCGCCTGCAGAATCTCCCTCCACGATATAGATCTCGCTTTTTGCCGGATCGCGCTCGGAACAGTCGGCAAGTTTACCCGGAAGACCCGACATCTCGAGTGACGTTTTTCTTCGGGCAAGC
Organism: Methanocorpusculum sp.; assembly: GCA_965228205.1. Classification (GTDB taxonomy): domain Archaea; phylum Halobacteriota; class Methanomicrobia; order Methanomicrobiales; family Methanocorpusculaceae; genus Methanocorpusculum. The sequence continues at coordinate 582,541 of OZ245799.1, read as the reverse complement.
TCCTTTGCACGACGAGCAGCCTCGCGGGCATTCACCGCATCAAGGGATTTCTTGGCGATAGCGGCGATGACCTTTGGGTTTTCCTCGAAGAACTCTGTTAGGGCCTGGTACATCATCGAGTCGACGAGACCTTTGACATTACTGTTTCCAAGCCGCATCTTCGTCTGCCCTTCGAACTGGGGATTGGCAATCTTGACGCTGATTACAGCAGTCAGTCCTTCACGAACATCCTCGCCGCGGACGGAGACATCCTCTTTGAGATGTTTGTTTGCATGGGCTATGTTGTTGATCGCACGCGTGAGAGCGGAACGGAACCCTTCCAGGTGAGTCCCTCCCTCGCGGGTATTGACGCTGTTTACATACGTATAGAGGATTTCTCCGTAGGTATCGTTATACTGGAGAGCGACCTCCACCTCGATTTTATTTACATCGTCTGACTTGTCGACGTAGATCGGCTCGGGGTGGAGAAGTTCTTTTCCTTCATTTAAATGGGCAACGAACTGACGAAGGCCCCCTTCATAGCAGAACGTGTCGGAATCCCCGGTCCGGTGATCTTCAACATGAATCTCCAGCCCCTTGTTGAGATATGCAAGTTCTCTGAACCGGTGGGCAAGGACGTCATAATCGAACTCGGTCGTCTCGAAGATGGAACCATCCGGATAGAAGGTGATCCGTGTTCCGGTCGTGGTCTCTTTTGCCTGACCTTCTTTATCCAGCCTCTTCTGCCGCTGAAGATACTCTTCATCGGTTTCGGGCCTGCAGGAAAGAGACTGCAGCAGCAGTCCTTTGCCAAAGACCATGGAATAAATATTCCCTTCACGGAATACTTCGGCAGTAAGGCGCGTGGAAAGAGCGTTTACAACAGAAACACCGACCCCGTGCAGACCGCCGGAAACCTGATAGGTATTCTTATCGAATTTTCCGCCGGCATGAAGCACGGTCATAACGACTTCAAGGGCGCTCTTATTCTGCTTGGACATGATATCCACAGGAATACCTCTGCCGTCATCCTCCACGCTTACCGATCCGTTGGGGTTGATGATGATGACGATATGCTTACAGAATCCGGCTAAGGCTTCGTCGATGGAGTTATCGACTACCTCATATACAAGGTGATGAAGACCGCGGGTATCAGTACTGCCGATATACATGGCAGGTCTTTCTCGGACAGGGGTTAACCCCTCCAGAACAGTAATGTGGGAGGCGTCGTAATTATCAGTCATCTAAGTTTGGTTCTCCTTATCAATTTGAGTCATATTCACAGTCGTTTTTGAAAATGGTTAACATCCTCGAAAGCGATTTTCAAAAATATATTTGCATTATTATATTAGTGCGGATTGCTTATTAATGTGGGTGAGACACGGATGAGAAACAGGTTGGAATATGCCCAAATAGCGGGTTAATCAGTGTGCGGCCAAAGACAGAGCAGCATAAAACAGATGTTTTTTTGATAGAGAAAAAAGAGGGATAAAATGCCGAGAATTTCTAACAACATTTTTTCCGACAGAAAGTACTTTCTTTTCGTACGTTGAGTAGTATGTATGGGGACTTTCAGCAGCTTTGGTCTCAACCAGGCATATCACGAACGTTATGAAAAACTTGGCGCCCGTCTCTCCGATGTTGGTAAAACACTTGATTGGGATGTTTTTCGTCCTCTTCTTGAATCCATGTATGCAAATAAATCCGGCAAAGGCGGTCACCCCAATGTCGATGTAATACTCATGTTCAAGATTCAGCTTCTGGAAGTCTGGTATAATCTATCTGATCTCGCCGTTGAACGTGAAATCTACGATCGTCTCTCCTTTTGGCATTTCCTTGGGTGTCCTGACAAAATACCCGACAATTCAACGATCTGGTTATTTCGGGAGCGCATGTCCGAATCAGGCGTTGACACATTGGTTTGGCAGGAGTTTCAGCGACAACTTGACCTGAAAGGTCTCAAAATTGAACAAGGTATGATTCAGGATGCAACGTTTGTGTATGCTGAACCCGGTCATTGTAAGAAAGACACGCCGCGAGGAGAGCAGGCAAAAACACGACGGGATAAAGATGGAAAAATCATGTCCAAGAACGGCAAAATGCACTATGGCTATAAACTGCATACCATCATGGATACGACGCATGATCTTATTCGACGCATTGAAACCACTACGGCAAATGTTCATGACAGTCAGGTGGATCTGTCAGAAAAAGGAGAAGTGGTCTATCGGGATCGGGGGTATCATGGAGCAAAATGCAAGGGATATAGTGCCACAATGAAACGGGGAGCAAGGGCACATCCCATTGGGATACGAGATAAACTGAGAAATATGCGAATAAGTAGAAAGAGATCAAAGGGGGAGAGACCCTATGCAGTGATCAAAAATATCTTTCATGCAGGGTTGGTGAAGGTAACAACGCTGCAAAGAGTGCGAGTGAAAAATATGCTGGCTGCATTTTGTTATAATATCTATCAAGTGAAAACGATTCAAAACAGGGTGTAAATTAAAAAAAACGTCATGGAATAATTGGGATTTATCGTGATTTTCTTTTTTTTGGGGGGGGGGATGAGAGGGTGTGGGGATGTATTCAATCCTTCATAAATAATGATTGAGAATTTCTATCAACTCTTTTTTTAACGAGAATCATTATTTATGAAGGATTGAATACATCTCCACACCCTCTCATCCCCCCCCAAAAAAAAGAAAATCACGATAAATCCCAATTATTCCTTGACGTTTTTTTTAATTTACACCCTGTTTTGAATCGTTTTCACTTGATAGATATTATAACAAAATGCAGCCAGCATATTTTTCACTCGCACTCTTTGCAGCGTTGTTACCTTCACCAACCCTGCATGAAAGATATTTTTGATCACTGCATAGGGTCTCTCCCCCTTTGATCTCTTTCTACTTATTCGCATATTTCTCAGTTTATCTCGTATCCCAATGGGATGTCCCCTTGCTCCCCGTTTCATTGTGGCACTATATCCCTTGCATTTTGCTCCCTGATATCCCCGATCCCGATAGACCACTTCTCCTTTTTCTGACAGATCCACCTGACTGTCATGAACATTTGCCGTGGTGGTTTCAATGCGTCGAATAAGATCATGCGTCGTATCCATGATGGTATGCAGTTTATAGCCATAGTGCATTCTGCCGTTCTTGGACATGATTTTTCCATCTTTATCCCGTCGTGTTTTTGCCTGCTCTCCTCGCGGCGTGTCTTTCTTACAATGACCGGGTTCAGCATACACAAACGTTGCATCCTGAATCATACCTTGTTCAATTTTGAGACCTTTCAGGTCAAGTTGTCGCTGAAACTCCTGCCAAACCAATGTGTCAACGCCTGATTCGGACATGCGCTCCCGAAATAACCAGATCGTTGAATTGTCGGGTATTTTGTCAGGACACCCAAGGAAATGCCAAAAGGAGAGACGATCGTAGATTTCACGTTCAACGGCGAGATCAGATAGATTATACCAGACTTCCAGAAGCTGAATCTTGAACATGAGTATTACATCGACATTGGGGTGACCGCCTTTGCCGGATTTATTTGCATACATGGATTCAAGAAGAGGACGAAAAACATCCCAATCAAGTGTTTTACCAACATCGGAGAGACGGGCGCCAAGTTTTTCATAACGCTCGTGATATGCCTGGTTGAGACCAAAGCTGCTGAAAGTCCCCATACATACTACTCAACGTACGAAAAGAAAGTACTTTCTGTCGGAAAAAAAGGTTGTTAGAAATTCTCTGATTCTCGTTAAAAAAAGAGTTGATATAAATTCTCGCTATAAATTTCCCAGGGCTGGTTGATAAAATTGACGTTGCCATCAAAAATGAGACCGCATTTTGCGAAGACGTGACCAAACTTAAAACTGATCTAGGAAGCAACGTCGGTAAGTTGCTTAGTGAGTTGAGAACCTAATCACGTTCTCAGAAACATCCCAGCCAGGCGTGATTTAGACAGAACGATCGTTGTCGGCCGGCCGTGAGGGCAGGTGTACGGGGATTTTGTCGCCATGAGCTGGCGTAAGAGACGCTGCATCTGTTCGAAGGTAAGCGGCGTGTTCCCTTTTACAACGGCACGGCACGCAGCGGTCTTCAGGACCCGGTCGAGGACCTCGTCGGTGTTTCCGACCCCGTCCAGCGCCGCCTCCAGGATCGCATGGATAGTCTCCGGATCGCCGAGCGTTGAGGAGACGACCGGGACGGAGCGGACCATCCAGACGTCTTTTCCAAACGGTTCGAGAAGGTATCCTGCGGCGGCGAGGACATCCAGAAGATCTGGAAGGGTGGCGATCTCCTTTTTCGAAAGCGTGATCGGCTGGGGGACGATCAGTTCCTGCCCGGCCTCCGTGGACGACGAGCGGGTGAGCAGCTGATCATACATGATCCGCTCGTGAGCCGCATGCTGATCCACGACGATAAGGTCGCCGGATTCATTCTTCGCAAGAATGTAAGTGTCCCCGATCTGCCCGAGGACTTCAGGGACGAACAGATCGGTCTCCGGCAGATCCACAGACTCGGTCCGCCGAAGCTGTTTTTCCGTCTGTTTGAAAGGAGCCTGTCTTGTCTCGTTCGTCTCCCGCTTCCCGGTATACGCAGGCATCGGCTCGCCGACGATCTCTGCCGGAAGGGTCGTGATACTCTCGCGGGCGAGGGTAGGCGCGGGAGCGGTGGAAAATACCCGCTCTTCATGCAGCGATGAATAGACCGCATCCTGAATGAACCGCATCACTTCCCTCTCGCGGGAGAGGCGGACCTCCCGCTTCGTCGGGTGTACGTTCACGTCGACGTCCCGGGGATCGAGGACGACATCGAGGAACGCCGCCGGATACATACCCTTTGGCAGAAGCGTGCCGTATCCCTCGCGGATTGCCCACTGCAGCTGGCGGGACGTCACCTGCCGGCCGTTTATCGAGAGATAAAACCGCGTCTGGGTCGTCTTCATCTCAGAACCAGGCCGCGTGATCCATCCGTCGATTTTCACCGGCCCGAAACTACCGGCGACCGGGGTCAGCTCTTTGGAAAAAGTGGAGCCGAACACCGCGGCGATCACGTCAGGATACGAGCCGGTCCCAAAGGTCTGGAACCGCTCTTTGCCGTTGTACAGCAGAACAAACGAGATGTTCCTGTTCGAAAGGGCGATCCGCTCGACCATGTCGTACACGTGGGACAACTCGGTTGGAACGGACTTCTGGAACTTGCGCCGGGCAGGGGTGTTGTAAAAGAGCGCCTCGATGATAATGCTCGTTCCTTCCGGCGCACCGACCGCTGAGTGCGAGATCAGCTCGCCGCCGTGGATCACCACGCGGGCCGCTTCGGGCGAAGGGGAGCCGCGTTCCTTTGTCGTGAAGGTCACCTTCGAGATCGCCGCGATGCTTGCGAGAGCCTCGCCGCGGAACCCGAGCGTGGTGATCCCGTCAAGATCCTCCGGGCGGGATATCTTGCTTGTCGCGTGCTGGCGAAACGCCAGAAGAGCGTCATCGAAGTCCATCCCGATCCCGTCATCCGTGACGGAAATTTTGGTTATCCCGGTTTTGTCAGCCGATATGCCGATCCGGATGATTTGGGCATCCGCATCAACGGCGTTTTCGACGAGCTCTTTCACGACGGACGCCGCACGCTCAACCACTTCGCCCGCCGCGATGTGGCTGATCGTCTCCTCGTCGAGGATTTTCACCCGGCTCATTTCTTCTCCAGCAGGGCTTTGAGTTCGTTGATGAACATAAGCGCCTGCATGGGGGTCATCATGTTCGGATCGGCGTCGCGGATCCGCTCCTCGAAGGGGGACGGAGCCGGCTCGGCGTCCGTTAGAAGCATCTGCGTGTAGTATTTCGTCCCGCCGGATGATGCATCCTGCGTGAGAGCCTCTCTCAGGAGGTCCGATGCACGGACCAGGACCTTTTTCGGGACGCCGGCGATCTTTGCGACATGGATACCGTAGCTTCTGTCCGTCGCACCGGGGATGAGTTTTCGAAGGAACGTGATGTCGTGCTGATCCTCTTTCACAGCGAAGTGGTAGTTCCGCACACGCCGAAGCTCGGACTCCATCCCGATCAGCTGATGGAAGTGGGTCGCAAACAGCGTGCGGGGACCCGCCCCTCCTTTGCCGTGGAGATATTCGAGCACGGCCCGGGCGATCGCATACCCGTCGACGGTGCTCGTTCCTCTGCCGATCTCATCCAGAATGATGAGGCTTTGATCGGTCGCGTTGTTGAGGATGTTGGCGAGTTCGAGCATCTCGACCATGAACGTGCTCTGTCCCCCGGCGAGGTCGTCGGAGGCCCCGACACGGGTGAAGACCCGGTCGACGATCCCGATCCGGGCAAATGAGGCCGGAACGAAGCAGCCGGTCTGCGCCATGATGCAGATGAGGGCGACGCTTCGCATGTAGGTGGATTTACCTGCCATGTTGGCGCCGGTGAGGATCAGGATCTGCTGGCCGATCGAACTCATCTCGGTGTCGTTAGGGACATAGCTTCCGGGAACGGTGTTTTCGACGATCGGGTGGCGGCCGTCACGGATGAGGAGTTCGGTTCCGGGAACGAGTTCGGGGCGGACGTAGTTTCCGGAAAGCGAGAGGTCTGCAAACGCGGCGATCATGTCGATCGTGCCGATCGAGCGGGAAGCCTGCTGGAGAGCCGGGACGAACTCGGTAAGATGCGTGAGAAGCGATTCAAAAAGCGAGATCTCGAGAGCGAGAACGCGATCGTCGGCCTGGGCCATCACCGCTTCGCGTTCGCGAAGAGCAGGGATCGTGAACCGCTCGCCGTTTGCGGTGGTCTGTTTGCGTTCGTAGGTGTCGGGAACGAGATGGAGGTTCGCCTTCGTGATCTCGATGTAGTATCCAAAGACGTTGTTGTAGGCGATCTTGAGCGAACGGATCCCGGTGCGTTCCCGTTCGGTCTTTTGGAGTTCGGCGATCCAGTTGCGGCCGTTCGTGACGATGTTTCTGATTGCATCGAGGTCGCTGCTGTATCCTTCCCTGATGACGTCGCCGTTTTTGTAGACGAGGGGCGGTTCGTCGACGACCGCGGAAATTATGAGGTCAGCGATTCCGGCGAATGCGGGGATCTGTTCGAGTTCGTCTTTGAGGAGACCTTCGGCACCGCAGAGTTCGGCGGTGAGCTCGGGGATGGCGTTCAGACTCGAGGCGAGGGCGAGGAGGTCGCGGGGCGAGGCATTGCCGTAGGCGATCCGGCCGGCGATCCGTTCGATGTCGGTGAACCGGGAGAGGATGGTTCTAACTCCCGATAGGAGGACGGGGCGTCGGGTGAAGAACTCGACGGCGTCAAGCCGGCAGTTGATCTTTTCCGGCGAGGTCAAAGGCCGGGTGATGGTGCTTCGAAGGACACGGCTCCCCATAGGGGTCTTTGTCCGGTTGAGAAAACCGAAGAGGGTCGTGTCGTTTCGGTCGCCCCTGAGAGGGTTGAGGATCTCGAGGTTTCGAAGCGTGATCGCGTCCAGGATCATGGCGTCGTTTGAGTACTTGCGGGAGAATCCGTGGATGTGGGGGAGATCGGTCTTCTGGGTCTCCTTTGCATAGCGAAGGGCCGCGGCCGCGGCGTTGGTGCATTCAGCCGAGCTGATGTCGAATCCGTCAAGCGAGGAAACACCGAACGCGGCGGTGAGTTCTGCGGCGCCGTCATTGAAGAGACCGGAGCGGCCGGGAGTAAGGACCCGGCAGGTGGAGGCGAGGTAGGTGATGAGGTCTGCTGAGATGCCCTGCGGGACGAGGATCTCGAGGGGGTTGTATTGTTCTATTTCGGTGGCGAGGGCGGCAAATCCCGATTCGAAGGGTATCTCCCGGACGAAGAACTCGCCGGTGGTGATGTCGAGGAAGGCAAGACCCATGACGGTTTTTTTCGCGTCGGGACACAGAGCCATAAGATAGTGGGCGGTGGATCCGGGGATGACGTCGGCGTCGATCGCCGTTCCGGGGGTGACGACCCGGACAACGTCCCGATTTACGACGCCTTTTGCAAGTTTGGGATCCTCGACCTGTTCGCAGACGGCGACTTTGTATCCTTTGCGGATCATTCGGGGAAGGTAGAGGTCGACTGCGTGGTAGGGGATGCCTGCTAGGGGGATCGGGTTTCCGTCGGGGTCTTTGGAGCGGGAGGTCTGGACGATGTCGAGTTCGCGGGCACATATCTCGGCGTCTTCGAAGAAGGTCTCGTAAAAGTCACCCATCCGCATGAAAAGGATACAGTCATGGTATTTTTCCTTGAATGTTTTGACCTGTTCCATGGCGGGAGTGAGTTTTTTGGGAGAGACCATATTGATGATATGTTGTTTGTGAAAGGGTATGAGGGTTTGGGATTGTGAGCCGAGCAAAAGCTCGGCTTTAACGGAGCAAGTCTCAGGAGGAGACTGGCGACTGCGGGTTGACCCGAAGGGGCGGCCTTAGCGAAGCAAGTTTGAGTGAAGCGAAAACTTGTGACTGCGGGTCAACGGCAGGTTGACCTCAGCGGAGCAAAACACCAGAGGTGTTTTGCGACTGACGCGGGAAGCCCGAAGGGCTGACCAAGTCTGCGTGACCCGGAGATTCCTACAAAAACAGATCATATCCACGGCAATTCCAGACAATATGAGTAGATAATTCCAAGATAAATCGCATTAGTGCAATAACTAATATAGGTTTCCGGTGAAATAGACAGTGAGAGACCCATGAAATCCTCATGTCCACTTAATTCATTCAATGAAGATCAACTTCAACGAGAAAATCTTGCAGATTATTTATCAATATATATCAACACAACACTCCCGGCAGTCAACACAAATTCACTAGTAATTGCGTTGAACTCTCCTTTTGGGACTTGCAAGACCTCATTCATCAATATGTGGATGAACAAACTCAAAGAAACATCAGAAGCATACAAGAGAATTTCTAATAACCTTTTTTCCGACAGAAAGTACTTTCTTTTCGTACGTTGAGTAGTATGTATGGGGACTTTCAGCAGCTTTGGTCTCAACCAGGCATATCACGAACGTTATGAAAAACTTGGCGCCCGTCTCTCCGATGTTGGTAAAACACTTGATTGGGATGTTTTTCGTCCTCTTCTTGAATCCATGTATGCAAATAAATCCGGCAAAGGCGGTCACCCCAATGTCGATGTAATACTCATGTTCAAGATTCAGCTTCTGGAAGTCTGGTATAATCTATCTGATCTCGCCGTTGAACGTGAAATCTACGATCGTCTCTCCTTTTGGCATTTCCTTGGGTGTCCTGACAAAATACCCGACAATTCAACGATCTGGTTATTTCGGGAGCGCATGTCCGAATCAGGCGTTGACACATTGGTTTGGCAGGAGTTTCAGCGACAACTTGACCTGAAAGGTCTCAAAATTGAACAAGGTATGATTCAGGATGCAACGTTTGTGTATGCTGAACCCGGTCATTGTAAGAAAGACACGCCGCGAGGAGAGCAGGCAAAAACACGACGGGATAAAGATGGAAAAATCATGTCCAAGAACGGCAAAATGCACTATGGCTATAAACTGCATACCATCATGGATACGACGCATGATCTTATTCGACGCATTGAAACCACAACGGCAAATGTTCATGACAGTCAGGTGGATCTGTCAGAAAAAGGAGAAGTGGTCTATCGGGATCGGGGATATCAGGGAGCAAAATGCAAGGGATATAGTGCCACAATGAAACGAGGGGCGAGAGGACATCCCATTGGGATACGAGATAAACTGAGAAATATGCGAATAAGTAGAAAGAGATCAAAGGGGGAGAGACCCTATGCAGTGATCAAAAATATCTTTCATGCAGGGTTGGTGAAGGTAACAACGCTGCAAAGAGTGCGAGTGAAAAATATGCTGGCTGCATTTTGTTATAATATCTATCAAGTGAAAACGATTCAAAAAAGGGTGTAAATTAAAAAAAACGTCAAGGAATAATTGGGATTTATCGTGATTTTCTTTTTTTTGGTGGGGGGGATGAGAGGGTGTGGGGATGTATTCAATCCTTCATAAATAATGATTTTCGTTAAAAAATGGGTTAATAGAAATTCTCAATACTGCAAAATATCCACAGAAGGTGCGACCATTTCCACGAAATATACCATGACCCTCATCATCGCCGGACTCTTTGCGGCGATCCTCGTTTCCGGGTGCATTGCCCCATTAATCAGCCAGACGGAGACTCCGGCAAACTCCTCCCTGCAGTTTGTATCCTCGTGGGAAAACGGCGACCGGTATCTTGCCGGGAACTACACCGTCGTCGTCCTGAACGGAACCTACCGGGAGATGGGGCAGCAGTACGGCGGTCTCATGAAAGACGAACTGCTCGCCGAATACGCGATGATAACAACCGAACTCCAGGCCAGAGGCTACACCATCGACGAGATCCGATCCCTTGTCCGGGATAACGAACCGTTCCTGCCCGAACGGGTAAAGGAGATCTACCGCGGCATAGCCGAGGTCACCGGCCTCACCGAAGATGACGCATATGTCCTCTACTACGGCCCGATCCTCTACCTGACAACGCCGTACGCCTGCTCCTACCTCGCCGTATGGGATGAATACACCGTCAACGGATCCGTCGTCGTCTCGAGGAACTGGGACACCTCCGACGAACTCAAACCGTTCAACCCGTATTACGTCCTTGCCGTCTACAACCCGACCGACGGAAGCAACAGCGTTGCCACATTCTCGCAGGCCGCCGCGGCCCCCGAGACCCTCATGAACAGCAAAGGGCTCTACATCTCCGACGATGCCTCCGGCCAGGGAATTTCCGCACCGGAAAACCTGCAGGAGATCCTCGCCGCATTCTTCGGTTTGATGCTCGACTTCTCGGATCTTGACGGACTCGATGCCGGCATCCGGGCGCTTCGTCCAAGCGGGACCGTCATCATCGACGCCGCCGGACCGACCGGGGCATACGTCTATGAAGTCGGCCTCGTCGAAACAAAACAGAGGACCGGCGACGGGGTCATAGCCGCGTCAAACCACTTCGTCGATCCCTTCTGGACCGGCATCGTCCCCGAGCCGAACTCCGTGATCCGGTACGACAATCTGCTCAGGCAGTCAGAAGAGGCGAAAGGAACCATCGACGGCGAAAAGATGGTCGAGATCCGGGACGTCGCCTACGAAGACGGCGGAGCGACCTTCACCCACACGGTGTTCGACGGGATCCCCTGCTCCTCGAATCACCAGATAATCTTCGTCCCGGCTGATGAAACGCTCTGGATAAAAGTCGTGGACTGCGAGTGGGCGGAAGTGGAACTCGCACCCCTTTTCACAGAATAATCACCCCAACCTCTTTTTTCAAAAGACGAATGCAAAAAAAAGTATTTGAGCTATTTTGAGTAGTATTCAGGTATTATAAAAGGGACACCAGATCGCGGAGCACTGCTTCCGGATCCTTCGCCTTCACGACGCTTGATGCGAGCAGAACGCCGTCCGCTCCAAGATCGAACGCCATTTTTACGCACTCGCCCGACTGGATGCCTGCACCGCAGAGGACCTTAACGTCCGGGCTGATCTTTTTGACTGCAGCGACCGAGTTTCTGATAATATCCGGATCCGCTTTGGCAACCGAGATACCCGAGCCGATAAGTTCCGGCGGCTCGATTGCCACATACGTCGGCGAAAACGCCGCGGCTGCTGCCGAGACGCCCACATTGTTCGTGCAGACCACCGACTCAAGATGATTGAACTTCGCCGCCTCGACGGAGGCCTCGATCTCCGCGATCGTCAGTCTTCGTTCCGAGTGATTGATCAGCGACCCGACACAGCCTGCCGCCCGCACGGTAAATGCAGGGATCCTGCCGGTGAAAGCTCCTTCCACCGCATCGATGTGCTGGGCATACACCGGAATCTCGTAATGCTTGCAGAACTGGTGAAGCTCCACAAACTGCGGAGCGATACCGATCGTCACGCCAGACTCCTGCATAACGAGTTCCGCGGCCGAAGCTATCTGTCCTGCCGGATTGCCCGAACCTTCGCGGTATGATTTGAAGTTCACCAGGATAAGCGGAAACGACATTACTTCCTCTTCACCTGAAGAACATCGCCCAGCGTCGTGGATGCAACGCCGCCTGCCTGGAGTTTATCGTCATCGTTCTCGGAATCAAGAAGAACGATATCGAGTTCCTTCTCGAGCTTCTTGCGTTCGGCCTCAGTCGGGGCACGGTCGCCGCGCTCGAACTTTTTGATGTCGCCTTGCTGCATCTTCAAAACGAAGGCAAGATCCTTCTGGGAAAAACCCTTGGCGAGCCTTGCGGCTGCGATCCGCTGGGGGTAATCCTCAACGATATCGCCCTCGATGAAATCGAACATATCCCGCTTGCGGTTCGCCTGCTGAGCTCCGCGAGACTGAGCAGGGGCTTTCGTGGTAATCACCGGGCGGCCGAACGACTGGGCCGGAGCACGGGGAGCCTGGACCTCAGTCCCGAGTTTGGCACACTTGTCGCAAACTCTCATCGGCTTTGCTCCCTCGATCTGCACCAGTTTGCCTTTCTTACTCAGTGCTACCCCGCATAACTCACAATATTCTGTCTGCATGATATACTCGCTCATCTATATTTTCCCTCGCATACATTAACCCTTTTCCTATCCGGCAATACCCGAATCCTGTGAATGATCAGAAACGAAGCCCGAAATGACGGAAAACCCCGCGGCACCTAAAATGTATCCTTTCGAAAGATACTTTACTCCATTCATCAGATATACCAAACATAGGGGTATTTTATGACTGAATCTGGGCAGGATGACAATCAGGACGTGATCACGCCGATCATCTCCGTCGAACCGGTTATGTCGTCGTATGAGCTTGCACAGCTCAGAAAAACCAATATTGCCCTGGAAAGCCGCAACTACGAGCTGCGGGAAACGGTCAGACAGCTCAGGCTTCAGGCGGCGGCAACGGAATCTGAAAGGGATCAGTATAAACGCGAGGCGAAACGGCTGAAAGGCGATCTGGAACAGTACCGCACCCCGCCGCTCGTGATCGGGACGATCGAATCCCTCGCGTCGGATGAACGGGTGATCGTGAGGAGCACGACCGGCCCGCAGTTCCTCTCGAAGGTGAGTGAGACGGTCGACCCTAAAGAGATAGTTCCCGGAAGACAGTGTGCTCTGCATCCGCAGTCGTTCGTTCTCGTCGAGGTCCTGCCGAACAAATACGACACCGTGATCTCCGGCATGGAGGTCGAAACGGCGCCGAACGTCAGTTACGCTGATATCGGCGGACTCGAACACCAGAAGACCCTCTTACGCGAAGCAGTGGAGCTGCCGCTCCTTAAACCCGATCTGTTTGCAAAAGTGGGTATCGAGCCGCCGAAAGGCGTGCTTCTCGTCGGGCCGCCTGGAACCGGCAAGACCCTGCTTGCAAAGGCGGTCTCGCATGAGACGAACGCCGCATTCATCAGGGTCGTCGGGTCCGAACTCGTGCAGAAGTATATCGGTGAAGGGGCACGACTCGTGCGGGAACTCTTTTCTCTTGCAAGAGAGAGGGCTCCTGCGATCATTTTCATCGACGAGATCGACGCGATCGGATCGTCCCGAAGCAACGATGCCTACTCGGCCGGCGATCACGAGGTGAACCGGACCCTGATGCAACTTTTGTCCGAGCTGGACGGCTTCAATACGCGGGGGAACGTGAAGATCATCGCAGCCACGAACCGGATGGATATCCTCGATCAGGCGCTGCTTCGGCCCGGACGGTTCGACCGGATCATCGAGTTCCCGCTCCCTGACGAAGAGGGACGGGAAATGATTCTTGCGATCCACACGCAGAAGATGCATCTTGCAAAGAGCGTCTCGCTCAAAAAGATCGCGGCCGAAACCCCGAATATGAACGGATCGGAACTTATGGCCATATGCGTGGAGGCGGGCATGAACGCCGTTCGGACCGGCAGGACGAAGGTCAGCGGGGACGACTTTACCAAAGCGATCGAGGCGGTCAAAAAGGGACGCACCCAGAAAATCATGCCGCTCCCTGACGGGATGTATTCCTAATTTTTTCGTACGTTTTTAGTGGGCGCATCTTCGCAAGTCTATTGACTTGCTCGGCTGAAGCCTCCCCCTGCGGGGCAAGCCCGCCCATCACACTAAATGCATGAAAAACACACAAAAACACGAAAAAGAAAAAGATGAGAGATGGAGGCAGGCATATCATTCCTCCTGCCACCACACGAAATAGCACTAACTTGCAAACCTTCGGTTTGCTTAGCTGAGGTCGTCCGCTTTCAGTGTCCAACCCGCCAATGAAATTCACGAAAAGGGGGACAGCGGCGGATGAGAGAGAGGGGCATTCTACCCCCTGATAATGGGGTGCGGGGACGCGACTTCGGCGCGGAGCGTCCCGCGGTGGAAATATCTTAATTATCGAGACATATGAGCGATCCGAGATACTCAACAATAAGGACATTCCTTCCTGTCCGCTCAATAAATCCATTACAAGAAACCGGGAAAAAAGGAACAAGAATCATTCGCATCCACCCGCAAATATTTTTCATATTTTTTTCACCGCAGGGCCTCACTTTAAAAGAGGTCAGCACTATCACGGCAGGCTTATTACATCGCCAACGCAAACACAAATTAATGATTCATATTATACCCAAACCGACCGATACTCCAACCGACAACTCCACCGGCATGGTCCAGGAAGAACTGAGAAGACGCGGCGTTCCGTTCGTCAACCTCGACCTTGCAGCCATCGATCCGTTCGATCTCCCGGTGTTCGGAGAGACGATCTGGGCCTGCGGGATAAAACAGGACGGCGTCCAGTTCGAACTTCTCAAAGCCCTCGAACTGGAAAACCATGTGATCAACTCCCCCGAGGCCATCGCGATCTGCGCAAGCAAAGTGACGACGACCGCAAAAATACTCAGAGCCGGAGCACCGAGCCCGGCGACGTGCTTCACGAACAGCAAAGAAAAGGTCCAGAAGTTCGTCGATTCTCACGGCGGAAAAGCGGTCTACAAACCGGTCTACGGATACGACGGAAACGGGATCTATCTCTTCAATTCCGCCGACGAGATCAAAGAGGAGCCGCCGTACTACGTGCAGGAGTATGTGAAAAACGACCGCGACTATCGCATCTTCGTCATCGATTATGAAGCGGTCGGAGCGATCAAACGGGAATCTGCACATCTTACCCACAATATTCACCAGGGAGGATGCGGACAGGCCGTCGAGATACCAAATGAGATGGCAGAAGCGGCAGAAGGAGCGGGCCGGGCGGTCGGCATCGACTACTGCGGTGTCGATCTTCTGCCGCTTGAAGACGGCGGCTACACCGTTCTCGAAGTAAACGGCACCCCGAACTGGCACTGTATGACGGCCCCCATCCCCAAACTTCTTGCCGATTATCTGATCCGTCAGGACAAAGAAGGCAGGAAATAATTAAATAATCCCCAACTCTATTTTTGGTATGAACAAAACTCTTGAGAATTTCTAATAACCTGAGAATTTCTATCAACTCTTTTTTTAACGAGAATCATTATTTATGAAGGATTGAATACATCCCCACACCATCTCATCCCCCCCCCCAAAAAAAAAGAAAATCACGATAAATCCCAATTATTCCTTGACGTTTTTTTTAA
The DNA here is from genome assembly GCA_965228205.1 of Methanocorpusculum sp. GTDB lineage: Archaea > Halobacteriota > Methanomicrobia > Methanomicrobiales > Methanocorpusculaceae > Methanocorpusculum. The sequence goes on along the minus strand of OZ245799.1, from coordinate 566,991 downwards.
TTTACACCCTGTTTTGAATCGTTTTCACTTGATAGATATTATAACAAAATGCAGCCAGCATATTTTTCACTCTCACTCTTTGCAGCGTTGTTACCTTCACCAACCCTGCATGAAAGATATTTTTGATCACTGCATAGGGTCTCTCCCCTTTTGATCTCTTTCTACTTATTCGCATATTTCTCAGTTTATCTCGTATCCCAATGGGATGTCCTCTCGCCCCTCGTTTCATTGTGGCACTATATCCCTTGCATTTTGCTCCCTGATATCCCCGATCCCGATAGACCACTTCTCCTTTTTCTGACAGATCCACCTGACTGTCATGAACATTTGCCGTTGTGGTTTCAATGCGTCGAATAAGATCATGCGTCGTATTCATGATGGTATGCAGTTTATAGCCATATTGCATTTTGCCGTTCTTGGACATGATTTTTCCATCTTTATCCCGTCGTGTTTTTGCCTGCTCTCCTCGCGGCGTGTCTTTCTTACAATGACCGGGTTCAGCATACACAAACGTTGCATCCTGAATCATACCTTGTTCAATTTTGAGACCTTTCAGGTCAAGTTGTCGCTGAAACTCCTGCCAAACCAATGTGTCAACGCCTGATTCGGACATGCGCTCCCGAAATAACCTGATCGTTGAATTGTCGGGTATTTTGTCAGGACACCCAAGGAAATGCCAAAAGGAGAGACGATCGTAGATTTCACGTTCAACGGCGAGATCAGATAGATTATACCAGACTTCCAGAAGCTGAATCTTGAACATGAGTATTACATCGACATTGGGGTGACCGCCTTTGCCGGATTTATTTGCATACATGGATTCAAGAAGAGGACGAAAAACATCCCAATCAAGTGTTTTACCAACATCGGAGAGACGGTCGCCAAGTTTTTCATAACGCTCGTGATATGCCTGGTTGAGACCAAAGCTGCTGAAAGTCCCCATACATACTACTCAACGTACGAAAAGAAAGTAATGAGAATTTCTATCAACTCTTTTTTTTAACGAGAATCATTATTTATGAAGGATTGAATACATCCCCACACCCTCTCATTCCCCCCCCCAAAAAAAAAGAAAATCACGATAAATCCCAATTATTCCTTGACGTTTTTTTTAATTTACACCCTGTTTTGAATCGTTTTCACTTGATAGATATTATAAGTACTGAGAATTTCTAACAACCTTTTTTTCCGACAGAAAGTAATTTCTTTTCGTATGTTGAGTAGTATGTATGGGGACTTTCAGCAGCTTTGGTCTCAACCAGGCATATCACGAGCGTTATGAAAAACTTGGCGCCCGTCTCTCCGATGTTGGTAAAACACTTGATTGGGATGTTTTTCGTCCTCTTCTTGAATCCATGTATGCAAATAAATCCGGCAAAGGCGGTCACCCCAATGTCGATGTAATACTCATGTTCAAGATTCAGCTTCTGGAAGTCTGGTATAATCTATCTGATCTCGCCGTTGAACGTGAAATCTACGATCGTCTCTCCTTTTGGCATTTCCTTTGGTGTCCTGACAAAATACCCGACAATTCAACGATCTGGTTATTTCGGGAGCGCATGTCCGAATCAGGCGTTGACACATTGGTTTGGAAGGAGTTTCAGCGACAACTTGACCTGAAAGGTCTCAAAATTGAACAAGGTATGATTCAGGATGCAACGTTTGTGTATGCTGAACCCGGTCATTGTAAGAAAGACACGCCGCGAGGAGAGCAGGCAAAAACACGACGGGATAAAGATGGAAAAATCATGTCCAAGAACGGCAAAATGCACTATGGCTATAAACTGCATACCATCATGGATACGACGCATGATCTTATTCGACGCATTGAAACCACCACGGCAAATGTTCATGACAGTCAGGTGGATCTGTCAGAAAAAGGAGAAGTGGTCTATCGGGATCGGGGATATCAGGGAGCAAAATGCAAGGGATATAGTGCCACAATGAAACGAGGGGCGAGAGGACATCACATTGGGATACGAGATAAACTGAGAAATATGCGAATAAGTAGAAAGAGATCAAAGGGGGAGAGACCCTATGCAGTGATCAAAAATATCTTTCATGCAGGGTTGGTGAAGGTAACAACGCTGCAAAGAGTGCGAGTGAAAAATATGCTGGCTGCATTTTGTTATAATATCTATCAAGTGAAAACGATTCAAAACAGGGTGTAAATTAAAAAAAACGTCAAGGAATAATTGGGATTTATCGTGATTTTCTTTTTTTTTGGGGGGGGAATGAGAGGGTGTGGGGATGTATTCAATCCTTCATAAATAATGATTCTCGTTAAAAAAAAAGAGTTGATAGAAATTCTCATCTATGTGACTATTTTCAGCCGCGGTATTCTCACCGCTTATGAGATCCATCAGTTCAGCGGTGTTCCCCGCGGCAGAGTGTACGATGTTTTAACGGTCCTCGAGCAGAAAGGCTTCATTTCACGTTCATGGGAGAAAACGGTCTATTATACTGCCGAGCCGGTGGAAAAGGTCTCGATTCGTCTGGTGAAGGATACACTGGCAAATCTTGAGCATATGACCGACTGTCTCAACGAACTTCAGGATGTCTGCTATCCCCTGGGAGGAAAAATCGTCGGGGTGCATGAATTCCAGACTGATCTTGCGATCGACACGCAGATCAGGATGGAACTCAGACGTTCCTGCAAGGAGGTTTTGATCCTCTGTTTCGATGAGCGGATCCTGCAAAGGTATGCCGATGATATTAAGGAAGCTGCAAAGCGGATCCTGCAAAGGTATGCCGATGATATTAAGGAAGCTGCAAAGCGGATCCCGGTGTATGTCGTCGTTAAAGATAAGAAAATGGCAAAGTTCTCCCCGATAAAATGCTATCTGGTCAAGCGCGGGATCCCGATGACGACGATGGAGATGCCGGTCTCCTCCAAAAAACAGCGGCTGCCTGTCCTTGCGCAGTTCTATCACGATCGTCAGGGCACGATCGCGATCATTGAACACAAGGGTCGGATGATCTGCCTTGGTCTTGTGAACAATGTTTCGGTGTTTGTGGCGCAGAGCATTCTTCAGAATATCGAACGGATCGAGCAGGAGGAGGGAGTGGGGGAGGGGAAAATAGGACGAGCGCAGGGTAATCTCAACCGGAAAAATGCCGTCTCATGGGGTGTAGGTCGATTTCGTGTAAGGAATTAGCGTAGACGCAAGAGAAAAAAACCGCGAATCAAATAAAAAAAGATATCCCGCCGCGGGACGCTCCGCGCCGGATCGCAAATCAAAGCCTTGGTCGCAAATCAAAGATTTGCTCCGCCGAGGGATTCGACTTCGTCGCCAACCCGCCTTACCCAAACAAAATACTCTTCGGCTCCGTGTATTCGTACACAAAGTCCCTGCCGTTTTCCCGTCCGAACCCCGAGTTCGCAACCCCGCCAAACGGCATCTCCGGAGGAAGCGTCAGATGCTTGTTCACCCAGACGACCCCGCATCTTAGCCCCTCGGCAAACGTACGAGCCGTTCCTATATCGGCGGTCCAGACCGAAGACCCGAGACCGTACTGGGTGGAGTTTGCGATATCGAGCGCCTCGTCGGGATTGTTGAACGGGATCACCGTCATCACCGGCCCGAAGATCTCCTCCGAGACCGCGAGCGGACTCACATTCTTCAGCAGGGTCGGTGCGTAGAAGTTGCCGGGCATCTCCAGTCTTTTCCCACCGTAAACCAGCTGGGCGTCGCCGGTTGCGAGGATGTTTTCCACCGACGCTTCTATCTGGGCCAGCTGATCGGGATTGTTCACCGGTCCCATATTCACTTTTTCAAGGCCGTTTCCAACAACATAACCCGAAAGCATAACCTCGGCTTTGTGCACGAACTCATCGGCAAGCGATGCGTCGGCTAAAATACGCTTGGCAGACGTGCAGACCTGGCCGCAGTTGTAGAACCGATTTCTGACCGCTGCTTTCACCGCGGCATCGATGTCGGCCGTCTTCGTCACAATGAAACTGTCGTTCCCGCCAAGCTCCAGCGTCAGTTTTTTCAGATGAGGGGCGGCGAGAAGCGAAACCGCCTTTCCAGAAACGACCGATCCGGTAAACGAGATGTGCCGGACATCCGGGTGCGAGACGAGCGCGGCGCCCGTTTCCCCGCCTGATCCCGTCACGATCTGCAGAGCTTCTTTTGGAAAGCCTCCTTCGTGCAGGGCCTCGGCGATTTTTAAAATCGTCAGAGACGCAGTCTTCGAAGGCTTTGCAAGAACCGCGTTCCCGCAGGCAAGTGCGGCTCCTGCTTTCCACGCAAAGATCATCACCGGCATGTTCCAGGGAATGATCGCGGCGCAGACCCCGAGTGGTTTTCGAACAACGTTCAGATATCCGTAGCCCGGCAGATTGCGGGCATCTCCCGGAATACTCCCGCATACCGAGGCATAATACTCGAATACATGAGCGGATCCAAGGATCTCGTCACGTGCTTCCCGAAGCGGTTTTCCCTGTTCAGTCGTCAGCAGAACGGCAAGTTCGTCCACCCGTGCCCGCATCAGAGACGCGGCGTTCACAAACATCACGGCACGCTTCGATGCCGCCGTCTTCTCCCAGGTCGGCAGGATATCGGCGGCCGCATTCACAAAATTGTCTACATCATCGGGCGCGGCGTTTGGTATTGTGCCGATGACTTCATTCGTGGCAGGATTTCTCACGTCGAGAGATGATTGCATGCTGGAGTATTATGCCGTAGCCTATTTAGTCCTGTCCGTCGAAGCAGAAAAATAGGAAATCTCTTGTTCCTGCAAAGAGAACGTATGCGTATGCACGAATACGCTGAAAAGATCGCATCGATAGGTGCCGCTGCCAACCCGACGTTCATGACCCTTGGGATCACCCCGGTTTCATGGGGGAACGGGCAGGCAGTTCTCAAAATGAAAGCCTCGGATAAAATGCACAACGGTATCGGATTCCTGCAGGGAGGGTTTTACGTCATCCTCGCGGACGAAGCGATCGCCCTTGCCGTATTAGCAGAGCTCGATCCCGGATCCGGCACCACGACCATCTCCGAAACGACGGAATTTATCCGCGGTACGAAAGACGACGAGATCTTCGCCGTTGCAAAGATCATCCGGAAAGGAAGACGGATCGTCTTTGCAGACGCGGAAGTCAGACGCGGAAGTGTGGACGGGGATCTCCTTTCAAAAACCACGGCCTCATATCTGGTAACCCAGTGCTGACCGTCATGACAATTCATATTCCCTCACGCCAAAGTATAACGATTATGGAGGAGCATGGCTGTTGAACTGGAAGTCGTAGACCGGGTCGAAGAGTGGACCGGGTTTCTGAAAAAGAAATACAAAAGCGAACTCAATAAAATATCCCGTGAATACCCTAGCGAACGTTCCCTGGAAATAGACTACGGCGTTCTGGAAAAATACGGAAAGATCGGTGTTGTTCTCGCCGACGAACTCCTCGAACACCCGGGGAAAAACCTCGAAGACGTTAAAGACGCGATTAGGACGTCGCGCCTCATCACCGGCAAAGATGTCGAAGGAAACGACATCTCCGACACCATCATAGGAAAAGTCAACATCCGGTTCATCCGCCTCCCGCGAAAGACCCAGATCCGGGACATCCGGGCCGAAGACATCAATAAATTCATAAGCATCGACGGGATCGTCCGCCGGGTCACTGAGGTCCGCCCCCGACTCGTCACCGGAGCGTTCCGGTGCGTGAACGGGCACATAACCTACAAAAAACAGGAGTACGGTTCCTACTCCGAACCGGACATGTGCGGGCACGCCGAGTGTACGCTGAAAAAGCTCGAACTCGTGCAGAGCAAATCCACCTTCATCGACTCGCAGAAACTCCGTGTCCAGGAGACGCCCGAAGGACTTCGCGGCGGCGAGCAGCCCCAGAACATCGACATCGACACGGTTGACGATCTCTGCGGTAAAGTCTCGCCGGGTGACCGCGTGATTGTAAACGGCATTCTTCGAAGCGTGCAGAGGGTTGTAGGCGGTCAGAAAAGCACCGTCTTCGATCTCTACATCGAATGCAACTCGATCGAGATCTCCATCAAAGAGTTCGAAGAGGTCAACATCTCCGAAGAGGACGAGGTCACGATCAAAGATATGGCCGCCGACCCCGGCGTCTACGGAAAGATCGCCCGTTCGATCGCCCCGACCATCTACGGCAACAACGAGGTCAAGGAAGCTATCGCTCTCCAGATGTTCGGCGGGATCCCGAAAGAAATGCCCGACGGATCCAGTCTTCGAGGCGATATCCATATCCTTCTGGTTGGTGACCCGGGTATCGCAAAATCCCAGCTGCTTCGCTACGTCATCAAGCTCGCTCCGCGCGGGATCTACACGTCTGGAAAATCAGCCTCTTCGGCCGGTCTGACGGCCGCCGCCGTGAAAGACGATCTTGGAGACGGCCGCTGGACGCTTGAAGCCGGAGCGCTCGTTCTCGCGGACAAAGGTATCGCCGCGGTGGATGAAATGGACAAGATGCAGAAGGACGACCGTTCCTCGCTGCACGAAGCAATGGAGCAGCAGTCGGTTTCCATCGCAAAAGCCGGCATCAATGCGACACTTAGGACCCGCTGTTCCCTGCTCGGCGCGGCCAACCCCAAGCTCGGCAGATTCGACGAGTATGCCAATATCTCCGAACAGATCAACATGCCGCCGTCCCTTCTCTCCCGTTTCGATCTGATCTTCATCATGAAGGATCAGCCGGACGCAACGAGGGATCTGAACATTGCCCGGCACATCTTAAAGGCCCACTCGGCCGGTGAGAAGATTATGCGGCACAAGAAGTACCCGATCCCGGGAGCGGACGACGAGTACTTCCAGCGCGAACTTGCCCCGGTCACGCCCGAGATCGACGCGTCCATGCTCAGGAAATACCTCGCCTACGCAAAACGAAACTGCTTCCCGCTTTTAAAAGACGAGGCGAAGGAAGTTCTCGTTCAGTATTATCAGAGCCTTCGAAGCGTCGCCTACGAAAATTCCGACAAACCGGTCCCGATCACCGCCCGTCAGCTGGAAGCACTCGTCCGGCTCGCAGAAGCGAGCGCCCGCGTCCGGCTCGCCGACGAGGTGGAGCAGGAAGATTCTGAACGCGTGGTCAAGATCGTGGATGCCTGTCTACGTCAGGTCGCCTACGATGCGAAGACCGGCTCTCTCGACATCGACAAGATCACCACCGGAACGTCCAGATCGGGCCGTGCGATCCGCCGCGAACTCAAAGAGACGATCGAGACGCTGATCCAGGCAAGCGACGACCGTGTCGCGAAGGTCGATCAGATCATGGAAACGATGGAGAACAAGTATCATTATAAGATGGATGAGGTAGAACACATTCTCGAAAGAATGAGGATGGACGGGGAAGTGTTCCAGCCGAGGAACGGCCTGATCAAGTTCACCGCACCTATGAGGTAAAATAAATGGCAACAGACAGAGAAAACGCCGTGTTCGAAGCGGCTATCAAACTCGGGGCGCTCTATCACCAGTTTGTGGGAACGCCCATCTCACGTTCGACCGCAGAGACCGTGGAAGCCGCAATCGAAAGTGCGGTCTCTCTTCAGCCATATGTGACGAAGATCACGTTCCGTCTGGACAAATCGTTTATGAATGAAAATCCGTTCGGCTACTCGGAACTTACCGGGGCGATGTACGATGCCGTTATCGAAACGAAGTACGGCGACGCGGTCTGCCGTGCAAGCCTGAAGTTCGAGAACGGATACCCCATGATGAAGATCATCGAGTGATGGAAAAATTTCCGATCCTCGACGATCATTTCCATATCAACCGGAGAACGGGTGTCGGCCCTTCGGTCGTGAAAGAGTTCATGCGTTCCGGCGGGACGCACATCGTTTTAGTCTCGCTTCCTTCCTGGTCGTGCGGCGTTACGCCGGTCACGCCCGATGACTACCAGCAGGTCTTCGACGAGCTGCTGACGGTCTCGGCAGAGGTGAACGAACTCGGATGCATATGTTATCCGGTCGCGGGCGTTCACCCGGCCGAGATCGGGCGGCTCGCAGAAAGGCTCGGCCTTTCAGCCGCCGAGGAGCTGATGTGCGGGGCGCTGGATGTCGCCGCCGAGTATGTTCGCGAAGGCACATGTATCGGGCTGAAATCCGGCCGGCCGCATTATCCGGTGACGCCCGAGGTGTGGGCAGCGTCAAACCGCGTTCTTGAAAGAGCCCTTACGCTTTCGGGGGAGCTCGGCTGTTCTCTGCAGATCCATGCCGAGTCGGGCCCGTGCGAGGACGTGCCGGATCTCGCAAGATCCTGCGGGATGGATCCGTCCCGGGTCGTGAAGCATTTTGCGACCTGCGAGACGCCGCTCCATCCTTCTATCACTGTCAGAGAGCCGTTTTTGAATCAGTGGTTTGCAGAGAAACGGGACTTCACGCTCGAGAGTGATTATATGGATGATCTGTCAAGGCCGGGTGCGGTGAACGGGCCGCGGTCGGTTCCCCGCAGGATGAAAAAGCTGCTTCAGGAAGACGCAGTAAATCCCGAGGATATGTGGCGTGTTCACGGCTCGGTGCCGAAACGGATATACGGCGTTGATTTTGATATTTGAGTGTTTGAAAACAAATCAAGATTATTTTTCTTGATTTTAGCGGTATGTATCATATTGTTTAAGAATAATTTTGAATTTTGTTCCTAACAAATAGTATTATGTAGATGCGGGTCTATTAGTCAATTGGAGATAAAATGTTTGGCATGTGCTCTTGAGTTATGCCATTAAGGTTTACGCCCGGAGAAATCCCGCGGCGATCAAAAAGCAATGATGCCCCTTCATTTGTTGTTTGATTGCGATAACCGCGCCTGAAAAGAAGGCGATAAATTCAAAACTTATAACGGATGGATAGAAACATTTGCGGGTGAGCCAGCCCATTGGGGGGAGGGTAACACCCAATCTCCACGTTACGTATCTTTTCAGTTTTTGAGATGGGTTATGCGGTTTTATGATTTTGATCGAGAATAACTGACGTGATTATGAGCTGTACTTCGATTTTATGTATGGTATTCGTTTTGACACAAGAGAAAAACCAACCGCGAATAAGCCCAAATGGGCAAAGCCCATTTGAGGCGGCACGCAAGTCTTTGGCTTGCACGCCTCCGCGAATCTTCGCGTTCGCAAATCAGAGATTTGCTCTCCGCTTCGGGCTTCCAACCCTCGCTTGAATCGCATTTTCCTTACGTTCGGGTGCTCTGCTCCGGCTTATGCGTGCAAATCGAAGATTTGCGTGCCGCCTCAAACAGGCTTTGCCTACGCAGGAATCGCACCCTCACTTGAAAAGTCCACGAGCTGATAGCTCGTGAGACGTCTCAAGAGCCTTCGGCTCTTGGACAAATGCTGAGGAAAAATCCGTTCGCAAACCTTCGGTTTGCTCTCCGCATCGGGTCTTTGACCATCACTTGCATGCGAGTTTTTCTTATATTCTCGTCCTCTTTTTTGTATTGGGGTGCGGGAGGGCGACTCCGGCGCGGAGCCAGACGCGGTGGAGATATCCTGTTTTTGAGTCCCAAAACCATTTCAGGTAGTTCGTCAGACGTGGAAAATTTGGATAGGAAACGTGTGTTGTTACAAATTGTAACGATTCATTTTTTTGGGAGTTACATTTTGTAACACTATGCCGGGCGTAGAGTTACAAAATGTTACATATAAATCATCGGGCTTCGAATATAAGATACAGCATGGCAACGAAAGTCGTACGCATCTCCGAGGACGCGATCGAGATAACTGGCAGATATGCCAAGGACATCAGCGAAGCGATCCGGATGATGCAGAAACTCATCGAGGAAAAAAGCACGCCGCAGATCGATATGAAAGCTCTCGAGAAGATGATGAGAAACTGCATCGCCGAAGAGTTCGAAAACCTCCAGCGGGGGTACTGAATGCAGCTTACCGGTTGGATGGAAGAGAACGGCCGGCTGCTGGACCGTGCCGAGATCGAAACCTTTTCCAAAGCCAGGCTTTGTGCATGCGGCGGCGAGTTTCTTCTGGAGACGGACGAATGCTTCATCCGCGACAAATATCACATCATGCCCGGGAACCCGAAAGGGAAGCCGGTCATCACCGCCGAACCTTTGGTTCCCGACATGCCGCTTGACGAAGCCATCCAGAATGCCGTTTCGCTCCGGGCATCCGATAACGCTGTGACCACCCTCTCCGGGGGGGTGGACTCATCCCTCGTCGCGGTTCTTGCCGGACTTCCCTGCATCGCCGTAGGCCTTGCGGGCTCGCATGATCTGGCCGCCGCACAACAGACTGCCGAGATCCTCGGTCTCCCGCTCACCGTAAAAGAGATCGGCACGGAAGACATCAGGGCGGCACTCAACGACGTTCTTGCGATCATCCCGCGGATCACGCCGCTCGACGTCGAGATCGCGATAACCGGCTACTTCATCGCCGCTCTCGCAAAAGAGACCGTGGCGGAAAGGATCCTCACCGGCCAGGCTGCCGATGAACTCTTTGGAGGATATGCACGATACGGCCGGTCGGCAGATCTCCGTTCCGACCTTGCGGCCGATTTCGATGGTCTTTTCTTCCAAAGGGAAAGGGACGCGGCGGTCGCCTCGCATTTCGGCGTCTGGTACTCCCTGCCCTTTATGGATGAGCGGGTCGTTCGCGCCTCCCGGACGTTCAGTCCCGACCACCTGGTATCCGGCGACCTTCGAAAGATCGCGCTTCGAAGCGTTGCCGCCAAACATCTCCCGGAAGAGATCGCCTGGAGACCAAAAAAAGCCATGCAGTATGGAAGCGGTATCTCCTCGGCGTTAGCAAAAATCGCCAGATCGGAAGGCTGCAAAGGATCCCGGGAACTGATTCAAAAACTCGTCCCGGATAAGCTATAAGATGGCTCGATCCCATATCAATAAGAAATGACCGATATATCCGGATTTGAACTGACCAGCCTTGCAGGCATAATCGGCTTCATCCTTATCTGTCTCATCCTCGTCATTGTTTTTACAAAACTGGAACAGAGATTCGCCAAAAAACCTGCTTCAAAAGAGCAGCCGGCTCCTGAGGGGTCCCCAAAGGAAAACGAATCCGCTCCCGCCGACGAGGCCCAGCCCGCATTCATCGTCGGCCAGGTGTATCAGATGGAGGACGGATCCCTCGCACAGTATGCCGCAGACGGGACGTTTCGCAAAATAAAAGAGAAGTGATTCTGGAAATTTGAGATAGGGGGCTTTGCCTCCTCCACTCAACCTGCTGTTTTAGAATTATAGAGATTTGCGACGACGCCGTCTTTAAACGTCCCCACAACCAGTACCGAGGTTATCGTATCACCTATATTTGGAGGAATTTTATAGATGATCCTGATTCCCGGACTGTAGGTTTCCGGGAGGCTTACCGGCTCGGCCTTGATCCCATTGATATAGACCTCCAGCAGTGCAAGACCCTCCATGTCCTTGCCGCTTACCAGTTCCAGCTCGATCTGCTGGTTATCGGAGCTTGCGGTCAGTCCAACGATTTTTATGATATATGCGCCGCCTCACGATAATGGTCAAAAGAACCGCGATGGCCAAACCTAAAGCAAAACCTATCAGTGTCGGAGCAGGAAGTGTCTTTCCGGAAAAATAGTCCCAGAAGGCATCAAGGAATGTTGCCACTGTGACGAAATTGTAGTTAATTACCTATAAACGTTCTCTTAACGACACTCTCCATTTTGGAAAAGATTACGCGTCGGCGCGTATTCCGTCTCCCTTATCACGCAAAAAAACCAATAGAATCCTATGAAATGTATCGTCACCGGAGGAGCGGGATTCATCGGCTCGCATTTGGTGGATCTCCTTGTTGAAAACCATCACCAGGTCACTGTCATCGACTCGATGGTTGCCGGAAGAATGGCCAATATCGAGCAGAACCTTGCAGAGATAACCTTCGTTCAGGCCGACCTGCTTGAAGACGGCTGGCAGAAGCACTTCGCCGGCGCAGACAGAGTATATCACATAGCTGCCGATCCGGATGTACGCGGATCCGCACGCAAATCCTTTGAGGTGTACGAGAACAATGTCACGGCGACGGTGAAAGTTCTCGAGGCCATGAAAGAACACGGCGTGAAGGAGTTCGTTTTCACCTCGACATCGACCGTGTACGGCGAAGCATCGGTGATCCCGACGCCGGAGACCTACTCGCCGATGATCCCGATCTCGATCTACGGGGCAAGCAAACTTGCCTGCGAGGCGATGATCTCTTCCTACGCCGCGACCTACGGCTGGAAGACCTGGGTCTACCGTTTCGCAAACATCGTCGGCGCCCGCAGCACGCACGGAATCATCTACGATTTCGTCCAGAAGCTCAGAGCAAACCCGCTGGAACTTGAGATCCTCGGCGACGGACGCCAGAGCAAATCCTATCTTGCTGTAGAAAACTGCGCGAAGGCGATGATCTTCGCACCCGAAGTCTCGAACGACACCTTCAACTTCTTCAATATCGGATCGGAGGACTGGGTCAATGTGAAAAGGATCGCCGAACTGATCGTCGAGGAAATGGGACTGGAAAATGTGAAGTTCAACTTCACCGGCGGGGACAGAGGATGGGTCGGGGACGTTCCGCTGATGAGACTCGGCGTCGACAAACTGAAGTCGCTCGGCTGGGATCCGGAGATCACGTCCGAAGAGAGCGTCCGGCGTGCGATCCGGGCAACGATCGCCGAGTGAAGATTTTTATTTAATCATCATTCTGAGAATTTCTAACAACCCTTTTTCCGACAGAAAGTACTTTCTTTTCGTACGTTGAGTAGTATGTATGGGGACTTTCAGCAGCTTTGGTCTCAACCAGGCATATCACGAGCGTTATGAAAAACTTGGCGACCGCCTCTCCGATGTTGGTAAAACACTTGATTGAGATGTTTTTCGTCCTCTTCTTGAATCCATGTATACAAATAAATCCGGCAAAGGCGGTCACCCCAATGTCGATGTAATACTCATGTTCTAGATTCAGCTTCTGGAAGTCTGGTATAATCTATCTGATCTCGCCGTTGAACGTGAAATCTACGATCGTCTCTCCTTTTGGCATTTCCTTTGGTGTCCTGACAAAATACCCGACAATTCAACGATCTGGTTATTTCGGGAGCGCATGTCCGAATCAGGCGTTGACACATTGGTTTGGCAGGAGTTTCAGCGACAACTTGACCTGAAAGGTCTCAAAATTGAACAAGGTATGATTCAGGATGCAACGTTTGTGTATGCTGAACCCGGTCATTGTAAGAAAGACACGCCGCGAGGAGAGCAGGCAAAAACACGACGGGATAAAGATGGAAAAATCATGTCCAAGAACGGCAAAATGCACTATGGCTATAAACTGCATACCATCATGGATACGACGCATGATCTTATTCGACGCATTGAAACCACAACGGCAAATGTTCATGACAGTCAGGTGGATCTGTCAGAAAAAGGAGAAGTGGTCTATCGGGATCGGGGATATCAGGGAGCAAAATGCAAGGGATATAGTGCCACAATGAAACGAGGGGCGAGAGGACATCCCATTGGGATACGAGATAAACTGAGAAATATGCGAATAAGTAGAAATAGATCAAAGGGGGAGAGACCCTATGCAGCGATCAAAAATATCTTTCATGCAGGGTTGGTGAAGGTAACAACGCTGCAAAGAGTGCGAGTGAAAAATATGCTGGCTGCATTTTGTTATAATATCTATCAAGTGAAAACGATTCAAAACAGGGTGTAAATTAAAAAAAAACGTCAAGGAATAATTGGGATTTATCGTGATTTTCTTTTTTTTTTGGGGGGGGGATGAGAGGGTGTGGGGATGTATTCAATCCTTCATAAATAATGATTCTCGTTAAAAAAAAGAGTTGATAGAAATTCTATGATCTGTTTTTTTTAGCACAAGGATTAGAGTTTCTTTATAGAAAACCCGCGACGCGGGTTTTCCAGCATTTTTCGTTCCGCCGTCACGACCACGCGGAGCCGATAAGGCGGAGCGTAGTGACGCGACCGAAGGTCAAGAGGGCGGAACAGGAAAAATGCGATTCGCGGAGATTCGCGATTATTCGCGGTGGAATTTCTCATGCATCCGCACTCAACAAACATCCTTTTCTAAAAAAAAATCGCTGTGAGAAATCTTACATATCCGCCAGCGAAAAAACGCCTTCGATCTTTCGCCCGCACTTCTTACAGTGTCCCCCCTCAAGCCCCGGTTCGCTCGACGAAAACCCGTTTCGATCGATCAGCACCGCCCCGCACGTTGGGCAAAACGTCTTCGACCCCGGATCGTGGGGCATATTTCCCACATACGGATAATACAGACCATGCGCCTTCGCCTGGCGGTAGATCCGATCCAGCGTCGAAAACGGCGTTCTTGAAACATCCTGCATCTGGTACATCGGCATAAACGCCGTGAAATGATGCGGGATTGCCGGGCCGAGATTTACCGTCACCCAGTCCAGCATCGAATCGATCTCTTCTGTACTGTCGTTATACCCCGGGATAACGAGAGTCACCAGTTCCAGATGGAGACCGAGCTCCCTCGAAAGCAAAATCGTATCCAGAACCGGCTTCAGGCGTGCCCCGTAGACCTCCTTATAAAACGCATCCGTGAATGCCTTCAGATCGATACGGATCGCTCCAAGAAACGGCGCAAGTTCAAGGAGAGCCTCTTTTGAAAGATAGCCGTTCGTGATAAAAGCCGAAGTCAGCCCGTGTTCCATCGCGAGTTTCGCCGTATCGTACACGTACTCGAACGAAATCGTCGGCTCATTATACGTGAACGAAATGCTCTTCGCTCCAAACCGTACCGCCTCTTTGACGACTGCTTCCGGAGGGACAAACTCCGCCGGGGCACTCGTCGTCTGCGAAAGCGTATAATTCTGGCAATGCTTACACCTAAAATTGCAGCCGAAACCGCTGATGGAAAACGTCGTTGTCCCCGGCAGAAAATGATACAAAGGCTTTTTTTCGATCGGGTCGAGATTTGCCGCCGTCAAAAGATCATACGAGTCAGCATACAAAACACCGTCCGTATTCTCCCGCACGCCGCAGAATCCTCTCTCGCCATTCACAATCTTGCATCTGCGGGCGCAGACCCCGCAGGAAATCTTATCGCCGGAAACTTTCCAGAGACGTGCAGGATGTCGGGTCATTGACGAATAATAGGATTCGTCAGAAAAAAAGAGTATGGGTTATTCAGCTGCCTGCTCTTCAGCGGGGGCGCTCTCTTCTTCCTTCTTGTAGTTCGGGCGGGGGAAAGACTCAACGAACTTCACGTTCTCGATCTCGGGGAAGATCGCGAATGCTTCCTGGGAAATCATATACTGGGTCATGAGCCAGTTCTGATTGTACATCGCCATCATTGCGGGGATATCGATAGATACAAAGGTCTTGTCGGATGCATCCACCTTCATCTCGTGGCCGGTAATCAGTCTGATGATACCGGCAAGCTTCTCGGTTCCGTCCTCGACAACGCCCTCGATCATGTAGGTGTAGGTAATTTCCTGACCTGCAAGCGGATGGTTGAAGTCAACGACATATCTGTTGCCGACTTTGTTTACGACGACACCATCGCGGCCCTCGATTTTTACAAGCTCGAAAACTTCGGGTTTCTTCTCGAAAGCTTTCTTATCGAATGCCTTCATCTCTTCGGGTTTGTGCTCGCCGAATGCCTTTGCTGCCGGAACGACAAGAGTATATTCCGTTCCGATCTCCTTGCCTGCAAGATCCTCGTCAACGCCCTGGATAAGATGTCCTGCGCCTACTTTGACGATCGACGGACCGTACATTGCATTTTCACGGAAGATTCCAGCGGTCTTTGCAACTTCAGCGTCGGTAGTATCGAAGGGAACACCGTTCACAGATCCGGTGTAGCTGAGTTTAATATATGTACCATTTTCGATAGCCATACGAATTCCTTAGTATATGTGCCTTCATTCCTTATGAGAGTTGGGGAATGCCTGCAGGAATCAAAGATAAAAAAAAGGTTGAGAATATCTACCAACTCTTTTTTTTTAACGAGAATCATTATTTATGAATGATTGAATACATCCCCACACCCTCTCATCCCCCCCCCAAAAAAAAAGAAAATCACGATAAATCCCAATTATTCCATGACGTTTTTTTTTTAATTTACACCCTGTTTTGAATCGTTTTCACTTGATAGATATTATAACAAAATGCAGCCAGCATATTTTTCACTCGCACTCTTTGCAGCGTTGTTACCTTCACCAACCCTGCATGAAAGATATTTTTGATCACTGCATAGGGTCTCTCCCCCTTTGATCTCTTTCTACTTATTCGCATATTTCTCAGTTTATCTCGTATCCCAATGGGATGTCCTCTCGCCCATCGTTTCATTGTAGCACTATATCCATTGCATTTTGCTCCCTGATATCCCCGATCCCGATAGACCACTTCTCCTTTTTCTGACAGATCCACCTGACTGTCATGAACATTTGCCGTTGTGGTTTCAATGCGTCGAATAAGATCATGCGTCGTATCCATGATGGTATGCAGTTTATAGCCATAGTGCATTTTGCCGTTCTTGGACATGATTTTTCCATCTTTATCCCGTCGTGTTTTTGCCTGCTCTCCTCGCGGCGTGTCTTTCTTACAATGACCGGGTTCAGCATACACAAACGTTGCATCCTGAATCATACCTTGTTCAATTTTGAGACCTTTCAGGTCAAGTTGTCGCTGAAACTCCTGCCAAACCAATGTGTCAACGCCTGATTCGGACATGCGCTCCCGAAATAACCAGATCGTTGAATTGTCGGGTATTTTGTCAGGACACCCAAGGAAATGCCAAAAGGAGAGACGATCGTAGATTTCACGTTCAACGGCGAGATCAGATAGATTATACCAGACTTCCAAAAGCTGAATCTTGAACATGAGTATTACATCGACATTGGGGTGACCGCCTTTGCCGGATTTATTTGCATACATGGATTCAAGAAGAGGACGAAAAACATCCCAATCAAGTGTTTTACCAACATCGGAGAGGCGGTCGCCAAGTTTTTCATAACGCTCGTGATATGCCTGGTTGAGACCAAAGCTGCTGAAAGTCCCCATACATACTACTCAACGTACGAAAAGAAAGTACTTTCTGTAGGAAAAAAGGTTGTTAGAAATTCTCCAGGGTGTAAATTAAAAAAAACGTCAAGGAATAATTGGGATTTATCGTGTTTTTCTTTTTTTTGGGGGGGGGGATGAGAGGGTGTGAGGATGTATTCAATCCTTCATAAATAATGATTCTCGTTAAAAAAAAGAGTTGATAGAAATTCTCGTACTTTCTATCGGAAAAAAAAAGGTTGTTAGAAATTCTCAATGAATAATTTAAAGTTTTGAGGGTGATTACTCCAGGCTTTCTTCCTTCTCGTTTTTACCTTCTTTTGCCGTCAGAAATGCGGCAACATCCCGATCCTCACGTCCGAGATAGATCATTGCAACCGTAAGGCCGAGGATCACGATCGTCGTTCCGATGATATCGATAAACGTCAGATCGGTCACCAGAAGTCTTCGAACCATGGTCGTGACGCCCACTATCAGAATCGGTCTGATCAGTACGCGCCCTGCCCGCACATACGACTGCACCATATCGATCAGGGTCGCGATAACGATGATCAGAAGAATACCCTGCAGCACGTTCGTAAGCGACCCCTGCGTGGGGCTTTCCAGCGCAATACGGATCAGACCCAGGGTCTCAATCGTTCCGAGAATGGCTGTAATTATCAAAACAGCTGCAATAAGGACGTATATTGCGATCGTGACCAGGCTGCATCTTTTCACCAGAATTCGCTGGGTCCGCGGGAACATATCCATATCTGCCATAATTTAAGTAGAATACTGTTCTATTTGTAAGTAATAAAACAGTTCCATCGTTCGGACCGGACGTGGATGATGCAAATAGTCATCTTTATATGTCAATACATCATTCTATTACCGCTGTTTCCCAGATGAAACACAAGGGCCAGTAGATTAGTCAGGCAGATCGTCGGACTTTTAATCCGCAGGTCGGGGGTTCAACTCCCTCCTGGCCCGCTTCACGCTTTCGGGTTTTTTTGATAAGGAAAAAATGCTTACAGCATACCTTATCTCATTTTATTCGACGCATGTATATCATCCATTGTCACACCACCGGCGAATGTATTCCCATTGGGCCATTCACAAGCCGAAGAACCAGACTTTTAAAAAAATGCACCAGCTACCTGAAAGAATCAGCAGCAAGACCCCGTATTCACACGAATCTGATTAGGAGCTACATGACAAGACTCAATGTATTACTGCATGAGATGGTCCCCGACCATCAGATCATGACTGACGAAGACGTCAAAAATCTTCTCGTAACCTTCGACATCACGGAAGATCACCTTCCCAAAATCTATCATGATGACCCGGCTGTAAAAGCCTGCGGCGCAAAACCCGGAAACGTCATTATGATCGTAAGAAAGAGCCAGACAGCAGGCGAAGCCACATCCTACCGCCTTGTAGTCAGAAGGCCGAAAAAATAACCGGAGGCAAAAATCATGATCGACAGAAGTGTATTATCAGGCGCGTACTTTTCCCAGGAACACGTTGCACGCCACCAGCTGGATTCCTATAACAATTTTGTCCAGTTTAACCTCCAGAAAGTCGTAAACGAACAGCGTATCGTCGAGACCGAAATCGTCAACAGAGGAAAGAACCAGGAGGCCGTATGGGTCGAACTGGGAAAGATCCATGTTGAAAAACCCATCGTCAGGGAAGCAGACGGTTCGCAGAACAAGCTCTATCCGGCCGAAGCCCGCCTAAGAAACCTTTCCTACGCGGCCCCGATGATCCTTGAAATGACCCTTCACCAGGGAGACAAAGTCTATCCGGTCCAGGAAACGACCATCGGTCAGCTCCCGGTCATGATCGGAAGTCAGGTCTGTAACCTCTGCGGTCTGTCCCAGGAAGAGAGAACCGAACAGGGTGAAGACCCGAGCGACCCCGGAGGATACTTCATCGTCAACGGAACCGAGCGTGTATTAATGACGCTCGAAGATCTTGCCAGCAACAAGATCATGACCGAGTTCACCGAGAGATACAACGAGCAGATCCATGTATCCAAAGTGTTCTCCCAGTTCCGCGGCTACCGCGCTCTCGTCGTTGTCGAGAAGAACAAGAAGAACCTCCTCGACGTCTCCTTCCCGAGCGTCGCCGGCCACCTGCGGTTTGCGGACCTCATGCGTGCGCTTGGCCTTGAGTCCGATGAAGAGATCGTATCGGCCGTCTCCATCTCCGAAGACGTCCTCACCTACATGATGCAGAACCTCGAAGAAAGCGAATGCGCCACCGTCGAGGAGGGTGTCATGTATGTCGGTAAGAAGCTTGCGCCCAACCAGACCAAGGATTACCAGAGAAAACGCGCCGAGTTCGTTTTGGACAGCTATCTTCTCCCGCACTTAAACTACGCCATCCCCGGCTCCTTAAAACCCGGAGACGAAGGCTACGAAGTGTATGCAAAGGATGTCCGGATCGCCAAAGCCGAATTCCTCGGCAGAATGGCAAAGGCATGTTTCGACCTCGCACTCAACAAGAGGAGAATCGACGACAAAGATCACTACTCCAACAAGCGTCTCAAGCTTGCCGGTGATCTGATGGAAGATCTGTTCCGTATCTCGCTGAACAGACTCACCCGCGATGTCAAATACCAGCTCGAACGCGCCAGTATGAGACACAGAGAACTTGCGATCGGAACCGTCGTCCGTGCGGATGTCTTGACCGAACGCCTGATCCACCCGCTCGCAACCGGAAACTGGGTCGGCGGAAGGACCGGTGTCTCCCAGCTTATGGACCGCGTTGACAACATGTCGGTCATCTCCCACCTGCGAAGAGTTATCTCTCCGCTGTCCAGATCCCAGCCCCACTTCGAGGCCCGTGATCTGCACCCAACCCAGTGGGGACGCATCTGTCCGTCCGAAACGCCGGAAGGACCAAACTGCGGTTTAGTGAAAAACTTTGCCCAGCTTGTCGAAATCAGTAAAGGAACCGACGAGGATGAAGTCCTCCATATAATACAGGGCATGAAGATCCAGCCAATCAGGAGCGAATAAAATGGAAAAGAAAATGGCACGTGTATTCGTGGACGGCGCTTTGATTGGAAAAGTCGATGATGCTTTCGGGTTCACCAGAAACTTCAGACAGATGCGCAGATCAGGGCACGTCTCGACCGAAGTCAATATTTCATATAAAGATTACAGTAACGAGATCGTTATCAATACCGACCGCGGACGGGCCCGCAGACCCCTGATCGTTGTCGAAAACGGCATACCTGCCGTCACCCCCGAAGATATCGAGATCGTCAGATCCGGTGCTGAAGACTTTATGGCACTGGTTTCTCAGGGAAAGATTGAGTTCATCGATGCGGAAGAGGAGGATGACCTCTTTATCGCGGTGCAGGAATCCGATCTGACTCCGGAACACACTCATCTCGAGATCGATCCTTCCCTTATCCTTGGTATCGGAGCAGCACACGTTCCGTTCCCGGAACACAACGCATCGCCGCGTGTTACGATGGGTGCGGGTATGATTAAACAGGCACTGGGTTTTGCCCAGGCAAACATGAAGCTGAGACCCGATACCCGCGGTCATATGCTTCACTATGCCCAGGTCCCGATGGTGCACACACAGGCAGCCGAACTTATCGGTTCCGACAACCGCCCGCAGGGTCAGAACTTCTGTGTGGCCATCATCTCCTACGAAGGATACAATATTGAAGATGCACTCATCTTCAACAAAGCCTCGGTCGAACGCGGAGTAGGCCGTTCCCACTTCTTCAGAACCTATGAAGGAGAGGAACGCAGATATCCCGGAGGACAGGTCGACAGGATCGAGCTGCCCGAAGAGGATGTCCAGGGTTCCCACGGAATCGGATCCTACGCAAACCTCGATGTCGACGGCATCATCAACCCCGAGACCGTCGTCAATGAAAAAGACGTTCTCATCGGCAAGACCTCCCCGCCACGTTTCCTTGAGGAACCGACCGGAGAACTCATCGCCGTTGAAAAACGCCGCGACACGTCCATCACGATGAGAAGTAACGAGACCGGTATTGTAGACACCGTCATCATCACCGAGTCCGAAAACTCCTCTCGCCTCGTCAAAGTCAGAACACGTGACCTCCGTATCCCGGAGATCGGCGACAAGTTCGCATCCCGTCACGGTCAGAAAGGTGTCTGCGGTCTTATCACTCCGCAGGAAAACATGCCGTTCACCGCTGCAGGTATCGCGCCCGACCTCGTCATCAACCCGCACGCAGTCCCGTCACGTATGACCATCGGTCATATGCTCGAGATGATCGGCGGTAAAGCCGGATCTCTCGAAGGTTCCCGCGTGAATGCAACTTCATTCAGAAAGACCCAGGTCGAGAAGATTTTCGACTCGTCCTTTGCACAGAACCGTCTGTTAAACGACAAAGAGATCGGCAAAGACGTGAAGTCCAGCACCCTTACCCGTGAGCAGGTCTTACGACACCAGCTTGCCGAGGCAGGATTTGCCCACACCGGCCGTGAAGTCATGTACGACGGTATCACCGGCCGCAGATTCCAGGCCGACATCTATATGGGTGTCATCTACTACCAGAAACTCTACCACATGGTATCTACCAAGATGCACGCACGGTCCAGAGGTCCGGTCCAGGTCCTTACCCGTCAGCCGACCGAAGGACGTGCCCGTGAGGGAGGTCTTCGTTTTGGTGAAATGGAACGTGATGTGATGATCGGTCACGGTGCCGCCATGGCTCTCAAAGAGCGTCTCCTTGACGAATCCGATGCAGTAAAGCAGTACGTCTGCGCACGCTGCGGAATGGTCGCCATGTACGATGCCAAGCAGAAGATGACCCGCTGTCTCGCCTGCGGTGCAGAAACAGATATTTATGAAGTCGAAATGAGTTACGCATTCAAACTTCTCCTTGACGAGATGAAGAGTATGGGTATAGCTCCCAGACTGAGACTGGAGGATATTGTATGACCTCGCCAAAGAGAATCGGCAAGATCGAGTTCGGTATCCTTTCACCGAAAGCGATCCGCGACATGAGTGTCTGTAAGGTCATCTGGCCGGACACCTACGACGACGACGGATTCCCCTACCCGAAAGGTCTCATGGACCCGAGTCTCGGTGTTATCGATCCGGGACTTCGCTGCAAGACCTGCGGTCAGAAACAGGGCGACTGTCCGGGCCACTTCGGCCACATAGATCTCGCGAAACCGGTTATCCATGTCGGATACACCCGCCTGATCAGAAAACTTCTCCGTGTCACCTGCCGTGACTGCGGCCGGCTCCTTCTCGACAAAGAAGAGATCGAACGCTTCTCCGCACTTGAAGACGACCCCTACTCCGCCGAAACCATCGGCGAGAAGGATATAAAGAAGGAGCGTATCTGCCCCTACTGCGGTGATCAGCAGTTCAAGATCAACTTCGAGAAGCCGACCTCGTTCGTCGAGATCGTCACCGAAATGGGAGAAGACGGCAAAGTCCACAAGTCGGAACGCAAACTGACCTCTGCGGATATCCGTGAGCAGCTCGAAAAGATCCCGGACGACGACCTCCGTCTTCTCGGTATCGACCCCGAAGTCGCAAGACCCGAATGGACCGTTCTTACCGTCCTTCCCGTCCCGCCGGTAACGGTCCGTCCATCCATTATCCTTGAAAACGGTCAGAGATCCGAGGATGATCTGACCCACAAGCTTGTGGATATCATCAGGATCAACCAGCGCTTTAAGGAAAACCAGGACGCAGGTGCCCCGCAGCTCATTATCGAGGATCTGTGGGAACTTCTCCAGTACCACGTCACCACCTACCTCGACAACGAGGTCGCAGGATGCCCGCCGGCAAGACACCGGTCCGGCAGACCGCTCAAGACACTCTCTCAGCGTCTGAAAGGAAAAGACGGCCGTTTCCGCGGATCCTTATCCGGTAAACGTGTCAACTTCTCCGCACGTACGGTCATCTCCCCCGATCCGAACCTTTCGATCGGTGAAGTTGGTATCCCGCTTGCCATCGCAAACGAGATGTCAGTTCCCGTAAGAGTGACCAAGCAGAACCTCGAGGATATGCGTGCACTTATCCGGATCGGCCCGCACAGACCGACCATTCGCGACCCCTGCGGTGCGAACTATGTCAACAGACCCGACGGCCGCCGTATCAGACTGATCTCCGGTGAAGAAGGAAACTGCGACACCGTTGCGGAAATGATCGAACCCGGATGGAAGATCGACAGACAGCTGCGTGACGGAGATATCGTTCTCTTCAACCGTCAGCCGTCTCTGCACCGTATGTCCATCATGTCCCACCACATCAAAGTCATGAACGGCAGAACGTTCCGCATTAACCCGGCAGTATGTCCCCCGTACAACGCAGACTTTGATGGAGATGAAATGAACCTGCATGTTCCTCAGACCGAGGAAGCACGCGCAGAAGCAGAGCTTCTCGTCGCGGTCCAGGAAAACATTCTCTCGCCGCGTTTCGGCGGTCCGATCATCGGCGGTCTTCATGACCACATCTCCGGTATCTTCCTGCTGACAAACCAGTTGAAGTGGTACACGAAATCCGAGTTCCTCTATCTCCTGAAATATACCGCAATGGAGCACCTCCCCGAACCCGGCAAGGTTGAAAACGGTATTCCCTACTGGAGCAACAAACAGGCATTCTCGATGATCCTGCCAAAGGACGTCAACATGTTCTACAAAGCGACCTGCTGCCGGAACTGCGACCCCTGTACGAAGAACACGTTCTGCCCGAACGACGCATTCGTCAGAATCGTCGACGGAGAACTCATCAGCGGAACCATCGACAAGAAGTCTGTCGGAGCAATGGACGGAGCCATTCTTAATAGGATCATCCGTCTCCACGGCACGCAGCGTGCAAAAGAGTACATCGACGATCTGACGAAGCTCTCGATCCGTGCAATTATGCTGTATGGATTCTCATACGGTATCAACGACACCGATCTCGGTAAGGAAGAGTACAAGCAGATCCGCGACGTGCTCGACACTGCAGAACGCGATGTCGCCAACCGTATCAATATCTTCGAGCAGGGACACTTAGAGCCCATGCCCGGAAGAACCCCCGAAGAGACCCTTGAAATGCAGGTCATGAAAGAGCTTGGTAAAGCCCGTGACCGGACTGGTGATATCGCATCCCGTCACTTAGGTTTCGAAAACTCCGCTGTGGTCATGGCCGTTTCCGGAGCTCGCGGTTCGATGCTGAACATCGCACAGATGGCAGGTTGTATCGGTCAGCAGGCAGTGCGTGGTGAGCGTATCGTTCGTGGATACGAAGACCGCACCCTCCCGCACTTCAAACGCAGCGACAAAGGGGCCGACGCACACGGTTTCGTCAGAAACTCCTACAAGTCCGGTCTGAACCCGACCGAGTTCTTCTTCCATGCAATCGGAGGTCGTGAAGGTCTTGTGGATACTGCAGTCCGTACATCCCAGTCCGGTTACCTCCAGCGTCGTATGATCAACGCACTGCAGGATCTCAAAGTCGCGTATGACGGCACTGTCCGCAGTACCGGCGGAAAGATCATCCAGTTCGTCTACGGAGAAGACGGCACCGATCCGGCCAAGTCCGCTTCCGGTCTGCCGGTCGATGTGAAAGGTATTGCCGAATCCGTTCTTAAGGAGGAGATCTAACATGGTTCCAAACAATGACGAGTTCGACGAGGAGTTCGATACCTTCGAAGAAGTCATCGAAGAAACTCCCGTAACAACCTCAAAGAAATCCCTCGCAGAAAAGGTCGAAGAGGCTCTTGAAACGGAATCTGCCGAGGAATCTCTCGCAGAATCCGCAGAATCCGCAGAAAAGAAACCCCGGTCAAAGAAAGCAAAGAAGACCGAAGAGGCCGCTGAAGAGCCCGAATCCGCGATCGCAGTAGAGCTTCACACCTGGGACCTTCCCAAAACCCTCTTACAGCAGTTGAAGACCTGGCTCGAGAGCAAATCCGAAGAGGATCTCGAGGTCATCGATCTCGCCCGCATGAAGTCCCGTGTAAGGAGACTCGTGGATGAGAACATGCCGGTCTCGACGACCACGGAACTCACGAAGATCCTTATCTCGAAGTATGATGCAGGCAAGGAAGTAACCGACGCCAACTTTGAAAACATCGTTGACAGAATCAACACCGAGTATGAACGCACCCGTGTTCAGCCCTGCGAAGCGGTCGGTATCAACGCAGCCCACTCCATCGGTGAACCGGGTACGCAGATGACGATGCGTACGTTCCACTACGCGGGTGTGGCTGAAATCAACGTTACCCTCGGTCTGCCGCGTCTTATCGAAATCATGGATGCGAGAAAAGAGCCGTCCACGCCGACTATGACCATCTTCCTCGACAAAGACTACCGCGAGAGCCGTGATAAGGCCCGTGAGGTCTCCTGGAAGATCGAAGCCGCTCCCCTTCACGAGTTCGGCGACATCGAGACCGACATCGCAGAGATGTGCGTTCTCTTTCAGGTCAACAAAGACGTCTGCAAGAAACGTAAGATCGCCGTATCCGAAGTTCTCGCCCGTGCTCCGCAGAAGATCAAAGACAAGCGTCACTACCGCGACTTCGAAGTCGAGGTCGATGAGACGAACGGTCTCTTGAAGTTCCTCCCGAAAAACGAGGACTCCTATCAGAATCTCTTCCAGCTCGCCGAACATGTCCGTCAGGTCATCGTTCAGGGTATCGATGATATCAAGAGGGTCGTCGTTCGAAAGGAAAACGACGAGTACATCCTCCATACGGAAGGTTCAAACCTCAAAGACGTCTTCGAGATCGACGGCGTCGACTGTACGAGAACCCGTACAAACAACATCTCCGAGATCGCGAGCACGCTCGGTGTCGAGGCAGCCCGCTCGGCTATCATCTACGAAGCGTTCACCACCCTTAAAGAACAGGGTATCTCGGTCGATCTTCGCCACATCATGCTTGTCGCAGACATCATGTGCATGGACGGCGAGGTCAAACAGATCGGTCGTCACGGAATTGCCGGCGAGAAGGAATCGGTTCTTTCCCGTGCAAGTTTCGAAGTCACGGTCAACCACCTGCTGGATGCAGCGGTGGCCCACGAATTCGATGAACTTTCCGGTGTTACGGAAAACGTCATTGTCGGTCAGCCGATTCTTCTCGGTACCGGCGATGTCAAACTGATGGTTCGCCGCGTGGCACCTCAGTAATCTTTTTTTTATCATGTTTATCCCTGAACTCTTATCTCCTGCGGGTTCGCCCGATGCTTTGAAAGCCGCGGTATTTGCCGGCTGCGACGCTGTTTATCTCGGCGGAAAATCATTTGGCGCACGCCAGTATGCTGCGAACTTCTCAAACGAAGAGCTGAAAATTGCGGTCGTGTTCGCCCATCAGTACGGCGTCAAGGTGTATGTGACCGTCAATACGCTCGCATACGATGACGATATGCCGGGAATCGCCGGGTATCTCCGGTTCCTCTCGGACATCGGCGTGGACGCGATCCTTGTTCAGGATGTCGGCATCCTCTCTCTTGCAAGAGAGATCGTGCCGGACCTTCCGCTGCATGCAAGCACGCAGATGACGATCCATAACGCGGCCGGGGTCCGGTTCGCCGCCGAACATGGCGTCTCGCGTGTGGTGCTCGCCCGCGAACTTCCGTTCGATGATGTGAAAAGAATAGCGGAAGCTGCCAAAGAGGTCGGCGTCGAGCTGGAGATCTTCATCCACGGAGCGATCTGCTATGCATACTCTGGCCAGTGCCTTTTCTCCTCGGTGATCGGCGTACGAAGCGGGAATCAGGGGGCATGTGCCCAGCCGTGCCGAAAACCCTACACCCTCCTGGCCGACGGAGATACCCTGCCGACCCAGGGAGATTATCATCTCTCCCCGCGTGATCTGTGTTTGTATCCCTATCTTGAAGAGATCTGCAGTCTCGGGGTCGCGGCAGTCAAGATCGAAGGAAGGATGAAAACGCCTGAATATGTAGGGATCGTCACCGATGCCTACCGCCGGGGTCTTGATACGATCGACGCAGACGAAGAGTTCGTTCCCGAGAATGAAACGATGGAGGATCTCGCCTTTGCGTTCAACCGCGGATTTACGAAAGGGTATCTTTTCGGCGACAAGTGGGGGACCTTTATCAATGCGAAAAAGCCCGACAACCGTGGCGTCTATGCAGGATTTGTGTCCGGGCTAGATGAGTCCCGCGGCAAAGTGATCGTCAAGATCGAAGGTCCGGTGCCTGATACAGGAGACGGTCTGGTGTTCAAGATCGCCGGCCGCGAGACCGGGTTTGCTTTGAATAAAGAGCCGTATGTCTTCCCGGAAGGGGATGCTTACAAGATTCCCGCTCCGCCCGACGTCGTCTTAGGCAGCGAACTGTGGATCACCCGCCGGATGAAGACCGAACGAAAAGTCGCCGCGATCATTTCAAAACCTTCCGCCGGCAGAATTCCGCTCGACATCATCGTCTCGGTCGACAAATCGGGACGGCTGACCGTTTCTTCGGATTCCACGGAGGTCAAAACCGAGATGCCGATGCTTGAAGCTCTGAACAAGCCCGTTTCCAAAGAGTCGGTCGAGACTCAGATGCGAAAGACCGGCGGCACGCCGTTTTACGTCCGAAACCTCACGATGCAGTACGACGGCACGATGTTTCTGCCGATGAGCGTCATCACTGATCTTCGACGGAAGTTTCTGGATGCGGCGGCACTTGCCAAAAAACCTGTTCGGGTCACCCGCCCGTATGCGGAAAAAGGCACAGCGGTCCCGGAGCGGACGACCCCGATCATCCAGGTCTATACGGATTCGGTCGTCGGGGCAAAGGCCGCCCACTCGGCCGGATCCGGACAGGTCGTCTATGAAGGATTTGAGGAGATCTATGATCTTCCGATCATCTACAAGCTGCCGCGGATCGTTTTGGAACATGAATTTGCCGGGATTCTCTCAAAAATTCCGCCAAGCGCCGCCGGCGTTATGGTCGACGGGGTCGGGGCTGCGGAAGTTCTCAAGGGCGTGCCGAAGTACGGCGGCTCGGGTCTGAACATTACGAATGCCCGCTCGGCCGTGACGTATGGGAAGAACTGCCGTCAGGTTTGCCTCTCGCCGGAACTTTCGGGAAAACAGATCAGAACGCTGATGGAGCATCTGTCTGCATATGCCCATCCGCCGAAGACCGAGGTGATCGTTCAGGGCAGTCTTGAGGTGATGATCTCCGAGAACTGTATTCCTGCAACGGTCCAGGGATGCCGGAGCTGCAGTCAGTCCTGGGCGCTGAAGGATAAAACGAACAGAATCTTCCGCGTCAGAACCGATTCCCAGTGCCGGGGTCATATTCTGAACTCGTCCGAGACCTGCCTGATCGAGTATGTTGGAAAACTCGCGGCGGCCGGCGTTTCGGTCATCTCGATCGATGCCCGCGGAAGAAGTCCGAAGTATATCCGCCGTATGACCGCGATCTACACGGCGGTCGTCTCGGGCGAAGGCGATCCAAAAGAGCTGAAAGAACAGATAAAAGATATCGCATCCGGCGGCATCACGGCAGGTCATTATCTGCGCGTTGTCGTCAGAGAATAACTTCTTTTCATTTTTTTGTATCAGTGAACTCAGCGGCTCTTCCGCTTCTGCGTAATGCAGCGATGTATTTGACTGCGGCCCATGTCAATTATATTCAATTTATATTTACATTTTTTAAAGAAAAGTATTTATTTGTGTGCGGGTGAATATTGAGTGTCGATAATCTATCGTCCATGATGCCCGACATCGAGTAGTTCCCCTGTAAGGGCATCATGAATTCGTGACTGTCGTACATTCCATGTTCCCGGTGGATCTTCGTTTCCGATGCAGGACGAATGATCTTTATCCGAGTTTGCATTTGAACAAAGAGGAGCCATCCTCTTTTGCATAGATAGACCTTGCGGGAAAATAGTTCTACACCAGCGTCTTCCCGCTTATTTTTTTCATTGTTTTGTTGTATGGAGCTTGCCGATTTTTCAGAGGGAATCGTCCAAATTGTTAATTATGTTCATTTAATTTGTTGAAAACATATGTAATAATACATTTATGCTGATACTAACGAATATTGATGGTCGATAACCTGTCATACGTGGCGCGTCTGTAATGGAGTCAGCTAGTGCGGGCAGTATGGCCATATTCCCGCATGTCCGTAGAATGGTTTCAGACGAAATGGAACGTTGGTTCTATCTAAAATGTATTTTCCAATTTGAGGGATTCCCACATGGTATTAAGTACAATGTATC
This sequence comes from Methanocorpusculum sp., assembly GCA_965228205.1. Classification (GTDB taxonomy): domain Archaea; phylum Halobacteriota; class Methanomicrobia; order Methanomicrobiales; family Methanocorpusculaceae; genus Methanocorpusculum. The sequence goes on along the minus strand of OZ245799.1, from coordinate 537,837 downwards.
CTAAATATTCCGCGAGAAAAGAGGGGAAGACCGTTATCATGGAGCAAAAACTCCTGAAACGCATCTCCCATCTTCTCTTAGATACTGCACGTTGCGTCGGTTGCGGTATCTGTGTTGACGCATGTCCAAAGGAAGCGATTTCTTTAGGCATGGTAGGTGCATCCATCCGCGGTGCAGCCTCTGGCGAGGCACCAATTTCTGTTGATCCTGCAGTGTGTTCATACTGCGGTGTCTGCACGATTCTGTGTCCGTTTGATGCACTAGGCGTAGAAGTCGACGGCGAACCCAGCCTCCCGATCCTGGAGCAGGAAGGTTTCCCCGAGTATGATTTTACTGCCGAGATTAGCGAGGAGAAGTGCGTCCGCTGCACATCCTGTCATGAGGCCTGCCCACATGACGCTATTGTCAGGGACGTCCCCGTTTATGAAGGCGAAGTCGAAGGCGGCGTGCAGCGTCAGACCGCTCTTAATGGTGAGGTTGTCTTTCAGGTAGATACGGAAAAATGTACGATCTGCGGTATTTGCGGTACATTATGCCCGGCACTTACCGTTGCCAGAGATCCTTTCTATCCGGGGACAATGAAGCCGACCGGTGAGGTTCTCTGGGAAAAGGAGGTATGCAACGCCTGTCAGATATGCGTGAATGCCTGTCCTGAGAAAGCTCTTTCCGTGCAGCGTGAGGCTCCAAAGGAGCTGAAGCTCCCGGGGAAGGTTTCCATCGACAAATCCGAGTGTATCACCTGCACCTGGTGTAAACAGGTCTGCCCGAGTGAAGCCGTTACAATCACGAAATTCTTCGACGGCGAACTCATCGTCGATGCTTCCAAGTGTCCCGGCGGCTGTTCTACGTGCGTCGATGTATGTCCGTGCAAGGCTCTGTATCTGCCGACGCCGATCCCTGCCGTCAAAATGAAGCGCGACAGCATCGAAGCCACCATCGCCATCAACAACGATCTGTGTATCCTCTGCGGCGCCTGCGTCAATGCCTGCCCGTCTGAAGATGCTCTCACGCTGAAGAGAACCGGCATCCACATCAAAGGACCGGAGACCGACCTGTACAAAAAGATCGCCGCCAAACTGTGTGTTCCGCGTACGTCCAAAGTCGTTGAATCCACGTTTGGTCAGGTCGAAATGAAATATCTGGAGTGAACCAATATGACAAGTGCAAAAGCATACAAAGATGCTGCCCTTGCAGCACGTCTCTCTGACCGGTATTATCGGCCAAAGCAGGACAGCGATCCGTCGTTCACTGCCGAAGTAGAGCAGATCGGCAAAACTGAAGCTCACATCTGTTTCCAGTGCGGAACCTGCACGGGGTCCTGCCCGTCCGGCGCCCGCAGCAGCTACCGTATTCGAAACTTCATGCGCCGCGTCAATCTCGGCATGCGTGATGTCTGTCTCAATGATCCCGATCTGTGGCTGTGTACGACCTGCTATACCTGCTCCGACCGCTGCCCCCGTGACCTCATCCCGACCGATGTCATCATGGCCATGCGCAATATCGCCGCCAAGCAGGGTATCGTTCCGAAAAACTTCCTTGCAACGGTGAACTTCATCTACAACACCGGTCACGGTGTCCCGAACAGCGATGCAAACCGTGCAGCCCGTGTTCGACTCGGTCTTGAAGCTGAACCTGAAACCACCTGCAAATACCCCGAATATATTCCGGCCATCCGGAAAATCCTTGAGGCATATGGGACCAAACAGCTCGCTGACAAAGTCCTCGCGGAGGGTCAGTAATTATGTCACACGAGACGCACAAATACGCATTCTTCCTTGGATGCATTGCTCCAAACCGGTATCCTGGTATCGAGGCATCTGCCATCCGCACGGGTAAGAAAGTCGGCATCGAACTTGTTCCACTCAAAGGAGCTTCCTGCTGTCCGGCCCCCGGTGCATTCGGGTCTATCGACCTCAATGTCTGGTATGCCATGGCTGCAAGAAACCTCATCTTAGCCGAACAGATGAATATGGATATCGCCCTGATCTGTAACGGCTGTTACAAATCGATCTGGGAAGTCAACCACAAACTGAAACACGACGCCGAACTTCGCGACTCCGTCAATGAAGTCTTAAAGGAAGTCGACATGGAATACAAAGGTACTACCAATGTCTACCACCTTGCTGAACTCTACTACAACGACGAAGTCTGCGGTCTTGACAAACTCAAAGACAGCGTCACGACTCCCCTTACCGGCGTGAAAGTTGCCTGCCACTACGGCTGCCACTTACTCAAACCCGCCAAGGACCGTGAGTTTGCCGGCGGAAAGATCGGTGATTCCGAACACCCGATGTGGTTCGAAGAACTCGTCGACGCACTCGGTGCCGAAGCCGTTGAATACCGCAACAAAATGCAGTGCTGCGGTGCCGGCGGAGGTGTCCGCGGATACGATATCGCCCACGCCCTCGATATCACCAACGAAAAACTCACCAATATGGCTGCCGTCGGTGCCGACGCGATCGTCGATACCTGTCCGTTCTGCCAGCTGCAGTTCGACCGCGGTCAGTTCGAAATCGGTCAGAAGTTCGGTGTCGAATGGAACATCCCGGTGCTTCACTTCTGTGAAATGCTCGGTCTTGCTCTGGGTATGTCGCCCATCGAGCTCGGTCTCGATCTTCACCAGATTTCCTGCGACCCGTTCCTTAACAAACTGAAGGGAGGACAGTAACATGGTATATACAGGTAAAAACGCCGCATCATCCCCTGCAGCCGAAGAACCCAGAATTGGTGTCTTCATCTGCCACTGCGGTACCAACATCGCCGGTTCTCTCGATGTCCCGGCCGTCAAGGAATACGCTGAAACGATTCCTCACGTCGTCGTTGCCCAGAACTATGCCTACATGTGCTCGACCCCCGGTCAGAATATGATCAAAGAGGCCATCGAGCAGTATCACCTTACCGGAATCGTTGTTGCAGCATGCACGCCTCGTCTCCACGAACAGACCTTCAGAACCGCTACCGCAAACGGCGGTCTGAACCAGTTCAGATTCGAGATGGCCAACATTCGTGACCAGGGCTCCTGGGTTCACATGCACGACTGGGAAGGCGGAACGGACAAAGCCAAAGACGCCGTCCGTATCGCCGTCGCCAAAGCCGCAAAACTCGAAGACCTTTATCCGATGGCCGTGCCGGTTGAACACCGTGCCTTAGTCGTCGGTGCAGGTATCGGCGGTATCCAGGCCTCCATGGACCTCGCCGCCTCCGGTATCGAGACCTACTTAATTGAGAAGGAACCGACAATCGGCGGTCGCATGTCCCAGCTCGACAAGACCTTCCCGACGCTTGACTGTTCGCAGTGCATTCTGTCTCCGAAGATGGCAGAAGCCGGCCGAACGCCGAACATCAAACTCTACACCCTCGCTGAAGTCGAGAACGTAGAAGGATACATCGGGAACTTCGACGTCACCATCCGCCGCAACGCCCGCGGTGTCCTCACCCCGACCGAAGCCGCTGCAAAAGGCATCGTCGGCGGAGGATGTACCGGCTGCGGCGACTGTGCAACCGTCTGCCCCGTCGTCAAACCCAACACCTGGGAATTCGGCATGGCACCCCGCAAAGCGATCTACATCCAGCACGCTCAGGTTGTCCCGCTCATCTACACCATCGACTTCGATGCCTGTGTAAAATGCGGTCTCTGCGTCACTGCCTGCGGAACCAAGAAGGCCGTCGACCTTGAAATGGAAGACGAACTCTTCACGATCAAAGTGGGTACCGTAATCCTTGCCACCGGTTACGAAACCTTCCCGATCGAACAGAAGAAAGAATGGGGTTACAAACTCTATGACAACGTCATCACCTCTCTCGAGTTCGAACGTCTGATCTGTGCATCCGGTCCGACCATCGGTCACCTTGTCCGTCCCTCCGACGGTGAGACCCCGAAATCCGTCGCGTTCGTCCTTTGTGCAGGTTCCCGAGACAACACCGGTATCGGCAAACCCTACTGTTCCCGGTTCTGCTGCATGTATTCGCTGAAACACGCCCACCAGGTCATCGAAAAGATCCCCGGCTGTAAAGCATACATCTTCTACATGGACATCCGTTCCTTCGGTAAAGCCTACGAAGAGTTCTACTACCGTATCCAGAACGAAGGCGCCAAGTTCATCCGCGGCCGTGCCGCCATGATCCAGGAACTCCCAAACAAGAACCTGCTGGTCATCGCCGAAGATACCCTCCTTGGCATGCCCGTCGAGATCGAAGTCGATCTTGTCGTCCTCGCAGCCGCCATCCAGCCTACTGCCGAAACGGAAGTCGTGCGCAGACACTTTGGTGTCTCCTGCTCGATCGACAAGTGGCTCCTTGAAGCCCACCCGAAACTGAACCCCTGCGGAACCACCACTGCCGGTGTGTATCTCGCCGGTGTCTGTCAGGGTCCAAAAGATATCCCCGACACCGTAGCCCAGGCCGAAGGTGCCGCATCCGCTGCCTCCATCCCGATCCATTCCGGTCAAGTCGAGCTCGAGCCCTACTATGCCCAGTGCGTCCAGGACCTCTGTGCCGGCTGCGGTATGTGCGTCAACCAGTGTCCCTACTCCGCTCTGTCCATGATGGTCGTCGACGGCAGAACGGTTATGGAAGTCACTGCAGCAAAGTGTAAAGGCTGCGGAACGTGCGGCGGTTTCTGCCCCGGCGGTGCTATCAAGATGCAGCACTTCACGAGCCCGCAGATTCTGGCTCAGATCGATGCCTTCTTCCTTGGAGGTGAACAGTAATGTCCGATGAGTGGAAACCCAAGATTATCGGTATCATCTGCAACTGGTGTTCCTATGCCGGAGCAGATGGTGCCGGCTCAGCCCGTACGCAGTATCCCCCGGACATCCGTATCGTCCGTGTTATGTGTACCGGCCGTATCGACACCCTGTTCGTCCTGAAAGCCTTCGCTGACGGCGCAGACGGTGTTCTCGTGTCCGGCTGTCACTTCGGTGACTGCCACTACCTTGCAGGCAACTTCAAGGCAGCGAAGAGAATGTTCCTCGTAAAGAGCATTCTCAACAACATGGGTATCGAACACAGACGCTTCCGTATGACCTTCGTGTCGGCATCGGAAGGAGCAAAATGGGCGGTCGTTATCACAGATGTGATCAACACGATCAAAGAAATAGGACCATCGCCCATCGCAGAAGAACGAAAACGGAGAGGACTCTAACCTCTCTGCAATGATACTATTCGGCGGGGTGCCGGGATGAAAAACTGTTCTCTTCACCCCGCCGCATATATTTTTCGGCTCGCTCAATCATGTAGCCCGAAAAATACAAAAAATCTCTTCTCTTCGATCGATATCGTATCAGATTATTCTTCTGAAGGCTATCCTTCCCTCTTTTGGACAGTGTTTCCCGTCGAGAAAATCGTCCCCCTGCTTGGTGATCCTGTAATCGCCTTCCGAGGGCTTCATCCCATACACATAACTTCCGTTCAGATACCCCTTCCTTTTTAGATAATCGACCTCCATATCGAGATCGACCTCGGAAACGCAAAATTTGTCTGCAAGATGTCTGCATGAGCAGACCTTTTCACCGCCCTGACTATATGCGTACGCCCGGTAAAATCGCAGGATCTCGAGTCTTAATGCATAGCTGTCCATACGGCAATATGCAAACATGTGATGTTTTTCTCTAATGAATCTATGGGATGAGGTAAAAATGCGAAAAAAGTTCTCTTCCGAGAGAAAAAAGATGATTACCTCTCCCTCCACTCGATGTCGGGCGTCTGCAAAACGGCATTTGCCGTTTTTTCTCCAACGCCCTTCACCTTAAGCAGATCCTCTTTCGAAGCCGACATGATGCTTCGAAACGACCCGAACTCCTGCAGAAGATCACGTGCGGCTTTTGGCCCGATTTCGGGAAATGCGGTCAGAATATACTCGACTGCCGCTTTGCCGGATCGTCCGGTCTTCGATTTATGGAGACTGCGCGGCGAACCTGGCCCCACTGCCTCCCGTTTTGCAAAGGCGTGGATCATCTCTGCCGTCTCGTTCGCATCTTTTGTAAACAAAATCGAGACATCGAAGTCTGCGGCGATGGATGCAAGCGCGTTTCGGATCGCATTCGGGTGAAGGTTTCGCAGATTGTACAGATCGGCGATGCTCCCTCCTTCGATGATCAGGATCGGGCGGATCGATGACTCGGCGAGATCCTTCATCTGCCCAAAGAGATCTCGGTCGACCAGCGTATCCACGAAATCCTGAATAGTTTTTCGTTCGATAAGGATCCGATCGCCGACCGCGTAATCGCCCACGGGAAGCTGCGCCAGCGTGATTTTTACGCCGAGATTACTGAGATGCTCCGCGACCCGCGAATGAGTCTCGCGGTTGTCGACGGTGACGGCGGGCCGCTCGTCATTTTCATCGGAGACCGCCCGGATTACCGCGTCCGCAAGGGTCATCTGTCCTTCGGCCGGGGCATATGCCGCTTCGCCTGCGGGAGGCACCCTCGCCGACTGCGGGACGGGAACGTTTCCGGTCCTCATCGCCTTTACGCCCTTCTGCATCTGTTTTTCGCGGGTATTGCTTACCCACCGGTAGGTCTCGTCTGTTGTCCCGCGGGTGACGAGTACGATGATCTTTCCGGTGGAGTTCCTGCCGGTCCGCCCCTTCCGCTGGATACTGCGGATCTCGGAGGGTACGGCCTCGTAGAAAATCACGAGATCCGTCGACGGGATATCGAGCCCCTCTTCGCCGACCGAGGTCGCGACCAAAACGGTGTATTCACCTTCGCGGAACTGGCGGATCGCTTCGATCTGCTCTTTCTGCGAAAGGCCCTTCTCCGTATCGCGGGAAGCCTGGCCGACGAACCGTATCGCCGGGATGCCTGCTTCCGCCAGATGATCGACGAGCATCGACACCCCGTCCCGGTAGGTTGCAAACACGATGATCCGCGAATCGGGATCCGTGATCAGCTGTTCCTGAATGACTCTAACGACTTCATCGGCTTTCGGGTGCAGCTCTTTTGTCCAGTTCTGGCAAAGAGCAAGAAGCCGCTTGAACCGGGCATCTTCATAGATCCGTTTCGCGGCTTTGCTTCCGGCTCCTCCCGCTCCTTCCGTCTCGAGACGAAGAAGGTAGGCCTTGAAGGCGGTCGTTCCCTGCGATTCGGCAAGCGTGACCCCGTGCCGGAACTTCATCAGCTCGGCATGGATCGATATCGCCGCATAGGCCGAAGGATCCTTAGACTGCATCCGGGTCTGGATCTGGGCCATCAGCGCGTTGAGTGCTTTCATCGAAAGAGCCTCGCGTTTCGGCACCCGATAGTTGAGGGCTGCAAGACTCGTGAGCCGGTCATCGATCATCGTATTCAGAACCGAGACCGCAAGCCAGAGATCTTCGGGAAGATCGACCGTCCGGTACTCGATCTCGCGTTCATGGACATACGGCCGGACGTCCGGGTCCGACTCGGTCCGGCTCTCCACGACCGAGATCGAAAGATGCTGGCAGATCTCGGCGACCTGCTCAGGGTCCGAACCCGGCGATGCCGTCATGCCGAGAAGAAGCGGATTCCGGGCCTCGGCATTGTAGCGTTCGGCGATGAAGACGTAGGCATAGTTTCCAACCGTCCGGTGACATTCATCGACGACCAAAAGAGAGACGTCTTTGAGGTCGTATCTCTCTGCGATCAGATCGTTTTTGATGATCTCCGGCGTTGAAATGCAGAACCGTGCTTTTTTCCACAGATCGACCCGCTTTGCCGGCGGCGTCGTGCCGGTGAACATGATGATCTCATCCGGATCAATAACGAGATTTTTTGAAAAATAGCGGAGATGCTGCTCGACCAGAGGTTTGGTCGGCGCAAGCATCAGGATTTTTCCTGCAGGGATCCGCTCGGCGGCCACAAGCAAAGCGACCGCGGTCTTTCCCATACCGGTCGGGAGAACGACGAGCGTGTTTCCCGAAAGGGCATGTTTTGCAATATTCGTCTGGTATGCCCGTTCTTCCAGCGTGTTTTCAGGGATGTTTTTTCTGCTGATATAACTCATAACGAGGATGTATCGAAGGGAAGTTTTCCTTTGAGAAGATCGGGGAGAGCCTTGAGAACGGCTGCGGCGGAACCCCTTATCTGCTGCATCGAATCACGGTCCCTTAAGGTCACAGAGGTGTCGTCTTTGGTGTCGTAGTCAACAGTGATGCAGTACGGCGTTCCGATCTCGTCCTGTCTTCTGTATCTCCGGCCGATCGATCCGGCATCGTCGTATTCGGTCTGGATGCCTTCGTTCTGCAGTTCGAGGACAAGGTTTTTCGCGATCTCGTCAAGTCCGTCGCGTGACATCAGCGGAAGGACGGCGACCTGGATCGGGGCAACGCCCTTTTTGAAACGCATGACCGTGCGTGCTTCTCCGTCGGCCACGTCCTCGGCATAGGCGTGTTCAAGGACCATGTAACACATCCTGTCGATACCGTAGGAAGGTTCGATAACGTGGGGCATGACATCTTCGCCGAAGACATCCACGATCTCGTCTTTCACGGTGTACATGTCGGGGCCGACAAGGATCTCCTCGCCGTCTATGGTGAGATAGATACCGTCTGCTTCGGGGGTCGCGGTGAGCATCTGCTCAGAGATCGGCTTTGCCTTTCCTTTGAATGCCGGACCGAGCTTGCCGAAGTTCGGTACGATCGCTTTGTGGTGGACCTTCTTTGCTTCCGGATACTGGACAAAGACGGTGTTTTTCTGACCCGAGACCCGTGAATGGGCTTTCAGATCATAGTCGGTCCGGTCGGCGATACCGACGATCTCGACCCAACCGAATCTGTCTGAAAGCGCCTCGGCGTCCCAGCAGTCGGTCGCGTAGTGGGCACGCTCATCAGGCATGTGCTGACGGAATCTGATCTTGTCGGGGTTGAATCCGACCGTGCAGAGAATATCGTGGGTCATCGCGACGTAGTAGGCAACGTATTCGTTTGCGATGATTCCTTCGTCGACTGCTTCCCGCATGGATTTGACGACCGCCGGAGTTTCCTTTTCCTGCTGGGCGATGCCCCAAAGCGGCATTTTGTAGTCCGCGTATCTGGAGAAGTTCGGGTGATCCTTTTCTTCGGGGTGGACGAAGATCTCGGCTTCGGCCTGGGTGAATTCTCTGAGGCGGATCATTCCCTGACGGGGGGAGATCTCGTTTCTGTAGGATTTTCCAACCTGGACTGCGCCGAACGGGAGGTGGTCGCGATAGAATCTGAGAAGTCTTTGGAAGTCAACGAACATTCCCTGGGCCGTTTCCGGACGGAGGTAGCCTTTTCTCTGGCCTCCGGGTCCGATCAAGGTGGTGAACATGAGGTTGAAGTCGAAGACTTCCACTTCACCGAGAACTTTTCCGCAGGCCGGGCATTCTTTGTCGACGAGGACGTTTTGGAGTTCCTCTTTTGACATGGTTCCCGCATGGGGGATGCCGAATGCTTCGGCGACGTGGTCTGCCCGCAGAAACTCCTGACAGTGTGGACACTGGAACATTTTATCAGAGAATCCGCCGACGTGTCCGGATGCGACGTAGATCGGCTCGATACCAACAGTCGGGCATTCGATCTCGTAGTATCCCTCCTGTACTACGTAAAAACGGCGCCAGGTCGCTTCGATCCGGCGTTTCAGCATTGCTCCGAGGGGACCGTAGTCGATGAAGCCGGCTACGGATCCGTATATTTCAGAGGAGGGCCAGACAAAACCTCTTCTGCGTGCAAGTTCGATGACCTTTTCATAGGTGTCTTCATATTCTGCCATGGGGATATCTGGATATTTATGGGCTTTGAATCCATATAGAATTACTGTGGGTGTTGATCGCGTTTTTTGGTGTGAAGACTGATAACGGGCGGTCAACCTTACATCCTATGCTTTATTCAAACTTCCGCCGAAATATACAGAATACTTAGGTGTGTTCCCCTTGTCAAGAAAGAAATCTTTTCGCGACCGTTCCGACGGATACTTCGTAAAATCCGTAGACTCCATCCACATTGTCATGGCCTATCTCTTTCCCAGAAGGACCGACGCCGAGGTCTACTCCCTGGAAAAAATCGACGTCACCAACCTCCTGCGTTTCATCAGCGAAAAAAATGCAGGGAACGCTGAATACACCTCCACCTTTTTCCATGCCCTCATCACTTCCATGTTCAAAACCGTCTACAACCGCCCCCTGATGAACCGGTTCCTTGTCGGCAAACAGTATTACGACCGCAAAGAAATATCCATATCCTTTCTCATCAAAAATGCCTTCACCGACACCGCCGAAGAACGCATCCTCATTCTCAGAGGGGAAGATGATCTGACCTTCTCCGACATCTCCAAAAAGATCTACGATGAAGTTCATCAGACCAGGGCTTCCAACACAAATTCCACGAACGACATCATCGACAAACTCGTCAGACTCCCGCGCCCCGTCTTTGCATTGGTTGCATGGGCATACAGACACATGGACACCCACGGATGGATCCCGGAATCCCTCTGGCGAAATGATCAGAACTTCACCACCGTCCTTGTCTCCAATCTGGGATCCATAGGCCGGGGAGCATGTTACCATCATCTGAACAACTACGGCACGAACTCGATCGTCATCACGATCGGCGAAATCAAAAAAGAGTACGTTATGGACAAAACGGGAACGGTCCATGAAAAGAACTTCGTCGAACTGGGGATCACCATTGATGAACGAATCGCCGATGGATTTTACTTTGCGAAGTCCTTCGACATGCTGAAACATTTCCTTACTCATCCCCATCTTCTGGAAGAACCTATCGCAAAACCCTTTGTTCAGTGGGAAAAAACATCGTCCTCGGTAAAAAGAGAAAATGATTCCGGGATCCATATCCCGGCTTCGATCGTGAATTGAGATTACTTATACTCTTTCCCGATCAAAAACCGGTAAAGCACCATATATTTTGCCGCAGACCGCGGAATCTTCGACTCGACCTCGAAATACGTCCCGTCGTGCAGCGAGAACAGGATCTTCATCTGCAGGGAAAATGCGAACCCTTCGATATCCGCAAACGGAAACACGAACTTCCCCTTGTCCCCGTCGAACTCGAGTCTGTCCACATAGATCGAAAATCTTCCGGTGCCGAGATTCTCAACCGACTTCAGGGCTCCTATCTTTCCAAGGATCTGCCCCTCGTCCGATTCGATCGGAACATCTTTCGGGGTCGCGAGATACGCTGGCAGATTTTCCCTGATCAGATCCCGCTGCCAGTGATCCCAGGACACGATATTGTCGTGGTGCAGAGAATGCCCCGACGCCGGCTCGAACAGACCGAACTCGTTGAACTTCGCTGAGTAGCCACATTCACAGGAAAAAATATCCCCTTTGCTGTGAAGTTTGCCCATCTGCCTGCATTCCGGGCATATGTAGAGGATCGTCTCCAGCGACTCGGCAAGGTCCGTTCCGGTGTAGGGAAGCGGGTTCTTTTTCTGGTCGTCGAAGGTGTTCACATACAGATCGCGGTTGATCGCCTCGTTGATCTGATCGACCGTCATGCCTTTCAGTTCATCGGGAGAGTATTCGTGCACGAACTCTCCCCACATTTTGCCGTCACGCGGTGTTTTGCCCCACCTTGGGCGGCGCAGATATCCGCCGTGCATCCGGTAGGTGATAAGAGCGGCGCCGAGCTCTCCGCACTCCTTGACCAGTTTTCCGGTTCCGGGCGAGATGAACGCCGTCTCGCCGTTGATCGACCTGACCCCTTCGGGGGACATCCAGACATTATTGCCCGCACTGAGCCGCTCTTTGATATCGCGGATGACCTCGTCTGCCGGGGCTCCTTTCTTGCGGATGATCGGATCGAGCAGAAACGCTCCGATAAACCGTGTCGATTTTTTTCTGAAAAGATGTTCGCCGGCCACATAGAACATGTGCCCTTTGACCGCCATGCCGATCATCAGGTGATCCCAGAGGGTCGTGTGGTTGGAGAAGACCATATAGGGGGTGTGCTTTGGAATGACTATATCGTAGGTATACTGTAATTTCCGTCCAATGGCCGGACTGGCAAGGAAACGTGCGGTCATATACACGCTTTTGTACCAGCAAACGCGAAGGCTCTGCATTGACCTATATTATAGGAATTTACCCATGATATAGCTGAGGGTACTAAAAAAGAGGGAATCCGGCAGGGCTGGTATGACAGCGGTAAAACGCGGGAGTTTCTTTTGTGGGCGTGCACCTTTTAGCCCGCATCAAACGGGTCCGTAACCCCCATTTGCAAAGTTGATATCCTATGACGCGGATATATACAACCAATGACAGAGATTGTATTCATCACCGATATTCACGGGAAGTTCGATACCGTCTATGAGATCTTCAATAGAGAAAACCCGGATTACGTCTTCATCGGCGGAGACGTCACCGATCTCGGCCAGACGCTCGACGGCGTTATACCCTTTATGGAAGATATTCCCGCTCCGACGTTCGTCGTTCCTGGAAATTGTGACAACCGCGATATCCTCACCGTTCTCGAGGCATCCGACGCAATCCCCATTCACAGAAAAAGCATTGATCTTGGAAAACTGACCATCTCGGGTATCGGCGGCTCGAATGCCACGCCGTTTTCCACGCCGTTCGAACACACCGAAGATGAACTGACGGCGATCGTGAAAGAGGTCGCCGCGAAAACCGGAAAGAACCGGTGGAACATTCTGATCACCCATGCGCCGCCCTTTGGAGCGCTCGATGAAGTCGCGCCGGAAGTACATGTCGGTGCATTCCCGATCGCCAAAATCGTAAAGGATTTCGACATCATCTGCTGCGGACACATCCACGAGCAGAAAGGCGTCTGCGAACTGGAAAAGCGGATATGCGTGAATCCCGGGCCGGCATACGAAGGAAATTATGCGCTCATCACACTGGATGAGGAAGAGGACGAACCAAAAATCGTGCTGAAAAACATCCGCGACCCAATTGAAGTCACGGAAGAATAATCTCCATCATCTTTTTTATATCCTCGGCGATCATCTGCGTCTTGGATTTTTCGATCAGAAGGTTTCCGCCGGTCATGATATATGACGGGATCACCCGCACGTTTCCAAAATGGAACTCGCCGGCCCGCAGTTTGTAGGTCGCACCGGACGGGATGCAGTTTTTGTCTGTCTGCTTTTTTACAAGCATGTTGAACGACTTTTTTGCCGTATCGCCCATGAGCATGATGATGTGGAGATTTGGAAAACGTGAAAGCTCTTCTTCCAGCAGAGGCAGACTGCATTCGATCGCGGATAGTTCCACGGCGTATCCGGTTTTGGGGTATTTGACCGCGTTCGTGAGATAGATCCCGCGGTCGAGAAGCTCCAAAACAGAGGTAATGTCGACGCCAGCCTGCCGGAACAACGCGACCGCCGACTCCGCATACGAGGCACCGAGCCATCCATAAAAATCATCTTTGGGATCTTTTGGGACGACTTCGCTGATCATCACAGCGGATACCGATCCGGGATCGACGAATATCTCAGGAGGCTGAGGGGTCATGTTTTTTGGATATTCAGGCTTTTCTGGAGTCGAGCAGGATCTCGAGATAGGATTTTGTCAGGCATTCGACTTCGATTCCCGCCATCTCTGCGGTTTTATTTATAACGGCGATCGCCTCGTCCTCGGAAAGGTCGAAGGAGGCTTCGATCTCCGAGAAGGTCCCGATTCCCGGAAGCGTGTCCAGCGTGACGAGCGCATTTTCGCACTGGTACATCTCCCGGTGCTTGACGACCTCGGCGGTCAGACGGAACCCGAGCCGCTCGAGGATCGTACAGTATTCTTCGACGGAGGAAAGGTCGACGATGAGTTCTTCTCTGGATTTGAAAACCTCGCGGCCGACTTTGGGACCCTTGTAGGTCACGTTCGGCGGCATGGCTTTCCCGCAGATCTGGTTGGTCAGATACCGGATCCTTAGCGCTTCGTCGGTCACGGCAAAATCCCGGTGGGGAGCATTATAATACAGATCATGCTCCACCTGATCGGCTATCAGTTCCGCTCCGTTTGCGATGAGTTTTTCCCTGATAGGATCAAGCGAGGGGACTTTGACTTTTATTTCTATTTCCAGAGCCATTGAAATATTATGTGCACGAGGAAATATCATAAGCATTTGCATATTTGACCCGGCGGGAACTTATTATACGATAAAAGTAAGATAAACGTTACATGAAAAAGCTGATAGTCTTACTTGGACTTCTGGCCGTCCTCTTTGTTGCCTGTGCAGGCTGTGTTAGTCCTGATGTTCCGGCGGTAAACAACACGACGACTACCGATCCGATCGTCGGGACATGGCAGAGCACCCAGTCCTTTGCAGTGAATGGTACTGAGTATTATGTTATCTATGAACTTAAGGACGACAACACCGGATATGCGATGATGGCCGAGGCCGGTTCAACCGAAGCAAAGAAGCTCGATATTTTCTGGGGCAACGACAACGGAAAGTACGTCTTTGCCTATTCAACAGATACGTCAACAGTCTCTCCCCACACGTTATCTGCCGACGGAAAGATCCTCACGGACGCGTACGGCGATACGTACACTAAAATCTAACCTGAGAATTTCTAACAACCTTTTTTCCGACAGAAAGTACTTTCTTTTCGTACGTTGAGTAGTATGTATGGGGACTTTCAGCAGCTTTAGTCTCAACCAGGCATATCACGAGCGTTATGAAAAACTTGGCGACCGTCTCTCCGATGTTGGTAAAACACTTGATTGGGATGTTTTTCGTCCTCTTCTTGAATCCATGTATGCAAATAAATCCGGCAAAGGCGGTCACCCCAATGTCGATGTAATACTCATGTTCAAGATTCAGCTTCTGGAAGTCTGGTATAATCTATCTGATCTCGCCGTTGAACGTGAAATCTACGATCGTCTCTCCTTTTGGCATTTCCTTGGGTGTCCTGACAAAATACCCGACAATTCAACGATCTGGTTATTTCGGGAGCGCATGTCCGAATCAGGCGTTGACACATTGGTTTGGCAGGAGTTTCAGCGACAACTTGACATGAAAGGTCTCAAAATTGAACAAGGTATGATTCAGGATGCAACGTTTGTGTATGCTGAACCCGGTCATTGTAAGAAAGACACGCCGCGAGGAGAGCAGGCAAAAACACGACGGGATAAAGATGGAAAAATCATGTCCAAGAACGGCAAAATGCACTATGGCTATAAACTGCATACCATCATGGATACGACGCATGATCTTATTCGACGCATTGAAACCACAACGGCAAATGTTCATGACAGTCAGGTGGATCTGTCAGAAAAAGGAGAAGTGGTCTATCGGGATCGGGGATATCAGGGAGCAAAATGCAAGGGATATAGTGCCACAATGAAACGAGGGGCGAGAGGACATCCCATTGGGATACGAGATAAACTGAGAAATATGCGAATAAGTAGAAAGAGATCAAAGGGGGAGAGACCCTATGCAGTGATCAAAAATATCTTTCATGCAGGGTTGGTGAAGGTAACAACGCTGCAAAGAGTGCGAGTGAAAAATATGCTGGCTGCATTTTGTTATAATATCTATCAAGTGAAAACGATTCAAAACAGGGTGTAAATTAAAAAAAACGTCAAGGAATAATTGGGATTTATCGTGATTTTCTTTTTTTTTGGGGGGGATGAGAGGGTGTGGGGATTTAACCTATCTTCCTTAAATCATGATTCACGTTAAAAATGGGTTAATAGAAATTCTCGTACTTTATGTCGGGAAAAAACGGTTGTTAGATATTCTCATATTTTATTTTTACTTGTACCGGGGATATGGGTGGGTGAGTTGCACGTGTATCCCGTTGAAGTGAATTTGTTAAAAAAAGGATTGAGTTAGTTTTTGATACTGATTTTATTCAATATCGATGCCGTATTTTTTGGCGTTTTTGTCAGCGATGGCCTGAATCTTTGCGATCTCGGCATCATTTCGTACCGGTTTGAAGAGATGACGGAAACGTTTCTGGGCTTTGAGATAATCATCAACCCGAACTCTCTTCACTTTTTTAACGGTTGTAAGTTCGCCGTCAACGATTTCGTAATTGACCCAGAGGCCGCATTCGACTGCCATTCTGCCGATCTCCATCGTCTTGGCACCGTCGAATCCCCATCCGGTACAGCAGGGAGTGTGTACCTGAATATAGCATGGACCTTTTGTATTTCGTGCTTTCTCGACCTTTTTCATCAGATCTGCGGGGTAGGCCATGGAAGCGGTGGCAACGTACGGCGAACCATGTGCGACAAGAATCTGCGGGTAATCTTTCTTTGGAAGATTGTTTCCGGTTGAGCAGACACCAGCTGGGGACGTTGTCGTGTCGGCGTCGTAGGGTGTTGCCCCTGAGCGCTGAATTCCCGTGTTCATGTATGCTTCATTATCATAGCAGATGTACGTGAAGTCATGTCCGCGTTCAAAGGCGCCGGAGATACAAAGCGTTCCGATATCAACCGTGGCACCATCCCCGCCGAAGACGAGGATCTTTTCCGTGTCAAGACGTCCCTGCTTTTTGAGGGATGCTTCGATACCTGATGCGACTGCCGATGCGTTTTCGAACAGCGAGTGAATCCAGGGAGTTTTCCATGCGGTTTCCGGGTATGGGGTTGAGAAAACCTCCAGACACCCAGTGGAGTTGACTACGATCGTGTTTTCGCCGTAGCCTTTCAGGATCATACGAACTGCAGATGATGCTCCGCAGCCTCCGCAGGCTCTGTGCCCGCATTCAAAGTTTTCAATTGATCTATCTACCATTTCAGAGCACCTCCTCGCGTAATCCATAGAACATATCGCCCTCGCCTTTCTCTGCGAGTTCGACGATCTTTTTGATGTCTCTCTTTCTTACGTCGCGGCCGCCGAGACCAAGGATATAATCGTAGATCGGTATGTTCGATCCGTAGCAGGCCTCCTTGATTTCGATTGCGACTGCCCCTTTTGCACCAAGACTGACGTTTTTATCGAGAACTGCGATGGTGTTGACATGGGCGAGAGCCTTTGCGACATCGGTTGACGGGAACGGACGGAAGCAGCGGAGATTTAAGAGTCCGACTTTCTTTCCTTCGGCACGCATCTCGTCTATTGCATCTTTGACGGTACCGCAGATGGAACCCATTGCAACAATTGCGGTTTCTGCATCTTCCAGTTTGTATCCGACGACTAACTCCGAGTAGTCGCGGACGAAAACTTCGCCGAACTCTTTTCCGTATTTTTTAATGGCTTCGGCCGCACGTTTGACCGCCTGATCATGTTCGTATCTGAACTCCAGATAGTATTCCGGTGTTGCGTACATGCCAAAGGAGATCGGGTCATTTGCATCGAGTTTCTGATAGGGGTTGACTGGTCCGAGGAATGAGTCAACGAGTTCCTGCGAGGGGAGGTCGATCGGCTCATATACATGGGACAGAATAAATCCGTCAAAGCAGACGAATGCCGGGAGCAGAATGTCATGGTCTTCGCAGACTTTGTATGCGAGGATGTGCATGTCGATTGCTTCCTGGTTGTCTTCTGCATAGAGCTGAATCCATCCCGCGTCTCTCATCATGATGGAATCCTGCTGATCGTTCCAGATCGAGAGCGGTGCGGAAATCGCGCGGTTTGCGATACCCATAACGATCGGGAGTCTCATTCCTGCTGCGTTGAACACGACCTCTCCCATAAGTGCGAGACCCTGGGATGTCGTTGCCGAATACACTCTGCTTCCGGCTGCCGATGCACCGATGCATGCCGAGAGAGCGGAGAATTCGGACTCCACGCAGATATATTCTGCGTCAAGTCTTCCGTCGGCCACAATCGACGCCAGTCCTTCGACGATGTGTGTCTGCGGGGTGATCGGATATGCGGATATAACCTGTGGTCTGCAGAGACGTACGGTTTCTGCGATCGCGATTGAACCCTCCATAATTTCCATCGTCATTTATTTTTCCTCCTTAACCATGTGGATAGCCTTAGCTTTGTCAGGACATTCTTCGGCGCACATGCCGCATCCTTTACAGAAGTCAAGATCGATAGAATAGGTTTTGTCAGGATTCTGATTGATACAACCTTCCGGACAGATCAACTGACATGTTCCACATTTTGTACATTTTTCCGTGTCCATTACGGGGTAGAATACTCTCCATGAACCGGTTTTGTTGTTTCTGCTGTTGCCCGGGCGTGCCGTGCATCCAATTCCAAGAGCCATTATACGTGTCCCTCCTTTACCATCGCATATGCACGTTTTGCTGCGGCAATATTGCTGTCTGCAAGTTTCGCGTCGAATCTCTCTTTGATCGCGCCTTCAAGAGCTTCGAGAGTGATCTCTCCGCTTGCGGCAGCAAATGCTCCCATCAAAGTAGTATTGGTGATGGGAAGTCCTATTTCTTCAAGGGCAACCTTGGTTGCATCAATGGTGATCAGTTTTACTCCTTTCGGGAGATTGTATACTGCCCCGTCTTTTTCTGTGTTGATAATGGCAATTCCGCCTTCCGACATGCCGGCAAATACATTCACGTCGCGGATCAGCGTGCTGTCCTGAACGATGATGTAGTCCGGTTCATAAATCTGACTTCTGAGGCGGATTTTTTCATCGCTGAACCGCACAAATGCCTGCACGGGAGCTCCGCGGCGTTCAACGCCAAAGGCCGGGAATGCCTGTGAATAGACGCCTGCGGTGAATGCTGCCGTCGCTATTAATTCTGCAGCCGTCACCGAGCCCTGTCCACCTCTTCCGTGGATGCGTAGTTCTCTCATAACACTTATATTTATCACGATTAATCAATATGAATTTACTGTTTGCAAATTTTCTGAAAAAAGACCGCACAATGTTAAAAATGGTGCAGTGTGGGGGTGAATTATTATTTGGGGGTCTGTATCACTGAAATTCCCAGAATCTGTTTTGCCTCGTTAAAGATATCCCGTGCCATAAGCGCAAGTCCTTCGGATGCAGCCCATTCATTATACACAATGACCGGTTTTTGCAGCAATGCGGATATTTCTTCGGCCAATTCCGGTGCGAGACTGCCTGCCAAGGCAATTGGCGCCTCGCGTGAAAGAAGGAGAAGCGAGGCGCATTCCATCGCGGCCCACATGGCGATCGCCGGCTTCTGATATTTTTCCTCAAGATGACAAGAGACTCCCGCCGTTGTAAACGCTTCATTTGCGGTACACTCTCCCTCATCGATTTTTCTGATTGCATCAACATCGAGTGCACCGTGCTGCATTCCCGGTGCGAAGACGCATGCGTCGAATGCCCCGACAATTTTTCCGTTTGCAACGAGAAGAGACACGGCGTTGGAACTGATGTCCGATACGATAAACGTGTCATGGAGTGTCTGTTTTGCAAGATAGGCTATCCCGAGTTTTTCCGGACTTGTCTGATGGGAATACACTTTGAATCTGGGATCGGTATCGGATCCACGGTGAATACCCGGAATGACCATTGCGGGAATTCCCGATTCTTTTATGACATCGAAGACCCGCGTCCCTCCGCCGATATGTTCTCCGGCACCGTCACGGGTTATGACTCCTCGGTTTTTCAGCTGAGCAATAGGTGTTATTTTGGAAAAATTATCCCCCATTGAATAGCATACAGCGAATCCTTCTATCTCATTGACAGGGCAGATCTTTTCCAGAGCCGAAAGTTCAAAACTTTTAGCCGCTTCCCGGGATATTTTAAGATGTTTTCCGGTTTCTGTTGCGAACCGAAGGGACGAGGTCCCGTGGTCGACTCCGATATACATACAGGAATGTATTGCTCGAATATGAGATAAGTTCTATCCTTTATAACACCAATAGATGAGTAGAATGGGCGATTCCCACTATGATACGCTCGGCGTAGCAGAAAATGCAACGCCGGAAATGATAAAAAAAGCCTATGTTGCTCTCGTAAAAAAGTTCCATCCGGATCACGCGGGTGAAAGCGAGGACAAACAGCAGGAGTACAACGAGCGCCTGCTGGAAATTATGGCCGCATATGAGGTTCTCAGCAATCCGGAAACCAAAGCATCCTACGATGCCGAACGTGCCGATGTTCCTGTTGTCTCCTCCCAGCCCCGCGGCAAAAAAATGTCGGGAATGCCGACAAAAAGCGGCGACATCGAAACGGATTATCCGATATCCCTGACGATCGCCGCATATGGAAAAGGCAAAATCCCGATGAAGGTGGCCGGAGAAAAGGTTGTCATCAAAGTCTATCCTGGTGTCAGACGGTACAGAATTGCCAACAAAGGGGTGCCTGTCGAAGGAAAACCCCGGGGAGATTTGTATGTGAATCTCAAAGTGATTCCTGAAGAAAACTGGGAGATCGATGATGCAACGAATGATCTTATCTGCCGTATGCAGATCCCGCCGAAAATCGCAGAACAGGGCGGAATGGTCCCTCTTACCCTTCTCCTGAATAAAACCATCAAGATCACCGTGCCTGCGGGCGTGAAAACCGGAGACCGTTTCGCACCGCCGGAAGGAAAAGGACTCGGCGTTCTCTCTCCGAAGAATAAAGGCAATATCATCATTGATGTTGAAGTCGCAAAAAAGAAAGGTCTCTTTGGCCTGTTTGGATGAGTCATGACGGAAAAAAGCGGAAATCTTACTGCAGCCGATTTTCATCACGAACTGTACCGCAGATTTGATGCGGCAACAGAACGCGGCGCCTCGCATATCGAAGTTACGGCTGGAGAACTGCATAAAACGCTCAAAGCATCCAACAGGCTTTCAATGTGCAGCAACGCGCTCTACGATATGCAGAACATCGGCGACATTATTCTCTCCGTTCCTTCCGGCGGCGTTGGTTCATCTCTTCTGATTAGATACTCCCTTCCAAGGGAAAAAGGACTTAATCTGGAACTCAGTATCTATGAACGTTCGGCCGTTTTCTCTGGGTATGAGATGCGCATGAAACGTTTTATTGAAATCGCGGCGGTCCATCCGGTGTTTCGTGATCTCGATCCCATCTCCCGCCAGAAAAAATCAGAGACCGCCACCAGAAAACTCTGCGATATCACGATGAGTATTGCCGAACTCATCTGTAAACAACAGAAAATCCGTACCGACAACACAAAGTTTGGAACTCTTTGCGGGGTGATCGGCAGAACTGGTGTTCTGAGTGATGACGCATTATATGCCCTGGATTTTGTCAGGATCATTGGAAACACCAATGCAAGAAAAATTCCTGATACCTATCTGCTGACAACGAATGTATTTTCCTATGCTTCGTATGCGTTTCTGATTTTTGCTGAAGAAGTCATAGAGAAGCGGCTGATCTGGAAAAAAGAAAAAGCTGAGAATTTCTAACAACCTTTTTTTTCCGACAGAAAGTACTTTCTTTTCGTACGTTGAGTAGTATGTATGGGGACTTTCAGCAGCTTTGGTCTCAACCAGGCATATCACGAGCGTTATGAAAAACTTGGCGCCCGTCTCTCCGATGTTGGTAAAACACTTGATTGGGATGTTTTTCGTCCTCTTCTTGAATCCATGTATGCAAATAAATCCGGCAAAGGCGGTCACCCCAATGTCGATGTAATACTCATGTTCAAGATTCAGCTTCTGGAAGTCTGGTATAATCTATCTGATCTCGCCGTTGAACGTGAAATCTACGATCGTCTCTCCTTTTGGCATTTCCTTGGGTGTCCTGACAAAATACCCGACAATTCAACGATCTGGTTATTTCGGGAGCGCATGTCCGAATCAGGCGTTGACACATTGGTTTGGCAGGAGTTTCAGCGACAACTTGACCTGAAAGGTCTCAAAATTGAACAAGGTATGATTCAGGATGCAACGTTTGTGTATGCTGAACCCGGTCATTGTAAGAAAGACACGCCGCGAGGAGAGCAGGCAAAAATCATGTCCAAGAACGGCAGAATGCACTATGGCTATAAACTTCATACCATCATGGATACGACGCATGATCTTATTCGACGTATTGAAACCACTACGGCAAATGTTCATGACAGTCAGGTGGATCTGTCAGAAAAAGGAGAAGTGGTCTATCGGGATCGGGGGTATCATGGAGCAAAATGCAAGGGATATAGCGCCACAATGAAACGGGGAGCAATGGCACATCCCATTGGCATACGAGATAAGCTGAGAAATATGCGAATAAGTAGGAAGAGATCAAAGGGGGAGAGACCCTATACAGTGATCAAAAATATCTTTCATGCAGGGTTGGTGAAGGTAACAACGCTGCAAAGAGTGCGAGTGAAAAATATGCTGGCTGCATTTTGTTATAATATCTATCAAGTGAAAACGATTCAAAACAGGGTTTAAACTAAAAAAAAACGTCATGGAATAATTGGGATTTATCGTGTTTTTCTTTTTTTTGGGGGGGGGATGAGAGGGTGTGGGGATGTATTCAATCCTTCATAAATAATGATTCTCGTTAAAAAAAGAGTTGATAGAAATTCTCAAAGAAATTATTGAGAGACTCTGACCTGATTTTTCATAACCGTACGGGTTATAAAATCGGCGTAGATGTTGTTTCGCGTGAAAACAGCCTCTTTCTTTCCCTCCCGTTAATATACCGCAAGTACTTCCTTTCTGTCCGCGTAGATAATAAGTTTCGTCGGCAGAGACATTTTTCTGAGGATCGGTGGCTGAAACAAAGACTCTTTTGTGTCTTTGTCTGCAAGAAAGCAGGGGAAAGGAATTTTCTTTGCCGTTTTTTTATTGCTGACCACACTGTTGACACTGACGCGTTTTGCCGCCTGGGAGAGTTCTTCAGCAAAATACTGATAAAATGCGGGATCGTCGGAGATGATGAGAAGTTCGTTCTTTACTGTTTTCAAAAGGAAACGGATATGATTCCCGATTCCCCAATCAGATCGAATGGTGTAGGTCTGCCCCAGTTGATCGGTACAGGTGAGAGCGGCAAAGGTTTCAAGCGCCATGCCAAGCGTATCATAGCGGATAACTGCTTCCCGCTTCAGTCTTTCGACGGTGTGGGGGATATCGGCGACACGGTATCGGACGGGGGACTGTCTGTTTGAGATGATAAAACCCTTTTTCTCCAGACTGGCAAGCGTTTCATACACCCTTCCCCGGGGAATGTTGGTCGTCTCGTGAAGTTCCCGGGGACTTGCGGAATTAATACAGATAAGCGTGAGATACACCTTTGCTTCATACTCACTCATCCCTATCCCCTTGAGCTAAGCGATCATATTTTCTTCAAACATACACCACCGTCAATGTGATTATGTTTTCCATACGTAACGATATAATTTACCTAGGATCCGGCAGGCTGAAACACAGATATTATCATTACAGAAGGTGAATACATAGACAAGACACATAGTAAAGGGACTAAAAAACTCCGGCCCCTTTCATTCTCAATAGGTGATCAAAAAACCATGTCTGCAGATAAATATACCCCCGAATCCGTTTCAGACGCCGTTAGAAAATATGACGGTGTTCGACGTAAAAAAGCGATTGGCAATCTTGTAAAAACGCTCCACATCGACAACATAGATGTTGTTGCATCGTATGGAGAGGATGCTGCGGTAATTCAGAACGGTCATTCGGCTCTCCTCCTGGCTGCAGACGGGATATGGAACCAGCTGATGGAACTCGATCCGTACTGGGCCGGATACTGCTCGATCCTTGTAAATGTTCACGATATAGCAGCGATGGGCGGGCGGCCGATTGCAATGGTTGATGTTCTCTCTGCGGCAGATGACGAGCTTATGAATATGGTTACCCGTGGCATGTGCGATGCGGCACGGGCTTTTGACGTGCCGGTCGTCGGCGGTCATCTTCACCCTGACGCCCCTCACAACGTCATCGATGTTTCAATCCTCGGGATCGCCGAGCTGGACAGTGTGATCTACAGTACGAAAGCAGAGCCGGGAGATGCGATCATCGTTGCGATGGATCTTAACGGAAGGATCCATCCGAATGCCGGTATGAACTGGGACTCGGTAACGATGAAGGATCCAAAACTGCTCAGAGCCCAGATTGCAGTGATGAAAACCCTTGGCGAACGTCATCTGCTTACCGCAGGAAAAGACATTTCGAATCCGGGGATCATAGGTACGCTTGGAATGCTTCTTGAGTCCAGTAATGTCGGCGGCCTGATCGATCTTGATGCGATCCCGCGGCCGGATCTGGATAAACTCGGCATCGGATTTGAGCAGTGGGTCCGGATGTACCCCGGGATGGGATTCATCGTAACGGCAAACCAGGGCTCGGTCGATCAGGTATGTCAGCTGTTTAGAAAAGTCAATATGGCTGCTCAGGTTATTGGAACCGTAAATGACACCCGAAAACTCGTTCTCCAGAAGGGAAACGAGAAAGTCACGCTCTTCAACTTCTGCGTTGAGGGTATTACCAATATAAGTTCGGTATGATAACACTTGGAATCGGCTGCGGCGCCGACGCCGAAAAAATTCTGGCAAGTGCAGAGCAGGCAGCTTCAGAGGATCTCTGCATCCTTTGTTACTCTTCACTCCCATTGAATGAGCAGGAGTCGGGATTCGTCAGGACGGTCATCTCGGATCGAGCTCACATCGCGATGATCGATGATCTTCGTGCAGGTAAAATCCAGGGGGCCATACGGGGGACCCTGCCGGCGAATGAAACTCTCAGATACCTGAAAGCTGCCTACGGCGTCTCCCGTCTGGAACGAATCGCCCTGCTAGAAACAGCCCGCGGCGATCGATTTTTCCTTGCCCCTGTCGGTGTTGACGAAGGATGGACTGTTGATGAGAAGATAGAACTTGTCGCCCGCGGCAGGGAACTTGCACGGAGCTTTGGGTTGTCTGAGAAGACAGCCGTGCTTTCCGGAGGGAGGATCGGCGACATCGGCAGACACCCAATCGTAGACAGATCGATCAGCGATGCGATGGAGGTTGCAGATAAAACCGGGGCTGTCCATGGGGAGATCCTGATCGAGGATATGGTCAGGGAATGCGGAGTAATAATTGCTCCTGACGGCATTTCCGGGAATCTGATTTTCCGCACACTCACGTTTCTTGGAGCCGGAATCGGGCATGGTGCGCCCGTTATGAATATTCCCGGCGTATTTGTCGATAGTTCGCGCGCATCATCCGGATACGTCCCCGCCCTCAATCTGACGGCTGCGGTTGTTAAAAAAATATCCAATAATTACGTTCATTTTTCAAATTAAGTCATAAATATCACTCTAATCTAAAATTCGGACTGAATGCCGGAGTAGAATAAAAAATAGCCGTGAAATCTCACCAGTATGCTAAAAATGTCCATAAGCGGCATAGTATTATATATTATTTTGAACCATTTTTTGTTTGAGAATAATTATGGCAGACTTACCAAAAGCAGCAGTCGTCAGACTTGCAAAGAAAGCTGGCGCCGTTCGTGTTGGCGAAGATGCAGCAGATGCATTAGTAGCAAAGGCAGAAGCGTATATTGAGGCCATCGCAAAGCAGGCATTCGAACTTGCCCAGCACGCCGGTCGCAAGACTATCAAGGCAGAGGACATTGACCTCGCCACAAAAGAATAACCTGATTTTGTGTGGTGTGCGGGTCAATGACACCCGTGCATAAAAAACAAGCTCAGGCTTGTATTTTTTTCCTACGGGCGGTTTCTTATGAGACCTCACGGTTTTCTCTGAAAGAGAGCTCTCTTTTTAAAAATAGATAAATTATAGTGTCCCTTTCGTGCTTGGAACGGCAGTGTTTCCGGGACGGACGGTCAATGCTTCCCCAAGAGCAATGCCGAATGCCTTGAAGATCACTTCACATTTGTGGTGATCGTTTACACCGGAGAAGATGATATGGGCGGTGATTCCTGCATTGATGCAGAGACTGTAGAAGAAGTGTTCGAAGATGTCGTTTGGAATACCGCCGGTAGAGATTCCGGTAAAGGAACCCTCCATGACGAGATATCCTCTCCCGGAGATGTCCAGTGCCGCGGTGGCGCGTGATTCGTCCATCGGAATTACTGCATGGGCGAAACGCCGAATGCCGCGTCCATCACCTACCGATTCTTTTACGGCGGTTCCAAGAACAATGCCGATGTCTTCTATCGTGTGATGACAATCGATCTCAAGGTCCCCTTTTGCCTGAACGGTCAGTGAAAAGCCGCCGTGGCGGGCAAATGCGTTCAGCATGTGGTCCATAAATGCGACGCCCGTGGATATCTCGATCGTTCCGGGTGTATCTGGATCGAAAACGACACGGATATTTGTTTCTTTTGTCTCTCTGCTTTTTTCCGCTGATCTCATACTGCTGCCTCCAGTGCTTCTTTGAGGGTGATACGCCCGCTGTAGAGTGCCGATCCGAGAACACAGCCCGATGCACCGAGCTGCTTAAGAGTGCCCACGTCCTGAGGGGTGGTCACGCCTCCTGCAATAACGACCGGAATACCGACGGCATCCAGAAGTTTCTGCACAGGTTCGCTGTCGATCCCGGCCTGCTGTCCTTCCACATCCACATTTGTGTAGAGCAGAGATCCTGCACCCAGTTCCTCGAACTTTTGGGCCCAGCCGATAAAGTCACCGGCCAGTTCCTGCCATCCGGAAACGGCGATCTCTCCCCGGCGTGCATCCACGCCTGCCATGATGCGTTCGCTGCCGAACTCTTTACTTAAGGTCCGAATAACGGCGGGTTCCCGGGTCGCGAATGTACTCAGGATGATGCGGGCAACGCCGCAGTTCAGCCACCCGCGTGCATCCTCAAGACTGCGGATACCTCCGCCGACCTGAACGAAGACATCAGTGTTCTCGACCACCTCGCGGATCATCTCCGCATTGGTCGTGCTCGCAGTAAATGCTCCATCCAGATTCACGACATGGAGATTGGATGCTCCTTCAGAAATCCAGCGGCGTGCATTATCCATCGGGGATCCGTATACCGTTGCAGTCAGACGATCTCCGCCGACAAGCTGGACACAGTTCCCGGAAAGTATGTCGACAGCCGGGAAGACTTCCATCCTATCTCACCATCCTCATGATGTCCAGAACAAGGATATCCCGTGCTCCGGCGCGTTTCAGCTGATTGATCAGCTGATACACCTTGTTGGTCGATACGACAGCATGGAGGGCAACAGATCCGGAGCCTGCAATATCCATAATCGTCGGACCTCCAAGACCGGGGATCAGTGCTTTGATGTCCTCGAGTTTCTCCCGCTTTACGTTCAGCATGAGATAACACTGACCTTTTGCAGCGATAACGCTTTCAAAGGCAAGAAGGATCTCCTCGATCTTTTCATGCTTTTCGATGAGAGAGGTTTTGGTGGCGATGACGTTGGTTGTGCTTGCGAGGATCTCTTCAACGATCCGGAGTTTGTTGACCTCAAGCGTCGTCCCGGATGAGGTCAGGTCGGCAATTCCGTCGGCTATGCCGAGATGGGGAGCCGCTTCGCATGCTCCGGAGACCTCGATGATGTTCACGTCGACGGATCTTTCTGCAAAGAAATCTTTACAGATGTTTGGAAATTCGGTGGCGATCCGGCAGCCGTTCATCGTCTCCACTGAAGTGATAGGAGATTCCTGAGGGACGGCGATTACGAGTTTTGCCGAGCCAAACTTCAGATCTAGAAGACAGGCAACATCCGCCCGGCGTTCTGCGACCATATCAAGGCCGGTGATGCCGAGATCGGCAACACCCTTCGCCACATATTCTGGTATGTCAATCGGCCTGACGAACAGGACCTCGATCTCCGGATCTATCGTCTTTGCGATAAGCTGACGGGAACCGGTCATGTTGATATGGATGCCGGCCTTGTATATAAGATCGTTGATCGGCTCTGCTATACGGCCCTTATTTGGAATCGCCAGACGTATTTTAGCCATACTTAGAAGGTCTTTAATTTTCCGTCGATGACGAGTCTGGTGATATCGGTGATGTTCTCCAGACGTTTGTTGACGATCTCTTCAACTTCGGGTGCGAAGTCGTTGAACGTGTATCCGCGTTTGGTTATGCACTGGACACTGGCAATGTGCGGGTAGTCGATCGGGTGGCCGATCTGGGAAAGAAGTCTGACGTACATCTCTTCGATGCCGTCGACCTTCTGGCATGCTTCCTTTGCGATTTCAGTGGAAAGCATGTTGTAGATCTTACCGATATGGTTGATGGGGTTTTTACCTGAGGTGGCTTCCATGGACATCGGTCTGTTTGGGGTGATAAGTCCGTTGCAGCGGTTTCCGCGTCCGACCGATCCGTCGTCTCCCATCTCTGCCGAGGTTCCGTTCACGGTCAGGAAAACCGAGGTCGTCTTTTTGCGGATGATATCTGCAGTGTTGATCTCGACTTTCACTTTTCTGTCGGTGTATTGTCTGGTGACCTGCGTAAAAGATTCCGTCATTTTTTCCTTCATTTCTACATATTCGTCAACCCCGGAACAATACCGGTCGATCATCGCGGAAGCGACGGTGATAGTGATGGTGTTGATGTCTCTCAGTCCCATGAGCTTGAGATCGTAACCGACCATCGGGTTTTTCGGGCGGAACTCTTTGGAGATGTAATCATCAAGGCCAAGAATGATCTGTTCGACTTGGGAGAACGGAGCGTGACCTACACCAAAAGAGGTGTCGTTTGCACGCGGAACTGCAGTGTGGCCTTTCTTTGTGTGGAACACATCACGAAGATCAGTGGAACCGGTTCCCATACGGCAGTCGACGATGACGTCGGTGTCCATATTGAAGGTAGGAATTGTCTCGCTCAGGTAGGCACGTGCTGCTTCTACTGCGATGGCGTCGGTGGCGAATACTTTGTTGCCGAACTGGCGGGTTGCTCTTCCGGTTAAGAGGAAGTAGATCGGTTTAATGATTTTTCCGCCGCCGAACTGCGGGAGGGATTCGCCTGCTACGACTTCGCCCTGATCGGTGTTGTGGTGGAGGACTGCACCATCGCACTCATCCATATATTCTCTGCAGAGTGCACGGGAAATCGCCTCGGCGACTCCATCGGCAATACTGTCGGGATGACCGATACATTTGCGTTCGACCAGTTCGACTTTCTGCTTTTCCATTGGAGTTTGAGAAAGATGAGTGATGCTGATATTTCTCTTCATTTTTGAATCACTTCAGAATAATCTGATGTTTGAATATAAAAAAAGCTCGTATTGCAAATCGGGAAATTTTGGAACTAATAATAATTAAACAGAGAATAATCTGGAAGTATTCATATCCATTTACGGCATCAATTCACCGGATAACGACGTACAGGATTCATCGCGCCGGTTTAAAGAACTAATTGAGAATTTCTATCAACTCTTTTTTTAACGAGAATCATTATTTATGAAGGATTGAATACATCCCCACACCCTCTCATCCCCCCCAAAAAAAAAGAAAATCACGATAAATCCCAATTATTCCTTGACGTTTTTTTTAATTTACACCCTGTTTTGAATCGTTTTCACTTGATAGATATTATAACAAAATGCAGCCAGCATATTTTTCACTCGCACTCTTTGCAGCGTTGTTACCTTCACCAACCCTGCATGAAAGATATTTTTGATCACTGCATAGGGTCTCTCCCCCTTTGATCTCTTCCTACTTATCCGCATATTTCTCAGTTTATCTCGTATCCCAATGGGATGTCCCCTTGCCCCCCGTTTCATTGTGGCACTATATCCCTTGCATGTTGCTCCCTGATACCCTCGATCCCGATAGACCACTTCTCCTTTTTCTGACAGATCCACCTGACTGTCATGAACATTTGCCGTAGTGGTTTCAATACGTCGAATAAGATCATGCGTCGTATCCATGATGGTATGAAGTTTATAGCCATAGTGCATTTTGCCGTTCTTGGACATGGTTTTTCCATCTTTATCCCGTCGTGTTTTTGCCTGATCTCCTCGCGGCGTGTCTTTCTTACAATGACCGGGTTCAGCATACACAAACGTTGCATCCTGAATCATACCTTGTTCAATTTTGAGACCTTTCAGGTCAAGTTGTCGCTGAAACTCCTGCCAAACCAATGTGTCAACGCCTGATTCGGACATGCGCTCCCGAAATAACCAGATCGTTGAATTGTCGGGTATTTTGTCAGGACACCCAAGGAAATGCCAAAAGGAGAGACGATCGTAGATTTCACGTTCAACGGCGAGATCAGATAGATTATACCAGACTTCCAGAAGCTGAATCTTGAACATGAGTATTACATCGACATTGGGGTGACCGCCTTTGCCGGATTTATTTGCATACATGGATTCAAGAAGAGGACGAAAAACATTCCAATCAAGTGTTTTACCAACATCGGAGAGACGGTCGCCAAGTTTTTCATAACGCTCGTGATATGCCTGGTTGAGACCAAAGCTGCTGAAAGTCCCCATACATACTACTCAACGTACGAAAAGAAAGTACTTTCTGTCGGAAAAACGGTTGTTAGAAATTCTCATAATTAATTTCCAACTCATTATCACGATGTATAAGACTTGCAACCTGAATCATAGCTTTTTCTTCTGATGTATTAGGGTAACTAGATAGTTCATCAATCATATCATAACTATGTGTGGTCATGAATACCTGGACATCAAGTATTTGAGATAGATGCATAAGTTGTTCAATGAACACTTTGAGATATCCTGGATGCATATGATTTTCTGGCTCTTCCACAAGGAGTACTCCTCCCTTTGCATCTCGTATGGATGATATCATGCTTAAAAGGATGGCAAATCCCGTTCCATGTGTTTCATATGGGAGGAAGTATGTATTATCGCCATCCTTATAGACAACTCCCCCCTCCATGAGACGTTCAAGGTTTGGAATTAGATTATTTTCTCTGACTAATTTATCTAATTCAAGAAGTTCAAGAGGGTCATTTTCAGGATTAACAACAAATTTATCAAAATTATTTATGAAAGAAACTCTGCCAGACTTTTCTTCTTCTTGTTTTTTATCTTCTGTCACAAAATCTCTTGTGTCATAAGAGAGTTCATGAATTAAAAACGAGAGGGTGAATAAATCTTGTTTTGGATAATTTATGTTCTCGTCTTTAAGTATGTTGGATAAATCGACCATTAATTTATTTGTCGATTCTGAATTTAGTAGATAATTTATTAAAATATGAATCTTCTCGTCATGAATCGCCACCGAAAAACCAAGTTCTTTAATAATATAATATAATATTTTCTCAAATATATAATTATTGCTGAGAAGAGATTTATATTTCTTATCATTAGTTAAGATATTTTGCAATCGTGATTTTAGCATCTCTTTAGCTTTTTCCTGATAATTTTCAGGAACATCGTGAATGTCTTTATAGATGATATATTTGTGCTCATTTGATGTCAGTAAAGCGTATTTAGCATGTACGTTTACGTCATATTTCCTAGTTGGACCGCGGATTCCACCATTATATGTATCAGTATGACCAGTAAGGACTCTATAGATGGCATCCAATACTGTACTTTTTCCAGAATTATTTCGCCCAATCAACAGATTGATTTTTTTCGGTTCATACCTTAAATGAGATATGCCACGAAAATTTTCAATCTCTATCCACTCTATCTTTGTCATATATTTCCAATTGTAATACTCTTCGCAGAACTAGGATTTATAGATGTTCAATTTAGAATTTTATATGAAAGCTCCATCGATCTCATATTATTCTAATAATTTAATCTCTCCTCTTTTTTCCATCCGTCTCGACTTTTTTTCAAAATTCCCCTGACAGAAACTCTTTTTACTCTTTCTGCCTAAATACAGAGTATGTGTAACGTAAAAGGCACCAAAACCGAAGCAAACCTGGAGTTTGCCTTCGCAGGGGAGTCCAAAGCACGAAACAAGTACAACTATTATGCCTCCCAGGCCAGAAAAGAGGGATACAACCAGATCGCCGATCTCTTCGACGAGACCGCCGGCAATGAAAAAGAACACGCAAAACTCTGGTTCAAGATTCTCCACGGCGGCGAAGTTCCCGACACCATAACAAATCTCCTTGATGCAGCAGCCGGTGAACACGAAGAGTGGACGGAAATGTATGCCGGCTTTGCCGTTGTCGCAAAGGAAGAAGGGTTCGAGAAACTTGCAAAAACCTTCGAAGGGGTTGCCGCGATCGAAAAATTACACGAAGAACGCTACAGAAAACTTCTCGCAAATATCAAAGAAGGAAAAGTATTTGTCCGCCCTGAAAAACAGCAGTGGCACTGTGCAAACTGTGGCCACATCCATATAGGGGACAAAGCTCCGGATGAATGCCCTGTCTGCAAACACCCGCAGGCATACTTCGAGATCAGAAAAACCAACTACTGATTCTTCCAACCTATTTTTTCTCAGCTCGTCGTGGGCCGAAGCTTTTCAAGTCACGTAAAAAAAGAACTGATTCTCAGAATCCGAACACGAAGGAGAGAATGATATATTCCAGAAACGAGACCACTGCAGCACAGGGGATCGTGATAAACCAGGCAGTGACCATCTGACGAACCGTACTCCAGTTCACCGCTCCGACGCCGCGGGTGACCCCGGTTCCCATGATCGTCCCGCTCGCAACATGGGTCGTCGAGACCGGAACACCGAACGATGTCATAAACGAAAGCACTGCTCCGCCGGAAACCGCTGCGGAAAAACCCTGATACGGCAGGATCCTCGTGATCCCCGAACCCATTTTCTTGATCACGCGCCATCCTCCGGAGAGAATTCCAGCGGCGATCGCCAAACTCGCGAGAAGGATCACCCAAAGAGGCAGGTTGTCGGTGGATGCCGCAAGACCGGTTGAGATCAGAATGGCAAGGATGATACCCATTGCATTCTGAGCATCGTTTCCGCCGAGACTTGCCGCCTGGAAACCGGAGGCGAGAACCTGGGCACGCTGGAACCATTTGTTCAAAAGCATCGGATGGTTGGAACGCTTTGTCGTGATCCTCGTTAAAAGCGTCGTGAATACATACGAGACGATCAGTCCAAGAATCGGCGAAACACAGATGAAAAGCAGGATCGCAAGAAGCCCGGAGAAGGTAAAAATCCCTAAAATCATCGCAATAGGCACGGCCAAAATCGCTCCGGCCCAGGCCCCGAGCAGAAGAAACAGTTTTACCGAGTCCTTGAAGATGAGTGCTACAATCAGCATGACGATCGCACCGATGACTGCGCCGAGAACCAGATAATACACCATCCCAAGAGCCATCTCGGATGTCGGCCAGTTCACGACCGAAAGACCGCCGGCGGCAATTCCCGCTCCCATCAGCCCGCCTACAAGAGAATGCGATGAAGAGACCGGGATCCCTGACCGCGAGCAGAAATTCACCCAGAAGACAGCTCCGCAAAGACCGATCAAAAGAAGAATGGGGGTGAAAATTTCCGGATTTACGATTCCTTTCCCAATAGTTTTTGCAACTGCGGTCGAGAAGATGAACGGGCCTGCAAAACAACAGACCGATGCCAAAACGATCGCGTTTCTCGGTGAAAGCGCACGGGTCGCGACCACGGTTGCAACTACATTGGATGCATCGTTTCGTCCGTTCGAAAAGTTGAACGCGAGCGCGATGATGATCCCGAGAATAACAACAATAAAAGTAATGGTATCCATGCTTTACTCACGTGTGACGGATCAGAATTGCGGAAAATACATCGGAAACATCTTCGCATTTATCGGTTGCGATCTCCAGATGTTCATAGATATCTTTGAGTTTGATGATCTCGACAGGATCATTGGATTTGAACAGGTTTCTTATCGCATTGGAAAGGATCTCGTCGGCGACATTTTCCAGCCGGTTGATCTCAATACAGCAGCCCTTGATCGTTTCCATATCTTTAAGCGTGCGAAGGCCGCTGATACCGGTTTTGATCTCGTCGGCTGCCTGCCTGATGCATTTTGCGAACTCGATCATGAACTGGTCGGTCTTTTTCACTTCGTAGATAAGAAGCATGCGTGCCCCGTCATCAATGTAGTCAATAACGTCATCCAGCGCGGTAACAAGCCGGGAGATCTCTTCCGGTTCAAAAGGAGTTATAAATGTGCGGTTCAGTTCATCATATGCTTTGTGAGCGATCGCATCACCCTGATGCTCGATCTCTTTCATTTTCCGATATTTTTCCTCGATATTCGTATAGTCGGAAAATATATCGATAAGCAGCTCGGCCGCGGTGCAGACAGTGGCTGCCTGTTCCTCAAACAGTTCAAAAAAAATCTTGTCCTGCGGTACGATTAAACTTTTTAGACCCATCAGTTTCCCCTGATTATACATACATTCGTTTGGCATCTTACATCAAGGTTATCATATATGAAATATAGGAACGCTATATCATCTATTGGTGGTTGAATGAAGTCTTTATACCCTCCCGGCGCTAACACTACTGCAGAGATTATACCTATGTTCTTAATTGGTGAAGCACTCGTCGGCGATGGAGCGGAACTCGCTCACATCGACCTTATGATCGGAGATAAAAACGGCCCGGTCGGTATGTCATTCGCAAATGGTCTGACCCAGCTATCCACCGGCCACACTCCTCTTCTCGGCGTTATCCGCCCCAACCTTCTGCCAAAACCGGCAGTTCTGATCGTCCCAAAAGTAACCCTCAAACACACCGAGCAGGTTACCCAGATCTTTGGTCCCGCACAGGCCGCGGTCTCCAAAGCAATAGCAGATGCATTGGAAGACGGTGTTTTCGAGGGAATGGATGTTGAGGAAAACGTCATTGTTGCAAGTGTTTTCATCGACCCATCGGCAAAAGACTTCAATAAATTGTACCGTTTCAACTACGGAGCAACGCGCCTTGCCCTCTCACGCGCTCTCGATAAGTTCCCTGACACCGCCACCGTTCTGAAAGAGAAGGACAGAGCAGCTCACGGCGTAATGGGATTCAAGGTCCAGCGTCTGTGGAACCCGCCCTACCTCCAGGTCGCTATGGATCTTGTCGACATGAAGCAGGTCGAGCGTGTTTTAACCGGCGTTCCGCAGAACGACCACGTTATCTTCGAGGCAGGAACCCCGCTGATCAAACAGTTCGGCCTCAGTGTCATCAATGAGATCAGAAAGATCCGCCCGAACTGTTTCATCGTTGCCGACTTGAAGACACTGGACACGGGCAACCTCGAGGCACGCATGGTCTCGAACGCAGGCGGAGACGCCGCAGTCGTTTCCGGCCTTGCACCGGTGGAAACCATCGCAGCCTTCATCAAAGAAGCAAAGAAGTGCGGCATCTACGCGATCATCGATATGCTCAATGTCGAAGAGCCTGCAAAACTGATCGAGTCCCTTGGTCAGATGGGCGGCGCAGCACTTCTCCCGCAGTATGTCGAGATGCACCGTGCGATCGATAAGGAAGCCACCGGCGACTACAGCTGGGGAGACATCAAGAAGATCAAGGAAGTTGCAAATAAATATAATGCAAAGATCCTTGTCGCGACTGCAGGCGGTATCCGTCAGCCGGTCGTGAAGAAAGCACTCGCAGCAGGCGCAGATATTGTTGTCGTCGGCAGAGCAATCACCGCAAGCAAGGACATCAAGAATGCAGCAGAAAGCTTCCTCGAGGAACTCGACTCAGAAGAGATCGATCAGTTCCGTATCATGACCGACTTCTAAGCCGGTCATACCCGCGGCATTTTTGCCGCAAGCATATTTTTTAAAATCTTTCCTGTATCATCAGCAGATACGCCGGCGTCTGCAGAAATGACTCTTGTTAGGACTTACGCGGTGGGCTTTTTCATGCTTCCACACCCAGCCATATACTTCTCGGATTGTATCCTCCCAATCATCAGATATTTCCTATCTGAATCCTTCCCTCCAGATGAACTACCTGAAAACGTATTGGTGCCTCAGCAAATAGGATATCCCACCGCGGGCCGCTCCACGCCGGAGTCGCGGCCCCGCACCCCAGATCAAGATAAGGGATTGTTCATCTATTTTTTGCAGAAAAAAGACATGCAAGATAAGAAAAACACGCACGCAAGTGAGCGAAGTGAAACGGAGAGCAAACCGAAGGTTTGCGAACGGTTTTTTCCTCTGCATTTGTCCAAGAGCCAAAGGCTCTTGAGACGTCTCACGAGCTTTCAGCTTGTGGACTTTTCCAGAGATGGTGCGATTCTGCGTAGGCGAAGCCCAAACAGGCATAGCCTGTTTGAGGTGGCACGCAAATCTTCGATTTGCACGCATCAGCCGAAGCAGAACCCCCGAACGCAAGAAAAATGCGATTTGTGTTAATTCGCGGAGGCGTGCAAACCATCGGTTTGCGTGCCGCCTCAAACGGACTCGGTCCGTTTGGGCTTATTGGCGGTTAAATAACCTCATGTTTCCAAACCCAGCCGTACCCTTCTCGAATTGGATTCACAACCACACCGTGTAAGTCCTATTTTAAAAACAAACAAAAAAGAAGATGGGAAAAAATTAGAATTTCGGTTTGGTTTCCACCGCTTTTGCGAGCAGGTGAATCGCCGCTTCGAGATCTTTTAAGTCGATGACCTCGACCGGGGAGTGGATATATCGTGCCGGAACCGACATTGGAACGCTCGGGATCCCGCCGCGTTCAAAGTTGATGGCGGACGCATCCGTGTTGCCGCCGTCTCCAACCTCGATCTGGCAGGGGATGCTGAATTTCTTTCCGGTTTTTACCAGCCAGTCGACGATCCGCGAATCTGCGAGGTGGCCGCGGCCGCTCGCCGACGCCATGCCAATGACCGGTCCTTTGCCCATGTACACAGGAGCTTTCCGCCGCTCGACGCCGGGCGAGTCGCCAGGGATCGTTACATCCGTCGCGATTGCCACGTCAGGGTTCAGCGTGAAAGAACTTGTCTTTGCTCCTTTCAGACCGACCTCTTCCTGCACGGTGAAAACTGCGTATATAGTGTGCGTGGTCTTCATCTCTTTCAGAGCGCCGATCAGCATCGCACAGCCGGCACGGTTGTCCATGGCTTTTCCCGTAACCGTGGTCCCGGCAAGTTTGGTGTAATGACGGTCCATCGTGACCGACGTTCCAACCGTAATGCCGAGAGCCTCGACCTCTTCGGGAGATTTTGCACCGACATCGATGAACAGATCAGCCATATCGATCGGCTTTTTCTTATCCTCCTCGGTCATCACATGCGGGGGTTTGTTGCCGAGAACGCCGTAGACGTCTCCTTTCTCTCCGTGAAGGATCACTCGCTGGCCGACCATGACCAGAATATACCAGCCTCCGACCGCGACGAATCTGATGAACCCGTGATCATCCACGAACTGGACCATCATGCCGATCTCGTCCATGTGGGCGGCAAGCATGATCTTGAAGTCGTCGCCTTTTTTCACCGCGATAAGATTACCCATCTTATCGGTTTTGATCTCATCCACGTAATCTGCGATCTCGGCACGGATGATCTTTGCAATCTCCGATTCACGGCTTGAAATGCCGTGTGCATTCGAGAGTTTTTCGAGTAAAGTATTGATGTCGGTAAGTTCCATTTACGCCACTACCGTTCGTATTCTGTCAAGAGCGATTTTTATATTTTCCTGAGACGTTGCATAACTCATACGGGCATATCCTACACCCTTCGAGCCGAAAGCGGCTCCCGGCGTGATGATGACGCCCGCCGCTACGATCTTCATGACCGTCTCGAGATCGAGTTTCGGGAACGCATAGAATGCTCCTTCCGGCATATCGACCGAGACTCCCATCTCGCGAAGTCCGCCGATAAGGAGATTTCTGCGTGCATCATACTCCTTTTTCATAACGCCGATGGACGACTGGTCTCCGGTGTATGCCTCGAGAGCCGCATACTGGGCGATCGACGTCGGGCAGGCAAGCGAGTACTGCTGGATTTTGACCGCCTGGTCGATGATCTCCCGGGAAGCTGCCATAAATCCGATACGCCAGCCGGTCATCGCATAGGTCTTGCTTGCCGCGTTAATCGTGACGACATTGTCGCCGAACCTTGCGGCGCTGACGAATTCCGTGTCTCCGTAGCAGAACTTCTCGTACACTTCGTCGGAAAGAACGGTGACGCCGTAATCTGCTGCGGATTCGACGACCGCCTTGATCGTCTCTTTCGTCTCGACCGCTCCGGTAGGATTTGCCGGGCTGTTTAAGACCATGACTTTGGTATTCTTGTCGGAGAAGTGTTCTTTGAGCGCATCGACGTCCAGATGAAGATCGGATTTGAGGGCAACCGGGTCGGGAACTCCGCCGGCAAGCGTTGCAAGAGAGCCGTAAGAAACGAATCCCGGATTGTTGAAGACGACCTTTTGTCCGTTTTCAACGAGCGAAAGGATCGCGGAGTGCAGTGCGCCAGAGCCGCCGGCCGTAATCAGGATGTCGGCAGGTTGATACGAGAGTCCGTTTTCCGTTCTGAGTTTTGCAGCGACTGCGGCACGCAGTTCATCGATTCCTGCATTGTTCGTATATCCGGTTTTGCCTTCGGCGATGGCCTTGAACGCAGCGTTTTTGATGTTTTCCGGCGTGTCGAAATCAGGCTGGCCGAGACCCATGTTGATGGATCCGGGAGCTGCCGATTCGAACATCTTCCTGATCCCAGAGATGTCGATGGATGTTACTCGTGATGCAAAATCTGTCATATTACTCGATGTTGGTGTGGCGGCGTTTCAGATCGGCTTCTTCGATCTTTTTCATATCCATCAGCGTCGAGATGACCGCATCGCCGAACATCAGAGATGATGTTTCGAAGATGGTGCCAAGCGGGGCGAAGGACCGGTGTTCGCCAAGCATCTGACGGATCTCGTATTCGTGGGCATCGCAGGTGACCGGGTCGCGCTGGGTCTCGATCTCGATGATGTAATCCGCAATGCAGCCGATCCGCGACTTCGGATTGGATGAAACGAGGGCGACCTTTGCGCCGAGACCTTTTGCGGTTTCAGCAATATCCCCAATGGTTTTCGTGTTTCCCGATCCGGAAAAGGCAATGATCAGATCGGTATCGCCGATTGCCGGGGTGATGGTCTCGCCGACGACGTAGGCGGTAAATCCGGTGTGCATCAGACGCATCGCAAAGGATTTGGCAACCAGTCCGGATCTCCCTGCCCCCATCACATAGAGGCGGTCTGCAGCGAGGATCGCATCAAGAAATGCATCCACCTGGTCTGTTGGGATCTTTTGAGCGATGGCATCGATGCGTGATGCCATGAGACTCATCATGTTTTGAACGGACACTCCGTAATTCATAATTATCTAGCTATTGGATGTGCACATACAAGAGGGTGTTGGAATTGGAAACTGCATTTAGGCATCGGCGATGCCGTGCAAAAAAATGATGGGTGGGCCGTGTTCCCTACCAGAAATCGTAATGGGCGTGATCCTGCGGGTCCATACGTTCCGGGTGTGTCTCCGGCGGCATTCCTCTGCCGACGGAAAGGATCGCGACCGGCCGGATGTGTGCGGGGAGATCGAGGGCTTCTTTGACATCTTCCTCGTCGAATGCCCCGATCCAGCAGGTGTGCAGGCGGAGTGCGTGGGCCGCAAGCATCATGTAGGTCGCGGCGATCGTGGCATCTTGGACTGCAAAGAGGATTCCTCTGTCGGCGTATCTCGACATTGACCGGACGTAGTTTGCGCAGACGACAAGTGCAGATCCCGCGTCAGGGATCTGGTGCTGGTTTCCGGCGGCGTCTCCGAGGATTTCGAGCTGGCTTGGGTCGGTCACGACGACAACGTCCCATGCTTCGAGATTCCCTGCCGAAGGGGCGGATGACGCGGCCTGAAGAAGATACTCCATCTCCTCCTCTGTAAGACAGTCGGGTTCGTACTCGCGGACCGAGTACCGGGTCGCAAGGAAGGTCTGGAATTCAGATAAGTCCATGTTCATGTAATACCGCAAAGGCGCCTGCGGCAACGGTTGTTATCGGGGTCATTGCTTCGCCTGATTTATCGGATGCAAGACCGAACTGATTCGACTCGGCAAGGCCGATGACGGCAAGCAAAACGGCAGCTGCCTGATTGAACTCATCGGCCTCGGTCAGTTTTGCGGCGGCTTCACAGTCGCTTGCGAGAACATCGGTCATGGCGATCAGAATGGTTTTTGCCCCGGCCTTCTCCTCTTTTTTCAGGGAAGGTATGGTCACGAACTGGTGAGCGATCATCATTATGTCGAGTTTGAGCCGCTCGGCGAGATGATACTGCAGAAGTGCATCTTTTGGCGTAAGAGTCATGATGTATTTGTTTTCCGTGAGGGAATAAATAGCATCTGATTGTGTGCGGTCCGGCCGCGAATCCGGTAAAAAAGAGAGGGGCCGAAGTCGAAACAACAGAGTTTATACACCTTTTTCGTATCCAAGCCCGGCGATCCGTTCCGGATGCGAGTAGACGGTGAACCGGGGCGGCCTGACAAAACAGATCAGCGTGATCCCGTATTGTTCGGCCTGTGCTGCTCCGGCGCTTGTCGCTGCTGCACGGGAGATGATGACCGGGATCCCGGCATTTGCCGCTTTGGAAACCATTCCCTGCGGCATCCTTCCGGTACATCCGAGGACGCACTCGCATGCAGGCAGATGATTCCGGGTCATATAGCCGATGACTTTGTCGACGGCATTATGCCTGCCGATGTCGTTTGCGGAGAAAACTACGTCTCCCTTATGATAAAGGACTGCGCAGTGCAGCGCCCCGGTCTTGTCCCACTGTTCGGTGTTCAGCCGGTCACGTACTGCAAATATCTCCGTTGGGGTAATTTGCACATCGCCGGCCGCAAAGCCGGATGATTCCCGCGGACAAAAACCTCCGGCCGATTCCATCTGCCCGCTGATGTCTGCTGTCTTTTCCGCCTCCACGAAAATATCCGTTCCCCTGACTTCGACCGACCGGATCTTTTTCGCAATCCCGGCGGCAAGAAAAAAGCCGGCGCCGAGTTCATCGAGCGACTCAGGCGTTGCGACATTGTCCAGATATTTTTCTTCGTTCAGATACAAAGTAATCGTATCCTCGGCAACCACCGGATCAACGGATCCGACCACCGTTCCATTGTCGTATCTCCAGCTGGGAAGCTGCATCTCATTACACCGACAGGTCTCATCATTTGGCTCGGTCGCGGGAAATCCGCTGATCCGGTTTGGGTGCGAGTAGACGGTGAACCGGTTTTCCCGCGCAAAGCCGATTAGGGTCACGCCCTCCTCTTTTGCGAGCATCGCTCCTGGATAGGTCACCACTGTCCTGCCGACGATGATCGGAATCCCGGCGTTCACTGCCTTCATTACCATCCCTTTCGGCTGCCTGCCCGTGCATCCCAGAACGCATTCTCCGGGCGGTATTTCCCGTAGAGTCATGAATCCAATCAGTTTGTCGACCACGTTGTGTCTTCCGATATCGCTTGACACGGCGATGATTTTATGATCATGCCATAATGCGGCGCAGTGGAGACCGCCGGTCTGCCGCCAGACATCCACGTTCATCGCCTCCCGAACAATGAAAACGTCTTTCGGCTGTATGACCAGTGATGAGA
This sequence comes from Methanocorpusculum sp., assembly GCA_965228205.1. Classification (GTDB taxonomy): domain Archaea; phylum Halobacteriota; class Methanomicrobia; order Methanomicrobiales; family Methanocorpusculaceae; genus Methanocorpusculum. The sequence goes on along the minus strand of OZ245799.1, from coordinate 496,709 downwards.
CGATGCGACCTTTTTTTTCTGCAGGAGTGAATCCATCGCGGGCGCCCATGTCGGAATACACCTCTGCCTCGACGAATACGTTTCTCCCCTCGACCCTGACGGACCGTATCTTTTTCGCGATCCCGGCGGCAAGAAAAAACCCGGCCCCGAACTCTTCGAGCATATCCGAGCTTGCAACGATGTGCAGAAATTCCTGTCCATTCAGATGCAGGACGATTTCATCTTCGCATGCAACGATGTCGCTGATTTGTGTGTTTTCTCCGTCTTTCCAGAGGAGTGCTGGCTGTTTTTTAATTATGCCGCTCTCTTCGGCTGATTGATCGTGCCGGGTCATGGTCGTTCCTTTGCCTGTCTTTCACAAATGGAAGTTTTCGGAATGTCTTCACACAGTGAATTAATAATCCAGTATTTTGGCGTGATACCTAATAGGAGTATGGATAATTGCCGGGAAAAGCCCTGCTGAAAAAAGATTTTGTGAAGAATTATCTGGCCATCTCGCCATGCAGCGTGATGTCAAGACCGATATACTCCTCGTCTTCGGAGACCCGGAGACCGACCGTCTTGTCCACGATCCAGGCAAGCAGATACGTTACACCGAAGGCAAACACCGCAGTCAGGCAGGCATCGAGGATCTGGATGCCGAGCAGATAGGCATTTCCTTCAATGAGGCCGGAAACTCCGCCGACTGCGGCGGTGGCAAAAATACCGCAGGCGATCGTTCCCCAGAATCCGCCAACGCCATGGATCGACCAGGCATCGAGACTCTCATCGAATCCTTTCTTGACTCTCCAGATAAGGGCATAGTAACAAAGGATTCCGGCGACCGTTCCAATTAAAAGGGCTGCCCACATGTTGACGAACCCGGCGGCCGGGGTGATTGCACCGAGACCGGCGATCGTTCCCGAGATGAAACCAAGCGAGCTGGGTTTTCCGTGCCGCCAGTTTGCGATCGTCCAGGAGATCGTTCCGGCAGCTGCGGAAATCAGCGTGACCACGATTGCGTGAATGGCGAGTTCGTTGGCGGCAAGAGCGCTGCCTCCGTTGAATCCCATCCAGCCGAAAAGAAGAACTCCGCCGGCGAAAAAGGTAAGCGGAATATTCTGGGGGTGGAAGTTGTATGATCCGAACCCTGACCGTTTCCCGATATAAATCGTGAGACCGAGGGCGCCGAATCCTGCACTGATATGCACGACCGTCCCTCCTGCGAAATCCAGGGCGCCGAGCTGTTGGAGCCAGCCCCCTCCCCACAACCAGTGGGCTATCGGGTCATACACAAACGTCGTCCAGAGAACGCCGAAAAGCAGGAATGCTCCAAACTTCACGCGTTCGGCAACGCCCGAGACGATGATTGCGAGCGTGAGGCCGGCAAACGTCATCTGGAATGCGGCAAACAGCAGATCAGGGATCTGCAGGCCGAGAGTTGTTCCAAACTCCACGCCGTTCAAACCGAGATGGTTGAGACCGCCGATCACCAGCATGTCGGTTCCAAACACAAGCGAATAGCCGAGCAGGAACCACTGGAGAATCACGATCATAAGTGATGCGAATACGAGCATCAGAACGGAAATGAAGTTCTTTTTGCGAACCATGCCACCGTAGAAAAGACCTAGGGCTGGCGTCATTAAAAGTACAAGGGCGGTTGAAGCAAGCACCCAGGCAACGGATCCGGTGTCAATCATATATAGTGTCTCCATCGGGTTGCCGGGACCGGGGTCTGCGATGCAGGACAGATCCCCCATTCGTCCCGGCTCACAGATATTTTACACCGGATTTATTGATTCTGTAAATATATAAATGGTGAGAGTGGTTAGCATGTCACATGTTATCACACATAACTTATCCTATCAGGCGGTCTGATCCGGTTGTTCCGGAGCGGTTTCTTTGGTGAGGGGTGTGATGTTTTTGAGCAGGTATTTTACCAAAATCGAAACCGATGGATTGCCCGCAGAAAAGATCCCGATCTCTCTTCCGTCCAGTTTTCCGATGATCAGCGTATCCTGCCGGTCGGCATGGATGGTCAGCTGGAACTCAGGCTCGGTCCCGAACCCGTCGGAATTTCGCGCATCCATGAACTCCTTCATCTCGGGCTGAAGTTTGTAGCAGCGTATGGGAAACATATCTGGATCAGTGTTGTCCGGGACGATTAGATAGATGTCGATCTTTTTCGAGAGATTTTTCAGGTTCAAGATATGTTTTTTCACATATGCCGTGTCGTGACAGATCATCACGATCTCTTTTTTGCTTCTGTTGAACATCATCCGAAGATGACTGTCGATAGCCCAGGTATTCTGGAGCGTATGCGAGAGCAGCGGGCGGTTGTGCTGGAAGGTTATCCTTGAATGGAGATACTGTTCGACGTCGTTGAGCCGTTCGAGATTCTCCTGTTTTAACCGGTTGAACGTCTTGGTGATGTCGTGGATAAAAAATCGCGACGGGCCTGCTTCTTCTGCCGTACCGACAAATCCCTTCTCCTCGAGATTTGCGAGTGCTTCGTAGACTTTGTTTCGCGGGACCTTGCTGATATCGTGCATTTCCCGGGCGGTCGCTACCTTCAGTTCGAAAAGAACTGCGTAGACTTTTGCCTCGTTTTCGGTCATTCCGATCGATTTCAGTTTTTCAACGAACTCCTGCATGCTTCCCTCTTCACGAATTATTATGGATTTTTCAGGATGAATAATTCATCTATTGTTACCTTTCAAAGTAACACAAATTATATATGTGCTTGTGCCGATTTTGTAATAACCAGTTGAAACATATCTGAGGTTATGAAAATCGGAGCCGGATATGATGCTGGATTCTGAGCAACAAGATCCCGACTGGATTTTATCTCCAAAAAAAGTTACCAAATGATCGATAAAGATGCGGCCGAGAGTGGTTTTCAGCTTTGTTCTGTAATCATTTTAAGTACCGCACTGATCCTGCGTAACGGGAAAGGGATTCATGGAAATACTAGATACAACCATTAGGGACGGGGGATATGCAGTTGATTTCAACTTCTCCTGTTCAGATGTGAGAAACATCTCTTCCAAGCTGGAAGAGATGGGCATAGGATTGATCGAAATCGGACACGGAATGGGACTGAACGCCAGTTCTCCCAAAAACGGCATCGCCGCCCAGACCGATGAGGAATACATGCGTGCGGCCGGAGAGGTGCTGACGAAATCCAAATTCGGGATGTTCTGCATTCCGGGCATCGCACGACTGGAGGATCTGCAGCTCGCCGCCGACTGCGGGGCCTCGTTTATCAGGGTCGGCATCAATGCGGATCAGATTCCGCTGACCGAACCGTACATCCGCGAAGCAAAAGATCTCGGCTTAACGGTGATGACGAACTACATGAAGTCGTATGTTCTCACACCAGACGAGTTTGCACAAAACGTTATGCTTTCAGAAAAATACGGGGCAGACTGCGTGTACATCGTCGACTCGGCAGGAGGCATGTTCCAGGGAGAAATACAGGAATATTATGATACCATACGCGAATATTCCAGCATCCAGCTCGGATTTCACGGGCACAATAATCTCGGACTCGCCGTTGCAAACAGCGTGTACTGTGCAAAGCTCGGATTCGATTTCATCGACTGCTCGCTGCAGGGGCTTGGACGAAGTTCCGGTAACGCCTGCACGGAAATGTTTCTTGCGATCCTTGAGAAAAACGGATACCAGACCGATGTGGATCTCGTAGAATTATTTTCGGCAGGATACGATCTTCTCCGGCCGATCACGAATAAAGACCTCACCGATCCGCTTGATTACGTCTGCGGATATGCCGGGTTCCATACCAGTTATCTGAATCAGATCAACACCTGCGCAGAAGAGTTCGACGTGAATCCGTTCCGTCTGATCATCGAGTACTCGAAGTACGATCAGGCCAATATGGATTACGATAAACTCTGCAGCATGGCGATGACGATGCAGAAAAACTCCCGTCTGCGGCAGCTCGACCACCCGGTCTTTCCGAACTGTGCAAGCTGAGTCTTGCTTTGATCACACCTCACTTATTTTGAAAATACTTATTGAGAATTTCTAATAACCTGAGAATTTCTATCAACTCTTTTTTTTTAACGAGAATCATTATTTATGAAGGATTGAATACATCCCCACACCCTCTCATCCCCCCCCCCCAAAAAAAAGAAAATCACGATAAATCCCAATTATTCATTGACGTTTTTTTTAATTTACACCCTGTTTTGAATCGTTTTCACTTGATAGATATTATAACAAAATGCAGCCAGCATATTTTTCACTCGCACTCTTTGCAGCGTTGTTACCTTCACCAACCCTGCATGAAAGATATTTTTGATCACAGCATAGGGTCTATCCCCCTTTGATCTCTTTCTACTTATTCGCATATTTCTCAGTTTATCTCGTATCCCAATGGGATGTCCTCTCGCCCCTCGTTTCATTGTGGCACTATATCCCTTGCATTTTGCTCCCTGATATCCCCGATCCCGATAGACCACTTCTCCTTTTTCTGACAGATCCACCTGACTGTCATGAACATTTGCCGTTGTGGTTTCAATGCGTCGAATAAGATCATGCGTCGTATCCATGATGGTATGAAGTTTATAGCCATAGTGCATTTTGCCGTTCTTGGACATGATTTTTCCATCTTTATCCCGTCGTGTTTTTGCCTGCTCTCCTCGCGGCGTGTCTTTCTTACAATGACCGGGTTCAGCATACACAAACGTTGCATCCTGAATCATACCTTGTTCAATTTTGAGACCTTTCAGGTCAAGTTGTCGCTGAAACTCCTGCCAAACCAATGTGTCAACGCCTGATTCGGACATGCGCTCCCGAAATAACCAGATCGTTGAATTGTCGGGTATTTTGTCAGGACACCCAAGGAAATGCCAAAAGGAGAGACGATCGTAGATTTCACGTTCAACGGCGAGATCAGATAGATTATACCAGACTTCCAGAAGCTGAATCTTGAACATGAGTATTACATCGACATTGGGGTGACCGCCTTTGCCGGATTTATTTGCATACATGGATTCAAGAAGAGGACGAAAAACATCCCAATCAAGTGTTTTACCAACATCGGAGAGACGGTCGCCAAGTTTTTAATAACGCTCGTGATATGCCTGGTTGAGACCAAAGATGCTGAAAGTCCCCATACATACTACTCAACGTACGAAAAGAAAGTACTTTCTGTAGGAAAAAAAGAGTTGATAGAAAATCTCTTATTTTATGTACATTACATAAGAGAGAGAGAGAAAAATCAAAATAAAAATTACTCCCATATAAATTAGTAACGCGGTAGGTAGTGAGTCTTTCCCGGGGTATCGTTTTTTTCAGGCGCCTCCCTATCAATTTATATGTGATGAGCGAATGAAAATCAAAATACGCCGAATTCTGCCGATTTCACGTTTCATCCATCGAAAATCACCATCCAAAATCCATCAAAAATGGTCCCCGAGAGGTCAAAATGGAATCGAAACACCTATTTGCGAGTGGATGCGGGGACCTTTAGGTCCCTCAGCTGAGCAAATCTTTGATTTGCGAAAAATGATCAAAATTTCGTCGGCGGGTCGACGGCACAGCCGGCGGCCTTAGCGGAGCAAACCGAAGGTTTGCGACTGGATTTGGACGCTGAAAGCGGACGAACTCAACTGAGGCGGGCTACCCCGAAGGGGCGGCCTCAGCCAAGCAAGTCGTCGGACTTGCGAGTCGGCCCGCGGTGGGGGTATCCTATTTGCTGTGGCCACAATTCGGAAGGGGTAAGGATGAGTTTGGAAACATGAGAAAGCCCACCGCGAATAAGCCCAAATGGGCAAAGCCCGTTTGAGGCGGCACGCAAACCTTTGGCTTGCACGCCTCCGCGAATCTTCGCGTTCGCAAATCAGAGATTTGCTCTCCGCTTCGGGCTTCCAGCCCTCGCTTGAATCGCATTTTTCTTGCGTTCGGGCGCTCTGCTCCGGCTTATCGCCTGCGCAGGAATCGCACTCTCTCTGGAAAAATGCTGAGGAAAAACCCGCGTGCGGGTTTTTATTATGTGTAATTCTTTTTTTTGGAGAAGAGTCATATGGCTGCTTTCTTTTTTTATCCGGGGTGCGGGGCCGCGACTCCGGCGCGGAGCGGCCCGCGGTGGGGAATCCTATTTGCGGAGGCACTTATGCGTTCTGATTTCTGCAGGGAATACGTATTGAAAAAAATAGAAAAACCGCAGGGAGAGATGTTTTCACCTCTGCCCTGCCAGAAAACTCGCAAATCAAAGCCTTGCTCGGTTAAGGGACCTAAAGGTCCCCGCCCAGTCGCAAATCAAAGATTTGCTCCGCTGAGGCCGCCGTCGATCCGCCGTCAGCTCTCGTTTGCGGTCATCACATAATTGACCGGGTCGAATATACTGTAGAATAGGTGCATGAACTCTTTGATGACATCAAGAGGCCCTGGGATGCTGAGCTCGCCTAACGACAATGTGGTAACCTTGGCAGTCAGAGCGGTCGTCTGCGTTGGGGTGGGGGTGGATGTAGCTGCCGGAGCGTTCACATAAATTGCCCGGGAATACGAATCCGTTGCTCCCGTACTATCGATGACCGTCAGTTTAACGATATAGGTTCCTGCCGTGGTAAAGGTGTATGAAGGATTCTTCGTTGCCGATGAGCCAAGCCCGCCGAAGTCCCATATCCATTGTGTGGGAGAAACGGCAGACGTATCAACGAACAAAACGGTCAGAGGCGCGGTTCCAGAATCGGATGACGCCGTAAAAGATGCATCGAGCCCGATTTTATTCACCGTGATCACGACCATTTTGTACACCGTCCCGTTGGCATTCGTGGCCGTAAGATTTGCCGTGTAGTTTCCGACGGTCGTGTAGGTGTGATTGAGTGTTCCGCTGTATGAGGGAAGAGAGAATATCCATCACCGTAGACCCATGAGGTCGAGGTTGCATTAGTTACCGTGTAGGTAAATTTGACCGGCAGCGGCAATGTTCCGGAGGTAACATTTGCTGAGAGCGTGATGGTTGGGAGAATCTTTGATTCGGTTGCCGGAAATGTATAGGTTACGGTAAGCAGCTGCGTTGCGGTATTCAGCGTAACATATGATGAAGAAATAGCATCTCCGTTCAGCGTGACCGTAGGTTTGACCGAATTGAATACATATCCAGATGCGTTTTGGATGATGATCGTTGCGGTGTAATGCGTGTTTTCACCGAAGGTGGATGTCCCAGCATTCCATGATACACTGACCGGCGTTCCCCCTCCATAAACGGTGAAAGTAGTATCCGGTGTTGCGCCATACACAGGAGTGGTCAGCCCGGTGATGTAAAGTGAGGTGATGCGATGAGTATTGGCGTTGTTGTGGCCGTTTCCGTTGGTGTCTCCGCACTCACTGCCCCCACGCATCCCATCACCAGGAATAACGCGAGAAGCACCAGTATCAATCGTTTCAGTATCATTTTTACCTCCATTAAATCGATCCGACCGCAAACATCAGCACATACACGATGATCATACCAAGAAATGCCGAGACGGCTGCCTGACCGGCCCGCATATTCTGACCTGCAGCAAGACCTTTCCACGTCACCGCGGCAGACCAGATACTTGCCGCAAACTGACCCAGAATCGGGATCCAGCCAATTACCGCATAGGAAAGCGTACTCCGCATAACAATCGCCGTAATCTCCGAAAACCGCACCTCCGGCTCACAAACCCGTGCCGTGATACCGGTAACCAGTGCCTGAATCATCACCGCGATCAGCCAGATAACATACAGCACCAGGATGAAAAGGACCAGCAGCATCAGATCGGTCTGCAGAGCAGAAAAGATTGGGTATTCCGTAACGGAGATCCGCAAAACGACCGGAACCACATACGTGATCATCAAAACCGTAAGAACCGCCCACAATGCTCCTGACAACAAAAACATCCCGAGAGCATCCCGCGGTCTTTCCCGCATATAATAGGAATACGCATCCGACGGCCTGGTCAGAAACCCGATCACGCCGCCGTTATACGGCATTTTTTCAGGCTTCTCCCGCCGCTCCCGTCTCTCCGGTTTTTCCCGTCCCCCTGATCTCTCAGCCTTCGTCAGTTTCTCCCTGCGTGCAGGAGTCCGTGACGACTCCGCGGAAACGGAACCCGGATGAAGAAGAGACCCGCACAAAGCGCACACCTCGTAATCCACATGGTTTCGCGCTCCGCACGCCGGACAGTACATATCCTGGGAATTTCTCTGGGACGGCGGACTTACCGTCGTCACGGTATACTGCGCCGACTCAGGCGCATACACCGAATGATCCTCCTCGAGGATAATCTCGGAAAGTTTCTGGATCCACTGTTCGCGGTCCGGCATGCCGGAAAACAGCAGATGCATCTCATTCTCTCCCTCTCTTCCGACAATCTGCAGGGCAATACCCGGCTCGCCCACCTCGCCAGCAAGACGGATCGCCCGTGTAAGGGTATTCAGGGCGAACTCGCCGAGAATCGAGGATTTCCCCTCGATCACCAGCCGCGTGTTCGTCAGATGAAGCGTGACATAATTCCGCTTGATCCGGACCCCTCCTGTCGACAGAGCAACCCGCTCTCCCGCATCCGGTGAAAATAACCCGGTACAGGTCACGACCGTCGGTTCGGGAGCGGCCGATATCAGCGTCTGTCTGACCGGCAGCTTCGCTTTCAGCTCCTGCATCCAGGCGGCCCGTGCAGACTCTGTTGGAAACGACATCAACATCTGTTTCGCGCCGGTCTGTGATCCGACGGAAAGTGCGATCGTCGGTTCTCCGGCCTCGGTCTCGAACGATGCCGCATTCATCAGCTCCGCAATTGCAAATTCACGCCCGATCTTGCCGGCCGTATTCTTCAGGATCAGCCGGATATTCGTCAGATATATGGTATAAAATGTCCGCTTTACCCGGACACCCGCCGTTTCGATCGCAACGGATTCGCCGAAAACAAAATCCGGCCGGATACTGAGTGCCGGGATCTCCGGTTCGGGGACGACGGTTTTCCTCTCCTGAGTCTGCCGCCGGGGGACTGCGGCACTCTGCGGCACTGCGCCCTCGCTTTTTCCCTCGGCAAACGGTTTTTCGCCGCCGGTCCGTGCAATCTGATCCACCCATGCTTCCTGCTCTCCGGCCTTGAATTTCTGATCTACCGGAAATCCCCAGATCATTTCTTTTTGTCCGTCGGGTGTCGAGACGATAAGTTTGAGACCGGGTTCTCCGGTTTCCAGTTTGCAGGGATGTGCCGAGAGGATGCTGCTTACCTTAAACTCCCTTGGGGAAGGGCCTCCTTCGATGATGAGCCGCTCACTTGTAAGGGTGGCAAAAAACTGCCGATTTTTTACGAGAATCGGCGATGCGTAATGCCGGACTTCATTTGCGTGCATCTCAACGGGAGGCATAGGCGATGTAAGTTAACTATTTTGTATTTGAACTATTTATACATGTCAACCCGTTATGCGATGATTTAATACGTTTGCGGGTGTATTTTCATAATATGACTGAAAATACCTGTCCTATGTGCGGAAGTACCTTCGGGTCGCTTTTAGCAAAAGGCATATTGATGATCATTCTCGGTATCCTGATGATGGTTTTTACCCTCGCGTCACTGTTCTTCATTGAGACGCTGATGGCAATCCTGCTTATCTTTGTGGGTATCACTCTTCTCACCACAGGAACAACCTTCTTCGGAGAGGTGAAACGTACCTGGTGGGTCATTGTTCTGGGTATCCTTGTGATTCTTTTCGGTATCCTGACCGTGATTTACCCGGAGACCATGCTCGTCTATGCGATGTATGTTCTCGCAGCCGCCGCCTTGATCGGCGGAGTTACCGACCTTGCCCTTGCTTTGATGGGAACATCAGCTCAGGTCAACCGCGGCCTTCTCGCCGTTTCCGGTATCCTTGGAATTATTCTCGGTATCCTGTTCCTGATCACTCCGTTCATCTCGGCATTTACGATCGTCGACTTCGTGGGTATTTTCTTCTTTGCTTTCGGTATCGTTGCGATTATCGAAGCATTCATGGCGAAATCCGCTGCCGCCTAACTGCTGAGAAACCTCAGCCTCTTTTTTGGCGGGCGGGTCGGACGCTGAAAGCGGACGACATCAGCCGAGCAAGGCTTTGCCTTGCGATCAAATCTTTGATTTGCGAGTGTGCGGTGCTTTTCGAGCACTGTTATATTTCACCGGTCATCTCGGCGCGGATGTCTCTATTTGAAGATACTCTTATCACCCATGTGCACAAAAGCTAAACATATGAGGCAGAAACAACCCAGTTCCCAGATCGACCGGATAACGATCAGCGGGTTTCGGTCGATTCGGTCCTGCGATCTCAAGCTTCGCGACATCAACATCCTGATCGGAGCAAACGGAGCGGGAAAATCGAATTTTCTCTCGGTATTCTGTATGATGGAGCAGATATTTGCCAAGCGTCTGCAGAAATATGTCACCTACAACGGCGGTCCGGATTCGCTCCTCTGGTTCGGCAGACAGGAGACCGAGAAGATCAGTGTCGGCATATACTTCGGGAACAACGGATACGGTTTCGATCTCAAACCCACCAAAGACAACAGGCTGATGTTCGAGGATGAATGGTTTTCCTGGAACCTCTTAAAAGAGAACCGGTCACTGGGATCAGGGCATCTGGAGTCGCTGTATGATGCCGGTACCGGGACATTCATCGACAAATACGTGCTGAAACATGTGCATCAGTGGATCGTCTATCATTTCCACGACACCGGAGACACTGCAAAAGCCAAACAGATGCATGCGATAAATGATAACATTTGTCTCAGACCCGATGCGGGCAATCTTGCCGCATATCTCTATCTGATAAAACTGACCGCTCCAAACAATTATCAGAGGATACGAAAAGTGATCCAGCTTGCGGCCCCCTTCTTTGATGACTTCATCCTGCGGCCAAAACCAGACAATCCCGAGATGATCGAACTGGAATGGTGTTCGACCCATGGGAGCACGCCGTTTAAAGCCGCCGACTTTTCCGACGGGACGCTCCGTTTCATCTGCCTTGCAACCCTACTTCTTCAGCCGGTTGAAAACATACCCGAAACCGTGCTTCTCGAGGAGCCTGAGTTAGGTCTCCACCCGTATGCCCTCTCGCTGCTTGCAGCCCTGATTAGATCGGCCGGGATCGTCAAACAGATCATCGTCTCGACACAGTCGGCTCTGCTCCTCAGCGAGTTCGAACCAAAGGATATCATCGTTGTCGACTGGCAAAATGACGCCTCTTCATTTCGCAGGCTCGAGGATGAAGAAGATCTCCTGAACTGTATCGCACAGGATTATTCGCTTGGGGAGCTCTGGGAAAAGAACATCTTTGGCGGGAGACCGCAGTAGGCATGGTCACCCTGTTCATCTCCTGCGAAGGGTATACCTAAGAGGTTTTTATCAAACGCCTGATGGCAAAGGAGCTGGCGCATCTGGGCGTCACGCTTATTCCCGTGATCGTGATGACATCGAAAAGCAAGTCGGGGGTTGTGCGCCGCGGAGGGTGTTCGTCGTATGAAAAGATCAGAAAAGATGTCCTGAACCTTTGCAGACGGCCGGGCTCTTATGTCACGACGATGTATGATTTCTACAATTTTCCGGCGATCCCTGGATACACGGTGTCCTATGATCTGGCGCCACCCATCGAGCGGGTGACCGAGCTGGAAGCGGTTTTTTTCGAGGATATCGATCGGGAGAATTTTCATGCGAACATCCAGCTGCATGAGTTCGAGACCCTGCTGTTTTCCGATCCGTCGGCTTTTTCTGTCTGCGGGATGAGTAAAAAACAGGTAAAAAAACTCGCCGCGGTCCGCAGGGATTTTCATCCCGAAGAGATCAACGGCGGGGAGATGACCGCGCCCTCCAAACGGATCCTGCGGGTCAATCCCGGATATCAGAAACCGACCGACTGCCTCACGGTCGCACGGGAGATTGGTCTTGAGACGATGTGTGCTGAGTGCCCGCATTTTGGTAAATGGGTTTCCTGGATCAAAACGCTCCCTGAAACGGCAAAACAAACAGCACACGAGAGGTAAGATACAGGGAAAAAACCCGAATATAAAAAGCGTGAGTGTTTATCCGGTTTCCCGGATGAACAGTTCCGTTCTGCTGCGGATCTCTTCAGGCGAGAGGGGAATATTCGGCGAGCCTGAATTTCCCGGGCGGATGAGCAGATGAACGAACGAAACGCCGCGGGATACGGCGCTTGATATTTCGCTTGGGGTCGCGGCGCGTTCGACCGAGCCGATTCCGGCTGCACGTGCGAGCATGCCGATATCGGCGGTTTCATACGCAGGACTGATCTGGTTTCCCGTGCTGCCGAATGTGCCGTTGTCCAGCGCCATAATATGCAGATTTTTACATTTCTGTGCCGCGATCACCGGAAGAACTGCCGAGCCGAGCAGACTTCCATCTCCGTCTATTACATAGATGGGCGTTTTCGGTGAAGAGAACGCACACCCGAGCCCGATCGCGGATGCCTGCATGTAGCTTCCGAGCATGTAGAAGTTACCAGGCCGATCCTCTGCCGCATAGAGTTCCTTGGATGGGACCCCGATGTTGGAGATGATGACCGCGTTTTTGGGAACCGTGGAAACGATTTTTTCGATCGCCTCGAGTCGTGTGAGTTTTGGTTCAGTGTATCCGGGAAGTAAAAACGTCCGGTCCGGAAGCGAACGTTTCGGATACGTAATGGGCGCATCCTGCTGCGTGTCCCAGCAGGAGGGAAGGATCAGGGCGACATAGGGCGTCTGCTCTGCAAACGCCCCCTGTATGACCTCTCGGACCTCTCCCAGATCGTCCGCCGATCTGCAGATCCGGTAAGGGATGTTGTACACATCCAGAAGTTTCGGCAGGGGGGCATTGAACGGGATCTGGGCAGAGATCTTCTCGTCGCACACACCCCGCCAGCTTGCCAGTATCGGCAGAGGGAAGTGATACACGCAGGAAAGCGACAGAAGGGCGTTAAGCATATTCCCAAGACCCGAGCTCTGGATCGAGACGAGCGGACGTTTGCCGGCGAGAACCACTCCAGCCCCGATCCCGACCCCGTCCTCTTCGCGGGCAAGGTCGATGACCGGGAACTCCGTTTCTAAAAGCGCAGTAAACCGCTTGTTTTTATCGCACGGCAGGGAAGCGACCATGTCGATTCCCTCTTCGTGCATGATTCTGATGACCGTTTCTTCGTTCATAATGCCGGCACCTCGCCGGGATCGACTGTTTCGTAAACGCCTATTTGTGCGGTTTCGCAGTCCTTTTTCACCCGCTGGTAGCCGCCTCCGGTGATATTCAGCAAAATGTCCGCGTTTTTCCGAATGGCGCCTTCTTCCACTGCGGAGATGAGGGACGCAAAGGCAACGGCGGCGGCAGGATCGATATCGATTCCGTTTTCCGCTTCGGCGAAGATGGAGGCGGCACGTGCCGCATCGCTGTTTTCTACGGCATACATCCACCCCCCGCAGGATTTCATCGCATCATACACCCCGCCGCGGATCCCGTAGGGGGGTGTCCGGTTGGTCAGGACGGGGGCGGATACTGCGGCGATAGAAGCCTGCGCATCCGGCATATCCTCATCTATGATATGATCCCTGCCGGCATTCCATGCACGGACCATCGGAACGAACGGAAGGTTCTGTGAAAGATGAAGTTCCGGGAACACACTGCCGAAACATCCGTCTCCGATCAGACGTGCCGCAGCTTCCCATGCGGCGATCCCTCCGGTGCCTGACCCGACCGCCTGGAAGTAATACTCGGGAAGTTTCCCAATCGTGACGGCGGCATCGAGCATCACGCAGCCCATTCCGTCCCGGCGGGCGATGTTTTTGCCGCCGCCTTCCGGGAAAAATCCCGGGGCTTCGCAGATTATATCTGCCGTTTTGATCGCATCGGTGTAATCGCCGTGGACCGTGACGAGCCGAATGCTGCTGTGATCGAAGTATCCTGCAGTCCAGAGTTTGTCTGCCGAACTTTCCGGTACGACTAAAACGACCCGTGTCCCGAACTCCGCTGACATCTGGGCAAATGCCCGGCCCGTGTTTCCGGCGGATGCCACGACCAGCGTTCCTCCTCCCGCCTCATTCAGTCGGACGATCGTCGGCAGAGCTTCCAGCTCCTTGAACGAACCGGTCGGCACATAACAGCCGCGTTCCGGATAATAGCCGGTAAACGTGATCCAGAGGTTCGGCAGTCCGAGTTCGCGGCAGAGCTCCCGGTTTTGAAAGGTCACGGGCCTTGATCGTGTCGGGACCGAGCCGCGGACCGGGAGCCAGTCACTGAACCGGAATACGCCCGGCAGATTCTCCCGGACAGTCAGCTGCGCGGCTTGATACTCTGCACGGACAAAACCCGGATGATGCGGGCAGGCAAGCGTATAATGATCTTCGAGACGTTCCCCGCCGGCAAGACAGCGTAATACGTAATCGCCCATCTAAAACCTCCATGCGCCGGAAGAAATCCGGTCGCGAACCAGGGCCGCCGCCCGGTTTCCCCGGACGCGGTCGGACTGGCGAAGACCGATTCGAATATCCACATCGGGAATATGCAGTGTTCCCGCGTTTGCGGAAAACACCTGATGTCTGCAGATGGTTACGCAGGTCAGACATCCCATGCATGCTTTGCCGATCGAGAGGTCGGGTCTTATCGCCGCAACCGGGCAGAGATCTTTTGCGCATTCCGTGCAGTCGTTTGCGCAGCGCGAAGCATCGGCGCGGACTCTCCCGTCGGTGTTCTGCCAGACATCCGCGTAGGTTGTGGCGGCAAAGGGTGTTCTGTTTTGGATGTCGGCGACCGGGAGGGGGATATCCTCGTCGAGAATGCGGAGAGCATCCAGCGTTTTTTCATCCAATACGGGGATCGCGGTTCCAATTGAAGTCAGGCATTCGGCGCCGAGCGCGGTCACAAAACCGCCCATCATATCGGGATGCATGCCTTGCAGATCCGCAGCGAGAGAGAGATTTGGTTTCTGCGGAGATGATCTCGTCCCGCATCCGAGAATCAGGGCGGGACTGCCGTTCACGAGCGCCGGGGCCCCAGGGACGTGATAGCGTAATGCCGGGTCATTTTCGAGCGGATTGATCTCCCCGCACCCGGAAACGGACGCACTCTCCTGATTTGGCTTCATCGGGAACGTGGAAAAGATCGTGGAGACCTCTTTATCGCCCCGGTTCACAAACCCCATGTAGTTTTTGAATCCTCCGCGAGTGACGATCAGCCTGGCAGAGGACATCTCGGCAAGGCTGACTGGACGGTGGATCATTCCCGTGTCGGTGATGATCTCAGCACTGACCGGCTTTCCTGCGGCAAGATCCGAAAAAAGGTGTCCGCCGCCGTATGAGGGATTCTGCTCCGCACGGGATGTTCCGTATATAATACAGTCTACATGTCCGTTTCTTTCATTCGGACAGGGACCGATGAACGCCGGGACCCCGTTCAGCGTCATGGAGACGACATGTCGGAAGGTTCCAGGCGTCCCGGCCTGGAATGCGAGAACCGCGGAAGTTCCGGACATCACGCCGAATGTCCCGCACGTCACCACGTCCACGTCGTCCGAGGTGATGTGCTCTCCTTTTCGGATACGTTCCTTGAGGCTTTTTGCCGTCATGACGACCGCGGTTTTGTCGGCGATTTTTCGGTTGATTTCTGCAAGCGTTTTCATAATATCACGATCCCCTCCACTCTCACATGAAGGCCGTAGGATTTCTGCAGTATCATATTCACGATGCCGGTGTGCGTCCGGTCCATCATACAGAATCCAGGCAGGAACGGATGCCGGACTCCAAACTCGGGGGGCCGGGCGACGACTCTGGCGACTCCTTCGAATCCGATCATATGATACATTTTCAGGTCAACGATCTCAGTGTTGCCCCTCGAAAATGCCGGACCGACCACATGGCCGGTGATCAGCCCGGTGGTATAATCCGCTTCGAGGACGCGGATGACATGCTGGACCGGGCACCCCGCTCCCGCAGGTCTGCCAAGAACGATGTCGCCTTTTTTGATTCCCTCGCGTTCCACCAGATCGGGTCGAAACGGCAGAAGGATTTTTCGTGCGGAGGGTTCGTTCGGCAGTGCGGAAAGTACAAAGTCATACGGGGCATGGCAGACATCCGTGCCGGAGTATGATGTAGAAAGCTCTCTGCAGATGCATACCGGCACATCCTCACGATAAAAAGGGCAGGCGGTGAGTTTTTTTACACCGGAAGCTGCCTGGATCATGAATGCATCGCAGCTTTCCGCTCCGCAGGCTCCGCAGTCTTTTCCCGGCGGGGTCCAGATCATCAGTCACCCCGGTAGATACTGTCGGGAGCGTCGATTTGCCGGATCACGCCGAAATGTTCCTGCCATCCTATCTCCTTTTTCCCGATACAGATCGTGCAGACGCCAAGCGGCGGGACCCCGCGGAGCATATCCCTGTCTGATGAAGCGGGCGGCATATCCGCGATCACTTTATTGAGATACCGCATCCCGGTCCCTTGGACGGCGTTGGTTTCGATGATGTCGATATCCGGCGCGACCTCTTTGATTCGCTCGCGGAAGACCTCTTTTTCCGCCTGGGAAACAAGATCGATCTTTGTTACCACGGCCACGTCCGCGAGGGCGATCATCGGGGCCATTTTCAGCGGGGCATGGGTCCCCGATACGGCCGGGATAACGCAGAGGCCAAGAGAATTTTTGGTGTAGGGAGTACAGCGCAGACAAAGACCCGCGCTTTCGTACAGAAGATACTCGGCGCCGATCTGTTCTGCCCACTCCATTGCGTCGCGGATAACCATGATCCCCATATGATCCGGGCACATATCCCCGGAATACACTTTTTTCGTTGGAATGCCGAACTCGGCGGCGAGTTCCTCGTCTTCCCAGGCCTGCACGACATCGATCTTGAGGTATGCGGCTTTTTTCTGGTCGGGCAGACTGCGAATGATCTGTTTGACAACCGCGGTCTTTCCCGCGCTCGGCGGTCCGGCGATGGCGATCAGTTTGACATTCATGCCTCGACTCCGTCAAGCCCGCACAGGAGTTCGCCTGCACGAATACGTTCTCTGAGATTCGTGATCTTTGCATCCATCCGGGCGATCTCCGCAAGCGTTTCCTCCTCCTCTCTTCCCGGGGTCAGGATCTTCGTTACGGCGCCGTTTTCCATTACAATCCGTGTCCCGGTAAGGAGGGCGACGTAGGGGTCGTGGGTCACGAAGATAATGGCCTTCTTTTCTTCACGCAGAACTTCGATGACCCGGTCCTTGAAGATGCCGGCGTTTTCCACTTCATCCAGCAAAATGATCGGCGTATCGGAGATGACGAGTGCGTCGGCAATGAAAAGTGATCTGGTTTGCCCGCCGGAAAGGGCGCTCATCCGCATATTTGGCCGTATTTTTTCCCCGGTAAATTCGTTTGCGATTTGGATGGTCTTCTCGACAATACCCTCTCCCTCCAGTTTTCGTGAACGAATATGCATCTCCAGAAACTCAGACACGATCAGATCGGCAAGACATTTGGTATTCTGCGTGATCATGGCAATGGGTTTTCTGGATGGGTCGCGGACCAGAGATTCGTCCGGTTCCCTGCCGTTGATCAATATTCGGCGGTTTGTGACGGTGTCTCCTTGGGCGAACACTTCGATATCGTTGATGAAAGCGGTTTTTCCCGACCCGGTCGGACCGACGATGGAGAACGTGTCACCCGGGCGGATAACGATCTCATCAAATCCCTCCTTTGTTCCATCCCGGGTGGTTCCGGGAAGGATGGTGAGGGACTCTATATTTGTGCGTGAAGAAGACATACCTGATACTATCAACTTCACGCATAATAATACTTTATCTCTAAGGTATTATTATTAGTTTATTTGGATATTTTATAGTTAAAAATTATCTAAAATATAATGTTAGTAATCGGATTAACTTAATTCATTGAAGTTACTATGAATTGAATAAACCATTTTCAATCAGCATTTGCCAAGTGACGTGGTATTCGTGCGATTTCATATTGATTATACGCTATACTATGATAAATATCGGAATTCGGTCAGCCTGAATTTGGCAGTTAGTGGAAATACCACATAATGAACACCTCTGAGCATTTTTCATAAGCCCTGATAAACGCCCTCGTGAATCACTTACTTTTGAGAATAGGACGTACGCGGTCTGATCCCAACCGAAAAAACTGATGTACTTATGGGATGTAATGCAATTTCGTTTAAGGCATTCATGTATCCACACCCAAAATACTTCTTCCCGAATTGAAGCCACACCAACACCGCGTACGTAATCCCTGAATATTCCATCTCTTTCGAACTATCTGAAAACATATATGGGCCATGAGGGGTGGGATGTCTCCCCCGCGTCGGGCTCCGCGCCGGGTCACAAACCTTCGGTTTGCTCAAGGCTCGCGTCGCTTTCGTTTCGTTCACCTGTCCCCTCCCGCACCCCTTAATCAGAAAAAAGGAAAGAGGTGTGGGTGAAATATATTGCCAACTGTCAAATTCAGGTGTCACGACGTCAGCGGACCAATCGAAGAAAAAAAGCAGGTTAGAAAAAGTCCAGCGTCGCCTGCTTTGGGGCGAGCTTTTTTTCTTCCTGAGGTTCTTCGAGCGGTTGTTCTTCTGCTGCCGGCGGCGTTTCCGGGACGGTGGGTTCCTGCATGCGCAGAGCTTCCAGCTGCTCTTCGAGTTTTCGCATCTCTGCCTTCTTGTAAGCCGCCATTTTTTTCACCTTCATGTCCCGTTCTTTTGCGGCCTGCTGGACCGTCTTTACCGCGGCGGCAGCGGCCACTTTGTCATGCAGGATGATCGTCATCTGGTCGACGTCGAGATTATGGCGTTCGCAGAATGCTGCAGGATCCTTTTCGGCAAATCGGGAAAGCAGATCCAGATACTCGCTCTGGATCTGACTTTCTGGAATGCTGTATCCTTCCGCAAGCGATGCTGCAAGAGTTCGTCTGACCGTCTTCTGTTTTTTTGCGGTACTCATCCGTTTCCAGCGGGACGGGGGCATGATCCGCGTCCGAAAGCCAGCGCCGGCGTTTTCCGAAGCCACGCCGAGCGTCATCATTGACGTGGCATATCGCCAGAGGGTGAAATACTGGCGCCGCATCGTTCTTCCCAAATACACATCGGCCCGCGAGATCCTGCCGTATGCTCGGATCCGCCGTTTGGGATCATGCATCAGTGGGATCGATTCCTCGATCCACTGCATAACAGAGTCAGGTTTTTCGTCGCATTCGAACGAAAGTTTCTGCAGTTCCCGGTCCGGTGCTCCGGCAAAAACGCCGCCGACCAAGTCAAAGATCGTCGCACGTTCATCCTTCTGTGCGGTATTTATATCCCCGGCAGAGATGCTCGTCTTCCCGGTCGAGGAGCCGAACAGCATGTTTACGGCAGTACGCATATCCCCTGCTGAACTTTCTGCGATTGCTGAAAGTGCATCTTCCCCGCAGGCGATGTCTTCGAAGCGGCAGATCTCCTTCATTCGTTTCTGGAGCGTAGAGACACCGATCGCTCTGAACGGAACTGGATCACAGAGCCGGCGAATCGAATCTGAGACCCCGTATGCGTCGTTTGCGATCAGAACGATCGGCTGTTTTGCTTCTTTGAGAATATCAGCGATTGCCCGGGCTCCTCCTCTGTCCGCATTTCCTTCGAGGTTATCCACCTCGTCGATGATGATGAGTTTTCGGCTGGCGCCAAACAGACTGGTCGTTGTTGACGAGTTCCCGGCGACACGCTCGATGATTGCTTTCGTGCGGGCATCCGAGGCATTCAATTCAAGAACTTCCCACCCCATATCGCGGGCAAGAGCAAGGGCTGCGGAGGTCTTTCCAATACCCGGTTTTCCCGTAAATAGTAGCGGGCGGGAGTCCTGCGTCCAGGTTTTGGCCCAGTCAACAATCAGTCTGACCGCCGATCCATTGCCTAAAATATCGGCAAGATGCATCGGGCGGTACTTCTCTGCCCAGTCCATGTTCGTTACTGTAGTTATGGTTGTCTGGAGATAATAACGGTTGGGAAAAGTCCGGGAACGGGGCCGATGCCGTTTTTGAAAAAGAGAGAATTTCTAACAACCTGTTTTTCCCGACAGAAAGTAATTTCTTTTCGTACGTTGAGTAGTATGTATGGGGACTTTCAGCAGCTTTGGTCTCAACCAGGCATATCACGAGCGTTATGAAAAACTTGGCGCCCGTCTCTCCGATGTTGGTAAAACACTTGATTGGGATGTTTTTCGTCCTCTTCTTGAATCCATGTATGCAAATAAATCCGGCAAAGGCAGTCACCCCAATGTCGATGTAATACTCATGTTCAAGATTCAGCTTCTGGAAGTCTGGTATAATCTATCTGATCTCGCCGTTGAACGTGAAATCTACGATCGTCTCTCCTTTTGGCATTTCCTTGGGTGTCCTGACAAAATACCCGACAATTCAACGATCTGGTTATTTCGGGAGCGCATGTCCGAATCAGGCGTTGACACATTGGTTTGGCAGGAGTTTCAGCGACAACTTGACCTGAAAGGTCTCAAAATTGAACAAGGTATGATTCAGGATGCAACGTTTGTGTATGCTGAACCCGGTCATTGTAAGAAAGACACGCCGCGAGGAGAGCAGGCAAAAACACGACGGGATAAAGATGGAAAAATCATGTCCAAGAACGGCAAAATGCACTATGGCTATAAACTTCATACCATCATGGATACGACGCATGATCTTATTCGACGTATTGAAACCACTACGGCAAATGTTCATGACAGTCAGGTGGATCTGTCAGAAAAAGGAGAAGTGGTCTATCGGGATCGAGGGTATCAGGGAGCAACATGCAAGGGATATAGTGCCACAATGAAACGGGGGGCAAGGGGACATCCCATTGGGATACGAGATAAACTGAGAAATATGCGGATAAGTAGGAAGAGATCAAAGGGGGAGAGACCCTATGCAGTGATCAAAAATATCTTTCATGCAGGGTTGGTGAAGGTAACAACGCTGCAAAGAGTGCGAGTGAAAAATATGCTGGCTGCATTTTGTTATAATATCTATCAAGTGAAAACGATTCAAAACAGGGTGTAAATTAAAAAAAACGTCAAGGAATAATTGGGATTTATCGTGATTTTCTTTTTTTTGGGGGGGGGGTATGTATTCAATACTTCATAAATAATGATTCTCGTTAAAAAAAAAGAGTTGATAGATATTCTCAACTATTCTATCCGTCTTGGCTGTGTTTGCCATTCTTCTGGCAGTCATCTGTTCTGCGGGCTGCGTCGCAGATAACCAGAATTATGATGGTCAGACTCTTCTTGTGTATTCCGGTGCAGGGCTGAAAGGTCCGATGGCCGAAATAGGAAAAGTATTCGGTGAAAAATATAATGTGACCGTTGATCTTACCTATGGTGGTTCCGGCGTCCTTATTTCCCAGATGGCAACCACAAAGCTTGGAGATATCTTTATTCCAGGCGGAGAACCCGATTACCAGAACGCTGTTGCAAAGAACCTTGTAAGCAAGGATTACCAGTCGGTAGCTTATCATGTCCCGGTAATTGCCGTTGCCAAAGGAAATCCGTATAATATTACAACCGTCGACGACCTTGCAAAACCCGGTCTTCGTGTTGCTCTTGGAGATGTAAATGCCACGGCCATTGGAAAAGCCGGTGTTGTCATCTATAATAAAGCAGGTATTTTAGATGCTGTTGAAAAGAATGTCGTTCTTCGCGGCGCTACCATAAATGAAGTCGTAACCGCCCTTTCTACCGGAAATGCCGATGCAGCAGTGCTGACGCTCGACAGTGCGAATCAGGATCTCTTCACCACTATCGAAATCCCGGTGACCAACAATTCCATCCTCGTTACGCCGATCGGCGTGACCATGTTCACCACTCAGCCGGAACTTGCTCAGAAATTCGCGGACTTTGTAGCATCCGATGAAGGAAAGGCGATATTTAAAAAGTATGGATTCCCCGGATATCCGAATAAGAAATACACCTGAGGCATGTCGGAAAAATTTACCGTTGAGCAGATAGGGGTAATCCATTCCCCCTATACGGACCTCTGGCAGACGCCTATACAGAGCGGATTCTCCAAAGGGCAGGGAACAATAGAACTGTTCCCCGAATTTGCAGATGGTCTCGATCAAATCGAGTCATTTTCCCATCTGATTCTTATTACCCGCCTGCACAAAGCTCCCTCAGAAATGCTTGTCGAAACACCTATGGTTGACGGCGGAACGGCGCACGGTATTTTCGCCACCAGACATATGTGCCGACCAAACAAAATCGGCTTT
This sequence comes from Methanocorpusculum sp., assembly GCA_965228205.1. Taxonomy (GTDB): domain Archaea; phylum Halobacteriota; class Methanomicrobia; order Methanomicrobiales; family Methanocorpusculaceae; genus Methanocorpusculum. Next base: position 474,506 of record OZ245799.1, on the reverse strand, counting down.
TCGATCGTAAAACTCCTGTCGATAGCAGATAACCGCCTCGTTATCGAAGGTGCAGATCTGCTTGACGGAACACCCGTTCTTGACATAAAGCCCTACATCCCGGTATTTGACGCTATTTTCGAGGCGTCCAGCGGGTGGCTGAGCAGTCAGCATCTGGATAACATCCGTAAGAAAAGTCAGTCTCTTTGAATTATGGCACGGAGACGTTTACCCACTCTTTTTCAGGCAGTATGCATCGGAATTTCACTCATTGCCGTTGTCATCCTGCTTGCAGTATTTTTGGGTCTTATCCTTTTCTCGTCCCCGGAAGCACTGATCACGAGTTTTCTCTCGGAAGAGATATGGTACGCGATACAGTTATCCATAATAACGGCAGTGATATCAACGCTCATTTGTTTGATTATTGCGGTCCCTATTGCCTATTCCATGACACGGTTCAGTTTTTTGGGGAAACAGTGGGTTAACGTTCTCCTGAATCTCCCCCTCTCCCTCCCGCCGCTCGTAGCGGGTGTAGCATTGCAGATTTTTCTTTCTCCGGTCACATCACCGGTTGGTCAGTTTTTCACCGGTCTGGGAATATATGTTGTCTATAATCCCATGGCAATCATTATAGCCCAGGTCTTTGTAAACGCCCCATATATGGTCAGAATCGCCCGCTCCACATTTTCTATGATAAGCCCGCGGTATGAACATGTGGCACGAACCCTTGGATGTTCGGAGTTTGGAGCATTTCAAAAAATCACGCTTTCGATGGCAAAGAACGGACTGATCGGCGGGGTCATTATCACCTGGTCAAAGGCCATGGGTGAGTTTGGAGCGGTGTTAATGCTTGCCGGCGCTATTGCCATGAAAACGGAAACCTTGCCGATAGCCCTCTTCCTGAACATGTCCACCGGAGATTTAGACATGGCAATTGCGGCTGCAATAATTCTCCTGATAATTTCCGGAACTGCCCTCATTTTGTTTGAGTACTTCGGCAAAGATGTTGGTGATGTTTATGCTTGAAATAAATGGCCTTTCCATTCAGCTGGGTGAATTTTCCTTTACCGATCTGAATCTGAACGTGAAGGAAGGAGATTACTGTATCATTCTTGGTCCAACCGGTGCGGGCAAAACGATACTTCTTGAAACAATTGCCGGAATTCATTATCCAAAATCTGGCAGGATCCTTTTGAACGGAAAAGATATCACACATACCTCACCGGAGTCACGCGGGATCGGAATGGTCTACCAGGATTACATGCTCTTTCCTCATATGACTGTGGGAGAAAATATCGGATTCGGTCTTAAGGAACGGGGAGTGTCCAAGCCGGAACGGGATTCTGCAGTACAAAAGATCGCTGCTACGTTTGGCATCTCCCACCTTCTCGAGCGATATCCAAAGACCCGTTCGGGGGGTGAACAGCAGCGAACCGCGATCTCACGGTCACTTCTCCTGCGACCCTCGGTTCTTCTTTTGGATGAGCCTCTTTCCGCTCTGGATACCATCACGCGTGAACGACTCAGAGATGAACTCAAGACGATCCACAAAGAAACCGGAATGACGATCCTGCATATCACGCATCATTTTGAAGATATTTATGCCCTCGCCGAGCGTGTGGTTGTGATGCGGGAGGGGAGAATCGTTCAGGAGGGGACGCCGGATATGATCATGCATCATCCTGTCTCGAATTTTATTGCAAACTTCACAGGCATGTATAATATTTTCACCGGGAACGCAGTTATCACGCCTTCAGGAATCGTTGAAATCCACGTAGGTTCGAAGATTATCCGCTCAATAACCGAGCTGACCGGGCAGGTACACGCAGGAATCAGACCGGAGGATATGATCATATACTCGGAACCATTTACTTCATCGGCGCAAAACTCATTTGCCGGCGTTGTTACTCAGATCATCGACAGTGGTGCTTATTCAAAGATTGTAGTCGATTGTGGTCTTACTCTGACGGCGGTTCTCACCCGTCAAAGCATTCAGCGTCTTGGGATTACGGCGGGACGGTCCGTGTGGATTACGTTCAAGGCAACTTCCGTTCACGTGTTTAGGGAATAAGCCTGACGAACAAAAACGCCGCGGAGAATACGAGGGAAAAAAGTGAACGATTGCCAGCATAAGGAGCTGGCTTCATTCGATATTAGTCAATGGCTACCATTACTTCGCTTGATTTGATTACTGCGTAGACTTATTTCCCCACGGCAAGCTTCAGGGATTCGGCAGATGTCTTGGTTATAACGGATATGATCTGTTGACCGCCGCCGATATCAATGACGATTTCGCTGTTGACCATCCCGTGAGTTACTTTGACTACTTTACCTTTAATCTGGTTTCTTGCGCTAAGTTTCATACGTATCATATGTTACATCACCACACGGGACAATAAAGATGATTATAGAGGAATTTAATTAATATAATTGACATAAAGTAAAAATAGCTACAAAAAATTGACATTACTCCAACCAATTCATGCAAGAGAAAGTCCGTGTTCGGAGATGGGGTCGGATAGGTTTACGGCTGTGGATGAGGCGACGGTGCTTGCGATGAACTGGCAGAAGACGCCGATGCATCTGCCGGGGGGGTTCAAGGAAGAAAGATTTCGTGTCGTATTTCAGGCGGATGCTGAACTCAGTCATCTCATTTTTTTGATTAAATTTAGATAGGCTCTTAACCTAAAACAGACAAAAGGCTATCATTATGTCACGCATTTTGGCAGTAGTAATTGTACTGTTCACGATCCTGCTGGTATTTTCCAGCGGTTGTGTCGATACAACGAAATTAGTCAACACGACCGAGCAGACCGTTGTCCCGGTTTATCCGGGAGAAAATCAGACAATCACGCCGGCAAATCTCAGCATTTACCATTACAACGGTTTTGGCGAATGGACCTACGATGACGGCGTGCCGATCATCGTGAGAGATGATATCACAGGCGGAGCGACGCCGTCGGGCGAGGGAACAGAGCTTCTTTCGTTTGCGGCGATCACGGATATCCACATCACCGATGAGGAGTCACTTCTTCAGGTGATCGCTCTCGGCTATCTACGCCCCTTCCCTTCGGCATATTCCCCGGTCTCGATGTACTCGACCCAGGTTTTGAATGCCGCGGTGAAGACGATCAACAAGATCAATAAAGAGCATACGGTGGACCTTGTTCTCTCGCTTGGAGATGCGGCGAACAATGATCAGTATAACGAACTGCGCTGGTATATCGATGTTCTCGACGGAAAAACGATTGATCCGACCTCGGGAGGGAACACCGGGAAGGAGAGTATCGATTACCAGAAGACGTTTACAGCGGAAGGCCTGGACATGCCCTGGTATCAGACGATCTGGAACCACGATCAGTTCTTTACCGGCGTATTCACGATGGATGATAACCTCAGCAGTGTCCTCGTTGGCGATACGGTCGCGAATCTGCGGCTCGATGTGACGGTGACCGGAGACACGTCGCTTACCGGCTATTATATGGGTGTCTATAACGGGTCGGACGCTAACGGGACGATCATCGGTATGGGGAATGCTTCCAATTTTGCGTCGGCTCCGACCGTGATCGCGGATGCAAACCGTCACGCAATCTCGGAGAACGGAAGCCAGATCGGGTTCATGCAGGAATTTTTGAACTCGAGTTCGCTTCCGTACGGCCACGGTTTTACGGAAGAGATGATCGCGAACGATTTCGCCTGCTATTCGTTCGACCCGGTGGAGGGTGTCCAGATCATTATGTTGGATGATACGACGGTGAATGGTTCAACGATCGGCGATATCTGGGCACACGGCCGCGGTTCGCTTGACGAGGAGCGGTTTGCCTGGCTGAAATCCGAGCTGCAGAAAGGACAGGAGGACGGCGTTTTGATGATCATCGGAGCACATATCCCGATCGCGACGATGGAAGAAGGAGCACCTTCGGGCTGGAGTCTTAATTCGGAGATCTCCCAGACGGAACTTATCACGGAGCTGCAGAAGTATCCGAATCTGCTGATGTGGGTTGCAGGACACAATCACAGAAATACGATTCTGCCGATCGCATCACCCGATCCAGAGCACCCGAAGTACGGGTTCTGGGTCGTGGAGATGGCATCGCTGAGGGATTTCCCTCAGGAGTTCAGAACGTTCGAGATCACGCGGAATTCCGATGAGCTTATCGGGATCAAGATGGTGTGCGTGGATGTCGATGTGGAAGGAGACGCGTTAGCGGAGAAGTCGAGGTCGTATTCGATCGCGGCGGCGCAGATGGCAGGAAAGACTGATGTCGCGATCGAGAATGCGGAGCTTCTCGTCAGGGTTAAGTGAATAGTCGGCTGAATTTATTCATACTTTTTTTCGATTGGGTTTTTTGGGGTGTGCTTTGATTTCGTGTAATGGCGTGTGTGGGACGTTAAGTTTCAGCACACGAAATGCACAAAAGTAAAGACGAAAACACGAAAATATCTATAACGCAAATCAAAGATTTGCTCAGCTGAGGTCGGCAGCTTCGCGCCCAACCCGCAAATCAACGAAATCCGCGAAAAAAAACGAAGAGTGGGGGGAAGGATTCCACTCATGATATTTGGGGGATATCCTATTTTTGGACGTATGAGAAAAAACCGCGAACCGCAAATCAGAGATTTGCTCTCCGACTCGCTTCGCTCGCTTGAATCGTCGCGAATCCTGCCCTTCGGGAGAGACGAATCGGAGAGCAAAGCGAAGCTTTGTGATCACGCTGATTCGGGGGTGGAATTTCTCGTGCGTCCACACCCAACCTTACACGAAATCAACGTAGAATCCCCCACCCACATATATCATATAACCAACCTATAAGACTCGAAACGCCAACCTCCTATACATGACATCCCAGGAAAACATCGAAAAACGCCTCGAAGAACTTGAACGCGACTATGCCGACCTCATGGAACGGGTCCGCGACCTCGAACTCCAGGTCGGCCAGCTCACCGAACGGAATCTGCATGGAAGCTGCTCCACCTGCAGCCTCCAGTAACCGATCTACCCCTATTCTTTATTCCTTATTGACGAGGGCGATGACTTCCGCCTCGTGCTAGAACAAAGCACACCCGCCGTCATGCGCCCCTCCCACAAGTCCCGCGTCGATCAGCCGTGCAAAAAACGGCGAGTTCACCGCATCCAGCAAGGAAACGTTCCTGAGGTTCCGATCCGAATACGGTGAAAACGGACACGGCTCCGCGGAACCGTACGGATTTATGTGGAAAAATCCCCTGCCGCCCGCAAGACAACCGCCCATATGCTTCTCGTTCCCCGGAAAAGAAATAAACACCATCCCCGGATACGCCGACTTGATCTCCGGCATTTTCCCCTCCAGCTACTCACGCATCGCGGCGTCCAGTTCCAGATCCTTCGATCCGTGATCGATCGCCGTGTACTCGATATAAAACACCAGCCGGCACCCCCGATCCCGCAGCAGATTCAAAAAAGCCGCCGACGTCACCTCGGCTAGATTCTCCTTCGTGATCGTCACCGAAGTTCCGAACAGAATCTTTCCGGCCCGGAGGCGATCCATCGACGCGAGAATAGAGGTATACGTCCCCGATCCGCGGCGGGCATCCGTCTCCTCGATGCCGCCTTCAATGCTGATAACCGGAACCAGATTCCGGTTCTCGTCGAAAAGCTTCGTATAGGCATCATCGATCAGCGTCCCGTTCGTAAAAATCGGGAAAATGATCGACGTGTGAGGGGCGGCCGCCTCGATCAGATCACGGCGGAGAAGAGGTTCCCCTCCGGCGAGAAGAATAAACGAAATCCCAAGTTCCTCAGCCTGACCGAAAATATTCCCCCACTCGGAAACGCTCAGAGGCTCCGCTTCCGCCGGAGCCTCCCCGCACATACCCGTCGTTCTCGCATAACAGCCCGCACAGTGGAGATTGCAGGCCGACGTGATGCTCGCGATGAGAAATACCGGCATATTCGGATATAAACCCCGCTTCTTCGCGTTCTCCCGCTGCTGATGCGCCTGCGAAACAAGAAACACCGTCTCCTTCCTGTTCGAAAGCGTGCCTTTCAAAACATCTTTGATCAGCTTTTTGATAGCAGTATTCAGATAATCACTTAGATCAACAGCAGACATAACTTCGTGTACCTATTTTCTGTAACAGAGGATAATAATACCCACTGAATAGAGGAGGGGAGTTACGTTTTTTACTGAATACAGTTTATTATTCTACAAGATATGTTGGAGAGATAATGGAGACCTATATAGAATTGATTATGGCGGTCGTGATCGTGCTTACCTGCGCGATCGCGGTATTATTTATCGGGAAAAGACTCCGCATTCCGTTTATTATCGGGTATTTCATAACCGGCATCATTGTGGGACCGTTCGGTCTGGGACTCATCACCGAAGAGCAGGTGTCCCTGCTCGCAGAGCTCGGCGTTATCCTGCTGATGTTCACCATTGGATTGGAAATTCCTCTGAAAAATCTGCTTTCAATGAAAAAAATAGTCCTGATAGGCGGAGGACTACAGTTGATCCTTACCACAGGGGTGGTCTGGCTGGTTATGGTCGCCGCAGGATTTTCCTCAAACGTTGCGCTCTTCATCGGATTTCTGGTAGCTCACTCTTCAACAGCCATCATCATGAATATCTATCAGAAATCCGGCGAGATCGACACCCAGCATGGTAAGATCGCTCTTGGACTGCTGATTTTCCAGGACCTCAACGTTGTACCAATGATGATGCTCGTTCCTCTGCTCGCCGGAAATGCAGAGACCGATCTAACCGGATCCGTGCTGAACTTTTTTATCGGCATGGCGATTTTGGCGGTGATTTTGATAGCTTCCATCTATTTAGTCCCGAAATTCCTTGAAAGGGTCACTCTGACGAGAAGCAGTGAGCTTTTCGTCATGGCGATCGTGCTGATATGTCTCGGCATCGCCTGGGTGATGTCCTTGACCGGAGTATCGCTCGCTCTTGGAGCGTTTCTTGCAGGCGTTGCCATCTCCGGTTCCGATTACAGTCATGAGGTGATCGGACAGGTGATGCCGATCCGGGATCTGCTGACGAGTTTCTTCTTTGTTTCGATCGGTATGATGCTGAATCTTACCTATCTGAGCGAACATCTGCTGCTGATCGCGGGGGTCGCCGTTCTACTTCTACTGGGAAAAACCCTGATCAACATTGTTTCGGTGAAGGTGATCGGGATATCGACAGGAGTAGCTATCCTATCTGCGATCGGTCTTTCGCAGGTTGGTGAGTTCTCGTTTATTTTAGGATCGACGGGACTCGCTGCCGGGCTTCTCACCCAAAATATGTATCAGGTGTTTCTGGCAATGTCGATAGTTACGATGGCGATAAACCCGTTCTATGTGGCAGCCGGACCGTGGATCGCGGGCAAGATCACCAGCCGCCTTCCAGAAAAGCACAGGGCGGCCGATGATTTCTGCATTCCGGGAGAAAGGGATCAGGACAGGCATGTGATCATTGTCGGCTACGGGCTTGGCGGCCGGTATGTGGCCCGCGCTCTCAAGATGATGGATATCCCCTACATTATTTTGGAGATGAATGCGGAAACGGTGGCTAAAGAGAAAAAACGGGGAGAGAATATCGTCTACGGCGATGCGTGCCGTGAATGTATTCTGGAGTATGCCGGGATCAAAAAAGCCCAGACGATCGTGATCTCGATCCCTATTATGGAATCTATCAAGGCGATTATCACCACCGCACGCCGGATGAATCCGAAGATCTCGATCATCACCCGGTCGAGATACATTTCCGAGACGAACGAACTCTACCGGCTTGGAGCTGACGAGGTGATAGTGGATGAGAAGGAGGCCGCTCTCCAGATCTTCCGCAGGATCCTGGCAAACCAGCAGATACCTGTCCAGGAGCTGGAGATGTACTCGAAGCAGGTCCGAAGCGGGGTGTATGATGAATATTCTGACGAGACCGGAGGGGCGGGCAGTCCGCCGGTCAAGGGGGGAAAGAACGGAGGGACGGTCCTGGATGCGATCAGACTGAAGGCGAAGCATGCGGATGAGTTGATTTCGACGGCAAAGACGTGTGTGGAGCAGATCAGGGTGGGAAAAGATTGTGACTGCGCAGGGAAACGGCTCTGCGATCTGCATCTGAGGATGAATTACGGCGTTTCGGTGATCGCGGTGCGGCGTTCGGGAAGACAGGATGCGATCGTTTCGCCGGACGGGGATACGATCTTAAACGAAGGCGACACCGCGGTCGTGATCGGAGAATCCTACGCGATTTCATCGATTACGTTCCTGTTTGCGGAAAAGAGCGAATAAAAGAAAAATCACCCAAAATACTTTTTTTGAAATTGAGAATTTAGGAGGAAAGGCACAGCCTTTCGGCCGTGCCGGGCGAAAGCATGGGGTACTTTCGCGGGTTGGATTCACCCCCTTGTGTATGAAAAATTTTGTTGGTGTGGTGTTTATTCTAGAATTAACCAGGCAGGTGGTGAACTCTGTTGGTATCAGAACGCTTTTACGCATCCTTGGATCTGTGCCGGCAACCGAAGCTGCTGCAATCTATCTCGCGGGCTGTTTAAACTCGCTTACTAATAGTAATGTGCAATAGTATAATATGTTTTGCACAATAATAGGAGTGCTCACAATATTGATAAACCATATGAAGATATACAACGAAGACTCCCTGCCTCTATCGGGCCGAAAAACATCCCAACGAAACTTCGAAAAAAAAGATCAGCAGGAGCCTGCCGAGTAGTAGAGCGGCTCACTGTAAGTGAGAGCATGCCATTTTCATCCAGGATCGATACCGCCCCGTGGCCGCAGCAGATCAAAAGTCGTTTGCCGGCAGCTTTTTGCTGCTCGTCGAACTCTTTGGCGATCCGCATCAGTTCGCGGCGTTCGATTCTGGCCGTCTCACTGTTCACGTTCACCGAGCCGATCATCGAATCCGCGATCGAACTGTAATCCGCACGCGCCTTTGAGAGCGTGGCAAAGTTCAGCAGAGCGTCGCTTGTAAAAAGCAGTCCCTCGTTTGGCTCGTACAAAAAGATCTGGCCCGCAATGTGACCGCCGAGACTTGCCCACACCTCGAACTGCATATCCGCAAACGCAAACGAATCGATGACTGGGAAAAGCCCGCGTTTGCCGACCGGCTCGGTCTTACAGTACTCGACAGTCTCCGGCACGTTCATGCGGGAGTAGGTGTTGATCGTCGTCGTATAGAACTTCTCCAAAATCTCGCGGCCGTTCGGCGATGCATAGCCACGCGTTCCGCTCTCGAGAAGCGCTTTTGTCACCGGATGCATCACCGGCGTCACCGGGAAATATCCCGACGCCCCGCAGTGATCCGCATCGCCGTGTGTGTGCAGACCACGAACTTCACATCGGAAAAATCCCCGGCGCCGACGGCCTTGATCATCCGCTCACAGTCTTTATAATAGCACCAATACCCGGTATCGAGGATCATCTTGCCTTTCGGCGTCAAAAACACATTCAGGTTGCCTCCTCCCGGCAGCTGGATAACGAGCAGAGTCTTCTCTCCCGAAAGAAGGATCTTCTGATAATTTGACTCGAATCCTGCACCGGTCGTTTTACCAAGATAGAGGCCGATATTTTCCACCAGCTGGAGATAGTCCTTCGTGGTGATCCCTTCCCCTTCCCGGATCTGTACCGATACTTCGCCTTCCGCAATATATTCAGCCCGTTCCTCGGCCGTGAGGGGTTCAATATAAGGAGCGATACGTGCTAAAAAATCTGTATCAAGCATCATGTGTTTTTATCATATTGGCCATGAAGCATTACTATATTTATGGTCGTAAAAGCCGCAGAATATCCAGAGGAGTGTCCGCTACGAGCACTTTCTGCGGGCAGGCAAGCGACGGATGATCGAAAAAGTTTCGATCTCCGTACTTCGCGTACACGGCCGTCATACCCAGAGACTTGACCGGTTCGATGTCGCGCCGGATCGAGTCTCCCACATAGGCCGCCTCGTGGGCGGAAAGTCCGAGAAGATCCAGGGCACATTCGAAGGGAGCGAAATGCGGTTTTTTGTATCCGGTCGTGTCGTAGCCTACGACCACATCGAAGTAGGACTTCAGACCGAGATGCTTGAGACGCAGTTCGGCCGCGTAGGAAAACGCATCCGTCACGACCCCAAGGCGGTATCCCGCATCCCGCAGACCAGTCAGGACCCCTTCGATTCCCGGGTATGCCGTCAGGCAGTTCATCTTTGCCTCGTCGAAAGCCCCTACCGCCTCGAAGTATTTATCCACCGAAAAGCGGTTGTGGGCCATCATGAAATCCTGGAGATTCGTGTGGTCCTCGAAATGATACTTCCACCGCAGATAATAGCTCAAAAGATCCTCCCCGGTCCCTTCCCCGACCGAAGCGGCGGCCGCATCGCAGCCCTTTTTCATCGCCTCCACGAAATCGAAAAGCGTATTGTCCATATCGAAAAGGACGGCTTTGAAGGGAGCGGAGAGCAGGGTCTGCATTGAATACACATCTCACCCGGAAATACTTAGGGATATCGAATCGAGAGTCAAAAGATATATCGGGCGCCGCCCACTACATAAATATTAATGGCTGCTGAGGATTTTGTGTGGAACGAGGAGGATCTCGAAAAGATCTATCTCGTATCAAGACTGGTATACCGGGAAGAGATCACCCCGAACAATGCTGCGGAAAAGCTGGCCGGGATCATCGGGCAGAGCCCGGAAGTGATCAAGGTGTTTTTCTCGATGTATATCCATATGCGGTACGGAAGGATCTTCAAGCAGTCCGGCGGGAACCAGATGATCGTCTACTTCCTGAAAAGGATCGCCGAAGAGGACGGCGACCGGGCGCTTGCGTTCGCTCTGAAGTCGGTGTACGGCTATGCAGGGTTCAGGGAGTCGGCCGGCTGCTATATGGACGATCTAAATAAGGCATGCGCCGAGATCGAGCGGATAACCGGCGTGAAGCCTTCCGGCGCCTAGATTACGAGAAGATATTCGAAACGTTGTGGTATCCGTCTCCGCGTTTTTCCGCACAGCCGACCGCCGTTGAGCGGGGAATGTCAGGCATCTTTGTGACCCGTTCGATCTGACAGAAGGCGAGAGCCGGCGATTTTTCCTGTTTTCCGTCGATCACGAAGTAGCGGGAATGCATACACATCCGGCATTTTTCAGGGCTGACGGTTTTTCCGTCGGTGCAGAGGAGAACGCCGTCTTTTACAGGGATCTCATTCACCGTCATAGAACAGAATGGAATACCCGTGTTCCCCCATCACGGATTCGATGTGTTCGCGGGACGGGTCGGGATGTTTCTGGACATGTTCCCGCCAGATATCCTTCAGTTCTTCGTCTTTCGTGACGATGGAGACGCGGCCTTTCACCCTGCCGGCCTCTATTCCGTTTTTGAAGATCCGGGCAGCGCAGCAGTGATAATCTTTACAGATGAAGAGCCGGTACGGGTGGATGGTGCATACGTATTTTCCGTCCGGTTTTCGCCGGACAAAGAAGCAGGCAGATTTGTTTTCCTCCTGAACCGAGTGATCGTTATCAAACAGTTCCCGGTATTCGGGCGTGATGAGGGCCTGACGCATCTCGCGGACCACTTCGTTTTTTACGATAAATACGTACTGGGAAAGCTGTTTATCCATTCTGACGACCTCGCCGATCCCAAGGCAGCAGAGTCCGCACTGGGTGCACTCAAAATTCCCTCCCATGTATAATCAACCTCTAATCGGCGCCGAAGCTATTTAGTGATACCGGAAATGGACTAAAAGAAGAAGATGCGTGAGTCGGAGTAATAAGCCTCCTCCTGTTTTTACGGCATTCGGCTTAGCGTTGTACCCGGATCATTGAGTCAGGCACCCGTAGCGACCCTGTTCCAACTTGCACCCACAGAGATTCGCCGTTCCATCGGTCCCTCAGCCTCGACGCTCAGCAGCTTCAACTGCTGCTTCATTGCTCAGAAGAGGACGTGTCGTTTCTGTTCCAGAGCTGTGACTCTCGCCACCCGTATTTGCATACGGCTGTGTACCTGAGCGGTGGGAGGACTTTCCTCAGCGGTCTCGAATTGACCACCGTCAGCCGTGTGCTCCCTCTCACGCGGGTATATATTGGGCATGGGGAATTATGAATGGATCGGATACCGGGAAGAGTTCGTTTTGCTTCCCATGGATAAAGAATAATATCAACCTTCCGCACATACTATCATAATTAATATGAGAATTTCTATCAACTCTTTTTTTTAACGAGAATCATTATTTATGAAGGATTGAATACATGCCCACACCCTCTCATCCCCCCCCCCCAAAAAAAATAAAATCACGATAAATCCCAATTATTCCTTGACGTTTTTTTTAATTTACACCCTGTTTTGAATCGTTTTCACTTGATAGATATTATAACAAAATGCAGCCAGCATATTTTTCACTCGCACTCTTTGCAGCGTTGTTACCTTCACCAACCCTGCATGAAAGATATTTTTGATCACTGCATAGGGTCTCTCCCCCTTTGATCTCTTCCTACTTATCCGCATATTTCTCAGTTTATCTCGTATCCCAATGGGATGTCCCCTTGCCCCCCGTTTCATTGTGGCACTATATCCCTTGCATGTTGCTCCCTGATACCCTCGATCCCGATAGACCACTTCTCCTTTTTCTGACAGATCCACCTGACTGTCATGAACATTTGCCGTAGTGGTTTCAATACGTCGAATAAGATCATGCGTCGTATCCATGATGGTATGAAGTTTATAGCCATAGTGCATTTTGCCGTTCTTGGACATGATTTTTCCATCTTTATCCCGTCGTGTTTTTGCCTGATCTCCTCGCGGCGTGTCTTTCTTACAATGACCGGGTTCAGCATATACAAACGTTGCATCCTGAATCATACCTTGTTCAATTTTGAGACCTTTCAGGTCAAGTTGTCGCTGAAACTCCTGCCAAACCAATGTGTCAACGCCTGATTCGGACATGCGCTCCCGAAATAACCAGATCGTTGAATTGTCGGGTATTTTGTCAGGACACCCAAGGAAATGCCAAAAGGAGAGACGATCGTAGATTTCACGTTCAACGGCGAGATCAGATAGATTATACCAGACTTCCAGAAGCTGAATCTTGAACATGAGTATTACATCGACATTGGGGTGACCGCCTTTGCCGGATTTATTTGCATACATGGATTCAAGAAGAGGACGAAAAACATCCCAATCAAGTGTTTTACCAACATCGGAGAGACGGTCGCCAAGTTTTTCATAACGCTCGTGATATGCCTGGTTGAGACCAAAGCTGCTGAAAGTCCCCATACATACTACTCAACATACGAAAAGAAAGTACTGAGAATTTCTAACAACCTTTTTTTCCGACAGAAAGTACTTTCTTTTCGTACGTTGAGTAGTATGTATGGGGACTTTCAGCAGCTTTGGTCTCAACCAGGCATATCACGAGCGTTATGAAAAACTTGGCGACCGTCTCTCCGATGTTGGTAAAACACTTGATTGGGATGTTTTTCGTCCTCTTCTTGAATCCATGTATGCAAATAAATCCGGCAAAGGCGGTCACCCCAATGTCGATGTAATACTCATGTTCAAGATTCAGCTTCTGGAAGTCTGGTATAATCTATCTGATCTCGCCGTTGAACGTGAAATCTACGATCGTCTCTCCTTTTGGCATTTCCTTGGGTGTCCTGACAAAATACCCGACAATTCAACGATCTGGTTATTTCGGGAGCGCATGTCCGAATCAGGCGTTGACACATTGGTTTGGCAGGAGTTTCAGCGACAACTTGACCTGAAAGGTCTCAAAATTGAACAAGGTATGATTCAGGATGCAACGTTTGTGTATGCTGAACCCGGTCATTGTAAGAAAGACACGCCGCGAGGAGATCAGGCAAAAACACGACGGTATAAAGATGGAAAAATCATGTCCAAGAACGGCAAAATGCACTATGGCTATAAACTGCATACCATCATGGATACGACGCATGATCTTATTCGACGCATTGAAACCACCACGGCAAATGTTCATGACAGTCAGGTGGATCTGTCAGAAAAAGGAGAAGTGGTCTATCGGGATCGGGGATATCAGGGAGCAACATGCAAGGGATATAGTGCCACAATGAAACGGGGGGCAAGGGGACATCCCATTGGGATACGAGATAAACTGAGAAATATGCGGATAAGTAGGAAGAGATCAAAGGGGGAGAGACCCTATGCAGTGATCAAAAATATCTTTCATGCAGGGTTGGTGAAGGTAACAACGCTGCAAAGAGTGCGAGTGAAAAATATGCTGGCTGCATTTTGTTATAATATCTATCAAGTGAAAACGATTCAAAACAGGGTGTAAATTAAAAAAAACGTCAAGGAATAATTGGGATTTATCGTGATTTTCTTTTTTTTGGGGGGGGATGAGAGGGTGTGGAGATGTATTCAATCCTTCATAAATAATGATTCTCGTTAAAAAAGAGTTGATAGAAATTCTCAATAATTCCTTTCTTAATTAAGCAAGATGAAAATGTTAATACCTGCATAGAGAGTTTTTGGGAGTTGTACAAAACAGGTCCATCTAATTATGAGTTAATGATGGTTCTGGATGCTGATGGAGATGGAACTAGACGCCAGCTTATAAAAATGATGATGGATCGAGTTAAAGAAGATGTATTGATACAAAGTCCAGATTGTTCTAATATCCATTGTTGAAAAAAAGGGCTACAAAAACCTGCTGTGTTTATTTATCCTGGAAAATTAACTGACCTAGTAAAAAATGAAAATTGCGGTAATTTATCTGGATGTCGGGATGATGCAAAACGAAGAAAGATACTAAATGTATATTTGGAGATGAATCACACGTGGATAAATGAACTTAATCATTTCCTAAAAACGTGATTGAGAGAGGAAACTCAATTTATCTATCATAGCTCTCGCTTAAAGATAAGTCATTCTAGAAAAAAAGAGGGAGACTCCTCCCAGAATCTTATTTTCTCTCTGCTTCCAGAAGCTTTCGAATCGCCGTGACCTCGGCGAGAAGTGCCTGCATATCCGCAGGAGCAGAACGTCTGCCGAAATCGACACCGGTCGCCGCAGGGCTTGGGGCATTCCCGCGAACGAAATCCATGATCATGGCACGCAGCGGTTCCGGATCTGCGATGCATTCGAGCTGGATCTCGGCCGAGTTCTTCCCGGAGTTTCCGCCGGCCGTCTCGATTTTTAAATTCGAGATGCCGAACATCCGCATCACGGGGCCCTGCACGATATCCACATTCGTTATAAGGTTGTAGGGAACGATCCCTGTTTTTCTAAACCAGACACCGCGTTTCCAGGTCATCTCCGTATCATTCAGATGATATACGACCGAGGCGTAATACAGACGCGACCAGATAAGAACGAAGATCAGGATCGCAACAAGAACGCCGAGAGAAATCTCTCCGATCAGAACAAAAACCGGTTCGCCCAACGCTACAAAATAGAACCATCCTACACAGCAGGCCCAGATAAGAATCACTGCCGCTACGCTTGCGATCGCCAGATATGAAGTGTACTTCGCCGCCGGCTTAAAATCTTCACCAAGTTTAATCATTAAAATCAGATAGACCGGCAGATACAATAAGGTTTGTGAGAGACACATACATAATCGTGAACCAGAAGCTGGAACCTGACCCGGATTTTACCGAAGAAGAGCGTGCCGAGTTCGAACGGCTCGAAAAGGAACATCCCTACACAGAGATTCCAGAAGAGGTCATCCGCGTGCCGGTCCAAAATAAACCGACGGCCGACACAAAACACGACCTTCTCTATCTTCTGATCTTCATAATCCTTATGGCGGTATTCCTCGTGATCATCTTCATCACCCAATATTGAAGCTCCAATCAGGAAACACAACGCTTAAATTGCTATACGCTGAATTTGTATAATAAAACTGGCGGGGTCGTGGCCTAGTCCGGAATGGCGACGGGCTCCAGCGGTCTTAGCGTATGATGAACTATCGGGTCTACTGATTTGATGATGACCCGCTGGAGCACTGATCTAATCACTGCTCTTGAACATGTTCGCTTGTCGGAGAGACCCGTCGATCGTGAGTTCAAATCTCACCGACCCCACGTTTTTCGAAACTCTTTTCCCGGTAATTAACCTAGAATTCCCTATGCAATTACCATATCTGCTGCTCATCGGTCTTTTTGTATGCACCGCAGTCATCTCTGCCGGCTGTGTCGACACACAGGACACATCACAGGAAAATGCAGCATCCGAAGCAATTTCTCTGATAAATCTCAGCCTGAGCAAAAGTGCTGACTGGATGACACAAGCTGCCGATGAAATCGGGGCCGGCAAAAACGATGCGGATTCCTCAAAACAGATCCTTGCGGATCTCTATCAGAAATCCACACTCGCCCAAACGATCCTCTACGCGGACGAGAATATGATCGTTGTTTCCGTCTATCCAGATATCATTCTCTCGTCGGTTGGAACAGACCAGAGCTCCTATGGAACAGACGAAGCATACTACAGCGGAAAAACGATCGCCCTTACCGAATATGTGCATCTCGACAACGGCACAAACGCCTCTGTCCTTTCGGCACCAGTCTACGATGACGGAACATGGAAAGGATACATCTCCATGTCGTTCGACAGTTCGAGACTCTTCGGGGATGTAGAAAAGTATCTTTTCGAAAACTATGGGTATCACCTCTGCATCCTGCAGACCGACGGTCTTCAGGTGTATGACTACGATCTGCGTGAACGAGGGAAAAATATCCTCACCGATCCGTCGTATCCGGACGATGTCAAAACAGCTGCTTTGGAAATATGCCGGGAAACCTCCGGCACAACGGAATATACCTACCAAAAAACCGGGTTGGATGAAGTTGTTCAGAAAACCGTTGTCTGGGACACGCTTGAGTTCGGCGGTCAGACCTGGCGCGTTCTGATTCTCAGTGAATAACTATCCCGCATATTTTTTAAGAGCGGATCGATCCCAGGAAGGGCGGATCCCTCTAATGGGTCATTGAACACACACTACATATATGTCGGGAAGGAACAAATAACTAGGACAATTTATGACGAGGGTAGTTATTTCTGTAGGAGGATCGGTCCTAGTACCGTCACTTGACGCACACCGCCTGAAAGAATGGGCTGAAGCACTGATAAACCTCACCAATGCCGGCATCCAGATATTTGCCGTTGTCGGCGGCGGGGGGGAAGCCCGAAGATATATAGAAGCCTGCCGGGATATCGGACTGGATGAAGCCTCGTCCGACGAAATAGGAATCCAGGTCACCCGGATCAATGCCGCGCTTCTTATCGGCGCCCTCAAAGAATATGCATATCCGGTCGTTGCCGAATCCTATCGCGAGGCAAAGACCGCGTCCGTCTCCGGAAAGATCGTGGTGATGGGTGGAGTCACCCCGGGACAGACAACGGACGCCGTAGCTGCCGTCCTTGCAGAAGAAGTCGGAGCCTCGATGATGATAAATATGACCACAATCGACGGGATTTATACTGCCGACCCGAAAAAAGACGCATCGGCAAAACGCCATGACATCCTGAGCCCGCAGGGACTCATTGATCTGATCATGAAAGAAAAGATGTGCGCAGGATCAAATATGGTTATCGACCTCGTTGCTGCAAAGATCACCGAAAGAAGCGGAATTCCTCTTGTAGTAATCGACGGACGAGACCCCGCACTCATTGAAAAAGCCCTCCTCAAAGGCGAATTTGCCGGAACGATCGTCGGGGATTCACTCATCCGGTTCCCGATCGTCTAAATACTTCATATCCGCAATTTGCGGAACACCATACACATCTCTTTTTAAGGAAGAACACTAATATTACTGGGCAACAGTGGGGTGGTAGGGTAGCCTGGTCCATCCTAGAGCGTTTGGGACGCTTTGACCCCAGTTCGAATCTGGGCCACCCCATTTTTTTTTATGAACGCTATAACCGCAGAATCCATTCTCGAAGAGCTGGACCATCAGTATCCATGCAACCAGGACGAGATGAACTTCCTCAAATTCAGAAACCCTTTTGAACTGCTTATTATGACGATCCTCTCCGCACAGACCACCGATGTTACCATAAACGGTCTGCGTGACGAGCTGTTTTCCACATATCCTAATTCTGCAGCCCTGGCGCGGGCGGATCCTTTGGATGTTGAACGGATCATTCACTCAGCCGGATTCTACCATTCGAAAACAAAAAACATCATCGGCACGGCAAAAATGCTCGAAGAAAACTTCGGCGGGGTCGTTCCAAAAACGATCGAGGAACTCACGACTCTTCCAGGAGTCGGCAGAAAAACTGCGAACATCGTCACGAACCACGCCTTTCATGAAGCCTGCGGCATCGCTGTTGACACGCATGTTCGAAGACTTTCAAAGAAGATCGGATTTACCCAAAACACCGACCCTGAAAAAATCGAAAAGGATCTCATGAACCTCTTTCCAAATAAATGGTGGAGTAAGATCAACTACCTTCTTATAAGGCATGGTCGGGCAGTTTGTACGGCAAAAAAACCGGATTGTATGAAATGCATAATCAGGCATAACTGCCAATCATATAATAACAGAGGTGAAGAGTGACGGAAATGAGTGTACATGAACGGAGAATGATCCTCTTCGCAACATCTATGGGGGCGTTCCTCAACCCGATGATCGCAACGATGGTGATCCTTGCCCTCCCGGCGATCGGACTTGAATTTGGGGTTTCGGCACGGGATCTTGGCTGGATGAGCACGGCATTTATCTTGGCAACTGCCATTCTTTTGGTACCGGCTTCCCGTCTTGTCGACAGTATTGGATATAAAAAATCCTACATCATCGGCGGAATCATCGTTGTAATAACCTGTATCTTCTCGGTGTTTGCACCGGATTACACTACCCTGATCATTTTACGGATCATTGCCGGAATGGGATCTTCGTTTATTATGATAACCGGCCTTGCGATCCTGACGAGAGTTTACCCGGCAAACAAACGCGGCATGGTGATAGGAATCAATACGGCGATGGTCTATGTCGGCGCATCGATGGGTCCGATCATCGGCGGATTTCTCACGGAAGATACCGGATGGCGCAGCATTTTCCTGATGATGATCCCGCTTCTGCTGATATCTGCAGGCCTCATGATCATATTCCTCAAACAGGAGTTTAAAAATCCCGCAAAAACCTTTGATTTCAAAGGCACGATCTTATACGGAGCAGCGATATTCTGCACGATGTACGGGCTTTCCACCATTACCGACACCGGATCCCTCTATCTCGCAATACTTGGAGCATGTCTGATTGTCATTTTCATGTGGTACGAACGAAAAGTTGCAGAACCGGTTCTTCATGTGGATCTGTTCGTCAAAAACAAACGGTTCGCACGTTCATCCTACACGGCACTTTTAAACTACGGCTGCACATACGGGGCGGTCTATATGGTGAGTCTGTATCTCCAGTCGGTCGGTGCGCTGAGTGCGCTCGAGGCAGGATTTATTATCTTCTTCCAGCCTCTCATCCAGGCAATAATGACGCCGATCGCAGGAAAACTCTCCAACCGTTTCGACCCGAGATACCTCGTCACCTTCGGCATGGCGCTCTCGGCGATAGGCGTGACTCTTCTCGCCGGACTCGGGCTTACCTCGGCCGTATCCTACATCGCGATCACACAGGTGTTTATCGGGCTTGGGTCGGCCCTATTCTCGGCGCCGAACACCAACGCGATCATGAGCTCGGTCCCGCAGAATGAATACAGTTCGGCATCAAGCATCGTCGCCGTGATGAGGCAGCTTGGCATGATTCTTTCAATGGCCATCTGCATGGCAGCGATCTCGATCTTTGTCGGCGGGCTGGATATGCTTGGACCCGACATGTATCCCGAGTTCGTCCAGGCTCTGCAGATCTCGATGCTGGTATGCGCAGGCCTTGCCGTGATCGGCATTCTGTTCTCGTGGTTCCGCGGAAACGCACCTGTGAGGGCAGACGCATGAAGGTAATGGTCGGCGGGACATTCGATCCGCTCCACATCGGCCACCAGCTTCTCCTCACCCGGGCATTCATGACTGCAGGAGACGGAGGACATGTGGTGATCGGATTGTCCTCGGATTCGTTTGCTTCGAGAAAACTGCATCCGGTTCGGAGCTATGATGTAAGATTTGCAGAACTGACCAAATGGATCGAGTCGAAACATTTCGAAGCGACATACGAGATCGAGATCCTGTTCGACCAGTTCGGGAGTGCCCTGACCCAGGACTTCGATGCGCTGGTCGTAAGTCAGGAGACGTTCCCGGTTGGAAATCTCATCAACGCGAAGAGAAAGGAGATGGGGAAAAATATGGTGGACCTCTACCAGATTCAGTGTGTTATGGCAAAAGACGGAAAAGTGGTCTCTTCCACGAGAATCTATCGGGGAGAGATCAACAGATACGGCGACCAGGTTTCGGAAGAGCAGTTTGCAGGGATGGAACCATGCAAAAAAGAATGAAGGATCATCAGTTACCCGATGAAGAGGTAACGTATCTTCTGGAAAATGCGGCAAGCGGCGTTCTTGGAACGTCTGATGCGGACGGAAGTCCTTACTGCGTGCCCGTGCATTTTGTGTATCTCAACAAAAAAATCTACATCCACGGCCTGACTGCCGGCGAGAAGACCGAGAATATCCAGCGGGATCCCCGGGTCTGTTTTACCGTGTACAGAATGGGAGAACTTCTCTATATCGCCGAAACTAAATCGCCCTGCAGCGTGAACACAGCGTATCAGAGTGTGGTAGTGAAAGGTTCTGCCATTCTCGTAGACGATCCGCAGGCGAAACGGGACATCCTTGATGCGGTCGTGAAAAAATACACCCCGGAGCTGTCCTGCCTTTCGATGCCGGAAAACGCCGTGAAGCAGACGGCAGTGATCGAGATCACGCCTGAAATCTGCACGGGAAAATACTATAATTAAAAAAAAGAGAATTTCTATCAACTCTTTTTTTTAACTAGAATCATTATTTATGAAGGATTGAATACATCCCCACACCCTCTTATCCCCCCCAAAAAAAAGAAAAACACGATAAATCCCAATTATTCCATGACGTTTTTTTTTAATTTACACCCTGTTTTGAATCGTTTTCACTTGATAGATATTATAACAAAATGCAGCCAGCATATTTTTCACTCGCACTCTTTGCAGCGTTGTTACCTTCACCAACCCTGCATGAAAGATATTTTTGATCACTGCATAGGGTCTCTCCCCCTTTGATCTCTTTCTACTTATTCGCATATTTCTCAGTTTATCTCGTATCCCAATGGGATGTCCTCTCACCCCTCGTTTCATTGTGGCACTATATCCCTTGCATTTTGCTCCCTGATATCCCCGATCCCGATAGACCACTTCTCCTTTTTCTGACAGATCCACCTGACTGTCATGAACATTTGCCGTGGTGGTTTCAATGCGTCGAATAAGATCATGCGTCGTATCCATGATGGTATGCAGTTTATAGCCATAGTGCATTCTGCCGTTCTTGGACATGATTTTTCCATCTTTATCCCGTCGTGTTTTTGCCTGCTCTCCTCGCGGCGTGTCTTTCTTACAATGACCGGGTTCAGCATACACAAACGTTGCATCCTGAATCATACCTTGTTCAATTTTGAGACCTTTCAGGTCAAGTTGTCGCTGAAACTCCTGCCAAACCAATGTGTCAACGCCTGATTCGGACATGCGCTCCCGAAATAACCAGATCGTTGAATTGTCGGGTATTTTGTCAGGACACCCAAGGAAATGCCAAAAGGAGAGACGATCGTAGATTTCACGTTCAACGGCGAGATCAGATAGATTATACCAGACTTCCAGAAGCTGAATCTTGAACATGAGTATTACATCGACATTGGGGTGACCGCCTTTGCCGGATTTATTTGCATATATGGATTCAAGAAGAGGACGAAAAACATCCCAATCAAGTGTTTTACCAACATCGGAGAGACGGGCGCCAAGTTTTTAATAACGCTCGTGATATGCCTGGTTGAGACCAAAGCTGCTGAAAGTCCCCATACATACTACTCAACGTACGAAAAGAAAGTACTTTCTGTCGGAAAAAAAGGTTGTTAGAAATTCTCAATATTTAAATGATTTCTAAAAGAATTTAGTGTTCTTTGGTACCCTTTCCAACAACGCCCGAAACACCGGGGATCGCATACTTCTTCTCAAGCCAGTGGACCCCGATCGTGGTGATCGTCACGAGAACCAGATAGAAAACTCCTACAGCTGCAAATGCCTCGAAGTACATGAAATACTTACTTGCAATGATTTTTGCCGCACCGGTAAGCTCGATTACCGCGACCACGTACGCAAGCGAGGAGTATTTTATCAGATAAATGAACTCGTTTGAAACACCCGGGAGAGCACGGCGGAGTGCCTGCGGGACAACCACATACAAAACGCCCTGTGCTTTCGTCATACCTAAAGACCTGGCTGCAAGCAGCTGACCGCGTTTTATCGACTGGAGAGCCCCGCGAAGATACTCGGAGTTGTATGCTGAGTTACACAAAATAAATCCGACAAGAGCTGAGAAATACGAACCCAGGACGATTCCAAGTGACGGCAGACCAAAGTACAGGATAAACAGCAGAACAAGAAGCGGACATCCGCGGAAGAAGATGACATACAGTTTTGCAAGCCATTTGACCGGTGTAGGACCATAAACTCTGGATACGGCCACGAGAAGCCCGAGCAAAAACCCGAGGGGTGCCGTCATGAACACAAGCTGGATCGTGACAACTAACCCATCCCAGAGAGCAGGGAACAGAATATCCTGCCAGAAGGGAATCTGAGAGATGAACGAGTCTATGGCGCTCTGGAAAAATCCGCTCAGCCCGTCTACAGGCACCGATGCACTGGTCAGATTATCCATATCACTCTTCTGCGTAACTGCCCATAAACGCACGTGTTTTCACAAAGTTAGGACTTGTCGGGATCTCAGACGGCGGACCGTGTTCAACGATCTCTCCCTTTTCCATCAGATAAATCTCGGTCGCAAAGGAGGTGGCAAACTTCATCTCGTGCGTAACGACGATACAGGTCATTCCTTTCGCTGCAAGATTCCGCATGACCTCCATCACCTCGCGTTTCAGTTCGGGATCGAGAGCCGAGGTAGGTTCATCGAAAAGCATCACTTCGGGATCCATGGCAAGAGCCCGGGCAATGGAAACACGCTGGGCCTGGCCACCGGACAACTGTGCCGGGTAGAAATCAGCACGGTCGGCCATACCTACCTGCTCGAGTTCATACATCGCCTTTTCCCGGGCAGCTTTTTTATCCATCTTTTTGACTTTCAGCAGGGCAAGCTCAACGTTTTTGACAGCAGTCAGGTGATCGAAGAGGTTGAAGTTCTGAAAGACCATGCCCATCTTCTGCCGATATTCATTGATTTTCTTGCCGGAGTGAACGATCTCCTCGCCGTTCAGATACACAAACCCGCTGTCAGGGACGGTCAACTGATTTATGCACCGGAGAAGCGTGGATTTTCCGGTACCTGACGGACCGACAAACACCTTCTTCTCGCCTTTGCGCACCTCGAAGGAGACGGATTTCAAAACCTCGAGATCACCATACGATTTGCAGAGATTCTCGACTTTGAGAATGGGGACATCGCTCATAAACACTCAGCCTCGTTGTTGCCGAATCCCGGGATCCGGACTTTCTTTTCTATATATTGGATAATCATCATACCTCCGTAATTTAACAGTATGAATATCACAGCGCAGGTGAGATACAGTATCATGGGCTCCCCGGTCCGTGAAATAACCTGACTCGTTCTGGTCAGCAGTTCGGCAACGCCGATCACATACGCAACCGATGAATCGGTCAGCAGAACCGGATACTCATTCGACCAACCGGGAAGAGAAAGACGAAGCGACTGGGGCAGAATGATCGAGCGGATTGCCTGCCATCTGGTCATGCCAAGAGAACGTGCAGCAAGCATCTGACCTTCCGATAATGACTGGATAGCTCCACGGAAGATCTGCGACTGATAGGCCGCACTTCTCAGCCCGAGTACGATCACGGCGACGCCGAATACCGGCATATCCAGGCCCATGAACGGGAAGAGCGCGAAGTAAAACAAAAACAGTAATACGATATTGGGGAGGCCTCGGAAGAACCAGACATAAACGCCGACGAACCAGCGGACCGGCTGCTGGCCATAGACCTGACCAAGAGTCAGGACGATCCCGCAGATAAAACCGATAAAGAGGGAGAGACCGACTAAAAGAAGGGTAACACCTACGCCTCCCAGGAGATACCCGGCGGAGTTCGTCACTGCAGAAATCGATTCAAACATATTACCTAAAAACCCGAAAGACTGTTGCTCACTCTATTGAACCTGCCATCAGAAAAAAGGTGTGGAAATACTATTCAGCGGCACGAATGAGTTTGTCGCCTTCAACTGCAACACTTCCGGAAGAAATCGCAGCATCGATACCCATTTCCATCCGTTCTTTAACCGGGGCAGTGAGCTTGAACCCAAGAACAAGTGCAGTCTGCCGGATAAGATCCGATTTCGGCGTGGCAAACTGCTTACCAAGAATAATCTCCGCCGCAAGACCGATCTCCAAAAGCGACACGTCTGCATAGGACCATTTTGCGGGACGTTCGCGTGCTGCCAGTTCCTTATGTGGAACCGAGTAGAACCCCTCGTCATCCACAGTCAAATGATCGGCATTCACTTCATCCTCCGCAAGAGACGCGATCTTTTTCTTGATCGCGGGCGTCATCTTCGAAACGCTTCCGAGTTCCTTTATCCGGGCATGCAGCACGTTCAAAGAGATCGGACCTTCGACTGAGACGATCTGAAGTATCGCCGTAGCAAGTACGGAATCGGGCACGGATGAAAACTGATGATACTTATTCAGATCGCATTCGGTACAGAAAACATACGGTTCGACCTTTACCTTGGCATAAACGGGCTGTTTTATCACAGGGGTTTCTTCTATGATCAGCGCCGGAGACGCCGAGGTCGGCTCCGCCTTTGGAGGCTCCTCGACAATCTCCGCTGCAAGCTCGATCGGTTTTTGTATGTCTGCAAGGAAATCCAGAAGAACCTTCGTGCAGGAAACCGGATGCTGGAACCACTCGGCAGACCATATCCTGATGAGATGCCACCCGAGACCCTCAAGAACCTGAATCCTCAACCGGTCACGATCGCGTGCCACTTCGGAAGACCAGTAATTCGATCCGTCGCAGAGAATCCCCGCCATATACACCCCGGGGTCTTTCGGATCGGAAACGGCGATATCTATCCTGAATCCGACATTACGGGAAACGGTATATCCATAATCCTCAAGCATTACTGCCACGGAATCCGGGAAGTATTCCGTATCATCAACGCCCCTGAACTCGAAGCCGCCCGTCATCGAAGAGCGGTCTTCCGCATAGGTCAGGAAACGCGAGAGGGCGGCAACCCCGGATGAAGAATCCGGATCAATCTGCAGATCTGCCCCGCGGAAGTTGGAAAACACCACACACCGTTCCCGTGCACGGGTGATCAAAACATTGAGTCTCCTCTCGCCGCCGGCCTGATTCAAGGGACCGAAGTTTCGGGAAAGCCGGTGGTTTTCATCAAACCCATACCCGATACTGATAAGCATCGTGTCGCGTTCATCTCCCTGAACAGTTTCCAGATTCTTCACAAAGAAGTTCTCGCCGTTTGCCGGCCGCATCAGCATCTCGACCTCCGGATGGTCGCGGAGAAGAACATCCACCTCATGGCGGATGGCTTCCTGCTGGCGGGTGGAAAACGTGGCAACGCCAAGCGTCTTATCTGGATATTTCAGATAATACTCAATCACGGATTCGGCTACCGCCTGGGCTTCACCTTTGTTCACGCCAGATTTTCCGCGTTCATATATCGTATTCGGCAGGTGAACAAATGAGAGGCCACGATCGGGAGTTTCGTGCCGCGGCGAGGGGAAGACCATCAGGCTTCCGTCATAGAACTCCTCATTCGACAGAGCAATAAGCGATTCATGCCGTGAACGGTAATGCCAACGAAGCCTCCTTGTCGGGTACGACTGCTTACAGACATGAAGCAGACTCTCCATGTCCCCGATTCCGGCAACAGACTCCTCGTCATCCTCATCCGGGCCGGCTATCTGATCAAAAAATGTGGTTGGCGGGAGCTGGCGGGAATCACCCATCACCACAAGCTGACGGCCGCGCATCAAAGCACCCAAAGCATCTTCGGGTCTGACCTGACTCGCCTCATCAAAGATGATGATATCGAACTGAACGGAACGTGGATCCAGATACTGAGCAACGGATAGCGGACTCATCATAAAACAGGGTTTGATCTGCTGGATGAGACCGCCTGCCTTTGTCATCAGAGTTCGAATCGACATATGACCGCGTTTTCTGTTGAACTCGCCGGTTAGAACACCCATCTCCGAATCACGGGAGGCACCCACATAGATTTCAGGAATCGTTTGATCCAGTTTCTGAATGATTCTTGCCGCATTTGCGGAAATCGCTGCCCGATCATACTCGGCAAACGTCTTGCTCTTCAGTTCATGGGGCGCCTGAGCAAACCTTGCAAGAAGAGGACGAACACGGTATGCTTCTTTCAAAAGAGCATCCGCATAGCCGGTAAGATATGCCGGGATGAGAGCCTCGGCTGAGATCTTGTCGGTAAAAAGCAGAGGAAGCACTGGGGCCGCCGTTGTCTTCCAGCAGGTTTCCGCATACGTAAGGAACGTACTCCATTCGCTCAGCCTATCGATCTCCGTGATCCAGAGATCGGTAAGCTTGCGCATTGAAGCAAACGTCTGCTCTGTATCCTGATCCTGCATCCCAAGCCGGTCAAACAGAACATCCCGTGCTTCGCTGTGCGCAATCACCGCATCCTCAAGCGAGGAAAAGAACGGAGACAAGGCAGGGCCTGTTATTTTCCCTGAACAAAGCAGTTCTATCGTGTGCGGAGTGATTAATCCTTCCTGCACCATTGTCAGAACTGCCAGAACCCAGTCGGCATATTGACGTAGTGAGTCCGGATGGGTGTATTCATCCTTCCATACGGGAACAAACAGGGATAGATAAACAGCCTTGTCCTGTTCCCACTCATCTCTTGCCGTGAGATAGTTCCGTGCATCCTTCAGATCCGAAAGGATCTTGGCATCATCCGGCACGCGACAAACGTAATACCCGGTGATATCTGCCTTGAGTTTCTTATATCCGCCGGAGAATATTTTCCCAAGCGCTCCTTTCTCCGAGTATGCAAGGAGCTCCGAGTAGAGACGGGCAGGATTTCGCAGAAAAATTTCCGGGGTAAAGTTTGCCAATATCCTGGAACTGTGATCATAAAGATCTTGCATATTGGCAATAAGACGGTTCATCTCTGCCTGATTTTCCCACAAAGGATTTTTCAGGATATCGATTGTCACCGAATACTCCTTCAGCAGATATCGGCAGGTCTCGATCAGGCGGGAGACCTCAGTCTCGCTTCGAGGAACCGGGATATCCGTCAAATCGGAGACCGCACGCATAACGATCTGAAGATTCTGAATTTTGTCCTGGTATGCTATAACCAGTTCGAGGATGTCATCCTGATCCCGCGGCAGAATCATCCCGGGTCTGGTCATTGCCCATGGATGTTGAGAAAGAGATTCGCCATCCTTAAGAAGGACCGGTAGGTAAGATGCTATCTCCTGCAAAGCAGAGAGTGCAGCTTTGTAATCATCAGGAGTGAGTTCAACTGCATTTTCAATTGGGATCTTTTGGAGCCGGTAGTTTGTCCGATGGCGGCTATTTTCAAACTCATACCGATACTGCTCTCTGATGCCGAACAGGTCATATGGTGTGAACCCGCAGGCACCGATCGGTGTCTTGAGTTCATTACAGTACCCGTTCAACTCGGATCGCAGAGAATCTATCTGAGCATGAGCCGACGTTAAACAAGATGCATCGGGTGAAGGATGTTGGAGACTTTTTTCAAGTTCACGGATGAGCTCGATCTTTTTTGCTTTTTGGCTGTGAAGTTCCAGACAATAGGGAGAGAGACCGGCCACGTCCAACCGGCGTTTCACAACTTCAAGAGCGGCCATCTTTTCGCTGACGAAAAGAACCGTCTTGCCGACAGCCAGCATCTCGGCAATCATGTTCGCGATCGTCTGACTTTTTCCCGTGCCAGGCGGCCCTTCGACCACGAGGTTTCGGCCGGCCTTGGCTTCTTCTATCACGGCGATCTGAGATGAGTCGGCATCCAGAATATTGAAAGTGCGTTCGCTCGGCAGCCGAAGATCCACTTCGTTTTCCTGGAAAAGCGGGGCAGGATTTTGATCGGCTTGCGGATGGAAGAGCCGTTTGATCAGCGGATTATTTTCAAGAGGTGACCCTCCGTCCCATATTGCCGGATCGAGATCCTTGAACATCACAAACTTACGGAAACTAAAAAGATCAAGAGAAATGCCGGGTATAAAGAGCCAGTCCTTTTCAGCAACCATTTCCCGGATCACCGTGAAATACGCTGATATCTCCTCAATTGTCTCCGGATGTCCAAGATCAGGAAGAATCACACCTTGTTCGGCAAGTTTTGCGACCAGAGAAAGGGAAAGGGTTGGGTCCTCTCCGGTCCATCGAAGGGTATAATTTTCCTTGATCTTCTGACGTTCCAGCTCGACCGGGATCAGAAGAAGCGGGGCAGTGAAGGGTTTTGCCGGGCTGTCACGCTCGGCCCATTCTACGAATCCCAGAGCAAGATAGAGAACCGGGTATCCCTGTTCTTCGAAGACAGTCCGGCTTTTATTCTGGAGAGTGTAGAGTTTTTTCCTGAGCTCGATATCTGTATATGGGGTATGAAGGATGAGATCGGCATATTTTGCCGTCTTGGAAAAAGTTGGATACTTCCAGATGCGTTTATCCTCCGGTTCACTTCGGGAAGCTTTGCTTGCCGGATAAAACCTCATCCCTTTCTCTTCAAGAACAAGGAGCCGATAGATATCCGCCGGATCACAGTCGATGACCTCGATCGATCTGCCGGGAGATGGTTTATAGTTCAGCAGATTATTGCGGACCGTCAGATCCAGTAATCTGCTGCGTAGTTCTTCCAGTTTCACGATTCCCTGTTCCATGTACACATCCCCATAGATGTACCTATATTAGCGGGCAGACTCTTAGTAGTTATGTGATCTGAGTCGTACGGGTAAACACATCGAAGTTGTAACTGCCGATTTTTCCTGCACGGGTAAAATAGTAGGCGATCCATCCAGGGTTCTCTTGAGTGCCAGGGCAGTCGATCCAGTAGTTCAGCCGAATCGTCTCTTTGGCATACCCGTCAAGCGAGTCATAACTCTCATCATCATGGGTGATGATGATGTCATAGTCTCCCGAGAGAAGCGTGGAAGGATCTTGTTTCACTGCTCCATAATACGTAAATTTGTCCCAGGCATCACCGCGGTAATACCACATGAACGGCCAGGCCTGGTCGGTTGCAAGAGCAACCCTATCAGAGGCATCAATCGCTGCCATCAGAGGTACAAGATCCTCCGAGTTCTGAACCTGAACGATGGGCTCGGCGATATCCGTCGGCGTATATGCCACATAACAGGTCGTGGCAAATAAAATGACGGAACATATGACAAGAAGGATCTTCCAGTATTTTCCGGTAAAGGTAAGAGCGAACTCTGCGACGAAGATCAACGGCACCAGCTGATGAAGAGAGAGCCAGGGAACTTTTTCCCCGATGTAGGCGTAGGTCAGGCAGGCGATCAATGTCCAGTAAACGGCAAACCGGATGAACTCCTTTTTTCTGTCAACAAAGACGGGAGCTTCCGGCCGGCGGAACAAAGCCGCAATGGAGAACTTCTTTTTGGGTTCTTTTTGTTCTTGTCCCTCCGGATTTTCCAACTCATCTCCTTTTTCTGACGAACGTCTTTTGCCGGTCACGAGGAAAATGATGATGCCTGCTACTGCCAGAATAAGGATCGGCAGTTCATACAGGATGAACATCAGGAGATAGAACACCGGCGGCCCGGCGATCCGCTGTTCGTTGTGCATCGCAAGCCAGTGTTCGATGGCCATAGGACCGGCCTGCAGAATCACTTCTGGATGAGTCCAGAATGATGAGTACAGGGTGAAGATGATCCCAAAGAAAATGATGAGCGCGATGATGAGATCGCGAATCCATTTTTTCGGAAGATTGATCTTTCGAGTCCAGAGCAGATACAGGATGAAAACGCCGAAGGTAACAAGGATCAGCGGCATGTTTTCTTTGGAACACATGCCGAGAGACGCCGCCACGGCAGCGAGGGCCAGATAATACCATTTGCCTTTATCCAGCCATGCAAGGAAGGCAACGACCAGAAGGAGAGAGAAGAAGACTACGAAGATATCGTTTCGTAAAAACCTGGAGAAGTAAACCAGTTCCGGAGCGATCGCAAGGAAAAGTGCCGCGATAACGGCAACTTTGCCGGTGAGATACCGCAGTCTGTACAGCCAGTAGACGAGAGGGATGAGAGCGCATCCGGCAATACAGGGAAGGATTCTGCCGACAAGATCGGAGTCGCTGAATAGGGCGAACATGGATGCCGTGATATAGTATAAGAAGGGGCCGTGATATACCGGATCATACAGATAATTGCCAGTGGTCAGAAGCTGATAGGAGAACCAGGCATGGATCGCTTCATCGTGATGAAAGAGTTTGAGATCCAGAAATACGAATCTGAGAAGAATCGCCAGAATCAGGATGGCAAAGATCAAGTGCTCGACACGGATACGATTTTTTATATTCTGTATGAACGGAGGCATGGATGCGTAAAGTATGTTTGTCAGGATAGAATATGAATATCTGTGTCAGAAAGCATCTTTTGACAAAAGGGAATCGTGTTTGATATCCATAAGACAGCAAATTATGGGGAGAGCAAATAGCCCTATCCACCACCAGACAAATTCTATTTTACAATTTTACACAAAAGAGAGGGACACGCAAACACTTGACGAACCATATGGAAACTAGCCTCAGTTTTCGGCAAGTAAAAATCAGAGAATTTCTAATAACCTTTTTTTCCCGACAGAAAGTACTTTCTTTTCGTACGTTGAGTAGTATGTATGGGGACTTTCAGCAGCTTTGGTCTCAACCAGGCATATCACGAGCGTTATGAAAAACTTGGCGACCGTCTCTCCGATGTTGGTAAAACACTTGATTGGGATGTTTTTCGTCCTCTTCTTGAATCCATGTATGCAAATAAATCCGGCAAAGGCGGTCACCCCAATGTCGATGTAATACTCATGTTCAAGATTCAGCTTCTGGAAGTCTGATATAATCTATCTGATCTCGCCGTTGAACGTGAAATCTACGATCGTCTCTCCTTTTGGCATTTCCTTGGGTGTCCTGACAAAATACCCGACAATTCAACGATCTGGTTATTTCGGGAGCGCATGTCCGAATCAGGCGTTGACACATTGGTTTGGCAGGAGTTTCAGCGACAACTTGACCTGAAAGGTCTCAAAATTGAACAAGGTATGATTCAGGATGCAACGTTTGTGTATGCTGAACCCGGTCATTGTAAGAAAGACACGCCGCGAGGAGAGCAGGCAAAAACACGACGGGATAAAGATGGAAAAATCATGTCCAAGAACGGCAAAATGCACTATGGCTATAAACTGCATACCATCATGGATACGACGCATGATCTTATTCGACGCATTGAAACCACAACGGCAAATGTTCATGACAGTCAGGTGGATCTGTCAGAAAAAGGAGAAGTGGTCTATCGGGATCGGGGATATCAGGGAGCAAAATGCAAGGGATATAGTGCCACAATGAAACGAGGGGCGAGAGGACATCCCATTGGGATACGAGATAAACTGAGAAATATGCGAATAAGTAGAAAGAGATCAAAGGGGGAGAGACCCTATGCAGTGATCAAAAATATCTTTCATGCAGGGTTGGTGAAGGTAACAACGCTGCAAAGAGTGCGAGTGAAAAATATGCTGGCTGCATTTTGTTATAATATCTATCAAGTGAAAACGATTCAAAACAGGGTGCAAATTAAAAAAAACGTCAAGGAATAATTGGGATTTATCGTGATTTTCTTTTTTTTTGGGGGGGGGATGAGAGGGTGTGGGGATGTATTCAATCCTTCATAAATAATGATTCTCGTTAAAAAAAAGAGTTGATAGAAATTCTCAATGGGTTAATAGAAATTCTCAAATCTTTTTTAAGATCCTTCAAACCGCGAGTCGAACTTGGGGTTGAGGAGATGGACCTTTACGACCGCTCCTTCTTTGACAATGACCTCCGGCCAGAGTCTGGTTCCGGAGTGGATGGTGACATTGTTCTGCAGGATCGAGCGCGGGCCGACCACGGTGTTGTGCTCGATGGAACAGTTGTCTCCCATATTGGTATTGACATCGATGATACTGCCCGAGATCGTGGTGTTGGATCCGACGACGACGCTGTTGTAGATCGAGGACGAGAATATTTTTGCATTGTTTTTAATAACGCAGTTGTCTCCGATGCTGGTGTACGTGCCGATGATGACGTTTTCTCCGATCATGACTCCGTTTCCGACGATTACCGGCCCGACGATCCTCGACCCCGAGCCAAGCGTTACGCCGTCTCCAAGTGTCACGGGTCCCGTGATATGTGCATCCTTAATATTGAGGGTCCCGGAAACACTCGTCACGGTTTTTTCCTGCAGGATCCATTTCTCGGCGGCACGCAGCATCGCCGGGTTGCCGACATCCGTCCAGTTCCCGCGTGCCAGCCAGCCGTTGAGCTGATATCCTTTTTCCATTAAGAGCGGGAAGAGGTCTTTTGCAAAGTCGAACTTGGTGTTTTCCGGAATGAACTCGAATATCTTCGGATCACAGACATAGATACCCGTGCTTGCAAGGTTCGAGAAGATCTCTCCGGGTGCCGGTTTTTCTCGGAATCTCTGGATCCGAAGGGATGCATCGATCTCGGCGATGCCGAACTCACGGGGGTCCTCGATACTGATCAGACCGATCGAAGTGATCGCAGGAGAATTCATATGGTCACGGTAAAACTCCAGAAGGTTGAGATCGGTCATGTGGTCGCCGCCTACCACAAGGAATGGAGCATCTTCCAGATATTTCTGGGCGTTTTTCACGCTGCCGGCGGTCCCGAGTTTTATTTCTTCGGAGACGTAGGTGATATTTGCCCCGTAGAGGGATCCATCCCCAAGTGCATTCTGGATATCGTCACCCAGATATCCAATGGTAAGGACGATATCGGTAAAGCCGAGGTTGGCAAGGTGCGTAACCAGATGTACGATCGATGGTTTGTTGGCTATCGGGATACAGGGTTTCGGCCGCTCAAATGTTAGCGGGCGAAGACGAGTCCCTTCTCCCCCGCACATAATGCATGCTTTCATTCCATCTATATTTGTTGCAGGGTATTATGAGTATTGTGGGGTGATGCGGGGACGGAATCTTACTTGAGAGAAAGAAAATATCAAAAAAAAAGTTGGCGATCCGGATTGGAATACTAGATGCCAAGAACCATGCGCAGAACATCCCGAAGACCGGGGGCAAGACCCACGACGATCATTGCAAGGAGCACCAGATGCCAGATCGCTTCCATTCCCTCCTCTTTCCGGAACTTTTCCAGGATCCAGATGGCGGGAATCAGAACGACGATTTTCAGCGCGAACATCACGTACGGCGTTCCCGTCAGATCGATCAACGTGCTTCCAAGAACATGCTGTTCGATGTATCCCTTGAATGCAAGGGCATAACTCGTCGCAGAGGCATCCAGCATATGTCCGCCAATCAAAACCAGATATAAGGGCTGATTCACATATTCCCAGCGGAACAGATATCTGAGAATAGCCCAAAGAGCCGCTGCCGCCGCAGCAGCTATCAGAAGGACAAGAATTCCCGCAACCACATCCACGTCGGTCGCCTGGGTAAACCCGAACCAGACCAGAAATCCTGCCACGATGAGGGACGAGATAACTCCGCCGAGCATAAATGGCGTCGTATACGATACAACCTTCTTGTTTTTCTGCAGCTGGTAGGAAATAAACAGCATCGCCATGGCAAAGAACATGGTGAGGAAATAGACCTGCGGGGTCACAAACAGGATCCACCAGGGTTCGGGGACCATGCCCGTATCCTCGACGACGCGAAGCAGTCCGCCGAGAATGATGTATGTAAGACCGGTGAGGATCAAAGGCGTATCTATTGCAATATTTACCTTTTTCAGACAGCGGTAAAGTATATACAGTCCCAAGAGGACTAATAAAGCATACAAAATCGTCTGGATGACCGTATAGGTTGAGCCCTCCAGTTCGACTATCCACGCATATAATTCATTTAACATATAGGATCACGACCATGGAAGCTAAGAATAATAGGATACTCAAGGATAAAACCTTTGACAAATCCCGGTGGATTCAGATGCCGAGGGATGTGATCGCCGGTCACGATGCTTTGCTTCAGCTTCCAAACGTCATTACCGACCTGGGCATCACCGGGCCTTTACTTCTTCTTTCGGGAAATACGACCCTGCAGACCGTGGGTCACGAGGTTCTCCGGCTTTTGGAAGGACGGCAGGTTACAATCGCAGTAGTCGGGGAGATCACCTATGAGGAGATCGCGAGGGTCGAGGATCTGGCGCAAAACATTGGGGCAGTTTTGATCATCGCCGTGGGTGGAGGCCGGGTTATCGATACGGCAAAGGTCGTCTCCTACAATCTCGACATCCAGTTCATCAGTGTTCCAACCGCCGCTTCCCATGACGGTATCGCCTCTTCGCGGGCCTCGATCATGACGGCAGACGGGAATGTGAGCGTGGCGGCCCACCCGCCTCTGGCCATCGTCGCCGACACGGGAATTATTGCCGGGGCGCCGCACCGCCTGATGGCCGCCGGATATGCGGATATGGTTGCGAACTACACCGCGGTTCTCGACTGGGATCTTTCAAAAACCAAAACCGGCGAGCAGGTCAGCGAGTATGCGATGACGCTCTCCATGATAACCGCCGAACTGATGGTGGAGAATGCGGACAAGATCAAGGCATTCGATGAAAATGCGGCCTGGATTGTTGTAAAGGCATTGTTTGCCTCCGGCGTTGCGATGAGTATTGCCGGAAGTTCCCATCCGGCATCAGGGGGCGAGCACAAATTTGCCCACATGCTCGAACGTCTGGTTCCCGGGAAAGTCCTTCACGGGGAAGCCTGCGGGGTTGGAACGATCATCAGTATGATCATGCACGAAGGAGACTGGAGAAAGATCCGGAACTCTCTTCGGCTGATCGGCGCCCCGACAACGCCGAAGGAGCTGGGCATATCCGACGAGATCGTAATCGAGGCTATTCTTCGGGCAAAAGAGATTCGCCCCGAACGATACACTATCTTTGATGAGGATATTACCAGAGAGCAGGCAGAATGTCTGGTCGCCCGCTTATATGAGGAATAAAACATGGATAAGGAAGAAACAATCGTAACAATCGTCGGCTCGGTTTTAGCCCATGAGGGGGCCGAGTTCGTGTATGCCGGAAAAGCATCCGAGTGCGAATCATGCAAAGTGGCAAAGGTCTGCCATAACGCTAAGCTTCGCGAGGGTAAGAGATATCGTGTTGTTTCGGTCAGAAAAACAAAACATGACTGCGCCGTTCATGAGGGCGGGACAAAGGCCGTGGAAGTGGAGGAAACGATCATCACGGCAGTCATTCCGACAAGTCAGGCGACCCGCAGGACCAGGATAACCTATACTCCCGTCTGCGATGATGTATTTTGCAAAGGATATGCATTCTGTCACCCGGACGGTTTGACCGAAAAGGGCAGATATGTGGTTCTGGAAGTTCTCGGTCCCTACTCCGAGTGTCCGAAAGGTACAAAGAACCTGAAACTCGTCGAAATGCGCCCGGTCCCAACGTAAGTTCCGGCTGATTTCAGAGCGAGCGCTGCTCTTCGACTCGTTCGGTCAGCCTCAAGGCGACGTTCTCGATCCTTTTTTTCAGGAGCAGGGCATCAGTCAGGTTTTCCGGGACCCCCCACAAGATCCCGGCGAGCCCTCCGGCAATGCATGCAATCGTATCCGTGTCCCCTCCCAAAATGCAGGCACGGCGAATCACATCCGTATAGCTGCATCCGTCGCGAAAACAGGCGAGGACGCATCTGGTCGTTTCTATCGGGTCGATGGACGGAATGAGTTCTCCCTCAAGATAGTATTCCAGGATCTCTTTTAGGACATCGTCTTTCGATTTTCCTGCGGTCAGTCCTGCTGCGGCTTTGGATATTACCGCACAGCAGTCTTTGGCCGTTGTATCATAATGGGTATATGCCGATACCTTTCTGGCCACATTTTCAACATCATTTGTCAGCACCAGGCCTACAGGAAGCGTCCGCATCACACTCCCGTTTGTTCTGCTCCCGCATGCGGCATGGAGCGCGGATACGGCCGCTTCCGGAGTACAGCCCTGTTCGAGAAGCGAGGCAAGCGTTTTGGTTGTTCTGCCGAATGTGGTGTCATCTTCACGAAGCGTAAGGATGACCTTCTGCAGAAAAACTGTCCGGTCGAAATTTCCGGTCTCGCAGTACGTTTCGGCTAACGCCAGCATCATCAGCGTGTCGTCGGTGACGTCTCCAATTTTCAGATTGAACTGCCCGCCGCCTGACATGCGGATCTCTCTTTTCTCATCCCTGCCGGATCCTTCGAATGATGATCCGAGAGCATCGCCGACCGCACATCCAAACAAACCTCCCGTAATCCTTGCCTGCAGATCATTCATAATTGTCATCACCTAGACCGTTCTTACATATAAGCTTGTCTGAAATCGGGCTTTGGAACAAAGCGTCGCGCCGGAAATTCACGTGATTTACAGAACTATAATTAAAATTAAGCCCCATATATCGCTTATCTTGTATGATCATTCCGGGAAAACACGGTTCGTCAGCAACTCAGATATAAATATGACGAGTAACCTATATGTGTCGATATGATAGACAAGATTAAGGAAGATTTTTTGATAAGAGGTGTTGCCAAATAATGCAGAAAGAAGAGTTACTACATTTACACATGTTGATGGTCCAGATCAAGAAATATTATGAATCCGTCTCTGGAAAAACCGTTCAAACTGCCGAATACGATGCATTGCAGATCTCGCCGATCCACATTCATAAAAATAAGAATCTGCATCGCGTCGCTCTTCTTACCCTCGGAAATGAGATCGTGTCGGAGATGCACGCCACTCAGACCGCCCAGACTCCGTTTACCCAGGAATCAAGCCAGAGTATTGTTGCAGAACACTGATCTTATCACAAATGGAAGAGCACACCATTTATCGTGAGCTTATCTCACTCATTTTTTCTGATCCGAATCCGGATATTCAGCGCATCAAACTTGCCGTGTGCCGGAAGTATTCTCTCGATGTGATGCCGAAAAACTCCGCGATTCTCGCCGCTGCAAAACCCGAGGAATACGAAACCCTTCGTCGTGTTCTGATGGTCAAACCAACACGAACGCTCTCCGGCGTCGCTCCGGTCGCGGTGATGACGTCGCCGTGTGCATGTCCGCACGGGAAATGCCTGCCGTGCCCCGGAGGGCCTGATCACATCTTCAAATCTCCCCAGAGTTACACCGGAGAAGAACCAGCGGCTCTTCGTGCCAGTCAGAACGAGTATGATCCATACCGTCAGGTGACCGCAAGACTTGGGCAGTTCAAACTTCTCGGGCATCATGTCGACAAAGCCGAGCTTATTGTGATGGGGGGAACAATGACCGCCCGGAACGCTGGCTATCAGGAGTGGTTCGTCTCCGAATGTCTGCGGGCGATGAACGAGTTCTCCGGAAAAAAATCCACCGCGGGATCGGTGGAAGAGCTGATGCTCGAGAACGAAAAAGCCGACGTTCGCTGTATCGCGACAACCTTCGAGACACGTCCCGACTGGTGTCGAGAGGAGCATATCAATAAGATGCTTGAACTTGGCGTGACCAAGGTCGAACTCGGGTTCCAGCACACCGACGATGAACTCCTGTTGTTAAACAAACGCGGCCATACGGTTGCTGACAGCGTTTTGGCAAACACGCTCCTTCGGGATGCCGGCATCAAAGTCGGCTTTCATGTTATGCCGAATCTGTACGGAAGCACGATTCCGCGTGACCGGGAGATGTTCGACACCCTTTTCACCGACCCAAGATTCTGTCCGGACTTTCTGAAGATCTATCCGACGTTAGTCACTCCCGGCGCAGAACTCGAAGAACTCTGGCAAAAAGGCGAATACCAAACATATGACGAGGATGAACTTGTCGACCTGCTTGCCTACGCAAAAAGCAGGCTTCCGCCGTATGTCAGACTTCAGCGTATCCAGCGGGATATTCCGGCAAAACTCATCGTCTCAGGTTCGATTCACGGGCACATCCGTCAGATGGCGGCAGCCAGACTCAAAGAGCAGGGAGGGAGCTGCCGGTGTATAAGGTGTCGGGAGATCGGCCGCCGGCCAAGCTCCGCCATGGATGAGGAGAAGACCCTCGTCTATCCATGCTGCGGGGGGACAGAGCATTTCCTTTCGACCACTGCCGGCGATTCACTGATCGGTTTTGTTCGTCTGCGGTTTCCGGGAACTGTATTCAGACCGGAGCTCGACGGTGCTGCTCTCTTTCGGGAACTTCACGTGTACGGCGAAATAGTTCCGCTCGGCAAGCATGGTTCGGGGGAGAAGCGTCAGCACAGATCCTACGGCCAGCAGTTATTGTCGCGTGCCGAAGAAACTGCGCGGGATGCCGGATATTCCACGGTGGCTGTGATGAGCGGCATTGGGGTAAGACCCTATTATCATAGACAGGGATATCAGCGTATAGGTCCATATATGATTAAGAATCTATGAAACCTGCCACTCTGGAATTTCTCAGGCAGCGCTTTTTTGCCTACTACAATGGGACTATCCCGGGAGCGGGAGCGGGATATAGCCCCGAATCCCTTACCGAGCGGGAGTGGGGGTTTCTTTTCTTTACAGAAAACCAGCGTTCCGGGATGCGGCGTCATATCTCGTTCACTTCTCAGGATGAGCTGACCTCCTATCTGAAAAGTATGGTTCCGGCCCATGTGTATTACTCGACCGCATATTATACCCATCCGGGAGCGGCACAGATGGCGGATAAAGAGTGGCGCGGGGCCGATGTCATCTTCGATCTGGATGCGGATCACATAGTACGCGGCCCGTATGATATCATGCTTGCCCGGGTCAAAGAGGAACTTTTCAAACTCATCGATATGCTTACAGGCGAGCTCGGGTTTGCAAAACGCGATCTTCGAATCAACTTCTCCGGCGGGCGCGGATATCATATCCATCTCCCGCTTCTTTCCGTTCGGGGCTGGGACACCGCCGAGCGGCGCGAACTGGTGAATTATGTCTCAGGCACCGGCCTTTCCTTCGACAGCATGATGGATTCCTCCCAAAAATCGGGCTGGAAGCTTCGCTATCACGATGCTCTAAATGATGAACTCGCCCGGATCGCGGGACTGCCGCGTGAAGATGCGCTTTCCTATTTGTCAGGTTTGTCCGGGATCTCCGAGACGTTTGCGGCAGGATTTTTTAAAAATATCGGCCAGACCAAAAATCTGCTTAAATCGAATCCGGAAAAACTTCTTGCAAACAAAGTGGTGCGTGCGATCGCCAACGCGGAAAACGAACCGTTCCAGGCTGGGATCCTCTCCCGTGCGGCCCAGGCGGACGAACCCGTGACGACCGATGTGAAGCGTCTGATCCGCCATCCCGGATCTCTGCATGGAGGATCAGGCATGCGCGTCGTTCCGATTCCTGTCGATCAGTTGGACGCATTCGATCCATTAATCGATGCGGTGGTGTTTGGCGAGCGAAACGTCTCCGTTGACTGCGCCTTCAATCTCTCCATGCCGATCCTTGGGAATACGTATACGCTGACAGCGGGTCAAAATATCGTTCCTGAGGCATTGGGGGTTTTTCTCTGCTGCAGAGGCATTGCTGAACTGTCGGGAGGCACCTAGATGAGCCGCATCAGCACCTCCGATCTGCACGGATACTTGATCGATGAAAGAAATATGGGTTCTCTTGCCGAAATTCCAGCAACGCTCTATGAAGAGATCCATGCCGATATTCTTTCACTCTACAAGCAGGCCGCGGCGCACGAGGATCCATTCGGCGAAGGCGCACAAAGTATTCTAAAAGAGCGCGAAAGTCTGCGCGAATATATTCGCGATCTCTACGGGGTTCGGACACGGAAAATCCTAGCTCTTGCCATTGCTCGGGCAAACGGAGAAGAAATCAACCGTGACGAGATCAGGATGATGGTTCCGGGCGAGCGCGTTTTGTTCGATGTCGTGTATGAATCGGCTGCCTCCTGCAGAAAGACTCTTTTAGATGGGAAACCAAAATTAGAGACCACTGCATACCATTTCGTTCCCGCAGATGTTTCAGTCGAACAAGCTCCGGTTTTGCTGCAGCCTGTGAACGAGATCCCGGATGAGCTGTGCGCAGATGAAGTGAACGTAACGTCCGCCGATGCCCATGCTCCCGAGTCATACCGCGTGATAGCGGTATATGAAAATCTTCCAGAATTTCAGGATTATAGCGGACGAATTTACGCTCTTTCGCCAGGAGATGTCGTATCGCTGCCACCCCAGATGGCAGATGTTCTGTGTAAAGACAACAAAGCCTTAAGTATCAGGCTTCGCAAATAAGTATGGTATTTGGTATTCCCGTTTAAAAGGGGTAAATATTCATGAAGAAACCAGTAAAATTTAACACCTACTGCCCATACTGCCGGAAACACACCGAGCACGAGGTTGAGAGGGTAAAGAAAGGTAAGACAACCGGTCTCCACTGGATTGACCGTCAGAAAGCACGCCGCAGCAATGTTGGTAACCGTGGTAAATTCGGCAAAGTTCCGGGAGGAGACAAGCCGACCAAGAAGATCAACATGCGCTACCGGTGCAAAGAATGCGGTAAAGCCCACTTAAGAGAAGGTTACCGTGCAGGTAAATTCGAACTTACGGAGTGAGTAATATGGTAAAATCATCCCGAGAAACCCGGAGCAAGTTCCTGAAGGTAAAATGCCCGGACTGTGAAAACGAACAGCTCGTATTCGAGAAAGCAACCTCCGTTGTTGAATGTACCGTCTGCGGACGCGTCCTTGCAGAGCCGACCGGCGGCAAGGCTGTTCTCAAAGCAGATATCGTAGCAACATTTGAATAAATCTGGAAAAATATCTGATGAGTGAAAGAGATTGGCCAATAGAAGGAGAACTTGTCGTCTGCAGCGTTACAGAAGTCAAGGACTTCGCGGCATTTGTAAACCTGGATGAATATGAAGGACGTCAGGGGTTAATTCCGATAGCGGAGATTGCCCGTGGCTGGATCAAATACATCCGTGACTACATTCGTGAAGGGCAGAAGGTTGTCTGTAAAGTCCTTCACGTTGATGAACACCGCGGCCATATCGATCTTTCTCTCAAAGATGTCAATGAACACCAGCGCCGGGAAAAAATCCAGGACTGGAAAAATGAGCAGAAGGCACACAAGTGGATAGAGTTTGCCTCAGCCGAGTCGAAAGTCGACATCAAGACGTTTGAAGAGGCAATGTATGCTGATTTTGGTTCGCTTTATGCCGCATTCGAGGCCATCGCCCTCTACGGCGAAGCAACTCTCGCCAAATTCTCCCTGCCCACGGAGGGGACCCTTGCTCTCGCAAAGGTTGCTTCCGAGAATGTCAAAGTCCCCAAAGTCACCGTCAGTGCGGTTTTGGAGCTGACATCCAACAAACCCGACGGGGTCAACATCATTCGCCGTGCCCTTCGTAGTGCTGAACCCAAAGTAGACGGCGCCGAGATCGAAATGCTCTATCTTGGAGCACCCCACTATCGGGTAAAAGTTGTCGCCCCGGATTATAAGACTGCAGAAAAAGCACTGGTCAAAGCATCCGAAGCGGCGATCGGTGTGATGGAACGTGCAGAAGGTTCCGGCAAACTCATCCGGAAACAAAAGTAATATCCGGTGTTTTTCATG
Organism: Methanocorpusculum sp.; assembly: GCA_965228205.1. Lineage (GTDB taxonomy): Archaea > Halobacteriota > Methanomicrobia > Methanomicrobiales > Methanocorpusculaceae > Methanocorpusculum. Next base: position 432,646 of record OZ245799.1, on the reverse strand, counting down.
ACAGGTCATATTCGTAGATGTCCTGAATGCAACACCTACACTCTTTTTACCACGTGTCAGAAATGCGGATGTCCAACGGTGTCTGCCCATCCGGCAAGATATTCTCCTGAGGATCCCTATGGTAAATATCGAAGGATGGCAAAATCATGGATCAGGTAAACGTCAGATGGTATGTTGAGGATGTCGCAGCCCACTCCTCTCCGATTCTGATTGCCGGACTTCCCGGCGTCGGACATGTCGGCAAACTCGTGGTCGATCATCTTGTTCATGTTCTTTCGGCCGTAAAGGTTGCCGAGATCACTTCCACGCTCTTTCCTCCTCAGATGTATTTGTCCGAGGATGCGGTACTCCGCATGCCGAGAAACGAGGGCTTTTTTGCGCCGGGTTCTGACAAATCCCCTGCCGTCCTTCTTTTAGCAGGCGACTGTCAAAGTACAACGCCCAAGGGGCATTATATTCTCGGAAATGCGTATATCAGCATTTTCAAACTTCTAGGCGTGAAACGGATATACACACTCGGAGGCTACGGTGTCGGCCGCATGGTGGAGACGCCGCGGATTCTTGACGCGCTTTCCTCGGCGACGCTGAAAGAAGAAGTACTTTTGGCCGGAGCCGTTTTGAACAAGGATGAACCGGTCGGCAGCATCATCGGCGCCGCCGGTCTTTTGGTCACGCTCTGTCGGCTTGCAGGGATGGAGGGGATCGCTCTTCTTGGAGAGACCTCCGGCTATCTGGTGTACCCCGTGAGTTCGACCGCCGTTCTTGATGTACTGGAAAAGCTTACCGGCATCAAAGCCGACAGAACAAAGCTCTCCAAACTCGCATCACAGATGATGACCGAAGTCTCGGCCATCGCCTCCACAATGCAGAAAAACAACGCCGACGATCTGCGCTATATCGGATAATATCCATGCAGTACAACTCCGATCTCCATTTACACTCCTGTTTTTCCATGGCGACCTCTCCCGAGATGGTCCCAAAGCAGATACTTGCCGGCTGCCGGACCAAGGGAATCCATGTTGTTGGAAGCGGGGATGCGCTCCATCCCGTCTGGCGCGGGATGTGGGAGCCGTTTCTCGAAAACGAGTATGGAATCACAGTCGTTCCCCAGACCGAGGTCGAGGACTCTTCCCGTGTCCATCATCTGATCTTAATGGAAACGTTCGACCAGTTTGCTGAACTCCAGCAGCGATTTACGCCGGCATGCGGACATCTTACAACCGCGGGCCGTCCACATCTCCATCTTTCCGGTGAAGAAATCGCCCGGGAGGTCCATGAACTCGGCGGGATGATCGGGCCGGCGCATGCCTTTACGCCGTGGACTTCGCTCTTCGCTGCATTCGACCGGCCTTCGGAATGTTACGGCGAAGAGAGAATCGAGTTCTGCGAGCTGGGTCTCTCAGCTGACTCGTCATATGGCGCCGGCATCGAAGAATTTGCCGGGGTTCCTTTTCTCTCGAACTCAGATGCCCACAGTGCCGCGCCTGAGAAACTCGGCCGCGAGTTCACGCGCCTGGAAATATCGTCCCCCACGGTCCGCGGGGTTCTCGAAGCGATAAGAAAAGGTTTGGTCGTGCTGAATGCCGGCTTTTTCCCGGAAGAAGGAAAATACAACAGAACCGCGTGTACGCGGTGTTATGCGCAGTTTTCCCTGGCAGAAGCCGAACGTCTTCACTGGAAGTGCCCTGCTGACAAAGGCCGGATAAAAATCGGTGTGAGGGAACGGGCTGAACAGCTTTCAACGATTCCTCCGACGCCTCGTCCGCCCTATCTGAAGATTGTGCCGCTTGGTGAAGTTATTGCCCGCGTTCTGGGTGTTTCCTCGCCGAACACCAAAAAAGCACGGGCGCTCTACTCTGCATTCATCGAGGCGTTCGATAATGAGATCGCGGTACTCCTTGAAGTGCCGCATGATGAACTGGCCCGCATCTCCCCTGAGGTAGCCGGAGCCGTTTTATCAATGAGCGAAGCACGCGTCACGCTGATTCCCGGCGGCGGCGGCCGCTACGGATCTTTTACTCTTTGACATTTCACGCGAGAAATGCGCACCTAGACTCATCCACGATCTGCACATCGTCAAGCGACCACAGACGCATGTTTCGGGAGGTTTTTTCAATGCCCAGTTCAGTGTCCGAGTCGATGTCGATAAGATAGGCTTCGAGTTCGGGTACCCGCATTCTGTTTGCTGCAACGGCCCGGTGATGGCCGTCGATAAGGATATATCTGCCGTCTCTGCGGACAACGATTAACGGTTCGGCAAGACCTTTTTTGATTTCATACGCCCGCCCATCCAGTTCATCCATATAGACTTTGGACTGGGTCGGAATAAGACTCTTCACCGGGACCATGCCGCGTGAAAGCAGAGGGTCCAATCCGTACAGCTTTTTGAGAGTGGTCATATAATCAAACACCTTCTCCGGCGTCACGCGTTCGATCTGGGATCGGATCACGTCTGCATTCGTGATAATCCCGACAAACTGTCCGTCACTATCAACAACCGGAAGTTTCTGCACGCAGAACCGGAACATTTTCCGAGCGACATCGGTCATTCCTTCGTTGGGCTGGGTTTTGAGTATTACCGGCTGCATCAAAGGAGCGATGCCGTCGGTTGCTTTAGCGCCGATGATATCCTTCGCCCCAATCAGACCAACGACTTTCCCATTGCACAAAACGGGAAATCCGTCGTGCGTCGTTGTCCGAATCAATCCGATAACATCTTTTATCGTCTTTCCCGCGTCAAGACTGATCACATTGGTCGTCATATACTCGCTGACGAGTTTTTTCTCGGTAGGAATCAGTTTCGGATGCGTGGGACGCACCAGAGATCTTTCAGGACTGTCATCTATTTGAATATCTTTGATGCTGAAAATTTTCATCGCATGCGCGTTTTTTTCCAGTCCAAGTTCGATGTAGGCATCCAGATACACGACATACGCATCCAGCTCATGTAACCTGAGTCGTTCAGCCGCAACTGCCCGGTGATGGCCGTCAACCAGAATGGTTCGCTCTCCGGATTTGACCACGATCACCGGCTCGGCGAGATGTTTCTGGAGTTCGTAGGTTCTGCCTTCCAGTTCATCCCGATGAACGGAACTTTGAGTGGGCTGTATATCCTTGACCGGGACAAGCTCACGCTTGAGATGAGTTTCAACTCCATAAAGGGCATGAAGCGCCCGCATAAAATTGAATACTTTCTCAGGTGTGACGCGTTCGATCTGAGACCTGATCACATCCATATTGGAAATGATGCCCAAAAGTTCATTCTCCGGCCCGATTACGGGGAGTTTCTGGATGCCGGTTCTAAATATCCGGCGTGCAACCTCGGTGATCGTCACATCGGGACGTGCAGTGATGGGGTGGCGGGTCATCCTCAGTTCAACTTTTGTTGAAGGGTGTTCGCCGATGATGTCACGTGCAGAGATGTATCCGACAACTTTTCCCGATCTGAGAACAGGAAAACCGTCATGATCCGTTGTATGGATCAGGCGGATTACATCACCTACCGTTCCTGATGCATCAATACTTATGACATCGTGTGTCATGTAGTCGCGGACCTGTTTTTTTTCCATCGTTTAAACCTAGTATTCGCAATCAGAGTACATCAATTTTGTTAAAAAAGTGTTTGGGCCGGGGTAATTGCCCTGCAGAATTTCTGGTTACTCGATCTCGATCGGTATTCCGGCGTCTTTCACTACTTTGGGGAGGGTGATTTCTACGATGCCGTTTTTGAACGAGGCTTTGGCCCCGTCGGAAAGAACCTCTGCCGGTAGGTGGATGATCCTCTCTCCCAACCCTGATCTGCGCTCACGTAAATGATAGACACCGGAGGAATCCGTCTTTGAAACCTCACGGTCATACGTTGTTTTGATCTGCAGAGATGTTTCGTTCAGAAGTTTGACAGAAACATCCTGCTTTTCAATTCCCGGCAGATCGCAGGTAATGATGATCTCGGTGGGAGTCTCGCAAAGATCAACATGGAAATCTCCGGTGAATCTCGGAACGGCATTTTTTGCAATTGTTTTCAGGCTTTCAGAGCGCGATGCAAGATTTTCGGCACGCTCCTCCATCTCGGAAAAGAGTGTGTCGAGTTCGGAACCAAGTGTTCCAAAGCTTAATGGGCAGAATCGAATTGACATTGTATATACCTTCTGTTAATTTCATCATCCAATGTGATTTACTAATAGTAAGTCATAATTGCATATATACATTCCCCACACACAAATACGTATCGGAAGGGAAGACGTTTATGATAATACATCTCCATATTATAGCTAAATGGCAGTACAGACTAAGTCCAAATCTGAGGATAAAGGTCCGAAGAAGAAAATAAACTGGGTGCAGGTCGGCGTTATCGGCTTTTGCGTTCTGTTGGTATTCATGTGCATCGTATCATTCAGCGGCCTCCCGAATGCTCTCGGCAATCTCATCAACGGCGACGGTATTTCCGAAACTGGCAAAGTCGTTGCAGGAAATCCCGTTTACGTGAATTACACATTGAATGTCAATGGTTCCGCAGTTTTCGAGAATGTTATGGGATTTCAGGCAGGAACTGAATTGAACCAATCCCTTTACGTAAATGTCGAAGGATATGAGTATCCATTTGTAATCTATGAAGCAGAGTTTAATCAGATATCGGCGGGAGTGATCGGTCTGTTTCCCGGAGAAAGCACGACTGTTGCCGGTTCCGGATCCAATATGGCGTATCAGTTAACCAAGGAAGAAACCGAAACTGCCGGCCTGGTATTCGATGATATGAAAGTTGACGACAGGGTCTTTATTACTGTTCCCTATACAAATGAAGACGGTGAAGAAGCATCAGCATATCGTGTATGTGTTGTCACTGCGAAAACCTATGACGGTCTGACTCTGCATTACGGCTCTGACACAATCGATATTAAAATGGTTGGTTACTTAACAACCAGCTAAAAATACAATTATGAGAATTTCTATTAACCCATTTTTTAACGTGAATCATGATTTAAGGAAGATAGGGTACATCCCCACACCCTCTCATCCCCCCCCCCCCAAAAAAAAGAAAATCACGATAAATCCCAATTATTCCTTGACGTTTTTTTTTTAATTTACACCCTGTTTTGAATCGTTTTCACTTGATAGATATTATAACAAAATGCAGCCAGCATATTTTTCACTCGCACTCTTTGCAGCGTTGTTACCTTCACCAACCCTGCATGAAAGATATTTTTGATCACTGCATAGGGTCTCTCCCCCTTTGATCTCTTTCTACTTATTCGCATATTTCTCAGTTTATCTCGTATCCCAATGGGATGTCCTCTCGCCCCTCGTTTCATTGTGGCACTATATCCCTTGCATTTTGCTCCCTGATATCCCCGATCCCGATAGAACACTTCTCCTTTTTCTGACATATCCACCTGACTGTCATGAACATTTGCCGTTGTGGTTTCAATGCGTCGAATAAGATCATGCGTCGTATCCATGATGGTATGCAGTTTATAGCCATAGTTCATTTTGCCGTTCTTGGACATGATTTTTCCATCTTTATCCCGTCGTGTTTTTGCCTGCTCTCCTCGCGGCGTGTCTTTCTTACAATGACCGGGTTCAGCATACACAAACGTTACATCCTGAATCATACCTTGTTCAATTTTGAGACCTTTCAGGTCAAGTTGTCGCTGAAACTCCTGCCAAACCAATGTGTCAACGCCTGATTCGGACATGCGCTCCCGAAATAACCAGATCGTTGAATTGTCGGGTATTTTGTCAGGACACCCAAGGAAATGCCAAAAGGAGAGACGATCGTAGATTTCACGTTCAACGGCGAGATCAGATAGATTATACCAGACTTCCAGAAGCTGAATCTTGAACATGAGTATTACATCGACATTGGGGTGACCGCCTTTGCCGGATTTATTTGCATACATGGATTCAAGAAGAGGACGAAAAACATCCCAATCAAGTGTTTTACCAACATCGGAGAGACGGTCGCCAAGTTTTTCATAACGCTCGTGATATGCCTGGTTGAGACCAAAGCTGCTGAAAGTCCCCATACATACTACTCAACGTACGAAAAGAAAGTACTTTCTGTCGGAAAAAAAGGTTGTTAGAAATTCTCGATTAGTATTTTCTTGCAACGAAGAAGTCCGCCATCTCCATGATCAGCGTCTTGGCTTCCGAGTCCGGAAGAACAGACAGGCCTGCCTTGGAATCGGCGATCAGTTTTTCGGCCATGCCCCGGGCTTTATCCAGCACGCCCGACGTCTCGAGAAGATAAATAGCTTCATTGATCTCATCCTTTGAAAGTTCAGGCTTGTGGTAAGCGGAGAGATCGACTCCCCCGTCCCGTGCAAGGATCGCGAGGATACTCTGTTTGTTTTCCCGAAGATCCGAAGCCTGATCCTTCCCGGAGACCTCGGGCGGTGCGAGAAGATCAATGATATCATCCTGGATCTGGAAGGCGATGCCCGTATTCAGGCCAAGCGTGTACAGAGCAGAAATCTGCTTAACATCTCCGCCGGCAAGAGCCGCACCGATACCGGCTGCCGCCGCATAAAGAACGCCGGTCTTTTTCCGGATCATTGAAAAATACTCTTCTATGGTCACATCCGACCGCGTTTCAAACGAGACATCCTCCTCCTGGCCTTCGCAGAGCTCATGACAGGAATGGGCAAGCATCTGGACCGCGATGACTTTGGACTCTGCCGTAGCGTTTTTCACGCGGCAGAGATACTCAAACGCGTTCGCATACAACACATCGCCCGCGAGAATCGCCGTGTCCTCGTTCCAGACAACGTGGACCGTCGGCCTCCCGCGGCGCAGAGAATCCCCGTCCATGATATCGTCATGGACCAGCGTGAAGGTATGCGTCCACTCTAACGCGAGGGCAGCCTGAAAAATATCCTCCGATGCGCCGCTTCGAATCGACTCCGCCGAAAGCAGCACAAGGGCCGGGCGCAGGCGTTTTCCTCCGCTCACCAGAAGATGGGACGCTGCTTTCTGCAGGGTCGAATCGACCGCTTTACTATACTCATCCGCCTCCATATCCACTTTGGCGGCAACAGTTTTCAGATATTCGTCAAGTTTCATAAGATCATCTCATTTCGGAAGGACCAGACGGTCTCCATTCTGCATAATATGGATCTCCTTGTTCAGCGTATAGCCGAACTCGGAACCAAGCGTTACATACCCACCCTTCATGGTGAAAGGACCGTGGGACGGAACGATGTGTTCCGGATTCAGCATGGATAACAGATCGTAATGTTCCTGATAGTAGGCGTGACCGGTCACGTGAAGTCCGTCGAAGATCCTGGCTCCCTGCCGCATCAGCAGGCGGTCAACCTCGGCACGCTGGGCATAGTTGGTCGGATTGGGGATAATGTTTGCCGAGAACATGATCTTGTCCACCTTCTCGATTTTAAGAGGGGTCTCACCGAGAGCGATTCTCGAGAGCATGGATCCGGGTTCACCCTGGTGACCGGTCGCAACCAGAAGGAACTTGTCCTTGCCTTCTTTCAGAACGCGGCGGAGCATCCGGTCGGTGGTTTTTCTGTTTCCGTAGATACTTGTCCCCTCAGGGAAGGCGACCTGCTTTAAGACCTCGGCGGTGGTGTTGTACCTTTCCATACTCCGGCCGAGAAGCACCGGGATCCGGTCGATCTCGCGGGCGCACTCGGTGATGGTCTTGATCCTTGCGATCTGCGAAGCGAAGGTGGAGACGATGATGGCGTTCTTGTCGTCCTCACACCGCATGATCGCGTCGCGGACCCGAAGACGGGCAACCTGCTCGCTTGGCGAGTAGCCGCGGTCATCAAGGTTCAGCGATTCAACGATCAGAACCTTGACACCCTCTTTCCCGATCTCACGCATGCGGGCGAGATCCGGAGCTTCACCGATCACCGGCGTCATATCGAACTTGAAATCGTTAGCATATACCACGCAGCCGGCCGGAGTGTGCAAAACGGCCATGACCGAATCAATGATACTATGCTGCACGCGGACGAACTCTAAGGTGAGATTCTGGGAGATGGTGTATTTCCCTCCGGCTTTGAGAGCAAAGGTCTTGTTCATCACCGAGAATTTGCGTTCGCCTTCGATCTGCTGTTTGATCAGCTCGTTCGTGTAGGGCGTCGAGATGATCGGGCAGTTGTACCGGTGGGCAAGTTTCTGGATCGCACCTATGTGGTCCAGGTGACCGTGCGTACAGACGATCGCTTTCACGGTCCCTTCGACCGAGTTCATGACGGTGTCATCTGGAATTGCCCCCATATGGATAAGATCCAGCGAGTGCATATTCTCCATATCCACGTTGTTGTTACCCGTGATCGGGTCCAGATATAAGCCAATGTCGAAAATGACGATCTCTTTGCCGACGCGGACCGCGGTCATGTTTCTTCCGACCTCGTTGTACCCGCCTACGGCTATTACTTCTATGTCAACCATATTTTGTTTCCTGATTTTTTTTATGTCCGAATCATCTGCCTGACGTTTCCAAGGAGGTAATACCTGACCTTTGCAAGGGCGGCAATATCTTGTGCCCCGCAGAGAAACATCGAAGCCCTGAGTTCCGTGTGAATTTTGTCTATTGCGGATCCAAGGGTTTCCTCGCCGGAAAGTGCCGGGCTAAGGAGGGATAAAGCCATCCCTCCAAGCGTGGCACCAAGAACGAGCCCTTTTGCAATATCAAGACCGGTCTTCAACCCGCCTGTTGCAATAACCGGTCCTTTACTCACCTTCGCTACCTCAAAAACGCTGACTGCGGTAGGAATTCCCCATGTAAGCAGAGAATTTCCCAGTCCGGCCAGAGCTTTATCACCGGCAGCATCCCTTTTCTGCGCACGGGCCCCCTCGATCTTTGCCCAGGAGGTCCCGCCGTATCCGCCGGTGTCAATTGCTGAAACACCGGCATCGAAAAGCCGGGCGGCAACTTCAGAGGAAATACCGCATCCGGTCTCTTTTACGATTATAGGAACGTTTGCTTCTTTGCAGGCCGTTGAGATGGCATCGAGACACGAGGTCGCATCATGGTCGCCTTCGGGCTGAACGGCTTCCTGAAGAAAGTTCAGATGAATACAAAGTGCATCGGCCTCGATCATATCGACCGCGGCATCCACCCACTCCATCCCGTGACTGACCAGCTGGACCGCACCGATGTTTCCGCAGAGGAAGGCATGGGGGGCCGCGTCTCTGACGACACGGAAACTGTCTGCAAGTTCGGGATTTTCGAGAGCCGCACGCTGGGACCCGACCCCCATCGCAAGACCGTATTTCTCCGCGGCACTTCCAAGCACGCGATTCACTTCGGCGGTATCTGGGTGACCGCCGGTCATCGCGGAAATAAACAACGGTGAGGAGAGTTTTATTCCAAGGAAGTCGACGGAGAGGTCGATTCTGTCCAGATCGCATTCGGGCAAGGCATTATGGAGGAGAATAATGTCTTCGAAGCCCGCAATTCCGGCGGTTACGTCGGTTTCGCTGCAGAGGCGCAGATGATCCAGTTTTCGTGATGATGTAGGGGTATTCGGGGTCATTTTTTCACCAGAGTTCCGCCGTAATTGTGTCCTGCGAGGAAGTCTCCCACACGGTTCGCGGCAAAGATGTGCGAGTCGACCCCCTCATCGGCGAGAAGAAGAAGTTCATTGATCTTTCCGCGCATCCCGCCGGTTATATCGGTGCTCGACGACCCGCCGAGATCGATTTCACCAACGTTTTTCCGGTTGATCTCGGGAACGACGGTGCCGTTTGCAAGAACGCCGCCGACGTCGGTCGCGATCCCAACGCGTTCTGCGCCGAGTTTGACTGCCAGGTAGGGAACGATCTGATCGCCGGAGATGATACAGGCACCGCGTTTTGTGTCCATGACCACGTCACCGTGCAGAACCGGGATTAGCCCTAGAGCAAGCATCTCTTTGATCTGGGAAACGCCTGCCGAGACGAGCCGGCCGTTCTCCGCAAGACAGCACCCGAACGGATGGAGTGAAACGGCTTCCATGCCGGCTTTGCGAAGCGAGGCGACCACGGAACGGTTGAGCGTGGAAACTGCCGTGTGGGTTACATAAATTCCTGCGGCGTTTTCTTTCTTGACGCCGCCCGGGATATCATATGCTTTTGCTTCGGGGTGACCGCATGAACCTGCCCCGTGCACGATGATGATGGGGAATTTCCCGGCAAACGGGGCGATCTGCTCTGCCAGAAGGGTGATCTTTGCCGAATCGACGACGCCGTCTTCGGATTTTTTCGTTACAATACTGCCGCCGAGTTTGATAATGACCAGTTCATTCATCTTTTTCCCTCCGCGCTCCTTCCGTATCGATGGACGTGGTTATCGGGCGGGCATCGCAGTCTTCAATTGCCCCGGCCACCCGGTTGCGGGAACCCTTTGAGCAGAGAGCCCATATACATCCGCCGCCGCCGGCACCGGAGAGTTTTGCTCCGTATGCACCGGCATTCCGGGCCGCAAGAACAAGCTGGGATAAAACGGGATGACCAACGCCGAGCGCGTCGAGGAGAGCATGGTTCCGATTCATTAAAACACCCAGTTCCTTGGGATTTTCAAGATTGTGCATTGCTTCCATAGTCACGCCGCCGATCGCATCCATGATGCCGTTTGCAACAACCGGCGAGGTCCGTTTGAGTTCGGCGACTTTCTCCACCATCTCAGCAGTGTTGTGGGAGATGAGAGAGTTCCCGATCACGATCGAGAGGTTCTGCGGGGGAAGAAGACGGCGTTTTTCACTGCCCCGAATAAAGACCAGACCGCCAAATGTCGAGACATACGTGTCGGTCGCGCTGGCCCGCCCTCCCTGCGTTGCTTTTTCCACCTCGAAAGCCAGGTCGCCGACCTCTTCCCGGGTGTAGCCGAGCTCGAACTCATCGTTGATCGCAAAAAGCGTTGCAACCGTCACGGACGCTGAAGACCCAAGGCCCGATGCGCTCGGCAGCTGGGATCTGACATACACGCTGCCCTTTACATCGGTGATCCGGAAACATTCCGAGATGTAGGGGGAGTTTGGTTTCTGATAATAACAGGAATGCCGAACCGTCACCTGAACCCGGGGTTTTATCGCCATCGCGATAGCCGGTTTTCCGTAAACGACCGAATGTTCCCCAAAAAGGATGACTTTTCCCGGAGCACTCCATGTGGCCATGTCAGACAACCTCCATGGCGGCATATCCCACGACTTCGGTCAAATCGCCATTGACATCGTCCGATGTCTCATATAAGAGAACGCGTGCCTCTTTTGCACCAAACGAGGCACATATCAGCGCCATGGCGGCTATACATCCGTAGCCGCACATAGATGGGCGAAGCCTGAAGAGTGTGTCGTAGAAGACGGAAACATCCAGATTTCGTAACGCTGCAAGGACGGCCAGATCTTTTTCTGCGGCGATTTTCGCCGGCACATAATGAGAACCGTCACCGGATGCAATGATAATCGGACGGATCCCGGTAGTTTCTGCAGCAGACAAAACGGCACGGGCGACCTGGACCGCACCGTTTGGCGACTGATCGCCCATCAGGATCGGAACGATCCGTGCTTTGGGGAACCGGTGCCGGATAAAAGGCATCTGAACTTCGAGGGAGTTTTCCTCTGCCGAGATCACATCGTTTCGCACGGGAATCTGCGCCGCAAGGGCTTCGATGAATACCGTGTCCGGGAGGATGGTTCCAAGCGGCGTTTCCCAGATCATATCCGCGGTGGATGTCTCATATCCGGCGTGGCTTGGACCGATCAGAACAAAGGTTCCGGCAAATGCCGGAGAGACCGCAGCATATCCATAGGCGGCCGTTTTCCCCGAATACACATAGCCTGCATGAGGAACGAGTATCCCGTACGGATCCGATACAGACGTTTCCGTAGCTGCAAAAAGAGCGGACAACAGTGCATCCAGCTCCGGCTCATTTTTTGGATAGAATCTACCCGAGAGTGTTGAGAGCCTCACAGACTTTTCCTTAGCCTTGGGCTCTGCCGGTATTTTTGATATCATTGTTATATAATGGGAAGATTTCCAGATTCCCCATCTAACCGTTTTTGTCTGCCAAATGTGTGAAGCGTGGGGCGGGTGTATGTAAGGTATATTATTATTGGTAGGGAAAGGCTTTAATTGTTGGGGTAGCGGGGAAACGAAAGCCGGAAAAAAGCAGATACGCCGAAAAAAAGAGAAGGAGATAAGCCGAAAAAAAGAGAAGGAGATAAGCCGGTTTTTCGGAAAGGAATTACTCGCCGCTGCAGCCTTTTCCGGAACCGTCGCCTTTACCGCAGCAGCCGAATTCATTCTGGACATCTTTTCCAAGAATGCCGACGGCGTCAGCCCGGCATCTTTGACAGTGACGCATCTGACGGACATATGGTGCGCAAAGTTCGTGCATCTTTGCCTTGTCGGTGGCGGTCGGCGGAACAACGTCCTTGAATTTATACTGGGGAATAAGCGGGATGATATTGAAGTTGAAGACACCCATTGCTCCGACCTTTTTTGCGATCTCCGGGATATGCTGATCGTTTACCCCAGGGATGTACACGGTGTTGATCTTGACGAGCATCTTCCGCTTCACGGCCTCTTCGATACCTTTGAGCTGGTTTTTCAGCAGAAGTTCGGCGGCTTCGCGGCCGTGATACTTTTTTCCTCCATACTCGACGAACGTGTAGATCTTTTCACCGATCGCAGCATCAATCGCGTTCAGCGTGACCGTGATGTTTCTGACCCCGTATTTCTCCAGAAGATCGATCTTTTCCGGGAGAAGAAGACCATTCGTACTGATACAAAGGATCACGTCAGGATACTTTTCATGGACGAGACGGAGCGTCTCGAACGTTTCCTCGTTTGCAAGCGGATCTCCGGGTCCTGCGATTCCCACGACTTTAATGTGTTTCATCCGTGAAACGACTTCATCGATCCGCTCCAAAGCATCACCGGGAGCAAGAATCTCGCTCGTTACCCCCGGACGCGATTCATTAACGCAGTCATAATCTCTGACGCAGTAATTACACTGAATATTGCATTTCGGAGCGACGGCAACATGGCACCGGCCGAACACGTGTCGTGCATCCTGACTGTAACAGGGGTGCTCGTTGATTCTTCGAAGCGTATCGGGATCATACGGCAGATTCTGGGCATCACGCATATCTTTGTCGGTTTCACGGGAATCCATAGTAAATCTATTGTGTTTCGTTCTATAAAGTCCAAACGTTTCTGGCACTGATGATTCACAGATAGGCTTTATATTCACTGGGCGGAAATAGTTTAAACAGAGTAGCAAGGAGGAAGGAATGGTAGACATTGGCGGTCTTTTCGGCAAAAACGACAAACAGAATCCGTGGATAGCACGCGGGGAACAGGCATACGAAAAAGGAATGTACGACGACGCAGCCCAGCATTTCACAAAAGCGCTGGAGCTCGAGCCGGGTTCGGCAAAGCTCTGGACAAAACTTGCCGCCTGCCAGAAATTCACCCAGAAATACGATGCAGCCGCCCGATCATACGCCAAAGTCGTGGAATTCAACCCGGATGATTTCCATGCCTGGACCTCGCTCGCGGTTATTCTGGGAGATTCTGGAAAATACGAAGAGGCACTCTCCGCCCTCGGCCATGTCGTTCTCCCGGAAAGCGAGATATATCTCAAAGACAGAAAATGCGAGTGGCTTTTGCGTGCCGGAAAATACCGGGAAGCTGCCGCCGTCTCTTCGCAGCTCATCTCCCATTTCCCGGCAAATATCCAATACCGGATCCGTTATGCCGATCTTTTGATGCGAAGCGGTATGTTTGCTGAAGCACGCTCGGTTTACGACGAACTCGCCTCCTCTCTCGGGCAGCCAGAACTAATCTCCAATGCCGCATTCTGCAGCGAGATGACGGGAGATGTTGAAGGAGCGCTGAAACGGTATGCACATCTTGCCGAAAATGATATTGTCGGCTGGTACCGCAGAGCACGGCTCGAAGAAAGTCTCGGGAACTTTAAAAACGCCGCCGCTGCATACGGCATGATCCAGCATTATGCCACCGGCGATGACATTACCGTCACCATCCGCCGTGCCTTATCTTTTTACTGGGACGGAAACGGGAAAGAAGCCGCAATCCAGCTTGAAAAGGTATTGGCGAAAGGCTACGCAAATGCAGAACTCTGGCATCTGCTTGGGATCATCTCGTTTTTGAACGGAGAGTTCAGACGTGCAATCGAAGCATTCGTCGAATACATTCATCTCAACCAGACGAATACCGCGGTCTGGTATATGAAAGGCTGCGCCGAGTACCTTTCCGGAAAATACAAAGAGGCACTCGAGAGTTTCGAGAAGATGGGCAAACTCGGCTCCGGCGGACCATCGCCTGCGAAAATGAAATGGTTCGAAGACAGCGACCTTGATTTGTTCGATAATGCGCCGGCCCAGAAAGAACAGATCAAAGTCGAGGTCGGCGTCGTGAATGAGGGGCTTTTGTCCATGCAGGGGTATGCCCTTGCGGCACTTGGACGCTACGCAGACGCCGACAAAGCCGCCGGCGTCGTTTTAAGCCATGCTCCCTCAAGACTCGACATGGAACTTCTGCACAGCAGGTGTCTTGCCGGACTCGGCCGGTATCAGTTTGCCGGAGACGCGGCGGCACGCGTTCTTGCAAAATCTCCCGACAACATCGCGGCTCTTGAGCAGCACGCCGCGTCCATGATGCTCGCAGGCAAATATAAGGAAGCAGCCGGCTCTTGGAAAAAGCTCGTCGAGGCATCGCCGGAAAACACGCTTGCCTACATCGGGCTCCTCAAAGCCTGCAGCGGGACCGGGAGATATACCAAGGCGCAGGAGATCGCCGAGCTTCTCTTAAGCGAAGAGTATCAGCCCCGGGACATCACGATCACCCTGCTCGCGGGAGATGCGGCGGCCTCTGCCGGGAACTATGAAGAGGCGGTTGTCCATTATCAAAACGCCGGGTCCTTATCCAAGACTACGCCGGCGGCATTCATCGGTCTTGGATCCGCATACGAGATGCTCGGTGAGTATGAAAAAGCCGTTGACGCGTTCACCTCAGCAGACGAGATCATGCCGGATCACCCGGGAATTCTCCAGAATCTCGGCAGGGTCCAGGCGGCAGCGGGACAAAATCAGGCAGCTGCAGAGACCTATATTGGCATCATGAACAACCACCCCGACATCGCCGGAGCAGCGGTTCATGCAACAATGAGCTGCGCAGATCTCGGATTGAGCGAAGAGGCGGCGCAAGCGGCTTTGGCTGCATTAGCCAAAGGAGAAGGGGGAATAGGCCTTCTGACGCTTCGAGGAGACCTCTGCAGATCGATCGACCAGCTCGATCAGGCACAGGAGTGCTATACTGCTGCACTTAAACTGGAGCCTGACAACATCCATAACCTTTACTCGATTGGGCATGTCCACCTGCTTAAAGGCGAATTCGACCTCTGTATCGAATATATGGACCAGTGTCTAAGCCTTGCACCCGAGCATTCCGAAGCTTTGTTCGACAAAGGAACTGCCTATGTGAACCGGGGCAGACTCGAGGATGCGGCAAAAGTACTGCGGGATTTGACGGAGATCGACGAAACCAACACAAAAGCTCTGCTTGAACTCGCTGATGTCCTTGAACAGATGCAGAAGTACGACGAGGTTCTTGAGGTCTATGCAAAATATCTCAACGCAGGCGTTCCCAATGCAGACGTTGTCAGGAAACTTGCCTCGATCTACAGTATGCGGGGAGAATACGAAGAGGCACTCTCCGGATACGAACTTCTGCTCGAATCCAACCCCGATGACATCGTCACCCGCCGTCTGAGGGCAGAAGCACTCAGATTCCTTGGAAGAGATGAAGAAGCGGCAGAAGCCTTTGCAGAGATGCTGACGCTTCGTCCGCATGATCAGAGCATCAGATTCCTCTATGCAGCATCGCTTGCCAACATTGGACAAACGGAGGAAGCCCTCAAACAGTATGCCGAACTGACCCTCAAAGATCCGGAAAACACAGCGGCGCTCTTCGGCTATGCCGAGATGCTTTCCCGTATGGGAAAATATCCGGAAGCAGTCAGACTTTTCGACAAACTGATTGGAAAATACCCGAGAAGCAGTCTGCTGCATATCGAAAAAGCGCTTGCCTCGATCAAGATCGGCGAGCCGGCGGATATCACGAGCGACATGAAAACCGCAGCCCAAGCCGATCCGAAAAATCCGTATGTCCTTTCCGGTCTTGGATTCATGCAGATGGTCACCGGCCACCCGACCGAAGCACTCGCCGCATTCGACAAAGCGGAGACTGCAGGATGCAAAGATCCTGACCTGAACTTCTGCCGCGGGATTATCTATCTTCAGCAGAACAGATTCGATATGGCGGAAAAAGCAGCCGATCACATCCTGAAAAACGATCCGGAGCATATGCCCGCCATGCATCTCAAAGCACGGTCGCTCGAGTCTGTGGGCAGACTGAAAGAAGCCGTCGGTTATTATGACAGAATCGTGCAGCTCTCGGAGCTCGGCAAAGAGACGGAACCATCCGAGGACTGAATGCAGATTCAGATCCTCTGTATCGGAAAGATCAAGGACGCCTATATTTCATCCGGGATTGCCGAGTTTGAAAAACGTCTGCGGCCTTACGGGAAGATATTCATCACGGAACTTGCCGAAGTGAAAATCCCGGAAAACGCCTCGGTATCGGAAGAACTTCGTGTGAAGGAGAGAGAAGGAGAATTGATCCTTGCAAATGTAAAGGAGGGATTCATGAAAATCGCTCTCGACCCGAACGGGACATCCCTTTCAAGCGAAGAGTTCGCCGATGTATTTCGCGATGCGAAGTTATCCGGAAAAAACCTCTGCTTCATCATCGGCGGACACCTGGGCCTGTCACCGGAATTGCTCAAATCGGCCAAAAAAAAACTTTCTTTGTCCCGTATGACCTTTACTCACCCCATGACCAGGCTTATTCTCCTCGAACAGGTGTATCGCGCGTTTCGGATCCAGAACGGCGAACCCTACCACAAATAAGAGCATATGGCCGTGTTACCTGTTGTCATGTAGCATCAATATTATACGTGGTTAGTTCTAACATATAAGTACCATGAAATTGGTATACACCGGCAAAACAAAAGATGTATTCTCACTTGACGATGGGAACTATCTGCTGAAATTTAAGGATGACTGTACTGGCGCCGATGGCGTATTCGATCCTGGGATGAACACAGTCGGCCTAACTATTGAAGGTGCCGGACGTGCTGGTCTCAGATTAACCGAGTACTTTATGAAGATCCTGAATGCAAAAGGGGTCCCAACTCACTTCATCAGTGCAGACATCGAGAATGTAACGATGACCGTAAAGCCCGCCAAGACATTCGGCAAGGGACTTGAAGTCATCTGCAGATTCCGTGCAGTCGGCAGCTTCTACCGCCGCTATGGCGACTACATTAAGGAAGCAGCGCCCCTTCCGGCATTTGTCGAGACAACGTTCAAAGATGATGCACGCGAAGACCCGCCTGTAACCAAAGATGCGCTTGAAATTCTGGGCATCATGACCCCTAAGGATTACGAGAATCTCAAAGTCATTACCCAGAAGATCGGTACCATCATGAAGGAAGAGCTCGCAAAGAAGAACATCGAACTCTACGACATTAAGTTCGAGTTCGGCAAGATCGGCGATCAGGTCGTTTTAATCGATGAGATCTCCGGCGGAAACATGCGTGCCTACAGAAACGGCGAGTACATTTTACCGCTCGATCTGACAAAGATGGTTCTCGACGAGTAACCATCCCTTTTTTTCTCTAAAAAAATACTGAGAATATCTATTAACCCATTTTTTTTAACGCGAATCATGATTTAAGGAAGATAGGTTACATCCCCACACCCTCTCATCCCCCCCAAAAAAAAGAAAATCACGATAAATCCCAATTATTCCTTGACGTTTTTTTTAATTTACACCCTGTTTTGAATCGTTTTCACTTGATAGATATTATAACAAAATGCAGCCAGCATATTTTTCACTCGCACTCTTTGCAGCGTTGTTACATTCACCAACCCTGCATGAAAGATATTTTTGATCACTGCATAGGGTCTCTCCCCCTTTGATCTCTTTCTACTTATTCGCATATTTCTCAGTTTATCTCGTATCCCAATGGGATGTCCTCTCGCCCCTCGTTTCATTGTGGCACTATATCCCTTGCATTTTGCTCCCTGATATCCCCGATCCCGATAGACCACTTCTCCTTTTTCTGACAGATCCACCTGACTGTCATGAACATTTGCCGTGGTGGTTTCAATGCGTCGAATAAGATCATGCGTCGTATCCATGATGGTATGCAGTTTATAGCCATAGTGCATTTTGCCGTTCTTGGACATGATTTTTCCATCTTTATCCCGTCGTGTTTTTGCCTGCTCTCCTCGCGGCGTGTCTTTCTTACAATGACCAGGTTCAGCATACACAAACGTTGCATCCTGAATCATACCTTGTTCAATTTTGAGACCTTTCAGGTCAAGTTGTCGCTGAAACTCCTGCCAAACCAATGTGTCAACGCCTGATTCGGACATGCGCTCCCGAAATAACCAGATCGTTGAATTGTCGGGTATTTTGTCAGGACACCCAAGGAAATGCCAAAAGGAGAGACGATCGTAGATTTCACGTTCAACGGCGAGATCAGATAGATTATACCAGACTTCCAGAAGCTGAATATTGAACATGAGTATTACATCGACATTGGGGTGACCGCCTTTGCCGGATTTATTTGCATACATGGATTCAAGAAGAGGACGAAAAACATCCCAATCAAGTGTTTTACCAACATCGGAGAGACGGTCGCCAAGTTTTTCATAACGCTCGTGATATGCCTGGTTGAGACCAAAGCTGCTGAAAGTCCCAATACATAATACTCAACGTACGAAAAGAAAGTACTTTCTGTCGGAAAAAAGGTTGTTAGAAATTCTCGGTGTTGCTGTTCTACTCTTGGGATTCTGAATCGAGTACGGCACAGACGTTTTCGGTCGTATCTCTGATCAGTTTTACCGATTTTGCAAACATCTTCTCTTCTTCTTCGGATAACTTAACGCCGATCGGGAACACTCCCCCGCGTGTTATCCGGGCAGGAACGCTCACGCACACTTCTTCATGTCCGAAGACCTCCCGGCGGATCTGTGTGGAGATAGTGAGCATCCGGTTTTCATCCTCGACGATGGTTCGTACCAGTGTTGCGATCGCATCGCCGGGACCGTAGACCGTTGCTCCTTTTGCCTGGATTATGTAGGATCCGCTTGATTTCACCCGCTGGATCATCTCTTCCCGCGGGAGTTTTGCAACGCCGAGAAGATTGTCGATCTGAATACCGCCGACCGTCGTCGCGGACCACATCGGAACCATGGTGTCGCCGTGTTCGCCGATGATGCGGGTATGTATCTCACTGACGTGTACGTTGAAAAATTCTGCAAGGCAGGCTTTGAGCCGCATCGAATCAAGATGCGTTCCAAGACCGAACACTCTGTGCGGCATCATCCCCGAATACTTGAGAGCAACGGTTGTCATGATATCCACGGGATTTGTTACGACAAGGAGGATTGCCTCCGGTGCCATACGCCCAACCTGTTCGGCAAAGACCTTTACAATCCGCGCATTCTCAAGAGCCAGATCCAGACGGGTCTGTGTAGCTTTTCTTGGAATGCCGGACGTAAGAACGATTATATCAGAACCGCGAAGCTCTTTTGGCGTTGTACCAAACGTCACACGGGTATTCGTTCCCCGTGCCGCAAAAGAGTCCATCATATCATGGGCGAGACCGTCCAGATATTGTTCATTTCCAGGTCTGCCGTACAGGCACATCTCCTGCACATGCGGAAATTGGGATACGGCATGTGCTACATATGAGCCTACCTGACCCGTTGCACCGATAATCGTCACTTTTGCCATAAGAACCCTTAAAAGATAATTGGGACACGTTTTCGGTTGGAAGCGCATATCCAACTTCTGTTACATATACCTTCTCCGCCCCGCAACCCTGCGGGCGCCATGCGTTTACGGTGAGGTCTGCTCCCTTCCGGGCCTGAACCGGTGCCCACAACAATGAGATAATACATCCCTCCGGATGTATCCATCACATCCGCTGACCTCGCAGGACAAGGTATCAACGTTGGAACATGCAACTTTGGAAGGACTGACACAGCCGTCCTCAAACTTCGTCCCCTGCGTATTGGCAGTTTCAGGTTACAGGTGACGCCAAGCCACCCGGACTAGTCCCAATATATATGGGATGCCCGGAGAATAAAATGATGTAGGGTATGGATCGGGGAATTTCTGCCCTATGGCAGCTACTTTATCGTGATGATGAATAATTGGATGAATGGACGCATTTTCAGCATCTTCCGATTACATTATTGAGAATTTCTATCAACTATTTTTTTAACGAGAATCATTATTTATGAAGGATTGAATACATCCCCACACCCTCTCATCCCCCCCCCAAAAAAAGAAAAACACGATAAATCCCAATTATTCCATGACGTTTTTTTTTAATTTACACCCTGTTTTGAATCGTTTTCACTTGATAGATATTATAACAAAATGCAGCCAGCATATTTTTCACTCGCACTCCCTGCATGAAAGATATTTTTGATCACTGCATAGGGTCTCTCCCCCTTTGATCTCTTCCTACTTATTCGCATATTTCTCAGCTTATCTCGTATGCCAATGGGATGTGCCCTTGCTCCCCGTTTCATTGTGGCGCTATATCCCTTGCATTTTGCTCCCTGATACCCCCGATCCCGATAGACCACTTCTCCTTTTTCTGACAGATCCACCTGACTGTCATGAACATTTGCCGTAGTGGTTTCAATACGTCGAATAAGATCATGCGTCGTATCCATGATGGTATGCAGTTTATAGCCATAGTGCATTCTGCCGTTCTTGAACATGATTTTTCCATCTTTATCCCGTCGTGTTTTTGCCTGATCTCCTCGCGGCGTGTCTTTCTTACAATGACCGGGTTCAGCATACACAAACGTTGCATCCTGAATCATACCTTGTTCAATTTTGAGACCTTTCAGGTCAAGTTGTCGCTGAAACTCCTGCCAAACCAATGTGTCAACGCCTGATTCGGACATGCGCTCCCGAAATAACCAGATCGTTGAATTGTCGGGTATTTTGTCAGGACACCCTAGGAAATGCCAAAAGGAGAGACGATCGTAGATTTCACGTTCAACGGCGAGATCAGATAGATTATACCAGACTTCCAGAAGCTGAATCTTGAACATGAGTATTACATCGACATTGGGGTGACCGCCTTTGCCGGATTTATTTGCATACATGGATTCAAGAAGAGGACGAAAAACATCCCAATCAAGTGTTTTACCAACATCGGAGAGGCGGTCGCCAAGTTTTTCATAACGCTCGTGATATGCCTGGTTGAGACCAAAGATGCTGAAAGTCCCCATACATACTACTCAACGTAAGAAAAGAAAGTACTTTCTGTCGGGGAAAAAGGTTGTTAGAAATTCTCTTATTTTATGAATGGGTTTCCCTGCGATGGAAATACATATGGAACGATCCGCCTTAACGCTCCAAAAAAATGCTACATTCTTGCCTAAAATGCAAAGAGAATGGGCCCGGAGGGGTTCGAACCCACGACCACCCGGTTATGAGCCGGGCGCTCCACCACTAAGCTACAGGCCCACAGAGAGAAGTACGTAAAACGGGTTTGTGGTTTGAAACCACGCGCCCTCAAAATTTGTTCCCTTGCAGAATAACATATGATATTTGGTATGCTGATAGATAAAGGTGTTTGTTTATTCGCTGAAAATGCAGGATCTGTGTTTTGAAAAAATACACAAAAAAGAAAAAGAAACGCCGCCAACAGGACTCGAACCTGTGACATGCTGGTTAACAGCCAGCCACTCTACCAACTGAGTTATGGCGGCACAGTTGTGTTGCCTAATTACATGGGTGGGTCATTGTATTAAAGATTATGATTTTAACGTCATTTTTCCTGGTGTAAAGAAGCGAGACGCGTAATGAGTTTTTCCAAATCCTGATTAAAGTTCGTCAGCATCTCATAGGCCTTTGGTGTGGCAACAGCACCGGACGGCGTCGCTTTGATATACTGCATCTGCTCTAAAACCCGCAAAGAATACCGAATTCTGTGCTGAGGCTGGCCGAGTTCTTCAGTCAGTTTCATAATGCCGATCGGACCCTGACGTGCAACAACACGCATGACTGACAGGTGGCGTTCAAGTAATTCTACTTCTCCAGTGATTTTGCTGAGCATTATTACTCCACTTTATTCTTGGATTCTTCTTCGCGCACCTCCTCTTCGAGTTCAGCGCGAATTTTAGCACGATATTCGTCCTGTTCTTTCTGCATCTGGGCAAGACGTTCTTCTTTGGTTGTACCGTGAATGTCAAGCCAGGCTTTGGTAGCGCGGTATTTAGGAATAAATACTGCAAGACTGATTATGGAAATTACGATGCAGATGAGTACAATCGGTATTCTGAGCCAGATAGAGTCTGGAACGAGAAAGAATACTATAATTGCCGCGGCAATTGCGAATATCAGAATGTTTAAGATGATTACGAGTACCGTAAATTTTCCCTTAAACTGAGTCCGCTCAGTGTCATTCATTGTAAGTACATCGGTTGCCTAAAGATAAAAACTACATCTCTTTGGAACGCTAATAATGAGAAGATGAAGCAGCTTTTGGATGAATTGGAAAAACATTCATGCGATGCATATGTTGCATACGACACATCGGAAAATGCTGATATGCGTTATGCTTCGGGATTTCTTGCATATGACCCATATATTTACATATTTTCGAGAGATGGAGATGCGACCTTAATCTTATCTTCGATGGAAGAAACGCGTGCGCGCTACGAGTCAACATGTAGCATAGTAACACGCATATCCGCAGGCCTCCCAAAAATCCTGAAAGAATACCTCGATCCCGCTCTTGCTACGGCGCATATGATCAAAAATTTTGCAGGTTCGCGCCTCTTAATTCCCCCCTCGATGCCGGTCGGTTTTGCCCATACCCTTGCGGAAGTTGCCGAAGTCGTCATAGATTCCGGGACGATCGCCAAAATCCGGAGCATAAAAACCGATGACGAAATTACCAATATTCGTTATGTCCAGAAGATGAATGAGGTCGCCGTCCGCGCAGCCGTCGATGCCGTCAGAAAATCGGAGCCGGACAACAGAGGCATTCTGATGCTCGAAGATGCTCCCCTTACTTCGGAAAGAATCCGCGACATCATCCACTTTGCTCTTCGGCCCTTCAACTGCGAAGACATTGATACGATCGTCTCCTGCGGCGAGGCATCATCCATGCCGCATGCGCGGGGGACCGGTCCGCTGTATGCAAACCAGCCGATCGTCATGGACGTCTTTCCAAAAAGCGAGTTGACCGGATACTTTGCCGATATGACACGGACCATCTCCAAAGGCGCCCCATCGGACGAAATAATCAAAATGTATGATGCCGTGCAAAAAGCCAAAGAACTGGCTGTTTCCATGATCCGTCCGGGAATCACCGGTGCCGCGGTTTATGCCGCTGTTGTTGAGTTTTTTTTGGCCGCGGGTTACGAAACTGCCGGTTCCTCGGGCTTTACGCATAGTCTTGGGCATGGTGTCGGACTCGAGATCCACGAAGCGCCGTCCCTCTCACCCTCGGGCGGCGAACTGAAAGAGGGGCAGGTCATCACGCTGGAACCGGGCCTCTATTATCAGAGAATCGGCGGGGTCAGGCTCGAGGACATGGGTGTTGTAACAAGTGATGGATTTGACAGCTTTACGTGCTTTGAAGAAAAATTAGTAGTATAGTATTATGAACGATAACGAATTGGATACCTACCTTGAGGCAGGGAGAATAGCAAAAAACGTCCTGCACAAATGCGCTGCAGAAATAAAACCGGGTGTTGGCATGGCGGAAATCTTCGACATGGTCCTGGACGAAATATCCTCGGCAGGCGTATCACCCTCCTTCCCTCCCAATATTTCTTTGAATAACTGTGCGGCCCACGATACGGCCTCGCCGGACGAGGAACGGGTATTTGCCGAAGGTGACCTGATAAAACTGGATATTGGAACGCACATCGACGGATACATCGCAGACACCGCCGTCACGGTGGATCTCGGCGATCACGCATCCTTATGCGAGGCATCACGCGCCGCTCTTGACGCCGCGATCAATGTCGTTGCGCCGGAGGTCGTCGTCAGCGAGATCGGCGCGGTCGTTGAAGAAACCATCACTTCATTTGGCTACAAGCCGATCATCAACCTGACGGGACATGCAATGGCGCGCTACAGTCTTCACCACGGCCTCTCGATCCCGAACACGGGGAGATTCGGCAGCGCTGTTCTCAGAGAAGATATGGTTATTGCGATCGAACCCTTCGCATCCACCGGCTCGGGTCTGGTTCACGAGGCGCCGCGGGCCGAGATCTATCAGGTCGTCGGCAATGCCCCGGTCAGATCGCCGGTCGGCCGAAAGATCATCAAAAAAGCAGAAGAGATGCACGGCCTGCCGTTCGCCCGCCGCTGGCTGAATATTCCCAAGGCGGAACTGGCCCTTCCGACTCTGCTTCGTCAGGGAAATCTCTTCCTGTATCACAGCTTATCGGACGTGCCGGACTGTTTTGTTTCTCAGTTCGAGCACACGGTCATCGTGACCGCAGACGGTGCTCTCGTAACGACCAGATAAAAAAAGGAAAAAATTACTGCGTGAGGGGCATGTTCCACGAACGTTCGTTTGCAAGAACATACTCCCACTCTTTTTTGCATGCACAGGGATTTTCCCAGACATCGTCCAGAATACTCTTGTCTACTGTAAGGGAATACTCGTTGATCGCGGCAACGATCTCTTTGTCGCAGGTCCCGCAGTTGTGAGGTCCGCGTTTGAATCCGCCGCCGACCGGATCGCATGCTACGGGAACGTCAGCTTCCCGGAGAACTTTCAGCGCCGACCAGAGATATGGCGGCCGGAATCCTCCTTTCTGCCAGTAATGTTCCAGTTCCGTTCTGCCCTGGATCGTGCAGAGGTTCATCGAGATCATGTCTGCGTAGGGCGCGACCTCGCGGATGGATTTTTCCATATCCTCCAGCGCCTCCTTTTCCTTTAAAAAGAGCGGCTTCATCATCAGATATGCCTTCACGCCGACGCCTGCGTTATGCGCCGTCTCGGCTGCTTTGATGAAATCGGCAAAGGTATTTCCTTTATCGATCGACTTTTCCCGAATGGCATCGTTCGTTGTCTCAAGACCGATTGCGACCGTCAGCGGATGCGCCTGGCCCTTATCGAGGCTTTTCAGCAGGCGGGAGAGGGCATCTTCCGTCACATACTCGGACCTGGACTCGGCGATCAGCGGCTTTCCTGCAAAGAACTCGCCGAATGCATCAAGAACCTCGAGAGGGACTTCGTTTTGGTCAAAGAGACTTCCCGAGGTGAAGATCTTTCCAAGCTGGTATTCATCGGGAGCGTAATTCTCCTGCATCCAGAGGATCTGCCCTTTCATGTGGTCGATCAGTTCATCTTTTGCGCAGGTGTCGCGGTCGTTTTTATATCCGCACATCCTGCATCTGTTCCAGGAACAGCCGCCGGAAAGAAAGATCCCTGTCAGAGACGAAAGGACTTCGCCGAAGTATCTGTCCTGTCCTGTCCAGGAAGCGAGCGGTTTTCGTGGTTCGGTCATTATGATATCTCCTGTTGTGTATCTGTGTAGTTTTGTATGAGTCGATAGTAGATCTCTTCGCATTTGTTCAGCTGATCGATAGAGACCTTTTCATTGAGGCCGTGCATGGTCGTAAGGTCGCCCGGCCCGTATTCGAGAGCACGAAAACCCGCCAGACGAAGTGCCCTGGCATCGGACGCTGCCCACTGGACCATGGGCCGCGAGGTGATGCCGTACACCTCGCTGATGGCTTCGCAAGTTTTCTGAACAAGGAACGAGTCGCTCGCCGTCAGCGAAGCGTTCGCTTTGGTTCTGGGGGTAAGAACGGCTGATTTCGGGATATGACTGCTGATCTCATTCAGGATTTCATCACAGTCGCAGCCCCACGGGAGCCGCATATCCATCATGAGAGAACATTTCTGGGCGACGATATTGACCCGTTCGCCTCCGGAAATGATGCCGGGATTATACATGATCTGCCGAAACACTGGGGCGAAATCCGTCGTCGTTCCCTCTCCGGCGATCTTGGTCGAGTGCTCGATGAGGTTCTCCATCTCCTCTGTTTGCGGATATACGCGTTTGTGCAGTTCTCCCATCCAGTGCAGGAAATCCATCGCCTGAATCACAGCGCTGTCACCGAGGATCGGATACAGGGATGAATGACCGGGGGTTCCGACAAACTCCACATCGAATCTGCAGACGCCTTTTTGTCCGACCGCCGGAGCATATGCCGGCGTCGGTTCGGTGATCAGGACATCACACGGGTGGATGAGGTTTTTCTCCAGCAGATACCGGGTGCCGTATCTCCCTCCCCCTTCCTCGTCACAGACGAAGGCAAGAGAGACCGGGAGGTCATCGCCCGCATCCTTTGCTCTGGCAACCGCCGACAAAACGGCGGCACATCCGCCTTTCATGTCGGTTGCCCCGCGTCCGTGGACATAAGTCTCGTCGATCTTGCCGGAATACGGCGGATATTTCCAGCCCTCGTTCAGTGCCGGGACCACATCTATATGTCCTGTGAGAAGAAGGTGGCCGGTCTGGTCCTTTGAGATGACATTGTCATGACCGTCGGGCCCGGACGTGATCGTTCCCGGGATGCCGATCCCTTCCATTACGGATAAAATATATTCGGCAATCTCGCTCGTGTCGCCGGGCGGATTGTCACTACGTATCTGTATCAGATCTGAGCAGAGCTTTGCTGCATTCATAGATTATTTCCTTTTGAATTCTGCGAAGAGTTTCCCAATCGTTCCCTCAGGGTAGATGCTTCTGAGGAATTTAAGTCCAAAGAGGTCATCGGCCATATCATGGAAGAACTGGGGCGGAAGCGGAATCTTTGAGTTTGGATCAAGAACTATTCTGAATCCCAGATATTTAGAGACCTCGTCCGGATCATAAATAAGCTGCCAGAGAATAGGAGTCTCTTCGAACTGTTCTTTGTGATTATCCCTCAGCCAGATCATGAATGCCGGGAAAAGCGCATAATCTCCATCTTTGGCAGTGTCCACGCGGGTACGCAGATATTCTGCGGTCATGGTGCATTTTATCGAGTCGAGACTGTATGCGAGCGATGAGAGAGTATAATCCAGATGGGCGATCGTGTCGATTAAATAAAAGTACAAGACCGGATCCATATCGGACGGAGTTTCCAGAATCAGGGATTTATGATACAGATATTCTATCTGCTGGGAATAGTCGTTCTTCTCCAGTAACATAGTATTCTAGTTTGGTGTGTAAGACAAAAAGAGTTGGGCTTTGGGAACAGGCCCGTCATAAAGATACGTATCCAGATGTTGATATCAGCGGGAAATATTTCGGATATGCTCGTCTGATAGATTAACGAGTTCCTTTTCGCCGGCGAGATCCGCGACACTTCTGATGGCTTCAAGGAGGTGGACGGATTCTTCGAGGAAACTCAGGATATCGGCCGGGAAAAGATCGATCCCGTACTCGTCTATCAGGTGACGGTGGATCTCTTTGTGATTCAGACTCATCTCCCGAAGTTCCAGGATCGTGATGACGAATTTTCGTTCCGGGCAGCCGCAAAGGGGTGAGTCGCGGCATTTGCATTCCAGAAAATCCTTAAAAAAACGGAGGACCTGGTCCCGCGTTCCCGGGTCCAGGCTATCGATATTCATTGAACCGGTAATCGCTTCCAGATTTGCCGGATGAAAGGCGCCTTCGGGCAGACGGTGGCCTGCCGCACGCTGAAGTTTTTTGATGTATCGAAACCGGGCCCTACTCGCGATCACGAGCTTTCTCCGGCTTCCTCGTCAAAGTCTTTGAGAGATTTCATGGCGTCGGCGATCCGTTCGACCTCGACGAGCCACTCATCAAAGAGGGTCGGTTCATCGGTGTCTTTTACGTATTTCCAGCAGCAGGAAGCTTCGTTGATGACGGCGGACCCGATCAACGAGGCGATGTCAAGTGCCTTTTCGGGATCTTTTGCGACGACTTTGCGTCCCTCTTTGACGAGGTTTTTGATCTCCTCTGCCGGAGGATAGGTCTCTTCAAGGTACTTCTGCGCAGCAGCGAAGAGGACGACAAGGGAGACCTGCATCGATCCGACGATTTCTGCGAGTTCCTCGCCCATGACTTCGCCCATAACGATCTCTTCAACACTGCGGAGCTTCGTTCTTGCTTCATTGAGGGGTATTCTGCCGTTCTGGAAGAGACGGATGATCTTGATTACGGCAAGCGTAATGTCATCGGAAAATCCGTCCAGAATTCTGAATCCTTCCGGCATCTCATCTGAGTCCTCGTCCCCTTCCCAGTCGGCGGTTTCGAGGGTCTTGAGCCAGTTGTCCCATCTCTCCTGATTGTAGAAGATATAATAGAGCTTGGGAGCAGATTCCGGCTCAGCTGTTTTCTTACTTTTTTTGGCAGCCATGCTTTCTTACAAATAGTTCGGTTTAGTGTGGTAATAGAACTTGTGTTTGATTATGGTCTTAGGAACGGCCGCCTTCTCAAAAAATACGTTCGGACGTTTTTGCGGGAGAGGTCGGCTGAAAAAAAGTTAGAGTGAGAATTTCTAACAACCTTTTTTCCGACAGAAAGTACTTTCTTTTCGTACGTTGAGTAGTATGTATGGGGACTTTCAGCAGCTTTGGTCTCAACCAGGCATATCACGAGCGTTATGAAAAACTTGGCGACCGTCTCTCCGATGTTGGTAAAACACTTGATTGGAATGTTTTTCGTCCTCTTCTTGAATCCATGTATACAAATAAATCCGGCAATGGCGGTCATCCCAATGTCGATGTAATACTCATGTTCAAGATTCAGCTTCTGGAAGTCTGGTATAATCTGTCTGATCTCGCCGTTGAACGTGAAATCTATGATCGTCTTTCTTTTTGGCATTTCCTAGGGTGTCCTGACAAAATACCCGACAATTCAACGATCTGGTTATTTCGGGAGCGCATGTCCGAATCAGGCGTTGACACATTGGTTTGGCAGGAGTTTCAGCGACAACTTGACCTGAAAGGTCTCAAAATTGAACAAGGTATGATTCAGGATGCAACGTTTGTGTATGCTGAACCCGGTCATTGTAAGAAAGACACGCCGCGAGGAGAGCAGGCAAAAACACGACGGGATAAAGATGGAAAAATCATGTCCAAGAACGGCAAAATGCACTATGGCTATAAACTGCATACCATCATGGATAAGACGCATGATCTTTTCGACGTATTGAAACCACCACGGCAAATGTTCATGACAGTCAGGTGGATCTGTCAGAAAAAGGATAAGTGGTCTATCGGGATCGGGGATATCAGGGAGCAAAATGCAAGGGATATAGTGCCACAATGAAACGAGGGGCGAGAGGACATCACATTGGGATACGAGATAAACTGAGAAATATGCGGATAAGTAGGAAGAGATCAAAGGGGGAGAGACCCTATGCAGTGATCAAAAATATCTTTCATGCAGGGTTGGTGAAGGTAACAACGCTGCAAAGAGTGCGAGTGAAAAATATGCTGGCTGCATTTTGTTATAATATCTATCAAGTGAAAACGATTCAAAACAGGGTGTAAATTAAAAAAAACGTCAAGGAATAATTGGGATTTATCGTGATTTTCTTTTTTTTGGGGGGGATGAGAGGGTGTGTGGATGTAACCTATCTTCCTTAAATCATGATTCACGTTAAAAAATGGGTTAATAGAAATTCTCAATTTATATTTTTTTATGAAACCTCGGAAAGCTATTCCTGCTTTTCCAGCGCTTTGTAATCCGTTTTATTCATCTTGGTAAGCGGCATCGCATCCAGAATTGAGATTGAGACCGGAACGCTCCAGTGATTCAGATTTGCTTTGGCAAAGGCGATAATGTCTTTTACCGCGGCCTCGGGGTCCATCTTCTCCTTCAGCGTTACATAGAGTTTGATCCGCGTATCCGTCTTCCAGGGAATTCCCATCGCACAGGACTGGGAGATGATCTGACACTTTTCCATGACTGCCTCGATCATGAGAGGATAGACATTGTATCCGTTGACTTTGACGAGCCGTTTGTATCTGCACCGGAAATTGATGTTGTTCCCTTCCCCGATCGAAACGATGTCCCCGGTGTGGAGCCAGACGCGGCCGTCGTCATGCATGCGGAGAACGGCAGCGGTCTCTTCCGGATTTTTGTAGTAGCCGGTCATGATTGCCGGACCAATCATACACAGTTCTCCCTCCTCGGTGTTAGGCAGGACGTCTGTCGTTCCTGGAGCGACAACGCAAATCTCCGTTCCGGCAAGAGGAACGCCCACGCCCCCTTCCTTTAACGTGGAGTAATGCACGCCGGTGATAACACAGGCCCCTCCGGCCTCGGTAAGACCGTAGCCCGGACGGAACTCGGGTCCGCCATAGTCCTTCCCGAGAATGTCGTTATACCGGTAGGCAAGCTCAGGCGAGACGCGGTCACCGCCGCATACCAGATGCTTGACGCAGGAGAGATCCTTTCCTTTGAGATGCGGATACATCCGCTCATACATCGCAGGAACGCCGCAGAGAAACGCCATCTTCTCTTCTACGATGAGCTTTTCGCACTCCTTAGCATCGAACCGGGGACAAAGAGCGACCCGCATCCCTGACGAGAGCGGCGTGTGGATGCAGACGGTCAGACCAAACGCATGGAAGATCGGCAGCACGGCAAGGAACCCGTCCCCGATATGCGGTTTGCCGTCCACATAGTCATAGAGAAGCTGGGTCGCCAGATAATTGGCCGAAGTGTTTGAAAGCATCACGCCTTTCGAGGGGCCGGTCGTACCGCCGGTGTACATGATGACGGCAGTATCCTCAGCCCTGACATCGTGCGGGGGAAGGGACGCGGTCTTCAAAAATTCGCGTCCTTCTTCGAGAAGAGCGTCCCATTCAGAGGATCTTCCGGTCGTCTGTTTGGCGTGACGGACCGAACGGTTGTAGACCATCTTCATGATCCGGCCTTTGATGCCTGCAGGGAAGTAGGTGGGCGTTTTACAGCGGATGACCTCGAAATCGAGACCGGAACAATGTTCTTCGTTGATCTCAAACGTCAGAACGATCCGGGATTCGGTGAGTTCCACCGCGTATCGGAGTTCATCTTTCGTTGAAAGCGGGTGCACGAGATTGCAGACGGCGCCGATCCGATTGACGGCATAGACGGCGATAACGCTTTGCGGGATATTCGGCAGAAAAATGGTGACGAAATCGCCTTTTTTCACACCGTGCTGCATAAGTCCGGCAGCACAGGCATGTACCTGCTCCATCAGACTGCGGTATGATATGTAATTATTATAATACTGTATGGCGATTGCTTGGGGTCCTGCATGGGTTCCACCGTATGTGAGCATCGTGTAAAGAGACCTTTTTGTCTCGTTTGTATACTCAAGTTTGGTGATGGAATCATTTCTGAATATGCGGGCGTTCATGAACTATATACATATGAAGGGTAGCATATTATAGCTGGCGGTCACGCAAAATTTGAACAAATTCCGCATAAATTATTGACATACGAAATGACCAGAGAGTATTTATACTTCAGCCCAAAATGGGCCCCCATACGGGGAACGGTATGAAAAAAAGGTTAGACCTTATCCTGGAGCGCCATGTAATCGAGCTTGTTCATCTTCGTCATCGGCATCTCATCAAGGATGACGAATGCTTTTGGAACACTCCAGTGATTCAGATGTTCGACCGCAAAGGCAAGCAGGAGTTTCTCCGCTTCGGCAGGATCCATCTTCTGTTTCAGGGTCACATACAGTTTGATCCGCCGGTCATCACGCCACTTGAAGCCTACGGCGCAGGCTTTTGCGACGATCGGGCAGGCCTCCATTGCCGTTTCGATTAAAGGCGGGTAGACGTTATACCCGTTCACCTTGACCAGACGCTTGATGCGGGATTTGAAGCAGAGATTGTTTTCCTCTCCGATCGTGAATATATCTCCAGTATGGAGCCAGAGTTTTCCGTCGGGATGGACCTTCAGCACATCGTCTGTGGCCTCTGGATTTTTATAATAGCCCTGCATAAGCGAAGGACTGGAGATACAAAGCTCTCCTTCTTCACCATCGGGGACCACATCAAAAGTCCCGGGATTCACGAGGCAGATGTACGTTCCCTCGACCGGAATCCCCACGCATCCATCGGGGAACGCCTTATAATGATTCCGCGTAAGAGAGCAGGTCCCGCATGCCTCGGTCAGCCCGTAACCCGGACGGAACTCCGCACCTCCCTTGTCTTTTCCTAAGATGTCGTTATACCGGTAGGCGAGATTGTGACTTACCCAGTCTCCTCCGCAGACAACGTGCTTCATGAACGAGAGGTCGTGATCTTTCAGATACGGATACATCCGCTCGTACATCGCGGGAACGCCGATCACATAGGCGACCTTCTCTTTCAGAAGAAGACTGCTGCACTCCTTATCGTTGAAACAAGGGGAAAGCATGACCCGCATACCCGATGAAAGCGGGGCCTGGATACAGACCGCAAGCCCGAACGCATGAAAGAGCGGAAGGATCGCAAGGAACCCGTCACCTATATGGGCGGTGTGCGTGACGTTCTCCAGAAGAAGACGCGTCGTGACGTAGTTCACCGACCAGTTCGAGATCATGACCCCTTTGGCGGGTCCGGTCGTTCCGCCTGTGTACATGATAACGGCCGTGTCGTCGGCTTTTCCGTCACAGGACGGGAGAGGCGTTGTCTGAAGCCGCTTTTTGCCGACCTCCAGAAGATCGGTCCACTCGGTGACGCGGGACGCAGCCTTCGGCGATTTTCGAACCGAATATGAATACACAGTCTTCATCACGAAGCCCTTCGGACCAGGCGGGAAGTAGCCGGGGGTTCTGCACCGGATGATATCCACATCGAAGTTAGCCGCAAGACCTTCGTTCAGCTCGAAGGTGAGGACGAGTTTGCTGTCCGTAAGTTTGACCGCATTCTCCAGCTCTGATAAAGTCGAGAGAGGGTGGACCATATTGCAGACCGCACCGATCCGGTTCAGGGCATAGACCGCAATAACGCACTGCGGGATGTTCGGCAGAAAGAGCGTGACGAAATCGCCCTTCTTTACGCCGTGCTCGAGAAATCCTGCGGCACAGGTGTTGACGAGATCATACAGTTCCCCGTAGGTGATCCGATTGTCGAAATATTGAATGGCCACGGCCTCGTGGCCTGCATGCTGGACGCCGTAGTTGAACATGGAATAGAGAGACTGTTTCGTCTCGTCTGTGTATTCCAGTTCGGTCTTCGCATCGTCTCTAAATACAGGACGGGACATACGTTACTCAGCCTGCTTGTTTTCGTTTGCCCGTGCCTGTTCCTGCTTTTCCAGCAGACGGTAATCTATCTTGTTGAATTTCGTCATGGGAAGATCGGCGACGAACTCCACCTTGACCAGAACACTCCAGCGGTTCATCTGGTCTTTGGCGTAATCGATCAGGATCTTCTCTTCCTCCGCCGCATCAAAGGAGCCGAGCGGCTTTTCTAAAACGACGAAGAATTTGATCTTTCGATCCAGTTTCCAGGGCGTCGCAACGGCGCAGACCTGCTTGATATCGGGGTGGTTCTGCATTGCCTCCTCGATGAGGGTCGGATACACATTGTAGCCGTTCACTTTCACGAGGCGTTTGTGCCGTGAGCGGAAACAGACGTTTCCATCCTCATGAAGCCGGAGAACATCCTTTGTGGCCTCTTCTTTCTTGTAGTATCCTTTCATCACCGAAGGACCGAGGAAACAGAGTTCGCCTTCCACGCCGTCCGGGACGAGTCCCGTTGTGCCGGGTTTCACGACGCAGACTTTTGTACCGGTAACCGGAGAGCCTACGCAGCCGGTCGGGAGTTTTTCATATTCTTTCGCAACGAGACAGCAGGCACCGCACGCCTCCGTCAGCCCGTAACCGGTCCTGAAGAGAATGTCGGCCTTGGATTTTCGTAAAAGAACATTGTATTTATTGGCGAGCTCTTCAGAAACGCGGTCTCCTCCGCTGACCATGAGCTTCATTCTGGAGAGATCTTTATTTTCGAAGTAGGGATACATGCGTTCGAACAAAGCCGGCACTCCCGGGAGGAACAGGATGTCTTCGGAGAAGATCTGCTGGGCGCATCCTTTCGGATCGAACCTTTGGATCAGGACGATCTTCATACCGGAGATAAGAGGCGCATGCACGGAAACCGCCAGACCGAATGCGTGGAAGATCGGCAGGATCGCAAGGAACCCGTAGCCCACATCGGTTTTTCCATCGCCGATGTCGATCAAGAGCTGGATGGACATTGAGTTTACCGCATAATTGGAGAGCATGACGCCTTTCGAGTCGCCCGTTGTTCCGCCGGTATACATGATCACGGCCGTATCGTCGGGCTGGACATCGTCAGACGGGAGCTTGAAGCCGTCTTTGAGCAGTTTCTTTCCCTCGGCAAGAAGATCGGTCCACTGCGTGATCTTTGCAACATTCTCTGCTTTTGGGTTCTTCCGCATCACAAACCGGAATCCTTTGTCCAGCACGAATCCTTTGGGGGTTGAGGGGAAGTAGCCGGAGGTCCTGCATCTGATGACCTCGATATTTTTCCCGGAGAGAAGGCCTTCATTGACTTCGCAGGCGAGAACGATCCGGCTGTCCGTGAGTTTGAGTGCATAATCGATATCTTCCTGAGGGGATAAGGGATGGACCATATTGCATATTGCGCCGATCCGGTTTACGGCATAGAGAGCCAGAACCCCCTGCGGGATGTTCGGCAGGAAAATAGTGACATAATCGCCTTTTTTCACACCATGATTTACCAAGGCTGCCGCGATCGCATGAACCTCGTCCATGAACTGTTTGAACGGGATGTGCCTTCCGTAATATGCGGCCGCGGGTGAAGCGTCGCCCGCCCGGTTGAAACCATATAGGAGTGCTTCATACAGCGAACGTTTGTTTTCTTCAGAGTAATGTAATGTCAAATATGTATCCTCCGATCAAGCGGTAAAAAAAATCTCATAGTATTATTTGCGGGGGAATATATAATAGAAACGGAAATATTTTTGTCTATTTTATCACTTAATAGACAGATTTGTGTAACCTGACTCGGAAATTACCTTAGTAAACTCGGCATCCGAAACCTCGGCAGAAAGTTCCATCGCGGCGGTTTTTGCTTTGAGATCCACGACTGCGGAGACGACTCCGGGGATCCGCGAGAGAGCTTTTTCAACAGCCATTTTGCAGTGTTCGCACATCATGCCGTCAATAGTAAGTACTTTTTTCATGGTTTCCTCTTTTGAAGTAGGTGGGATCTCCGATGTAAAAAATCTAAGCCTGAGAGCATTCATTACGACGCAGACCGAAGAGAGACTCATCGCCAGAGCCGCAAAGCCGGGAGAGAGTTTCCATCCAAAAGGCACGAAAAACACGCCGGCTGCAAGAGGGATGCCGATCGTGTTGTAGATGAAGGCCCAGAAAAGGTTCTCCTTGATGTTTCGAAGTGTAGCACGGCTGAGGCGGATCGCCGAAACGATGTCCCAGGGATCGCTTTTCATCAAAACGAAATCGGCTGATTCTAATGCGATATCGGATCCCGCACCGATCGCGATACCTACATTGGCTCTCGCAAGAGACGGCGAGTCGTTGATCCCGTCGCCGACCATGATGACATGATGCCCCGATTCCTGCAGCTCTCTGACCTTTCCTTCTTTTTCTGCGGGCATCACTTCGGCGATCACATTGGAAATCGAGAGATGCCCTGCGATGGATTCGGCCACCGTCCTGGTATCGCCGGTCAAAAGCACCACGTCCAGACCGAGATCCTGCAGTCCGGCAACAGCTGCTTTGGAGGTCGGCCGGATCCAGTCGGCAACGGAGATGATGCCAAGCATTTCCTTTTCCCGGGCAAAGTACAGCGGGGTCCCGGTCATGTTCGCCTGGGTGAGAGGGATCCCGTTTTCTTCCATGAAGGCGGCGTTTCCGGCATAACAGATCTTCCCGTTCACCGATGCCGATACCCCTCGTCCTGGAACCGAGACGAAATCCTGCGCTTTAACCGGCACTATGCCATGTTCTCCGGCATAGGTGACGACGGCTTTTGAGAGAGGATTCTCAGATGCGGATTCAACCGAAGCAGCGATCAGCAGAAGGTCTTCTGTAGTCCCGGAAAGTGTTACGACCTCGGTGACCTCGGGCTTTCCAATCGTGACCGTTCCCGTTTTATCGAGAAGGATGGTGTCTGCACGGCCCGTGGTCTCAAGCGACTCTGCGGATTTGATCAGAATGCCAAGCGAAGCGGCTTTCCCGGTCGCAACCATTATGGCGACCGGGGTCGCAAGTCCCAAAGCACAGGGACACGAGATGACGAGAACCGAGATCGCAATCGAAAGGGCAAATGTAAATGGTTCGCCGAGAAGCAGCCAGACAGCTCCCGAAAGAACGGCGATGGTCATCACCAGCGGGACAAAGATCCCGCTTACTTTGTCGGCAAGTTGTCCGATCGGGGCCTTGGATGCGTTCGCATTCTGCACGAGTTCTACGATCGCGGCAAGCGTTGTGTCCTCGCCGACCTTTTCCGCACTGAACGTGAAACTTCCAAGAGAGATCGTCCCTGCAGAGACGGCATCGCCCGGATTTTTGGTGACCGGAATACTTTCGCCGGTCAACGTCGACATATCGATCGGCGCCGAACCTTCCGTGATCGTGCCGTCGACCGGAATGCCGGCACCGGGTCTGACCACGATTAAGTCACCGACCACTACCTCTTCGGCGGGGACGATCACTTCAACGCCGCTTCGAAGAACCGTTGCCGTTTTCGGCGCAAGGTCTATGAGTTTTCTGACCGCCTCGGTGGTCTTTCCTTTCGATCTCGCCTCCAGATACTTGCCGATCGTAACGAGCGAAAGGATCATCGCCGCCGATTCGAAGTAGAGGTCCATGGACCAGGTTCCGGCAGCGGCCGTATCACCGGTCGCGAGAGCTGAAAAAATCATGTAGATCGCATACAGCCCGTATGCAAGCGCTGCAAAAGAGCCCATCGCCACAAGCGAGTCCATGTTTGGGGCACGGCGGAAGAGTGCCGGGATACCGGATGTGTAGTATTTGTTGTTCGCGATGACGATAGGAATGGTCAAACCAAGCTGGACAAGGACGAATATCCCGGCGTTTGCCGGATCATGGGTCCATTCAAGAAGAGGGAACCCCCACATATGACCCATGGAGACATACATAAGCGGAATAAGAAAAGCAAAATAGATGATAAGCCGGATCTGCATCGGGCGAAGCGAAGCCCCCCCGCGGAGGGTATCGCCCAAAATCAGATCATATCCGGCTGAGCGCACGGCCTGCCTGATCTGATCATCGGACACATCATCCGCGTCGACGACCAGACGATTTTCCAGAAGATTCACTGACGCGGATTTCACGCCATCTACACTTTTTGCGGCCTTTTCAACATGAAGAGAGCATACCGAACAGGTCATGCCGGATACGGAGTAGGTTTTTTTTCATTTCGCGTTTTCTATAAAGAAATGAGCGATTTCATCCAGCATCGCACCGGGACGCTCGATATTTCTTGTTTCGAGATTGACGACCGTGCTCGGGATCCCCGGAAGTACGCCACCGTCAAGCAGATAATCATGAGGCACGTTGACCTGGTCGACGTTTACCGGCGAGATCTCGCCGGAGATGTTTGCCGAGGTCGCGGTTATCGGACAGTCGAACATGGAGATCAGTTCAAGAGCAAGGGTGTGATCCGGATACCGGATACCGATCGTGCCCGTCCCTCCGGAAAGGTCACCCGGCAGACAGTTTTTCACCGGGAGAACGATCGTGATTGGACCCGGCAGGAATTTGCTGATGAACCGTTCCGCAAACGGGCTGACGTCTGCAATGCCGTAGATCATTTCGATATCGGAAACGGCGACCGAGATAGGTTTTCCAAGAGGCCGCTGTTTTGCTTCGTAGACTTTGATGACCGCGGTGTCGGACAAAGCGTCCGCACCAAGCCCATACACGGTTTCCGTTGGATATACAACAAGGCCGTCGCGGTATAAAACGCGGACGGCTTTTTCTATTCTGCCCTCTTCAGTTGGTGTTATCATCAGAACTCTTCCCCTTTTACTTTTGCAATATCGAATACTCCGATCGTGCTGATATGCATCACGGCCATGACCCCGGCCTGGATCGGATCGGTGACCACAAGATCGGCCGCCGAAGAGGCGCTTCCCGCCATTTTGAGGCAGATCACCGGGATGCCGTCCGCCTGAATGGATTTGATGGCGTTTGTTATCTCGCCGCCCATCAGTGAACCGGCAAGAACAAGGATCGAGGCGCGGGGCAGGCGGCCGACCGCTTCCACGGCACGCGCCAGATTCTTTTCGCCGACCAGCGGGATGGTATCAACAGAGATGCGTTCGCCCCTGATATTATGCCGGTCGGCTTCATTGACGGCTCCCATTGTGACCTGGGAAACATGCACCCCGCCGCCGATGATGATGACGCGCTTTCCAAAAATTTCCTCGAACGTGTCGTGCAAAACAACCTCACGAACGCCCGTTACGCAACGGAGTTCCGAGAGGATCGAATCAATGTCATCCCCTCCTTCAATCTCGATGTCCGCCCACGCAGAGCCCTTATCCGGTCCGCGGGTCAGGATCTCCTGCTGGATCGCGGTGATGTTCGCATTGTGTTCAGCACATACCGATCCGATATCTCTGAGGATACCTTTCTGGTTGTCGGCTATGAGACTGATTGCGTGATGGGACACCATAAAAATCGAATGCGATAACCGGGGATCGAACCCGGATTAGAGGCTTGGGAAGCCTCTGTCATGCCATTAGACCATTACCGCATCTCAGTAATATATTGTTTGCAGAGATATAGAGGTTTCTTATTATGAAGTGAGCCCGGTGGTCTCGAGCGCGTGATGCGTGATGACGCAGAGGTTGTACCTGCCCCCTTCTGAGTGGACGTACCCTTTCGACGCAAGAGAGCGCAAAGCTGCCGTGACTTCCGGGATGCTTCGGCCGCTGGTATAGGAGAGTTCGATCGGCGTTAAGGCAGCATACACTAATGCGAGAAGAAGTTCGGCCTCGATATTGTTCTGGAACACCGTTCTTCCGTTGACGATCACATCCCCCATCATCTCGTCGATGTCCTTTTCCACTGCATCAAGATTTTCGATTAGCTTTTCCCGGGAGTCGAGAAGCCGGCGGATCATCATGATCTTGTCGGAAAGCGGAAGGATCTCGCCGTTATCGGTAGAGACCGGCTCTACCGGCTGCTCAGATTTTGTCACCAGGACCGAGAGGGTGAAGTCATTGACGAGGTAGTAGTATTTGCGCCGCTTGTCATCCTGGTAACTGGAGATGACCGCTTCCTTTTGCATGATCGCAAGGTGTTCGATAACAGCTTTCGGGTTGATGACCAGCCGGTCGGATATTTCGGTGACGAAGCATGGTTTCTGCCGGAGAAGATCAAGGATCCGTCTTCTGTTCCGGTTCCCAAGGATGTCCAGTAAGTGAGATATGTTATCCTGATCAAGCATTTTATCGAGATTATATTATGTAAGGGGATATTTCTTTAAATGCCTTCTGATTGTATCAGAAATAATCAAAGACCGTTGAACCGCCGGTTCACTAAAAAAGGGGGGATTTTCTATTATTGTGCCGAATAATCGCCTTGGGCGGATTATCAGCTTTAGAACTCAGACTCGAAGTCTTCGACCGTCATGGCCGAGACTATGCCTTTCTGTCTGAGGAACTCTTTGGTTAACAGGAAGTAAACCATAGAGAGTGCTTTGCGTCCCTTGTTGTTGGTTGGGATGACGAGATCGACGTTGTTTGTACGGTTGTTGATATCACAAAGGGCAATTACCGGCATACCGCACTGGATGGCCTCGGTGATGACCTGGGCATCTCCGATCGGGTCGGTGACGATAACGACCGAGGGTTCAACATACTTCGGGAGTTTCGGGTTGGTTAAGGTCCCTGGGATGAATCTTCCAACGTGGGAGAGAGCGCCGATTGTGTCTGCGAACTTCTGTGCCGGGTACTGACCGTACTGACGGGAGGTGACGACGAAGATCTTTGCAGGCTCGTAGCGTGCAAGGAACTTTGCTACCTGTTTGATCCGCTCGTCGGTCTTTCTGATATCGATGATATAGAGACCGTCGGATCTGACACGGTAGATGAAGTCTTTCATGTCGTTGTCTTTCTGCTGGGTTCCGATATGGACACCGGCGGCAAGATATTCTTCTACAGATACTAATGGTTCGTTTAATTCAATTCCAAGTTCATTGTCGGTCATTTTAGAAATGCTCCTCAATTCTTATAAGTTCATTTAGTTTAGCAATGCGCTCTCCACCAACAACGCCGCTCTTCATAAAGCAGCAGCCAAATGCCGTTGCGAGATGGGCGATGGTGTTGTCGGTCGTTTCACCGGATCGGTGGCTCATGACGGTTTCATACCCGTAATGATGGGCGAGACTGATCGTTTCGAAGGTGTCTGTCAGTGTACCGATCTGGTTTGGTTTGATCAGAACACAGTTGCAGGCATCATTTCTGATACCCTCTTCCAGACGGGAAACATTCGTAACGAACAGGTCATCACCGCACATAAGGGTATCGCGGCCTGAGACTTCTTCGGTGATACGTGCAAACCCTTCGAAATCCTCTTCCTGAATCGGGTCTTCGACATAAATCAGGTTGTATTTTTCGGTCAGGTCGGCAATGTATGCAATCTGCTCCTCAGTAGTTCGCTTTGCATTCTTATAGACGTATCTGCCGCTTGCGGCATCCCACATCTCCGATGCGGCAACGTCAAGTCCCATGCGGACTTCGATGCCGGTTTCGTCAAAGACTTTGGTGATTGCTTCGTTCACGATTTCAAAGGCTTCAAGGTCGGCGATGTGCGGAGCCCAGGCCCCCTCGTCACCTTTACCGCAGCCCTTGCCGCGCGCGATAAGGATCTCTTTTATGCGTTTGTGGACAAGCGCGTTGGTAAAGACTCCCTCGGCTGCGGTGGATGCACCGGTCGGGACAATAAGGAACTCCTGAATATCGGTTGCGTCAACTGCGTGTGATCCGCCGCCGATAACATTTCCTAACGGCAGCGGGGTCTGGGAGATAAAAGCGCCGCCGAGGTACTGGTAGAGTTCCATGTTGAGCGTGCTTGCCGCTGCTTTGGCGTTGGCAAGAGACAGAGCGACCGCAATGTTGGCGCCGATTCCGGAAAGGTCGGACGTTCCGTCGACTTCATGCAGGGTGTCATCGAATACGCGCTGATCGGCAGAATCTAGTTCGATCAGTTTAGGGATGAGGTTGATATAGGCATCGGCCACGGCCTCGTCGCACGGACGGACTTTTGCCTCGTAGATACCGGTAGAGGCTCCGCTCGGAGCGCAGGCACGTCCAAATCCGCCGGAGATCGTGGAGATCTCGGCTTCAACGGTCGGATTGCCGCGTGAGTCCAGAATTGTCCGAAGAAGAATGTCGGAAATTTCAGTCATACTTAAAGCACCTCTGAGCAGGTACCGAACTGGCGTTTCACCGTTATCGGGACCCGATCAGCGTCGAACTCCTCTAACGCAATGTCAAGAGGATCAATCTTTACGGTTTTCACGAGAACCGGAGCTCCCATGGAAATCTGTAAAGCACGTGCCCCAACGATGCGGGCACGTTCATAACGTGTATATGTCATAGAAAATCACATCCACAAATAAGAGAGAATGGAAAAATGGGGTCGCTGAGATTCGAACTCAGGTCACTACGTCCCGAACGTAATAGGATGGTCCAGGCTACCCTACGACCCCGCAATTCATTCATGTCTCACGTGTACGGATACAACTCATCAACAGTCTCTTTGTGAGAGATAAGCATTCGTCTGCAGCAGTAACGGTCTAACCCGAGTGAATCAAGAATCTCTTTCGGATCCTCGCCTGCAGCTTTTCTCTGTTGATATTCTTCCCATACAGTAGAAATTACTTTTCCACAGGTGAAACATCGAACTGGTATCATAAATTATCTTTACGTCCTTATTAAATTGTTGATATGTGGGGTTGCCCCCGCATATAGTCTGTATGCTGTGCCTTAACGATAAGACTTCTGGAACCGTGCACGTGCACCGCGTCCATGAGGCTTCTTCGCTTCTTTCTGACGGGAGTCGTTGACAAGGAGCGTTCTGTCGTAGGAGAGATACACTTCCTTGATCTTCGGGTCATTGGTCCAGGAAAGGATACCGCGGCCAAGTGCCGTGCGGATTGCCTCTGCCTGTCCCATGACGCCTCCACCGGAGACATCAATATCTACATCGACGTTGTCGATGGATCCTGGTGCAAGTGCAAGTGCCTCGGAGATCTTCATACGAATGATCTCGTTACCATATACTTCAAGGGGGACGGAGTTGATTCTAACTCTGCCTTTTCCCTCGCGAAGGGTGGCGCGTGCAATTGCGGTTTTTCTTTTTCCACTGGTGTTAATAATTTTCATCTTAGATCACCTGTTTAGAATTTTGCTCCAAGGTTTTTGCTGATCTCACCAACAGAGATGTATCTGGCTCCGCTCAGCCGGCTACGGTGAGCGTCTTCCAGAACTTCTGCCTCGACGTCTTTGAGTTCGTAAGGAACTCCAACGTAGGTCTTGACGCGGCGGAAAGCTGCTGCTCCCGGCCGGGTCTTGTAAGGGATCATTCCGCGGATGGTGCGTTTTACCAGGTGGTCCGGGCGTCTTGGGAGGAATGGACCTCCTTCAACGGATCCGCGAACACGCTTTACCTGGTATTCGTTTAAGACCATGGCGCTGGCACCGGATACGATGACTTTCTCGGCATTGATGATTGCAATCTCCTCACCGGCGAGGATGCGGGTTGCAACAATACTGGAAAGTCTTCCAAGAAGGAGATTTTCTCCATCAATAACTGTTACCATACTCATATCACCTCAGGATCCTTACGCGGCTTCCTTTCGGATTTGCAGCGACAAGCTCTTCGATTGTCATGCAGGTGCCTTTTGCTTCGGTGATTTTCTCGCGGGCTGCATCGGAGAAGTTGAGAGCTGCAACTGATACAGAAGTACCAATTACACCTGCTGCGAGCACTTTGCCCGGAACCAGGATGATCTCATTCTCGTTTGCATAGCGGTTGATTTTACCGACGTTCACTTCTGCCTGATTCTTGCAGGACGTGTTCAGACGGGCGGCAATTTCACGCCAGATGTTTGCCTCGTTCTCCCGGGATGCGCGTTTAAGCATCATGATTAAGGATTCGAGACGTGGGTTAGTTTTATTCATTTACAGTCCCTCCTGTAATGCTTCAATAAGATCTGAGGATCTTGACTTGATATGCAGCAGTGCTCTTTCAATGATCTCTTTCACCGGCAAGGACCCGTCGCTTTCAACAACGAAGATGAACTTCGTGCTGTCTGCACTAATAACAATAGCAGGATCTTCGCCGATGCCGCTGTCCATGCATGCAGTCTCGCAGAGACGGCATAACGAACAGTCTTTTTCCTTGCTTTCGCCGTTTACAACACGGATGCTGACGGTATCTTTATTGAGTTCCAGAACGTCGCGGGGACATTCGGCAACACATTTTCCGCAGCCGTCACAGGTATCTTTGATGGTGATGACCGGATATTCTGAGTAACCGCAGGCAAGAGTCGGCTGCCATTTGGCATGCTCTTTTCCGTAGTTGACTTCCGCTACTGCCTCTAAAACGACCTTCTGATTTTCCCAAAGTTTGACGATCGGTATATTGTTGTGGACCGGGACGACGTTCTCGTCCATGGAGATAAGATCACCGGAAGTGACCATCTTCGGGCCTTCAACACTCAGAGTAAACATTACCGTGCAGTGTGGACATCCCTCGCCGCCGCAGGAACATTCGCTTCGTGGAACGTACTGCGAGAGGTCGGTCTTAATGGGGATGAGACCAAGTCTGTGTGCCAGCATCTCGTCAAAGAGAACGCTGGTATTGTCATAGATGCGGATATCTTCGATGGCGAGGGTTGGCACCTCACCGATCATCGAGCGACGAAGTGCGTTGGCAAATGCAGGAGTCGCTCCGTGAATAGTAAAACGTGCGACAGAGTCATCGAGCCTGCTGAATACCAGATCCATTCAGACTCTCCTGCCTCTTCTGCCACCTTTGGCACGGATGCTGTCGTGTGGTACCGGAGTTACGTCTTCGATTCTGCCGATGCGCATACCTGCACGTGAAAGTGCACGGATTGCTGCCTGTGCGCCAGGTCCGGGTGACCGCTGTCTTCCGTTTCCGGGAGCACGAACACGAATGTGGAGTCCGGTGATGCCTTTGTCCTTGGAGGCCTGGGCGATGTTGATTGCCATCTGCATTGCTGCGTAGGGCGATGACTCATTGCGGGCCTGCTTAACGACCATTCCACCGCTGGATTTGCAGATGGTTTCTGCACCCGAAAGATCGGTTACGGTGATGATGGTGTTGTTGAATGAGGCAAAGATGTGGGCAATACCCCATTTTTCAGTTGCTTCTGCCATGATTATGCCCTCTGATTCATGATGCGCTTGCGCTCACCATTTGCTTCATCGCCGAGACTGGAAGTTGCGTAATACATAATGCCGGCCTCTTCAGCGATGGAAACCATGTAGCTTGGAACGCTCACACGCTGACCATTTATAGCAATGTGTCCGTGGGTGATAAGCTGACGTGCCTGTTTCGGGCTGCGTGCAAGACCTTTGCGGTAGACGATCGTCTGAAGGCGGTGCTCAAGGATGTCTTCGACTTTTAAAGACAGAATGTTATCCATTGCTGCGTCCGGACCAAGAAGGCCGTAGCGCTGGAGCGTGCCGACAAGTTCATCGCGGCGGGCAATTGTCTTCGGTGCTTCACCGATAGAGGAGGTCATTGCAAGGACTTCACGGGCGCCGCTTCTGTGCTTTCTCAGCACTTCGGTGGATCTCCAGATCTCGCGTTTGTTACGCAGACCGTAGGTGATCGCAAGGACGCGTTCAGATTCAAT
Organism: Methanocorpusculum sp.; assembly: GCA_965228205.1. GTDB lineage: Archaea > Halobacteriota > Methanomicrobia > Methanomicrobiales > Methanocorpusculaceae > Methanocorpusculum. The sequence continues at coordinate 387,660 of OZ245799.1, read as the reverse complement.
ACGCGACTTCTCGAAGCGGCGCTTCGGGGAAGAGTATTGTTTGGTGTTCTTTCCTGGGTATCCCATTTTAAATCACCTGCTTAGTTCCGCCTCTTGGAGACACCGACGATCTTACCGAATCTGCCGGTTGCTTTCGTACGCTGTCCGCGAACTTTGAGACCATTCTCATGACGTATACCGCGGTAACACCGCATCTTCTTCATGAGGTTGATGTCATCTTCCTTCGCAAGGGAAAGGTCGCTGCCGTAGAGGTGTTTCGGTTCTCCCGAGTACACATCTACCGGGCGGTTGACCATCCATTTTGGCACTGAGGCAGGGTATGCTTTTACCTGCTCTTCAATCGCGGCCACATCTTCATCGCCTAAGAGACCCATGGTGGCACGGGTGTCGACGCCTGCACGGCGTGCGATGATGAGTGCGGCATGGAGGCCGATGCCCTTAATTCCCGTCAGCGCAAGCTGCACGGGCTGGGTACCGTCCAGATCAGTGTTAATGATCCGCACAAAATATTTTAATTCTGACTCTTCAACCATTTTTCGCCTCTCTTTTGGAGAGTTTAGTCTAAATTTGAAACACACAAAATGTGCGTGTTGCGTATGTTAAGCGCAGACGGAGGGATTTGAACCCTCGAGTCCCAGGGGGACACAGGTTTAGCAAACCTGCGCCATACCAGGCTTGGCTACGTCTACAGAGAACTCCGCATCTTTCCTTCCGATGGATCAGAAGGCTGCACGTTATCTAGAAGATATATGCAGGTCGACACTCGCAGTATGCCAGATACTGCTCCACTAAACTGAGTGCTCTATTATGTAAGGGTTAGAGCAATATAATACTTCGCCTATCTCTCTATGGAGAAAAAACAAAATGTATTAGTTTTTCAGACAACTCAGAAGAGCGTCGCAGCGGTCGATCATATGCTGGGCGGCTTCACGCATTACGGTGAGCGGCTCCTTGGTAGCTCCGGGCTTCATGGTGATAGACACTTCGGGGTCGGAGAACTGGTATTTGATCACGTATTTGGCAACATCCACTTCAGGATCTGCAAGGATCTCATCCACCAGCGCATTGACGATTGTGTGCCCTTCACCTTCGAGACTGACCCGTATCTTATATATCTCAAGCTCGATAATCTTCAGCTTCATTCCCTTATACATTCGCCGGACGACACTATATAATTGTGGGATGGATCAATGACAAAAAAAGTGATTTAAAGGATTTTCTGAGTGAAGGCAACCTGACCGGAGATACGTGTGATCCGCACTTTCACATTCTGACCGGCCTTGGTTCCGGCCACATACAGGATGTATTTGCCGATTCTTGCAACGCCGTCGCCTTTCTTACTGATCGATTCGATATGGACCTCGAGCTCCTTTCCTTCCTCGATGGCCGGACCCTGAACCTCGGTCTTCGCTTTCCGTTTACGGATCGGTCTTTTTGACCCGCACGCCTCGCAAAGAAGCATCAAAACACGGTCGTCTTTAACGAGTTTCGTATCGGGTCTGCCGCACTCGGAACAGATGACGTAATCGCCGACATATGTCTCGACGATCGCATCGAACTGCGCCTGTTCGAATTTTCCGTTGAACACCGCGCGGTTTCCGTCGATTTTGCCTGCCGTACCAAGTTCGCCCAGAATGAACTTCATGAAATGATCGGGATCACGGTTGAGGGTATCGGCAATATCGGAAAAGTTCTCGAGAACCGTTGTTTTCCCCTCGATGTAGATCTTCGCCTTCGGCATGACGAACCGTTCACCGGTCTCCGTCGGTTCCCCTATCCCGGAATACGCGGCCTTTAACATATCTTCGTATGACTGCACCATAATACATACACGTTGGTCGTAAGAACATATAGGTCTGATGCACCAGGTGGGATTCTCACATTGATTTATCCGGCAACGTAATGGGGCGGTCAAAAAGACCCGGTAAATGATGTTTCAAACGCCGTACTACTATTTATATTAAAAAAAAGAATTTGATTAGATATTTGTTATCTTTGGGATATCCTGCATGAAATCAAGACCGGATGCCGCAATATCGCCGACGATCGGCGTGATACTTCTCATTTTTCTAACCGTGGTTCTTGTCGGTGCAGCTGCTCTCGTTTTTTTCGGATTTTCCGGCGATTTGGCCGAGCCGAAACATGCATATATCACCGCAGAAACAACGAATAATGCCACAAATCCCCTGGTCCTGCGTGTCTGGGACATCGGTGACGTGACAGTGCTGAAAGATCTGGTCGTTTCAGTAAACACGCCGGATGGAGTCAGCATCGGAACACCAACCAAGATTTCAAATGCATTTTATGTGGGAGAGACCATCCCTATCGAATTCGACGACAGCTTTCCAAAAGGGAGCTACCTTGTCACGGTAACCGGCGAATTTGCCGAAGGAGCAAAACAGGTGCTTTTTACCAAAACCATGGAGTTGGGTGCAGAAGGACAAAAAATCAAGGAAGTAAATACTGAAAAGCTCTTCCTTCGGGCTGAGTATGCCTCCTGGAAGCCGAACAAAATCTATCTGCTGGACGCGACCCCCTATAATAATATCTCGAACATCTCGTAATGGACGGTTGATTTTGGCTATTCCGGAGCGGACATACTGGTATTATCTGAACCTGCGAACGATTTATCGTATACCTACCATGCAGCAGCGTTCAGCGAAACGTCACAGACATTCGTGATCACCTATACTGCATACTATACTGATGGAACGTCCAAGACGACCGTGCAGACTGAAGTACAGATGTATGTCAGTGAACAGGCGGACGAACTCGCATTATATGTTGGAACATACAAGCTCGGCAAGGAATCATTAAATTACATTGATCACATTCTGCTCTCTGGAATTCTGGCCACAGAAGTCTGGAGAGAAGATATCAGCGGTAAAATTCTCGTAGATGGAGAGGAATGCCCAGCTCTGCAGATCAATCTGAACACTGCAAAAGAAGGAGCAAGTTCCTATACGATCACCTTCGACACAGAATTCAGTCTGGGAAGCACATACTTTGCCGCCGGCGAAACCTATGAGGGAGATTTCTCATCCAACGGACGCTTCTTTTTCAATACAGAAAACAAAACCGCGATCAATGTCACCTTAAAAGTGTTCGACGTAAATAATACCAAATTAGCCGAACAGACGACAGTGATCACCATCAGGGACAGAATCCATCAGCAGACGATGAGTGCAGAGAAATCTTTGCATGCATACATAATTCCAAAAAAAGAGAGAGGATCAGTTCCCAAACATCTTCCAGGACTCTTCGAGAGCTGCGATCGCCGGAAGCTTCTTTCCCGTCAAAAATTCGATGCAGGCCCCGCCGCCGGTCGAAAGATGGGAATACTGGGGTTCTAGACCCAGCTGTTCGATAACAGCAGCCGTGTGCCCGCCGCCGCATACGGAAAAGTCCACATTCGCCGCCGCACGCAGAAGTTCAAACGTACCCGAGGCAAACTTTGCCTCTTCGAATACCCCTGCCGGGCCGTTGAACACGATCGAGCCCGAGTTCCTCAGAGCTTTTGAGAACTGCACAATAGACTCCATACCCATATCGAGGATCGAGCAGTCTTTTGGAACACGGGTGATCGGATACTCCTTACGCTCGTCATGCTCTTTGACCGCGACGTATTCCGGCAAAATGACCTTATCGGGATAGGAGTCGAGAATGGTTTTTGCCTTGGCTACTTCATCGTCATAGCCGAGCATATGAATAAGATTTCGTGAAGGCTCGCCGATGTCGATCCCTTTTGCCAGATAAAAGACGTTGGCAACCACACCGATAATGGCAACTTTGTCGGCGGTCTTGTTTGCGAGAACGTTTCCGGCAACCGCGATGGAATCATCCACCTTCGTTCCGCCCAGAACGAAGGTCACGGGTTTGGGTGCCGAGGTGAAAACTTTGGAAAGCATGGACACTTCTTTTTCCATGAGAAGTCCGGCAACCGTTTTCATAACATAGGAAAGACCGGTGATCGTTGGCTGGGAGCGGTGGGCCGTGCCAAACGCATCGTATACAAAAAGATCCGCCATGGAGGCAAGTTTTTTCACAAGATGGGTCTTTGCTCCGTCCTCCGGCTTCAGGGTAAGATTCTCTTCTGCTGAGAACCTGACATTTTCCAGAAGGACGATATCTCCTGGGTGAGCATCGCGGATAGCGTGCTTTGCGCAGGTGCCGAAGATATCATCCACATAGGTGACCGGGATATTCATGAGCCGCTCCAGTTTATCGGCGTGAGCGGCAAGCGTGGTGAAATCCTTTTTCCCTGGCCTGCTCTGGTGGGCGAGGATCACAACGCGGGCATCTTCCAGTGCCTGCAGGGTGGGGATGTGTTCGCGGAACCGTTTGTCGTCCAAAATAGTATTGGAGGAAGGATCTATAGGGGAGTTGAAATCCACACGGACGAGAACGGTTTTTCCGCGTGTCTCAATATCTGCAAGAGTCCCAAAATTCATATCAAAAAGATTGGCTTTTTGTACCTATAAATACCAAGTGTCTTCACGGTTCGGGAGACCCGGCATCAGGTTTTTCTTCAGCTGACGTCTCTGCTTTCTTTGCCAGAGCTTCGTCTTTGATCCGCATTTTTTCCAGCATCTTCTTTTTGGAACGGTAGTAATTCAGCGGATGCGAAACCGACTCGCAGAGCCGGTCTTTATTTACGCAGACCCCGTGGGTCAGCATGGTGGCGCAGGAAGGGGTCGTGTACTCGTTCGTCAGGATATGATCGACCTGATAGTTCGTCATATCAGGATTGTAATCCGGGCTTCGTGCAAAAATTCCCGCAACCTGCTCAGCATTCATCCCGACATTGTGCAGAAATGCCGTCATGGAAAAACGGCCCGAATGCGTGAGGTTCACGCCTGCCGCCGCCGCGGAGATCAAAGCCTGGATACAGGGGGGATACGCCGATTCGTCGATCGCCCCGAACTCAACAAGCGTTCTCTCCTGCACGGCAGAGAGGATCTTGTCGCTCCAGGGAAGATACTCCTTTGCGATCGATTCCGGGATGTCGAGCGGCAGACCGGAGGAAAGGATCGCCCGTATTCGTTCAGCGATCAGAACATCCATCTCGTCGTAAGAGACGGAGACAAAACCGTTTTCCACGTCCCGGTTGATCAGCCGCCACTTAGCGTCACGCACGCGGGATGCAAGCTCCACATACCGGATCACCGGAAGAGCACCGTCGCCGAGTTCGAGACCGAGCTCCTCGCAGACCCGCTTTTTCAAAAGCTCGTTCTCTTCGGCATGGAAATACGCATAGACGCGTGATGCCTCCATCCTGCAGAGCCGGTCAATTGTCCGTTTGTCCTTCGAGGCGGAGGCGAGCACTCTGGCAAGAACATATGTTATGATATCGGAGACAACATCGTCTTCCGACTCGGGGTAAACAGTTTTTCCATCCAGTGCTGTAATGACCCGTTCGGTAGCTTGATCGAGATAGGAACAGCCGATCTTCGAGCCGGAAAGCCCGGCAACTTTGATTCCGCGGGATGCAAGCAGCCCCTGTGCTTCAGGTAAAAAAGGATAATGAGCCAGGTCGCGCTTTTCAACGGACGTGCGCATAACGGTTAATCTGCCTCGATCCTCGGCGCAAGAAGGTAGCCCACACTTCCCTTGCCGCCTGCATAGACGAAGGAGAACTGGACCGGGTGATCGGTGCCAAGGCGGATCTGGACCTTCTCGGCACGACCGATCGATTTGCCCATGTCTTTGAGATAGTCAAGAGAGAAAAGGGATCTTGCATCCGCACAGGTGAGATAATGCACATCATCGCCGGTAAGTTCGCGTTTGATCCGGTCGGAATCACCGTCGGCATTCATGGTAAAAACGCAGGTGTCAGCGGACACGGCAAGGGAGATCTTATCGGAAACCATTGAGGAAGCCTTGATGGCATCATTGAACATTACACCGGGCACTTCAAAGTTTGCGGGCAGATTCAGGTTCGGCGCGTTCGGGTCTTTTCTGATGGTCTTTGTATCAAGCAGGGTTATCGAATATTCATACCCGCCGAAACTGATTTTGAGTTTTTTACCGGAGTCGTCAAGTTCGAGAGAGACGATGTCCGTCTTTCCAATCATGGACATCATCGATCTGATCTTTTCAATATCGAGACCGATTTCACAGGATTCTGCGGCGAATGTGAGAAACGCCGATGCAGAGAGTTCTAAGGAAACCATTGCCACATTGGAGGTATCCACGGTGATCGTTCTGATTCCATTCTCGTCAACGTGAAGACGGCATTCGTTTACCAGTGCTGAAACCGCATCGATGGTCTCACGGAAAATATCTGCTTCAATGGTTGCTTTTAACATCAATATAACCCCTTGACACACTCTCTTATATTAGCGTGACAAACTTTAATAGTATAATTATATCCGCGCTCATATAAGATATACGTTAAGTTGGGAGAAAAACAATGGGATCACAATGGACAAAAGATAATGTATATAGAAAAGCGATGCGGGACGGGTATAGGGCCCGCTCTGCATACAAACTCATCGATATCAATGAAGGATTCAATGTAATCCGGACTACGGATAATGTGGTGGATCTCGGGGCGGCACCCGGCAGCTGGCTTCAGGTTTTGAAAACGATGACCGAAGGACAGCTCTGCGGCGTTGACCTGAATCCTATCGTTTCCCTGGAAAACGTCATAACGATCACCGGTGATTTTACCGACCCTGCCGTTCAGGCAAAAGTCAGAGAAGCCATGCCGCTTGTGAATGTAGTTGTCTGCGACGCATCACCTCACCTTTCGGGAGCAAAAGCCTACGATCAGGCACGGGTCATGGGTCTGAATGAGGAAGCCCTCAATTTTGCCTCCACGCTTCTTAATCAGGGAGGAAATCTGGTCATGAAATCCTTCCAGGGTTCCGACTTCAACGACCTGCTTGCTCTCGTTAAGGAGAAGTTCTACTCGGTTCGGGTCATTCGTTCCACGGCAACCCGCCGGGGAAGTACCGAATGTTATATCGTTGCAAAGAACTTCATAGGAGACGGAAATGACGATAGAAAGAGACGTGAGTGACATTCTTACCGACTCATACAATCGAACAATATCGAACGTCAGGATAGCCGTAATCAGTGCCTGCGATCTGCGGTGTATTTACTGCCATAGAGAGGGGGAGGGGGAGAACGGCTGTACCAGAGATGACCGTGCTTCTCAGATGACGAAAGAAGAGATCTCGGAACTGATCAGTGTTTTTGCCGAACTTGGCATCAAAACAATAAAAATCACCGGGGGAGAACCCCTTCTCCAGCCCGATCTTCTCGACATCATCAGATCTATTCCCCCCCACATCGAGTCTTCGCTCACAACAAACGGCACGCATCTGGCAAAGCTTGCCAAAGAACTCAAAGCAGCGGGCCTTTCCCGGGTAAATGTAAGTCTGGATACGATGAACCGGGAGACCTACAAAAAAATCACCGGACGTGACAAACTCAAAGATGTTCTTGACGGAATCGATGCAGCGCTCGCCGTCGGTCTGACCCCGGTCAAACTGAATATGGTCGTTTTGAAAGGGATGAATGACCACGAAATCGATGATTTCCTGGCTTTTGTTCGCGCACGTGGGGATAATCTCATTCTGCAGATCATCGAACTGATGGATCTAAACGGATGGACGGACGACATGGATCCTGCCGTGCATGGAAATCCGGAAATGGTTGCAGGTCTTGAAGAGAAGTTTGCCAAAAACTCCTCTCAGGTAACGACGAGACACATGCACCACCGGAGAAAGTATCTGGTCGACGGCGCTTTAGTTGAGGTCGTCCGGCCGATGCACAACCCGGAGTTTTGTGCAAACTGTAATCGGCTTCGTGTGACCTCAGACGGGCTTTTGAAACCCTGTCTTTTGAGAACCGGAAATGAGATTTCCATCAGGGGGCTTCACGGGGATGAACTCAAAGCAGCGATCGGTGCTGCAGTGAAGAACCGGAGCCCGTATTTTTTTGCGCAATAACTGACGATTACAGAGAATTAATTAGAGTATACCTCCAATACATAACCAGAATTTCATATGACAGAACCTACCGGCAACATCGAAGACTACGAGGAGACTTGCAAGACCTTCTCCATCGATCTCCCGAAACATTACAATTTTGCGTTCAACGTCATTGACGCCTGGGCAAAACGCGATCGCAACCACCTTGCGATGATATGGACAAACCAGGACGGTGAGGATAAAAAATTCACCTTCTGGGACATGATGGTCCACTCGAACGAGGCGGCAAATATCCTGATGAAGTTCGGCATCCAGAAAGGTGACCGTGTTCTTCTGATGCTTCCGCGGGTTCCCGAGTGGTGGATCCTGGTTCTCGGTATCATGAAGCTCGGTGCTGTCTACAGTCCGTCCCCCCACATGCTTACCGTCAAGGATATCGCCTACCGGATCAAGGTCGGCGGCTTTAAGATGGTCATCACCGACAGCGAAAATATGGCAAAGGTGGATGAGGTAGCGACCCAGTGCCCCCACCTTCAGCTCCGCATGATCGTTGACGACAAGCCGGGAGAAAAGGTCCCGATTCCCTGGATTGGCTACCAGAACGAACTCAAATTCCCGGCACCCGTCTCGACGAAACTGGTAAGCTCGACCGGACGTAAGGTCCTTTCCACCGACCCGATGCTGATCTACTTCACGTCAGGCACCACAAAAGATCCGAAGATGGTTCTGCATGATTATGCTCACCCGCTCGGCCAGACCGTGACGGCGAAGTTCTGGCATGATCTGACGGAACATGATGTTCACTTCACGGTCTCGGATACCGGCTGGGCAAAATGCGGCTGGGGTAAGATCTACGGTCAGTGGATCTGCGGAGCCTGTATCTTCGTGTACGATTACCGCACGAAGTTCCACGCGACCGAACTTCTCCCGCTCATCGAGAGATACGGAATCACGTCGTTTTGTGCGCCGCCGACGATCTATCGTATGCTGATCATTGCGGATCTCAAAAAGTTCTCCTTCTCCGAACTTCGCACATGCACGAGTGCAGGCGAGCCGCTGAACCCGGAGGTCATCCGGATCTGGTGCGAAGGAACCGGTCTTACGATCCGTGAAGGCTACGGACAGACCGAGACCTGCTGCTGTATTGCAACGCTGCCCGGCATGGAAGTTAAGCAGGGTTCGATGGGAAAACCGGTTCCCGGCTGGCACATTCAGTTGCATGACGACGACGGACATGAGGTGGTGCAGGGAGATATCGGAAAGATCGCCGTGTCGCTGAATCCAAGACCTGTCGGACTTGTCAGAGAGTATCTGAATAATCCGGAAGAAAACGCGGCGATGTTTGTGAACGGCTGGTATTACACAGGAGACAAGGCACGCATCGATGAGGACGGATACTACTGGTTCGTCGGCAGAAACGATGATGTGATCAAGAGTTCCGGATACAGAATTTCGCCGTTCGAGGTAGAATCAACGCTCCTTGAGCACCCTGCAGTCAAAGAGAGTGCCGTAGTCGGCTCGCCGGACGAGATCCGCGGCATGGTCATCAAAGCATTCATCGTACTGCATGACGGATATGCGCCCACGGAAAAACTCGCAAAAGAGATTCAGGAGTATGTGAAGCGGACGACCGCACCGTACAAATATCCAAGACTTATCGAGTTCCTGCCGGAGCTGCCGAAGTCGTTCTCCGGAAAGATCAGACGGGGCGAGCTGCGTGAGCGCGAGATGAAACGTTTCGAAGAAGAAGGAAACGGCGACCAGTAAGATAAGATATTGGTAATGGTCAAAAGCGCGTGAGCCGGCAGACCCGCAACTATTTTTGCCTTAGGTCGAGCAGGTTTCCCGCGAATAAAACCGCATGTATATTTAGCAGAACATCAAATATCTAAAAGCACGTTTGTGCAGTGATTCCTTTGTTCATGCAGAGTGGCGAGCATATCTGCGAAGGTAGCCAAGCCAGGTTAAAGGCGCCAGCTTCAGGGGCTGGTCTCGTAGGAGTTCTGGGGTTCGAATCCCTTCCTTCGCACTTGTTTTTTATATACGTTCGCACGTTCTTTAGTGTTGTAATATGAATGCGGAGTCTTGTATTCTATCTTGAGAATTTCTAACAACCTTTTTTCCTACAGAAAGTACTTTCTTTTCGTACGTTGAGTAGTATGTATGGGGACTTTCAGCAGCTTTGGTCTCAACCAGGCATATCACGAGCGTTATGAAAAACTTGGCGACCGCCTCTCCGATGTTGGTAAAACACTTGATTGGGATGTTTTTCGTCCTCTTCTTGAATCCATGTATGCAAATAAATCCGGCAAAGGCGGTCACCCCAATGTCGATGTAATACTCATGTTCAAGATTCAGCTTTTGGAAGTCTGGTATAATCTATCTGATCTCGCCGTAGAACGTGAAATCTACGATCGTCTCTCCTTTTGGCATTTCCTTGGGTGTCCTGACAAAATACCCGACAATTCAACGATCTGGTTATTTCGGGAGCGCATGTCCGAATCAGGCGTTGACACATTGGTTTAGCAGGAGTTTCAGCGACAACTTGACCTGAAAGGTCTCAAAATTGAACAAGGTATGATTCAGGATGCAACGTTTGTGTATGCTGAACCCGGTCATTGTAAGAAAGACACGCCGCGAGGAGAGCAGGCAAAAACACGACGGGATAAAGATGGAAAAATCATGTCCAAGAACGGCAAAATGCACTATGGCTATAAACTGCATACCATCATGGATACGACGCATGATCTTATTCGACGCATTGAAACCACAACGGCAAATGTTCATGACAGTCAGGTGGATCTGTCAGAAAAAAGAGAAGTGGTCTATCGGGATCGGGGATATCAGGGAGCAAAATGCAAGGGATATAGTGCCACAATGAAACGAGGGGCGAGAGGACATCCCATTGGGATACGAGATAAACTGAGAAATATGCGAATAAGTAGAAAGAGATCAAAGGGGGAGAGACCCTATGCAGTGATCAAAAATATCTTTCATGCAGGGTTGGTGAAGGTAACAACGCTGCAAAGAGTGCGAGTGAAAAATATGCTGGCTGCATTTTGTTATAATATCTATCAAGTGAAAACGATTCAAAACAGGGTGTAAATTAAAAAAAAACGTCAAGGAATAATTGGGATTTATCGTGATTTTCTTTTTTTTTGGGGGGGATGAGAGGGTGTGGGGATGTATTCAATCCTTCATAAATAATGATTCTCGTTAAAAAAGAGTTGATAGAAATTCTCAAACTTATTTTTTAAAGAATCCGCAGCGTGAAGGTTTGGCTGCCGCAGCATCCTTCTGGAGGTTGAGCAGATGATGCATCACCCGGACCTCTTTTTTCAACTCATCGATGTTTCTAACCAGCATATCGATGTTTTTCTGCATCCGTGCCGTCTCTTTAAAACTTCGTTCACGCGGAGGCGATACGATCCCAGCCAGTTCTGCCTGCATGAGACCGCCCTCTATCAGACGCAGAAGGGCCTCGTTTCGCTCCAGCTCCTGTTTCCTTGCAAATATATCGACCCGTTCTGCCAGTTCGGGATCCAAAGTAAAAGAAAGATGAAGTGCCATACTCGTATTACTCCATTGGTATTCAGACTAATTGTAACTTATGGATGTTCCCGTGCCAGACCCCATACACGGAATCGCTGGACAACACCGTCGGGAATCGGCACCACGTCGGGCACACGGGCCGAACTGCCGTCTTCCGTGATTATAACGCTGAATGAAATATTCCAGCCGTCGATTAACGCGGCCGATCGGGTTTCATACACTTCGCGTGCCAGATCGCGGGTGAGATAGACCGAATGCTCCGTGTCCTCGAAGAGCACCTCGGTCATATATCTCATGATGTACCAGCGCAGTTCGCTTGCAAGAGCGAGTCCGCTGGAAACAGTCGCAACCTCGAGCACAACTCCCCAGGAGGTCTCTTTGGGGTGATAAAAACGGAGGATGTGCCGGCTCGTCTCGGAGTCCGAGAGAGTCCGGCAGAGATCCACACCTGCTTTTCCAATACAGACCAGACGCATTAGATATACATTATGTCCCGGCGGTCTTCATCCTTATCCTGATGCTTGACCTTACGGATCGCCTGAATGAAGTTTCTGCCGGTGATAAGATCCTCATTGTTTCTGATGGCAAGCATTCCCGCCTCGCGGCAGATTGCTTCGATCTCTGCACCTGTCAGACCGTCGGTCATACGTACCAGTTCATCGTAATCGATGCCGGAAAGGGAGCCGGCTGCCTCCATCTTCTTCATGTGGACCTTAAAGATCTGCATCCTTGCATCGTTGTCGGGTGCCGGGATCCTGATCAGGCGGTCGAATCTTCCCGGACGGAGGAGTGCGGCATCCAGCATATCAGGGCGGTTTGTGGCCGCCATGATCCGGATGTTGCCGCGGTTGTTGAACCCGTCCATCTCGGCAAGAAGCTGCATTAAGGTCCTCTGCACTTCGGCCGAACCTGACGTCCCGTCGTTGGTCCGCATACTGCCGACCGCGTCGATCTCGTCGATGAAGACAACGACCCCATTGTTTTTCTCGGCAAGATCGCGGGCCATCTCGAAGAGATCACGGACCAGCTGGGCACCTTCGCCGATGTATTTGTGGACAAGCTCGGAACCTGCCATTCTCAGGAACGGAACGCCGGCATTATTTGCGACCGCCTTGGCGATCAGCGTCTTGCCGGTTCCTGGCGGCCCATAGAGAAGCACGCCTTTCGGCGGCACGACACCGAACTTCTCGAAGGACTCAGGGCGGGTCAGGGGATATTCGACCGCTTCACGCACCTCGACGATCTCATTTTTCAGACCGCCGATGTCGGCGAAGGTGATGCAGGGTTTCTCCTCGAGCTCCATGACGCGGACCCGCTCGTCGATGGTATTTCCAAGGATCTTCACGACCGAGAGGGTGTTGTTGACGGCTACTTTGGTCCCCGTCTTGACCTCTGCGTAGATCAGCGGGTTCGCCTGGGTCACATACTCCTGATTGTTGCCGAGCTGGCGCAGATAGAGTTCATTCTCGTCGAGCTTCTCCAAAACAACCGCGACAAACAGCGGCAGACGTTTGAGCTGCGCATTCTCCTTTTTTAGCTGGGCATTTTCCATCCGGATCTTGTTGTTTTCCAGCCTGAGGGACTCGTTTTCGGTTTTTGTCGTTTTGATTATTTTATGGAGAGAGTCGTTCTCTTTTTTCAGGAAAAGAGCTTCGTCGCGTAACTTGGCGTATTGGTCGTTGAGGTCCCCGAAGTCGAGGGCGTTGGGGGAGATGTTCGATTCGCGTGAGCGACCGGTATTGGGTGATGGTATTTCTTCATCCATATATTACTGTTATGTTTGGGACTGGGCATTTATATTTTATCTGATTAGGGCATGGGAAAAACCGTTCCAACACGTTTGAGAAACTGCAATCCAGTCGGAATGCACGCCGCATCGCATACGGCCCCGCTCCATTCCGCATTCTTAATAGCCTTCAGAGTCAATAGATAAATATTATTTGATTTCGGAAAAGGAAGGGCAAAAAATGAAATATGTAGTAGTAACCGGAGGAGTAATGAGCGGACTAGGAAAAGGCATCACTGCCGCTTCCATCGGCCGCATTCTCATAAACAGAGGATATCATGTAACGAGCGTAAAGATCGATCCGTATCTGAATATCGATGCGGGGCTCATGAACCCGGCCCAGCACGGTGAGGTTTTTGTCTTAAAAGACGGCGGGGAAGCCGATCTTGATCTTGGAAACTACGAGCGGTTTCTTGATATCGAACTCACGAGCGATCACAATCTGACCACCGGAAAGATCTACTCCTCGGTCATTTCAAAAGAACGCCACGGAGATTATCTCGGGGCTACCGTCCAGATCATCCCCCATATCACCGACGAAATCAAAGACCGGATCAAACACGCAGCCGAGTCCTGGGTCGACAAAGACGGCAATCATGCCGAGATATGTATCGTCGAGGTCGGCGGGACTGTGGGCGATATCGAAAGCATGCCGTTTTTGGAAGCTGTCCGCCAGATGCACTGGGAGTATGGAAACGGCGACTTTGCCCTCGTCCACGTCACCCTTCTGCCGGCCGACACGATGGGCGATCTGAAAACCAAACCCACCCAACACTCAGTCAAAGCCCTTCGCGAACTCGGCCTCGAAGCCGACATCATTGTAGGGAGAAGCAATTTCCCGATCTCCCTTTCCACCAAACGAAAGATCTCCTCATTCTGCGATGTGGATGTTAACGCAGTCATCAGCGCCCAGACGGCGCCGGACACCTACCTTGTTCCGATGGAACTCGAAAAAGAGGGCATGGCCGATGTCCTCTTAAAGCAGCTCCATCTTGAGTCCGGAAAAGCGGATAATAGCTGGTATTCACTGGTTGCACGCGATTACACGAGCCGCATCACTGTTGGTATCATCACCAAATACGGTGTTGAGGATGTGTATATTTCCATAAAAGAGGCCCTCAAGCACGCAGGCCGCCACCTCTCCACCGAAGTCGTCATCCACTGGCTGGATGCCGAACTCTACACGACAGACGACATCGCCGATCTTGACGGGATCCTTATCCCGGGCGGATTCGGCAACCGCGGCATCGAAGGAATGATCTCGGCGATCCAGTATGCCCGCGAACACAAAAAACCTCTTCTGGGTCTTTGCCTCGGATTCCAGCTCTGCGTGATCGAGTTCATGAGAAATGTCGTCGGCTACAGGGACGCGACGAGCGAAGAGATGGGTCCGGGCACCCATGCGATCGCTCTTCTTCCCGAGCAGGAGGGCGTTGAAGATCTCGGCGGAACGATGCGCCTCGGTGACTACCCAGTCACCCTCGACCCGTCATCCCGCCTCGCAGAGCTTTACGGTTCAACCGAGATTGTGGAACGCCACCGGCACAGATATGAGGTTAACCCGGCCTACATCGACGAGATCGAAGAAAAGGGCATGAAGTTCGTCGGTAAAAACGGCAGACGCATGGAAGCCCTCGAACTGGCCGATCACCCGTACTTTGTCGCGACCCAGTTCCACCCGGAATTCAGATCACGTCCGGCTCGCCCGTCCGCACATTTTATCGGCTTTGTAAAAACCTGCCGCGATATGAAGAGAAAGGAGTAACATGGAATCAATATTAGTCCTTGATTTCGGTGGCCAGTACAATCAGCTGATCGCCCGCCGCGTCAGAGAAGCACATGTTTTCTGCGAAGTGAAGCCCTGCACGATCCCTCTTTCGGAGATCAAAGCAGGAAACTATGCGGGAATTATTTTTACTGGCGGACCGGCGAGCGTGTATGCGAAGAATGCTCCGACCGTTGATGCCGGCATCTTCGAGCTCGGAATCCCGATTCTCGGGATCTGCTACGGCGCACAGCTCACGGCCTATCTCCTTGGAGGGCATGTCGCCTCAGCTACGACCCGCGAATACGGTAAAACTTCCATTTCAACAGGAGAATCCCCTATCTTCAAAAATGTCCCGAGAGAGACGACCTGCTGGATGAGTCACACGGATTACATCAGCGAGGTTCCCGCCGGATTCGCAAAGACAGCTCACACCGCTGTCTGTCCGGTCGCCGCTATGGCAAACCCCGCAAAGAAGATCTATGCGGTCCAGTTCCACCCGGAGGTCATGCACACCCCCGAAGGCATGACAATGATCAAAAACTTCCTCTACGACGTCTGTGGGTGCAAAGGAACCTGGCATATGTCCTCTTTTGTTGAGGACATGGTCCTGCAGCTTCGCGAGAAGATCGGCGACAAGAAGGTTCTCTGCGCCCTCTCGGGCGGCGTTGACTCCTCCGTTGCCGCGGTCCTGATCCACAAGGCGGTTGGAAAACAGCTGACCTGTATCTTCGTTGATCACGGCCTTCTTCGAAAGAATGAGGGGGACGAGGTCGAAGAAATCTTCCGTAAACAGTTCGATATCAACCTGATCCGGGTCAATGTCGAGGATCAGTTTCTCGGGAAACTTGCCGGCGTTTCCGATCCTGAAAAGAAACGCAAGATCATAGGCGAGGAGTTCATCCGCGTCTTCGAAGCGGAAGCAAAAAAGATCGGCACGGTCGATTTCCTTGTGCAGGGAACGATCTATCCCGATGTGATCGAGTCGGGGCCGGGCGCGGCTGCCGTGATCAAAAGCCACCATAATGTCGGCGGTCTACCGGACAATGTGGATTTCAAGGAGATCATCGAGCCGCTGCGTATCCTTTTCAAGGACGAGGTCCGCCGGGCCGGTCTTGAACTTGGCATCCCAGAGAAGCTTGTCTGGCGTCAGCCGTTCCCCGGGCCGGGTCTTGCGATCAGAGTGATCGGCGATATCACAAAAGAAAAACTGGAGATTGTGCGTGACGCCGATGCGATTTACCGCGAGGAGATTGCCAAAGCAGGAATCGACCGGGACATCAACCAGTATTTCGCGGCCTTAACGAATATGCGCAGTGTCGGTGTGATGGGCGATGAGAGGACATATGACTACGCCATCGTTTTGCGGGCCGTAACAACGACCGATTTCATGACCGCCGACTGGGCACAGATTCCGTTCCCGGTGCTTGAAAAGGTATCGAGCCGGATCATCAACGAAGTCAGGCACGTGAACCGGGTCTTATACGACATTACAAGCAAGCCTCCGGCAACGATCGAGTACGAATAAACTACCGGGTGCTGCAGAAGATAATCGGACCGCGTAACGTATGAAAATAATCGGATTCATCGGAAGCTATCGGAAAGGCGGGAATACCGATACGGCTGTAAGAACCGTGCTTGAGGGAGCGATGAATCTGGGTGCAGACGTTGAAGCCGTATATTTGAACGATTACGAAATAGCGGATTGTGTCGGGTGCGAAGCGTGTAAAACGACATTCTAGTGTGTTATCCGCGATGATATGCAGAAAATATATGCAAAAATACTGGATGCTGATGGTATCGTCCTCGGGTCTCCAACCTATTTTTACAACGTAACTGGTATCATCAAAAATATGATCGACCAGCTCTACTGCTATGAGGTTTTTGATGAAGAAGACCGATCGGTATGGATGGGGATGCATGAAGCGATGGGAATAAAATATGCGACGGTCGTTGCCGTTTGCGAGCAGAAAGATCCGGATGATCTGGGATATACTGCAGTCACAATGACCAAATCCCTGCAGGCTCTTGGATACAGAGTCGTGGATGAGCTTAAAATCTATAATGTGTATAACAAAACAGATCTGTTACTGGATACGAATCAATTAATCAAGCTGGAAGAAGCCGGGAAGAAATTAGTCAAAACGATTCTTCTCAAAGAAAAAATACTGAGAATTTCTAACAACCTTTTTTCCGACAGAAAGTACTTTCTTTTCGTACGTTGAGTAGTATGTATGGGGACTTTCAGCAGCTTTGGTCTCAACCAGGCATATCACGAGCGTTATGAAAAACTTGGCGCCCGTCTCTCCGATGTTGGTAAAACACTTGATTGGGATGTTTTTCGTCCTCTTCTTGAATCCATGTATGCAAATAAATCCGGCAAAGGCGGTCACCCCAATGTCGATGTAATACTCATGTTCAAGATTCAGCTTCTGGAAGTCTGGTATAATCTATCTGATCTCGCCGTTGAACGTGAAATCTACGATCGTCTCTCCTTTTGGCATTTCCTTGGGTGTCCTGACAAAATACCCGACAATTCAACGATCTGGTTATTTCGGGAGCGCATGTCCGAATCAGGCGTTGACACATTGGTTTGGCAGGAGTTTCAGCGACAACTTGACCTGAAAGGTCTCAAAATTGAACAAGGTATGATTCAGGATGCAACGTTTGTGTATGCTGAACCCGGTCATTGTAAGAAAGACACGCCGCGAGGAGAGCAGGCAAAAATCATGTCCAAGAACGGCAGAATGCACTATGGCTATAAACTTCATACCATCATGGATACGACGCATGATCTTATTCGACGTATTGAAACCACTACGGCAAATGTTCATGACAGTCAGGTGGATCTGTCAGAAAAAGGAGAAGTGGTCTATCGGGATCGGGGGTATCATGGAGCAAAATGCAAGGGATATAGCGCCACAATGAAACGGGGAGCAAGGGCATATCCCATTGGCATACGAGATAAGCTGAGAAATATGCGAATAAGTAGGAAGAGATCAAAGGGGGAGAGACCCTATACAGTGATCAAAAATATCTTTCATGCAGGGTTGGTGAAGGTAACAACGCTGCAAAGAGTGCGAGTGAAAAATATGCTGGCTGCATTTTGTTATAATATCTATCAAGTGAAAACGATTCAAAACAGGGTGTAAACTAAAAAAAACGTCATGGAATAATTGGGATTTATCGTGTTTTTCTTTTTTTTGGGGGGGGGGATGTATTCAATCCTTCCTAAATTATGATTCTTTTAAAAAAAAAGAGTTGATAGAAATTCTCTATCCTTTTTTCAGCATCACAAAGATCAGGAGCGCCGATAAACCGAGGGAAGCAACAACAATAGAGGCAAAGGCAAGCGGGTACCCGGTCATAGGTACCGGAACGTTCATGCCGAAAAAACCTGCAACGACCATCGGTATCGCCATGATAGCCGCAAAACAGGTGAAGAGTTTCATGATAAAATTCACATTGTTGTTAATGATCGAGGCAAATGCTCCCATCGTGCTTGATATCGTCTTGGAATAGGTCTCTGCCATATCCAGAGCCTGATGATTTTCGATGATGACATCGTCAAGAAGATCCCGGTCCTCTTCCTTTACGACCCCTGCGGGAATCTGCAGTTTGGAAAGTTTTTCCAGTACGGATTCATTTCCTTTGAGTGAATTGATAATATAGACGAGAGACTTCGAGAGGGCGAGCATTTGGAAGATCTCTTCGTTCTTCGTGGATTTTTTCAGGGTCTTCTCGATTTCACTCGTCCTCTTGTCGATCCTTCGAAGGATTTGTACAAAAAGATCCGCATTTCTGTAGAGAAACAGCAGAATGAACTTGATCCGGTTCTCCGTTGAAAAATTTTTGACCTTCCCGAATGCAAACTGGTCAAGGATCTGGTTTTTCCTTAGCGAGATGCTGATGAGGCAGTCGGGCAAAAGAAAGAAGCCGGCAGGAATCGTAGTGTACGACTCGACATCATCCTCGGTCAGGAAATACGGCGTATCAATGAGAATGAGGGAAGCGTTCGTATCATGTTCGACACGCGGACGTTCCTCTTCATCCAAAAGGATCGTAAGATCGTCTCTGTCGAGCGAGAGTTCCTGACAAACATACGACACCTCCTCATCCGTTGGACTGATGAGACGGATCCAGCAGCCTTTCGTGATGCTGTCCTGTTTGACCGGGAGTCTGCTCTCGTTTACGGAGGAGTATATCTCGATCATGATCTGTTAGTGATTCATAGGGGACAGAGATATAATAAATGATTCCTGAGAAAAGTGGGTGGACTTTTGAAGGACCAAACCGAAAGGGTACTGTCAGAAGTCTCATCCCGGGTGTTTACAATCAATAATACAACGCGGGAGTATATATACCCCTAACCGCGCGGTGCGATAATGCCCCGGGATTCGGCAAAAATGCCGTTCTCACTCAGAGAGATAGGCTCATATTTTTTCTCTATTTTGCGTATTTTCGTATGTTTTGACAGGCACCATTCAGTCTGAAAACATGCGCTGAAGGAACTCGAACGCGGCAAGGACTTCCGTGTATTCCTTCCTCATCCGCGGATTTGTATCCGGATGATATTTATCGCGAAGATTTCGGAATGCAAGCGATGTTGTGGTAAAATCCGCATCCATAGGGAGCCCGAGGATGCTGTATGCCCGTTCTTTTGTCATTTCTGCGATCATTACATCTAATCTGTTGATTCATATTACATAAATATGATGGGAACGCAACATATATCTCGTAATAAACAGGTTTTTTCATACGTACCCGGTGTGGGTGAAGATCTGTTGAATGGAGTGTATTTTTGTGGTAGACTGGAATTTAATCGGAATCCTTGCCGCCTTTGTCATTTACTTTGGAGTAATGATTTATATCGGCTTCTTCTTCATGAAGAAGAACAAAACCGCCGGAGACTATATCCTCGGCGGGCGAAAACTCCCGCCTCTGGTGTCTGCGATGTCGGCAGAAGCATCGGATATGAGCGGATGGCTGCTCCTGGGTCTTCCGGGTATGGCCTATGCGTTTGGACTTTCCTCCGCAGGCTGGACCGCGATCGGTCTTGCTATAGGTACCTATCTGAACTGGAGGTTTGTCGCAAAACGACTGCGGGTGTACACCCACAGAGCAGACAACTCACTCACGCTTCCTGAGTTCATAACGAACAGATTCAACGAAAAACGGGGACTGATCTCGGCTATCGGATCTATCTTCATTCTGGTTTTCTTCGTTATCTACACTTCCGCACAGTTCGTCGCAGGAGGAAAACTCTTCAGCTCTCTTGTGACGATCTACAATCTCGATCTGAGCTTTTTGGGAAATCCCGATCTTGGCATGGTCTATGTCATCGGTATTCTTGTCTGTGCACTGATCGTTGTCAGTTACACGTTTACCGGCGGATTTAAAGCCGTCTGTCTGACCGATACGATCATGGGCTTTTTGATGCTGGCCGCGCTGATCGTGGTCCCGATCGTCGCCCTTGTTCTTCTCTCGGACGGAGGAGCAGGTCTTGCAAGTCTTGACCCGAAGACATTCTCCCTCTTCTGGGAGTATGATCCAGCGAACGGGGTCTTTGAGTTTGTCTCAATCTTTACGATCGTTTCAGGATTGGCCTGGGCATACGGATACTTCGGTCAGCCGCATATCCTGCCAAGATTCATGGCGATCGAAAAACCGGAGGATATCCCCAAAGCACGCCGTATCGCCATGGTCTGGGTCATCATCACGCTTACTGCTGCGATTTTTGTCGGACTGGTCGGCCAGATTATGTTCCCCGATCCATCAGCGATTGCCGGATTCGACTCGGAAAAGGTCTTCATCTTTATGACAGGGGATGTGTTTGGATCTCTCCCGTTCATCGCCGGTATCATTTACTGCGGAGTGCTTGGTGCGATCATGAGTACTGCCTCATCGCAGCTTCTTGTCGCGGCATCCGCCATCTCTCAGGATATCTACAAGAATATCATGAACAAGAAAGCTTCTGATAAGAGTCTGCTTCTTGTTTCCAAAGGCACGGTCCTTGCTGTATCTCTGATTGCGGTCTTCCTTGCCCTTTTGGGCAATGCCACGGTGTTCAATATCGTTGCAAATGCATGGGCAGGATTCGGCTGTACGTTTGGATCGGTCATTCTTGTCGGTCTTTTCTGGAGAAGAATGAACTGGCAGGGAGCTCTGGCAGGTATTCTTACCGGCGGGGTAGTTTCCTTTACGTGGGGTACGTTCCTTGCGTCCGTTACAGGTCTCTATGAGATGGTGCCCGGCGTTATTGCAAGTCTGCTTGCGATCTTCATCGTCACCAAACTGACCAGAGAGCCGGAAAAAGAGGTTCTCGATACCTTTGACGCATACGTTAAAGAGATCGGCAACGAACGGACCTAATCTCTTTTTTTTCTTCAGCTATTTTTGCGGGACACGGCTTTTCACCGCCCAGGAGCATACAATTTTATCATTCATGAAAGAGAAGCATACTATAACTATGATCAAGGTTGCAGTCAATGGATACGGTACGATCGGAAAACGCGTCGCCGACGCGGTTTCCTGTCAGCCGGATATGGAAATAATCGGCGTTTCCAAAACCAAACCGGGAGCAGAGGCCTACGTTGCCCGGGAAAGAGGATACCCCCTCTACATCGCAGACATCAGCAAAAAAGATGCATTCACCAAAGCGGGCCTCGAAGTCGCCGGCTCGGTCGAAGAGATGATCCAGAAAGCCGACATCGTCGTCGATGCAACGCCCGGAGGAGTCGGCGAAGGAAATAAAGCCCTTTACGAAAAGTACCAGAAAAAAGCGATCTGGGAAGGGGGAGAGGAACACGAAGTCGCCGGATTTTCCTTCAACGCATCCTGTAATTACGAGCAGGCGATCGGCAGACAGTATGCACGGGTCGTTTCCTGCAATACCACCGGCCTTTGCCGGATCATTAAACTCATTGACTCCGTCTTCGGCGTGAAAAAAGTTCGGGCAACCATGGTTCGCCGAGGAGGAGATCCGGGGGACATCAAACGCGGACCGATCGATGCGATCGTTTTGAATCCGGTCACGATCCCGTCCCACCACGGTCCGGACGTGCAGAGCGTTCTGCCGCATATCAATATCATAACCTCGGCAATGATCGTTCCGACGACTCTCATGCATATGCATTTCATCAATATGGAACTGAAAAACCCGGCAACTAAAGAGCAGGTCATCGAGCTGATCAAAGCCAACTCCCGTCTCGGTCTTATCGAGAAGAGCACGGGGATCACGAGCACAGCACAACTTAAAGAGTTCACCTCCGATCTGCTCCGCCCGAGAGGAGACCTCTGGGAGAACGGCATCTTTGCCGAGTCGCTCTCAGTCCTCGACGGGACTGATCTGTATTTGTTCCAGGCGATCCATCAGGAAGCGGATGTCGTCGTGGAGACGGTAGACTGCATCCGGGCAATGGCCGGAGATGTGAAGACCGCTATGGAATCGATTTCGATCACGAACAAGGCTGTTGGTCTGACGGCCATCCGCTGACTTTTTTTATGGATCTTCCATTACCAAGTCCTGACGGGACGTATCACGAGTTTGGCGGCTCGCCGATTTATGAAAAACGGTTCAAGGCCGTCGGACCGTTCCGGTTTCCGGGTCTTGCCGCGGTTACTGACGAATCGGGAGCGTATCATATCGATTTTTCAGGCAGCCCCCTTTATGAAGAAAGATACGCCCTGGCGGGGAATTTTTCCTATGACTGTGCGGTGGTCAAAACGACAGACGGCGAGTATTTCCACATCAATGAAGAGGGAAAACGGATCGGGCACAACAACTATCTCTATGCCGAGGAATTTTCCGAAGGGGCGGCGGTGATCTACCGGAAAAATTACGGAGCTACCCACATCACGACCGGCGGCGAGATGCTTTACGGGGACTGGTACTTCGATGCCCGACGATTCGTCAACGGCGAAGCACTCGTCAGAGACGAGGACGGCTGGCTCGTTATCGATATGACGGGAAAGGAGATTTACCGGGCCGACCCGCCCGATGATGAATATCCCGTTTCAGAAATGGTACGATTCATCGGAACGGAAAGCCCGATCCCCACTATTCTGAAGATGACGGAGTGGGATGCTGCGGTCGTTCTCGTCAGGCATGCCGAACGGGAACCGTTTATCAAAGGAGAAACGGGGTCCCACAAAAAACTCACGATCCGGGGGGAGCGGGCAGCACTGACCTTTGGCGAAAAAATCGGAGGCAGGCGAATCAAGGCATACGCAAGTCCGATGTTTCGGTGCATGCGTACCGCCGAGCTGATCCTTACAGGAGCAAAAGAACAGGAGAAAGTCTGCGCAAACGATTTTCTCGGCGACCCCGGGGCATACATCTTCGATGACGACCTGACCCGCGGCTTCTATGTGAAAAATCCGACCAAGACGGTGGCTCTTGAATATATCAGAACAGGCACGCTGCCCGGTCATTATCCGATAAGGGAAGGAACGGACAGGCTGCTCGCATTCCTGAAAAGTACGGCATTTCAGGACGGCATCGCGGTCTGCGTGACCCATGACGTATTTCTTTGCGCATTTGTATATACGTTGACCGGGTATGATTTCACGGATGACTGGACAGGTTTCCTGGACGGATGTATTTTATTCAGAAAAAAAGAAACATGGTACCTCTGGTGGAGAGGTAAGGAGACAAAATTATGAAGTTTATATGTCCATTAATCGTCGTTGATGATATCGAAGCATCGAAAAAGTTCTATACCGAGATCATTGGTCAGGAAATAACCATGGATTTCGGGGCAAACGTCACGTTCGACGAATAGTTTGCGATTCAGTCGAAGAGTTCCTGGACAGGGTTTATCGATAAACCCGATTCCGAGATCCGGTATCAGGGAAACGATGCCGAGCTCTACTTTGAGGAAGAGGAGTTCGACGCATGCGTTGAACGCCTCAAAAAGTTTGATGTGAAGTACGTTCATGAGGTGATCGAACATGCCTGGGGTCAAAGAGTCGTCAGATTCTATGATCCGGACATGCACATCATCGAAGTAAGCGAGAGTATGATGAACGTCTGCCGCAGATTCAAGGAACAGGGCATGACCGTTGAAGAGATCGTCGCGAAAACGATGTTCCCGGAAGAGGTCGTGGAGATGTTTCTGGAAGAGGAATAACTCAGGATTTCAGAACCAGCCGCAGATTCCATGTCCTTTTGGATGAAGGATTTACTGCAGATCATCTCTATTTTTTAATGATGCAAGTGTCAGAATTCCGGCTATCACGCCGATCACTGCCCATATGCCAAAACCGATGAGTAATACCCAGATCGAATAATACCATATGTCATTTATCAGATGAAGTGAGGTATCATACTACTGAACGCTGCGATAGATGCCGAAGTACACGTATGTCATACCTAATCCGGCAATGCCAAGACAGATACCCGATATTTTTGCAGAAACTGCCTTTTTCGAAGATGATCTTCTTAGCATAAATGCCGCCGGACAGTAGAGAGGCGTTAGAATCAGTGAGATGAAGAAGAGATTTAAGGAAAATATGCGCAGAGCTTCTGGAAATGAACGGGGATTTCCGATGAATATCAAGCATACAGATATACCAAGAATGAGAACGACTGCGGTAATTATTAGTATGCAGGGAAGTTTTTGCAGCGTGTGAAGGCGCAGACCTTGTATAGCCCCGGCAAATGGGATGAGGAGAAGGGAGACCGCAAATACCGCAAGGAGAGATGTGCCGAAAAGGAATACCGGAGCAAAGCTGCCGGAAATTGTAGGATAATAATATTGCGTGACTAAAATATACAATAGCCATATAGATACCGGCAAAAAATAGATGAGGGCGATAATGATGGCACTTCGTTGGGTGTGTTGGGTTTGGTCAGTCATGGTTCCCGAGCGGTTTGTATAACGTTGAATGTTGATTTCATGAGAGGTTCTGTCCCTGACAAAATCACGACATGATCTGGGCGACGAGAAGGACGACGCCGGAGGCAACTACATACAGGATAAATAACATACAAACGGCAGCTACGATACCTAATGCTATTTTCA
Organism: Methanocorpusculum sp.; assembly: GCA_965228205.1. GTDB lineage: Archaea > Halobacteriota > Methanomicrobia > Methanomicrobiales > Methanocorpusculaceae > Methanocorpusculum. The sequence continues at coordinate 362,592 of OZ245799.1, read as the reverse complement.
TAACATCTTTGCCAAACTCTTTATCAATCATCATGATATGTCATCGCAGCTTTCATCGGATGCTGGTTTTTACAACCTTCATCAAAACTACCCTATCTCCTTCATCTCTTATCAATACATTGAGCCTAGACTCCAATGCAGAATGTATCCGTCGGGATCGTGAGAAAATAGAGGGATGGGATCACATCCGCAGATTGTAGTATTCAAATATCAGGTATGTTTGGATCAGCGGCTGAATACAACTGACATACACATCCCCGTCCCCACCCACTCGTCGTCTCCAGCCAGACCTCCGTGTGCGTAACAGTATTTACTGTAGAGGGATCTACCTGGAGAATAAGAGTTGCATCTGCCGTTTCACCGTCCTTCACGTAAATCGGCTCACCTTCGAGGGTGAGCGACATCCCTTCCTACAAAGGAGACATAGGAAATGTTCTATTGAGCGTAACAATAATATCCTCTCCGAATGCCTTGATTTCTATGGCAATTCTTCCCTCAACACCCGGTTCTGCAACGTAAATGGGAATCTGATTTGATCGGTCATCCCGTCTCTGCACGCTTACAAAACCCGTTGCATTATCCAGATCAAAGTACCAGTCGATTGCATGAGTATATGACGATGTTTTAGGGGGTGAAGGGGGTGATGAAAAAAATCCTGTATCAAACATACCCGGCATGAAATCAGGCAGGATATTATTTTCTGAGTAGTGCTCCGGTAAAATGCAGCCGGCACTCATGATCAACAGAAGTATGCATATGCATGCAGCAAGAATTTTTATATGCAATTTCATCATTTGAACCTCACATAAGTAAACATTGGTTTATTACTTCTTCCCTTCAAAAACTCGACGTGTCATCTTTTTTACATCCGAAAACAAGCTGCAGTCCGCCGGCGATCCCCAGAATAACCCAGACCACAAAGCCCGTGTTTATAAGAACCGTTGAGATCCACCAGGGAACAGTTCGTATGGCTCCTTGGATCACGACATCATTTGCATCTCCCAAAACCGACAGAATGATGTAACAGACGAGAAGTACAAAACCCCAAACGGAAAATGTATACGAGGTCCGTTTCATCATTTTTCCGCAGGCAAAGTCTGCCGATACTTTTTGAACCACGGATGTCATCATCGGCGAGGCGATCAGTATGAGGTACATCACTGTCAGCCAAACAGGCATCCTAAGTAAAACCGTGAGCTGTGAACCCCCGCTGGAAATAATGGATATGAGCCCTAATCCGATCTCGCCGATCAACAGAAGTGCAGTAAATACTGCGAGAAATTCGAAGCGGGATTTGACTGCTCCATCACTATTTCTGTAGCAGAGGATCGTTCCAATGAAAAGCACTACCGTCAATACGAAAAGACCTGCAGAGAGTATGGATTCGACAATGACATTTGAAAAATTCCAGGTAATAAACGCTCCAAAGATACATATCGATAAAAAATAGATTGGGGAGAGGAGTTTTATGTTTGGATTCTGCATTGTGTTCATTTTTCATCACATTCGTTCCGCATGCATGCATCATTTTCCGATTTTTGACACAGCCAAATCATACAGGCTCCGACCGCGAGACCAAAGAGGGCCCAGATAATGGCGATGCTCAACATAAACATAGGGGATATATACCACGGATAAGCGCAGGAGGCATGCCGGGGACAACATCATCATATGCATCTCCTGCTATGCCGCTAAACGTAGAATAGAGCAGATAGAAGATGCTGAATACGGCAAACCCTTTCGAGACTCCCGACAGGATCATCTGCGGTTTTCGTGCTTCGCAAAGCTTCGGGAGAACAAGAGAGAAGAGAGGGGCAAGGATCAGGACGAAATAGAGAGGTGTGACCCAAATCGGTGTTCGCAGGAAATTCGTCAGCATTGCCGGAGAAGTAAAGGCTCCACCGATGACATTCATGATCCCCATGCCGATGTTGATGACGAGCAAAAGAACAAGGGCAATGATAAGGATCGTGAACCCGGTCGTTTTCTCCTTACCGACAATTTTCTTATATGTAATCGCCCCGATGAGGGCTGCAATCGGCAGAAGAAACATCAGACTCGCAAACAGACCGTCGGTGATGGGATTTGACAGTGACGTTAACAGTGGTATGATCCATGATAAATATGCCAATAAAATGCATACTGGTAATAGATAGATGAGTGCCATGCAGATAACGCTTGCTTTTGTGTTTTTGGTTTGTTCAGTCATGATCAGGCAAGGTGTATGAAATCTAATTACGATCGTGCAGATGGTTCCTATGATCTACAATTACACCTTCTCCCTCATCTCTTATCAATACATTGAGCATAGAATCCAATGCAGAGTGTATCCCGTCGAAATCGTGAGACAAATAGTGATAAAATAGAGGAGAGGGAGAAATTTGTCAGAAAGTAATTTTCGATTCGTTCTTTCATATCTCTGAATTTTTTATTTTCTGACCCAGCTTCTCCCATCTCAATTCCATTATCTTCAGATTTCATGTACACCAGGATCCTAAAAAATCCTACTGCGAGACCAAACATAATCTAGATAACGGTGAATATCGACATCATATATCAATACTTATGATAATCTAAGTTCAGTAAGTGAAACTCAGAAATGATTATGAATTCACCATTCCAATACAAAACTGAGAATTTCTATCAACTCTTTTTTAACGAGAATCATTATTTATGAAGGATTGAATACATCCTCACACCCTCTCATCCCCCCCCAAAAAAAAAGAAAATCACGATAAATCCCAATTATTCCTTGACGTTTTTTTTAATTTACACCCTGTTTTGAATCGTTTTCATTTGATAGATATTATAACAAAATGCAGCCAGCATATTTTTCACTCGCACTCTTTGCAGCGTTGTTACTTTCACCAACCCTGCATGAAAGATATTTTTGATCACTGCATAGGGTCTCTCCCCCTTTGATCTCTTTCTACTTATTCGCATATTTCTCAGTTTATCTCGTATCCCAATGGGATGTCCTCTCGCCCCTCGTTTCATTGTGGCACTATATCCCTTGCATTTTGCTCCCTGATATCCCCGATCCCGATAGACCACTTCTCCTTTTTCTGACATATCCACCTGACTGTCATGAACATTTGCCGTGGTGGTTTCAATGCGTCGAATAAGATCATGCGTCGTATCCATGATGGTATGCAGTTTATAGCCATAGTGCATTTTGCCGTTCTTGGACATGATTTTTCCATCTTTATCCCGTCGTGTTTTTGCCTGCTCTCCTCGCGGCGTGTCTTTCTTACAATGACCGGGTTCAGCATACACAAACGTTGCATCCTGAATCATACCTTGTTCAATTTTGAGACCTTTCAGGTCAAGTTGTCGCTGAAACTCCTGCCAAACCAATGTGTCAACGCCTGATTCGGACATGCGCTCCCGAAATAACCAGATCGTTGAATTGTCGGGTATTTTGTCAGGACACCCAAGGAAATGCCAAAAGGAGAGACGATCGTAGATTTCACGTTCAACGGCGAGATCAGATAGATTATACCAGACTTCCAGAAGCTGAATCTTGAACATGAGTATTATATCGACATTGGGGTGACCGCCTTTGCCGGATTTATTTGCATACATGGATTCAAGAAGAGGACGAAAAACATCCCAATCAAGTGTTTTACCAACATCGGAGAGACGGGCGCCAAGTTTTTCATAACGCTCGTGATATGCCTGGTTGAGACCAAAGCTGCTGAAAGTCCCAATACATACTACTCAACGTACGAAAAGAAAGTACTTTCTGTCGGAAAAAAAGGTTGTTAGAAATTCTCCTGTTTTCTTTTTTGCAGGATGGTTCCGGGGATGTCTATCATAGGAAAAGCAACCGTTTAGCCGGTTGTCTGAATATGTCTCCCTGAATTTGTGATAAACATCTTGAGAATTTCTAACAACCTTTTTTTCCGACAGAAAGTACTTTCTTTTCGTACGTTGAGTAGTATGTATGGGGACTTTCAGCAGCTTTGGTCTCAACCAGGCATATCACGAGCGTTATTAAAAACTTGGCGACCGTCTCTCCGATGTTGGTAAAACACTTGATTGGGATGTTTTTCGTCCTCTTCTTGAATCCATGTATGCAAATAAATCCGGCAAAGGCGGTCACCCCAATGTCGATGTAATACTCATGTTCAAGATTCAGCTTCTGGAAGTCTGGTATAATCTATCTGATCTCGCCGTTGAACGTGAAATCTACGATCGTCTCTCCTTTTGGCATTTCCTTGGGTGTCCTGACAAAATACCCGACAATTCAACGATATGGTTATTTCGGGAGCGCATGTCCGAATCAGGCGTTGACACATTGGTTTGGCAGGAGTTTCAGCGACAACTTGACCTGAAAGGTCTCAAAATTGAACAAGGTATGATTCAGGATGCAACGTTTGTGTATGCTGAACCCGGTCATTGTAAGAAAGACACGCCGCGAGGAGAGCAGGCAAAAACACGACGGGATAAAGATGGAAAAATCATGTCCAAGAACGGCAAAATGCACTATGGCTATAAACTGAATACCATCATGGATACGACGCATGATCTTATTCGACGCATTGAAACCACAACGGCAAATGTTCATGACAGTCAGGTGGATCTGTCAGAAAAAGGAGAAGTGGTCTATCGGGATCGGGGATATCAGGGAGCAAAATGCAAGGGATATAGTGCCACAATGAAACGAGGGGCGAGAGGACATCCCATTGGGATACGAGATAAACTGAGAAATATGCGAATAAGTAGAAAGAGATCAAAGGGGGAGAGACCCTATGCAGTGATCAAAAATATCTTTCATGCAGGGTTGGTGAAGGTAACAACGCTGCAAAGAATGCGAGTGAAAAATATGCTGGCTGCATTTTGTTATAATATCTATCAAGTGAAAACGATTCAAAACAGGGTGTAAATTAAAAAAAACGTCAAGGAATAATTGGGATTTATCGTGATTTTCTTTTTTTGGGGGGGGGATGAGAGGGTGTGGGGATGTAACCTATCTTCCTTAAATCATGATTCGCGTTAAAAAATGGGTTAATAGAAATTCTCATCTTGAATTTTCGACAAAATGCGACAGGTGTCTAATGATTCGGTATTTAACGATATCTTATCGATAAAGAATATATGGCAATCCGGCAAGACATATGTATATACACATGTCGAAAGAGACGGCTTTCCAAAGCAATATCACCAAAAAGATGCTCCGGCATCCCTGAAAAAACTGATGAGCGAAAAACCTCTCCATGCGATCACCGTAAAGGGGATCACGGAAAAATGCGGGCTGCACCGGCAGACATTTTACTATCATTTCGAGGATGTTCACGATCTTTTCCGATGGATGTATGAGGAGGAGGCGTTCGATCTCCTTATGCGCAGCGAGGAGGTGTTTTGCTGGCAGGATAAAATTTTGCAGCTTTTCGGTTATATTTCCGCAAACCGGGAGATGTGTGTGTGCACGCTCAATTCCCTGAGTCGCGAAACGCTGAAGGATTTTTTTAAGGCTGATCTGGAGAGGGTTGTCCGGGATGTCGTGCTGACCTACGGACGCGATCTTCCAAGTTCCGAAGGCTATGTCGAGTATCTCACGCATTTCTATACAGTAGCTTTTGCAGGAATAGTGGAGAGCTGGATATTAGGCGAGATCGATCTTTCCCCTGAGATGATCGTCGCATACATGGAACAGACGGTCGCGGATCAATTGAACGTGGCATTGATGCGTTACGATAAGGATGGGAACGACTCTAATCAGGATGGGATGAGAGAGGAAAAAGAGGTGTGATCAGACTGCGAGGCCGCTGATCTGACCTCCTAAAGCCGGGAAAGGTTCCAGCTTCAGAAATTAAACGTCTTCTGGACGATCTTGATCGCACAGAAATCCCCGCACATCGTGCAGGCATCGGAGTCGGCCGGCATGCGGGAGTTTCTGATGCAGCGTGCCTTCTCGGCGTTTATCGAGACGGCATACTGGCGTTCCCAGTCGAGATCTCGTCTTGCGTGTCCCATCTCGAGATCGGCCTCGCGGGTCTTTGGGAGTTTCACCATATCGCCGACGTGGGCCGCGATGCGTGAACTCATAACTCCTTCATAGACCTCTTCGGGGGTCGGCAGAGCCAGATGTTCGGCCGGGGTCACATAACAGATGAAATCAGCTCCGGCGGCGGACGAAACGGAAGCTCCGATAGCGGCAACGCGGTCGTCATATCCCGGAGCGATATCCGTTACCAGGGGGCCGAGCATGTAGAACGGCTTGTTGTTGGTGACCCGTTTTTCGAGCTGGACGTTGGTTTTGATCTCATCAAGAGGGATGTGGCCCGGACCTTCCATGATACACTGAACACCCGCCGCAGTTGCCTGGTCGGCGAGCTCGGCGTTGATCAAAAGTTCCTGGATCGCAGCACGGTCCGTCGCATCGTGACAGGCGCCAGCCCGCATACCGTTTCCAAAGGAGAGGGTGACTTCGTGTTCTTTTAAGATCTCGACAAGGTAGTCGAATCTGCGGTACAGGGGATTCTCCATCTCGTTATGCAGCATCCATGCCGTCATGAATGCCCCGCCGCGGGAGACGAGACCACCGTGTCTGCCCTGATTTTTCAGCCTCTTCACGGTCTCATAGTTTATTCCGGTGTGGATCGCCATAAAATTCGTACCGAGTTTTGCCTGCTGCTCGGTGATTTTAAAGAGATCGTCCTCGTCCATGAAAACAACGCCGCCTTTGTTTCTGGCAGCTTCGATGAACGCCTGATAGAGCGGAACGGATCCAACAGAAAGATTTGACTGCTCACATACCCGGCGGCGGATATCGAGGAAGTCCCCGCCTGTCGAAAGCTCCATCAGTGAGTCTGCCCCGGCGAGTTCTGCCTGACGTGCCTTTTCCAGCTCCTCTTCCACATTCACGATGTCAGAAGAGGTACCTATCGATGCATTCACTTTTGTGCGAAGCCCCGAGCCGATACCGCAGAGTTTCACTTTCCGGTAGGGAGTCATCGGGATGACGATATGACCACCGGCGATCCCCCTGCGGATGAAATCTTCGGTGACCCCTTCGGATTTTGCCACGACCTTCATCTCTTCAGTGATGAGGCCTTTTTTTGCATCTTCAACGATTGTCATACCCTTACATCAGGATGCTGGAGGTTATAAACTATTTTATTTACTATAAATAAATACAAATTTATTTGCTGATTTAACAAGTAAAATATCAATTTATCAGGTTTTATTCAGGTAAATTCCAGGTTTCAGGCAAGTAGAGTTGGTCTCAAAGAATGATATGCTTGATGGGTTTGAAAGAGAAATTGCGTAATTCCAAAGATCTTACCTGAGAAGGAAAGAGCCTGCGCGTAAAAAAAAGCTGCGGGTAGGAAGACGCTGGAACACGGCTGATGAATACCAAATCAGGAAAAAAGAGAGATGAGGTTTTGATTAGTTGCCGGACGATCTGGCGAAGTTCCAGGAAAACATATTCCTAAAGAAATTCATGATCTGTTCCATGAACTGGTTTGTGCTGCCGGAAACTACGGTATTTCCCTGACCCGGGGAAGAAACGGCGATGAATTTGTAAGCTCCGTCCCTGCCCCTGATCGGCTGACCATCATGATAGATGCATGCCTCGGTACTCAAATTCTGTACCTCTTCCCAAAGCATTGTCCGGGTAAAGGTGAATTCACGCATCTGGATGGGTGACCCGATCGTAACGTACGTGGAGTTGACCCCGATCAGACTGCTGTTGGTCCCGTTATAGAGATAAAGACAGACCTGGTCGGCATCGGGATTGGTCCTGACGGTAAACGTGTATCTGTACATCGGCGTGGCTGACGTTTCATTACTCTGCAACGGCAGGACCTCTCCGGATGCGATGATATCCAGTATTCTGGCATTCTGATACTGATTCCCGTACTGATTCGCTGATCCCACAGGAGTCGGTGTCACACCGTTCGCAGCCTGAACAGAGAAGCATTGTTCCTGACACGTCTCTCCTTCATCGGAATATGCACAGATCGATAAACAGTACTCGTGACCAGCGGTGAGATTCTGCGAGGGAATGCCATACGACGTGGCGTTTCCAAGCTCCATATTACTGAAGCACAGCATGTCGGTCGTCATATCCCTCAGCGTGACCCGATATCCTGCGGCTCCCGGGGCAGCACTCCACTGGGCATTCACGCAGTTTCCGTCATTCAGCATGAAGTTCTGATTCTGATATGGTGCCGAGATGCTGAACTGACCAGGGCCGGCAGATGTGGTTGTGAAACTCATGACAGGCCCGTAGGCAGTACCGTCTTGATTTACTGCGTAAGCTCTGTAATAATAGGTAGTTCCGGCGGCAAGTCCCGAAACTGTCGTAATGTACTTGCCGTACGAATGACCGCGGTATCCTTGAGACACCGTAAATGCAAGATCCGAAGGCGAGGTTCCATATACAAAGCCAACGTCAGTTACATCGAAGCCGCCGTTTTTCTGTAAGTTCCCCTGAAACGTACATGAACCGGCAGTGATCCCATCACATGAAAGTGTTGAGATGGTGGGAAGATCCGCTGAGACTCCTGCAGAGAAAAGCAGAAAAACCAGCGCCGTCCCTAACAAAATCATATGCAGTTTTTTCATAATAATCAGTGTTACATTCGAGGCTATAATATGCTAGGGGTAGAAGACCCTTCCTTTGAAATAGAGGGAAAAAAGATATGAAATATTTTTTCAGACGGTCTATGCTTCCAGACCGCTGGTGATTTTTCGTTCAAGGATGTACGGGAGAGCGATACCAAGAAGAATGATAATCACACCGACCCAGCGAAGAGCGGCGACGGGTTCGAGAATGATCACGGTGGCCGCGAGGACCTCGACCGGAAGTTCAGCCGAGTTCAGGATGGTCGCCATACCGGTACTGACTTTGGGAGCGCCGACTGCAAGGAAGAAGATCGGAATCGCGATACCAAAAAGACCAAGCGGGATACTGTAGGCGAGAGCGTTCACATTCGTGATTCCTTCAATGACCGCGGCTCCCCCATAGACCGTTCCGACGAACAGAAGAACGAAGAGCATACCGGCGGTGGCAATAAAGAAACTGCGGTTCGTCGGCGGAAGTTCCGGGCTGACTCTGCCGCTCAAATAGACGAACAAAGCGTAGAAGAATGCCGCAAGGAGACCGAGCGCAATACCGGCCGGGTTCATTTCTGCAAGCGAAAGACCCGAGCCGATAATGCCGCCTGCAAGAATCATACCAACGAGGATGACCAGACAGGCGATCACCTTATTTCTCGACGGAAGTTTTCTTCGGGTAACTGCCTCGATAACCACACCAATCCAGGAATACTGGAAGAGTAAAACAACGGAAAGAGAGATCGGCAGGTATCCAAGCGAGAGGAAGTAACAGACGGTTACGAGAGCCATCACAATACCGGTGATGATGAGAGTTATCACGCGTTTCCAAAGCGGAAGAGTGCTTGGCTTATGCTTCGGCTGCTTTCTCTGATAAATGAGCCAGACAAGAGCTACAAGTACGAAAAGGATGATCCATCCATAGACGAACTTACCGACCAGAATGACCGGTATTCCAAAACCGTTTATTACGGCGAGCGTTACGATGGTTGAGAGGATTGCATACGAACATGATGCTAAAAGCACCAGTAGCGAGCAAAAGACAACCGAGCTTGATAATTTTTTCAGATCAACAGAAGACTCCTTTCAATAAATTAGGCTGAAGAATCTATAATAAATTATGCATATTTTGCAATAAGTACAAATTACTTGAGTAACGCTCAAAGATATCTGTGCAAGACAGCTTTAACGCTTGACAACAATTGTTGTGTCATGAGCGATGATGAAATTGAAAAGCTGACACAGGGCAATATGAGAATTATGAATCCGGTTTCCGAAACAAAGCTGATCCTTGCCGGGAAATATGCCAGTCTCAAACCTGGAATGTCGGTGCTGGATGTCGGATGCGGGAATGGGACCCTCTTAGATCTCTGGCATAAGGCGTTCGGTATTTGCGGAACCGGCATCGAGCTGCAGAAAGAGTCGGCGTCCCGCGCAAGAGATCTTCTGCAGGGAACCGGGATTACGGTGATCGAAGGAGATGCCGCTGCATATATCCCGGAGGAATCGTATGATGTCGTGAGCGTTTTTGGCACGGCATTCATCTTCGGAGGGGCAGAAACGGCTCTTCAACATCTCGCCGGATATGTGAAAGACGGAGGGAGTCTCATTATCGGGGACCGGGTCTGGAAAAAAACAGTGGTGCCGCCTGAGTTTGCGAGAGAATGGCCGGAGGTTCCGACCGCGTTTGAACTTACTTCCACGGCCAGGGAACTGGGATTCACCCTTACAGGCATGATTTCAGCCTCATCCGACAACTGGGACCGGTATGAATCTGCGGTCTGGCAGAATGCGTCATCAGAAAATATGGATGAATATCTCCGACATATCCAGAATGAATACCTTGCCTACGGCAGGGAGTTCATGGACTGGAGCTGCTTCGTGTTTCAGGGTTAGAGTATCCGAGAATTTCTATCAACTTTTTTTCCGACAGAAAGTAATGAGAATTTCTATCAACTCTTTTTTTTAACGAGAATCATTATTTATGAATGATTGAATACATCCCCACACCCTCTCATCCCCCCCCCCCCAAAAAAAGAAAATCACGATAAATCCCAATTATTCCTTGACGTTTTTTTTAATTTACACCCTGTTTTGAATCGTTTTCACTTGATAGATATTATAACAAAATGCAGCCAGCATATTTTTCACTCGCACTCTTTGCAGCGTTGTTACCTTCACCAACCCTGCATGAAAGATATTTTTGATCACTGCATAGGGTCTCTCCCCCTTTGATCTCTTTCTACTTATTCGCATATTTCTCAGTTTATCTCGTATCCCAATGGGATGTCCTCTCGCCCCTCGTTTCATTGTGGCACTATATCCCTTGCATTTTGCTCCCTGATATCCCCGATCCCGATAGACCACTTCTCCTTTTTCTGACATATCCACCTGACTGTCATGAACATTTGCCGTTGTGGTTTCAATGCGTCGAATAAGATCATGCGTCGTATCCATGATGGTATGCAGTTTATAGCCATAGTGCATTTTGCCGTTCTTGGACATGATTTTTCCATCTTTATCCCGTCGTGTTTTTGCCTGCTCTCCTCGCGACGTGTCTTTCTTACAATGACCGGGTTCAGCATACACAAACGTTGCATCCTGAATCATACCTTGTTCAATTTTGAGACCTTTCAGGTCAAGTTGTCGCTGAAACTCCTGCCAAACCAATGTGTCAACGCCTGATTCGGACATGCGCTCCCGAAATAACCAAATCGTTGAATTGTCGGGTATTTTGTCAGGACACCCAAGGAAATGCCAAAAGGAGAGACGATCATAGATTTCACGTTCAACGGCGAGATCAGATAGATTATACCAGACTTCCAGAAGCTGAATCTTGAACATGAGTATTACATCGACATTGGGGTGACCGCCTTTGCCGGATTTATTTGCATACATGGATTCAAGAAGAGGACGAAAAACATCCCAATCAAGTGTTTTACCAACATCGGAGAGACGGTCGCCAAGTTTTTCATAACGCTCGTGATATGCCTGGTTGAGACCAAAGATGCTGAAAGTCCCCATACATACTACTCAACGTACGAAAAGAAAGTACTTTCTGTCGGAAAAAAGGTTGTTAGAAATTCTCGTACTTTCTTTTCGTACGTTGAGTAGTATGTATGGGGACTTTCAGCATCTTTGGTCTCAACCAGGCATATCACGAGCGTTATGAAAAACTTGGTGACCGTCTCTCCGATGTTGGTAAAACACTTGATTAGGATGTTTTTCGTCCTCTTCTTGAATCCATGTATGCAAATAAATCCGGCAAAGGCGGTCACCCCAATGTCGATGTAATACTCATGTTCAAGATTCAGCTTCTGGAAGTCTGGTATAATCTATCTGATCTCGCCGTTGAACGTGAAATCTACGATCGTCTCTCCTTTTGGCATTTCCTTTGGTGTCCTGACAAAATACCCGACAATTCAACGATCTGGTTATTTCGGGAGCGCATGTCCGAATCAAGCGTTGACACATTGGTTTGGCAGGAGTTTCAGCGACAACTTGACCTGAAAGGTCTCAAAATTGAACAAGGTATGATTCAGGATGCAACGTTTGTGTATGCTGAACCCGGTCATTGTAAGAAAGACACGCCGCGAGGAGAGCAGGCAAAAACACGACGGGATAAAGATGGAAAAATCATGTCCAAGAACGGCAAAATGCACTATGGCTATAAACTGCATACCATCATGGATACGACGCATGATCTTATTCGACGCATTGAAACCACAACGGCAAATGTTCATGACAGTCAGGTGGATCTGTCAGAAAAAGGAGAAGTGGTCTATCGGGATCGGGGATATCAGGGAGCAAAATGCAAGGGATATAGTGCCACAATGAAACGAGGGGCGAGAGGACATCCCATTGGGATACGAGATAAACTGAGAAATATGCGAATAAGTAGAAAGAGATCAAAGGGGGAGAGACCCTATGCAGTGATCAAAAATATCTTTCATGCAGGGTTGGTGAAGGTAACAACGCTGCAAAGAGTGCGAGTGAAAAATATGCTGGCTGCATTTTGTTATAATATCTATCAAGTGAAAACGATTCAAAACAGGGTGTAAATTAAAAAAAACGTCAAGGAATAATTGGGATTTATCGTGATTTTCTTTTTTTTGGGGGGGGGGGATGAGAGGGTGTGGGGATGTATTCAATCCTTCATAAATAATGATTCTCGTTAAAAAAAGAGTTGATAGAGATTCTCGAGATTATTTAACCGCGAATTAACGCGAATCGCATTTTTCTTGCGCCGTCGTGCTCTGCTCCGGCTTATCGCCTACGCAGGAATCGCACGCCGTCTGAAAAAATGCTATAGGAAAAACCGGCGTGCCGGTTTTTCTCTCAGTTAACTTCTCATATTATGTAATCGAAAAAATATTGAAACAACAGAAAAACCCGCACGCGGGTTTTTTCGATAGCATTTTTCAAGAGAGGGTGCGATTCCGGCGTAGGCGATAAGCCGGAGCAGAGTACCCGAACGTAAGGAAAATGCGATTCGCGTTAATTCGCGGAGATTCGTGGTCGGTTTTTTCTCTTGTGTCAAAATGAATGCCTTACACGAAATCAAAATACATCTTACACGCACGTCAGCTTTTTTCGGTTGAGATCAAACCGCACACGTCCTATTCAAAAAAAGAGAGAGGAGCCCTCACATTGCAAACAGCGGAGCGAGCTCCACCTTCTGCCAGTCCAGATCGATCACCTTCATCCACAGAGTCCGGCTCGCCGGAACGAATACCACCTGATGGTTCGAGGAATACAGATATCCCTCAAGAATCGAGTGACGGAAGCTCGCCCCGCCGCCGGTCATGAGCACATCCCGGATCTGCATCATTTCTTCAGCATCGATCGACCCCTTTGCCGCCTCCGCCTGACTCAGCAGATTCGCATATCTCGTCAGCGAGTGTTCTCCGGGCGGGGTCGTCAGATTCCAGCTCAGGTCGACGAAGTGGTTCGCCGCGGCAACGACCCCGTCCCCGGTCCGCACCTTCGTCTCGTTAAGCCCAACCTCAAAGACATATGCTCCGTCCGACCCTCCGACATCCACGATCCAGGCAACATCATGACGGGTCGTCAAAACAGCCGTTTTCAGACTGGAAAGATTCGAGTAATCGAGCATCAGGCGGAAGAACTCCGAGATCAGATCCGGGCGGTCATCCTGGCCGACGGGAGCGAGACCCGAGTTGTCGTCTGCGATAAAGAGACCGGCGCTGTTCATCAGCGTCTCCGGTCGTGAACCCGCAGGACCGAAAGTCGCGACCCCATTGCTTCCGTCCGTCGGCCGGTACACGGCAAGCACATAATACGGATTGAACGGCCCAATAAGATCGGGAAGGTCCCAGTTTCGCGAAAGGACGACCGATCCGTCCGTTGTATAATTATCCCAGACGGCTAGATAGGAACAGCCGGCCGGCATCGAGACATACAGGGCCGGACCGTAGTAGAGAATCGAAAGGTCGGCCTCCGAAAGACCGGTCGTCTCGGCCATCCCACGGGTGATCTCCTTCATCCGCTCGGGCTGGAATTGTGTGCCGGTTGACGCATACCAGCGGAGATAATCGAGGGAATATCCGCGGTCTTCAAGGGTTTTTGTGAGCATTTCATACTCAGACAGTAGTTCGGTTTTCATCAGACCGCCGTACTGCCGCCCCATCTCCCGATACGAGCCTTCAAGCAGGATCACGGTGTAGTTGCCGGCAAGATACCGCTCGCCCCCTTCAAAGGAAGAGACAAAGTTCATCTCGGGGTTGTCCGGAGGCGAAACGGAGGTTGATGTAATACATCCGGCAGCGATAACAAGAGAGAATAGCAGCACTATCACGAATATCGGTTTTTTCAGAATCACATGATCACTCCACACACAATCATTAGGAGAATACTCTCACGTGCAAGTATATTATCTCTCCTGAAGGGAAAAAGTGAAAATTATTTCCAGAAAAAAGACCGCAGATTGAGTCGGTTCAGTTTGGAAAGGATCACCGCATGCGGGATATACCGGAATCGGCTTCAAAGTCGGGTCGAGCTGCAGGTATGTTCTGCACAGATCGCTGATCTCGGTCAGTTTTTCCTCGATGACGACACGGCCGAGCTGGGTGATGTCCATATGCACCGCGTCCTTTCCTTCGATCCCAAGCCCCTCGTCATGACAGACCCGATAAATGGCCCGGGATACCACGTCCCGCGGCATCAGATTTCCACCAACCGGGTATCACTCTTCCATGAAGTACCAGGGTTTTCCCTCCTTCATGACGTAGAGCCGGCCGCCTTCTCCGCGGGCGGATTCGGAGATGAGCATGCGTTTTCCACACGTCGCAATGGTCGTTGGATGATACTGGATCATCTCCAGATTTGCCGCGGGGACACCCTGGACATAGGCCGCCGCCGCCGCACTCCCGCTTGAAAAGATAGATCAGGTCGTGTTCCCAAACAAACCGGAGAGGCCTTCGGTCGCAAGGACCACCGCATCGGCCGTTTTTGAAAACAGTTCCCCCTTTACGGTGTCGGCAAAAACGGCGCCGAGACATCTTTCGTCTTCGATCACAAGGGAGATGAATCGGGCGTTTTCCAGGACGGTGAGTTTTCCTTCGGCCTCGTTCTTTCGCGCCTCCTGGATCAGGGCACACATGAGCTGCTTTCCAATGCCTGCTCTGGCATAGGCGGTCCTCCGTTTTTTCTGGCCGCCGAAGTATCTTTGAGCGATGCGGCCGCTTGGATCCCGGGAAAATACGGTGCCTTTCCTGGCCATATCCAACACCAGTTCAGGAGCATGTTCCGCCAATCCTGCCGCCGCACGAGGGTCGGCAAGACCGCAACCGGCAATGCAGGTGTCACGGCAGTGTTCTTTTGGCGAGTCGTTGTCTCCTGCTGAATTCAAAGCGGCGTTGATCCCGCCTGCGGCAAGAACCGACTGGGACCTCTCGGGCGAGGTGAGCGAGATCAGAGTAACGTTCGCTCCAAGCGATACGGCGGTGGATGCGGCGGACAGTCCCGCAAGCCCGTTTCCGATAATGAGAATGTCGGTCATGATGCCTCAGTAGTATGCCCCCCAGAATCCGAGAAGCGTGACGATCATAATCAGAATGTACGCAGCCCAGGATGCTGCCGTCAGTATTTTCATGCCGGTCTTTGACCCGACAAGGCCGAGCGTGACCGCGGCTCTCGGCAGGCTCACGCCGATGTGGATCCCCAGAAGAACGACCATGAGGATGTTCATGGGACCGGAGAACGGTGCATTATAGAAGGTGATATGGATATAGACGAGGACGATAACGATGATTCCGGTTATTCTCTGAAGATAGAACGCGGCATTGCTGCGGGGATAGACGACCGGCCGGTTTCTCCCGTCGAACACGAACACCAGCAGAAGACTGATGACGGCGTGCACGATCAGAATAGTGAAGATGATCAGCCCGAAGATATGGGCGATGCTTGAGTACCCGGTGAAACCCAGGAGGAAGAGACCTTCCCCTATCCCGTGGGCAGCATAGAATACGGCCAGGAAAAGTGCAAGGACTGCGTTGATGTACCGCGGATGGATCATATTTTGGAACTCTATGATATATTTTCCGCGTATTTCCTCAAAAAGACGACTGTTTGATGATCACAGACGCGGCCGAACGGAATTCTGCAAAAGAGATGTCACTCGATTTTTCGTAACCCACCTCTCTGAGTGAGAACGCAGTTTTTCTCATCTCCCGGGGCATTATCGCACCACGCGGTCTGGGATTTATATTGCGTCGAATCACAGGTTGATTACATATTCCGGGAGTCCCGGAGAGGAGGTAAGATATGATGAATGATATTTCCCCAACGCTGCAGGAGCAGCTCACCCCGTTATTTTTCAAAAAGGACGTGTATTCAGGGAAGCTCTGCGAAAAGGGAAAGGAGATCCGAAGGCTCCAGTTCGAACTGATGAAGGAGAGGCGGCCCCCCGAAGAACTCCTGAGACGCTCCAGAAGTCTGATCGATGAAACGACCTATCTGACAACGAAGCTTAGGGCTCTGGACCGGGAGATCGACGGCGTTTTGACCTAGGAACTGCTGATCACGGGCGAGAGGGAGAGGGCGGAGGTGTGAATAGCGATGAGGAAGGACTGAGAATGCAAATCATCTTACTGATCCGCATCCCTCAGCCGCTTCTTTGGTTTTTCACTCAGATAATTTTCCGGCGAAGAAACAGTGTGACCAAGTTCCTTCTCCGTCTCTCGTCGCGCAACGCCGGCAACATTTCCCCCGCGTCTGGCAACGATCTTATTCGCAGGAAGATCGGACGGTTTTTCCGTCTCCGAAATTTCCGTCGTCACCCGCTCGCCAAGCATCGTAAAAATCAGTTCGAGGTCAGTCATATGATCACGGAGATTTTCGTTCTTCCCGGCAAGACCTTTGAACTCTTTATATGCGGACGGTGTCATGCCAAACGCTGCATTGGAAATTTCAGCGGTCAGGATAGCAAAATCCTTCTCTGAAGAAATACCCCTTTCCTTCCATTCATCGGTAAGATTCTGACGAATCGCAATCCCCCTGAGGCGTTTATCGATCCAGTCTTTCGAATACCCCTTCTGCTCATACAGATCCTTCATCCGTTCCTGGGCGCGTTCAGGATCCTCGATCTCCAAAACCCTGTCATATCCGACCTCGGCAAGCCATACCTTGAAAGGCTCCGCCTTTGGAGAGGGAATGGACTGGACGAGACGGAAAAGCTGCTTGGTATTCAAAACATCCGTCTTGTAGTATTTCCCGTCCTTTGGAGATGGGATTTTCAGTTGGTTACAGGTTGTAACCGACTGATTACCTTCCTTAATAAGACGGGATTTGAGAACCTTCCAGTAATTATTCGGATTCACACTTTCCGTTAATACCGAAATAACATCTACGATCGAAAAATACCACTGTTCTTCCTCCGGATTCCAAACTGAACGTATCTTCCTATCCTGAAAAATCTTAATTGCATTCTTTTCATCAGTCATATCCTGCACCCCGGATTATCCAGCTCTCTGATAAACACACTCCCGCAGGGATCGATGGATCACTCGGCATCATTAGCAGAATATGGGTAACAGAGACATATAAAAGCGATGAGAGATGAGAGAAACCGCATAAGATACTATAAACTGTCGGTGAGGAGAGGTATCGCCGGGTAACACAACCCGGCATCTCCATTCCTTCAGCGCGAGATCCCAAGCCTCTCCATATCCTCCGCCGGCGTCGAGATCAGCTGAACGCCGAACTTCTTTACCAGGATACTCAGCACATCAGGCGAAAGACATGCCGGCAGATTTGGTCCGATCATGATGTCTTTGATGCCCAGCGCCAGCAGAACCAGAAGCACCAGAATCGCCTTCTGCTCATACCACGCGATATTGAACGACAGCGGGAGATTCTCCAATTCCACATGCAAAGCCTTTGCTAACTCATGAGCGATCACCACAAGAGAGTAGGAATCATTGCACTGCCCGGCATCCAGAACCCGGGGGATCCCCTCTATATCGCCGAGACCGAGACGATTATACCGGTACTTCGCACAGCCTTCCGTAAGAATGACCACGTCATTTGGCAGCGCCTTTGCAAACTCCGTGTAATATTCCCGTTCTTTGTACCGGCCGTCGCAGCCCGCCATCACGACGAAATGTTTGATCTTCCCCCGCTTCAAGAGATCGAGGATCTTTGGAGCGAGAGAAAGTACCGCGTCATGACCTGCGCCGGTCAAAAGATCCCCGCAGTTCAGATCATCGGCGGGCGGCACTTTTTCGCACAGGCGATGATCCGGGTAAAATCCTTCGAGCCATCAGGCTTCTCCGGGATATGGACAGCGTTTGGAAAACCGACCGACCCGGTCGTAAATATCCGATCCCGATACGCCGGCGGCGGGGGGACAAGACAGTTGGTCGTAAACAGGATCGGGCCGTTGAAATGCGGGAACTCCTTTTTCTGGTTCGCCCAAGACGTTCCGTAGTTTCCGATCAAATGATCGAACTTCTGGAAACACGGATGGGCATGGGCGATCAGCATCTCGCCGTGAGTATACACGTTCACCCCGATCCCGCGGGTCTGGCGAAGCAGCAGAAAGAGGTCGCGAAGATCATGACCCGTAACAAGGATGCCGGGATTTTCGCCGACTCGAGAAGGGCGAGCACGCTCCCCAAACGAGTGCTTTTCGAAGCGGGAAGCCAGACCCTTATAGATGAAGTTCACGATTGCTGGATCGGTCTTTCCAAGCGCCTCGGCATGCGAGTATTAGGCGGCGATGCCTTTCAGACCGAACAGCAGGAGGGAAAAGAGGGACCGCTCGTTGTCGTCCTCGATTGAGCGAAGCCCGATCCCTCCGCCAAGCGTGACTATGTCCTCACGGGATCCCGGGGTCCAGGAACACGCCGGCGGCTCTCCCGGGACCGGCGGGCAGGCATCCCGCAACGCGATCGCGGCGTCCAGATATGCCTCGAACCGGGATTCATCGAAGTTGACGTTCGTCAGGGTCGCAAACAATGCCTCGATCACCAGCCGATCCTGCTCCGGTTTCTCCGGCGGAAGCGTCGCTTCCTTTGGCTGATGGATCTTCCGGTAGGCGAGCCCGGAGAGAACAAAGTTCACGGCATCCTGATAACAGGCCGTATCGTTCGTTTTTCCGCAGACGCCTGCGGTCGTGCAGCCGAGGTTTTCGGCGGTTTCTTCGCACTGCTGACAAAACATTCTGATCTCCTCTCTGCTCCATTCCTGAGCTTTCGATACGTGAATGATGGCGCGCGAAGTATATATATATATATATATTCACTATGGCGAAAAAATGAATGATAAATCAAACAATATGTCTAAATGAATGAACAAAAAATAGGTTTTAGATTCAAGCCATTACTCGGCGTGCTGGTCCGAAGCACGGAACCGGGGGGCGTCAAAGAGCGGCGTATCGAAGAGATCCACCGGGCCGGTAAGCCTTCCGTCGCAGAGCGAAAAGCCGAGTCCGACCACCGGGATGACCGTTGTTCTAACATTCGACGAATCGCAGAGACTGACAGGACATACGCCCTGCTGATTCAGACCGCGGCTGGCGAACCGTTCGCAGAACGCCGCAACAGACGGGAACTCCCCCTCGGCACGTGCGAGGAGCAGAACCCCGTCCGCGATATAGGAATGTTCCTGATCCCGTCCGGGGGTCATCACCTCGCCCCAGGGCATGACATCCGATCCGGCGAGAAACAGCAGAAACGGCTCGTTCGCCTTTTCTGGGATCGTCATCCGGCAGACCGACACCGGAGCGGCATCACAGAAAAGATGACGTTTTTGTGCGAGTTCTTCCGCTGCGGAGAATACCGCGGCGATAAGCGTATCCGGCAGGACATCCGAACCATGCACCGCGACCAGGACCAGCCGGTCGGCCGTGTGGGTCACGAACGAATCGGTGAGAATCCCGTCTTCCGCCTTTTTGAGCATCTTTGCCGCCGTCTGGAGGATGTCTGGAAAGACCCGGGTCGTTCCGCATACCCCGCCGACCGGCTTTGCAAAGACCGAGACCGTCGTATGCATGCTCAGCGGATCGCCTCGATTTTCGCGATCATTCCTTTGCTGCCGACATAAACTGGCGTCCTCTGATGGACCTTCGTTGGAACGATGTCCAGAGTCGAGGACTCACCGTTCGAGACCGCGCCCCCGGCCTGGACCGCCAAAAACCCGATCGGGTTGATCTCGAAGACCAGCCGCAGTTTTCCGGAGGCTGACTTCTTCGTCGCCGGATAGGCATACACGCCGCCGTACTCCAGGATCTGGTGGAAATCGGCAACGAAAGAGCCGGAGTACCGGTTTTTGCCCCCTTCGCATTCGATCGCATTCATGTACTGAATGTGTTTCTCGATCCACTCGGGCCGCAGACCGCCGCTTCCGCAGAGCGTGCCTTCCGGGATTTTTACATTCTCTTTTAAGAGAACGTAGGTCCCGTCCTCATCCATCGCAAAGATGGAGACACCGTTTCCAAGCGAGATCGTCAGCGTCGTCAGCGGGCCGTAGAGCATATAGAATGCGGCGCGAAGCTGGTTCCCCGCCTGAAGAACGTCGCCTTCATAGATCCCGACGATCGTCCCGACGGTCAGATTTACCTTGATCAGCGAAGAGCCGTCGAGAGGGTCCATCACGACGGAATACTTTTCAGAAGGAGACATCTGCATGATATCCTCCTGTTCTTCGGAAGCGACGGCACGAACTAACCCGCTTTCCTTGAGAACGGACGTGATCCTGGTGTCGGCCCAGGTGTCCATTTCAGCCTGATCCTCGCCGGAAGAGTTCGTGGAGCCCGCATAATTCTGGTTGCTGATAAACGCGGAACGGATAGGTCCTGCCTGATCCGCGATAATCATGATTATTTTTCCCAAATCCTCAGGGGCATATGAGGCGGAAAGATACTCCTGCAAGGTTTTCATAGTATCTATGATATGCGTGCTGGAGGCAAAAAAACGTATCCTGACGGCAGGAATGAAACCAAAAAATGTGCGTCTCTTCCGAGTGATCGATTATCCTTCGAAAGAAAAAAAAGAATGCCGCCGGGCGTCCTGACCCGGCCCTCCGGCGGCTAAATGCGCTTACGCCAGTTCTTCGGAGACGACGACTGACCACTCGCCGTCGCAGATCACATTGAGAAGATAGTTGCCGGATTTGGTGATTGGGACAACGACCGTGTCATTGTAGGTTCCAAGGTGATAGGCAAGCGGTTCTTCAACGGTGTTCGTTTTGTCCATGACCGGGTTGCCGTCGTAATCCATCAGGTGAACTTCAAATGCGGTGTTGTTCGCGGCTTTGATCGCAAAGGAGACGTTGCCTTTGTTGATCATGAAGAAAGGCGTTGCTGCATTCCCGATACCTGTGAAGGTCTGGGGAGGAACACCATCGATCTGCTGCGGGATGGCAAAGTCTGCTTTCCATGCGCCGGTCGCGTTGATGGTCAGGGTCGGCTTTCCGTCGGTCACGAAAGCATAGGTCCAGACCCATCCGTCTGCGGTTTTAGCGGCTTCTGCCGCAGCATCCGTGTATCTTCCCTGAACGGTGATACCCAGCTCTTTGGTATCAACGGAGACATCGGTTATGTCGGCACTGGCCTGAGTTATTGTTAAGGTATAGACCCCTGCCGGAAGTTCGGTTGCGATGCTTTCGTTTCCGGTCCCGGAGAAGGAGGTGCCGGGAGTGGTTGTGGTGCCAACGCAGCCTGCAGTGATGACCAGGCCAACAAGAGCCAGAGCCAGCAGAAGCGCCGGGAATGTGAGGTTCTTTCTCATAGCGAATATATCCGCTGGAAGAATATTTTAGAGTTTGGAAAAAATTACCCGTTTTAAATTCCGGAAAAAGCGTGAAAATACTTTTTCTGCAAAAACGGGATGATTCCGTTTTTATGCCGGGGTAGGGTAAGGATCTTCCCCGGTGTCGGGGGTTATGACAGATCCATCCGATCCGGCAGAGAGTTCATTATTCATGAACCAGGCCGTTACTTCATCGCAGATCTCATCGGTCTCTTCGGTTTCGATCAGATCTTCTCGGAAGAACGGACTTAATTCAGCATGTTCAGGGATTTCTGTATGCGTGATAAAACTGATGTGCACGAGATGAGGATACACGCTGAAAGGATCCTGCGCAAGAACGCATATCTCCTCATCCTCAACCGCTGCCACGGGAATGATTAGAAACATTGCTGCAAAAAGCAATGCGAGTATTTTCGAGGTGATATTCATGATGAAGATTCCTAAGTGTCTATTTACCGGTCTCCCGTCAATACTATTATTCAACGCATATGTAAATAATGTTTTACATTTTGTTTTGTAAAATAGACACTGTGAGGAGCAGACGTTCATAAAAAACACCGGACAAAGTGCCGTGATGAGAGGAATCAAATGGAGAACATTGGCTGAAAATATGACCCGGTAAAAGAGTGATGCGAGGGAAGGGATTCGAACCCTTGAACTCCTAGAGACATGGTCCTAAACCCTGCGCCGTTAACCTGGCTTGGCAACCCTCGCATTTTTGACTATAACATATTGACAGGAAAGGAAAAATAACCTTCGCATTAATCTAGGTGGATGAACAATAGTATTCTATGGTAGTTCAGCACACATGCGGCTTTAAACGCGAGATATTTTGTCGGGAGTGCGGCACCGAACTGACACAGGACAGAAGGGGAAAACTCTACTGTCCGCGGTGCGGCAGGCGGCTTGCGATCCTCTGCCCCCACTGCGGAAAACTCTGGTAGACCCGGCCCTTACGCGGCTGTTCCGCGAAGCCAATCCATATACTTCTCCCGGATCAGGTCGACCTCTTCTTTTGTCAGGTCGAGCCGCCCGGTATGGGAAAGATATCGTTCCACTTCTTTTATGAGCACTTCAGCCTCGGAAAAATCGTCCACTTCCAGATACACCGGCACGTTCCTCACCGAGATCACTTCCCCGCAGACCGGGCAGAGCTTCCACTTTCCGTAATAGTCGGTATAGGTAAACTGATGACAGCCGGGGCAGCGGATCACCCGATAGGTACTCATATAGTAATTGATGATTGGCGCAGAGAGTCAAAAAGATTCCCCCGGCATCTAAACCCGTGCTTTTATTAGCCGGCAGGTAAATATGAAGAGTCTATGTCAGTTCAGGTAACGGGAATTTCCGGAATCCCGCTCATTCAGAAAGGCGATGATCTCACGGCAATAATCTGCAGAAATACCACCTTCGAGGACGGGGATATCCTCTGTATCGCATCAACGATCGTTTCAAAAGCCAAGGGATATACCCGCGCTCTCGCAGATATCACCCCTTCGCCGGATGCCCTGCGGATCTCCGGCCTCACGAAAGAAGATCCGCGATTCATTCAGGCGATTCTGGATTCGTCCACCGAGATCATTCAGGAGTATCCGTTCATCCTCTCCGAAGTCCCCTGCGGCCATGTAGGCGTGCGCGCCGGCGTGGACAATAGTAATATAGAAGGCGAAAATATCATCATCCTTCCAAAAGACCCCTCGGCCGAGTGCAGAGAAATACGTGACTCCATCAAAAAGATCACCGGAAAGGATGTCGGCGTTATCGTAACCGACACCTGCGGCAGGGCATTTCGCCGCGGTCAGTGCGGAAACGCGATCGGCTGGGCAGGCATGACCGCGATCCGTGACTTCCGCGGAGACCACGACCTTTTCGGTCTGGAACTCGAGATCACCGAAGAGGCGGTCGTCGATGAGATCGCGGCCTTCTCCAACTTCATTATGGGGGAGAGCAACAACGGGATCCCGGCCGTGAAGTTTTCCGGCTGCGGCACCTGGAAAGGCCATGACTCGCTCTACTTCACCAAAGAAGAAGACCTGATCAGAAAGGCTATGAAACGATAAATGAAGGTCATTCTCGCAATGGACCTGATGGACGGGTATGTCGTCCACGGGAAAAGCGGCAACCGGGATCAGTACAAGCCCCTGACCTGGGGGCTTTCCCCCTCGGCCGAGCCGCTGTCGTATCTTTCGGTGATGAAACCAAGATACGCATACGTGGCCGATCTTGACCGGATCGGGATGTGCGGCGATCACACCGAGACGATCCTGAGACTCGCATCGATCCCGGAGATGCTCTGGGTCGACCGGGGATGCAGTATCCCGGAAGAGTATCTTCCGGGCGTCGCAAACATCGTCGGGACGGAAACTGCCGATGCCCCCTTCGAAGAGTTCACCGGCGGGTATCTCAGCTTCGATGTAAAAGACGGACAGGTCATCCCGGACGGGCTTGACCCGGTCGAGGTAATCCGCGAGGCCGACAAATACGCCTTTGACGGGATCATTCTCTTGAACATCTCCTCGGTAGGTACCGAATCCGGGATCGATCCGGATTTTGCAAAACGCATCCGGGAGGCAACGAAAAAAACGCTCCTCTACGGGGGCGGCGTGAACACGCCGGACGATCTCCGCACCCTCTGTGATGCGGGATATGACGGTGTGATCATCTCGACTGCCGTTCACAAAGGCAAGATCCCGCCGGAAATCGTGCAGGAGGGAACATTTTGCTGATAACACTTGAAGGGATCGACGGAGCCGGAAAGTCGACACTCTACGAAGGCCTCAAAACACGGCTCATGGATCTCGAACCGGTGTTCACCAAAGAACCGGGCAGTCCGCTGGTGAACGCGGCGGTCCGACGGGAGATCGAAGCAAACAACGATCCGTTCGCGGAGGCCGCGCTTTTCGTTGCGGACCACGCGGCCCATCTGGCTCAGATCGTTCTTCCGGCTCTCGAAGAGAAAAAGCTGGTCATCTCCGACCGGTACTCCGACAGCAGGTTTGCCTACCAGCAGATCTCGCTCATCGGGATCGTGCCGGATCCAAAAGCATGGCTCACCGCGGTGCATGCAGGCTGGTCGGTTCGTCCCGATCTGACGATCCTTCTATTGATCTCGCCCGAGGTTGCCATGAACCGGCTTGCCGGCAGACAAGGGAAGGAGCACTTCGAGGACCCGGCGTTTCTCGAGGAAGTCCAGAAAAAATATCTTGAACGGGTAACCGAGGACCCCGAACGCTTCCTTCTGATCGACGCCGCACAGGATCCGGAAACGATCCTTGACTTCGTTGAGAAGAGCATTCGGGCACTTCCCCGACAGTGACCTTTTTTCCATACGAAAGCTGATAAGAGTACAGGGCATATATATCTCCACATGTCGGGTTTCTTTTCCGTATACGGGATCTCCACAGGACTGCTCGTATCCGGCGACGATATAATTGACCGGGTCATCAGTTCTCTGAAGGATACCGAGGCTAAATCAATAGAAAACGGCGACATTCTGCTTTTTGCCGAGTCGCCGCTCTCCACCACCGAAGGCCGCAACATCAGGCTGGACGACATCACGCCGTCCGACGAGGCACAGCTGCTTGCGGCAAAGTATCATATCAACGCCCGGCTCGCCGAGGTCGTCATCCAGGAAAGCGATACGATCGTCGGCGGTGTCCCGGGATATCTCCTTGCCGGAAAATGGGATCTTATCCTCCCGAACGCCGGCGTGGACGAGTCAAACGCCCCGGACGGGTGGGTCACCCGCCTCCCGGCCGATCCGGAAGGAAGCGCCAGACGGCTGCGTGACGAGATAAGAGAACGCACCGGAAAAGATGCCGCGGTCATCATCATCGATTCAAGGACCCATTCGATGCGCCTTGGGGTATCGGGAGTCGCCATCGGTTGCTCCGGAATCCAGCCGATCACGGATGAGCGGGGGAAACCCGACCTCTACGGGAACAAACTGCAGGTCACGAGACGGGCGATCGCGGACTCGCTTGCCTCGACGGCTGAACTTCTGATGGGTGAGTCATCCGAGGGCGTGCCGGTCGTGCTCGTCCGCGGATATCCGTATATCAGATGCGAAAACTGCAGAATAGAAACGATACCGGCCGAAGAGGATCTCTTCCTCAATCTCGGAAAATAATTTTTGAGAATTTCTAACAACCTTTTTTCCTACAGAAAGTACTTTCTTTTCGTACGTTGAGTAGTATGTATGGGGACTTTCAGCAGCTTTGGTCTCAACCAGGCATATCAAGAGCGTTATTAAAAACTTGGCGGCCGTCTCTCCGATGTTGGTAAAACACTTGATTGGGATGTTTTTCGTCCTCTTCTTGAATCCATGTATGCAAATAAATCCGGCAAAGGCGGTCACCCCAATGTCGATGTAATACTCATGTTCAAGATTCAGCTTCTGGAAGTCTGGTATAATCTATCTGATCTCGCCGTTGAACGTGAAATCTACGATCGTCTCTCCTTTTGGAATTTCCTTGGGTGTCCTGACAAAATACCCGACAATTCAACGATCTGGTTATTTCGGGAGCGCATGTCCGAATCAGGCGTTGACACATTGGTTTGGCAGGAGTTTCAGCGACAACTTGACCTGAAAGGTCTCAAAATTGAACAAGGTATGATTCAGGATGCAACGTTTGTGTATGCTGAACCCGGTCATTGTAAGAAAGACACGCCGCGAGGAGAGCAGGCAAAAACACGACGGGATAAAGATGGAAAAATCATGTCCAAGAACGGCAAAATGCACTATGGCTATAAACTGCATACCATCATGGATACGACGCATGATCTTATTCGACGCATTGAAACCACAACGGCAAATGTTCATGACAGTCAGGTGGATCTGTCAGAAAAAAGAGAAGTGGTCTATCGGGATCGGGGATATCAGGGAGCAAAATGCAAGGGATATAGTGCCACAATGAAACGAGGGGCGAGAGGACATCCCATTGGGATACGAGATAAACTGAGAAATATGCGAATAAGTAGAAAGAGATCAAAGGGGGAGAGACCCTATGCAGTGATCAAAAATATCTTTCATGCAGGGTTGGTGAAGGTAACAACGCTGCAAAGAGTGCGAGTGAAAAATATGCTGGCTGCATTTTGTTATAATATCTATCAAGTGAAAACGATTCAAAACAGGGTGTAAATTAAAAAAAAACGTCAAGGAATAATTGGGATTTATCGTGATTTTCTTTTTTTTGGGGGGGGATGAGAGGGTGTGGGGATGTATTCAATCCTTCATAAATAATGATTCTCGTTAAAAAAGAGTTGATAGAAATTCTCTTTTTTTGTAAAAAAAAAAGTTACTGGGTAGCCGGAACGCCGCTGCTGATTGCTTCCTGGATCTGCTTCTGGAGCTGGGAAGCTTTGGTGGTCATTGCCTTTTCCTGCTTGTCCAGCGAACCGATGCGGAGTTCGAGGGAGTCGACCTTCTCTTCGAGTTCCGCTTTCACGGCTGCTTTCGGTTTCTGGATCAGAATGGATCCAACAGCCGAATAGATCACGGAATCATCCGCTGCGGACTCGATCTCCTCAAGAGCGCGCTTCGTTTCACGGAGCGTCATCTCATACTGCATTTTCTGGGACGATACCTGCTGAAGCTGCTGCTGGATCTGCTGGAACATTCTAAGCTGCTGCTGGATCTGCGGCGGGATACCCGCCGCCTGCTGGGGTGCTGTCATTTTTTACAACTCCAATACTTCGTGGGATACATTAACCAACCGCAGCCACATATTGAGGGACGCACGAAGAGACGCCGCGTCCTCCGCTTCCACCTGGAGTGTCACGGAAGAGTCGCCGCAGGTGAGCCGCACGTTGGATTTTTCCCCCGGATCGCTGACGGTTTCCGGGGCGAGAACTTCATACAGTTTTGCTGCAAACGGGGTTTCAAAGACAAAACATGCTGCGTAGTTCATACCATGACCTGCAGAACATACTGCCTTTTCTGGGTGCCGCAAAAAACGATAGGACCGTAGGCGTTCTCATCATAAGTGATGGGAACATGCGGCGAAAGGTAATCGAACAACTCCTTTTCCCTGGTGAAAAACCCTTTGGAAAAGACGCCGATACGTTCGGATTCGGTCACCTTGGTTATCAGCATGGAAAAGACCAGAGAGTCGTTTACCATCAGATCGAAGACGGGACCTTGCCGTTTTGAACCCGACAGAAAAATAACGCGGGGGTCATCCCCCCCTATATCATGAACTCCGGCTTTCCCGCGCTGAACGAACGGAAAGTCCAGAGCAAAGGCGATCTCCTTTGCCAGTTTACGGACTTTCGGAGCCGGTTTGCGCGATGAAGTTACAATTGTCATCTGGCTTTCAGTTCTTTCGTGCCGGCTCCGCGGGCTTTGAAAAGAATACGGTGACCGCAGTAGGGGCAGCGGATGTTCATACCGATCTCGACCAATTGTTTACAGCGGGCGCACTTATAAGCAACCATTGGGTTATACTCCTTTGGTCTCGATAGTACGAAGAACGACCTTAAGGCCGGAGGTCTGCGGAACGTAGGCACCGCCTGCGTATTTGTATCCGCATTTTTTGCATTCCCAGATGCCGGTACCGACACGCTTTACAGCGATCGTATCGCACATTGGGCACAGGTGCTTCGCGCGGGAAATCTTCTCGCTCTCATTGACCATCTTACGGCAGAAACGGCCGTATCTGGGACCAAAGCGTCCGGCGCTGCCGGTGACGCGTCCTTTTGCAACATTTTTACTCTTGGATGCCATTTTTTATTCCTCCAGAAATATCTAGTAATATTCGTTCTTAGTTGTTTTAATAGTATGCGTTACTCAAGTATCTTGAGCTGAGCATCTCCTTTCGCCGCAGCGTTCGCCAGATTGAAGAACTCTTCCTGCATCCCAGCAGGAATCGTCACGACGCATATCCAGGACCCGTCGTTTTGCCACTCATTTTTATCCATAGTGACATACGCCGCGCTGGAGATGAAGGCATACGCTTTTGCCGCAAAGTCCATCGGGAATTTGGCGGCGATACGCCGTTCCTCGAACCGGATCGGAAGGATCGGACGGAGGGCTTTTACGGCCTCCTTGACCAGATCGTCTACGGACTTAAAGGGGTCGTAGTTTATCCGGACCTGATCCAGCGCCATCTCGATCCGCATGACGGGATGCGGAAGACCGGTCTGCGGGTTCACGGCGTTTCGTGCGATGAAGGTGATGACGCGTCTGCGTTTTTCTTCAATCAGATGACGGCGCTGCTCGGTCGTCAGATGGATTTCGCCTTTGAGAATGATATGTTTTGCGATCTCGGTGAAATCGGTGGTCTTGAACGCTTTTTGCAGATCTTCTTCCGGGGATTTGTCTCCGCGCGAAGCGTTCTCGTATACATACATTGCTGCAACAACATCTTCGATGTCGAGATCCTCGCCGTGCCTCATCTTGTCGGCAAGCTCGGGATCGACCAACAGTTCAAATTTCAGCCCGTGTGTCTCCAGACGGGCGGTTACTGCATCATCAAGGGAAATCATAGATTAACTCACTCCTTTTTCGCAGGAGTCGTCTTGGAAAATTTGGCAACAGCTGCCTTTACTTCATCCGCATTCAGTTTTCTAAATGCGATGGTTGATATTTTTGTTCCGTTTGCGGTCTCGCTCTCCTTTTTGGAGGAGTGCTTTTTGGAATACTCGCCGGCGATACCGATCTCGACGGTGTTCATATCGAACTTGCCTTCGGTAGCAGTGTGCAGGGCTTTGAGACCAAGCAGGACCGCTTCTTCTGCCGAGC
Source organism: Methanocorpusculum sp. (assembly GCA_965228205.1). Classification (GTDB taxonomy): domain Archaea; phylum Halobacteriota; class Methanomicrobia; order Methanomicrobiales; family Methanocorpusculaceae; genus Methanocorpusculum. The sequence goes on along the minus strand of OZ245799.1, from coordinate 333,012 downwards.
AGGTTTCTTTGTACTCCTGCTCTAAGAGTTTGATGACCGCAGGTCTGCCGATACCGATACCGGTGGCCGAGTACTCGAGAAGGGTTCCGGACGGATCGGTCTCGAAGAGATGATACTTGGTTCCGGTCGGTGATGACTCGGCCCCGGCGATCAGAAGCGCCGTGCCGTAGGGGCGTGCCCCGCCGAACAGCGTATAGCTCTGCATATGGTCGCAGAGTTTCTTTGCCAGCGTCTCCACATCGACCGGTTCGCCGTAGCTTACCCGGTTGATCTGGGTCTCGATTCTGGCACGGTCGACAAGGATCCGGGCATCGCCGACAAGACCCGAGGAGGCGACACCGATGTGTTCGTCGATCCGGAAGATCTTCTCGATCGAAGAGGGTTCCAGAAGACGGGAGTTGACCCGTTTGTCAACGAGAAGTACGACTCCCATCTTGCATTTGATACCAACGGCGGTTGTTCCCCGTTTCACCGCTTCGCGTGCGTATTCAACCTGATACAGACGTCCGTCGGGGGAGAACATCGTGATGGCACGATCATACCCGCCCATTTGATATTGTTGTGGCTGCATTGTTACTCCTTAATTATATCATCTCTAGTTAGATATCTATGCCCATTCTCTTTTGAGAGATTATTAACCTTCTTACCTGCGCACAAATACCCCGGATATGTGGTGTCGTCGATGCTTTCGGGGATCACCTTCTTTTTTAAAGAAAGGATCGTCCCGGATGTAGCGACCGACCGAAATGCCGCAGGTTCTCCGCAGACTTTCGTGACTACGGCCAAAGCGGCGATGAGGGACTGTTCATATCCGCGGGTGCATCGGGCAATCGCGTAATCGCTTTCGGACCAGACGACGGCCGGGTGCATTTTTGCCGCCCCAACGTCCCCGAAAAGCGCGGCGACCGAATCCGCCATGGACCGGTACACCTCCTTCTGGATCGGGTTCACCAGGGTGATGATCCGAAACAGGACGTAACGCCGGTTTTCGCGGAGGGTCGGCGGAAGGACGCTCATGAATCTCCCCCCACAATCTCGACCGTTTTTTTCGGAGAGAGAATACCTTCAACGGCACAAAGTGCTGCGTCCACCTCTTCCTTCGTCATTCCAAAGAGATCAGCGAGCGCAGCGATCTCCGTGATGTTTCTCTGTCCAAGGCAGTCGGACGCACCGCTTGCAAGCACAAGCGGAAAGCGATACTTCCGGTGGAAGGCAAGTATCTCGGCGTACCGGGAAAGAGCTGTCCGCCGAGTCTTTGAGTCGATGATCCGGGAGAGATCGAGAACGACTCCGGTGTTCTGCTGCGCCGCCATCTTTGCCGTGATGTGATCGAATCCGCCTTTCGGGAGATCTGAAATGCCGGTCAGGAAATGTACGCCTTTGGTCGTGATCGCCGTACGATTGAAACTGTTTTCCCCGGCCTGCACAAAAACGACCGTTCCCGCAGGGGTTTTCCTGACAGCATCGAGGAATGCCTTTCCGGCCACTCTGCCGATAATTTTTCCTTTCAGAATCGAAACACCGGCATACTCTGAGATATCCTCGGCGGAATCGCAGGCAATAATGCAGGAAAAACCACAGGACGCGGCAGTCAGAGCAAAGCGACGAAGCGTGGTGTTTGACGAGTCATTCGCATACACGCATGCGTCTGTTATCATAATGAGAATAAAATGAGAACCGGGTTATTTACCCTGATTCTTGTGGGAGGTAAGGCTTGGCCGGCACTTTTCAGTTCCGGTTCCGCGGTTGTGGAGTCCGCGTGCCTTTCTTCCGGAGGAAGTCTTTCCACGGAACACACGTCCACGGGTATCTGAGACCCATGCAAGGTTCTTGTCGGCGAGAACAGACGGGCTGTTTCTGTCAACAAGGATGACCTCATAGTACTTGCTCTTTCCGTCCTGACCTACCCAGTAGGAGTTTAAAACTTCCATGTTCGGGTAGCGGGTTGCGGCGCGCTCTTCTGCGATAGACTGCAGGTTCTTGCCGGGGGTTGCTTTGCGCATTCCCATACGGTTTGTTCTGCGTCCGCGGATGTATCTCGATTTTCTGCGGCCACCACGGCGGATGGAGGCACGAACAACGATGATGCCCTGCTTTGCTTTATAGCCGAGCTCCCGTGCTCTGTCGATACGGGTCGGGCGCTCAAGCCGGACAACGGCACCCTGACGGCGCCAGGTCTGCATTCTCTCCCAGAGGAGCTTCTTTACTCCGGACTCAGCGGGCTTTTTCCACGCGTCACGGACATATCCATACATTGATTTCGACATGTGTTGGTTTCACCTCAGGTTCAGCCATCTAGGCTACATTCCTGTGATATACAGACCGCACCTTGATGCGGCTAGCTGTAAACGGTATATTATTGGGGCTATGTTGTATAAATACTCCGTGATGACCGAAGATGCCTTCACTCAGGAGTGCCCTTGATCTTCTCTATAACGGATATACCGTCGATACGGGTCACCGGATACTGACCTGCCTCGTCTTTTTCCGCGGACTTGACCATGTCCCAGATCGTCAGAAGCGAAAGAGAGACGCCGGTCAGGGCTTCCATCTCGATTCCGGTCTTGCCGTAGGTTTTTACGCGGCAGAACGCCTCGATGTACTCGTCCGTCTGTTCAAACCAGATCGTCACCCCGCCGACCGGAAGAGGGTGGCACATCGGGATCAAAGCCCAGGTCTGTTTTACCGCAAGCGTCCCGGCCACCTGGGCGGTCGCAAGCACATTTCCTTTCTGGACGCGTCCTTCGGCGATGGCTGCAAGCGTCTCGGGCCGCAGATAGATCCGCCCTTTGGCGGTAGCTTCACGATATACGTCGGGTTTTGGCGTCACATCCACCATGTGGACTTCGTTATTTTCATTCAGATGAGTAAAAACCGGCATCTTATTTCTCCTTATACACTATGTATGCAAGGTGCCTCAGTAAATCGGTTGCGATTAGACCGTCTCCGGTGTCTTCATCGGCCAGCTCCCCGGCGAGTCCCGCGGCATGCACCGCGGCGCAGGCGGCCTCGAAGGCATCCATCCGGGCAAGAAGCCCGCCGCAGACGCCTGAAAGAACATCGCCGGTGCCCCCCGTGGTCATGCCCGGAGCGCCGGACCGGTTGAACTTCACCCTGGATCCGTCCGAAATAACATCGACCGCCCCTTTCAAAAGAACCGTGCCGCCGGCACGCTTCGCCGCTTCACGGACGATGATCCCCCGCTCACCGAGTTTCTCCGGCACCGGACAGAAGACCCGGGCAAACTCGCCTGCATGCGGGGTATAGATCGTCTGCTCCCGTGCTTTCGGCAGAGGATTACGCAGGAGGTCGGCGTCCACCACCGCACGTTTCGCAGCGGAGACCACCTGCGAAGCAACCTCGAGACTTTCCGAATCTGCGCCGAGCCCGGGTCCGGCGATCACCACATCCGCGCTTTCTGCCAATGCAAGCAGACGGGTCAGATGTTCTTTGCCCACTTTGTTTCCCGGCAGTCTTTCAAGGATCAGATCCGGCATGAATCCGGCAACGGGAGTTGCCACGCGGACGACGTCAGCGCCCGAACGAAGGGCGGCAGTCCCTGCAAGAAACGGCGCACCCTGATACGGACCGCCGCCGATCACGAGCACATAGCCTGCCCATCCCTTATGCGCCCCGGACGGTTTTTTCGGAACGGAAAGAAGATCCCCCTTCCCGCAGAAGATCTCGGCAGCGAACGGGATCCCGATACTGTACACCTCAGCGCCTTCGGTTTTTGGAAGATGAAAAGCGATCACCCGGTCTGCCCGGGCACCCGGCGTCGGCATATCGCAGGCGAGGATTCGGCCTTTTGCCTCGTTCATCAGATCCACGAGCGAGGCATACGGTTCTTTCAGCGGCAAGGATGCGCCGGTCCCAAGAAGGGCGTCCGCGATAACGTCGGCGGAGAAATCTTCGGCCGACCAGGTAGAAGCGAGTTCCACAGGACAGCCGTCCAGAGCGGAAAACGCCGCCCGTGCCTCCGGCGTCTTCGGTTCTCCAACAAAGATCACCTTTACTGAAAACTCCTTTGCGAGATGACGGGCGCAGACGAAACCGTCTCCCCCGTTGTTTCCGGTTCCGCAAAGGATCAGAACGGACGCAGGACACTCCAATCGAACGGCGGCGGCGAGGACACAGCCGGCGCTTTCCATGCGTTGGGCCGCGGAGATTCCGTAATCATCCGCGTTATTATCAACAACCGGCATCGTCTCCGGCGAAACAACGCCGGACAAACCGAACTGAACCAGATCCCGCATCATATATGTTAGTGTGTGTCTCTCGGGTAATGATTTTTCCCCGGATACATCCCATCAGATAAGGAATGGGATTCGTTGAAGATGTCAGCCGTGCCGCAGAGATGATTCAGGAAGCGAACGCCGCGACCCTCATCTCCCATATCGACGCCGACGGGATCACCAGCGAAGCGATCATCTCGCAGGCAGTCTCCCGACTGGGGATCCCGGTAAACCCGGTCTTCGTCCGCCAGCTCGAACCGATGACCATGAAGCATATCCCGGACGACGACACGCTGAAAATCTTCACCGATCTTGGCGGAGGCCAGCAGAATCTTTTGGAAGAGGCCGGGATCCCGAAAGATAAAGTCCTCATCCTCGACCACCACATAAGCCAGCCGGCACCCGGCGGGACAGAATATTTCCAGGTTAACTCCCAGTTTTACGGCGAGGAATACACAAAATGCAGTGCTGCAGGCATTGCCTATCTTGTCGCAAGAAAGCTTGATTCGGTAAATGCGAATCTCGCAAAACTTTCCGTTGTTGGAAACGTCGGCGATATGATGGCAAGAGAAAACCGCGGTCTGGTCGGTGTTGCAAGATGGATCGCAGAAGACGGAGCAGACATTGGACAGATCAAAATCACCCGAGGGTTGAATTGCTACGGTCTCTCGACACGACCCCTGCACGTCTGCCTCTCGAATGCTGACGACCCCCAAATCCCCGGCATATCCGGAAAACCGGGCGAAGCGGCCGCCCTTCTTTTCCGAACCGGGATCTATGAATCTCCTTCCGATCAGCGGCTCTGGGAGGAACTGTCCCCCGAAGAGGAAAAAACGCTGACGAGCGTCCTCGCAGAGCAGATGATCGCAAACGGAGAATCGCCGAACGGGCTTATTGCCGAACTCTACTTCTTCCCGGACGAGATGGAAAAGACGCCGCTTCGAAACGCCTCCGAGTATGCCACGATGCTGAATGCCTGCGGCCGATGGACCAAGCCGAAGATCGGCGAGGCAGTCTGTTTCGGCGATCGGGGACAGAAGTATAGGGAAGCCGAACATATGCTCAGGCATCACCGGTCCATCATCCGCGAACTCTGCGAATACATCATTGAAACAGGTGTCGAAGATATCGGATTCATACAGGTGATCCATACCGGAGAGAAGTATCCGGACACAATCGTCGGGATCGGCGCAGGGATGGCCCTTTCAAAACTCGACACCAATAAACCGATCCTTGTTATGTGCAGCGTAACAGACGAGCCGGACCTCATCAAAGTCTCGATGCGGACCTACGAAAAGGTCCTGCAGAGAGGGGTCGATCTGCAGGAAGCTCTGGTCACGGCAACCGCCGAGGTTGGGGGAGCAGGCGGAGGGCATAATATTGCAGCCGGCGCATATATCCCCAAAGGATGCGAGAATAATTTCACCAGAAGAGTTAACGAGCTTGTCGAAGGGCAGCTTACAGCGGGTCCGAAGGATCGCTGACTTCCAGTTCGGGCGAGGCGCAGGAGAAGCCCTGTTCCCGGATCAAGTCACGTTCTCGTACTCAAACACAAAAAGGGTACGGTACGTCAGCCTCGCAAAGGACCGGCTGGTCACCGTTCGGGCAAATGACGGAAGGTTCACGCTCGGGTATCCCGGAGCAATCGCTTTGCATGCATTCCTCCCGGCACCTGCGAACCGTGTCGTGATCATGGAAGACGCGGTGCCTTTCGTTGCCGACGGCAAAAATGCCATGACAAAACACGTAATTTCGAGCGACCCCAATATCCACGCAGAAGACGAGGTGTTCGTCGTCGATGAATCGGACAATCTGATCGCCACCGGGATGGCAATACTTTCCGGAAGCGAAATGATCGGATTTAATTATGGAACAGCAGTAAAAGTTAGACAAGGAAGGAACAAAAAATGATGCCAGGAGTAAATCCCAAACAGATGAAAGCAGCGATGAAGAAGATGGGCATGAAGATGGAAGAGATCGAGGACGTGACCAAAGTCGTCGTGTACACCCCGAACGGAAATTACGTCTTCGAGAATGCTCAGGTCGTCGGCATCACGATGCAGGGACAGACCTCGTATCAGCTTACGGGCGATGTTCACTTCGAAGAGGCCGCAGTCGAGATCCCCGAGTCGGATGTGGAGCTTGTCTCCTCGCAGACCTCGGTATCGCCTGAGGCGGCCCGCGAAGCTCTCGTCGAGTGCAAAGGGGACATTGCCGAGGCAATTTTAAAACTGACCTCTGTATGATCGGACCAAACAGAATCATTGTCCGCGGAAACGGACGCGAGTATTACGTCAAGGCCGGCGAGGGAAAGCTCTCGACCGATCTTGGAATGATCGATCTTGCAGAGGCCGCAAATCTTGAAAGCGGCGATGTGATCCTGACCCATCTGGGAAAACCGTTCAACGTTTTCATTCCAAAAGCAACGGACTTTTTCTCGCACGGAAAACGGACCGGCGCTCCGATGATGCCAAAAGACATCGGAATGGTCATGGCTTACACGGGAATGTGCCGGCGGGACCGCGTGCTGGACGCCGGAACCGGATCCGGGATCGCAGCTATTTTCTTCGGCGGATGTGCGGGTACGGTCGTCACCTGCGAAGCTCGGCCCGAGTTTTCCAAAATAGCCGAAGGAAACATCCGGGACGCGGGACTCGACAACGTCGAGTGCCGGGCCTGCGATGTTCTGGAGGTCGCTGACGGGCCCTACGACATCGTGCATCTGGATATGCAGATCCAGCCCGAACATGTCAGGCATGCATATTCCCTGCTGAAGATCGGTGGATACTTCGCGACATATACGCCGTTTCTGGAGCAAACGTTCTGCGTGATGGATACCGCCCGGGAACTCTTCGGCGAAGAAGACGTTCTGACCTTTGAGTGCATGGAAAGGGAACTTACCAGAAGCAAACGTGGAACCCGACCTTCGACACGCGTTTCGCACACCGGCTACCTGACGGTCTGCCGAAAACTCTGAAATCTTTTTTTTTTCAAAAAAGTGAGATGAGCGGAGCCGCTCTATTCATACGTTCGTCAGCGAAATGGTCACTCCGTCCGGAGTAAGCAGCGTGGCCGAGGTGTTTCCCGTAAGAGTGAATGTATAGACGCCGAGGAGTTGAGCGTTCATGGAATATACATTGTCTGTTTTAACGATATCAGCGGAGATTGAATACTCTGAACTACTGCTCGAGGATCCGTCTTTTATCAGTTTTACATAGTCAACATTCCCGGTGGAGGTACTATCCACAGTGATCGTGTACGTGATCGTTGTTTGTTTGGTGCCGTTCGTATCGGTCCATACACCCGTCCAGTTTCCAACTGCCTGATCAGAGGAGGAAGTTGTTGACGTCGGGACGGGGACACTTGGAGTGGTCTCGAAATAAAGACAGCCAGCAGAAGAAATCACCGCAAATAAAGACAGAATTACGAGAGATACATAAAGAAGTTTCATATCATCCTCTATAGGTATATCTCGCCATATACGTTTTCCTTTTTTTCCTACGGGGAATATCCATATCTTTTAGGAGAACCCATACTCATTGTATGAAATGCAGCCGGTGCAGCAGAGAAGCGGTCGTGACCCAGCCGTATTCAGGTCTTTCTCTCTGCGAACTCCACGCTGCAGCCGACATAGCGGCGAAAGCCAAAAAGGAGATTCGGCATCGGGGGGGGTTCCCCTCGGGATCCCGACTCTTTGTCGAAGAAGACCGAACGTTCCGCAGTTTTGCCCTGCGGATCTTTCTTGCCGACATGCTTTCTGCCCGGACCGATCTGCTCTTCGTAAAAGACCCAAAGGATGCCGATGTGATCCTTGAACCGGCCACGCTAGACGATACCGCACTCTTCGTGCTGGAATCCGTCTGTGCCGGGACCCAGGATCGGCTGGCCGATTCCGGCAAAGGACGGATCGCACCGTTTTCGGTGATCCCAACGGGCGAGGTGTTCTGGTATGCACAGCGGCACGGATATCAGGGCCCTGCGCCGAAAATTTCCGGGAACGCTGCGGAGTTCCTCTCGGAATTTACCGCGGAACATCCAGGCACCCGCTATGCATTGAGAAATATCCGTGATGCGTTAAAATTGGAGGATAAATGACCGAAGTAACCTGTGAATGTATCGGATGCGAGATCGTCAAAATCAAAGACCTCATCAGACAGACCGTCTGGGGGGCAAACGCCCGTGGAGTGGTCATCGGCATATCCGGCGGGATTGATTCGGCGGTCGCCTGCTCGCTCTGCTGTAAAGCCCTCTCCCCCGAACGGGTGCTTGGCGTGAATATGCCGGTCTCATCCAACAATCCACAGGATCATCTGGACGCGGAAGAACTCTGCCGCGGGCTCGGCGTCGAGCTGATCACCGTCCCTCTGGAAGATATAAGAGCAGCGTTCCTGGTAGCCCCCCATATCACCAACACCCCGGTCCTCAGGGGAAACATCGCTGCCCGCCTTCGAATGACCACATTATACAATATCGCCGCAGCCCGCAGATATCTCATCTGCGGAACCTCGAACAAGACCGAGTATCTGATCGGCTACTCGACCAAATGGGGAGACTCTGCAGCCGACATCCAGCCGCTCCTCCATCTCTGGAAAAAGGACGTATACCTCCTCGCAAAAGAATTGGGCGTTCCCGAATCGATCGTCAGAAAAGTGCCGAGCGCAGGATTTTGGGAGGGACAAAGCGACGAAGGAGAACTGGGTATGAGTTATGCCGATCTGGATGCCGCGCTGATCGAACTGGAGAAGAACGGCGGCGTTCCTGGCAGTCCAAACGAAGAGAAGGCACTCGGATTCATCCAATGCTCGAAACACAAACGCGCTCCGGCGGCAAACCGGCTCTTCACCTGAGCCGAGACAACGGATTTTATGAGAATGGAGAACCAATAGGTACTAATTATGGGTGAACTTATTCACACACATGTGGTAACCGAGATACGGCGTGTTCTCGAAACTGCAGGATATGACTGTGAGATTGAAGAGGGGACGTTCAATCTCTCGGCAGTGCGGGGGGCAAAATGCATCCTCGTCATGTGTTCTGACGACATAAATCTTCTTCAGCGCTTCGACATGACCCCCTACACGATAAATCTCGACAGAACCATAGTCCGCTGCGACAAGATCATTTTTACCGGCAGTTCATACTTCCAGCCAAAGGAGTCCGACCTATGGTCAAAAGAGAAGCTCATCAAATACATAGGAGATGCGGCAGCTGCACGCATCTGGAGCCTTCCCTTCGACATTGTCGGGACCCGTCAGCCGCCGATCGGATACGATCTCGTTCTTCCGGTTAGAATCTCCGGACAGGAGGCAATGCGTGTTGCCCGTCAGCAGGGAACAACGGTTCTTCGTATGATCCCGTACTGGTATTACCACTACAAAAGCGGCGGAGAGGCATCCTACAAAGGAAAGAGCGTCTCATTCGACGATGAAGGATCTGGCTGGATCAATGCGATCAACGATCTGCCGGGACAGTTCGGCGATGTCGTTCCGCAGGAAGCAGAGCTCCCGCAAGACGCAGAGGTCATGCCCCCGGTTACCAGTCTGGATCAGGCAAAAGAGCGGATCAGATGCGATCTGATCAAGAAGCTCACCAGAAGAGTCAGGATCAAGACTACCGCGGGAGACGCAATCTTTGCCGAGGAGAAGGATTTCCGGCCGAGCGATGAGAACATCGACCTAGTCTTCAAGAAGGTATATGTCCCGGTATGGCAGGTACGAGGAAAGAAGGACATCGTGGAAGTGAATGCATACTCCGGCGAGGAGCTCACTCTTCCCTCCGATGAAGGCTGCGAAGTGTTCTAAGATGATCTATATTATAGGCGGAGGACCTGCCGGGCGGATGGCGGCGCTCCGCCTCGCAGGAGCCGGAAAAGAGGTCACCCTTCTTGAGAGAAAGGCGATCGGCGGAACCTGCATCCATGACGGATGCATGCTCGTCTGCGGGCTGAACGATGTGGCCCGCAGCATCAATACCATATCTTTTTTGAACAATTCCGGAGTTATCGACGGAAATGCATCAGTCAGGTTCCCGGACGTTATCCAGAAACTCGAAGGAGTCCAGAGGAAACTGGAAACCATTCTCGAACGGGAAACGAAAGCAGCAGGCGTCGTTATCGAATACGATGCGGCGGCCGAGATCCGGGACGGAAAACTGTTTGTGAACGGGGAGCCGCGTGAAGCGGAAAACATCATCATCGCGACCGGAGCCGGCATCCATGTGCCGGACATCCCGGGTAATGCTCTTTTCGGCACGTACACCGCAAAGACGCTTCGAACGATGCCAACGCTCCCGAAAAAGCTCGCGATCATCGGCGGAGGCATCTCCGCAGCCGAGTTCGCCTACATCTATGCGGCGTTCGGATGCGAGGTGACCATCTTCTGCAGGAGTGTTTTCCTGCCCATCCTCCCGGAAAAGATGATGAAGGCGGTACACCGCGATCTCGCAAATGTCACTATCCTCTATGGACAAGTCGAGGAGATCCTCGGAAAGGATCAGGTTGAAGGAGTCCGCATAGACGGAAAGGACCTGCCTTTCGATGCGGTACTTTTTGCGACCGGCATGAAAGCCGAGACCTCGCTCTTTACCGGCATGGAGAAAAATCCGGACGGTTCGATCAAAGTGAATGAAAAGATGGAGACATCGATTCCGGGCATCTATGCCGCCGGCGATGTGACCGGCGCACCGTACTTCACTCCAGTCGCCCGCCTTCAGGGATTTGCAGCCGCGGATTCCATACTTGGACACCCGCGGACCGTGGATCTTGATCATCTCCCGTTCACGATCGTTCTTGGTCTAGACTACACCATTTGTTCCCCGAAAAAAGGAGAGGAGGGGATAACCTTCTCTTCGCCCAACATCGCCGGGCCCGAGTCGTTCTGGCATGTGGCTGACGGATCGGTGGGGTCCATGCATCTCACCGTTTCAAAAGACGACGGAAGTATCTTCGGTTTTGCCACCGCTGCGCCGTCCACAAGCATTGTCGGGACCTATCTGGGATATCTGGTCCGTAAAGGGGTGACCGTACATGAGTTCTCCCCCATGCTCGAAGTCCACCCGATTCCAGACGGCATGTACTCGATGATCCGCCTCGCGGATGACGCTTTGGGCAGACAGTAGTCGCCTTTATCACGTTATATTAACTATATTTACGTAATATGTCTTCCCTGGCACTATTTGACCCGGAAATTTTCCAGCTGATAAACAAAGAACACAAGCGCCAGGTTGAGGGGCTTGAGCTTATCGCTTCGGAAAATGTCGTCGCACGCGAAGTAATGGAAGCAATGGGAACTATTCTGACCAATAAATATGCAGAAGGTTATCCTGGAAAGCGTTACTACGGCGGCTGCGAATTTCATGATCAGATCGAAAATCTGGCACGCGACCGGCTTTGCGAACTCTTCGGCGCAGAACACGCAAACGTCCAGCCCCACTCGGGAAGTCAGGCAAATGAAGCAGTATATCTTTCATGTCTGAAGCCGGGCGACAAGATCCTGAGTCAGAGCCTGAACAACGGTGGTCATTTATCGCACGGCGATCCGGCAAACATGTCAGGAAAATGCTTCAATATCTCCTTTTACGGTGTCGACTTCGACACCGAACTTCTCGACTACGGCGTGATCGAGGAGCTCGCACGGAAAAACCGTCCGGATCTTATCGTCTGCGGAGCATCCGCATACCCGCGTGAGATCGATTTCAAAGCATTCGCAGAGATCGCAGAAGACATCGGCGCCAGATCAATGGCAGATATTGCCCATATCTCCGGACTCTGCTGCACCGGACTCCACAACTCCCCGGTCGGCGTTACCACCTACACCACCTCGACAACGCATAAAACCCTCCGCGGACCCCGCGGCGGCGTGATCATGTGCAATAAAGAGTATGCAAACTCGATCGACAAGGCGGTTTTCCCCGGCATGCAGGGCGGACCTCTTATGCATGTTATCGCCGCCAAAGCCGTTTGTTTCCGTGAAGCACTCACTGACGACTACAAAGAATACGCCAAACAGGTCGTCAAAAACTGTAAAGTACTCGCCGCAACTCTCGAAGACAATAACTTCCGTCTCGTTTCCGGCGGAACCGACAACCATCTCTGTCTGCTGGATCTCTCCGACCACAACATATCCGGTCAGCAGGCGGAAGTCGCTCTTGGAAAAGCCGGCATCACCGTCAACAAGAACACGATCCCCAGGCAGGCGCTCTCCCCCTTCGAGACCTCGGGTATCCGTATCGGAACACCGACCATTACGACCCGCGGCATGAAGGAAGAACAGTGTAAACAGATCGGTGACTGGATTGCCAAGGTCTTAAACCACATCGATGACGAGAAGACGATTGCCAGAGTCAAAGACGAAGTTACGTCGCTTTGCCTGAAGTATCCTCTGTATCCGGAAATTCGGACCTTATAATGGAAGTCAGCATCAAAGGGATCGGCATTGGATGTGCCAATCCCCCCCGCCTTATGGGGGTGCTCAATATAAGTCCAGAGTCCTTCTTCTCGGACTCGTTCACACCTTACGAACTGGTAACGACCCGCGTTGAGGAGATGCGCCGCGCAGGTGCCGATATCATCGATATCGGAGCACGAAGTACGGCTCTTACGGCGCCGCCGATCACCGTCGCTGAAGAAAAGGAACGGGTCATCCGCACGTTGAAAAATCTAGAGGGATCCGGCGCCGTCTTCTCACTCGATACGATGTATCCCGAGGTCCTTGAGGCGGCACTCAGATACAACATCGACGTAGTGAACGATATCGGCGGACTCTCGAATGTCCAGTATGCAAAAGTTGCGGCGGACAGCGGACTCCCGGTAATCGCCATGACGGCGCACAACCGGCCGGGCGACCCGACCAACATTGTCTCCACGCATGAAGCGCTCAAAAAGATCATCGAGCGGGCAAAACATTATCATATCGACCAGCTGATCCTGGATCCGGGAATTGGAAAGTGGATCGCAGAACGATCGAGCGAGGCGGACTGGGAACTGTGCCGCAGATTTTCCGAGCTGGAAGTATATGGATATCCGCTGCTTGCCGCGGCCTCCAGAAAAACCTTTATCGGTGACTGTCTGGATAAGCCGCCGCATGAACGGCTTTACGGCTCCCTCGCCGTCCTTTATGCTCTTCTGGAGGGAGGAGCGGACATCGTGCGGGTCCATGATGTAGGGCCTTCAAAGGACATCCTGAAAGTTTTTCAGATGATGCACCCCTAAGGAGAAAAGTATCTATCATCAAAAGGTCCCAAATAGTAGTAACAATGTACTTCCACGCCCTGATTCCGTTCAAACCGGTCAACCCGAAGACCCGGCTCTCATCCGTTCTGTCCCAAGAGGAACGCGAAGAGTTTGCAAGGATAATGCTGGAAGACGTAATCCTCGCAGTCAGAAGGACAGGATGCAGTGCAACGCTCCTTTGTACGTCAAAGTACGAATGCCGGGACGCGCTGGTGGCGATACGAAAGGAGGGACTCAATGAAGCGATCAGCTGGGCCCTTCCGCAGTTCCACTGCCCGGCCCTTATCATCATGTCGGATCTTCCCATGGTAACGCCGGGAAGTTTGCAGCGGGTCATCTCCACGAAAGCGGATATGGCAATCGTTCCGGGACTCGGAGGCGGGACAAATGTGATATTTGTCAAGAAGCCGGAAAAGTTCCATGTGGAATACTATGGATTTTCATTCAGACGGCATCTCCAGATCGCCGAAGAACTCGAACTCACCGTCGAGATCATCGACTCCATGAGAATGTCGACCGACGTGGACGAACCGGCCGATCTGGTTGAACTGATGATCCACGGACACGGAAATGCCCGCGAATGGCTCTATGAACACGGCTTCACCCTCTCATTACAGGAGGGGAGGGTGAAAGTTCACCGGGACGGTAAGGAAATTGTCTGATTTTATCGAAACAGCCGAGGAACTGGCTCTCTCGGGTAAGTTTGAGGAGGCTCTTGGAAAATATGACGAGGCAATTGGAGAAGAACCTTCTGACCCTCTTACGTATGTCGGCAAGGCCTCGGTTCTGAAGGCGCTTGGAAGATATGACGAGTGTATAACGTGTATGGAGACAGCCATCCAGATCATTCCCGAGTGGAAGGGAACGGATCCGGAAAGGATCCCGGCGTTTACTTCTATGCTGCTCGTACTGAAAGCCGAGGCACAGTTATACGCCGAGAAACCAAACGAGGCGCTTGTCACGGTGAACGAGGCGGATGAAATCAGAACAGCGGACGCCGCATCCCTCGTCGTGCGTGCCCAGGCGTATGCCCTGCTGAAAAACAACGAAGAGGCAGGAAACAGTCTGTACCGTGCGGAGGAATGGTGTTTCCTGCATGACGACGCAATGCTGACCCAGATCTGGCTTTCAAAAGTTCATCTGGCAAAAGAAGCAGGCAAACCCTTTGCTCCGTCGTATGCCGCCGAGGTGTACAAATCCGGAAACTGGCGAACACCTGTTGGAACGGCCGAGGAACTCTTCGAGCGGGGAAATAACCTTCGCGGGGAGGGTCTGCTGTATGATGCCCTCAGATATTATGACGCCTGTCTTGCGGCCGAACCCAAAAATAAGGCACTTGTTCTGTTCTTCAAGGGAATCATCTTTGAACAGCTGAAAAACTTTGGCGAAGCATATTGCATGTACTCGGATGCCTTGGCAGCCGAACCGGCACCCGAAGATGAAATGAAGATCAGGGTGAGATGGGCAAACGCGAAAAGCCGGCGAATCTAAATACTCGAGAATTTCTAACAACCTGAGAATTTCTAACAACCTTTTTTTCCGACAGAAAGTACTTTCTTTTCGTACGTTGAGTAGTATGTATGGGGACTTTCAGCAGCTTTGGTCTCAACCAGGCATATCACGAGCGTTATTAAAAACTTGGCGACCGTCTCTCCGATGTTGGTAAAACACTTGATTGGGATGTTTTTCGTCCTCTTCTTGAATCCATGTATACAAATAAATCCGGCAAAGGCGGTCACCCCAATGTCGATGTAATACTCATGTTCAAGATTCAGCTTCTGGAAGTCTGGTATAATCTATCTGATCTCGCCGTTGAACGTGAAATCTACGATCGTCTCTCCTTTTGGCATTTCCTTGGGTGTCCTGACAAAATACCCGACAATTCAACGATCTGGTTATTTCGGGAGCGCATGTCCGAATCAGGCGTTGACACATTGGTTTGGCAGGAGTTTCAGCGACAACTTGACCTGAAAGGTCTCAAAATTGAACAAGGTATGATTCAGGATGCAACGTTTGTGTATGCTGAACCCTGTCATTGTAAGAAAGACACGCCGCGAGGAGAGCAGGCAAAAACACGACGGGATAAAGATGGAAAAATCATGTACAAGAACGGCAAAATGCACTATGGCTATAAACTGCATACCATCATGGATACGACGCATGATCTTATTCGACGCATTGAAACCACCACGGAAAATGTTCATGACAGTCAGGTGGATCTGTCAGAAAAAGGAGAAGTGGTCTATCGGGATCGGGGATATCAGGGAGCAAAATGCAAGGGATATAGTGCCACAATGAAACGAGGGGCGAGAGGACATCCCATTGGGATACGAGATAAACTGAGAAATATGCGGATAAGTAGAAAGAGATCAAAGGGGGAGAGACCCTATGCAGTGATCAAAAATATCTTTCATGCAGGGTTGGTGAAGGTAACAACGCTGCAAAGAGTGCGAGTGAAAAATATGCTGGCTGCATTTTGTTATAATATCTATCAAGTGAAAACGATTCAAAACAGGGTGTAAATTAAAAAAAAACGTCAATGAATAATTGGGATTTATCGTGATTTTCTTTTTTTTGGGGGGGGGGATGAGAGGGTGTGGGGATGTATTCAATCCTTCATAAATAATGATTCTCGTTAAAAAAAAAGAGTTGATAGAAATTCTCATCTATTTTGTTATTACAAGGATTTGAGAATCTTTAAAGAAAACCCGCGACGCGGGTTTTCTAGCATTTTTCGTTCCGCCGTCCCGACCACGCGAAGCCGATCAGGCGTAGCGTAGGGACGCGACCGAAGGTCAAGAGGGCGGAACGGGAAAAATGCGATTCGCGTAGATTCGCGATTATTCGCGGTGGGATTTCTCATGTTTTCACATCCATTCACCTGCTTTCCGAATTGAATTAAAACCGCGTAAGTCCTATTAAAAAAAACGAAACGCCCAAGTCGGAATTCGAATCCGAGTCGCAGCCGTGACAGGGCTGCATGATAGGCCACTACACTACTTGGGCATTGATTGCGTCTTGAAAATGGTCCCGACTCCCGGATTCGAACCGGGGACATCGCGGTAGCCGCGCAGTACGCCCGCAGGCGTTAATTTCTTTCTACAGCCGCGCACTCTACCATCTGAGTTAAGTCGGGATTGACTGCTTTAACTAAAAGGATTTGTAAAAATATAAACATACCGGTTTTGAAAAACCAGTATCCAACGGGCATGAACATAAATAACCTGATATGTGAGAAAAGTAAGAATTACTGAAACGAAAGGAACCATGAAAAACAGGGAGGGATTTTCCGTAATCGGATGTGTGAAATGCAGACGGATGATGGTCGCCGACCTTTCCTATGCCACCAAAACCTGCATCTGCGGGAACAAAATCGATCTTGCAAAAACAAAATTGCTTGCCGTATGCGAATCGGCGGATGAAGCAGGCGAACTTCTCAGACGCATGCAGACGGCGAAAAACACGGGATTCGCGTCTGCGAATAAGATCGGTGGATCGTTCGAAAAAAAGAGTTAGTCAAAGGGTATTGCTTCAAGAGTCGAAGCAAGTTCCCAGATTCTGGTCCTTGCATGGATCGGCATATTCGAGTCATTGCTGACCTCATCGATCATGGACAAGGCACTTGCGGCTCTTAGACCGATCGTTTTCTTCTCATCCTGGAGAACCTTCATCGTTTCATCGGCCACGCGGCGGATATTCCGCGGTATCGTTGAATCTTCACTCATTGCATGCAGCATCATAATGCACTGCTTGATCATATCTTCCGGATTTGCCATATTTAGCTCCTAACCCCAAAATCTGTAACTCATGTTAAACCTCCGCAAAAATAAAGACTCCCTTTATTCTTGAGACATTATATACTCTGAAAACCAATTTGTACAGAAGAGATAAACAGCCATGACGAAAAAACCTGAGGATATAATGACGGAGTATCTCCTAAACGGAGCAAAAATGCTCTCGGAACTCTGTCCCAAATGCGAGGCCCCTCTATTTGATGTGAAGGGAAAGAAGATGTGCGTGGTCTGTGCCAATACTCCAGCAGAAGATACAGCGCAAAATAACGCCACGGAAAAGGTTCAGATGATCGTGCCTAAATATGCCGCCGCCGATCAGACCCCGTCGCCTGCCCCGAAAAACATTCTTGAAAGCCTTGATGCCCTGATTCTCCAGCTCTGCACCCGGGCCGCCGCAGAAACCGAACCGGAACGCTGCCGGACTCTTATCGAGTGCATCCGGACCGCAGCCGAAGCAAAAACCATACTCTCGAGATAATGAAAGTCGTCGGCGTTGTCGGGTATCCCGCGAGCGGGAAGGGCGAGTTTTCAAACATCGCCGGGGAACTGGGAATTCCTGTCGTGATCATGGGGGATATGATCCGCAGAAAGGTCATCGAAAACGGACTGGAACTAACGGATGAGAACATCGGAGCGGCCGCACGAAACCTCCGGGCTGAACTCGGCATGGACGCGGTCGCAATATTAACGGCAGAGGAGATCGCAAAACTCAACCCGAACATCGTCGTCATCGACGGGATCAGAGGGGACGCCGAGGTTACCTACTTCAAATCCGTCTTCAGCGACTTTTCGCTTCTGGCAGTAACAGCAGGTTTCGAGACCCGCCTTCTCCGGATGAAAAAACGCGGAAGAAGCGATGATACAACCACGCCCGAGACGCTTCGTTCCCGCGACGAACGTGAGGAATCATTAGGACTTGACCGGGCGATCTCTCTTGCGGACGTAAGAATCGAAAATGAGTCGAGCCGCGAGGAGTTTGCCGCACGGATCCGGGATTATCTGGAGAGTCTTGCATGAAAATCTTCTTTGCTTCATCTTCAAAAGTCTGGGAAGATCCGGCATGGGTCTCGGAAATTCCCGAGGTAGGGTTCGACGGCTGGGAGATCTCGGCTGACGGAAACTACCGGCTGGATAGACCGGAGACGTTTGCCGCAGTCAAACGGGTTATCGATGAAAACGGACTTGACGTCACCGTGCATGCTCCGTTCAGCGATCTGAATCCTGCATCCATCAATATGCCCATTTGGGAAGAAACGGTTCGACAGTTCACCGTCTGCATCGAACAGGCCGCAGAGCTCACGGACACGGTGGTCCTCCACCCGGGGTATCTCTCCCCGGTGAGCAGATTCGACGAAGCTGCTGCGTGGAACAATCACAAACAAGCATGCATCCGGCTCGGGGAAACCGCACAGCGTGTGGGAGTTACGGCGTGTCTAGAAAATATGCCGAACCTCAACGACTTTTTCTGCCGGGACCCCTACGAACAGGATGGATTCGTCGACGGTGTACCGGGGATGGGACTCGTGCTGGATATCGGCCACGCAAACACAACCGGCAATCTGGATGAATTCTGTAAAATCATCCTGCCAAAGGCCCACCATCTCCATATTCATGATAATCATGGAAAATACGATGAACACCTCCCTCTTGGGGGGGGCACCATAAACTGGGATAAGATCATGCCGAGAATAGTCAAGGAATACAAAGGAAAAATCATCGTCGTCGAGGGACGCAACCCGAAAGAGGAAAAGAAAAGCCTCGAATTTTTACGGAAGTGGATCTAAATGGCAGGCGAAACACTCTTCGTGCATTTTCTTGGTACCGCGGGGTCTCTCCCAACGCCGCTTCGAAATCCGTCCTGCATAATGATCAGGCGCGGATCCGACACCCTGCTTTTTGACTGCGGGGAGGGAGCCCAGCAGCAGATGATGCGGCTGAAAACCGGGTTTACGGTTAATGCCGTTTTTATCACCCACTGGCACGCCGACCATTATCTGGGATTATTCGGGCTCATCGAAACGATGGCATTCAACGGGCGGACCGAACCCTTGACGCTTTACGGCCCGCGGGGTGTTGACTGGTTTGTAAATATCATTCATCAACTGACTCCAAAAATCCCGTTCCCGCTCTCGGCAGTCGAGATGTCCGACGGAGACGTGATTATGTTCGACGGATACTCGGTTGTCGCGTTCAGAACCTTCCATGGGATGGAAAGCATAGGTTACGTGCTGGAGGAGGATATGCGCCCCGGCAGGTTCGACCGGGAAGGAGCGATTGCCTTGGGCGTAAAACCCGGACCGATGTTCGGCAAACTCCAGAGAGGGAGCTCTGTCACCATTCTCCAGGGTGATGAAGAGGTGACCATTACCCCTGAGATGGTGATGGGAGAGAGACGGCGCGGACGAAAAGTTGTGTACACCGGAGATACGCGGCCGGTAAAAAACCAGCCGGAGCTTTTAGCAAATGCGGATCTTCTGATCCATGAAGCGACCTTCGATGAAGAGGAAGGGAGCGAACTTGCAAAAGAGGCCTGGCATTCGACCGCATGTGAAGCGGGACAGGTGGCCGCTCTTGTGAAACCGAAAATTCTGGCACTTGTCCATTTCAGTTCACGCTACATTACTGCGGCAAACCATATCAAAGATGCAAAAGAGTATTTCAGCGGGGAAATTATTGCACCAAATGACCTGACAACGGTGGAAATCCCGTACAGTGATGAGTGAGCTACGAAGCTCTCTCACTGAAAAGATGCCGTATTCCCAATCTACTTAAGATGGGGCGGTTAAACAATATAGTAAGCGACAGTCCATGCCAGAACCGGATAGTAAAGAACCCCTGAATATGTACTCAAAAAAAGGCACTGTGATCACAGTACGCAGTCCGATCCGAAACAGGATCCTCTACCTCTTATCAGAGGAGGGGCCGGTCTCTTTTACCAGAATTATGGAGTACACGGGCCTTTCCAAATCCACGATATCCGGATACGTCAACACCCTCGAGATGAAAGGTCTGATCTCGGTGATCCCCGACCCCCGGGACGCCAGAAAAAAGACCTACCAAATAACCGCATTGCATATCGGCAGTATCACGCCAAGCGTGCAGACAGGGACCTCGGATTTTCGTGAACTCATCAGACAGGCATATGCAAAATACGATAAAATCGATTATAAAGAAATCATCCCGCATATCATTAAAGTAGCCCTCAGCGAGGCCGGGATCAATATCAACCCGGTCATCATGCGCGGAGGAGAGATCCTGGGACAGTCGGTTGCCGTGTATCTCGTGGCCGACACTCTGGACAAAACACTGGCAAACATCACCGAGTTCTGGAAACATTACGGGTTTGGCGAGGTGAAGATCCGGTCCACCGATCCGCTGCATATCGAAGTTTATCACTGTTATGAATGTATGATCATGCCGTCCGATTCCGGAAAAAGCTGTGCGATCTCCTGCGGGATGCTCAAAGCGATATTTTCCGCATACTATAATGAGAAAGTCAATGTGGAGGAGACCCAGTGTATGACCGAAGGGCATGACTGCTGCTGTATGAACATCATCAGAAAGGAATATCTGTAAACCCCTCAGCGGTAAGATACTTTTTTTGTGACGCGATCTTTTTCTGTTTGAATGAATCTTTAGATAGGAGTTACGCGGTGTGCTCCCAATCATAAAACTGACGTCCTTATGAGATGTACTTCGATTTCTTGTATAACATAAGTGTAGAATCATGAGAAATCTCATCGCGAATAAACGCGAATCGCATTTTCCTTACGCTGTCTTATTGCCCTCTTCGTTTCACTCCTCGGCTGCGTCCCTATGCTACGCCTGATCGGCTCCGCGTGGCCGGGACGGCGGAACGAAAAATGCTGGAAAACCCGCGTCGCGGGTTTTCCAGCATTTTCCACGTTGGCGTTCCGGCCACGCGGAGCCGATCAGGCGTAGCATAGGGACGCGACCGAAGGTCAAGAGGGCGGAACAAGAAAAATGCGATTCGCGATTATTCGCGGTAGGATTTCTCATGTGTCCACACCCAGACATCCCCTCCCTGAAGTGGACCCCACACCAACACCGCGTAACTCCTAGGAAAAATAGATTGTTAACGGGGCTTTACAACCCCGTCAATGATCATTCTGCAGTTTTACCGACGGCGCGAGCCGATGAAAGCAGCGATTCCAGAAACTGAGAGACCAAGAATGATTCCTGCGATCGGAACCGGGCTTTCCGCAGGTACCGAATCATCGGTGATCTCGACCAAATATCCGTCGGGCGATCCGGTAAGGAAACTCCAGCCGGACATAACAACGCTGCCGGATGAAACCTGAGCGACCGAGTTGAACTGACCAGTCACTTCAGGATAAACAACCTGAAGCAAGGCTCCAGCCGGTGTAAGGGTCATCCAGAGAGGGGCGGTCCAGCCGGTGCCGGCGATCAGGTAATTGTCACCGAGTTTTGTAGCGCCGTACGGAACCGATCCGCGCAGTTCCTTCTCCCATGTAACCGTTCCGTCGGATGAGATCATCGAGGCCCAGATGATACCAAAAGCAGTGGAGAGATTATACGGAGAGGTGGTGCCGGCAACGAAGTATCCCTCGTCTTCTCCCTCGCAAAGGGCATATGCAGTACTTCCGGGACCGTAATATTCGGTCTGCAGGCTGTCGGTTTTGATAACCGTGTTCCAGACGACCGTTCCGCCGTCTTTTATCTTCATGATCCAGGCTTCATCGCTGGTGGACGAGGTATTGGAAGTTGCCCCGCCGACCAGAACAAAGGTCCCGTCATCATTCTTCATCATTGAAACGGGGATCCTGCCTTCCGGAAGGGAGAGCTGATCATTTGCGGGAGTACCATCACTAAACAGGAAACTCTGAGTGAATCCGGTGTCGGTTTCCCAGAACCAGCCGGCAAATTTGATCGTATTGCCATTGATCACAACCGGCTGAACACCTGCGCCGATTCCGGGCAGAGGAAGTTCATAGATGATCTTACCCGTCTGGTCCGCACGGCAGAGATAGGTGTCGGTATCGAGCGAGGTCACGTACACGCAGCCGCCGTCTGATAACGTTGTTATCGAACGGAACTCGGAGCCGGTGACGTTGGTTGACCAGATTGCATTTCCTTTTGCATCGGATTTTACCAGGGATAGGGTTCCATCGTGGAGAATGCCGAGATAATATCCTCCGTTGTTTGCTGCTGAAACGGACAGGATATCCGTGTAGTAATCTCCGATATGATAGGTCTCATTCAGAGTTTCGGTGACCGCCGCCTGACCTGCGCCGCAGAAAAGAACTGCAGCAAGAAGGAGTAGGAGAACCGCATTTATTCGTCGGGACATAAGAGTATATTTCACTTTCCTTGTTAGTATCTTTTGTCGTTGTCCCTGCATTACACCCCCTTCATTAATGATAATAGAGAACAAACCTTAACTACGCGTGAAAGCAGAATTCGACGGAACCCAGGTAATCGCCTCATCCGAAGCTCTCTCCCTGTACGAGCAGAGCGGCTACGGACGGCCGGACAAATCAGGAGTCCTCCGTCTCGACCCCAAAGAAGCCCTCTATCTGATGGCACGGGGTAAAATCGAGATCCCCGGACTCTCCTTTGATCAACTCCTGGCAGAATGCGCGAAAAAACCCGGCTTTTTACGAAACTTCGTTGTATACAGAGACATCAGGGAACGCGGGTATGTCGTGACCACCGGTCCGCAGGACTTCCGCGTCTTCCCACGCGGCCTTCGACCCGGAAAAGGTCAGTCCCGGTATCTTATGCGCGTCCTCTCTGAAAGAGACATGGTCGATCTCGCCGCAGTCATCAAAGATGCAGCAGAATCGGCAAACATGCGCAAACAGTTTGTTTTGGCCGTGCTGGACGACGAACATGAACTCACATATTACGAGGTAAGAATCGGTACGCCCAAACCCATTGAACAATCCTACCTCCCAACAGGGGTCCATGCAAAGATCGCCGGTATCCCCTCGTATGTGACGGAAGAAGGAAACGGCATCACCGAGACGCTGAAAAATCTCTGGCTTGGAACGATGCTGGACGGGGTCAGACTGTTCCTCTCACATCTCGAAACCGCGTGGCTTTTGGAAAGCGGACATCTTGAAACGGAACCATTCATGACCGCGGAAGAATACATCAGTCTCGCCGCATCAGCCGACGCTGAGTTCATGGAAAAACTCATCCTGTACCGGTATCTGAAAGATCTCGGATTTTTCCCAAGATCCGGATACAAATACGGTCACCACTTCCGCGTGTACACACAAAGCGGCAAACACTCCGAGATGCTGGCACATGCCGTGCCTTTTGGAACACTCATGTCTATGAGTGCAATATCCAGATCTGTGCGTCTGGCTCACAGCGTCAGGAAAAAGATGCTTTTTGCCTCCATCTCCGGAACAGAGATCACCGAAGTCGAATTCGCCAGAATGAAAATGTGATGTGAAAAATATGGCAGAACAAATAAACCCCTGGTCAAGCACACCGAAAGTCGATATCAACAGGCTCTTTGAAGAGTTCGGGATCGAATCGTTTGCTGCCCAGAAACAACTTCTGGAAGATCAGCCTGTCTTCATCAGAAGAGACATCGTTGCCGGACACCGCGGCTACGAGGCGATATCCGAAGCAATACGAATGAAAAAACCCTTCCATGTCCTGACCGGATTCATGCCCTCGGGACATCCCCACTTCGGACACCTGATGGTGATGAAAGAGGTCGTCTGGCATATCAATCAGGGCGGACGCGGATTCATTTCGATGGCGGACAGGGAAGCCCACGCCGTTCGAGACCTCTCCTGGGACGTCTGCGATACATACGCCCGCGAATATATGGAATGCCTCTATGCTCTCGGATTTAAAGGAGAAATCTACTCCCAGCGGAAAAATAATCTCCTCAAAGATCTGGCATTCGAAGCGGCGACAAAAATAAACTTCTCCGAACTCTCGGCAATATACGGATTCGGGCCGGAAACAGAGTTAGCACATGCAATGAGCGTTGCCATGCAGGTGGGAGATATCCTCTACCCGCAGCTGGTGGGCGGAGCCACCCCAACGATCGTTCCGGTTGGAATCGATCAGGATCCGCATATCAGACTGACACGCGATGTCACCAAAGCCCTGCGGATGTTCCTTGTTGAAGACCGGGGATCCCACATCAGCATCCGGGTGAAAAAAGCAACGCCGGAAGCAATCGATGCGGTCGCAAAACGCTTCAAAGGTGCGAAAAAATACGAAGGACACATCGATCTTCCGGCTGGATACACGGCGCCCGCGGTCGATGAAATCGTCAGGTCCGTCGAGCAGGAGTTCGGCGGCTTTGGTTTCATGCTGCCGTCCTCAACCTATCACAGTTTCCTGCAGGGCCTGCAGGGCGGAAAGATGTCGTCATCGGTCCCGGAAAGTCTTGTCTGGTTCGACGACACGGAAAAGGATGCGAAGAAAAAGATCATGGGCGCTCTTACCGGCGGCAGACAGACGCTGGAAGAGCAGAAACAACTCGGCGGCGAACCGGAGAAGTGCTCGATCTATCAGCTCAACAAATTCCATATGCAGGAAGACGATAAGGAACTCGCAAAGATGTGCGAAGCCTGTAAAGCGGGCGAGCTGATGTGCGGAACCTGCAAGAAGGAAACACTGGAACGTGTTCTCACCTTCCTCAAAGAATTCAAAGAAAAACGCGACGAAGTATCTCACATGGTGGAGTGGTAACGTATGGATCTCACAATAAATGAAAAAAGGGTTCTTGCAGCCCTGATTGGATCCGGGACGAAGGCTGAGGAAATACTCGCAGAAAAGATGGACGCTGCGCTTGAATCGGTGATTCAGTGGGCCCACCTCTGCGCGGACAAGGGTCTTGTCACCCTCGAAAAAACAGTTACCGAGCAGGCAAAACTCACGGAAGAGGGAGAAAAATATGCGAAAGAGGGACTGCCGGAACGCCAGATCCTAAATAGCATAGACGGCTCCGTTCCGCTTGCCGAACTGACCAAAAACCCGCTTTCCAAGATCGCGATCGGCTGGCTGAGAAAGAAGAACTGGGTCACAATCAAAGACGGTATCGTATCAGTCAATGAAAACATCACCGTCGGCGAGGATGAACTGGCGCTGAAAAACCCGGTTCCTGGGACAAATGCCTGCAAAGAACTTGCAAAACGCGGACTGGTGGAGGTCGTCGAAAACACCTCCTGGAAGATCGCGTTGACCCC
Organism: Methanocorpusculum sp.; assembly: GCA_965228205.1. Lineage (GTDB taxonomy): Archaea > Halobacteriota > Methanomicrobia > Methanomicrobiales > Methanocorpusculaceae > Methanocorpusculum. The sequence goes on along the minus strand of OZ245799.1, from coordinate 307,550 downwards.
AGACGGAGAAAAAATCGCCAAAGACGGTCTTGATCTGAGAGAAGAGGTTGCCACCCTCAGCCGGGAACAGATCCTCTCGGGCGAGTGGAAGAGCCTTCCCCTCAGAAAATACAGTATCGACAAACTCCCGAAAAAGATCTACGGCGGCCGGGTCCACCCGAACCAGCAGATCCTGGATGAGATCCGCGATCTCCTCTTCGAGATGGGATTCACCGAGTTCCACGGGTCGATCGTCCAGAACTCCTTCTGGAACTTCGACTCCCTGTATCAGCCGCAGGATCACACGGCACGCGAGATGCAGGACACGTTCCATTTGGCTGAGGAACTGCCGCTTCCAAACGGATGGGAGAAGATCAGGGACATTCACAAATTCGGCGGAGACACTGGTTCGACCGGCTGGGGCGGAGAGTGGAGCCCGGAGGTCGGAAAGAAATGTGTTCTGAGAACCCACTCCACCTCGCTTTCGATCCATTACCTCGCCGAGCACCCGAACCCGCCGCTGAAGGCATTTTCCATCTCCCGTGTCTACCGCCGGGAGACGATCGACCCGACCCATCTGCCGGAGTTCGAACAGCTGGAAGGTATCGTGATGGACAAGGATCTGCACTTTGGTCACCTGCTCGGATTTTTTAAGGAGTTCTTCGGCAGAATGGGATTCGAAGAGGTCAGGTTCCGTCCGGGATACTTCCCCTACACCGAACCGTCGGTCGAACCAGAGGTCTGGGTCGACGGGCTTGGCTGGGTCGAGCTTGGAGGAGCAGGTATCTTCCGAAAAGAAGTCACCGCACCTTGGGGAATCGATTGTCCGGTCCTCGCCTGGGGACTCGGGGTTTCCCGTGTGTCCATGCTGAGAATGGGTCTCAAAGACCTGCGCCAGCTGTATAAAAGCGATATCGACTGGATACGCGCAAGTCCGGTAAGGAGGAGCTAAAAATGCCGATCGTAAAACTCAATAATGAATATCTGACCCTCCTGACGGGTGCGGATATAGAAACGATCCGTGCCAACCTCCCCATGATGGGATCCGAGGTGGAACGCGAGGAGGAGGAACAGACGGATGTTCAGTTCTTCCCGAATCGTCCGGATCTGTACAGTGCTGAAGGTACGGCCCGTGCTCTCCGCGGATATCTGGGAATAGAGACCGGACTGCCGACCTACGAAGTCAAGCCCTCGGGGATATCCTTCAGCGTGGATCCTAACCTAGCAAACATCCGGCCGTATCTTGGTTCTGCAGTCATTAGAAATGTCCACATGGATAATGCGATGATCGAATCCCTGATGGGTCTTCAGGAATCTCTTCACTGGGCAGTCGGACGCGGCCGCAAGAAGGTTGCGATCGGCGTACATGATCTGGATAAGATCGAAGCACCGTTCTCTTATATCGCAGCTGACCGCAAGACAAAATTCGTGCCCCTTGACTATGATCGGGAGATGACGATGGAAGAGATCCTTGCCGAGCATCCGAAAGGAAAAGCCTATGCAAAAATCGTCGAAGAGTTCGAAAGGTTCCCGCTGATCACTGATGCAAAGGGCAGGGTCTGTTCCTTCCCTCCGATCATCAACGGCGAGCTGACCAGAGTTACAGAGAATACGCACAACATTCTTCTGGATGTTACCGGCATCGAACCGCGTGCCGTGAGCGTTGCAGTGAAAATCCTTTGTGCGGCATTTGTCGAGATGGGGGCCTCGATCGAATCGGTGGAGATAGACGGTGTCGTCTCACCTGATCTTCGTCCGGAAAAGCGGACCGTTTCCGTCTCGGAATGCAGTAAACTGACCGGCATCCCGATGACTGCTCCGCAGATGACCGAACTTCTTATGAAGATGCGGTTTGGCGCCGAAGTGATCAATGAGGATACCGTTTCCGTTGAGATCCCCTGTTATCGGGCCGATATCATGCACGATCATGATGTGTATGAAGATGCAGCAATCGCCTACGGATACGACAAGATCGAGACGAGCCTGCCGCCGAGTTTCACTGTCGGAAAACCGCACCCGGTCCAGAAACTCTACAGTCTCGTCAGAAATATTATGGTCGGACTTTCGTATATCGAGAACACGCCGTTCACGCTGACAAGCGGGGATGTCTCCTACAGTCTGATGCACAGACCGGAGAACCCGGCAGCTCTGCACGTTCTTCACCCGATCAGCGAAGATCAGACGATTATTCGAACCGACATCCTGCCGCTTCTGATGGAGTCGCTCTCGATCAACCGGTCCCGCGAACTTCCGCAGCGGATCTTTGCCTGCGGCGATGTTGTGGAAAATCTGATCACCTATCCAAAGATGGCAGCGGCTTCTATCCATACGGCAGCGGACTTCTCGGAGATATATGCCGTGATGGATGCATTCTGCAGAATGATGTCGATCGAATATGAGGTGCGGGATTCTGCAGATGATGCGTTCATTCCCGGAAGACGGGGAGACATCTATGTCGCGGGAGAGAAGATCGGGGTCTTTGGCGAGATCAATCCGGATGTTCTCGTCGGATTCGGACTCGAACATCAGGCGGTCGCTTTCGAGATAGACCTGAGAGTGTTCGTCGAGGGGAAGTAACCGTCCGGAAAATACATACCCATCTTTTTTTTACTCTTTCACACATGAACTATAATAACCCGTAGCGAGAGATCAACTCATAATTTATTTACTTATATAATCTAAACTATATGCAACTATGAAACATGTACGACTTCTTCTGGTTTTCCTTCTGGCCCTTGCCGTATTTTCCGGCCATGCCCTTGGATGGACTCCGGTAACCATCACCGACGACTCAGGCTTTGAATCAATAATAGAGACTCAGCCCGAGACGATCGTCTCACTCGCCCCGACAAACACGGAAATTATTTTTGCTCTCGGACTTGGAGACAAGGTCGTGGGTGTCACCGAATACTGTAATTACCCGATAGAAGCGCTGGCCATACAAAAAATCGGCGGATATTCCACCGTAAATATAGAAAAGATCGTTGCCGCAAATCCGGACATCATCTTTGCCAACCCAAAAAACGGACAGGAAAATATTGATTCTCTCCGCCAGCTCGGATACAAGGTCATCGTCATCCAATCCGACAGTGTAGAGGGAACCTATGAGGCGATCCGGATGATCGGAACCTGCACCGGTAAAACCGCCGAAGCAGATTCTATCATATCCGATATGAAGATCCGGATTCAGGCAATAACAGATAAACTTGAAGGGGTCACTGAAAAACCAACGGTCATGCATGCGATGAGTGTCGAGTCGTTTTGGGTTTCCGGTTCGAATACCTTTCAGAACGAACTGATCACGCTTGCAGGCGGAACAAATGCCTTTGCCGATGTAAAAGGCTGGGGCGTGATCACGCTCGAAAAACTGCTTACGACCTATCCGGAGATCATTCTGGTAGACTCAGGTTCAAAGATGGGAACTACCGGCGAAAACACGCTCCAGAAAGCATTCCTGACCGAACCGCAGCTCAGCGGCATCACAGCTGTGAAGAATAAGGCCGTCTATGTCATGGATTCGGATACCTTCGATAGAGGGGGGCCGAGGATCGTGATCTCCTTAGAGCAGCTTGCCCAGATCCTTCATCCGGAGATCTTCGGAGAGTATGCTGAACCCGGCTCGACCGCGGCTTCCCCCGGGTTTGGTGCGATCCTGATCACTGCCGGAATTATCGGCGGTCTCTTCGTCTGCAGAAGAATGTGAACAGACATCATATCACACTCCTTTATTTTACTTAACACAAATAATATACACAGAATTATGCTTCGTCACCCCGTTCTTCTCCTTCCTGTGCTTCTCATCGTTCTTCTGATTAGCATTGTTCTCGCTACCTGTATTGGAGTGTCGGGGTTGTCCCTTCTCACTTTTGATTCGGATATGATCCGGAAACTGATTTTTGAAGTCAGGCTTCCGCGGGTAATCGGGGCCCTTTTAGTAGGAGGGGGGCTTGCGGCCGCCGGGTGCACGATGCAGGGACTTTTCAGAAACCCGATGGCAGATCCATCTATCATCGGAACATCGACAGGCTGCGCTCTTGGAGCGGCCTGCGCTATTGTTTTTCTCGGCGGATTACTCATGCCGCTCTTTTCTTTTATCGGAGCTGCCGCCTCCACTATCGCAGTGTATATAATTTCACAAAGAAACGGCCGGATGGCAGTTGAGACCCTGTTATTGTCGGGAATTGCCGTTTCGCTTTTCCTTTCCGCCATGCTTTCCTTCATCATGTACATGTCTGGAAACAGTCTTCACCAGATCATGTTCTGGATGATGGGCGGATTCTGGAACATGTACTGGGACGATGTGGGACTCGCGCTCTTAATTCCGGCGGCCGCAGTCATTCTCTACATCTTTTCACGCGATCTGAACGTCATGGCTCTTGGGGAGGAAGAGGCGATCCATCTCGGTGTCAACACGGAGAAAACCAAAAAGATCCTGCTCATGGTCTCCACATTTATCACTGCCATCGCAGTTTCAGTCTCAGGGTGCATCGGGTTTGTCGGACTCATCATCCCCCACATTATGCGGATCTTTACCGGGCCTGACCACTGGATCCTTCTTCCGGCATCCGTGCTGGCGGGATCCATTCTTCTCATATGGGCCGATACCTTTGCGAGAACGCTTCCCGTCGAAATCCCTGTGGGGATTGTCACCGCATTTCTCGGAGCTCCGTTCTTCATTTACCTGCTCCGCCGGAGGACTCGGGTATGACGCCAACCATTTCTGCAGACAATATTTCTGTGAGATACGGTGACCATCATGTTATCGAACAGTTCTCTCTCGCCGTCGATCAGGGAGGGTTCATCGGCATTCTCGGACCGAACGGTTGCGGGAAAACCACCTTTCTCCGCGCCATTTCCCGCATCTTAAAACCTGATCATGGTGCGGTTTTTATCGAGGGTCTGGATGCAGAGTCATACGATTCCCGCACCCTCGCAAAAACGATCGGGTGCGTCGGTCAGGAGACCGATGTTGCATTTCCGTTCACCGTACGGGAGATCGTTCTTATGGGAAGATATCCGCATATTGGGAAACTCGCTCCCATGTCGGGAAAAGATCTGGCGATCGCCGATGAAGCGATGAAAACAACAAACACGTTTCATCTGGTGGATCGGCTGATCACCGAGATATCCGGTGGAGAACGTCAGCGTGTCCTGATTGCGAGAACCCTTACCCAACAGCCGAAGATCCTCCTTCTGGATGAACCGACATCCCATCTCGACATCAATCATCAGATAGAGATCATGGAACTTATACGGGATCTGACCCCGAAGATCACCGTCATCGGCGTATTTCACGATCTGAATCTGGGGTCATACTTCTGTGACCGGATCGTGCTGATGAAGCAGGGTAAAATTCTCGCAGTCGGAACGCCGGCGGAGGTCCTGACGCCGGAAAAAATTCGGGAGAGTTTTTCTGTCGGGATGATGGTGTCTACCCATCCGCTTACCGGAAAACCGCATCTCATTCCGGAATACGGCGTGCAGCCGACATCGGTCTCCATCCATATCCATGTGATCTCGGGGGGAGGAACCGGAACCGAGATTCTCCATACCTTATGTCTGCACGGCTTCACGGTCTCCGCAGGCGTTTTGGCGGCGAACGACTCGGACTGTCTTGCAGCAGTTAAACTCGGGTTGGAAATGGTTATTGAACCGCCGTTTGCCGCCGTGAGTGACGCATCAGTTCAAAAACTGAAGCAGATGCTTGTCAGGGCAGATAAGATCGTGGTCACGGGCATGCCGGTAGGATACGGGAATCTGGCAAATCTGAAAGCTCTCGCCGGAGTGTCTAAACCAATATATCTGATCGGAGAAGGGGAGGATTATACGGACGGCGAAGCGACACACATCCGCAGGGCCCTGATCGAGAGCGGAGCATTGATTGTACCCGGCATCACGATTCTTATGAAGATGCTGTACGCCGGAAATCCATGAACGAAGTAGGCATCTCCACAAATTGCGTAATGAATCTGCCGCTCGAACGCGCCCTGGCCGCACTGGAACCGTTCACAAATCTCGTGGAGATCCAGTGCGATGCGAATCATTCCCTTTTTCGGCACGCATCCGTTCTGGACAGATTTGATCTGCGCTACACGATTCATGCACCGACTGCCGACGGAAACATCGCAGAGTCGTTTGAACCGATCCGCAGAGCGAGTATCAATGTTCTCAGAGAGACTGCCGAGATAGCAGACTTGGTGGGCGCGGAAAAACTGGTGATCCATCCAGGATTCTGTCTTGACCAAACGGGCAGGGAGGCTTCAGTCTCCGCCCTTTACAGATCAATTCAGGAGCTTGGCGTTCTTCAGGAGGAGTTCTCCGTCAGGTTCGTTATGGAAAATCTCGGTTCCATGGACTGCTGTTTTTTTCAGAGCCCAAAGCTTGTCTGGATAATTCGTGCGGCGGGACTCGGGCTGACGCTGGATGTGGGGCATGCAAATCTTACCGGGACGCGTGATGCATTTCTCCAGGAAAAACCGGATCATTTTCATCTCCACGACAATAAGGGAATTTGCGATGAACATGCCGCGTGCGGAACGGGGATCGTGGATTTTGCAAAAATCCTTCCGGCAATCGGAGATGCGACGCTTATCCTTGAAGTCCTCAAACTCGAGGATGTCAAGCCCAGTCTGGAGTATCTGGCATCTCTTGGATATTGACCGTAATCCAGGTGATTACCGAGACCGCAAACATCCGGTTTACTGTTCTCTGCAAATCCCGTACATCTCCTGACCCGAAAATCCAACGCAAACTCATTTAACTGCAACAATCCTACAAATATACATTGTATCTACCGGAGGTTTACCCATGCTAGAAAACGAATATCAGCTTGAATACTTCAAAGAAAACGGATTCATTCGCAAAATCTGTAAAAAATGCGGCAGTGCATTCTGGACCCTTGACCCAAACCGGGAAATCTGCGGGGATGCACCGTGTGAACCATATCAGTTTATTGGAAATCCTATTTTCAAAAAACACAGCCTTACGGAAATGCGGGAGGCGTATCTCTCCTTCTTCGAGAGACACGGCCACACGAGGATCAACAGATACCCGGTAGCCGCAAGATGGCGTGACGACATCTATCTTACCATTGCATCCATCGCAGACTTCCAGCCGTTCGTAACGAGCGGCGTATGCCCGCCGCCGGCAAACCCTCTGACGATCTCACAGCCCTGTATCAGGCTGAACGATCTTGACAACGTCGGCAGATCCGGCAGACACTTCACCTGTTTTGAGATGATGGCACACCATGCCTTCAACACCGACGAGAAACCGATCTACTGGAAGGACCGCTGTCTTGAACTCTGCAGCGGATTTGTCGAATCTCTCGGGGGCAACATATTCGATCTCACCCACAAAGAAAACCCGTGGTTCGGCGGAGGAAATGCCGGAGCAAGTGTAGAGGTCTTAATGGGTGGCCTCGAAGTAGCCACACTCGTTTTCATGAACCTTTCCCGGAAGAACTCAGGCAAACCTCCGGTCAGTATCGACGGCAAAGACTACTACGAGATGCCTCTGAGAATCGTCGATACAGGATACGGCCTGGAACGGTTCACCTGGGCATCCTGCGGCACGCCGACCGCCTACGACGCGGTCTTCCCGGAGATGATCCCGCGTATCCTCACCTCGGCAGGAATGGAGGACCGTCTGGAAAACCCCGAAGTCGAACGCATCTTAGGACTGAACGCCAAGTTTGCCGGCCTCATGGATATCCGCGGCGAAAAGATCCGCGACCTCAGACAGCAGGTGGCCGACGCGACCAACATCTCGGTTGCGAAACTCGAAGAGATCATCGTCCCGATGGAGACCGTGTATGCTCTCTGCGACCACACCAGATGCCTTGCCTATATGCTCGGCGATCTGATCGTTCCGTCCAATGTCCGTGAAGGATACCTCGCCCGTCTCGTTCTGAGACGCAGTATCAGAATGATGCAGGACCTCAATATGGACGACGACCTCGGCGATCTTGTGGTCAGTCAGATGAAGACGATCGGTCTTGCCAACTTCGAGCAGGATGAGGAGATCGTCAGACACATCATTAACCGTGAGGTCGAGAAGTACGATACAACCATCGAACGCGGAACCAGAACTGTCCAGCGGGTAGGCCAGACCTATGTCAAGAAGAACGAACCGGTCCCGCTTGCTGAGCTGATCACGCTCTACGACTCACACGGCATTCCGGTCGATCTGATGGGAAAGATCCTGAAAGACACCGGCGCCGAGTTCGAGATCCCCGACGATTTCGATTCGCAGATCGCGGACATGCACTCCGAGAACGAGACGGAAAAGCCGGTCTCACCCTTAGCGAAATACGCAGAACGTATCACCAAGATCCCGGAGACACGCAAGAGTTTCTATGAACGACCAGCCGATATGGAGTTCGATGCGACGGTGCTGGATATCTTCGACAACTATGTTGTTCTTGACGCCACTCTGTTCTACCCCGGGGGAGGAGGACAGCCTTCCGATACCGGTATGCTTGTGACGAAATCAACGATGGTCCGTGTTGACGAAGTCGTAAAGTGGGAAAACGTCATCCTCCATAAGGTTCGGGAAAACACTCTGAAGCGCGGCGACAGAGTGAAAGGAGTTCTGGATGAGGACCGCCGGTGGGCGCTTATGCGTCATCACTCGGCAACCCACATGGTTCTCCGCGCTGCAAAAGAGGTTCTTGGTCCGCATGTCCATCAGGCCGGATCTCAGCTCTCGACCGATGTCGCACGGCTGGATATCCGCCACTACACCCACATCACGCCCGAGGAACTGAAACAGATGGAGACGATCGCAAACAGTCTGGTGATGGAAAATCTCCCGACGATGATCAAGACCGAGAACAGGGTAAAGGCGGAACAGAAGTTCGGGTTTGCCCTGTATCAGGGTGGTGTCCCGCCGGGAAAAGACATCCGCGTTGTCCAGATGGGGGCCGAGGTTCAGGCATGCGCCGGAACACACTGTCAGTCTACCGGCGAGATCGGTCCGATCAAGATCCTGAAACTGGAGCATATTCAGGACGGAGTCGAGCGTATCGAGTTCGCGGCAGGATTTGCGGCGCTTGATGCGATGCAGCATATCCAGAGCCTGCTGAATACATCCGCAGATACCCTGTCCGTGCAGATGGAAAATCTCCCGGGATCGGTCGACCGGTTCTTCACCGAGTGGAAGGATCAGCGCAAAGAGATCGAAAAGCTCCGGGCAAAGATCGCGGAACTTGAACTTTCACGGATCGAAGGCATCGACATCGGCGGAGTCGAGGTCGTCATCAAGCAGATCGACGTCTCCAGAAAGGAGCTTGTGACGGTTGCAGGAAAGATTGCCGAACGGGGCGGCGTGACGGTTTTGATCACGACCGCAGACGGGCTTGGCGTCGTTGCCTCGTCAGGGACTGGGAAGATCCACGCAGGAAAACTGGTCAGTGAGGTTTGCGCAGAACTCGGCGGCAAAGGCGGAGGTAAGGAAAATCTCGCTCAGGGAGCCGGAGCGGATCCGTCAGCAGTCGGCAAGGCGCTTTCCAAAGCCGAGTCGTTCATTCGTGCAGAATTGAACGCATAACTACCACTTTTTTCGCAGTTTAGGAGAGGGTTATATCCACTCGCATCCATACAAGTAGAGTACATATCATGCAGGAAGAGAATGTTGTTGTGCTGGAACATGGTTCCCTTGAGGCACAAAAAGTTGCCAAGGCGATGTCTTCTCCCACATCTGCGGATTTATTCAACGCACTCACAGGAAATCCGCAGAGTGCCACGGCTCTTGCCGAGCGGACCGGACTTCCCCTTACCACAGTAAAATATCATCTGGAAAATATGCTTTCAGCGGGCTTGGTCGAAATCTCCAACACCCGGTGGAGCGAGAAGGGGCGCGAGATGAAAATCTATGCGGTCAAAGATCAGGTCGTTGTGTTTGCACCGCGAAAGACCATCGATTTGAAAGGAATCGCGGAGAGATACGGCACAATGGCCGGCGTAATCGCGATTGGCTGTTCCCTCGTTGTTGCCATTCCTCAAATGCTGAACCAGTTAACCGTCAAGGCAGGATATCCCATTCAAACCAGCGATACGGCAGAGCTGTTTGCAGTCAAAGCGGCAGCAGGTCCAATGGCGGAGGGCGTGTCATGGATGCCGCTGGTTCATAACGTTGCACAGGGATTTCTGGTCATTTCCCTCGCCGTCCTGGCACTGATGATGGCATATGAAATATACCTTGTCAGAAAAAACGGCTAAGAGATTTTTTTTCTTTTTTAATTTAGGTAGGACTTACGCGGTGTTTGTCCGATTCGGGAAGGGGATGACTGGGTGTGGACACATTAGATAAACCAACCGCGAATCTCCGCGAATTAACGCGAATCGCATTTTCCTTACGTTCGGGAGCTCTGCTTCGGCTGATCGCCTACGCAGGAATCGCACCCTCACTTGAAAAATGCTATCGGAAAAACCCGCGTGCGGGTTTTTCTGTTGTTTCATTATTTTTTTGATTACACACAAAGAGAAGTTTCGGAGAGAAAAACCGGCACGCCGGTTTTTCCCCAGCATTTTTCCAGACGGCGTGCGATTCCTGCGTAGGCGATCAGCCGGAGCAGAGCACGGCGGCGCAAGGAAAATGCGATTCGCGTTAATTCGCGGAGATTCGCGGTTGTTTTTTCTCTTTTGTCTACACATATGCCGTACACGAAATCGAAGTGCATCTCATACGTACGTCAGTTTATCTCGGTTAAGATCACAACACCGCGTAAGTCCTATTAATTTAAGAATAAAAACAGAAGTAACAATTCAGAGATTGTTACGGTAGTTCGGTGCTTCGTCGGTGATCAGGATATCATGCGGATGGGACTCTTTAAGTCCCGCGGTGGTAATTCTGACGAACCTGGCATTCGTCCGCATAGTCTCGATATCCTTGCTTCCGGAATATCCCATCGCCGATTTGAGACCGCCGATCGTCTGATAGATGACATCGGTCACGGAACCGACATACGGAGTGGCACCTTCGACGCCTTCCGGAACATACTTGGTTGATCCGATACCTTTCTTCTGGAAGTAGCGGTCACTTGAATTTCCAGAGGTCATGACGCCAAGCGAGCCCATGCCGCGGTACTGTTTGTATCTCCGGCCTTTGACGATGATCGTTTTACCTGGAGCCTCATCGGTTCCGGCAAACATACTGCCCATCATTACTGACGAAGCGCCGGCTACGATTGCCTTGGCCACATCGCCGCTGTATTTGACGCCGCCGTCAGCGATGACCGGGACGCCGCACGGGTCTGCGACATCGCACACATTCGCGATGGCGGAGACCTGAGGAACGCCGATACCGGCCACGATACGGGTTGTACAGATCGAACCCGGGCCGATGCCGACTTTGATGCCGTCAACGAACTCTACAAGTTCGCCGGCAGCTTTCGAGGTGGCGATATTTCCGGCGACGACATCACATGAAACGGCGCCTTTGATCGCTTTTACTCCCTGGACAACATGCATATTATGACCGTGGGCACAGTCCACAACGATTGCATCGACGCCCGCCTCTGCGAGTTTTAATGCACGCTCCATATCGAACGGTCCGACTGCGGCAGCAACACGGAGTTTTCCGTTTGCATCGCGGTTGGCTTTTGGATACTGCTGTTTTTCAAGCAGATCCTGCATGGTGATGATGCCCGTCAGCCTGCCTTTGTCGTCAACAACCGGGAGACGCTCGACCTTTTTGGTGTACATCATATTGATGGCATCATCAGCGGTGATGTTGTCTTTCACTAAGATCGGTTTTTTGGTCATGATCGTTTCGACAGTTTCCGTCCCGGTCTTGTTAACAAGGCCTCTGACATCCCGGCGCGAAACGATGCCGAGAAGTTTGCCGTGCGGACCAACGACCGGCACGCCGCCGATCGAGTGGCGGTCCATGAGATTTGCCACAAGAGCAATGGTCGTGTCCGGGGTCACGTATCTGACATCACGTTCAATGACATTGTCGGCGGACTTAACGCGGGTGACAAACGCAACCTCCTCTTCAGGAGTACAGTTTCTGTGCAGAACGCCGATACCTCCGGCACGTGCCATAGAAATTGCCATTTCCGCTTCGGTTACGGTATCCATTGCCGCACTCACCAAGGGTATGGAGAGGGAAATATTTTTAGAAAATCTGGATCGAACATCTACATCATTTGGCTCTATCCAGGATTCTGTCGGTTCAATCAGCACATCATCGAAGGTGAGTGCTGTAGGGATGTTGAGTTTTTCTCCAAACATGTTGTTTACCTAACCATCTGAATCGCTTTTTTCACGAGATCTTCCTGAACCATGGTTGTTCTGTCTCCGCCGCAAACCATGCCGCGGACACCGATGATCTCCGGATCGATCTCTTTGAGGATCGGAAGATCCGCAAACTTCAGGGAGCCGGCCAGAGCAGTGCCGATACCAAGAGATCGGTTCAGATCGGTGAAGTCTGTCAGAGAATCTTCGTTCATGAACTCGAATGTGCTTTTACCGTCCTTCATGCCGGTATCGATCATAGAGAAATCTGCGCCGTATTCAGCTGCGAGCGGAGAAATTTCGAACGGACTGATGGAGCCAAGCCGTTCATAATCCGAGTAACCGGCAATGACAACGGTTTTTTCCGGGAAAGGTTCTTTGACGGCACGAACAACTGCTTCAATAACTTCTTTTGCAGCTTGTTTATCACTGAACATCAAACCGATCTTAACAAAATCAGCTCCGGCGCACGCAGCACCGTATGCAGCAAGGGAAGCATTTCCCGGAGTCGGGCGGTAATCGCCGATAGCTGCGGAAACGGGAGTTGAACCGGCCATACGTTTAATTTCGCGGATCACCCACGGAAAATTAGCGCCAAGCGACCCTTCAGCAGGGCGCTTCACATCAATAATGTCAGCATCGAGGCAGAACTTTGCCTCGTCTATTGAACTTGGGCTGACTAAGAGTTTCATGTATATTATGTGGCGGTTCGGGTTAATAGGGGTTACGTCTGAGTCGGCGCAGAACCCTCAGATTCTCCGGATTAATCGTGAAGATGCATCCCGGCGCGACGAACTGCGAGCTCCTCTTCCACGAGATCAAAGTCCACATCAGCCGCTTTTAAAGCGACCATCAGATGAAATATGAGATCCGCTGCTTCTCCCACTGTTTTTTCAGAAACACCGTTCTTTGCGGCGAGAATGAATTCAACGGCCTCCTCCCCTACTTTTTCAAGGGATTTATCAATACCCTTTTCATGAAAAAGGAGATGACGCACATACGACTTCTCGGAACTTTCAGACGCCGCTCTTTCGCAGATGACCTGCCATAACTCATCGAATACTTTTGCATCCGTCATACGTTACCTCTGCTCGGTATGAGGATATCTCCAACCTCTTTACCATAAAACCTTCGGACCAGAATCCTGGCTTTTTCGATCGTCGAGCCGCCTTTCCCGATAGCAAGACCGAAGTCTCCGCGTTCAGGAACGGTGATCATCACCGGTTCGTCCCGGCCGCCGTACGAAACTGAAGCGACTTCAGCCGGTTTGAACATATTTGCGATGAAAACCTCGCGGTCCTCATCGAACTCGACCATCTCGATCCGTTTCCCAAGAACACGGGACATCTTTTTGATGTTTTCTCCGCCTTTCCCGATGGCGATCCCCATATCTCCCTGACAGATAACATAGATGATCCTCTCGAACCGGTCATCAATGATACAGTCGATTGCGGTAGCTTTGGTCAGGATCCGAAGCTCCTCAATATAGCGGCGTTCTTTGAAGCCGAGGGTCCGGTCAAGTTCATGCATCTCCTCTATCGGCATGCCGGCTGCGGCTTTATCATTTTGTGTTTTTGAATATTGATCATTGTTTTGCATGATTATCCTCTGTTTTTATATGGATTGTTTTAATTTTGTGGGGGGATTAGTATGATCTGCCGACGAGAGCGGTTTTTCCCGGTTTGCTGCAGACGATGCACGGTCCTTCATCATCGACAACATATTTGCTGCGGACACCTGTTCCAAGAAGTGACGAGTTGGTGAGTTCCTCGAGCTTATCGGCGCAGGCCTTCTCTCCGCACCAGTGTACGACGACAATGTTTTCTTCAAGCATCTGATTACACTCGTCTACCGTCGTAACGGTCTTCAGATGACTGCTCAGATGATTTTCGGCTTTTGCGAGGATCTGATCGTGTGCCTCATCAAGCAGACGCTTCACGGATTCGGCGGCATTTTCCCGTGGAATCGTGGTCTTGACGCCAAGTCTGTTTGCACAGACGAGCTGGTTGTTATCAAGATCACGCGGGCCGAGTTCAACCCGAAGAGGCACGCCGTGGAGTTCCCAGTGATAATACTTGGCGCCCGGCCGCATATCGCGTGCATCCGTTTTCACACGGAGACCGGCAGCTTTGAGTTCGCTCTCGAGTTTTTCCACAGCGGCCATGATCTCTTCGCCGCGTTTTCCAACGATGATCGGGATGATAACGACCTGTGTGGGAGCGACGGTCGCCGGAAGGACAAGGCCTTTGTCGTCACCGTGAACCGCGATGATCGCGGCGATGCATCTCTCGGAAATGCCGAAGCAGGTCTGCGAAGCAAGTTTCTGTTCGCCGTTCACATCCTCGTAGGTGATGTTGTAGGTCGTGGAGAAGTGATCGCCGAGATGGTGAACGGTACCGATCTGGAGAGTGCGGCCGTCGGGCATGACGGCGTCGATCGCCATAGTGAAATCGGCTCCCGGGAATTTATCCCAGTCCGGGCGGCGTGAGATGATGATTGGGACACCAAGGTCACGGTAGAACTCGGCGGCAAGACCAAGCTCATACTCGACCTGCTTATTTGCATCCTCCCAGTCGGTGTGAACCGTGTGGGATTCCATGAAGGAGGTGATCTCTCTCAGCCGGATCAGGGGGCGGGTGTGTTTTGTTTCATATCTGAAGGTGTTGACGACCTGATAGAGTTTTAAAGGAAGATCCGCGTGGGAACGTACCCACAGAGCGTACATCGGATAGATGGCCGTCTCGCTGGTTGGACGCAGAGCGAGCTTCACATCAAGCGGCGAAAGACCGCCGTGGGTGACCCAGTAAACTTCGTCTTCGAATCCTTTGATGTGCTCGGCCTCCTTCATGAACTCGGTTTCCGGGATGAGAAGAGGGAAGAGGGTTTCCTCGTGATCTCTATTTAGAAGCGTTCTAAGGAGGGTGTATGTGTGATTGCGGAGTGCAAATCCGAACGGATACCAGACGTAAAGTCCTTTGACGGGATATCTAACGTCCATAATATCCGCACGGCGGATAACTTCGTTGTACCATGTGCTAAAATCGTTACGGGATGGGAGTGCCCCGGTTTCTTCTGCCATATATTCACCTGAATTAGTTATTATTGGGCCCTTGATAGTATTAATCCCACGTTCCGTCTGGAGATGTTTATCCCAAGGATATATCCCACAAGCTATATTGAAAAGCCGGACTAATACTGCTTACATAAATGACGGAGCCCAAATATACATCGATATTGAAAATAGGCATCGACATCGGCTCGACCACCGTCAAAGTTGTAGTCATCGATGAAACGGACAATATTCTTTATCGGGCATATGAACGTCACTTTTCGAAGGTAAGGGAAAAGACGGGAGAAATCCTTAATCGGGCTTCGGATATTCTTGACGGAAGAGAGGTTCGTATCCTGATCACTGGGTCAGCAGGGCTCGGGGTTGCAAAATCCGCCGAACTGCCGTTTATTCAGGAAGTTTTCGCCACTGCAAAAGCCGTCAGAAAATACATCCCCAACGCAGACTCCGTGATAGAACTCGGAGGAGAGGATGCAAAGATCATCTTTTTTAAGGGAAGTCTTGAGGAACGGATGAACGGGAGCTGCGCCGGAGGGACGGGAGCGTTCATCGATCAGATGGCGACCCTGTTGAACGTGAGTGTCGAGGTACTCGACGAACTCTCGCAGAATTTCGAAAAAATCTATCCGATCGCATCACGCTGCGGCGTTTTTGCAAAGACGGACATCCAGCCGATCCTCAATCAGGGCGGGCGAAAAGAGGATCTGGCGGCATCAATCTACCAGGCCGTCGTTGACCAGACGATCGCCGGGCTGACCCAAGGCAGAAGCCTTGGAGAAACGATCGTGTTTTTGGGCGGACCGCTGTATTACTACAAAGGTCTCAGGAAAAGGTTTACCGAGACGCTTGGCCTCGACAATGAACATGCTGTCTTCCCGGAAAACGGCGACTGTTTCGCGGCGCTTGGAGCGGCACTCTCGACGGACGGATACGAATCCATACCATTCAGCGACGTTCTGAGAAGAATCCGGGAAAGCGTGGACGACGCGACCCACACGAACACCATGCCGCCTCTTTTCACCTCTCCGGCAGAATATGAGGAGTTCTGCAAACGGCATAACAGCAACTCGCCGCCGAAAACAGACATATCCACGTACACCGGCGACGCCTGGCTCGGGATTGATGCGGGAAGTACGACAACGAAACTCGTTTTGATCGATGAAAACTGCGGTCTTCTTTACTCATACTACGGCTCGAATCAGGGCAACCCGGTCGGGATCGTTCTCGCCGAACTCAAAAAGATCTATGATCTTGCCGGAGACAGAATCAAAATCAAGGGAAGCGCGGTCACGGGCTATGGAGAAGAGCTGATCAAAAACGCCTTCAACCTGGATCTCGGTCTTGTCGAAACGATCGCCCATTACCAGGCCGCCAAGCACTTCAACCCGGACGTGGATTTCATCATCGATATCGGCGGACAGGATATGAAATGCTTCAAGATCCGAAACGGGGCAGTTGACAGTATCTTCTTAAACGAGGCATGTTCATCAGGATGCGGGTCGTTTATCGAAACGTTCGCCCGGGCTCTCGGCTACGAGATCGGGGAGTTTTCCAAACTCGGTCTGTTCGTCGAACATCCGGTGAACCTTGGGTCGAGATGTACGGTTTTCATGAATTCGTCGGTCAAACAGGCTCAGCGGGACGGGGCGACGGGCGCCGATATTTCTGCCGGACTTTCCATCTCGATCGTCAAAAATGCGGTCTACAAAGTCATACGCGCAGCAAGTGCCGACGATCTTGGAAAACACATCGTCGTTCAGGGAGGGACATTCAATAATGACGCGGTCCTTCGAAGTTTTGAACAGGAACTCAAGCGTCAGGTCACCCTCCCGGTCATCGCAGGGATATCGGGGGCATACGGAGCCGCGCTGTACGCAAAGGATACGGCACCGGAAAACCCGAGACTCCTTACCCTGGATCAGCTTGCGGATTTTACCCACACGGCGAAACCCATCACCTGCAAACTTTGTACAAACCACTGCAGTCTGACGATCAACACCTTCGATAACGGACGCCGGTTCGTCTCGGGAAACAGATGCAGCCGGCCGCTTGGAAAACAGAAAAACGATCTTCCGAATCTGGCGAAATGGAAGTATGACCGTCTGCGTTCGCTGACCGGCGTTACGGGACCCCGCGGGAAGATCGGCATACCCTTTGGACTAAATATGTTCGAGAACCTCCCCTTCTGGCATGCATTCTTTACAAGACTCGGTTTCGAAGTGGTTCTGTCTCCCGAATCGTCCCGCAGCATCTACCGGCTCGGCCAACACACTATTCCTTCGGATACGGTCTGCTACCCGGCAAAACTTATGCACGGGCATGTTATTTCCCTGATCGATGAAGGAATTGATACGATCTTCTACCCCTGCATGCCTTACAACTTCGACGAGGGGGCGGGAGACAATCACTTCAACTGTCCTGTCGTCGCCTACTATCCGGAACTTCTTGCGGCAAACATCTCCGAACTTGAAAAAGTCAGATTCCTGAATCCTTACTTCGGTCTGCACAGACCAAAAGATTTTGCCAAACGTGCCGCCGTCTACTTCAAAGGAGAGTTCGGCATTCCTGCACATGAGACAAAGGAAGCCGCCAGTGCAGCATACAAGGCATATGAAGAATATAAATCTGAGATCCGTGCAAAAGGCGAGGAATATATCAGATATGCACGGGAGAATGGGAAAAAGATCCTTGTAATGGCCGGAAGACCCTATCACATCGACCCGGAGATCGGTCATGGGATCGACGAACTTGCCGTATCATATGGATTTATTCTTATCAGCGAGGACTCGATATCCCATCTCGTGACAAAGGAGCCGAGAAAAGTACTGAACCAGTGGACGTATCAGTCAAGACTTTACTCGGCCGCCAGATACGTCTGCACCCAGCCTGATATGGAATTTATCCAGCTCGTCTCGTTCGGATGTGGAATCGACGCAATCACAACGGACGAGACCAGAGACATACTTGAATCAGGCGGCAAACTCTATACGCAGATCAAGATCGATGAAATCACCAATCTCGGCGCTGTGAAGATCCGTCTGCGAAGTCTGATCGCGGCGGTCGAAGCCCGGGAGAGAACGTAAGATGGCTGAATTAGTGTACGACGAGACCGGACGGCTCCTCTTCACCGAGGAGATGAAGCATGAATACACGATCCTCATGCCCCAGATGCTTCCGGTGATGTTCCATCTTTTGAAGCGGATCATCGAACTCGAAGGATACAGAATCGAGATTCTGACATCTACCAACCGGGAGATCGTAGAGACCGGGCTGAAATATGTACACAACGACACCTGTTATCCGGCGCTTCTCGTCATCGGTCAGCTGATCGAAGCGGTCCAAAGCGGAAGATACGACCCCCACAAAGTGGCCCTTCTCATCAGCCAGACCGGAGGGGGATGCCGGGCCTCGAACTACATCCACCTGCTCAGAAAAGCGCTCAAGAAAGCGGGCTTAGAGTATATTCCAGTGATCTCGATCAACCTGTCGGGTCTTGAAAAGAATCCGGGATTTAAGATCCCCGTCTCGGTCGGCCACCGGATGATCTACGGGATGATGTACGGGGATCTTCTGGTCCATCTCGGCAATCAATGCAGGCCCTATGAGCTGGAGAAGGGAGCGACCGATTCCCTGATCTCAAAATGGACCGATGATCTTGTAGACCTTTTAGTTCACGGAAAAGGAATGAGCCGCGGGCAGATGAAAAGATATATGGAAAAGATAACCCGCGACTTTGCAGCGATCCCTAAAAGTACAGAAAAGAAGATCAGGGTCGGAATCGTCGGCGAGATCTATATCAAGTATGCTCCGCTTGGAAACAACAATCTCGAAGACTTCCTAACCAGCGAAGGTGTGGAAGTGATCGTGCCCGGAATCACCGACTTCATGCTGTTCAAATTCGACAACCGCTCTGTGGATGTGGATTTGTACGGCGGGAGTAAGCTGAAAAAATTCGCAATCGGGGTCGCCCAGCGGTATATTGAGAGCTGCCAGAAGATCATGATCGGCGTGATAAAAGACGATGGAACATTTCGTGCCATGGGGACCTTTGCCGATCTGCAGGAGCTCATCAAAGGATATCTCGGATACGGAAACAAAATGGGAGAGGGGTGGCTCCTCACCGCCGAAATGCTGGAACTTATCCACACCGGAACCCCAAACATCGTCTGTACTCAGCCTTTTGGCTGTCTTCCAAACCATGTCGTAGGGAAAGGCATGATGAGAAGACTAAAAGTGAATTTCCCGGACTCAAATATTGTCGCGATTGATTATGATCCTGGGGCAACCACGATCAATCAGGAAAACCGGATCAAACTTATGCTGGCCAACGCAAAGCGGGAATGATTCCAAAAATACCGCATGTACCGTAAAACTGTAAAAAAGAGCAGACAGTGTAAGTTCTGAATGCAGGCGAGCTTATGTGAAACGGGGTGCCCGCCTCACATAAGGGTATGTTCAACTATTTTTTCCTTCAGGAAAGAGACCGCATTACTTGCGGTTTCCTTTCTTTGAAGGTGCGTCACGTGCTGGGGCTGCTTTCGGGGCTGCGTCCTTTTTGCCTGCCATAGGTTTGTTCTGCATTTGGTTTTCACCTCGGTTTTTAGTGAGTGATTACGCAAATAGTCTGGCTACCTGTCGTTGAATAAATTTCCATGGCGAGACGATTCCCGTCTTCCCGGCACCTCATTTACCTCAATGACTGCAGCATTCGGAGGTTGGTCAGACCCCCTATCCGGCTTCCCGGTGTAAGTTAACCCACGTCGCCTCAATCCTGTGGAACTTCCTATTTTTCTTGTTGATTTCTCACTGTAAATACTTTTGTAAAGGGAACGACTGAAATCCGGTAAATTCGATAAAAAACTCCGTATATGAGGATTTTTAGAGGAGAGCACCAAGAGCGCGGACATTGACGGACGTTAATCATATGCGCGCCGGGCATCGCCCGCAAAATCCTTGAAATCCAATGCGTGACATCCAACACGCATTAAAATATCAGATACACCAATGTTGGAAACAAAAAGAGATACCCAATCCCGAACAGGAGGAAAATCCACTCGGCAAATGCCAGAGGTTTCTTTGGAAAATGCATCGAAGAGTCGGCCGCATATCCCCTGCAGCACATCGAGACGTAGGTTCGTTCTCCCTGATCTATGGCACGGATAAATAAGGAGCCTGCCGCATTACCAATCACGCGAAGCCGATACGCTAGAGGTAGATGACGATCGGACCAGGTGAAACATTTGCAGGCAAATGCCGACTGAATCTTCTGGAAAATCAGTGCGAAGACGAAGATATAACGGACGGTGAGACTCATGACCGTGATGAAGAGTCTTGGAACATGGAGGCGGGACGCTGCCTCAAGCATTTCCTGCATAGTTGTCGTTGCGGACAGAAGAATGATGAACGAGAGGGAAATGACGAATTTGGCAAAAAGCGAGCATCCGAAGATGAGCGACTCCCAGTACACATTCACGCCCAGCGGGAATGAGAAGAGAACATGATAGAGATCATAATACGGGTTTCCAAAGAAGGGCTGGAGAATGATGAAGAACAACCCAAACGGCATGATGAGTACAAGCCGGACAAGATAGTATCTGATCGAGGCGCCCGAAAGGATGTAGAGACACCAAAAGAGCATATAAATCACGAGGAGAGCGAAGAGCTGGGGCCAGGGAATAATCTGATCGCCTATCCTGACGTAGGGCAGAATGATCGTTACCAATAAACCCAAAAGACAAAGGATGAGTTTGACCCTGCCGTCCATTGAATGGACCGGGCTTTTCCGGTACGCCTCGTGTTCGATATCAAAGAGTTCATCAATGAGCGTCATTCTTTGTGAAAATGGGGATGAGGATGGATGTGCTGGTGGTCACTCATATGTTCCAAATCAGAATGGACAGGAATCTCCTTTTTTTCCCGGGGGAGAGGCTCCTTTCCAAATGCTTTCATGAAAGCATCTTCAGCATCCTGATACGTGTAGGCCGATTCGACGTTGACTCCCTGTGCCTGAAGGGCCCGGATGAGTTTTGGAAGAGCCGGGAGTTCCAGGTGGGCACGTGCCAGCAGATCGTCCTGAAGGAATATCTCCTGCGGAGTCCCGTATCCGGTGATCTCGCCCTTTTCCATGACGTAGACCGAGTCCGCCATCTCCGGGACCAGTTCAACCTGATGCGTGGAGTAGATAACCGTGAATCCGTATGTTTCCGGCAGAGCATTCAGGAATCCGAAAAGCTCTTTGACCCCCTGAGGGTCCAGACCGGCGGTCGGTTCATCAAGGATAAGAACTTGGGGTTCCATGGCAAGCACTCCAGCAATGGCCACCCTTTTTTTCTCGCCGCCGGAAAGGTGGTGGGGGGACCTGCCGCGCAGATCTTCGAGACCAAGCATATGGACCACTGAATCAACGCGGTGGGCAATCGTTTCCTCGTCAAGCCCGAGATTGCAGGGACCAAAAGCGATGTCCTGTTCAACAGTTGTTGAAAATACCTGATCATCCGGATTTTGAAAAACGAGACCGACAAACTTCCACACCTCATGGATGTTTGCTTTGGTGATGGGCTCGCCCCGAATTAAAACCGATCCCGATTTCGGCTTGAGAATGCCGTTCAAATGACGGAAAAGAGTACTCTTTCCGGCTCCGTTTGGCCCGAGAACCGCGATCCGCTGTTTTCTTCCGGCAATGAAGTTGATATTGTTTAATACCGGCTCTTTGGATGTGCTGTATGAATAACAGAGGTCCCGGGTTTCAATGAGGTGCATTGTAATGATTTATGTATGCTTTGAGGACATAAAGATGGTAGCATTGGTATTACGGAAGACGGGAGAAAAACAGGCCAAACGCTGCCTGCCGGAGATGCTAAACTTCAGATAGGGAATTCACGAAATGGATTACCCGAAAATCGATCTAAGAACTCCTTTGACTCCTACTCTGCCGAATGTTCCATACAAAGAGGGCTTCATCATAAGTCTCTTCAGCAGATCGGAAGGACGGTCCATATCCCCGTAACGAACGATCAGATCAAGTATCTCGGGAGTATTCATTGCATCGATAGCCGCATCAATATCTCCGGGATCCAGATTCCGGCGGAACTCGAGAGCTTTCAGACCCATATCCAGTTCACGACCGAAATCACTGCGCCAGAGTGTTTCATATGCTGAAAGAAATGCATACGTTGTGTCTCCGGTCTCCACTGATATGACTGCGGTCTCGGCGGCAAACCGGGCAGAGCGGATCCCTGTATAGACCCCGCCGCCGGATGTCGGTTTTGGAAAACACGCTGCATCGCCGACAAGCATGCAGCCCGACCCAAACGTTTTACGCCGGATCCCCATTGGAATCGTACCCGTTACCGAGTGGATGGTGCTTCCTGGAAACCGGGCGAGAAATGCTGCAAAAAGATCAGGTACATTTTTCATTCCGCAAAGACCCACGCGGGCTCTTTTCTCCGACAGAGGGATGACCCAGGCAAAAAACTCGGGAGCGGCATTTGGATGAAGTTCGACAAGCGAAGGATCTCCGTTCCAGGGAACTTCAGCCTGAATCCCTGAATAAATAAAGGGTGACGGCGGGATCCCAAGGCTCCGGGCAGCAACACTCCGCGGGCCGTCGGCTGCAATCAGAATAGTATAGGGAATTTCTTCCCCGCCGGCAGTATGAATGATTTTTTTTCCATGATTGATTTTTGTGACGCATGTCTTGAGAGAAAATTCAGCGCCGGCCTCAGCCGCGGAAGCGTCGATCTCGTGATCGAGTCTGCCTCTGTCAACAACATAGGCCTTCGTCGTTTTTGCATCGAAAGAAAGGGAATGGCCCTCTGAGCCGCAAATTTTTGCTCCACGGACGGTATTATACACGGACCGGCCCGACACTTCGCACTCGGCAAAGGCATTATTCGAAAGGAGACCGGCACACTGGACAGGATACCCTAGAGAGGCATGTTCCTCAAGAACCCGGGTAGATAGACCAGCTTTGGCACAGATTCGTGCGGCGGTCGAGCCGGCAGGTCACCCCCTATGACGATAACATCAGACACGTATGATTCTGTAGGTCATACAAAAATAAGAGAATTTCTAACAACCTTTTTTCCGACAGAAAGTACTTTCTTTTCATACGTTGAGTAGTATGTATGGGGACTTTCAGCAGCTTTGGTCTCAACCAGGCATATCACGAGCGTTATGAAAAACTTGGCGACCGTCTCTCCGATGTTGGTAAAACACTTGATTGGGATGTTTTTCGTCCTCTTCTTGAATCCATGTATGCAAATAAATCCGGCAAAGGCGGTCACCCCAATGTCGATGTAATACTCATGTTCAAGATTCAGCTTCTGGAAGTCTGGTATAATCTATCTGATCTCGCCTTTGAACGTGAAATCTACGATCGTCTCTCCTTTTGGCATTTCCTTGGGTGTCCTGACAAAATACCCGACAATTCAACGATATGGTTATTTCGGGAGCGCATGTCCGAATCAGGCGTTGACACATTGGTTTGGCAGGAGTTTCAGCGACAACTTGACCTGAAAGGTCTCAAAATTGAACAAGGTATGATTTAGGATGCAACGTTTGTGTATGCTGAACCCGGTCATTGTAAGAAAGACACGCCGCGAGGAGAGCAGGCAAAAACACGACGGGATAAAGATGGAAAAATCATGTCCAAGAACGGCAAAATGCACTATGGCTATAAACTGCATACCATCATGGATACGACGCATGATCTTATTCGACGCATTGAAACCACCACGGCAAATGTTCATGACAGTCAGGTGGATCTGTCAGAAAAAAGGAGAAGTGGTCTATCGGGATCGGGGATATCAGGGAGCAAAATGCAAGGGATATAGTGCCACAATGAAACGAGGGGCGAGAGGACATCCCATTGGGATACGAGATAAACTGAGAAATATGCGAATAAGTAGAAAGAGATCAAAGGGGGAGAGACCCTATGCAGTGATCAAAAATATCTTTCATGCAGGGTTGGTGAAGGTAACAACGCTGCAAAGAGTGCGAGTGAAAAATATGCTGGCTGCATTTTGTTATAATATCTATCAAGTGAAAACGATTCAAAACAGGGTGTAAATTAAAAAAAACGTCAAGGAATAATTGGGATTTATCGTGATTTTCTTTTTTTTGGGGGGGGGGATGAGAGGGTGTGGGGATGTATTCAATCCTTCATAAATAATGATTCTCGTTAAAAAAAAGAGTTGATAGAAATTCTCAGGTTGTTAGAAATTCTCATGTTCAAGATTCAGCTTCTGGAAGTCTGGTATAATCTATCTGATCTCGCCGTTGAACGTGAAATCTACGATCGTCTCTCCTTTTGGCATTTCCTTGGGTGTCCTGACAAAATACCCGACAATTCAACGATCTGGTTATTTCGGGAGCGCATGTCCGAATCAGGCGTTGACACATTGGTTTGGCAGGAGTTTTAGCGACAACTTGACCTGAAAGGTCTCAAAATTGAACAAGGTATGATTCAGGATGCAACGTTTGTGTATGCTGAACCCTGTCATTGTAAGAAAGACACGCCGCGAGGAGAGCAGGCAAAAACACGACGGGATAAAGATGGAAAAATCATGTCCAAGAACGGCAAAATGCACTATGGCTATAAACTTCATACCATCATGGATACGACGCATGATCTTATTCGACGTATTGAAACCACTACGGAAAATGTTCATGACAGTCAGGTGGATCTGTCAGAAAAAGGAGAAGTGGTCTATCGGGATC
This sequence comes from Methanocorpusculum sp., assembly GCA_965228205.1. Classification (GTDB taxonomy): domain Archaea; phylum Halobacteriota; class Methanomicrobia; order Methanomicrobiales; family Methanocorpusculaceae; genus Methanocorpusculum. The sequence goes on along the minus strand of OZ245799.1, from coordinate 282,542 downwards.
GGGGATATCAGGGAGCAAAATGCAAGGGATATAGTGCCACAATGAAACGAGGGGCGAGAGGACATCCCATTGGGATACGAGATAAACTGAGAAATATGCGAATAAGTAGAAAGAGATCAAAGGGGGAGAGACCCTATGCAGTGATCAAAAATATCTTTCATGCAGGGTTGGTGAAGGTAACAACGCTGCAAAGAGTGCGAGTGAAAAATATGCTGGCTGCATTTTGTTATAATATCTATCAAGTGAAAACGATTCAAAACAGGGTGTAAATTAAAAAAAAACGTCAAGGAATAATTGGGATTTATCGTGATTTTCTTTTTTTTGGGGCGGGGATGAAAGGGTGTGGGGATGTATTCAATCCTTCATAAATAATGATTCTAGTTAAAAAAAAAGAGTTGATAGAAATTCTCAGAATATACATTATACAGAACTGTATTATATCAATTACGGGAATATGAACAGTTCATTCAGTGAGCAGTTCGACTTCCATCGAAAGACGCCAGATCTTTCGTTTCGAACGGGCAGGCAGATCGGCAATCTGCATCATGCGCTGATAGATCGTTACCTCGCGCAACCCGCTCACGAGATTGTCTGCGTGTGCTACGATCTTCTCTTCAAGCGTCTCCGGCACAACATTAACTGGGGCGAGTCCCAGAAGCACCGATTCATCCTCGGTCAGACCGGCGCCAGTATGCCGCCCGACGATTTTGACGATATCTTCGGAAAGTTCCAGACGGCGGCAGATCTTCGCCCCTTTCGTGGCATGTTTGATTGAATGCGTCTTCGATCTCCCAATGTCATGCAGCATCGCGCCGGCATATACCAGATCGGAATCAACGGACTCGCCGGTATAGCGTGCGGCGATCTCGGCAACTTTTTTGCAGTGGGAAACAACCCCCTCATCACAACCGGCGGAAAAAAGAGTATGGGAATATTCAGGCATTATCAAGTGCGGTCTGCATCTTGGCGAGGCGTTTTTTCAAGGCGGTGATGATCAGTTCGTCGTCGAAATGCACCAGCATGTTCCCGCACTGAGGACAGGAGAAGTTGGTCGTCATGGCATTATTGAAGGTCGTCGTAATACCGCAGTTTTTACACTGGTAAAAGTCGTTTGCCTCATCGTATCTCAGACGTCCCGCAAGTTTTCCTTCTGCGACCTCCATCTCGTTGCGCAGAACCATGTTCATATGATCTATACGCATAAGCCACAGATACGTCAGCCAGCCGGTCTCATTATTTTTGATCCTGCGGTATTCCGCAAGACGGTGTTCATATAAATTATAGAGCGTGTGACGAACCGAGTTCAGATTGATCCCTGTTATTTCGGCGATCTCCTCGTCACTGCGTTCCGCTTCGATGAGTTCCTCGTCAGAACGTTTGGATTCGGCAAGGAACCGTGCCTTATCGGCTGCCTTGAGATCTTCACTGCTCAGCTTTTCCTCCACCCATCTGCGTGCATAGGATATATCAGACCAGCGGCGAAGGAGTTCCAACCCATCTTCCCCGACCAGTTTGAGCAGATATTGATAGATTGCCGGATTTCCGAGTTGCTCTTCTATGATGACCGTCATTCCTTAATAAATTGTATGGCATCCCTAATATGTTTATCCAGCGAGGAGAAGGCCCCATCGCGGGTGGTACCCGACCCGGTTACGGAAAACATAACTTCTCCTTCTTCAAAGGATGTGCCAGAGTGCGGAATGTCGGTGATCGTGCTGCACAGAGCGGACATTTCTTTTTGGATCGTGATGGGACGAGGCGCAGCAAGGATTCTTCGAACGCCGAAACACACCGGTTCGGGGCGTTTTTCCGGCAGGATTCCCATGCAGGCATCACGGTGCAGGGAAAACAGATTTATCCCGAGAGCGGTCTCGACCGTCTCGACCGTTCCCTGAAACCGCGGATTTATTTCGATTGCATAGGCCTCGTCATCGGTCAAAACAAAGTCCACCCCAACCGAGCCCACACAGCCGCTTGCGGCGATGATCTTCTCCGCAAGCTCCATCATTCGGTCTGCAAGCGGGTGTCTGCACGGGGTCAGCGAACCGGAAAACGCATAGGTGCAGGAGTCGCCGCCCCTAAGGATCTGCTCGTTTGCACAGAGAGCAAGGGCCGCATCTCCGGTCCCAAGGCACGAAACGCTTGCCGGCTGGCCGTCGATCGGCTGCTGAGCCATGCATGGAGCATACCCTGCAAACTCTTCCCAGGCTTCGCGTTCGGCATCGGAGTGAACACAGGCATTCCTCCACCCGCCGGCTCCAGATAAGGTCTTCATCATTGCCGGATACTCGCCCAGACCAAGTCTGCGGGGGACCGGAACGCCGATATCCTCAAAAAAGTCCTGGGTTTTTCCCTTGTCCATGAATCGTTCTGCGATATGTGCGGGAGTTCCAAGCCGTTTCTCAATATCGAGAAGTTCAGCGCCGGATGTGGTAACGACATGGTCGATATCATACGTCTCCAGCATCTCTTCTACGGCAAACGGCAGTTCATCCAGTTCATCGAAGGCGAGATGGTCTTTTGTGTACCAGATCAGATCCTGATCGCAGAAATGATCGACAGCGTATACATCATACCCTGCCCTGGCCGCCGAGGCGGCAACATGGCGGGTCGTATATCCGGCGACGAGAACACTCTTCATAATGTTTCTTGGTCGTGTTCGTGTTTGATTGTGGTTTTTCCGATTTTCGTCGGCAGCACTTCAAGCTCCGCGTCGGGAAATGCGAGGTCAAGCTCTTTTCCTTCATAGAGATGATCCAGACAAAGGGCAAGAGCGGAGATCTCGGAGTGGGGCTGATTTGCGACGGCAACATTGTAGTCAGCAAGTTCATACAGATCTCCCGGGACTTTTTCCGCACCTACAACGATCAGGACCTTCTCTTCTTTTCTGATATCGGCGATGACGTCCTGAAGCCGGAGACCGTACATCGTCAGGTGGACGACTTTTCCGCCGCTCTTTTTGAACTGGTTGATGCAGGATTTCCATTTGACATTGTTTTCGCAGAAGAAGGTTCCGCCGAACCGGGTCGCGACATCGGTTATACTGTCGGCGACCTTTGCATCGTCGGCCGCCAGATACATCCCGCTCGCTCCAAGAGCACGCGAGCTTAAACCGACATGGGTGGTGACACGCTGATCCCTTTCGGGACGGTGTCCTATTCTGAGGATATAGGATTCGAGTTTGAGATTCATTTTAGTACCTTGATGATGCCGTCTTCAATGTAGATGTCGGAGGATGCGTGCTGGATTTCGTTCATCATCAATATATCGGTGATCGAGAGAGCACAGATGACCTCGCCTTTAACATGGATAAGACAGGCTTTCTGGAGGCGTGCAAGGGAAGCCCTGATTTCATCATCAGAGAATTCGGACTGTTCCGCAAGTTCGGCGATCGTCCGCGTTTCATTCTCCGGGATCAGATGAAACAGTGTCCAGTCCACGTCCTCATTTCTCATGTCCTAACAATTAGGAAGAGATAGACATTATACTTTATTGATTCATGCAACAGAAAAGTACAACGTAATGGCATATACCTCTACCTCGGATATTGAATCACTTGCCGATGAACTTTATGAAGCATCGGGGGACGATGACTTCAGACTCGCCGAACTCCTTCGCCAGCTCCCAAAAGAGACGGCGGTACGACTCTGCACATCGAATCTGACCAATGCCCTGCAGACATACATCTATGCCTTCGAGGAGGAACCGGAGATCGAGATTTATGAGCGCCTGCTGCTTCAGCCCTCTTCACTGATCCTGCGCGGGATCAAAATTGCCAATGTGTAGCTCGCCGAGATCATCTTCGGATTCGATAAAAAAAAGTTCGCTGTTTTTCATCGCGGTTTGGGATGGAGAAAAGTTCCTGAAAGCATTTTCCGGTCCCGGATCATACCGGGAAGCGGTGAAGTATGCAAAAGAGATGGCCGCCTAACCTTTCGTTATCAGATCATAGCTGACATGTGCCGGCACGATCTTGGGCAGATTCCCCCACCTGCCGATCCAGTCGCCGATCACCGCATACACGGCGAAGACCGATGACCCTTCAACTTTTTTCATTACCTCGTCAAAGTTTTCCGGCGTGAGAATATTGCAAAGACCCGTGGCCCAGGCATCGGCCTTTGCAGGGTCATGGGAAAAACAGGTCACTACGTCTGCGGTTCCAAACGAGATAGACGGTCCGACGGTCGCAGAAGAGGTGCAGATTCCGAGGATCTCTTTCTGCGGTGGAATGATGAATGCGAATTTTCCTGATGAGGGAGCGGAGCCTGCATAGATCCCGACCCGCAGATCACGATCTGAAAACAGCACGATATCTCCGCCGTTGTCGATCAACCCGAAGGCGGCCCCAGCATATTGCATCGATTTGACGCCCGCCCAGCCGATCGTCGCCGCGACAGCCGCCATAGGGCCGACATCCGCCTCGAACGAGGCATCGGTCATCTGCCGAACCGATTCCGGTGCTTCTGCAGGGGCAGAGACCGGACTGTAACTCATCTGAAAAAATGGATCGGTCAGGAGATACTCCTCAAGACCGGTTCGTGCCGCGATCATACCTTTCTTTGCGGCTTCGATGTGGGAGGCATCGTCGACAAGAATCGTAGTAATCGTTTCACGGTACGCGAACTTCTCGCGGATCATTACTTCTGAATACTTAAGGCACGCTGCGGGCAGTAGGTCGCACATCTGCCGCAGAGGACACACCGCTCCGAATCAACGACGAGCTGCCAGTTCTCATCGAAGGAGAACACCTGCTTTTGACAGATGCTGATGCACAGTCCGCAGTCCACACAGTCCGTACGGTTGTGGGAAACTGTGTCCTTTTGAATGCGGATAGAAACACCTTTTCTGGTAAATGCCGCGATGAATTTACCTGAATCCTTGTCATCGACATCAAGAAGCGCCCAGCCCTCGTCCCCGTCGATAAGGGCGCGTTCCACATTCACCATCACGCCGGATCTGAGGATGGCGGCCGCGATGTTTGGATACTGGACCCCGTCCGAATCGAACTCGACCATCAGTTTCATCTTCGTCCCCTACCGCCGACAAGATCTCCAAGATCATACGAGTTAAGCATACCAAGGATATGCCGGGATGCATCGATCACGACAAGGGCGCCGATGTTGTGCTGCTGAAGGGTCCGTGCGGCAAAGTCGACCGGAGCGTCCAGCGCGATCGTGATGACGTTTTTGGTCATGATCTCGGAGACGGTAAGATCCTGCGCATCGTTCGCAAAGGCCTTGGAGACATCGTACGTCGTCACGATACCAATCAGCCGATTCTCCGCATCAATCACCGGCAGATGGTTCGTCTCGCCTTTCAGGAGACGTTTGGCAGCCTCCTTGACACTCTCCTGTCCCGTGATGGTGACGAACGTTGACACCATCATCTCGTTGACATGACAGACGTACCCCTTCTCCGCCATGGGTTTATTTCTTTTCTGGGAATCGATCGGCCGGGAGGCCAGTGCCATCGTAAATGAGCCGTTTTCGATCCGGCTCTTCAGTTCGGCCGCGACCTCACGGGCTTTCTTGTAACTGGAGAGCGGAGAACAGCGAACCTCCTCGCCGTCGATCTCGATCGAGCCACTTTTCAGCTCGGCATAGGTGACCTCGCGGATCACGGGTCTGTCCCTGAAGGGAGTTCCGTAATCGACGATGTTCGTCTTCAGATCCTCGTCGCGGACCGCAGTGTGCTGAACGATCTCCTCGTTTAAGAGGGGGATCGGGATACCCACGCCGACGTACATCGTCACGCCGTATCCGGTCATTGTGGCGGCTCGGATAAAATCAGGAGACATATCTTTCATATTTCCGGAGGTCATGAGCGTGCCGAATCCTGACCCCGGAGAAGATTGGGTGCCTTCTCCGACAACCACTCCGTTTGCTCCGCCGATAAAAATCGGCGTTCCTGATCCGATCACCGAGAAGGTGGGATCGTTTGGAAGAGGCGAGAGACAGCCGGCTCCCGAGTAGGTGATATTTCGGTGGGAAGGAAGAAGGAATCCCATATAGGTCCGTATTGCCCGATCACTCATATTCGTGGCTGCATTATAGGATTGATACGAGTTTCGCGGGTTGACCATGATTGCCTGATTCAGTTCATCAATGGTAAATTCGTTGGTTATTGAAGTTCTCGGGTAGCAGTCGGTTCCTTTCGCCCGGGCGTGGAGTTCCACGGACTTGTCGGAGATCAGATCCTCGATGACATGGGCCCCTCCGTATTCTGCGTTTCGGGTGGTGGACTCCTGGGTTGCCCCGATATAACAGTCTACGGCTGCAACGCCTGCATAGGCCTCGACGTTATTCAGCCACATTTTTTCCATTCTTATTGGGATTTCGGGGTGGCCGAAGTTCAAAAAAGCTCCGGACGAGCACATCGCGCCGAAAGTACCGGTGGTGACCACGTCCACTTCTCGAAGTGCCCCGGTAACGCCGAGTTCGTCGACGATATCCGGCATCTCTTCAGCGCTGACCACACGGACACTTCCATCACGAATACGTTCATTTATTTCGTCGATGGATTTGTACATATAAATAATATTTAATCCCGTTCATCCTATATAAATGGCGTTATATTGGGTATGGATAATCCTGTTTTGCCCGAATTACGGCTCGGATTCCGCCGCGGGGATTTGGGACATCCCCGACATACCTCGGTATGAGATGAAGGTGGGCATGCATCACCGTCTGACCGGCAGCCTCCCCGCAGTTCACCCCGATGTTGTATCCTGCAGGCGAGTATAGCGGGTCCAGATGTTCTTTTGCGCGTCCGATAAGTTCACTCACCGCCGCATACTCTTCTGGAGTGAGATCGAACCAGGATGATACATGCCGTCGGGGAATAATAAGGACATGACCCGGCGAAACCGGGTACATATCATATTTGACATATGCGAGGGCATTCCCAAACAGGGATCCTTCCACTTCGCAGAATGGACAGTCCATATTTATGTCCGAGGCTTTTTGCCGAGCACTGATCTGATATCGTCTCTGTAAATCAACAGGATATCACGGATGTTGCTGATCAGACCCGGTGAAAACCGGAAGAGGAGATAGGTGATCACGAGAATGAGAAGGAACGCCGCTCCTTCGCAGATGATGTTATGGGACCAGAAAAAGCTTGCATAGCCGGGGATCGTCGGGTGGGCCAGCTCGTCTTCGAACCAGGGGAACCACTGCTCGAAGTAGGCCATGATCACAAACACGTTTCTAAAGATGTTGATGATGAATATCGGCACGCAGACTAGATGGGTAAGCCCGATCTTCTGCGCCAAGGATGTTTTAGTGAGGGCTATCACACCAAGAAGTATCGCGATCGCGGTAATCCCGGTGCATCCAAGAATGATCTGATCCATATATCCGTATGTCTGACCCGGGACGAGCCATATAGATTCGAATATATTCCAATCAGCCATGATGTAGGGAAAACCGATCATATCGAACACCTTCTGGATACAGAATACCACGACCGAAATGAGCCAGTTGCCGAGTTCAGTGAAAACGGCAAATGGGGCATAGACCATCCCGCAGATCGCCGCCGCGTAGGTGAGTCTGAGGATGTGCTGATCCTGAACGAGCAGACGTTTGACGGTAATATATACGAGTGGGATTCCGGCGATGGCGAGCAGCGGATAGAAAATGTTCCCTTCTTCAAGAAGGGATGGAAGCATCATAAGGAAGCTGAGCTCCAGCGTGATCCACCCAACAATCGCAGTATATTTATCATATTTCCCAGGAATCAGCGTGAGAAGAAATGCAACCAGACTGATGATTAATGTACAGAGTATCCAGCATGTCGATTCTTATTGGTTGGACATGGTTGGATAAATGGGTTTGCCAGTCTAACCTGCCGGTTTCATAAGGCTATTTAACATTGAAAAACCAATAGTGTATTCTATGATGTTCTGCCCAACATGCGGGAAGCTGATGAAATCAAAAGACGGCCAGTTGTGCTGTTCAAAATGTGGATATACCGAAACCATCACCGCCGAAAATAAGGAGCAGATGAAAAAAGTCGCGTACATGCAGGAAAACGACATTCTGATCGTGGAAGAAGGCGCGGATATAGGAACCAAACCAACAATCGCCATCAAATGTCCAAACTGCGGCCACGGCATTGCCGAGTGGTGGCTCCGCCAGTTACGCAGTGCAGATGAATCCGAAGTAAGATTCTTCCGCTGCACGAAATGCAAACATACCTGGCGTGAATACGACTGAGCATATTTCTTCACTCTTTTTTAAGCAGTCCACACGAGTATTTATATACTAACCTGTATTAACTTATAAATATGTCAAACCTTTCCGAAGACTCGCTGAAGATTGAGAATATTGTGGCATCAACCAAGGTGAATGACAGTCTGGACCTTGTGGCGCTCGCCGTCCAGATTCCGGGAGCGGAATATAATAAACAGCGTTTCCCCGGAGTCGTCCTGCGCATGCAGAATCCGAAAATCGCGGCTCTCGTTTTCGGATCGGGCAAAGTTGTTTTAACCGGTGCCAAAAGTCTTGAAAATCTTACTAAAGGACTGGAATATCTCGTTACCCTGCTAAAGGATCTCAAAATCGAGATTCTGGACAACCCGACCTATACCGTTCAAAACATTGTCACGTCAGCCGACCTTGGAAGCCGCATCAATCTCAACAAAATCGCCATGAGTTTCAATCTGGACAAGATCGAGTATGAACCCGAGCAGTTTCCGGGACTCGTCTACCGGCTCGATGACCCAAAAGTGGTTGTTCTGCTCTTCGGCTCGGGAAAACTGATCATCACCGGCGGGAGGAAAACGGCCGATGCAAAACGGGCAGTCAAAAAGATTTACGATGATCTGATCTCTCTCAAACTTCTGCAGATAGAATAACCAATACTGATTTTCCTCTGTTTTTTGTATTTTTCACCGAGGTGAGCGGAGGCTTGAAAAAATTCAGGGAGTTAACCCTGATAGGTGACCTCGAGACTTCCGTGGGCAATGGTCTTCCCGTTGCGGAACGCCTCGATCACTTCATCCATCTTGGCATTTGCCGGAATGACCACCTGCTCGGCCCTTCCAAACACCTGGAATAAGAGCCGGTCGGTGATCCCAAGTCCAGGCGAGGGGCCGTGCCAGGCATGCTCGCCGAAGTCATTGAGCCCCTGGACGGCGGGGAACGGGAACTTCGGAGCAGGGCCGGCGTCGTATCCCGGTGGGATATAGCCGACAGACGGAATGTTCCAGACTGACCAGATGCATTTGTAATTCTCGCCGCCGGATTTATTCTGGACGATCATGCCTACATACTGGACATCTTTGGGTACACCCAGAAGTTCGATCTTCGGAGAGATGTGGCCGCCGTCAAAGGTACTCGACGCAGTCAGACCATGGGTTCCTACATGAATGGTGATAGTGTCCATATTCTATACTCAGACAGGCACATTAATTAAAGTATAGGTCGAGTTACTAATCCATGGACCAGCTGACGATCTACACTGACGGAGCAAGCCGGGGAAACCCGGGACAGGCCGCTGCCGCGTGGCTGATTTTACGCGGCGACGAGGTCCTCGAGTCGGACGTTCTCACCCTTGGGCGGGCAACCAACAATGCGGCCGAATACTCGGCGCTGAACTCCGCTCTGCGCCGGGCCGCGAAGTTCTGTAACCCGAAAGAGACAAAAGTTGAGGTCTTTTCCGACAGCAATCTGATGATCTCCCAGATGACCGGGAGATACGCGGTCAGGTCGGAGGATATGCGGCCTCTCTATGAAAAAGCACAACAGCTGGCATCGGAGTTTGCCTCGGTCGCCTACACGCATGTCCCGCGGGAAAACGCCTATGTCGGGTCATGCGACTGGTTGTGCAATAATGCTCTCGACCTCCTCTCCCTCAAATCCGCACCGGTCCCAAATAAGATCCCAAATAAAATAGAATGCACACCGATCGGCATCGTTCATTCGCCCTTCGAAAATGCGGACGACGCCCCGAAACAGGGGATCTTCACCGACAAACCAAGCAGGATAACGATCTATGAAAAATACCGGGATGGACTCTCCGGACTTGCCGCCGGGGACAAAGTCTTCATCCTCTGCTGGTTCGACCGGGCGGAACGGGACATCCTCAAAGTAAAACCGCACGGTCACGGAAAAGGCGAGATGCGCGGCGTATTCTCGACCCGTGCCCCGGTAAGGCCGAATCCGATCTCTCTTACGCTTGTTACGATAATCAGCATCAGTGATCTTGTCCTCACCGTCAAAGGACTCGAAGCACTCGATAATACGCCGGTCCTCGACATCAAACCGTACTACGCGGATATCGACAGCTGAGAAGCATCCTGTTTGCGATCTCCACCATCTCCCGGACCTCGCCCTCGCACCTCTGTTCGACTGCCCCGTATTCTTTCGCGTCCATCATCTCCCAGACTTTTTTTCCAGTAGGTTTTTTCGCACGCTCAGGAAGCAGAGCATCGGCCAGCTGATTATGCGAACAGGGATGCAGGATAGGATTCTGTGTCGGAACAAAACCGATACCCGCAACGGAAAGATCGACGACCCGGCACTTGCCGATCGTGTTGTAGATCTCTTCGGGTGGGGCCACCTGATACTGCAGACATTTCGTCAGCAGAAACGGCATATCGAATGTCGAGATCCCTACCCCGCAGACAACCGGATCCGCCTGGATCATCTTCTTGGTCTTGACGCCTTCCCACATCTCGGCAAACACCCGATAAAGGGCAGTCACCACTTCTTTTTCACCGCCTTCCCGCCACATCCAGTAATGGGCATAATCCAAGACAACCTCGCCTGTGAGCGGGCGGGCGCCGTAAACCACGCCGCCAAGGATGGTATGCCCTTCGCGAAACGCATTCATGGCAAGGGAGGCGCCTGTTCGTTTCCTCCGATCTATCGGCGGCACGAAAGCCTCCAGATCAAAAACAAGGAATTCGGTCAGCTCTGGTTTGAAGGCAACCATGATCAGGCGACCGAAATGGCGATCAGTCCAAGAATCCCGGTCCAGATCGTGTGTACGGCGATCGCCGTAAGCAGAAGACCGACGATTTTTGAGAGAATCACGAGCACGGTCTCTCCGAGCAGTTTTTTGATCTGCGCCGAGAAGATCAGGATCAGCCAGATACAAAACAGGGCGAGGATCACGGCAACGAGCGTCAGAAGGATACCATCCTGAGCTCCGAGGATAATCACCGTCGTGATCGTTCCAGGCCCGCACATCACCGGCGTGCCGATGATGACGCCCGCCATGGATTTTTTCCCGATCCGGTCCGTGCTTTCCAGATTTTTGTGCCCGGCCGAGGAGCCGCCGATGTCCAGACCGCAAACGATCTGCAGACCCAGAATAAAGAGGATGATACCTCCGGCGACCGTGAAGCTCTCGAGTTCGATGCCGAGAAGATCGAACAGCAGATTATTGAAAATCAGAAATGTCAGCATCAGAACTCCGGCGACGCCCGTTGCCACGAAAGCCTGCCTGATCATCTCGGGCTTTTGGAGGTCCCTGGTCAGATTGATGAACATCGAGACCGAAAGCAGAGGATCCAGAATAATGATCAGCGTAAACGCGGTTGATATGACGGCTACCAGTAGTTCCAGCATAGAGATACATAATATTGAGCGTTCCCGCATATTATACCTAGGGAAGATGGAATTTTCATGGAAGACCGCGAAAATTCCTTTGTGCCTCTAAAGAGAAAATCAGCAGATATCGGCGGCTCGATGTCCGTCTCCCACAAATATATAACGGATTGGGGAGTTCTATTCACATAACAGCGAAATGGCAGAGAAAGAAGTTATCCGTGTTGAAAGACTCGGCTTTCCGTTCGCAACGGACAATCCGTTTCTTTTCTGTGCTCATCATAAGGACATGTATCCGAAAGGAGAACGAGACCTCGGCCCGGCCGTTTCTCTTTCCGGCAGAAATCTGGGAAACGATTTCGTCATAAAAAACGGGTTCCGCATGTATCACGGCCAGCGGGTCCCGGGCTTTCCGGTCCATCCCCACCGTGGATTTGAAACAATCACGGCCACGATACAGGGATATGTGGATCATTCCGATTCGCTCGGCGCTGCAGGAAGATATTGTAACGGAGATGTGCAGTGGATGACGGCCGGAAGCGGCTGCCAGCACGCGGAGATGTTTCCCCTTATACATGCGGACCGGGAAAACCCGCTTGAACTTTTCCAGATATGGCTGAATCTTCCGGCAAAGGACAAACTTGCGCAGCCGCATTACCGTATGCTCTGGGCCAAGGACATACCCGTCATCACCTCCGAGGATGCCACCTGAAAGATGAGCATGATCCGGCTGATCACCGGTAAATGGGACGACATAATTGCCCCCGCCACCTCGCCTGCGTCTTGGGCAACTGATCCGAAAAATCATGTCAGGGTCCTGCTAATCAGAATGGACCCGGGAGCGGAACTTCGTATCCCGGCTGTTACTTCGACGATCTCCCGTAATCTCTATTTCTATGACGGCGATCGAATCATGATCGGTGCAAAGGAGATAGGCCCATACTCGAGAGTTGTTCTTAGGGGAGGCGAAGATATTATCGTACATGCCGGAAATGCCCGGTGATCCCTCCTTCTCTTGGAAGGCGAGCCGATCGCCAGATACGGACCGTTTGTCATGAACACACCGGATGAAATTCAGGAAGCCTACCGCGACTTCCGGCAAACGGCATTCGGCGGGTGGCCGTGGGATGTGCCAGACCCAGTCCACGATATCGGTGAAAATCGGTTTGCACGGTATGTGAATGGGCATGTGGAAGAGCGTAGGTCGTATCATGAACCAATGCAGTATGATTGATCTGATTTCAGATTGAAAATCCTGTCTGCAAATCTTTTTTTCTTTAGAAATATCCTAAACAGATGATGGATTTTATTTAAACCGCCTCGCATTTCTGGATGAAACCTAACCCGCTGCTAACGCGAAGTATTATGCTTCTCCGTGCTCCATTTAATAAAGATGGATGGGAAAACATACTCCTCTCTGAAGATTGAAAATATCGTCGCCTCCGGCGTAATTGCCGAAGAAATTGATCTTGCAGAGATATCTGAAAAAATTGACGGGTGTGAACTCAATACAAAACGTTTCCCCGGTGCAGTGTATCGTATAGACAATCCGAAAATGGCATCGCTCATCTTTTCCTCGGGAAAAGTCGTGCTAACCGGAATCAGAAATGAAGCAGCACTGGATGAAGTTCTCGCAAAGGTGCTTGCTTCCCTCAAAGAAGCGGGCGTAAACGTGCTGGATGTCCCGCGGGTCGCCGTGACCAACATAGTCTGTTCCTACGACATCGGCCGGTTCATCAACCTGAACCGTGTGGTCGCAACCCTCTCTCTCGAAGCGATCGAGTATGAACCCGAGCAGTTTCCGGGTCTCGTATACCGTATCAAAGATCCGAAAATCGTAGCGCTGCTCTTCTCTTCCGGCAAGATCATCTTAACCGGCGGTAAGAATCTTGACGATGTCAGAAAAGGTCTGGACTTCCTCGAAGAGAGTCTCAAAGACGTCTTAACCGAACAAAAATAATCAATCATCTGTTGTGAGATTCTCACATATATCCTTATTTTATCTTCTTTTCATTCGGCAATTCCTGATTTATTTCCTATTTTCTCCGTGTGTCGTTGAGTGTTTTGATTGAATATCACATATACTTCGGTCAGATATCAATAGTAAAAAACCCAAGTGAAAAAATCAGTGATTCATGAATTGAAAAATTCCGGGCCATTTCTGTTTACGTACAAAAAATGACCTTCTCGATAAAAAGAATGAGTTGAGAATTTTTATCAACTCTTTTTTTAACGAGAATCATTATTTATGAAGGATTGAATACATCCCCACACCCTCTCATCCCCCCCCCCAAAAAAAAAGAAAATCACGATAAATCCCAATTATTCCTTGACGTTTTTTTTAATTTACACCCTGCTTTGAATCGTTTTCACTTGATAGATATTATAACAAAATGCAGCCAGCATATTTTTCACTCGCACTCTTTGCAGCGTTGTTACCTTCACCAACCCTGCATGAAAGATATTTTTGATCACAGCATAGGGTCTCTCCCCCTTTGATCTCTTTCTACTTATTCGCATATTTCTCAGTTTATCTCGTATCCCAATGGGATGTCCTCTCGCCCCTCGTTTCATTGTGGCACTATATCCCTTGCATTTTGCTCCCTGATATCCCCGATCCCGATAGACCACTTCTCCTTTTTCTGACAGATCCACCTGACTGTCATGAACATTTGCCGTTGTGGTTTCAATGCGTCAAATAAGATCATGCGTCGTATCCATGATGGTATGCAGTTTATAGCCATAGTGCATTTTGCCGTTCTTGGACATGATTTTTCCATCTTTATCCCGTCGTGTTTTTGCCTGCTCTCCTCGCGGCGTGTCTTTCTTACAATGACCGGGTTCAGCATACACAAACGTTGCATCCTGAATCATACCTTGTTCAATTTTGAGACCTTTCAGGTCAAGTTGTCGCTGAAACTCCTGCCAAACCAATGTGTCAACGCCTGATTCGGACATGCGCTCCCGAAATAACCTGATCGTTGAATTGTCGGGTATTTTGTCAGGACACCCAAGGAAATGCCAAAAGGAGAGACGATCGTAGATTTCACGTTCAACGGCGAGATCAGATAGATTATACCAGACTTCCAGAAGCTGAATCTTGAACATGAGTATTACATCGACATTGGGGTGACCGCCTTTGCCGGATTTATTTGCATACATGGATTCAAGAAGAGGACGAAAAACATCCCAATCAAGTGTTTTACCAACATCGGAGAGACGGGCGCCAAGTTTTTAATAACGCTCGTGATATGCCTGGTTGAGACCAAAGCTGCTGAAAGTCCCCATACATACTACTCAACGTACGAAAAGAAAGTACTTTCTGTCGGAAAAAAAGGTTGTTAGAAATTCTCATTTTTTTTACTGACGAAGAGCGGAACTGGAAGTTCCTCTCTGCAGAGCAACTCTGCCGGTCCTGACAAGTTCCAGAATGCCGTAGGGACACAGAAGAGATTCCAGAGCGAGAATCTTATCCGAGTCGCAGGTGATCTCAAGCACGAGAGTCTGTAATCCGACATCGATGATCTTCGCCCGGAAAATCCCGGCGATCTGCATGACTTCGGAACGCTGGAGTACCGGTTCGGCATGAACTTTGATCAGGGCAAGTTCACGTTCGACAGGCTCTTTTTCCATTATGTCCGTGATTATTATAACATCAATCAGGAGAATTTCTAACAACCTTTTTTTTCCCGACAGAAAGTACTTTCTTTTCGTACGTTGAGTAGTATGTATGGGGACTTTCAGCAGCTTTGGTCTCAACCAGGCATATCACGAGCGTTATTAAAAACTTGGCGACCGTCTCTCCGATGTTGGTAAAACACTTGATTGGGATGTTTTTCGTCCTCTTCTTGAATCCATGTATGCAAATAAATCCGGCAAAGGCGGTCACCCCAATGTCGATGTAATACTCATGTTCAAGATTCAGCTTCTGGAAGTCTGGTATAATCTATCTGATCTCGCCGTTGAACGTGAAATCTACGATCGTCTCTCCTTTTGGCATTTCCTTGGGTGTCCTGACAAAATACCCGACAATTCAACGATCTGGTTATTTCGGGAGCGCATGTCCGAATCAGGCGTTGACACATTGGTTTGGCAGGAGTTTCAGCGACAACTTGACCTGAAAGGTCTCAAAATTGAACAAGGTATGATTCAGGATGCAACGTTTGTGTATGCTGAACCCGGTCATTGTAAGAAAGACACGCCGCGAGGAGAGCAGGCAAAAACACGACGGGATAAAGATGGAAAAATCATGTCCAAGAACGGCAAAATGCACTATGGCTATAAACTGCATACCATCATGGATACGACGCATGATCTTATTCGACGTATTGAAACCACCACGGCAAATGTTCATGACAGTCAGGTGGATCTGTCAGAAAAATGAGAAGTGGTCTATCGGGATCGGGGATATCAGGGAGCAACATGCAAGGGATATAGTGCCACAATGAAACGGAGGGCAAGGGGACATCCCATTGGGATACGAGATAAACTGAGAAATATGCGGATAAGTAGGAAGAGATCAAAGGGGGAGAGACCCTATGCAGTGATCAAAAATATCTTTCATGCAGGGTTGGTGAAGGTAACAACGCTGCAAAGAGTGCGAGTGAAAAATATGCTGGCTGCATTTTGTTATAATATCTATCAAGTGAAAACGATTCAAAACAGGGTGTAAATTAAAAAAACGTCAAGGAATAATTGGGATTTATCGTGATTTTCTTTTTTTTGGGGGGGTATGAGAGGGTGTGGGGATGTATTCAATCCTTCATAAATAATGATTCTCGTTAAAAAAAAGAGTTGATAGAAATTCTCATCAGTTTATTGAGCTGTTTTTTTACCTGTTCAATGTGCATGTCATCATCGATCACAACAATCGTGATCCGGCTCATGCCCGGCGTTTCGCAGGTCCCGACAGCAAGACTTTCGATGTTGAATCCTCTTCGGGAGAAGAGGCCGGAAACCCGCGCGAGGACACCTGCCTTGTTTTCAACAAGGATGCTCATGATATGCCGTTTCATGTCCCGGACCCTCCGTTGTGACAGTGTTTTCCAATCATATCGCTGATCGCAGCACCTGCCGGAACCATTGGGTAGACATTTTCCTCCCTCTCGATCTGGAAATCCAGAAAATACGGGCCGTTATAATCCAACGCGGTCTGAAGAGCCGCGTCTATCTGATCTACGGATTCAACTTTCATTCCCTGAATGCCGTAAGCTTTTGCGATTCCAACAAAATCCACAGCCGGAAGTTCCGTGTAGGAGTATCTTCTGTCGTAGAAGAGTTCCTGCCATTGTCTCACCATACCGAGATACATATTGTTCAGAATCACGATCTTCACCGGAATCTTATACTGCGCAACGGTGGCAAGTTCCTGAATGTTCATCTGGAAACTCCCGTCGCCGGCGATAAGAACGACCGTTTCCTCGGGCTTGGCAAACCAGGATCCGATCGCTGCCGGGAAGCCATATCCCATCGTTCCAAGGCCGCCTGAACTGATCCACTGACGAGGTTTTTTAAAGCCGTAGTGTTGTGCGGCCCACATCTGGTTTTGACCAACCTCGCTCACGATTATGCCGCCGCCGTCAAGAATCTCGGAGAGCTTTTTGATGATGTTCTGCGGGTGAACTTTTCCATCTTCCACAACACGCAGGGGATGGTTTGTCCACCATAATTTCACCTGTTCCAGCCAGGGTTCTGAGATGCATCCGTTATTTTCTGCCAGACAGATCATGTCGGCAAGGACGCTTTTGGCATCACCCACGATCGGCACATCCGGATTCACATTTTTCCCGATTTCGGCGGGATCGATATCGATATGGATGACTTTTGCATGCGTTGCGAAATGACTCAGCTTTCCGGTTACACGATCATCGAACCGTGCTCCGACCGCTATAAGCAAATCGGACTCGGATACTGCATAATTTGCATATTCGGTCCCATGCATCCCAAGCATTCCCAGATTCAACGGATGATCTGCAGGGATTGCCCCAAGCCCCATCATCGTTGTCGTGACCGGAAGACAGAAGAGTTCGGCAAGTTTCATCAGCTCTTCTGATGCTCCTGATGTGATAACTCCGCCCCCAACGTACAGGACCGGTTTTTTTGCTTTGTATATCAGGTTGAGGGCCTTTTTGATCTGTTTGGAATGACCTTTGAGTGTCGGCTTATATCCTCGAAGTTCTGGTTCTCCGGAGAGAACCTCCTCTGCTTCTACTTTTGCCGTCAGCACGTCTTTGGGTAAATCGATGAGAACCGGCCCGTTTCGTCCGGTTCCTGCGATGTAAAACGCAGCTTTCACCGTCATTTTGATGTCACGCGCATCTTTTACCAAGTAGTTGTGTTTGGTAATCGGCAGCGTTATTCCGGTAATGTCGGATTCCTGGAAGGCATCATTTCCGAGCATTCCGGTTGGAACCTGGCCGGTAAGTGCAACGATCGGAACCGAATCCATGTTAGCCGTGGCAATACCAGAGATGAGATTGCAGGCTCCAGGGCCAGATGTCGACAGACAAACGCCGACGCGTCCGCTGGCTCGGGCATATCCGTCCGCTGCATGAACAGCTGCCTGTTCATGTCTTACAAGGATATGGGTTAGCTCCGCATCGTATAGCTCGTCGTATATCGGGAGAACCGAGCCTCCCGGATATCCGAATATGATGTCAACACCCTCTTCTTTTAAGCTTTCAATCAGTATTGCTGCGCCTGTTTTCATTCTCATCTCTCAGTAATCTATTCATGCCTGCTATTACCGCCTCGACACTTGCCTCTACGATATCTGTTCTAGCGCCCCGGGAGGTAAGCACCCTCCCGTCCTTTCTTATTTTCACCGTTACATCGACCAAGGCATCCGTTCCGCCGTTGATCGCATCAACATGAAATTCTTCAAGCGTGATGTCTCCAAACTTGGCGACGGACTGCTGGAGGACTTTGATGGTTGCATCAACAGGTCCTGTTCCGGTAGCCGCGCCGGTTACCTTCGTCCCGTTTACGACCATCGTTGCCGAAGCCGTAGGAATGGCGTTACTCCCGCTCACCACCGTGAACTGTTTGAGGCTGATCACCGGCTTGCATTCCAGAAGCATCACCGAATCTGCTATTGCCATCACATCGGCGTCGGTCACTTTCATGCCCATATCACCGACTTTCTTGACCCTTGCGACGATTTCGGCAAGATGCTTCTCTCCGGGTTCGTAGCCAAGTTCCTTTAAGGATGACTGTACAGAAGCCGTACCTGAATGTTTTCCAAGAACGATTCTTCGTTTTCTTCCAACCGTTTCCGGCGACATTGGTTCGTAGGTTGTCGGATCCCGCAGGAGTCCGTGTGCATGGATACCGCTTTCGTGGGTAAATGCCATGCCGCCGACGATCGGCTTGTTGGCTGCAAGCGGGATCTTCGTCAGCTGTGATACGGGTCGACAGTGCATAGATTTTGGTCGTATCGATTCCGGTATCATAGCCGTACAGCTTTTCAAGCACCATCACGACCTCTTCGAAGGGCACATTTCCTGCACGTTCTCCCATCCCGTTGATGGTTGTGTGGGCGCATGTAGCTCCCGATCTTAACGCCGATATGGTATTCGAAAGAGCCAGTCCGAGGTCATTGTGACAGTGGATGCTCAGTGGTGCGAAGCATAACGGCGGGATTATTTCTGCTGTTTTTTCAGGCGTTAAAAGCCCGACGGTATCACAGAAACAAAGCCTGTCAGCTCCGTGTGCTACTCCATCTCTAAAAAGCCGGGCCAGATACTGCTGATCTGCCCTTGAAGAATCTTCGCCCGAAAGTTCGACGATAAGTCCTCTTTCTTTGGCATATGCAACGGTTTCCATTGCCATTGCATAGACTTCTTCGCGGGTTTTCCCGAGTTTTTTGGTTATATGAAGGTCATAAACCAGAACGACGAGATGCACCGAATCCACACCGCATTTCACAGCCAGATCGATATCTTCGGTCTTGGCCCGCGCATACGTGCAGATTTCCGCGTTGAGTCCCGCATCGGATATCAGCTTTATAGCCTCTCTTTCGTCTTCGGATGCGACCGCGGATCCAGCCTCGATCACATTCACGCCGATTGCGGAAAGTTCTTCTGCGATTTTCAGTTTCTGTACGGGTGTCAGAGAGACGCCCGGCGTCTGTTCCCCGTCACGAAGGGTCGTGTCCACGAAACGGATGTTTTTATAGCCAAATAAAACAATCACTCATGGGATTAAACTCAGTTTAGATTGTCTAACTTCGATTTGTATATATAAGTTTGGGAAAAACACCCTTGTCACGCGCTCGTGAATGTAATTTCTTGAGAATGGCGCAGATGAAGGGGTCTAGCCCACATTTTTTGGACACTAAACGAAAGTATTATATTGTATAAATGCCTTGATACTGGGTGTGTCTCAGGAAGATGGGATCGGAGAAGTCACTGCGAAAGTGGCGGATTGCATTCTATTGCGATAAAAGTACAGTCAACACGAACAGAAGAGTGACTATTTTAGACACCACACTTCGTGATGGTGAACAGACTCCCGGCGTGTCATTCACACTGGAGCAGAAAATTGAAATTGCGCATCAGCTGTCCGATATCGGCGTTGATGTGATTGAAGCAGGCTTTCCGGCATCTTCGGATGTCGAATTTGAAACGGTCAAGAGGATTTGCGCTGAAGAGGGTATCCGCCCCAAAATCTGCGGACTCGCACGCTCTGTCAAAGCGGATGTAGACCGTTGTATCGAGGCCGGCGTTGATATGGTCCATGTGTTTATTCCCACATCTGAGATTCAGAGAACCTATACCATCAAAAAAAGTCATGCAGAAGTCCTGGCGATCACCCGGGAGATCATTACCTATGCACGCTCGAAGTGCGATCATGTGATGTTCTCGCCGATGGATGCCACCAGAACAAAACCGTCGGAACTGGTTGAAATCTGCAAAGCAGCAGATGAAGCCGGCACGACGATAATCAACATTCCCGACACGGTCGGTGTAAGCACCCCTTCGATGATAAAACCCCTCGTCGCAATGATTCGCGAAAACGTCAAATGCAAAATCGATGTGCACTGTCACAACGATTTCGGCCTGGCAACCGCAAATACCATTGCTGCAGTTGAAGGAGGAGCTGATCAGGTTCAGGTCACCGTAAACGGTATTGGCGAACGGGCAGGCAACGCGGATCTGGCCCAGACGGTCATGATCCTGAAATCGATCTATGGAATCGAAACCAATATTCGGACCGAAAAACTGGTGGAGACTTCAAGAATGGTTTCCAGATTTTCACAGATCGCCGTTCTGCCAATCCAGCCGGTTGTAGGCGAAAATGCATTTTCGCATGAAAGCGGCATCCATTCCCACGGCGTAATGGCTAACCCCGGAACATTCGAGCCGGAAATCATGACGCCCGAAATGGTGGGTCACCGACGGCGCTTAAAGCTTGGAAAGCATGTTGGAAAACATGCGGTCCGGCAGATGCTGGAGGACATAAACGTAAATCCGTCCGACCCCGAGCAGGACATGATCGTCGCAAAGGTCAAGGAGATCTCCGGACGCGGACGAAAAGTAACCGAATTCGATCTCTTCGAAATCGAAAAAATCATCACCGGCAGCCATAACGACAAAAAAATGATCGAGCTGGATGATATTTCGGTATTTACCGGAAGCCATGCGATTCCGACCGCAAGCGTACAGGCCGTAGTCCACGGTGAAAACAAGATCTGCTCCAAAACGGGAGACGGACCGGTGGATGCAGCAATGAAGGCGCTTTTAGCAATCGCACCTGGAAAAGTTCAGTTGAAGAGCTTTCAGATCGAGGCGATCTCCGGGGAAAGCGATGCGCTCGGATGCGTCACCATCGAAGTCGAGGATGAAAAAGGCAGGATCTTTGATGCAGCCGCATCAAACAGTGACATCGTGATCGAATCGGCTGAAGCGATGGTGAATGCCCTGAATGTCGTTTACCGCTCGGGTGGTTTCGACAGATAAACAATTAAATCGTAAGGAAGTTAATTTACTCAGTATCTATCAAAAAGGAAGGAAAAAAGATGATGGAAAAATATCATGAAACGGATGCGGACCTGAAAGATCTCTCAGGAAAAACAATCGCAGTTATCGGTTACGGATCGCAGGGAAGAGGCCAGTCACGGAATCTGAAAGACAGCGGTCTCAATGTGATCATCGGAATCAGAGCAGGAAAGAGCAGAGACCTTGCAAAGAGCGACGGATTTGAGACATATGATGTGGCCGAAGCGGCAAAGAAGGGAGACGTTATCATGATTCTTGTCCCCGACGAAAACCAGGCAGCCGTCTACAAAGCTGAGATCATGCCGTATCTGACCGAGAACAAGTGCCTTATGTTCTCCCACGGATTCAACATCCACTTCGGGCAGATCGTTCCTCCGGCAAACGTCGATGTGATCATGGTCGCACCCAAAGGTCCGGGTCACATGGTCAGAAGAACCTACGAAGAAGGAAAAGGAGTTCCAGCTCTGATTGCGATCGAGCAGGATCACACCGGAAACGCAAAGAAACTTGCTCTCGCCTATGCAAAAGGTATCGGCGCAACCAGAGCAGTGGTTCTTGAAACGACCTTCAGAGAAGAGACGGAAACCGATCTGTTCGGAGAACAGGCAGTTCTCTGCGGAGGAGTCACTTCCCTGATCAAGGCAGGATTCGACACGCTCGTCGACGCAGGATATGCACCCGAGATGGCATATCTGGAAGTTCTGCACGAGATGAAGCTTATCGTCGACCTGATTTACGAGGGCGGATTTACTAAAATGCGTGAAGCGATCTCAAACACTGCCCAGTACGGCGATATCACCCGCGGTCCCCGCGTGATTGGAAACGAGTCCTACGAAGCCATGCGGGAAATTCTCTACGAGATCCAGTCCGGCGAATTTGCCAAGGAATGGATCCTCGAGAACATGGTCAACAGACCGACATTCACTGCGCTCACCCGTGCAGACGAAGAACATCTGATCGAAGAAGTCGGCTCAGAACTTCGCGCAATGATGCCCCAGTTCAAAAAGAACTAAATTTCCCCTCCACTTTTTTTACGAATTTCATCAGTCTATTCTGCAGAATAAACATCCCGGGCACATGGTTTTATTACCTATCATGATAATTTATATTAACATGTGCAACGACTGTCTGCCAGCTAAGCGAGGAATCGCCGCCAGCAGAAGCTCTGTACCACGCACATCACATAACTCGCCTTTTGAAGATGTTCTGTCCTCAGTAATGGACGTTCTATCATTTGTATACGTCAGCGTAGCTGGCATTTTTAGCATTAGCTATGTATTCTGGTTTAGACAGTAGTCAAACTGCACCAGAATAGATCTCCATAAAATAATCAAGCCTTTTATCGGGAACTCCTCTGGTGCAGTGGATACCAGATTTTTCCAAAGATCACAAACAAGAAAAAAGAAAAAGGAGCCCAAACATGAGAGGAAAAGAAATCAGACTCGAACGAATCATGAAAAGAGATACAGGAACAACCGTCATCGTCCCGATGGATCACGGAGTTTCCAGCGGACCGATTCCCGGACTGATCGATCTGGAAAGATCGGTCGATCTGGTCGCAAAATGCGGAGCCAATGCGGTAATCGGCCATATGGGACTCGCTCTCCACGGTCACCGGAAAGGAGGTCCGGACATCGGATTGATCCTGCATCTATCCGCAAGCACGGATCTTGGACCGGATCCAAACAATAAGGTCCTGGTCAACAGCGTGCAGAATGCCCTAAAAATGGGAGCAGACGGCGTTTCCATGCACGTAAATATCGGCGCCGAGAATGAAGCAAATATGCTTGGCAACCTTGGACGGGTCGCCGTCGAGTGTATCGAATGGGGAATGCCGCTTCTTGCGATGATGTACCCCAGAGGAAAAGACATCAAATCCGAGAACATGCACGAAGCCGTCAAACTCGCGGCCCGTGTGGGTTCGGAACTTGGAGCCGACATCATCAAAACCGTATACACCGGAGACCCCGATTCATTCAGGGAAGTAACCGAAGGCTGCCATGTACCGGTAGTAATCGCCGGAGGTTCCAAAATGAGTGATCTGGCCACCATGCAGCTGATCGAGGAAGCGATGGAAGGGGGAGCTGCTGGCGTATCAATCGGAAGAAATGCATTCCAGCACAAATATCCGGACAAATTCGTCAGGGCTGCAGCGATGATTGTCCATGAACGAAGAACTGCAGAAGAGGCGATCGAGATCCTGCTGACAGAGGATTGAAGTCGCATGAAACGAAACAGAGAATCATCAGGTCAGAAAAGACATGAAATCATTCGCAGGAGATAAAAACGTGAATCCGGGAGATGTTGTTGGCATAATCGGCGGATTCGGCGGAATGGGACGTCTGTTCTCGGCGGTGTTCGAACGTGCGGGTTACAAAGTCCTGATGTTCGGGAAGAAAAACACCGGTTTCCAACGTGGATATTGTCTCTACCTGCGATATTATTATCGTCTCTGTTCCGATTCATGAAACCGTCCGGGTGATCGATGAGATCGCTCCGCTCCTAAACGAATAGCAGCTTCTCTGCGATCTGACCTCCATAAAATCCGCCCAGGTTGACGCGATGCTGAAATCCAAAGCGCAGGTCATAGGACTGCATCCAATGTTCGGCCCATCGGTTCCAACTATCTTTGGTCAGACGATCGTGGCATCGCCGGTCAGATGCGATGAAAAGACCCGGGACACGCTCTATCAGATATTTACGGGCGAAGGAGCGAAGATTTGTCAAATGGAGCCAAAGGAGCATGACAAAATCATGAGCATCGTTCAGGGTCTAGTACACTTCACGACCCTCTCCGTTGCCGAGACGATAAAAAATACCGGCATCCCGCTTGAAGCAATTCTCCCGGTAATGAGTCCTGTGTACCGGATAGAACTCGGGCTGGTTGGGAGAATACTTGGGCAGGATCCATCGCTATATGCAGACATACTGCAGATGAACCCGGAAACGGCCGATATTATCGAAAAAATGTCAGATTCCGTCAGTGCCTTGAAAGCGATCGTCGCATCGAAGGATTCGGAGAAGTTCGCTGCGTTCTTCACGGAAAACAGCAATGCATTTAGATCCTACATCCCCCAGGCAACGGAAGAGACCGATCTTATGATAAATACACTGGTGAAGATGAAATGACATTGGCAGTACTTGGCCCGAAAGGCACGTTCTCCTGCGAACTTGCTGAAAAAATCAGGAATGAAAATGAAGAGATCATTCTGTTTTCAACAATCCGGGATGTTTTCACCGCGGTCCTCGAGAAAAATATCAGGGGAATCGTTCCGGTTGAAAACAGCGAGGCAGGCGGCGTTGGCGAAACCCTGGACTGCCATTTACAGACCGAGTGCCGTATCACCGCTGAATATTATATGCCGATCCGTCATTTCTTCGTTTCAAGGGACAGTCCTGATGAGATCTCGGTCATCTACACTCATCCACAGTCCCATGAACAATGCAGCATCTATCTAAACGGCATGAAAAGGGCCTCCCTGATCCACACGAGCAGCAATGCCCAGAGTGCCAAAGAGGCGTCGGTTGTCAGCGGATCGGCGGCCGTAACGACGGAAAGCGCCGCAAAACTGTATGATCTGCCCATACTGCAGAAGGATATTCAGAACTCACGTAACAATACCACGCGGTTTCTTGAGATCTCAGCAGGTGCGCTAGATCCGGATGACCCCGAAAAATGCAGTGTCGTCATCATCCCAAGAGAAAACAGGCCTGGTCTGTTGTATGGGATCTTGGGAATTTTTGCACAAAGAGGAATCAATCTGACGCGTATCGAGTCACGGCCGTCGAAGGAGGGGATCGGAAGATATGTCTTTTTCATCGATTTTGAGACTGATCCCGGCTGGCAGGAGACGATCACGGAGTTGAAAAAAATCACCGGCGTCAAGGAACTGGGCTGCTATAGAAAAAAGGATTACGTATAATCTGAAGTGTCGAATACAAAATAGTGTGTGGATATCTCACCGGGCACGAGTAGAGATATCTTCTTTATTATTATAGTGCTAAAGACGGGGTGTGGAATTTTTCATCCTCCTTCATTTGGCACTATAGTTATACACACAAAAATGACACTCTGGTAGACAAGCGAATCCTTTTTCACCTATGAGTGCATAGTAAATAAAGCCTGTTCCCATAACCAGTTTAGCGGCGGTGAAGGAACAGGCATGTGTTTTTCCAGACTTCTTATCCGTTCCAAAATCATACTGCCAGATACGTATATGAGGGTTTTATGTATGCTCTGAAAAATAGTATTACGTATCGAGGTGTGGTCGATGATAATGCCGGATACGATTCCAACAGATATGTTCGCTCCCTGCGGGATGAACTGTATGGTCTGTTATAGGCATTGTGTATCAAAAAAACCCTGCGGCGGGTGTTTTTCGAACAAAACCCCCACATCCGAGGGATGCAGGTCCTGCAGAATTCAGGCTTGCGTCAGAGAGAAAGGGATAGAATACTGTTTTTCCTGCAAAAATTTTCCCTGTAAACAGATCAAAAAGATGGATAAAAGATATAGGGA
This sequence comes from Methanocorpusculum sp., assembly GCA_965228205.1. GTDB lineage: Archaea > Halobacteriota > Methanomicrobia > Methanomicrobiales > Methanocorpusculaceae > Methanocorpusculum. Next base: position 256,470 of record OZ245799.1, on the reverse strand, counting down.
CAGATATGATCAAAGTCTGATCGAAAACGGCCTTATGGCGAGAGAACAGGGTATTTTGGCATTTCTCGCTGCATGACAATGAATGCAGCGAGTGCCGAACGTTTTTTGGAAAAAACCGTGCAGGTGTCTAAACATCACCCGAGATTTCATTCTTCCGTTTCTTTTTGCTCCCCGAGACGCTCCATGACCCACTGCTGATCTATCGCCGCGCACTCCGTTACGGGCACATCCCAGATCGGTTCGCCGGAAAGAACACAGGTTTGATACAGAGAATACGGCATCTCCAGTGTTCCCAAAAGCTCTTCATTGCGGAAAGCGGCAAACAAAAGCATATCCTCGCCGTTGATCTCGGCGCGCTTGGTAAATTTCAGTTCGTCCGGAATCTTTTCAGGATCGTCGTCCTGCATCTTTGCAAGCGTCAGGACCTTAAAAAGCTCAACAACACGGTCGTCGAGTCCTGCTTCGAAGATGAAGATCTTATCTTTCAGCGAGTTCATGTCCGGAACAAGCCTCATCGGTTTCTCGTGGTAAACCACCTGATCGGCGATGTCGCCTTCGATCCCGACATCGCGATCTTCACAGTCGGGTTCGAGATAGATCAGAAATCCGCCGTTCGTTTCTTTATCCTCGTAAACGAACGGATATCCCGCATATCCGACGAAACCGCACTTATCGCAGGTAAACTCGAACAGCTCCCCGCTCAGGACTTTTTCCCGCATTTCTGGATCGGTCGTCACGTTCACCGACGGACAGATCGTGATCGTCTGTTCGTGCTCACAGACTGGGCATACTACAACATCTTCGTCGGTGATCATACACGGATCCACTCTTTATCGACAACAGTGTATCCTTCCACCGGGCGTTCCCAGATTCCGTGCATAAGCATTTTGATCTTCTCATATGTCTCGAAGGGGATCTTGATTGGATCGAGATATTCGGTTCCAAGGCGGGGGACAAAGATCAGCGATCTGCCTTCGCAGGCGAAACGATCCTCGGCATAATACAGGGCATCGGGAATGATTTTTTCCTTCTTCGATTCCATTTCGCGGAGTATGGAATCCTTCACGAGTTCGATGATCCGGTCATCCAGTTTGTCACGGAAGATGAAGATCTTCTCGCGCATATCATCCTGCGTGTGGACGAGCCGCATTCTGATCTCTGAAATAAGATGCGCGGGAAAAACATTCGGCAGGTCTACCGTGCGGTCGGTTGAATCCGGCTGGAAGAAAAGGGAGAACTTTTCGTTCAGGTCATGATAAAGGATAGGATATTCAACGGCCCCGGAAAAGCCGCAGTTATTGCAGACGAGCGTTGTCAGTGATCCGTCGAGGAATTTCTCGCGAATGTCATGGTTCGATGCGTTGATACTTCTGTAGAGCGTGAACTCCTGTTTTGACCCGCATTTCGGGCAGGTGATGACTTGTACTTCCGATTTCATTACTCTTTCCTCCCGCTTGGTCCGCGGTGATAGTGTACAAACTCTCCTGTTTTTATCAGATCTCCGGTGAAAACCGGACCGTCGCGGCAGACTCTAAGGCCGTGATCATCCATACAGCAGGACCCGCAGACCCCTGCCGCGCATTTCATGTATCGGTGCATGGAAAACTGGCCACGTGTTTCGATGCCTTTTGCGACCAGACGGTCGAGAATCCCTTTCATCATCATCTCGGGACCGCAGACACAGATCTTATCGTAGGATTCGGCATCGATCTGATCAAGGATTCCGGTCACAAACCCGTGGAATCCATAGGTTCCGTCATCCGTGGCGATTTTCAGATCGCTGACTTTTGCAAGATCTTCGGCAAAGACAAGCTCTTCGCGGGTCCGCGCACCGAGAATGAAGGTGTCAACTTCGCCGGAAGCCGCCAGCGTAAAGAGTGGGGTGACGCCGATTCCTCCGGCGATTGCCAGTACTTTGCCGCTTGGCGAAAATCCGTTTCCAAACGGACCGCGAATGCCAAGTTTATCTCCGGCTTTCAGTGAGAAGAGTGCTTCCGTAGCGTCTCCGACTTTCATGACGGTGATAGAATTTGCGGCAGAAAATGCCATCGGGATCTCATCGACTCCCGGGATCCAGACCATGCAGAACTGACCAGGTCTGAACGCAAAAAGTTTGTCGAAGACAAATGTTTTGATGGTGGGTGTTTCGTCAACGACCGTTGTGATCGTGACGATTTCCGGCATCTCAGGCATGGGCGCACCCCACGATTTCCTCTGCGGGTATTCCGTCTTCGGCGTAAAGATCGGCTGCAATTTCTGAGAATATGTTGACCGAGTCATGGATCGCGCTGCCGATCTCGACTGCTGAGGCGCCGCCCATCATTATCTCGAGAACATTGTCGGCACTCGAGATCCCGCCGCAGCCGATGATGGGAATATCAACGGCATCATAAAGATCGTAAATGCTTCGAACAGCGATCGGGAAGATCGCTTGGCCGGAAAGTCCGCCGAAGACGTTGCCCAGAACCGGACGGCGCAGTTCGGTGGAGATCCGCATTGCCTTTACCGTATTTACTGCGACAATCGCGTCGGCCCCGCCCTCTTCTGCGGCTTTTCCAATTATTTTGATATCGGTTACGTTGGGGGTGAGTTTGACCCAGACGGGTTTGTTGTAGGTTTTCACGATCTCGGTACACTCCCTGACGACTCGTGGATTGACACCGATGGAGGCACCGTACCCTTCCGCATGCGGGCACGAGAGGTTCAGCTCGAATGCGGCGGCATCCGGGAACCAGGAAGCTACGGTCCCAAACTCCTCTGGAGTGCCGCCGAAGATGCTGACAACGACCGGCTCTCCCTTGAGGGGAGCGATCTCCTCGACGAAGTCTTTGGACGGGTTTGGAAGTCCCATGGCATTGATGAGTCCGCCGTCAACCGGGATGAGGGCGGGTCCGTGATGGCCGGGGATCGCTTTTGGGCCGATGGATTTTGTCACGACACCTCCTGCACCGAGATTGAGCATTCGTTTTAATGATGCACCGGTGGTCCCGAGGATCCCTGCCGCAAGCAGCATATGATTTCTGAGAGGGACGCCGGCGATCTCCTCTTCTGGTAGTTTTATCTGGATCATTGTATTTCTTGCAGGTACTATTCGCGGTTTGGGGTTATGTAATTCTCTATCATTGTGTAGGGAGAACTTTTCCTTCGCCGGAAAAGACTCTCAACCATTTTAACTCCTCCGAACAAAATATATAAACAGGTTTAACGTTTACATGGCAAAAGATCAGATACGTAACGGACGGCTGGAGGGGGAAAGATCTGCCTTGATCGAGCAGTATCTATCCTCAATGGAAGCGGACAAACAGATAGCAAAAAGCGACATCAGAGTTGACATCGCGCATATTCTGATGCTTCGAAAACAGAACTTGATCGACGGAGCATCCGCCAAAAAACTCCTGACGGCTCTGCTGGGATACCTGGAACACGGGCTCCCTGAGAATGCCTTCGATATGACCCTCGAGGACATCCATGCAGGAATCGAAGCACAGCTCATCGCTGACGCCGGTTCAGATGCTGGCGGGCGGATGCACCTTGGCCGCAGCAGAAACGACGAGGTGGCGACCTGTCTTCGGATGCGGACCCGCGAACTTCTCATCGATACCCTGACGGCATTATTTGAACTGCGTCAGTCGCTTATATCCCGTGCAGAAGAGCATACAACCACAATAATGCCCGGTTTTACGCATCTTCAGCACGCCCAGCCGACAACGCTCGCCCATTATCTTCTTGCCTACGAAAGTCTCTTTGCCCGTGACACGTCCCGTCTCTTCGATGCCTATACGCGTGTGAATATCTCCCCGCTGGGGTCGGCTGCCTTTGCCGGAACGGGTTTTCCTATCGACAGGAATCTCACCGCCGAATATCTCGGATTTGCAAACCCGATGGAAAACAGCATGGACGCCGTCGCGAACCGCGATTTTATTGCCGAAACTCTGAGCGATCTTGCGATTCTGATGACCAACATCAGCCGGATGTGTGAGGAGCTGATCCTCTGGTCAACCTCGTTTGTTAAGTTCGTGAATCTGAACGATGCCTACTGCTCGACGAGCAGCATCATGCCTCAGAAGAAAAATCCGGACACACTCGAGATCATGCGTGCGAAAAGCGCTGCTGTGATCGGCGAACTTACCGCAGCTCTTACGCTGATCAAATCCCTTCCGATGAGCTATAACCGCGATCTGCAGGATCTGAATCCGCATTTATGGAATGCGTTCCGTCAGACAAATATGTCGCTTCCCCTCCTAGCAGAAATCATTTCTACTGCTGAGTTCAATGTGCCTGTGATGAAAAAGCAGGCCGTGGCTGGCAATACGACCGCCACCGAGCTTGCCGATTTCCTTGTGCGGGAGTATAACATTCCGTTCAGAACCGCCCACAACATAGTCGGCAGGGCAGTCAAACTCGGATCCCTTGATCTTGACATAGTGGACAGTGCGGCAAAAGAGCTGGCAAACATTTCCCTCAAAGAAAAGGGACTGACTGAAGAAACGATCAAGAAGGTCCTTCACCCGGTAACCATTCTCCGGCAGAAGCAGAGTTTCGGTTCGCCGAATCCGAAGATGATGAAAAAAGCCGTAAAGGTGGCCGATATCCGTCTGGTCCAGGATCAGGTGACGGGAGATATCCTGCAGGATCAGCTGAGAGATGCCGACGAAAAAATGAAAATAGCTATACAGGAACTAGATTTATGACTTTCAATAATAGTGATCCGGTATCCGTAATGTTTGCGGGGATCGAGATGGACGGTATTTACATCAACCGTTCCGGCGAACATGCGATCGTAAAACTTTCGAGCGGCTACAACATCTGTGTCCCCGAATCCTTCTGTTCACCTAAGGAAAAGACTGCCTCTTTGGAAAAACCGGCAGTTTCTCCTTTAAAGCAGGACGCATCCCTGCCGCTTCTTTCAATTATCTCGACCGGCGGAACGATCGCAAGTACGGTTGATTACCGGACAGGTGCCGTATCTTCCAAGTTCACGGCCGAAGATATTCTCCGCAGTATCCCGGAGCTTGCCGGTATTGCCCGATATCATACCCTTCAGCCGTTCCAGGTCCTCTCCGAGAACATGAATCCGGCCATGTGGCAGGAACTTGCCCGGACTATTCACGATGAAATTCTCAAAGGTGCACAGGGAATCATCGTCACGCACGGAACGGATACGATGCTCTACAGCGCCGCCGCCGTTTCCTTTATGCTGAATACGCCGGTCCCGATCGTATTTGTCGGAGCCCAGCGGAGTGCCGACCGTCCGAGCAGTGATAACGCAATGAATGCGATCTGCTCGGCAAAAGCAGCGGTCAGCGATTTAGGGGAGGTCGTCATCTGTATGCATGCGACCGAAAGCGACACGACCTGTGCTCTGCACCGGGCGACCCGCGTTCGCAAAAACCACACCTCCCGCCGTGATGCGTTCCAAAGCATCGGACGCGAGCCGGTTGGAGGGATCGGTTATCCTGAAGGAACGGTCGTTCTTGCAAAAGATGCGGTCCTTCGCGGAACAGAAGAACTTCGTCTCGCGGACAATCTTGAATCGAACTGCGGTCTTCTTCAGTATTATCCGGGGATGAATCCCGCCGTCATCGATGCATTCAAGGGGTACAAAGGTCTCGTGATCGCAGGAACGGGTCTTGGACATGTTGGAACCGACTGTATCGAGAGTATTAAAGGCCTTACAACCGCCGGTACGATTGTTGTTATGACATCACAGTGTCAGGCAGGGAGCGTCTGCGACCGCGTATATGAGACCGGACGTGACCTTCTGGATGCCGGAGTCATCGAAGGAGGAAGTATGCTTCCCGAAGTCGCACTCGTAAAACTGATGTGGGTCCTTGGAAATGCCACCCGAAAAGAGGATATCAAGCACCTTATGCAGACGAATCTCAAGGGTGAACTTGCGTATGATCTCTGGAGGTATGCATAATGGATTATGAAGCAATTGGTCTGAAGGCCGGCCTGGAGATCCACCAGCAGCTCAACACCAAAGAAAAACTCTTCTGTCACTCCCCGACGGTTGTCTGCGACTCAGCCGAACACACCGGAGAGGTGAGCAGATATCTCAGGATCGCGACCTCAGAGATGGGGGATGTGGATCGTGCGGCAAAAGAAGAGTTGATGAATCAGCGTCTTTTCACATATTACACGTATGATACCACCGGTCTTGTCGAGATCGACGAGGAGCCGCCTGCTCCCCTCAACCCGGATGCACTCGACGTTGTTTTGACGATCGCCAAGATGTTCAACATGACCCCTCTTCCGGAGATCCACACGATGCGGAAGATGATCGTCGACGGTTCGGCAACCAGCGGTTTCCAGAGAACGGCCCTGGTCGCGCTGAACGGAGCGATCGAGCATGCATGCAGGGTCGAGACGGTCGCAGTAGAAGAGGAGGCATGTCAGCGTGTCGAAGACACGATCTTCTCCGTCGACAGACTTGGAATTCCGCTGATCGAGATCACCACGTCTCCATGCATGAAAACTCCCGAAGAGGTCCATGATATTGCCCAGTATATCGGTATGACGCTTCGGTCGACCGGCCGGGTCAAGCGCGGGCTTGGAACGATCCGTCAGGATGTCAACGTCTCGATCAGAGACGGCGCCCGGGTTGAGATCAAAGGTGTTCAGGAGCTCGATCTCATCGCCGAGGTCGTCCGCCGCGAGGTGCAGAGACAGCTCTCCCTTATTGCTATCAGGGATGAACTGCTGGCAAAAAATGCCATGGTGAACGGAGAAGTGTATGATGTCACTACCGTCTTTGCCAAGACACAGTCCCAGGTCCTGAAAAAAGCACGCGTGATCCTTGGAACCGTTCTTCACGGATTCAACGGGCTTGTCGGGCTTGAGATCCAGCCGGGTCGCCGTCTGGGGTCGGAGATGTCCGATTACGCAAAGAAATGCGGTGTCGGCGGGCTTTTCCACACCGATGAGCTTCCTGCCTACGGTGTGACTGAAGAGGAGGTCTTTGTCCTGAAAGAAACACTCGGCGCAGGACCGAATGATTCCGTCGTTATCGTCGCCGCCACGGAACAGAAATACCGCTGCGCCATGCAGATGATCATTCGGCGTGCGAAGATGGCCTTTGAGGGTGTCCCGGAGGAGACCCGAAAGATGCTTGATGGCGGATCTACCGCGTATATGCGTCCGCTTCCGGGTGCTGCACGTATGTATCCGGAGACCGATATTCTGCCGGTCCCAGTTACGAAAGAGTACTGGGAAAGTATTGCGACCCCTGAACTTCTGTTGGTGAAAGCGGAGCGTTTCGTCAGCGAGTACGGCCTTTATGCAGGCATGGCCAGACAGATGGCGTTCTCCGAAAAACTTCCGCTGTTTGAGCGCGCAGTGGCCGAAGGAATCCGGCCGGTGTTTGCGGCAAGAACGATCCTTGCTTCGCTCAAGGAGTTGTCGCGGGCAGGAATCTCCCCGGACGCTTTATCCGATGACTCGATTATTTCGGTGATGAAGACCGTTGAAGCAGGAAATGCAGCAAAAGAAGCCGTATTGGATATTTTAACGGCATGCGCCAAGGGAATGTCCGTATCCGATGCGGTCAGCCGTGTTGCTCCGGCATTTTCCCGCGAAGAACTTCAGGATCTTGTTCACGGAATCGTGAATGACCGTATGGAGTTCATTCGTACCCGCGGGAAGGCGGCTCTCGGCCCGGTTATGGGGGTAGTTATGAAGGAAGTTCGTGGAAGGATCGACGGAAAAGTTGTTTCCGAAGTATTGGATGAGGAGCTCGGCCGTATCCTCTGAGGATATATGGGTGAAGCGTAGAGATATGTTTAAGTGACTAGGGCACTAACAAAATACAGAGTTCAATATGGGTAAGACAGGAAGTATCAACTGGCACCAGGTAAAAGGTGTCAACGGTCAGATTCGCCTTGTCCCGCAGAAAGAGGGAGAGGTCAAAAAGCCCGGACCGAATCAGAGATTCAAGAGAGCAAGCATCGTCTCAAAGATTGAGAGCCGCATGGCAAACAATCCTCAGCATGGACGTGGACGTGGACGCGGTCCAAAGATCGCCGATCAGCGTATCCACCGCCGGATCCGCCGCTCGAAGAAATCCATGATGGGCGCAAAAGCAAAAGCAAAGCGTTAACATTCTCATCAATTTTTCTTAATCATCAATACATGATGCGGAATATCCCGCGTCATTCTTTTTCACTTGTTTGTAAATTCAGGTTTGTTTTTCGAATTTTGATTTCTCAGTTTTCACGTTCGGCAAAATCTTGGGTGTTTTTCAAGCCGCTGCGAGAATTAAAAGAGGACTTACGCAGTGTGATCTCAAATGAAAAAACTGACGTAATTTGAGACGTACTTCGATTTCGTGTAAGGTATTCGTTGTGACACAAGAGAAAAAACCAACCGCGAATCGGCGCGAATCCGCCCTTCGGGCGAGGCGAATCGGATTTGCTTATCCTCACTTTCGCAATCCAGCTACGCTGTCTTGCTCATCCCTCATCGGGAGCGTTCGGGCAAATCCTGTCGGCGCCCCAGCGCCTCCCGTGAGGGAGAGATTCATTGAGCTGTTTTTAATCTGAATAATATCCATATTACTGAAAATCACGACATAAGATCGTAAAATCAATAATGGGAGCCGCTGGGGCGGCGACAGGATTTGCCCGAACGCTCCCGATGAGGGGCGAACAAGTCGAGGGTGGGCTGACCCGTAGGGGCGGCCTCAGCCGAGCAAGGCTTTGCCTTGCGAGAGACTTGTGAGAGTGAGGATAAGCAAATCCGATTCTGGAAGCAAGCCAAAGGCTTGCGGGATTCAAGCGAGGGCTGCAAGCCCGAAGCTGGGAGCAAATCTCGGATTTGCGGTTCGCGCCGATTCGCGGTTGGTTTTATCTCAGGTTTCCACACCCAACAGACTCCTTCCGGGTTCGGTTGAGACTAACACCGCGTAACTCCTATTAAAAAAAGTATAGGTGAGGTTTCAGGCCGAGATTCGTTCGCCAATCAGATAGTGACGTCTGTGTCCGGTGATTTTTACCGTTACCTCGGTTCCAATCGCGAGATTTTCCATGATAACGATATTCTGGTATGTCCTGTCCCGCGCCGTAACGCTTCCTGCTTTTACCACTTCCGTCACGACAGCCGTCATGATATGGCCGATCAGGGCCTCGTTATTGGCGTCATACACCTCGTTTGCTGCATCGGTAAGCTCCCGGGACCTCTGCTTTTTGATTGGTTCGGGGATTTTTTTCATCTTTGCGGCCGGCGTGTTCGGGCGAACGGAAAAACGGGTGATGTTCACTTTTCCGGGTCTTGTCCGCCTGATCTGTTCTGCGGATTTTGCAGCGTCTTCATCCGTTTCACCGGAAAATCCCGCGATATAATCGGTACTTATTCTGATCTGCGGGAACGCTTTGCGTGCCATTTGACAGATCTCTTCATACTGGGCCGAGGTATAGCGCCGCCCATCAGTCTGAGGAATGGGTCCGATCCCGACTGGACCGGGATGTGCAGAAACAGAAATATCTTCGGATCCTTGAGTGCGTCAAGAAAATCATCGAGGATCGGGAGAAGCGTATCGGGATTTGCCATTCCGATCCGGATCATGAAATTGCCGGGAATCGCGCAGAGTTGGCGCAAAAGGTCGGGGAGTCTCATTCCATCGTTTCGGTCGAGGCCCCACGACGATGTGTCCTGTGCGGTCAGCTGGATTTCCGTTGCTCCCGCTTCAATGATGCTTTTTGCCTGAAGAACGATATCTTCGGCTGAAAAACTTACCAGCTTTCCCCGTGCGATCCGTGTGATGCAGTACGTACAGTGCCCATTGCATCCCCTGGCGATCTGGAGGACGGCATTTGTTCCAACATGAGCCGTTCCGACCTCCATATAGCAGGAATGGATAAGGGCCGGATCGATGATATGGATATCGGGGTATCGTGTGCTGAGCACGTCCGCGGCGACCGGCGGCAGACATCCGGTGACGAAAAGGAGTTTTCCCGCATACAGATCAAGACGTTCATACATATGCTGCTCGGTTTGGTCGATCACCACGCAGGTATTAATGAGTATTCCGTTCGCTTCTTCTGCGGACGATGCCGGCACGCATCCCTGATTTCTGGCGATCTCCATCAGTTTCTCGGTATCTCCCGCATTGTAGGTACACCCGTAGGTTTCCGTATAGAGAGATATATTTTTGAGAAGCTTCAGCGACTCGGCGGTTTCTGCGTCCATGTATACCTTACTATATCTGCCCACAGATAAATAATTAAATAGTATTCCAACTATCTTTTAGAACGGGAGAATCCATATGGGAAAAATACGTAAATCCGATAAAACAGAAAAAAACAAGTATCTGAAAAAATCCACACGCTTTCCCAAAGAGTCGGGCAGATATTTCAATAGAGAATTATCCTGGCTCAAATTCAATGAAAGGGTATTATATGAAGCGGAAAATACCGACAATCCTCTCCTCGAGCGGGTAACATTTCTTGGGATCGTGGCCGGAAACCTGGACGAATTTTTTATGGTCAGGGTGCCTGCCTATCAGAAAGGTGCTACCTACTCGGCCGATGAATTCAGCGAAGTGATCGGGAGCAGCACGCAGCTCGAGATGATCTATTCCCGTGTGATCGTTCTGATGCGTCATATGGCGCAGGTCTGGAACAGTGATCTTGTGCCGAAACTTGCCGCCGAGGGGATATTTTTCATCCGGTATTCGGAATGTACAGATGAAGAGAAGAAAGCCTTCAAACAGGAGTTCGAAGCCGAGGAGTTTACCATTCTCCGCGGCGACCGGTTCTCAGATATCCATCACGACGAGTACCTTCGCGGTTTTGCCATGCTGGTTCAGACAAACAAAGGCAGAGCAGTCATTCCGGTTCAGCGGATCATCGATGAGCGGGGAAGAATCGTTCCGGTCGGCGTGAGGAAAAATACCTTCATCTTCCGCGAAGATATCCTGAGAAAACACATACCGTCGCTCTTCCCGGACGAGACCGTATATGCCGTTATGACGGTTCGTCTGACGCGTGATTCCGATCTTGACCTGAAAGGCGATGATGCCGATGATCTGATCAGCGCCATCATCGATGCGCCAAAAACCCTGGCGAAACGGCTGCCGAGCAGACTTGAAACGCTCGATACGATGCCGTTTGGCTATATGGCCCCCCTGGTGGATGCGCTTTCTCTGGTTCCCGAACTGGTGTATGATATGGAGGCACCCCTTGGTCTCGCCGATCTGAAAGATTTCCCGGTGAAGCGTCCGGCCCTGAAGTTTCCAACCTATACGGCGTCTCTTCCGTCCGGTCTTTCGGGAAAGATATTTTCCGCGATTGCCCGCAGGGACCGGTTCATGTTCACGCCGTACAACAGTTTCGACGGGCTGATCCGTTTTATGAACGCGGCGGCGGAAGACCCCACGGTCATAAAAATCCAGATGACGTTGTATCGGCTCGGGTCCGAGTCGCCGGTGATCGATGCTTTGCTGGCTGCGTCAAAAAATAAAAAAGATGTCACCGCCGTTGTCGAACTGAAAGCAAGTTTTGACGAGGAGACCAACTTCCGTTGGGCGACAAAACTCAAAGAAGGCGGGGTCAATGTCATTATGGGATACCCGGGCGTCAAAGTCCATGCAAAATGCTGTCTGGTGACCAGAATCGAAAACGGGCAGATCGTCAGATATGCCAATATCTCGACGGGAAACTACAATGCCAAGACCGCAAAGATCTACTCGGATATCTCCATATTCACGGGAGACGAAGACATCTGTACCGATGCTGCGGCATTGTTTTCGATGTTTTCAGGTTCAGTTCCTGCCCCGACGTATCGGCGTCTCATTGTCAGTCCCCACTCGATGAACGCGCAGCTTATCGCAAAAATCATGCGTGAAGCAGAGGTTTCCGGAAAACATGGAAGAATCATCATGAAGATGAATACTCTCACCGACAGGGAGATCATCAATGCGTTGTATGCAGCTTCGGAGATGGGAGTTCAGATAGATCTCGCGGTACGAGGGGTCTGCATGCTCAGGCCCGGCTTTCCCGGCCTGTCCGAAACGATACGCGTCATCTCCGTTGTCGGCCGGTTTCTGGAACACGCCAGATTCTATTACTTTGAAAACAGCGGCGATCCGGAATTGTATATCGGCAGTCCCGATATGATGCCGAGAAACCTGCACCGGCGTATCGAGATCCTCTGCCCGATCCTTGACAAACGGATAAAGAAGGTGTTCATACAAAAGCTCATCCCCGAGTTCATGTATGATTCGGTGAAAGGCCATACGCTCGACGCATACGGGCGCTACCATCCGCCTGAATGAAAACCCGGCAATCTGAGTTCCCAGCAGAAGTTTATCGCCATGCAGAAGGCATGGAGATAACACCTTTCTTTACTTTTTCAGTTCCTGATGTTCAATTAATCCAATTACCTGAATTTTGAGATTTTGGGTCAAACTCTTGTATTTTCAGGATACCTTTATTATCTGTTTGTGCGATATTACATCAATATGGCAAGTGTAATCCTGATTGAGCAGGAGCTCAATCCAAATGCCTGGAAATTCCAGATCCTCAAAGCAGTCATTTTTGTTTTGTTTGGTATCTTCTGTCTGGTCTTTCCGTTCTCGTCTCTCAACCTGGGTGCCTACCTGGTAGCGTTCATCCTGTTGTTTGTCTCGATCGCTGCATTGTTCTCCGGGTTTGCCGCATTCGGCGAACCGAAGACCACGTGGTGGATGATCGTGCTTGGTATCATCGGTATCATAATAGCCGCCTACTCCTTCCTGAACCCGGCGTTTATGATCACGTTCGGCACGATCTGTGTAGGAATCATCGCTCTTCTCTCGGGTCTGACCGATATCATCCTTGCATTCGGCAAGGGACTTTCCGCAGGTATCCGTGTTCTGACCTTCATTTTATGAGTGATCACTCTTATTATCGGTCTGATCTTCCTCCTTAAGCCGGGAATCGGTGCCGAATTACTTATCCTCCTTGTGGGTATCTTCCTCATCCTCGGCGGCGTTGTCGCTTTGATCGAAGGAATCATGTTCAAAAAATTCATGTCCGAAGTAACGAACTGATCCCTTCTTTTTCTTTTTTGAAATGGGAGTTACGGGGTGTTATCCTCAATCCAATTCGGTAAGGGTATTACCGGGTGTGGAGACTAGAGATTGTTTAACCGCGAATAAGCGGTTGGTTTTTCTCTAGTGTCTACACTAATGCCTTACACGAAATCGAAGTGCATCTCATACGTACGTCAGTTTATCTCGGTCAAGATTACAACACCGCGTAAGTACTATTTGAAATGCCGCCATTGCCAAACCTTTTATTATATCGGTGCTATAAAATCAGAGAAGAGCATTATGGCGGAAAATACCAAAAAAATAGCCGAGATCGCAGTTATTCTCGGTATCGACGAACAAACCTGCCGGACGATCGCAAAGGAGTATGACGAGATCCTCCCCTGCAGAAAAATAGGAAAAGTCAACGTGTATGAGGACAATACCGTCGACCGTTTCAGAAAGATTGCCGATCTTCAGGCACAGGGACTCCCCAAAGAAGTGATCATCCCGGCGATCCGCGGAGGTAAATCCCTGCAGGAGCGTGCCATCGAGGATATGAAAAAGATGGGGCTCGATGTCCAGAACGAACCAAAAAAGGAAGCACCAAAACCAATTCCCCGTTCCGAGACCGAAGAAGAGTTGATCCTCGCCGTTCGATCCGCCGAATCAAACATTGCCGCAATGGAACACCGTCTCTCAGCCTTCCGGGAAAAATCCGCCGACGATACCGCCGCCATTCTGGATGCCGTCTCTTCCGTCTCTGCAGAAGTTGCCGAATTAAAAGCGCAGGTCCACACCCTCTGGGATCAGATCGCAGCCCTGGAAGAATTCCTTCGTGCTTCACAGAACAAATCCTTCTGGAAACGCTGAATCACCCAGTATATTTTACCATACCTGGGATGGAATCTCATCGATTGGCCGGACACAAAATACCTAATCTCCACCGCACATATATGTACGTATAATGCCTTCCCAGTGTGCCGTATGCAAAGGAAAAGGACTCTGCGGTCTTCCCAGCTGTCCGATAACCCGGCGATTCCACGCACTGAAAGACACGTGTCCCGTTTCTGAATATATGGGGGCGTCCCCCTCGGTTTTTGTCGGCAGCTACGGATATCCGCGGGTCGTCGGCGGGCCGCTTATGATCAACGATACCGACAATCCCCTTGACTGGGTCAGACAGGGTTTTTCCATCGACGATATCGTTTCGGTCCGTTCCAGAACGATACGCGGAGGCTCCGATCTGGATGTAAATATCCCTGACATCGGCAAGGTCCAAGAGATCGCCCTTTCGGCTAAACCGCTCGATGTGGAAGTAGCGTTTGAAAAACCGGTCTCGTTTGATATCAACTTTGACGGGACCGTAACGCCGGTTGGCATGTCGGGTGCGATGAAAAAACTGGATGTCATCGACAATGCCTCGGTATCCAGGATCGTTGACCGGTGTACCTCCGACACCGATCTCAATGCAACAGAAGCCGCACGGATAATGTTTGAAAACGGGACGGATGTTTACAAGATCACGAATCTTTTAACCGCCGGCCTTCTTGGAGTAAAACGCCGGGTGGTCCCGACCCGCTGGGCGATTACCGCCACGGATGACATGATCTCGACCTCGATCAAGCGCGAGGTCGTAAAAATGCCGGCCCTCCCCGAATATCAGGTTTTCTGTGGGACTCTGTATGGAAATACCATCTGCTTTATTCTCATCCCGTCAAACGACTGGAGATTCGAGATGCTCGAACGCTGGCAGAAGCATTCTCTCTGGTCCGGAGACGAGGAGACGATCGTTGTCGACGGTGAGAAGGGTCTAACCAAATCCAAGTATTCGCCGATCGCCGGAGCCTATTATTCGGCACGACTCGCCGTTCTCGAGTATCTAAAAAGCATTGGTGGATGTGCCCGCGTTCTGTGCATCCGGGACATTTCCGGTGAGTACTGGGCCCCTCTTGGGACCTGGGTCATCATGGAAGCTGCGCACGAATCCCTATCTCACCCCCCTGACAGGGTCGGAACACTCGGAGAAGCCCTGACTTTTGCCTCGCAAAAACTCGGGACAAGTTTTTGGATCCCGAAAATGGGTCTGCTTAAGGATATCATACAGCAGAAGACGCTCTTCGAGTTCTAAGAGGATCTCGTACATGAAATGTCCAGGGCAGGCAGCGTAAAGATAAATCTCTTAGACAACATTGTTAAATTTACTTAAGATCCGTATTCCCCTTTGGATGATGCTTCAAAGTGCCGGATACGAAAGGTGAATCATGAAAGCAATTGTTTACGAATCAAACACTGGATTTACGCAGAAATATGCGTTAATGCTGAGCGAAAAAACCGGGCTTCCGGCATATCTTCTGGAGAATGCCAAGAGCGAACTCCATAAAGGAGATGAGATATTTTTCCTCGGATGGGTATGTGCAGGCAAGATCAGCGGGTATGCGAAAGCCGCAAAAATCTATTCGGTACAAGGCACGGCGGCCGTTGGGATAGTGTTCCCGGATGAGACTACGATCCCTCAGTTGAGAGAAAACAACAAGATCAAAGACCTCCCGCTCTTTTTCCTGCGGAGAGGGGTCGCTCCCGAGAAACTGAGTGCTATTAAAAGCAAGCTCCTGAACATGATCGCAAATACCGTGGAAAAAGCCGGACCGAAAAATGAAGGCGAGCGGGAAGTGATCGATGTTCTTCGAATCGGCGGAGACTTTGTGAGGCCGGAAAACCTGGATGAGATCGTTGCATTTATTCGGGGAAATTCCAACTAACTTTTTTTGAAATTTTTACGCGGGCTTGAAAGGTTCCAAAAAGGTTCGCGAAAAATAGGATGAGAATATCTATCAACTCTTTTTTTAACGAGAATCATTATTTATGAATGATTGAATACATCCCCACACCCTCTCATCCCCCCCCCCCCCCCAAAAAAAGAAAATCACGATAAATCCCAATTATTCCTTGACGTTTTTTTAATTTACACCCTGTTTTGAATCGTTTTCACTTGATAGATATTATAACAAAATGCAGCCAGCATATTTTTCACTCGCACTCTTTGCAGCGTTGTTACCTTCACCAACCCTGCATGAAAGATATTTTTGATCACTGCATAGGGTCTCTCCCCCTTTGATCTCTTTCTACTTATTCGCATATTTCTCAGTTTATCTCGTATCCCAATGGGATGTCCTCTCGCCCCTCGTTTCATTGTGGCACTATATCCCTTGCATTTTGCTCCCTGATATCCCCGATCCCGATAGATCACTTCTCCTTTTTCTGACATATCCACCTGCCTGTCATGAACATTTGCCGTTGTGGTTTCAATGCGTCGAATAAGATCATGCGTCGTATCCATGATGGTATGCAGTTTATAGCCATAGTGCATTTTGCCGTTCTTGGACATGATTTTTCCATCTTTATCCCGTCGTGTTTTTGCCTGCTCTCCTCGCGGCGTGTCTTTCTTACAATGACCGGGTTCAGCATACACAAACGTTGCATCCTGAATCATACCTTGTTCAATTTTGAGACCTTTCAGGTCAAGTTGTCGCTGAAACTCCTTCCAAACCAATGTGTCAACGCCTGATTCGGACATGCGCTCCCGAAATAACCAGATCGTTGAATTGTCGGGTATTTTGTCAGGACACCCAAGGAAATGCCAAAAGGAGAGACGATCGTAGATTTCACGTTCAACGGCGAGATCAGATAGATTATACCAGACTTCCAGAAGCTGAATCTTTAACATGAGTATTACATCGACATTGGGGTGACCGCCTTTGCCGGATTTATTTGCATACATGGATTCAAGAAGAGGACGAAAAACATCCCAATCAAGTGTTTTACCAACATCGGAGAGACGGTCGCCAAGTTTTTCATAACGTTCGTGATATGCCTGGTTGAGACCAAAGCTGCTGAAAGTCCCCATACATACTACTCAACGTACGAAAAGAAAGTACTTTCTGTCGGAAAAAAAAGGTTGTTAGAAATTCTCAAAGATTAGATATCCGGAACGAATTTGGTTCCGTAATGGATGATCCCGTCCGAACCTTCACGGTCCAGAACACGGAAGACGGACTTGACCGGCATACCGATGTGGACCTCGTCGGGTTCGCAGACGAGATGGGAGGTGACCCTTGTTCCTTCTTCGAGTTCAATGATCGCGAGAACATACGGTTTCAGTGCGGAGAACTGATCGCTTGCTGCGGAGAGAACCGAGTAGGTCAGGACCTTTCCTTTCCCGGAGAACTGGCAGGGAACAATTTTTCCATCTCGGCGGCAGTGCGGACAGATTGCTCTTGGCGGGAAGAATACATCCCCGCAGACATCGCATTTCGTTCCCACCATGTTGTATCTCTGGGGAATCTCTCTCCAGAATCGTGCTACGGTCATCTCAGGCCCTCCCGAAGATGTGTGATACAACGGTTGCGCCGGTTCCTCCGACGTTCTGCGTCATACCAATTTCTGCTCCTTCGACCTGACGTTTGCCGCCGTCGCCGCGAAGCTGCTGGACGACTTCCCAGATCTGTTTGATACCGGTTGCACCGACCGGGTGGCCGCATGCCTTGAGACCGCCGGACGTGTTTACCGGAAGCTTTCCGCCAAGCTGGGTCTCACCCTGCTCGGTGAATTTGCCGGCAGTTCCCTTCGGAACAAAGCCGAGATCCTCGATCGCACAAAGTTCGGCGATCGTGAAACAGTCGTGAACTTCAACGAAGTCGATGTCCTTTCGTTCGAGTTTGGCCTGACGGAACGCGGAGTTTCCTGCGGCGACCGTCGCACCCATCGTGGAAAAGTCCGGGCGGTCGTGTAAAGCGATCGTGTCGCCGGCCTGGGCTGAGGCAAGGACCTTGATCGGCGTGTCGGTGAACTCCCGTGCTTTTTCAAGCGGGCACACAACCACGACTGCGGCACCGTCGGAAACGGGCGAGCAGTCAAAGAGTCGAAGCGGGGAAGCTACGAGGGTTGAGTTCATCACCGTCGCCTGAGTGATTTCGTTCTGGAACTGTGCATACGGGTTTCTTGCTCCGTGGAAGTGGTTTTTCACCGCAACCTGGGCAAGCTGCTCGTGGGTCAGTCCATACTTGTGCATGTAGTCGCATGCGATCATCGCATACAGACCGGGGAAGGTCGCTCCTGCAAAACTCTCCCATTCTCTGTCGGCTGCTCCGGCGAGAACATCCGTCGAATCGCCGACATCGGTCATCTTCTCGACACCGGCCGCGATAACGACATCAGACATACCGGAAGAAACTGCTGCTACGGCCTGACGGAAGGCAAGCCCTCCGGACGCACAGGCAGCCTCGACACGGGTAGCCGGGGTGTGGAGTTCGCCGCCGAGTCCCACGTAATCGGCAACGAGTGCCCCGACGTGTTCCTGACCGACGAATCTGCCGGCAGACATCGAACCGACGAACAATGCATCGATCTGTTCTCCCGCCACATTTGCATCTTCAAGTGCGGCGATTCCTGCTTCTGTACACAGATCACGGAAAGATGTGTCCCATCTTTCTCCGAATTTCGTGATTCCTGCACCTATTACTGCTACATCTCTCATGATACACCTCACATCCGGATCTTGCCCTTGTGCCGGGCATACACTGCATAGTCAAGATACTTCTTTGTGGAGAGCATCTTCTCAACGGTCGGACCCTGGGAACGATCGATCTTGTTCAAAATCGCGTCGGTCACGGTGAGGTCAAAGGCATCGGATCCTGCGCCGCTGCCGTAGCTTGTGACGAAGATCCGGTCGCCGGGTTTTGCCACATCTAAAACGGCCGCTAAACCGAGAGGAACAGCGCCGCTGTAGGTGTTGCCAAGCGTGGGAGCCAGAAGACCCGCCGTGATCTGGTCTTTTGTGAATCCCAGCATCTGGGATGCTTTCTGCGGGAATTTGGCATTCGGCTGGTGGAAAACTGCATACGTATAATCGGAAGGTTTCGTTCCGCGAAGTTCCATCATCAGCTTTGCAGCCCCGAGAGTGTGTTTGAAGTATCCGGGGTCACCGGAGAATCTTCCTCCGTGTCTAGGATAATCTTCTCCTTCGCGGCGCCAGAAGTCCGGCGTGTCGGTGGTAAAAGAGCAGGTCTCATTGATGACCGCTATCGGATCGTCATTACCGATAACGTATGCCGCTCCTCCGGCAGCTGCCGTATATTCCAGTGCATCGCCGGGAGCTCCCTGGGCGGTGTCCGCTCCGATCGCGACGGCGTATTTCATCATTCCTGATGATACGAGACCCATCACGGTCTGGATGGCGGCCGTTCCTGCTTTGCAGGCGAACTCGTAATCGGCCGCCGTCATAACAGGTGTTGCGCCGATCGCTTCTCCAACCGTGACGGCGGTCGGTTTGACGGCGTAGGGGTGTGACTCGGATCCTACATAGACTGCCTTTATGTCGGCAACGTCTATTGGACGCCGGCGAAGGGCCGAGCGTGCGGCTTCGACGGAAAAGGTGGCCGTGTTTTCATCGTAATCGGGTACGGCTTTTTCTAAAACGCCAAGACCGCCGGTGATCTCCGCGGCGTTCGCTCCCCATACACGGGCAATCTCTTCGACTTTTATTCTGAAACGGGGGATGTATGCCCCGTAGGTGATTATGCCTACCATTGTGTTTTCCTTAAACGTGTAACGAGATCCTGAACTCCCAGGGGCGTACAGAGAACGGTAATGTGATCTTTTTCTGCAAGCTTTTTGACGAGCGGGTTGACATGTTCCTCCTCTATCCCCTGAAGGATAACATACGGGGGTTTGAACGGCGTCACGCGGATCGCGATCATGGGGGATTTTCCGGTCGAAATGTCCGTGAAAATCAGAGCGCGTTCCGTACTCCAGCCGTAAATGCGGTTGAATTCATTGGGCGAAAGATTCAGAATGGCATTCGTACTTTTGATAACAGTGTAGCCGAAGATTTGTGAATCCAGCTCCCCGCAGATGAGGGTACATTCAATCAGTTCCGATAATTCCCTGATCGGAATGGAGGAGGCGAAGTCATGAATGTCATAAATGACCTCGTCGTCGTAATCCGAGAACAGGAGTTTGCCATACTTTTTGATGTATGTCCCACCATTTTCTTCGTCAACATTCAGAAGCGAGTCTACGATTTTCCCAACGACACCCGTTCCCGGACTTTTCCTCCTGCCGCTCTCATAATCGCTGATAACGGACGGAGAGACTCCAAGATGGTCTGCGAGTACACTGGGAGCTATCTGAAAACTTGTACGCCATTTTTTCAGAGCTTTTCCCGGTGAATCGGAGAGAGTGATTTCGCCTGCCATCTTCTCGGCAAGCTGCTGGCGAAGTACCTGCTTCATACCTATCTATATTTCGTTACTTACATAAGAAGCTGGTTGTCGAATTCGTCAATACACGAACGAGACGTATGCTAACTCATAAATAGTAATCACTCCAACAACGAGTTATGGAGACAATAGATGCTGAGGATTCAGCCTGTCTGCGGCGAATCGCTCTACTTGGAGGGTGTAAAGGCCCGGTGCGTCTTTCCACGCAGGCACTGGGAGACCAGCTGGGAATCAGCCAGCAGACCGCGTCACGCAGACTTCAGTCGCTCGAAAAAGCACAGATTATCTCGCGGACCGCCGAGTCGACCGGCCAGTTCGTTCTCGTAACCAGATCAGGAGAGGAACATCTCCGGCGCGAGTTTGCCGAGTACGCCAAAATATTCGATGCAAAAGATGAGCAGTACATCCTCACCGGAACGGTTATTTCCGGCGTCGGCGAGGGAAGATACTATATGTCGATCCCGCATTATCAGGAGCAGTTTGAAAAACTCTGCGGATTTACTCCGTATCCTGGGACACTCAACATTAAACTCAACCCCCAGAGTCTTCTGATCAGAAAACGAATGGACTCCTTGGAATGGACGATCGTTCCGGGCTTCAAAGATGAACACCGGATGTTCGGCGAGGCACGCTGTATTAAATGTACGATCTCGGGGATTCCGTGCGCAATCGTCGTACCGGGCCGGACCCATCACCCGGAAGAGGTCATTGAAGTTATCTCCGGCACCCAGCTCCGCGATGCCCTTGACCTGAAAGAAAATAGTGACGTCGTTGTGGTCATTGGATAAACCACAATCTCATTTTCAGCAACCTCTTTTTTCCGTATCCATGATACGAGGATCAGAATCCGTACGATCTGTGATTACTCAAAGAGAAAAATTTCTTCGATCGGCGTCTGAAAATACCGGGAAATTCTGAAAGCCAGTTCCAGAGACGGATCATACTTGCCTTTTTCTATGGCGAGAATCGTCTGGCGGGTTACGCCCAGTTCTTTTGCCAGAGCATCCTGGGTCAGATCGTGCATAGCCCGGTAGACCTTGATCTTATTCTTCATCTTCGCCCCACACCCCAAACTTGCGGGCGTAATAGAACCTGAATCCGACATAGATGAAGAGTGCTGCAACAATCATAATGAGCTGCAGTACGGCAAATAACCCCAGCTGTGAAATTGGTATCGTCTCAGGCGGGACGGGAAAATACGGCACGGATTCAAAACTCCCGGCAGGGAGCATCACGTCATTTTGGCGATGATAGGTAAATGACTGAAAACCTAATGGACCGCTGAACACATAGACGATTGTTGCAAGATTCACGGTCAGGAAAAGAACAACCGAGGCCTTGATCGTTGCGGCGGCGGTTTTCATATCTATCAGAATGCTCCGTTCATCCTGAGCGATGTCGGTAACACGTTTTTTCAAAACGAAGAAAAACATCGCTGCGAGAATAACGGAAACTGCGATGATAATCGGACTTGAAAGCTCTATCGAGAGCCAGAATAAAAGAAGAAGCAAGACAGCCAGCAGACCGCATATAATATAGAACGTATTTTTCTTCATTGGTTAGTCCTATTTTATGTTAATTGAACACGATAAGGATATGCAAAATATACATATCCGCCCCGCGTGTGTGGGTCAGGGCGGATATTTTTGTATGGTGGTATGAGAAAAAATCTGATTCTGCTTTTTACCTGTTGTGTACTGAAGAACAGGAGGGCGATCACCGTCCGCCCCATACTCCAGCGTATAATTTATTTTACATAATAGAGAATTTCTAACAACTTTTTTTCCGACAGAAAGTACTTTCTTTTCGTACGTTGAGTAGTATGTATGGGGACTTTCAGCAGCTTTGGTCTCAACCAGGCATATCACGAGCGTTATGAAAAACTTGGCGCCCGTCTCTCCGATGTTGGTAAAACACTTGATTGGGATGTTTTTCGTCCTCTTCTTGAATCCATGTATGCAAATAAATCCGGCAAAGGCGGTCACCCCAATGTCGATGTAATACTCATGTTCAAGATTCAGCTTCTGGAAGTCTGGTATAATCTATCTGATCTCGCCGTTGAACGTGAAATCTACGATCGTCTCTCCTTTTGGCATTTCCTTGGGTGTCCTGACAAAATACCCGACAATTCAACGATCTGGTTATTTCGGGAGCGCATGTCCGAATCAGGCGTTGACACATTGGTTTGGCAGGAGTTTCAGCGACAACTTGACCTGAAAGGTCTCAAAATTGAACAAGGTATGATTCAGGATGCAACGTTTGTGTATGCTGAACCCGGTCATTGTAAGAAAGACACGCCGCGAGGAGAGCAGGCAAAAACACGACGGGATAAAGATGGAAAAATCATGTCCAAGAACGGCAAAATGCACTATGGCTATAAACTGCATACCATCATGGATACGACGCATGATCTTATTCGACGCATTGAAACCACAACGGCAAATGTTCATGACAGTCAGGTGGATATGTCAGAAAAAGGAGAAGTGGTCTATCGGGATCGGGGATATCAGGGAGCAAAATGCAAGGGATATAGTGCCACAATGAAACGAGGGGCGAGAGGACATCCCATTGGGATACGAGATAAACTGAGAAATATGCGAATAAGTAGAAAGAGATCAAAGGGGGAGAGACCCTATGCAGTGATCAAAAATATCTTTCATGCAGGGTTGGTGAAGGTAACAACGCTGCAAAGAGTGCGAGTGAAAAATATGCTGGCTGCATTTTGTTATAATATCTATCAAGTGAAAACGATTCAAAACAGGGTGTAAATTAAAAAAAACGTCAAGGAATAATTGGGATTTATCGTGATTTTCTTTTTTTTGGGGGGGGGGATGAGAGGGTGTGGGGATGTATTCAATCCTTCATAAATAATGATTCTCGTTAAAAAAAAGAGTTGATAGAAATTCTCCTTTTTTTAATTAATTACGTTCTCAGAAACATCCCCGCCAATCGCGATTTTGAGAGAACGATCGTCGTAGGGCGTCCGTGAATTGACAGAAATCACAAAAACCAATAAATCATCACTGACATTAATGTACAAAAATCATACAACTCCACCCATACTTTTCTTAGTGTACCTAAAGCGAGACGACCTCTTTGTTCGTGATTTATGAGTAATAACTGTGTGACCCTATTTTGAATAATTAGACCTTTGAGTTGAGATACATTCTGAGCACGAGGTATGTGAATAGACCGTAAATAATTACATACGAAGTTGAATATTATGAGCAGGTCAAATTAAGTTCCCACTGCTTTAAAGTGATTTTTTCACCTAAAAATTAATTATGGAGTAACGTTAACATTTGTTTACATGTAAAAATATCACATTAAATGACGGAGGTTCACTCATGCTCATACGATTTACAGTTAGTAATTTCCTTTCATTCAATGAACGTCAGGTATTTTCCATGGTAAGTGGAAAAAGGATTAAACGCCCATACATACTACTCAACGTACGAAAAGAAAGTACTTTCTGTCGGAAAAAAAAGGTTGTTAGAAATTCTCCACTTATTGAAAAAGCAAGAATGTGATTGAAACATGGGATTAGTCAGTAAATTATTAAGAGCATTAGCAATTGATTTCGAAGAAGAGCCTGATGAAAACACACCGGAAGATACTAAAGCAAAATTTGAAGAGATCGGCAAAGCATTTGAAGACCATATACAGGCCCTCATTTTCAACAATAATGGAAGAAAGCAATACTTTACTCTGGAAGCCCGAACTTCTGACTATTACGACCCAAAGAGCAGAATCTATGCCGAATCCAATCTCGAACCGGATTTTCGTATAAGATATAATCCAACAGGTGATGTCTTTGCAGTAGAGTGTAAGTTCCGTTCTGGATATGCGAAAGACAATCAGGGAAGACCCATTTTATTCTGGTCCAGACCTGCACAATTTGCACGATATCAGAAATATCAGCAAGAGAGAAATATCCCCGTCTACGTAGTTATCGGATTTGGCGGCGAACCTGACAATCCGAAGATGATTTATTGCATCCCCCTTTCTGACATCAATTATCCACAGCTCTACCCTTCGGTTCTGAAGAAATATGAACATCCGCCAACTGAACTGTTCTTCTGGAACACAAAGGAGAAAAGACTCGGGTAAGTTTTATTCTCCATTCTTTTTTCCAACGGCTGTCAACCAACAATCCAAAAGAGTGCCCCCTCCCATCTCACCGCAAGAAGAGAGGAGGGGCCTTGTAAAAAAGCATTGATTGCCATGGCTCGAACCGTTTCATCGAGATCATGGCATATTCCTCGGACAGGGGGAACCTAACAAACCTCCTGTCCTCACCAATACAATTTGAACCTGGGATATTTATATCCCTGACCGCGCGGTGCGATAATGCCTCGGGATTGGGCAAAAATGCCGCTCTCACTCAGAAAGATAGGTTACGAAAAATGCGATTCGCGAGAATTCGCGGAGGCATGCAAGCCAAAGGCTTGCGTGCCGCCTCAAGTGGGCTTTGTCCACTTGGGCTCATTCGCGGTAAAATATCTCTTGTATCCACACCCATTCAACCCCCCGGTCGCAAATCAAAGATTTGCTCGCAAGGCAAAGCCTTGCTCAGCTGAGGTCGTCCGCTTTCAGCGTCCAACCCGCAACACCCTTAAATCTCCCCGCACATAACTCACATATACCATGGCCGCACAAACTATCTTCGATTCCCTAAACGAAACGGCAGCGAGCATCCAGGTCGTCGACTCAGACACCGGGCTCATCATCCTCATGCTCTTTTTTGGCGGCCTCATTCTTGTCGGCATCATCCTCGTCACTTTTGGCAGGAGACCGTAAAAAAGGTCGGGAAATTTCGGAACATACCCGGCCGCTCTTGGTGTGAATCCAATTCGGGAAGGGGGACGATTTGGTTTTTCTCATGTTTCTACACCCACCCATACTCCTTCCCGATCCTCCCTCCCTCATTTTTTTGCATCCCAAAACCCCCTCCTCATTCACTGACCACCGCATATCCGCCAAAAACCGTGGCATTATCGCACCGCGCGGTCAGGAGTTTATATATGCTGAAATCAAAGTTAGTTAGTGAGGGCAGGAGTACTTCCTAGATACTCTCCTGCCTGAACGACCTCGGCGGTTTCTTTTCCTTTTTCTGTTCCGTCCTGGTCAAAAAAATGCCTCAAGTTGGAGATAACCTGCGGCCCCTCCCTCCCTCAAATACCGGGGGAAGGGGTCTCTTTTTTCCAGGAGTTTTGCAGCATCAGGCAGAGAGCAAACCGAAGGTTTGTGAACAAACGAGCGAAGCGAGTCGGAGAGCAAATCTCTGATTTGCGAACGCGGTTGGTTTTTCTCTGGTGTCTGCACTAATCCCGTACACCAAATCGCAGTACATCTCATAAAAGTTCTATTCTGAAAAATAAGGAAAAAAAAGATCCGGGAGATTACTCTTCCGTGCTTCCTTCAGCCGCTAGAGCCGCATTATAATAATAATACTCCCCTGCCGCCTTCTGCTCCCGATCCAGGTACGAACCCGGATTATTGATCCGCGGCCGGCCCGTCTTATCCCGCCGGAACGTGATCCCCAGATTCGAAAGGAACAGATTCATACCGTCCTTCATCTCGAACGGACCGCGGGCAGTACCTTCCTTACCCGGCACACCGTCGAACACCAGCAGCCGCTCGCTGATCATATCGATCGTATACATATCGTGATCGATAACCATGATCCCGGCCCTCTTATCCTCAGCCGCACGCTTGATGACCTTCGTCGTCACAAGCCGCTGCTCAACATCCAGATGCGCTGAGGGCTCATCGAGAATATACAGATCCGCCTCGCGGGAAAGACACAAAGCGATCGCCACCCGCTGAATTTCTCCGCCCGAGAGGTTCTTCACTTCCGACTGCAGGATCGGCATAAGACCGAGCGGCTCCAAGATCTCGTGCTGGTAATATGACGTATCGAACCGGCGGGTCGCCGACCGGAGCGTAAACTCCACCGAATCCGAAGAATCCGCCGTCACATACTGCGGCTTATACGAAACCCGGACCGTATCAAACTTCTTCCCGCCGTCCGGCGTCTCAACGCCCGCAAGCAGCTTCGCAAACGTCGACTTGCCGATACCGTTCGCCCCCACGATACCAAGAACCTCGCCGCGGCGGACCTCGCCGCCGTCCACCGTAAGATTGAATCCCGGGAACGACTTCGTCATCTTCGGGATCGTCATCAGCGTCTCGCGGTCCACATCGCTCTCATGACTCCGCGTCTCGAAAAGCACCGGATAATCCCGGATACGGACATTCTCCTCCGCGACGAATCCTTCGAGATACTGGTTCACGCCGATACGCACCCCTTTCGGCCGGGAAATGATACCAAACGCCGACGGCTTTCCGTATCCGATATGCACCGTCTCCGCGACCATATCGAGGATAGCGATATCGTGCTCCACCAAAATCACCGGATGCTCGGATGCGAGCTCTCTGATCAGGCGTGCCGCGATCATCCTCTGATAGATATCCAGGAAAGGCGTCACCTCATCGAGGAAGTAGAAGTTCGCTTCCTTCGAAAGAGCCACCGTCAGGGCCACCCGCTGGAGTTCTCCTCCCGAAAGATAGGTCAGATCCTTATCGAGGATCGTATCCATGGCAAGTTCTTTGGCGTAGTAGTCGAGCTTTTTCCTCTCGTCGTTCTGTTCCAGAAGGGAGCGGACCGTTCCCTTGAAGGCTTTCGGGATAAAGTCGATATACTGCGGCTTGATCGACGCCTTGATCGTCTTTGCCGCGACCTGCTTGAGATAATCCAGAAGCTCGGTTCCCGCATAATGCTTCAGGATCTCCGCCCACTCGACCTCGTGATCGAAGATACCGAGATTCGGCCGAAGCTGCCCGGAAAGGATCTTCACCGCGGTGGATTTTCCAATACCGTTTGGACCGAGCATGCCGGTGACTTTGCCCGCCACCGGCTGGGGAAGTCCGTAGAGGACGAACGCGTTCGGGCCGTAGCGGGTCACCGGCGTATCGAGCTCCTCCGGGAGCTGAATGATGTCCAGCGCCTCGAACGGACATTTCTTCACGCAGATACCGCATCCCACGCACAGCTCTTCGGAGATCTCCGCTCTGCCGTTTTCGCCTATCCGAATGGTCTCATCACCGGTACGAACCCGGGGGCAGTACGCGATGCACTCTTTGCCGCATTTTTTGGCATGGCATCGGTCTTTATGAACGATGGCGAGTCTCATTTATGCGGAGAGGAGGGAGGTCGAAAGCATAAGGGTCCAGGAGAGGTACCAGGTAGCGAAGGTCAGGAATGCCTGATAGAACCAGTCCTTCTTGCCGAGTTTGGAGGTGTCGATCTTGATGATCATGAACAGGGATTTCTGGATCACGATCGCCACAAGTAAGACGAGAATGCCGATGATCGGATTTGCCTGCACGCCTGCAAGGCCTGCTTCGATCGTCGCTGCGGTGATCGGGTTCGGCGTCCCTGCAAGGTAGTAGGAGACAAGACCCGCGACCATACCAAGACCGCAGGCGATCGCCGTACGAACGATCCGCTCGGAGTGCTGGGCCTTTTTGCGAACGACCTTCTCTTCGGGGGTCTCCTTCTTCTTTGGCGGAGCGCTCTGTTTGCTGACCTCTTCGGTCTTTGCCTCGGTCTGTGCTTCGATCTCCTCGATTTTTTCATCGATCTCGGCGTCGAGCGGTTTTCTGTCCGGCCGGGTGACCATCTCGATAGCTTTTTCGGGGCAGATCTTCACGCACTTTCCGCAGCCGGTGCAGAGCTCCTCTACGACTGTTGCTTTCTTATTGCGTCCGATGAAAACAACCGGCTGGTTTTTGCGTGACGCCGGGCAAAACTTCACGCAGCGGTTGCACATCGCCGTGTTGCATTTTTCTTTTTTAATATAGGCTACCTGCATATGATATCTCCGCGATTTTTCAGTCTGTTTATATTAGTACTCAGGTCTTATCTATGTTATCTGTTCTGTCCCGGAGATAAGGCGGCGCGCCTGACCTGTCTTTTTCAAAAGGGAAGCCCTGCCTGATCTGAAAAATCCGCAGTTTCGGGAATGAAATGCAGGGTCGGTTTATAGTTCTGTACATCCTATGTATTTTAGCAAAGAATGGCGACGATACAAGGGATGAGCGGAGCGGACGTAAAAGCGATGACAGCGGAGCTTGCCGCGCTTTTGCCGCTCTGGATCGGGAAAATATATCAGTACGACAATACCTCGCTTGGGTTCCGGCTGAATGGCGAGGAAAAGGCACGCCATCTTCTGTATGTGGTGAGAGGCATTCTGGCGCATCTCGTCTCCGAACTGCCGCCGGCGCCGAAAACCCCGTCTGGGTTCTCGATGTACCTCCGCAAATTCATCGAGGGGGGCAAGGTCCTCAATATCGAGCAGAAGGCGATCGAGCGGGTCATCATCATCACGATCGGCAAAGGACCGTCGGAGTATAAGCTGATCATCGAACTCTTCGACGAAGGAAACCTTATCCTGACAGACGAAAAGTTCACGATCATCAATGCCCTTGCCCAGCGGCGGTTCCGGGACCGGGAGATCGTCGGCGGCGCAGAGTATGCGATTGAGGCCGTCTGGCCCGAGAGGCTGACGTTCGAGGAGTTCAAAGAGAAGATCACCGCCGACGAGAACGATATCGTGCGGGCTCTCGCAACCAAACTGCAGCTCGGCGGCATCCCCTCAGAAGAGATCTGTCAGCTTGCGGGCGTGTCGAAGTCGATGCCCTGTAAGTTCGCGACCGATGTCCAGCTTCGCCCGGTGTATGAGGCGATGAAGTCATGGATCGCCCGGCTGACCGAAGACCGCGATCCGGTGATCGATGCGAAGGGAGCGTTCCCGTTCCCCTCACTGGTCCGCGAGCCAAAAGAGCACTTCGCCACGTTCTCGCAGGCGCTCGAAGCGTTCTATCCAAAACCGGTGGCCGAAAAGGTCATCGAGCAGAAGATCAAACTCTCCAAAGAGGAGCGGATCCGAAAACAGCAGGAAGCAGCCGTCGTCACCTTCGACAAAAAGATCGCCGAGGCAACGGAGATCTCGGAGATCATCTACTCGCATTACGGCGAGATGCAGGAGACGATCGACGTTCTTGCGGCCGCAAGCCAGAAGCTTTCCTGGCAGGATATCGCGGCCGTGATCAAAAAGAGTGATCTGCCCGCCGCAAAACGGATCATCTCGGTTGATCCGAAGAATGCGTCCGTCGTGATCGATCTGCAGGAAAAGCACAAGGTCACGATCTTTGTGCACGAAAGTCTGGAGGCAAATGTCGGCAGATACTTCGCCGTCGTGAAGAAGTTCCGCGCCAAGAAGGCGGGAGCGCTTCGTGCGATGGAAGCAGGCATCGTGCATGCGGAGAAGAAAAAGGCCGCAGGACCCGGGCGGATGAAGCCGAAATGGTATCACCGGTTCCGCTGGATGGAGACCTCGGACGGCGTCCTTGTGATCGGCGGCCGAAACGCCGACCAGAACGAGGAGCTCGTCAAGAAGTATATGGAAGGAAAAGACACCTTCCTCCACGCGGACGTCTTCGGAGCTTCCGCGGTGATCGTGAAAGGCGTAACGGAACGCATGGGTCAGGCGGTCCAGTTTGCCGCGTCCTACTCGCGGGCATGGGCTGGAGGCGGGGCTTCCGTCGATGTGATCGCGGCCTCGCCCAGTCAGGTAAGTAAGACGCCCGAGTCGGGAGAGTATGTTGCTCACGGTTCGTTCGTCATCCGGGGCGAGCGTAAGATCTACAAGGACGTGCCGCTCGAGATCGCGATCGGGGTCAGGACCGAGCCGGTCCTTGCGGTGATCGGCGGAACGCCTTCCGCGATCGAACCGCTGACCACTCACTCTGTGCGTCTGGTTCCCGGGACCTTCGAAGGAAACGACGTTGCTAAGAAGGTGCTTCGAAAACTCAAAGAGGCGGTGCCTGAAAGCGAGCAGAAAGCCCTCAAAGAGATCCTGAACACCGAGGGCGTGGCAGCGTTCGTGCCGCCGGGCGGGTCCGACCTCAAAGAGCCGGCCCAAGAGGGAGCGGGCCGAGAATGAAGGCGGAGCTGCCTGAACCGCTGAAAAAAGACTGGTTCGGCGAGTATAAACTCACGCCCGAATCGATCGACGATCTCTGGCATCTTTCGCATCTGATAAGTCCGGGAAACACCGTGTATGCCGTCACGCTGAGAACAGTGGACGGCCCGTCCGACAAACTCCGTTCCGAAAAGCTCGAGAAGCGGCCGGTGCGGATCGGGGTGAAATGCGAGAAGGCGGAGTTCGTCCCGGAATCGGCCCGCCTCAGAGTGTTTGGGATCATCAGTTACGGGCCGGACATGGGCCAGCATCACACGCTCAATGTCGAATCTGGCTATGAAATAAGCGTGGTTCGGCAGTGGCGGCAGATCGATCTCGCACGTCTGGAACGGGCGGTCTCCTCCTCGGTGCACGGTGCGGTCCACATCGCGGCGATCGAGGACGGCGAGGCTGAACTTTACCGGGTCAGGCAGTATGGACCCGAGCGGATTACCACCCTCACGGTCGGCAGCGGAAAAACCGCCGAGCTGGATTCAAGGCAGGCCCTGTTTGCCGAGCTCCTCACATTTCTCGAAAAAGTCACCGGCTCAATCGTAATCGCCGGACCCGGGTTCGTGAAAGAAGACTTCGTCAAGTTCGCCAAAACCAAAGCCCCCGAGATCGCCGAACGCATGCTCATCGCGGACACCAGGCGATGCGGCTATGGAGCGGTCCAGGAGGCGATCGGAAACGGCGTCCTTACCCGCGTGGCTGAGGATCTTCAGCTCGCAAAAGAGGTCTCGTTCATGGACGAGGTGTTTCTCCGGATCGGGCAGAACGGCGCCGTTGCCTACGGAAAAAGCGAGGTCCGCCAGGCGATCGATTACGGAGCAGCCGAGACGATCCTTGTGGCCGACTCGTTTGTAAAAGACGGCGGTATCGAAAAAATGATCGAAGGGGCCGAGCGGCTCGGCGCGAACGTCGTCGTCCTCTCGACCGAGTTCGAACCGGGAACCCGGCTCGTCGGTCTCGGCGGGATCGCCGCTCTGCTTCGTTACAGGATCTGAATCACTGATACGCGACGAGATCCTGCACTTCTTTGGGCAGGCCGCCCTTGAACTTCTGAGAGATCGCCTGATAATACTCGCGGACCCGCTCGTTCATGGTCGGATTGATCCGTGTCTTTGCTTCGGCGAAGTCGGCCGCCGATACGGCGGATGCACCGCGGCGAAGGGCCTGCATCGCGGCCTCGTGGCAGAGTCCTTTCAGATCCGATCCGACAAACCCTGCCGTTTCTTTTGCGAGATTTTCGATCAAGTCCGTTTTGACCGGATCTTTCAGCACGGCTCCCTGTGCCTGCAGAGCCGCAGAGATCCGCTGTTTTTCATCCCGCACCGAAAGGGATGGTCCCTTCTCGAACTTCTTTGCGGTCGCCGCAAGCTGTTTGGCGGTCACGCTCTTGCCGGCGAACCGTGCCGCGACCGCTTGAAGCGAGGGGTCGTCGAGGCCGGAAAGGGCGGCCACCGTTTCTTCGAATACCGATCCTTCGATCGGCATGTTTCGAAGATGGACCTTAAGGATGTCGGCCCGGTCCGCCTCACTTGGCTCCGCGATATAGACGAGGCGGTCTAAGCGTCCGCTTCTCAGGAGTGCCGGATCGATGATGTCGGGTCTGTTGGAGGCCGCAAGGATAGCCACATCGTTCAGCTCCTCGATCCCGTCCATTTCGGTCAGGATCTGATTCAGCACGTTCTCCGTCGCCCGGTTCCCTTCCCCGGCGCCTCTGGCAGGGGTCAGCGAGTCCAGCTCATCGAAGAAGATGATCGAGGGGGCGACCTGCCGGGCTTTCTTAAAAATGTCGCGGACGGCTTTTTCCGACTCGCCCACCCATTTCGACAGCAGCTCGGGTCCCTTGATCGCGATGAAGTTCGCCCCGCTTTCATGGGCCACGGCCTTTGCGATGAGCGTTTTCCCGGTTCCCGGCGGGCCGTAGAGCAGAACGCCTTTGGGCGGTTTGATCCCGAGCTGCTCGAACGAATCCTTTTTCGTGAGCGAATACTCGATCGATTCCCGCACGTCCCGGATCGCTTCCCCGCATCCACCGATGTCCGACCAGGAGATGTCTGCTGTGTCGAGCGCGATCTCACGCATGGCAGACGGCGATACTTCTCGTGAAGCGGCGAGGAAATCGGCCGTCGTCACCTCGAGTTTTGCGAGGATCTCGTCAGAGACCGCGGCCAACTCGAGATTGGTGACATCGATCTGCCGGCGAAGGGCACGGATCGCCGCTTCTCTGGCGAGTGCCGCGAGATCGGCGCCGACAAATCCTTTGGAAAGGGCGGCAAGCGTCGAGAGGAGTTTGTCGCGGGACTGTTCGTAGAGTGCGAGTTCCCGCTCGAGCGTCTTCTCGTCCGTGTCGTCCTTGCGCATGGATTTGAGTTTTGCCATGCCTTCAAACGGCATGTTCTTGGTGTGGATCTGCAGGATCTCCATCCGGTCCGCATCGCTAGGAACGCCGATATCGATTTCGCGGTCGAACCGTCCGGGTCTTCGAAGCGCCGGATCAATGGCGTCGGGACGGTTGGTCGCGCCGATCACGATGACCTGACCCCGTTCCGAGATGCCGTCGAGCATGGTGAGAAGCTGGGCAACCACGCGCCGTTCGACTTCGCCGTTTACGTCTTCCCTTTTCGGGGCGATGGAGTCCAGTTCGTCGATGAAGATGATCGAGGGAGCGTTTTCTTCGGCTTCTTCGAAGACTTCGCGCAGTTTCTGTTCGGACTCTCCATAGTATTTGGAGATGATCTCCGGGCCGGCGATCGCGAAGAAGTTGGCGCCGCTTTCATGGGCCACGGCTTTGGCGATCAGGGTCTTGCCGGTTCCCGGCGGTCCGTAGAGAAGAACGCCCTTTGGCGGTTCGATCCCCAGGGTCTCGAAGAGTTCGGGATGGCGGAGCGGCAGTTCGATCATTTCGCGGACCCGGCGCAGTTCGCCTTTGAGGCCGCCGATGTCTTCGTAGGTTATCGACTGGGTGCAGGAGAATCCTTCCTCCTCTTCGAGGATGAGTTCGGTGGTTTTTGTCAGAATACAGGCGTTTTCCGGCTCGATTTTCAATACTTTCAGCTCGACCGGCGGCCCGGGGTGGTAGGTTTTGACCGGGATGATATCGTCGAGCGAGACGGGGAAGTTGATTAAGGAGAGGAGATATTCGTCGTCTTCGTCGGGCAGTATGGGGGAGATCTCTGTCGGGGGGATGAGGGTGATGGATGCTGCGGGGATCTGTTCTTCGATCTTTTCAATGGTGACCCGGTCTCCTGGATTGACGCCGGCGTTGACCCGGGTATATTTATCGATCCGGATCTTGTCCTGGTTCCAGTCGGTTTCAAAGGAGCGCCAGACTTTGGCGACGGTGACCGATTTTCCGGTGATCCGAACGAGATCACCGGGAGTAACATCGAGCTCCTGCATGGACGCGGGGTCAAGACGTGCCTTGCCGCTTCCCTGATCTTCGGGGTAGGCACTGTCTACCTTGAGTGATATTGTCGGCATAATACAGGTATATGATACGGAGTCGATAATTAAGTAATCTGTTTTGGAAGGTTTTTTGGTGCCGGGTCGGAGACGAAGTCGACGACCTTAGCCGAGGCGGGCTGTCCCGTAGGGGCGGCCTCAGCGGAGCAAGGCTTTGCCTTGCGCTCAAATCTTTGCCTTTCGAGTGGCGGGATGGGCTTTGATTTGCGAACACGGATTTGCCTTATGAGCGGGTAGGTTGAACGGGGATATTCGGCCATAAAAAATTGTGTGAGTTTCATCACATAATTCGTGAAAATAATGTGATGTACATCACATTATTTTTAGAATGACTGGATGCAGTTCAACGATGAGAACGTGCGTATTCTTCGAGCATTTTCAGCCAATTGTCAAAATGGGGGCATGCATCCCGTATTTCCTCAAGTCCTATCTGCTCTGCGATAGAAATCCCGTGGAAGATTTTCTGATATTGATTCTCGTAGATTTCGTTAAGGTGAACAGATGGGCCTTTATGTGTGTCTATTTTTTCCGGTTCGCCAAATGTATGAAGAACTTTTTTTAGTTTACTCAATGTTGACGGTGTAGCGTTTTGGAGGGTATTGTTTATGGTATCAACGCTGGAGAAAAGAAGGGCTTCAAATTCATGGAGTTGAATATACGGGATGAAGTTTGGTGAGAGTTCATGCAGATCCTCTTTTAGTTTTTGTTCGAGGAACAACACTTTTTCTTCTGCATTTTTTCGGGATTCTGCTTCGCCTTTTCCCGGAAAATCAGAGGGGAGCTTATAGAGGTCAATCGTCGTGGTGATGAGACATGGCGCATGACTCCTCAGTCGAATAGTGTTTTTGCGGAATTGTGCGTAGGTGGAGAGTCCCCCGAAATGGGTGGCATCGGTCTGGTTGGTCTGGACTTTGACGATGAAGCCAATGGATGTTAGATAGGCTCTGAGGACTCTGTCGACAAAGCGTTTCTATGTGTCTCCTTCTGCGTGGATTTTGAGGAGCATGATGATTACGGGTTACCGCCCATTATGTTTTTGCGCCAGATCTCACCGAGTGTGTAGTCTTTTAACCAGTCTTTGAGTTCTTCTGTATCTGGTCGGGTGATTTTTGTTTCGCCGTGTTCTTTTTCAGCGATGAGGATGTCGCCAGGGGTGAAGCAGTTTACAAGCTGGACGGATTGTGTGGATATGAGTAGTTGGGAATTTGCGGAGGCGAGTTTGATGAGTTCTGCCAATATTTCAATTGCTTCCGGGTGGAGTCCGAGTTCGGGTTCGTCGATGATGATGAATTTCGGGGGGTTGGGCTGCAAGAGGAGGGTGGAGAGAGCAATGAATCTCAGCGTCCCGTCGGATAAGGCAGAGAGGGGGAAGTCGTAGTGTTCTGCATATTTGTCGTTCCAGAGGAGTCTGACGTTGTCTTCTGTTTTGTGGAAAATAAAGTTTTTGAAGTCCGGGAAGGCAAATTGGATTGCCGTGATGATGCTGTCGTAGTTTTTGGGGTAGTTATTTTTGATTTCGTAGAGGAATGCTGCGAGGTTGTCTCCATCGGGATGAAGATATCTGGTCTGGAATATACCGGAGACCCGCTTTAATGGGGATGTATCTCCCGTGTCCTGAAAGTGGTAGATGATTAAGTGGGTTTTGAGTTGATTGAGTTTTTCTTTGAGATCGGATAGATGTTCGTATTCAGAAACTTCAGAGCGGACAATGTTATTTCTTACAGGGAACAATTTGAGATCAGGATTGTTTTTAACTATAATGTTGTCATCCTTTCCTGCCATCAGGAAATAGGAGAATTTCTAACAACCTTTTTTTCCGACAGAAAGTACTTTCTTTTCGTACGTTGAGTAGTATGTATGGGGACTTTCAGCAGCTTTGGTCTCAACCAGGCATATCACGAGCGTTATGAAAAACTTGGCGCCCGTCTCTCCGATGTTGGTAAAACACTTGATTGGGATGTTTTTCGTCCTCTTCTTGAATCCATGTATGCAAATAAATCCGGCAAAGGCGGTCACCCCAATGTCGATGTAATACTCATGTTCAAGATTCAGCTTCTGGAAGTCTGGTATAATCTATCTGATCTCGCCGTTGAACGTGAAATCTACGATCGTCTCTCCTTTTGGCATTTCCTTGGGTGTCCTGACAAAATACCCGACAATTCAACGATCTGGTTATTTCGGGAGCGCATGTCCGAATCAGGCGTTGACACATTGGTTTGGCAGGAGTTTCAGCGACAACTTGACCTGAAAGGTCTCAAAATTGAACAAGGTATGATTCAGGATGCAACGTTTGTGTATGCTGAACCCGGTCATTGTAAGAAAGACACGCCGCGAGGAGAGCAGGCAAAAACACGACGGGATAAAGATGGAAAAATCATGTCCAAGAACGGCAAAATGCACTATGGCTATAAACTGCATACCATCATGGATACGACGCATGATCTTATTCGACGCATTGAAACCACCACGGCAAATGTTCATGACAGTCAGGTGGATCTGTCAGAAAAAGGAGAAGTGGTCTATCGGGATCGAGGATATCAGGGAGCAAAATGCAAGGGATATAGTGCCACAATGAAACGAGGGGCGAGAGGACATCCCATTGGGATACGAGATAAACTGAGAAATATGCGAATAAGTAGAAAGAGATCAAAGGGGGAGAGACCCTATGCAGTGATCAAAAATATCTTTCATGCAGGGTTGGTGAAGGTAACAACGCTGCAAAGAGTGCGAGTGAAAAATATGCTGGCTGCATTTTGTTATAATATCTATCAAGTGAAAACGATTCAAAACAGGGTGTAAATTAAAAAAAACGTCAAGGAATAATTGGGATTTATCGTGATTTTCTTTTTTTTGGGGGGGATGAGAGGGTGTGGGGATGTATTCAATCCTTCATAAATAATGATTCTCGTTAAAAAAAGAGTTGATAGAAATTCTCATATTTTTTTCTTTTTTCTCGATTGCAACTCCATCCGAAAGTTGTGACTCTGTTTTTTTCTGCTTCGCTATCGTGAAAATACATTTATTAGCCTCCAAACCCAACCTTAGAGATACTATATCCAAAGGAAGAGAATAACCATGTCAGGCAAAAAAGTAATCATTACCGGCGTTCCAGGCGTTGGCAAAACCACTGTCATAAACGCGGCATTTGACAAAATCACCGCTGAAGGTGTCAAATATCAGAATCTCAACTTCGGCAGTTTCATGTTCGAAGTCGCTCAGGCGGAAGGACTTGCCACCGACCGTGACCAGATGAGAAAGCTCGACCGTATTGCCCAGAAGCGTCTTCAGAAAACCGCTGCCGAGAAGATTGCTGCAATCGACGGTAATGTGATCGTTGATACCCACGCCTCGGTCAAGACACCAAACGGCTATCTTGCCGGCCTTCCCGAGTGGGTCGTATCGGCGATTATGCCGGATGTGATCGTTCTCGTTGAGACCGACAACGACCAGATTCTGGTTCGCAGACTCTCCGACGAGACACGTGTTCGTGACGTCGAAGGTTCGAAGTCCATTGCCGAACATCAGGAAATGAACCATGCATTCGCCGCTGCATACTCCATGCTCACCGGATGTACGGTTAAGATCATCACCAACGCAGACTTCCTTTTAGACAAGGCTGTCGATGATCTTGTAGCAACGCTGAGGTAACTGGTCATGGACAGAGCCGAGTTCAGCAAGAAATACAGTATGTATATAGCCCTTGCTGTAGTTTTTGGCATGATGATGCTTTACGGCTGGCAGGAAGCCCGTCAGGTTATCGCAGGTATTGTAAATATCGTAATAGGTCCTTTTGCGGCACTTGGCCTGCCGTTCTTTGCTCTTGTTCTGATTCTCGCAACGATCACCGGTTTCTACTCCTCACTTATTCAGAAATACACGATAGATTACGAAAAGATGGCCGAGAACCAGGCAAAGACCAAAGAGTTCCAGGCAAAGTTCCGCGAAGCCCAGCTCTCGGGCGACGAGAAACTCATCAAAAAGATGCAGGCACGCCAGCAGGCAATGATGGCCGATCAGATGGAGATGTCCAAAAGCCAGTTCAAACCCATGGCATATATTCTGGTTTTGACCGTCCCGATCTTCTTCTGGCTGATCGAACACATCCCGACCGAAGCGCAGATGCTTGCAGACCCGAGCCTTTCAACGGCGATCGTCATCCCGTTTGCAGGTCTTTCCACGTACTTTGAAGTTTATCTCGGCTTCTTCCCGCTGTGGATTCTCTGGTATATGCTTTGCTCATTGGTAATGTCCCAGATCATCAGAAAGTCCCTGAATATCGGGGGTATGTAAGTGAGGATTACGATCAGCGGGTCGCCTGGATCAGGCACAACAACTCTTGGTCGTTCAATTGCTGAGAAGTATTCCTACAGATATGTATCGGCGGGGGAGGTGTTTCGCGGCCTTGCAAAGGAGCGGGATATGGATCTCGCCGCATTTGGTAAGATTGCCGAGACCGATCCTGCGATCGATCTGGAGATCGATGCCCGTCAAAAAGAGATCGGCGAGTCCTCGGACGATATAGTCCTTGAAGGCCGGCTTGCCGGCTGGATGGTGGAGAACGCTGATCTCAAAATCCTTTTATGCGCCTCTACCGAGTGCCGTTCGACCCGGATCGCGGCACGCGAGGGTCTGACGGAAAAGCAGGCATTCGAGTTGACAATCGAGCGCGAGGCCTGCGAGGCCGGCCGATATATGGAGTATTATGAGATCGACATTCTCGATTTCTCCCCGTATGATATGATCCTGAACTCGGAAACCTTTAGCGCGAACGAGTTATTTGCGATTGTCGATGCTGCCGTCTCTTCGCTTCTGAAACGCGAGTAACTATTTTTTTGATTATCTGTTCTGCCGAACTTTCGGCGTAATTTTTTTGGATACGAGAGATTATTTTTTCCTCCCTTAACATGCGATATTTGGATCGGTTGGATATGTGGGAAAGCCAGGTATTTGTCTGTAAAAAAAGTGAAATGAAGTTGATTTAGAATGAAGCGATCAGTGCTGTGAGAATTCCTGTAAGGAAAATGCCGTCAAAGGTTCCGGCCCCTCCGATGGAAAGCATCGAGGTTTCCTGGGTCGGAACATCCTTTAGGTGCAGAAGATCGGCTCCGATCAGCGTCCCAAGCGTTCCGGCCACATAGGCGATCCCTGCTGCCGGAAGCCCGAACCCTCCGCCGAGAATCAACGCCGCTGCGAGTGTTACGACCGGACCGACAAAAAACGGCGTGGCGATCCCAATGCCCCTCACGGGTTTGGCTGCGAGATAGACACACACGATTGTGATGATTAAGGCCGCTGCCATCTTTGCAAGATACCACTGGTCAGTGGATATGGTGCCGAAAGCCCCCATGAGTATGATGTAAATCGAGATCAGGATCGGGATGACTGCACCACCGAGGTTTATGGATATCCGTGTCTTTTGTCCAGAAGATTCGGCGGTGTACGGTTCTGGTTCGAACCGGTCCGTCCGGTACATCTTATCATACATGGACGGAGCATACTGTCCGGTTGGTTTTCTTGGTGCCGGCTCATCTTTTGGTTTTTTGGTCTTTGGTTTCAGCGTTCCAAGAGGAATATTGATAAAACTTCCAACAACGATTGCTATGATCAAAAGAACGATCATCCAGAACCCGAATCCCAGATTCCCAAGTGCTGCTCCGATCAGTCCGAAGAACAGTAAAGGTAATCCTATGACGACGAGGAGAATCAGGGCAAACAGGACCCAGATGGATATTGGGCTGAATATAAGTCTTGACACTGGTAATTGTTTTGTGAGGGCTGATATAAAATCTATCTGGTCACCAACCAATCGCTATCTTAATATTCTGTCATGTCATATTCATTAAAGTAATTTAGCCCGTTAGTGTAGTGGTCAATCATGGGGGACTCTGGATCCCTCGACAGCAGTTCGAATCTGCTACGGGCTACTTGTTTTTTCTGATCGTTAAGTCTCATTTCAAAAACACCATTGACTAAAAATATCTATCTTCAGGTTATACTCTATTACATGAAACTACTTCGTGCACCGAATCTTGCACGGGCACATGAACTTGTTATCCGGTATATTCTGGAAAAGGGTAGCTTGCTGACCACTGAAAACGGCGAAGAGACGGTCGAAACCGATGAGGTCTGCCTCTTCGTCGACACACCGTTTGCCAAGCCGATGGTATCACCCTGTTCCAGATTTAAGGAAGCTTTTCTGGATGAGTATGCCCGAAATCTGATTGAGGGATCCGATTCGGTGTTTGAGTACGATTATCACGGACGGCTTTTCGACTGGGGCTGCGGACTTACGCAAAACGGCGAGATCCATCAGGACCAGATCCAGTATATTATCGATAAATTACGGGAAAGTCCAATGTCCCGCCGTGCCGTCGCCGTCACCTGGTGTCCCCCGGTCGATGCAAAACTTGCAGACTGTCCCTGTCTTCAGCTGGTCCAGTGTGTTGTCAGAGACGAAAAACTGAATATCAAGATCGTTTTCCGGAGTAATGATATGATTTCGGCCGCCGGTTCGAACATGTTTGCCCTCGCAAAACTCCAGGAATATA
This sequence comes from Methanocorpusculum sp., assembly GCA_965228205.1. Classification (GTDB taxonomy): domain Archaea; phylum Halobacteriota; class Methanomicrobia; order Methanomicrobiales; family Methanocorpusculaceae; genus Methanocorpusculum. Next base: position 216,137 of record OZ245799.1, on the reverse strand, counting down.
TCGCAGAAAAAATCGGGGTGGGGGTCGGAACCTACACGCACATATCGCTCGTACCTCATATATATTATAAACGGGATGCAGCCGACATTCCGCCGTTTTGCGGGAAGGGAACACAGTTCACTCCGTGCATCGAGGTCTGCCGTGCATGCGGCGGATGCACAAAAGCAAAACGCTAATTTTTTTATTCTTCGTCTACGATGCTGTAAAATCCTTATGTTGGTCCGATTATCAGATGATCCAGCAGTTTTATTCCGAGCAGTTCTCCGGCAGCCTGCATCTCTTTTGTTATTTTCAGATCCTGTTTGCTTGGATGCAGATTTCCGGACGGATGGTTGTGAATCAGGATCATCGCTGCAGCCCGGTCCAAAATCGCCCCGGCAAACACTTATCTTGGGTGGATCTGGGATTTATTTACGAGACCTTTGGTGATGAGTCTGACCTTCAGCACTTCATGTGCCCCGGACAATGTTACTGAAATGACTTTTTCCTGCGTATCATAGCGGTACTGATGCACGAACGGGAGTACATCCTCTGCTTTGTGAATGACTGCAAACCGGTGAACGGGCGGAGGGAACCGGCGTGCGAGCTCCAGGGAAGCTATGATCTGGCACGCTTTTGCTTCTCCCATTCCGTTCACCCCGCAGAGATCGGCCACCTCCGTTTCATAGGTTCTGGACATCAGAATCTTTGCGACCTTTTTTCCGATTTGGACTGCATCGCATCCCGGAATCCCTCTTCCGATGATCGCTGCAACCAGTTCTTCAAGTTCAAGACTTCCCGGTCCCTTTGCAATCAGTTTTTCTCTTGGTTTATCGATATCAGCGGTATTTTTCAGACTCATACGTAATTCTCTTTTGGAAAAGAGCATACATAGTTGTTTCGGATAAAGGTTCCCCTTCCAAATCTTTATCCAACTTATTCAACAATATATGTGTATGAACACTCAGGACTGTATTAACGGAGCATTTTCCGGAGAATCCCAGGCAAACCGCAAGTATAAATCCTATGCAGAAGCAGCGGCCGATGAAGGCTACGATCATGTAGCAAAACTCTTCCGTGCAACGTCGGCAGCAGAAGAGATTCACGCCCGCAGGCTTCTCCGTGTCGGAGGCTACATCGGAACTACCGTCGCAAATCTCGAAGCAGGCCGCGAAGGAGAACTCCATGAGACTAATGAGATGTATCCCGAGTTTGTCTCCATTGCAGAAAAGGAAGACCGTCAGGATGCCGTCATCACATTCACGCACGCGATGAAAGCCGAGGCCGTGCACGCCGAACTTTACAGAAAAGCACTTGAAGCGGTAAAAGCAGGCAAAGATTTCAACGTGAAGACTGTCTACCTCTGCCCCGTATGCGGAAACGTCGAGATCGACAAAACTCCGGCAAATTGCCCAATCTGCGGTATTCCCGGCGCATCATTCAAAGTCGTCGAGTAAACCTCAGGTTTCCTCTTTTTTTTAAAACCGTGCGTTATCTGTATTTTGAAAAATCACCCCCTCCATTATCTTTATCAAATTTCTGGACATAGTAGAATATCATGAACACAGATGAGTGTATTCTCAGTGCATTTTCCGGTGAAGCCCGGGTAAACCGCAAGTATAACTCCTTTGCAAAAATAGCGGACGACGAAGGATACAATCATGTTGCAAAACTCTTTCGTGCGACCTCGGCGGCGGAAGAGATCCACTCACACCGTCTTCTCAGTATCGGGGGATACCTCGGCAGCACAGCTGAAAATATTGAAGCCGGCATAATTGCTGAACTTCGTGCGAGCACTGAGAGTTATCCCAAGTTTATCACGATCGCAGAAAAAGAGGATAGATCGGAAGCAGTTGTCACGTTCACGCATGCGATGAAAGCCGAGGCCGTGCACGCCGTGCTCTATAAAAAAGCTCTTGATGCCGTAAAAGCAGGCAAAGATTTCGATGCGAAGATCGTCTACCTCTGCCCTGTCTGCGGGAACGTCGAGATCGATCAAACACCGGAACGCTGCCCCGTCTGTGGTATTCCCGGCTCCTCATTCAAAGTAGTCGAGTAAATCGTAGATTTTCTCTTTCCTTTTTAACCCAGAATTTATTATCCTTTGCCGTCTCTATTCATATAATGAATATTCCGCAGTATGCAAGAGACCATTTCAGTCTGATACTTGTTGCTCTGATATTTCTGGCAATTCTTGCCGTCTCGTGGAATTATATTTTCATCTTTATTCTCGCTCTTTCCGTGGCGGTGGTATTTCTGCCGCTGCACCGAAAAATGATTAAACGGATCCCGGCACCGTTTTCTGCGGGGATTTTGACGACGTTTGTTCTCGCGGTAATCATCGGTGTGTGCGTAGGGATAGTCGTCGTGGTCAGTTCGGATTTCGAGTATTTCATGTCGATTTTCCAGACCATCATAAACACCGTTACAAATATGCTTCATCTTTCTGACGGCAGCGAGTTCTCCATAAAAATCTTTGATGAGGTAAAAAACATTCTTCTTACCATGTTTCCAAGCTTTGCCCTGAGTGCTGCACAGATGATTCCGGCAGTCATCATCGACATCATTCTATTTTATTCTCTGGTGTATCTGTCGATCATTTTTGGAGATCGGATATGGGCCGATTTATGCAGTATCATTCCCGGCAGTTCGATGGAAAATGTCTTGTTAATGGCGAAAAAAACCAAAGACATCCTCTTCTCCATCTATGTAGTTCATGTATTCATAGCATTCCTGACCTTCTTTTTGGCATATGCATTTTTCCTGTTTCTCGGATACGGTCATGAGATCTTCTTTTCCACGATGTGCGCTTTGTTTGCTCTGATCCCGGTTCTAGGCCCGCTTATGGTGATCATTTTCGTCGGCATCTATGCGTTATGTCTCGGAGATATCCGCGGAGTTATTCTGACCGCGACGGTTGGATACTTCCTAACCTGCGTCTTGACCGATCTGATCATCCGCCCGAAACTCACCGGGAAACGGGTAAAGATCAGGCAGATGCTCATGTTCGTCGGTTTTTTCGGCGGGGCTATGGCAATGGGACTTCTGGGATTCGTTCTTGGCCCGGTCCTTTTGATCCTCGGAATTACTGCATATGAGATCTTCATCAAGGAAGGAAGAAAGAAAAAAGCTCTGGAGCTGATGTATGAAGAAACCGAAGTTTGATGCAGGGCAGTATTCACTGCTGCAGGAATGTTCTACGGCGAAGGATTTCACCCGCTGGAACGCGTGGTATGCCGTTCACTTGAAAGAGACCATGTATCTGAGAAGTTCGGATGCATACGGCGCCCATCTTGAAGGAGGGGATCTTGCCTACTGGTTTTTGGAGGGTGCCGATCTCAGGTTTGCCAATCTCAGAAACGCTGATCTGTCCTACTCCTATCTGAAGTCTGCTGACCTTTCCTATGCGAATCTTGCAGGCACCAATCTCTGGCGTGCCTATTTATCCAAGGCCGTTCTCGACGGTGCCAATCCGGATGCCGCCGTGTATGACGGGGCCGGAAAAATTAAGTGCGATCCGGCTCAGGTTGACCGTCTTAAAGAAGGTGTTTCCAGCTGGAATGCGTGGTATGAATATGAAATCTCGAACAAACCCGATGATACCAGGGTCTACGGCGCTTATCTGGAAGAGGCTTCGTTTATGTGTTTGGACTTGTCAGGAGTAAACCTCTCCTACGCCCATTTGGAAGGTGCCGACCTCAGGCATGTAAACTTCTCCGGCGCCGATCTTACCCACGCTCATCTGGAAGGTGCAGATATGTGGAAAGCTGATCTTACCGGCGCCGATCTCCGTTTTGCCGAGTATAGTCGAAACAACTAATACGTTAGTATTATAGTAATGGGTTTTAGTGAAAACATCCAGAACTCCATGGAGTATGCAAACACTGCATTCAAAACCTTTGGAAGCTGGTTTGTTCTAATTCTCCTGTACTCGGTAATGTTTGCCGGTACGGTTCTGCTGATTCTTGGTATGATCTTTGTGCTGATGGCGTTTGCCACCATGACTCCCGCATTTTCATCAGCTGTCGATTCCGCGATGATGAGCACTCCGATGATGGACCCGACGGCTTTGGCGATGTTCACCTCCGCTTCGGTTCTCTTCTTCATTCTTGGCACCGTTGTCACGACGCTTGCAGGCATCTTCATCTACGGATTCATGATGAGAGTCTACCGCGGGGGAGAACTTGCACTGAATCACTGGGGTAAAATGTTTGTCGAGGGTATCCTTGCAATGATCATCCTCTTCATCTACACGATCCCCTATATGATCATCTCCACTCTCGTGACTCTTGGTCCGATGGACAACATGGCATATCTGATCATTGTCGGCATGATCATCCCGATCATTCTTCAGATCATCTCTGTAATGATCGGAATGATGGGAGTTATCAAATTCGCAAAGGAAGAGAAGTTCGGCGCAGCATTCCACATTAAGGAACTTCTGACCGTGATCGGGAACATCGGCTGGTTAAGGTATCTCAGATACTGGATCCTTCTTTCCATTATCATTGGGGTTGCAGAAATCGTTCTGTTCTGTATCCCGATCGCCGGCTTTGTGCTGCTCGTAGTCGCACTGCCGTTTATCATGATCGTCACTGCCCGGTTCTTTGCCAATCTCTATGACTCGGCTCTGCCTGTAGTAACCGAATAACTCCTCTTTTTTTATATTTCAGATCCGCTGTATCTTTCCGTGCACAGGTCCCCCGTTTTCTGACATCAGGTATTATCAGATTTGAAAACACATACTTACAGACACATCGAATTGCAGGTATCAATACATGGAAGAAAAAATACACGAGAAGATTCACTGGGCCGATGCGAAAGCAGCGCAGGTTGCGGCTGATGCTCCGCAGCTGATCGCAACCGGCATTACGCCATCCGGTCCCATCCATCTGGGAAATATGCGTGAAGTCATGACGGGAGATATGATCTACAAAGCTCTCCTCAAAAGGGGAGTCGAGGCCGAACTTGTCTATATTGCAGACGACTTCGATCCTCTGAGAAAAGTCTACCCGTTCCTTTCCGACGAATATCAGAAGTACATCGGCTGGCCGGTCAGCGACATCCCGTGTCCCTGCGGAAAACACAAAAGCTATGCAGAGCATTTCCTTGATCCCTTCCTCTCGGCGATCGAGGAGCTCGACATCCACCCCCGGATCATCAGAACCAGCGAAGCCTACCGATCCGGAATGTTCACCGAACAGATCAAACAGGCTCTCGTTCACGCCGAAGAGATCAAAGAGATCCTCGAACGCATTTCCGGCAGAAAACTCGAAGAGGGCTGGACTCCGTATTATCCTATCTGCTCCTCCTGCGGCACGATTTCCCGTGCAGCGATCCTCTCCCACGATATCGAAAACCATACCGTCACCTACAAATGTCCCTGCGGACACGAAGGCGTCTCCGACTACTCCAATGGCGAAGGAAAACTTGTCTGGCGTGTCGACTGGCCGATGCGCTGGTCCGTACACGGCGTAACGGTCGAGCCGTTTGGAAAAGACCACGCCTCGCCCGGAGGGTCCTATGATACCGGGAAGATCATTACCAAAGAGATCTTCGGCTACAATGCCCCGGTTCCGTTAACCTATGAGTGGATCAGTCTGAAAGGAAAAGGCGAGATGCACTCCTCAAAAGGGGTCGTCTTAACGATCCGGGATATGCTCGACGTAGTCCCGCCGGAAGTTCTTCGCTATTTGATCGCAAAAACCAAACCCGACAAGACCATCGCATTCGATCCGGGAATGGGTCTGCTCCGTTTAATTGACGAGTATGACAAGGCAGCCTTTGTTGGAGAATCCCGCGAGTACGAACTTTCCAAAATCGCCTCACCCCAGACAACGATTCCGTTCCGTCATATGGTGACGGTCGTTCAGATCGCACGGACCGATGATGCAATCTTCGATATCCTCAAACGCAGCGGATACGAGATCGTCGACAAAGATGCCGTTCTCGATCAGGCAAACCGTGCCAAAGTCTGGCTTGAGAGGTATGCTCCCGACGACGCCAAGTTTGCTCTTGCCGAATCTCTTCCGGAAGTTGCCGCCAATGAAAAGCCCGAGGTCAAAGCAGCTGTAGTTGCCTACGCAAAAATCGTCACCGATGCCGAGTGGAAAGCCGATGTTCTCCACAACGCGGTGTATGATGCCGCCCAGGCAGCGGGTGTTACTGGAAAAGACGTTTTCACGGGTATCTACCGGGCTTTCCTCGGAGCAGACCGGGGACCGCGTCTCGGCTGGTTCCTCCAGGCACTTGGCCGCGAAGATACGCTGAAACGTCTTCTTGAGATGTCATTATAAGTATGGCGAAGGACAAACTTCCCAAAAACCTCTCCGACGGCTGCAAACTCTGCTACATCGGGGCAAAGCTGGTCCTTTTCATTACTGGACGGTGTGATCGCGACTGCTGGTACTGTCCTCTTTCCGAGGAGAGAAAGGATCTCGACGTGATTTACGCGAATGATCAGAAGATCACCACCCCGAAAGAAGCGATCGCCGAAGGCGAAGTGATGGATGCTCTTGGGACCGGTGTTACGGGAGGAGAACCCCTTCTGGAGATTGAACGGGTCGTCGAGTTCTGCTCAGCACTCAAAAAGCACTTCGGCAAAGATCATCATATTCATCTTTATACCGGCCACGCACCGACCGAAGAGGATCTCGCCGCCCTTGTCGGGTGCGTTGACGAGATCAGAATGCACCCCCCTCACGAAATCTGGAAGGATATTCTGACCTCTCCTTACGTTCAGTCGATTCCAAATGCAAAACGCATGGTTTTTTCGGTTGGTTTCGAGGTCCCCTCCCTTCCGGGTCTCCGGCATTTCTTCCCGCTGCTTGACTCCGTGGACTTTTTCAACATCAATCAGCTCGAGTGGGGCGACGCCTGCGCCGATAATATGCGTGAGAGAAAACTCGAGACGGAAAATCCTCTCTGCAATGCGATCAAAGGTTCGACCAAATGGGCCGGTGAAATCAACGGTCATCCAAAAGTCCATTACTGCACATCCACCTTCAAGGACTCGGTCCAGCTTAGGGAACGACTCAAGCGTATCGCCATGAACTCCGCGAGACCGTTTGATATGATCACCGAGGACGGCACGGTGATGTACGGCTCAATGGAGGTAAAGGGGGATCTTGAAATGATCATCCCCTGTCTTCGCGCCGGAAGTTATTATGAAGAGATGGAGGACGGGACGATCGAACTCGACTGGCAGCAGATGCTAAAGATCCCCCGCAATTTCGGCGGCGAACGAAAAATTATCGAGCGGTATCCAAACGACGGGATGATCGTTGAGGTGATCCCCCAGTGAGTCTTCTGTCTTTTGCAGAAAACCTGTATGTTCACAGGCTTATCCGGCAGCTGACCCACGTTCCGACCCATGTAGCCATCATTCAGGACGGAAACCGGAGATTTGCAAAGGCACGCGGAAAAGATCCCGCCTTCGGGCACCGTGCCGGAGCCGAAATCACGATGAAGGTTTTCGACTGGATGGAGGAGCTTGGGGTCATACACACCACATTTTACGCTTTTTCCACCGAGAACTTCAAGCGTTCACCTGAAGAGGTGAATGAGCTTCTGGAACTCTTTATCGAAAAATTCTCAGAGATGATTAAAGACCAGCGGATCTATGACAAGAAGGTGAATATAACCGTGATCGGAGACCGGTCTCTCATCAACGACCGGCTTTTGGAAAAGATCCGGGATGTTGAGGAGGCCACAAAGGATCATCACCACTATTATCTGCATTTTGCCATCGCATACGGTGGACGAAACGAAATTCTGGAAACGACAAAATCGATCGTCGCAAATGTACTTGCCGGCGAATTATCGCCCGATTCGATCACGCCGGACTTCGTGACCGAACGAATGTACCCTGAAGTGGAGATGCCTCCGGTCGATCTGATCATCAGGACGGCAAATGACAAACGGACCTCGAACTTCCTCCCATGGCTTGCGAACGGGAACGAAGCGTCCGTCTGTTTCTGTGTCCCGCCGTGGCCGGAGTTCCGGTACGTGGATATGGTCCGTGCTCTGAGAACATATGATCAGAGAATGAAGGTCTGAGATTATTTTCTCTTCATTGTTCTGAGTATATTTTTTGCTTCTTCTTCCGCCCGATAGGATTCGCATATTTTCTGGATCGCTTTGTTGTAGGTGGCGTTATCCAGCGAGGAGTTTTCCAGATAGGTGTGGGTGATTTCCGGGAATTTCACATAACAGACTGAAACCGCCCAGGCTACTGCCATTTTTACATAATATCCTTCGTGCGTGACGGTGTCGAGCCGCTCTAGAACTACCGAGATATGTTCTTCGTCCACATAATAGGACAGAAGCATCACCACGCCAAACCGAACGAAAAATTCCTGATCGGAATCAAGGTAAGGCTGGATAAATTTCCAGAATGTATCCTGATGTTTTGTGACGATCTTCAGCCCCATCGCGGTTGAATCATTGATCGACCAGTTGTCTATTTTCGGGATAAAATATTTGAGCGCCGCAATTATCTCATCCGGCTGGCCTTTTGCATACCCGATGACAAGGCCCTGCAGCATGATCTCTTCAAAGGAGTCATCGGTTGCTTCTTTGAGATATTTCTTCCAGTCGCCGGCGGCAATTCTTTTTGCCAGGTCGCGAAGGTCCGGGATTCTTACCCCGATCATATTATCAGCTCCCGGAATGAGACCGCTCGAAAATGTACGGTATTTCGGATCAGAAAGCCGTATGAGTTCCGATTTTATATCCACATTATCCGCGTGCTTTCGTGATTGCTTCACCTAATGCTCTCCCTTTTTCGTATGCTGCCTTCAGCACATCTGGTTTGGTCTCTATTTTCTTAATGTTGTCCATATCGTTCTGCATAAGTTCATCGAAGTATTTTGTGTCGATGATCTGGCAGAATGCTTTTACGGTAAGGACCGGTCCGATGAAAACTTCTGGCGTGTTCATCCCGGATATGCAGATGAACAGGGTTTTGCGGATTTTTGCGTGTTCATTGGAGATGAATGAATGTTTCCGGTAATATTTCGCCATGTAAAACGGCTGGCATCTGTCCATGAAGGATTTCAGCTGGCCGGGGATCCCGTAGGTCATAACAGGCGTTGCAATAATAATCCCGTCGGCCTCCTTAAGCATGGAATGATATTTTTCCGCTTCATCCACAATGACGCAGTGTTCCTTTTCCATGCAGTGGTAAATCTGTCTGCATCCCGAGAGATTGAGGCTGACGATATCCACTCTCTCGACGGTGCATCTCGCTTCCTCTGCCCCGCGAATCGCTTCTGTGAGAAGTTTGTCGGTGTTTCCTCCAATAACATTGCTGCCGAACAAGGCCACGATCTTTTTCGTCATTATTGAATGATATGCGGGGCGATCTATAAATATGTGCTTCTATACATAGAATAATTAGCTTGACTGACAATATTTCGCTGAATAGAAAATGTCATTCGAAGAAAGAAAAGGCACCTGCGGGTGTCAGGGGAAAATGAGGGAACTTGAGCACAATATCGGTCACGTTCCCGTCTTTTTCAAAGAACTCGCCGAATCCGACCCTCTTATTCACGAAGCCGTTTTAAAACTGGATAACTACATCTGGTCGGACGGTTCCTTGACCCGGAAAGAGAAAAAGCTTATTGCCATTGGCATTGCGGCAGCGATGAGAGATGATCATGCTCTGCGTGCCCAGCTCGCAGGGGCCCAGATGGTTGGCGTTTCTTTGGACGAGGTAGAAGAGGCATTGCGTGTATCCTATATGCTTGCGGGCATGCCCTCCTATGTTCACGGAAAGTACGTAGCTAAATCCGTTTTTCATGAGTGAGGGCCCCTCACCCATTGATTTTATCTGATTTCAGATCGAAACGTAATTCATGATTCTCTCACTGCCGCTCGCATTGTCGGCATTTCTGGTTCTCGCGACCTTTCTCTATGCTTGCTGGCAGGATTTGAAGACCCGTACGATTTACGCAGTGACGTGGTATCCGGCTGCCGTTGCCTGCGGCGTTCTGGTTATCTGGTTCTGGATCGAAAATTTCTCGGCACCATGGGGGGTTTATGTATTATGTACGTCGGTTTTCATAGCTCTGCTGATGTTTTTTTTCACCTATTTCGGTCTCTTCGGCGTTGCAGACGGAAAAGCCATGATCCTTTTATCACTCGCAGTCCCAATTACCACATTTGCCGGCTGGATCTTTCCGTCGCTGGCCGTATCTTCTCTTGTGAACGGTGCGGTTTTTGCGCTGATCGTCCCGGTTGTTTTCCTTATTCGAAACGTTGTCTTAAAAAATAAAGCGCCGTTCTGGCTGATGTGTTCGGGAAAACCGGTCCCGGGAGCTTCCATCACCAATTATTTTGGTTTCGTATCCGAAGACATCACCGAAGAGAACGGGACCATCTCCCGGAAATTCTGCCGCGCACACAGCTCAATCCGTGCTCTGAAAACCCAGTCGGGTTTTTTGATCCGTAATCTCCGTGAAGATCCAAAAACCTATGCCCGCGAACTTGCACTGTATGCAAAAGCCGGCGATGTCTGGATATCATACGGAGTTCCCTTCATGATTCCGATCACAATCGGATATATATTTGCCCTCTTTGGATTTTCTCTGGTGGATCTGGTTCTTGGGATGCTTATTTTGTGAACTGGGGTGCACTTCGATTTCGTGTGCCGTATTTGTGTGGATAGATGAGCAAAACCAACCGCGAATAAGCCCAAATGGGCTTTGCCCATTTGAGGCGGCACGCAAGCCTCCACAAACCTTCGAGAATAGAACATCTGGGTGTGGATACATGAGATTATTTAACCGCGAATCTCCGCGAATTAACGCGAATCGCATTTTTCTTGCGCCGTCGTGCTCTGCTCCGGCTGATCGTCTACGCAGAATCGCACGCCGTCTGGAAAAATGCTATAGGAAAAACCGGCGTGCCGGTTTTTCTTTCAAGTTTGCTCTCTTTTTGTGTCGTATGAAAAAAATAATATAAGAACAGAAAAACCCGCACGCGGGTTTTTCCCTCAGCATTTTTCAAGAGAGGAGGCGATTCTGCGTAGGCGATCAGCCGGAGCAGAGCGCCCGAACGCAAGAAAAATGCGATTCGCGTTAATTCGCGGAGATTCGCGGTTCTTTTACTTATCTATATACACCCTGCCATACCCCTCCTGAATTGGATTCGCCCTGACGAGAGTAAATCAGCTGTAATAGAGAAAAAAAGAGAGAAAAATTTGGGATGTTCAGATGAGATTATAGAAGGTATCTCTCTGACGAAGCGTCATGCCGATATCTTCACACATTATTTTCATGTCTTCGGGACTGAAGTAATCCGATTCATCTCCGCCGCCGGCATCCTTTGAAAGGGCGTCCACAAACATCGTTCCTCCGACATCGTTTCCTCCTGCCATCAAAGACAACTGCGTGACCTTTCGTCCGATCTTCGACCATGGGACCTGGATGTTGTCGAAGTTGTCCAAAAACAGCCGTGAAATGGCGATCAGCAATATATCCTCACGCCCTGTTGCATCATGGTTTACGATTCCTGCCCGCTCGAGCGGCGTATTTTTGTGCAGGAACGCCAGCGGCACAAGTTCGGTAAACACACCGGTTTCGTCCTGGACGTCGCGAAGGACCGATAGATGGCGTGCCCGTTCCTCTGCCGTCTCCACTGATCCGTACATGATCGTGGAAGTTGCCCTAAATCCAACTTCCGAAGCCTCTTTGATGATCCTGACCCACTCTGCCGTGGAGAGTTTTTTATCACAGATAATGTTTCGGACCCGATCGACGAGAATCTCCGCCGCCGTTCCCTGGACTGAACCGAGTCCCGCTTCTTTCAGGCGAATGAGCGCTTCTTTTGTTGTAATACCGCTTTGATTCGCTGCAAACAAAATCTCATCCGGGCTGCATCCGTGAACATGGATGCCGGGAATCTCTTCGTGGAATGTCCGGATCATCTTTTCGTAACTTTCGATGGTGAATGCCGGATGGATTCCGGAAAGATACGAGACCTCGGTGACCTTTTTTCTGCCCGCATCTTTGGTGTGCTCCCGGAACTCTTCATCCGTGAAGCAGAAAGCCTCGGGATCGGTACTCTTTCGTCCGAATGCACATAACCCGCAGCAGTTTTTGCAGATGTTGGTCATGTGAATGTTCATGTTTCGGACATATGTTACGACATCGCCGTTTTTTCGTTCGCGAATGATATCGGCGGCCTCGGCAATCTTCCATATATCCCGGTTTTGTACCGAGAACAGGAATGCAGCTTCATTTTCCTTGAGCCGTGAGCCTCCAAGGACATCATTCAGAATGGTGTTGACGTTCATTTTTTCTTTCCTTTCGTTTTGGTCTCTTTGTTCTTCTTCAGTTTTCTGCTGACGAGTTCAATGATAACGATGATGAGTACCACAATCAGGGCTGACTCAAACAGATGCAGCGGTATAAAACCGATCAGAGGGATCGCAAACAATGCTTTTCCCACGATCCACTCCTCTTTGACCGGCTGCATCCTCCAGTAGGCCGAAAATATCGCATCCTGATCGTAGAGTTCGTTGTTGTCGCCTTTGGTGATATATCCTGCATGGGTCGCAGCGCCGGTAAATCCCGCTTCTTCGGCAACGGATGCATTGATCCATGTAATGGCCCGGTGGATGATAGGCGTCACGCCGGTTACCCCGTTGGGCTGATAGACGATCACGTCTCCGTATCCGCCAAACGAAACCATTCCCGTTTCCTGTGCCTCGACCATAGTCATGAATCCGCCGTATCTGTTCTCGTCAACGACAAACACGAGGTCATTGACGTTCAGATTCGGGACCATGCTTTCCGATTCAACGGCGACCAGGGCCGGCCATGTTCCGGATACTGCAAATAACGCACAGCCGATGGCTGCAACAACGATGAAAACGAGCAGGATATCCCTGATAAAATTTACTTTCAAATCTTTCGATTCGGGTAATTTTGGAATGGAAAGTGACATTGTTGTAGTATCTTATTTATCCATGAAAGATATAGATGTTTTCCCCTCCTGCTTTCTTTCAGGTGCCGTATCGCCTGCCCCGGGACTGATAATCGCGAAGGGCCCTAAGAAAATCTACTTTTCGAAAGCAGGCCCAGTTGATGTCGCTAAAAAACAGTTCGGAATACACTGACTGCCAGATCAGAAAGTCGGTGAGATGGTTTCCGCCGGTTTTTATGACGAAATCCGGGTTGACCTGGAATATGAGGTGCTTTTCTATCATATCCTCCGTGATCTCAGCCGGTTCGATGTCTTCTTTTGCAATTTTGATGATCGCGTCGGTGATCTCTTCCCGTCCGGTTTTGCCAAGAACGATCAGGATCTCTGGAATTCCTGTCCCGATTATCGTATCATGTTCCGGCGTACTTACCCGTATCGTGGTTTTCTTCCCAAGTTCTTCGAGTCCAAGCAGCCCCTCGATTCGCTGGGCATCATCCGTAATGATGTGAAAAATGATCTTTTTGATATCGGGAAACTCTTTCGTCCAGGTATAGACTTCCTCTATTTTCCCCGCATCGACAAGTACATCCTCATCGCTCAGCATGAAACATATCTCTTTTGGAAATGTAGTGAGGTCTCGGGAAATCAGGTACTCATAAAGGCGGTATATCATGAGATGTTACTCTATTGCTTTTCTCTGCATATCAAATTCGTGTATTATGTATCTTCTTGTTTGAGCGGTATATATTTATATACACAAATACATACTAGAGAACATGCTCTCACCTTCAGATCTGCGAAAGGAGATTGAGAGACGACTTCGCAGTTATCTATCTCGTGACAAGTCAGGAATCAGAAAGGCGCTTTTACGTCTGCTCATTCGGGCAAAGTCCATGACCGTTCCCCAGATTCATGAAGCGCTTTCGACAAAGTTTGACGTAACCTACCACTCCGTTGCATCGATGGTGGGAATTGTTGCATCAAAATTGGGTATCCTGTCTACCCACAAAATGAAAGACGGCTCCCTTGGCGTCTACGAACTCAAGGTGCAGTATGCCGATTTAGTCGAGCAGGTAGTTGCATCCACCTGAACGTTCAGGCTGGATTCAGTACCAACTTTTTTCATCATATACTTCCCATCAATATTAAATGGATACTGAGCAGGGTGGTCCGACCCCTCTTTCTGATATTACCGTCACGGATGAGGTCATCGCGTATATGGATAGCCGCGGTGGGGATTTTCGCATAAGCACGTCATGCAGCGGTCCGATTCTGATACCGGTGCGAATCCGCCCGGCAAAATCATCCGACATTCCGATTCGGGCAGGGAATCATGTGATCTTTATTTCCAGATATCAGATTCAGTGGATATCGGAGATAACGATGCGCCTGGTTCCGCGGCTTCTTTTCGAAGACGGCGATTATGGTTTTTGAGGAACTCGAACACACTGCCGATATCCGTATGCGGATCTCGGCACCCGATCTTTCTTCTCTGTTTTCAGAGAGCGGTTTTGCTCTGGCAAAAATTTTGTACGGAGCGTATCCAATAGAATCTCCTACGGATTCTTTTTCCATCCATGCCGATGGAAAAGACCGCGAGGAACTGATCGTGAATTTCCTCTCGGAACTTCTCTTTCTGACGGAAACCGAGTATCTCGTCCCCCAGAAATTTACTCTCTCTGTAGGAGACTCCGTCTCCGGTACGGTTGAGGGTGTTCTCTTCGACAGAGAAAAGCATGCCGGCGGTACCGGGGTAAAAGGCATCTCCTACTCAGGCTTATCGCTCACCAGAACAAAAACCGGATATGAACTGATAATAATTTTCGATATCTAACAATCATGAACGACCAGATCAAACAGGTTACTACGAATGAATGGGAGATTCCCATAGATTTTGTTCCCGGGATGCGTGTTCCCGGACGGTTTTTCCTCTCGGAAAGCCTTGCAGAAACGCTTGAAGACGGAGCTCTCACCCAGCTTGCCAACGTGGCGACGCTTCCGGGCATTCTCAAGTATTCCCTTGGGATGCCCGACATTCACTGGGGATACGGTTTTCCAATCGGCGGTGTAGGTGCCTTCGACGCCGAGACCGGGATTATCTCCCCCGGCGGAGTAGGGTTCGATATCAACTGCGGGGTTCGAATGATCACGACCCCCCTTATCGTCTCCGATATTTCCGATATGAAAGAACTGGTCGAGGATCTTTTCAACGCGGTCCCTACAGGCGTTGGTTCTAAGAGCCCGATTCGTTTATCGCAGAATGATCTATCGAGTATGCTCGAGGACGGAGCAAAAAACGCCGTTGAAATGGGATACGGCATGGAGGGCGATATTCCGAGATGCGAGGAAAACGGAGCAATGGACGGGGCAAAGCCGGAACATGTCAGCAAAAAAGCCAGACAGCGGGGCATTCCCCAGTGCGGGACGCTTGGTTCCGGGAATCATTTTCTGGAAGTTCAGGTTGTTGATGACGTGGTCGATAACGACACGGCAAAAACGTTTGGCGTGTCAAAAGGGCAGATCTGCGTGATGATCCACTGTGGTTCACGGGGTCTTGGGCATCAGGTCTGCACGGATCATCTGCAGGTTCTCGAGTCGGCAGCGAAAAAATACGGCATCGATCTTCCCGATCGTCAGCTTGCCTGTGCTCCGCTTTCCTCCTCCGAAGGGGAAGCATATTTCGGTGCAATGGCGGCTTCTGCAAATTATGCCTGGGCAAATCGTCAGATCATCACCCACATCGTCAGAGAACTTTTCGTGAAGAAATTCCAGGTCGCTTACGATGAGATGCCGCTCGTCTATGATGTCGCCCACAACGTAGCAAAATGGGAAGAGCACACCGTCGACGGAGTCCGGCGAAACGTCTGTGTTCACCGGAAAGGGGCGACCCGGGCGTTTGGTCCGGGCAGAGCGGAAGTCCCTCACGAATTCCGTGCCTGTGGTCAGCCGGTTATCATCCCCGGAAGCATGGGGACCTCCTCCTACATTCTGGCGGGAACGGACGGTGCCATGGAGAAAACATTCGGGAGTACCTGCCACGGATCCGGCAGAGTGAAAAGCCGTTCTTCGGCCAAAAAGAGTCAGACCGGTGAAGAGGTTGCGAACGCTCTCCTCCGGCAGGGCATCATCGTTCGAGCGCCGAATCAGGCGGCGATCGCCGAAGAAGCGCCGGATGTGTATAAATCCAGCAGCGAAGTCGTTCAGACCGTGCACGATGCCGGAATCTCGCGGATCGTTGCCAGAATGAGACCTCTTGGAGTGATCAAAGGATGACCGTCGCCGTATTCTGGGACTCAAAGATGACGTTCCACCGTCTGGTCGAAGATTCTGCCTGTCCCTGCGAAGCCGTCACGCCGCTTTTACTTTCGGCCCCGTTCTACCGGGGAACATACGCCGGCGTCATTATCCCGACCGGGTTCGGCAATACCTCATACTCGAAACTTCTCCCGGCTCTCCGGGCATGTTCCGGTCGTATCGAGCGATATCTCGAAGAAGGCGGCAAACTTCTCGTTTTTGGAGCGGCCGATGCCTCTCCGAACATATATGACTGGCTTCCGGTGGACGCTGAGTATCATTTTGCGTTTGGCGAACACTGCCTTGATGTCGACACCTCCTCTCCCTGGAGCTCCCTTTTCGATGGATACGACACAACGCATTTTGCTGCCGACGGCTGGTTTGAAAAATACGAAGGAAAACCTATCGCGACTGCGGAAAACGGCTGTCCAGTACTGGTCGAGTGTCCGGTTGGGAAAGGCACGCTTCTCCTTGCAAGCACGCATGAGTATCCGAGTTGTACATTTCTCAAAAAATTTTCCGAAGGGGATTCCGTCTCTTTTTAATTGGAAAGATCCGGGTCTTCAAACGAAATCTTCTTCTTTTCAGATGGCGTAACAAGTCATATATCCATTTTGGAGTCAAAACCTCATGACAAACGTAATATTCGATCTTCTGCATATTCTGGACGAAGCCGGAATCGGCCAGCCGGTTGCCGGAAACGTCATCAGTGAACGCCTGGGCATATCCCGGACTGCCGTCTGGAAGTATGTCAATCTTTTGCGTGAGGTCGGATATGTCATTGATGCCTCGGCAAAAACCGGATACACGCTTCGGAAACGTACGTGGTTATTACTCCCGTATGAGGTCAAGCGGCATCTCAAAACCAAGGTCATCGGTCAGGAGATGCACCACTTCGAGCAGGTCCCTTCAACGAACGCACTTGCCCGGCAGATGATGCATGAGGTTGGAGACGAAGTTCAGCCGGGAACTGTTCTTATTGCCGAGCAGCAGATCGGCGGTCTTGGCAGAATGAACCGTGTATGGATGTCGCCCGAAGGAGGTATCTGGGCGACGATCGTGGTGATGCCAAAACTCCATGTCGATCAGACCTTCCTGATCATGATGGCCGCCTCGATCTCGCTCGCCCGGGCGATCAGACACGAGTTCGAGCTCTCGGCGTTGATCCAGTGGCCGAACGATGTTTTTATCGGCGATAAAAAAGTTGCCGGGACGACGCTTGAACTTGCCGCGGACGAGGATATCATCAAATACTGTCTGGTCGGAATTGGTGTGGACGTGAACGTCTGCGTTGAAAAAGTTATGCCGAATCTTTCCAAGATCGTCACGTCCCTTTCGGATGAACTCGGCCACGATGTGGATCGTGCCCAGCTCTTCTCCGTGTTTCTTAAGGAGTTCGAACGCCGGTATCAGATGATTCTGAAAGGCGAGACCGAGCCTCTTTTCCGTGAATGGAGAAGTCTCTCCCGAACTCTTCACCGGAGGGTCCGGGTCCGGACGATCCGCGAAAGCTTCGAAGGAGAGGCTCTTGATGTCGATGAACGTGGGGCTTTGATCATCCACAAAGATAACGGCGAGGTCGAACGCGTGATAGCGGGAGACTGCTATCTTATCTGATCTTTTTTTATTGTTAACCAACACACAAATAATGGTTAACAATATACGGTAACGAAAAACGTTCGAGTCTCATTATTTATTCAGCGGTGTTTGTGGCATTGATCACGGTGGGCGGCTGGATATCCATCCCGTTTGTCGTTCCGTTCACGCTTCAGACGATGTTTGTTCTGCTGGCGGCATCGGTGATGAAAAAATATGCGGTGATTCCAACAGCGCTGTATGTGTTGTTCGGCACGCTCGGTCTGCCGATTTTCCATAACGGGACTGCCGGGATTGGGATTCTGTTTGGTCCGACCGGCGGGTTTTTGATCGGGTTTATCCTGATGGCGTTCATTGCAGGCATGTTCTTTTCGAAAAAGACCCTGTCTGCCGATATAACCGGGATTGTTCTCGCCACGCTCGTCAGTTATATTTGCGGAGCCGGATGGTTCATGATCTTGTCGGGGGCTTCGCTTTTGGCTGCTCTGATCGCCTGCGTGGTTCCGTTTATCGCAGGCGATATCATCAAAATCACTGCGGTCGAATTGATAACGCTTCGTCTTCAAAAAAGCGAGAGGTTCGTATTTGATTGAAGTAACCGATCTTCGCCACGGGGTTTTGAGCATACCCGCTCTTTCGATTCCGCCCGGATTTACGGTGGTCTCCGGCAAAAACGGCGCCGGCAAGACCACGCTCTTGAAGATCTGTTCGGGGATCACTCTTCCGGATTCCGGTTCGGTCAGTATAGACGGCCTTTCTCCCCGTCTGAAGATTGTCGGCTACGTGAGCGAATTTCCCGACCGCCATCTGCTGTTTCCGATCGTCTTCGAGGAGATCGCTTCCTCCCTCCAGTTTGCCCGGGTGCCGCCTGATGAAATAGAGGAACAGGTTTTCCAAACCGCAGAGGAAGCCGGCATAACCCATCTTCTCGATCGGGAGTGCCGGACGCTTTCCGGCGGGGAGAAGATGCTTGTCGGAATCACGGCGGCGGTCGTTCATGATCCGGTTCTTCTCGTTCTCGACGAGCCGGATTCCCATCTGGATTCCAAGACCGTCGAAGAGCTTTGCTCGTTTATTTCTTCGAGAAACATTTCGTATGTGATGTGGAGCTCCCACTCCGCCTCCCATAGGCAAAAGGCGGATTTCGAGGTGGGGCTGTGAAAATCGTTCTCTCTTCGGTCCGACTCCGTGCAGGGACATTCACTTTTGCGGCCGACGATTTCTTTTCCGAAGGGGTCCATATGATTTCCGGCAGGATCGGGTCGGGAAAATCTACGCTCGGATCAGCGCTTGCTGGATTATCCCGAATCGAATCCGGGAAAATCATTTTGGAAGGCTGCGGTTCTCCGATTCTTTTGATGCAGTTTCCGGAATATCAGGTGACAGGCCCGACCGTTTCCCGCGAGATTTCGTCGTGGGGTGTCACCCGTGGGGGTCCGACATTCTCCAGTTTCTATGTGGAGATTTCGGATCGGGATCCGTTTACGCTATCCAGAGGGGAACTGAAACGGCTGATGCTTGCCTGTGTTTTTGCCAAAGACCCGGATGTTCTCATTCTCGATGAGCCGTATGCTTCGCTGGATATTTCGGCGAAGGAGGTTTTGACCGGTCTGATAGAAAACCGCCGGGGGATTACGATCGTTTTTTCTCATGAAACGGAGTATGCGCCGAATCACGCAGAGCAGTGGAGAATATACGGCGGAGGCCTGCATCGTGAGTGATATCCGCCTCCGCCTCCTTACATTTGTGCTTCTATCGGTCCTTTCCTTCGTGAATTTGTTTGGAGCGGCGGCGGTTTTTCTCTGGTGGCTCGTTTTCGGGGTAAAGACGACGTTTGCAAAAAATTCCTGGAAGGTCGTTGTGCCGGTATCGCTATTTGTCGGTCTGTTTCCTTCGGTTGTTTTGTATTTTACCGGCGGCGATTTTTTCTACGACGCAAAGATCTTTGTTCTGGTCCTTCTTGCTTTCTGGTTCTCGGCTTCCTTACGTCCGGGTGAACTGATGAGTTTTTTGTCTGGCTGTTTGGCCGGCGGATCGGGTTTGATTTGGGGATGGCGGCATAGTTTTCCGTTCAGGCGATCAGTGAGATCCGGGAGGATTTCGGACGTATGCGGTCTGCACTCAAAATCAAGGGGCAGAAGTTTTCCGTTTCGGCCGTCCCTTCTCTTGCGGCAGGTATGCTTATTCTTTCGTTGAGGCGGGCCGGTGTCCAGTCATCGCTTCTGGCAAGATGGGGGTATTGTTCGGGAGGGACGTTCGTCCCGGTTTTTTCGTCCGGGGTGTATGATTTTCTGATGATTGGCACTGCTGTTTGTCTGTATGGTGTGCTTCTGATTTCTTGAATTTCTCTTATGGGCAATGTCTCCGAGCTGACACAAAGTAATTTATCCCAAAGACGCAACAATATTTCATGCATAAAAAAAAGGATAACGGTGTCTCTCCAGTGATTGCGACGATACTTCTCATATCACTATCCGTTGTTCTTGTTGCGATCATATCTGTTTCTGTTATGAGCGGTATCAGCGTATTTTCGGCAATTGATACTAAAATCGTTGGGTTTACTGTAGTAGTAAATGATGATGAAACGGCAACAGTTACGCCCGTGTCGGGAAAAGATCTCCCGTATCTTGAGTCATATACCGTATATCTGGATAATGGGCATATTCGATCTGTTCCTGAGTCAGGGTCAGACGTTTTGTCGGGAGCAATTATTACGGACTTCGATAATAATGTGACCCATATTAATATCGCAGGAAATTTTATCGACGGGCTCACTGCTCTCGTGTTCAGTGGTAAGGTTATTAATAATACAGTGGTTGACGATCCTAGTGGGGGTGGGGCCTACTACATTATGGGAGATAACTCTGGCGAAGGATATACCGCACCGGAGGGGTTCGTAGCATCGCTAAATGCTTGGTCGGCAGGTTTAAATACAACATATGACTATGGGAATGGTTTATCTGGACCCGATATTGCCTATCTAAATCCATATAGTAATCAAGAGAATTTCTAACAACCTTTTTCCGACAGAAAGTATTTTCTTTTCGTACGTTGAGTAGTATGTATGGGGACTTTCAGCAGCTTTGGTCTCAACCAGGCATATCACGAGCGTTATTAAAAACTTGGCGACCGTCTCTCCGATGTTGGTAAAACACTTGATTGGGATGTTTTTCGTCCTCTTCTTGAATCCATGTATGCAAATAAATCCAGCAAAGGCGGTCACCCCAATGTCGATGTAATACTCATGTTCAAGATTCAGCTTCTGGAAGTCTGGTATAATCTATCTGATCTCGCCGTTGAACGTGAAATCTACGATCGTCTCTCCTTTTGGCATTTCCTTGGGTGTCCTGACAAAATACCCGACAATTCAACGATCTGGTTATTTCGGGAGCGCATGTCCGAATCAGGCGTTGACACATTGGTTTGGCAGGAGTTTCAGCGACAACTTGACCTGAAAGGTCTCAAAATTGAACAAGGTATGATTCAGGATGCAACGTTTGTGTATGCTGAACCCGGTCATTGTAAGAAAGACACGCCGCGAGGAGATCAGGCAAAAACACGACGGGATAAAGATGGAAAAATCATGTCCAAGAACTGCAAAATGCACTATGGCTATAAACTGCATACCATCATGGATACGACGCATGATCTTATTCGACGCATTGAAACCACCACGGAAAATGTTCATGACAGTCAGGTGGATATGTCAGAAAAAGGAGAAGTGGTCTATCGGGATCGGGGATATCAGGGAGCAAAATGCAAGGGATATAGTGCCACAATGAAACGAGGGGCGAGAGGACATCCCATTGGGATACGAGATAAACTGAGAAATATGCGAATAAGTAGAAAGAGATCAAAGGGGGAGAGACCCTATGCAGTGATCAAAAATATCTTTCATGCAGGGTTGGTGAAGGTAACAACGCTGCAAAGAGTGCGAGTGAAAAATATGCTGGCTGCATTTTGTTATAATATCTATCAAGTGAAAACGATTCAAAAAAGGGTGTAAATTAAAAAAAACGTCAAGGAATAATTGGGATTTATCGTGATTTTCTTTTTTTTGGGGGGGGGATGAGAGGGTGTGGGGATGTATTCAATCCTTCATAAATAATGATTCTCGTTAAAAAAAGAGTTGATAGAAATTCTCAGGTTGTTAGAAATTCTCAACCTTTTTTTATCCAGCGTAACCGCTCGTTTCATTCCTGTTTTATTGTAAACACAAAGCGAAGACCGAAAATATGTATTTTCTGAAATCTACAACACAAATATTTTTTGAGGGGAGATCTGTGACGAAAACAGAAAGAGACTAATAATGTGAAAAATTACGTGGAAAAACCGAGTGGACCCGGCGGGATTTGAACCCGCGGCATCTACGTTGCGAACGTAGCTATCTACCCCTGATATACGAGCCCGGAAATATCTTTAATTTATAGGATAAAATCCATATTAACTCTATGGTATCGTCATCGAAAAAGTTCGGTGAGAAAAAAATATTCGGGAGATTATGAGATTATAAGATAATCTCGATATCCAGTTGTTCAGCCAGTTCCTTGTATCTGTTACGGATCGTAACTTCCGTTACGCCTGCCACGTCGGCAACTTCGCGCTGGGTCCTGCGTTCTCCGGAAAGAATCGATGAGATGTAGATCGCCGCTGCTGCAACGCCGGTCGGACCCCGTCCGCTCGTAAGTTCACGCTCGCCCGCCTGTTTTAAGATCTCCATCGCACGCGACTGGACCTCGCCTTTCAGACCGAGACCGGAACAGAATCTTGGAACATAGTCGCCGGGAGAAGTCGGGAGAAGTTTCAATCCGAGTTCACGGGAAATGAACCGGTAGGTTCTGCCGATCTCTTTTCTGGAGACACGGGACACTTCCGCGATTTCATCAAGCGTTCTTGGAACATTACACTGACGGCAGGCTGCGTATAATGCTGCGGCCGCAACGCCCTCGATACTTCTTCCGCGAATCAGATTCTTATCGACGGCATCACGGTAAACGACTGCTGCGGTCTCACGAACGTTTCGGGGAAGACCAAGAGCAGACGCCATACGATCGAGTTCAGAAAGTGCGAATGCCAGATTACGCTCGGTCGCATTGGAAACTCTGATACGGCGCTGCCATTTTCTCAGACGGTATAACTGGGCCCGGTTCTTGGACGAGATCGCACGCCCGTAACTGTCGCGGTTTCTCCAGTCGATCATCGTCGAAAGACCCTTATCGTGGATTGTAAAGGTCATCGGTGCGCCGACACGTGATCTCTTCATCCGCTGATCATGATCAAATGCACGCCATTCCGGCCCGCGGTCAATGAAATCGTCATCTAAAACAAGACCGCAGTGCTGACAGACAAGCTCTGCACGCTCATAATCATGAACGAGCTGCTTGCTCCCGCACTCCGGACAAACCGTCGCCGTCGCATCGTTTCCGCCCTGCTTCTCCTTTTCCCTCGTAACGAGCGTCGTTTCCTGACGCTGTTTCATTTTTTCTCTATCTGCTCGTAGTTGTTTCAGTTTTTCAATTTCAGTTTCCATGATTATAAGATCCTTTTAATCTACGGATTAACGCCGATTTGCACGCATATCGCGGCCATATTTGTGAGGTGAAGTTTTTCTGGATTTTTCCGGCCTTGTTTCGGGGATGACATACAGTTTGTCTCCTGCATGTACACCGGCAGACGAATCAGTGCTGCATAACACAGTCAGATACGGTCTTGAAACGCTCCCGTAGAGGTCAACAATTTTACCAACTGATCTGCTTTGTTCATCTGCAACCTCCGTATAAAGCGGAGGAAGCTGACCGGCATCACTTTCAACAATCAGCAACCGTCGCCCAAGACGGGATACAACATTCCCTGCAAATTTCACAAATCAAACCTCGATGACTACAAATAGAGAGTCAAGCAATCCGTGGAATGCAAACCACAGAGTATTTATGCATAATATAATGCGTAAGAAGTACTATAAATACATTCCCCACAATACTAAAATAGAAATTATAGGGACAGGATCTCAGAGGAAGTGAGGGAAAGAACCTTTTCTGCCTCGTCTTCGCTCATACCTGCCCCCCGGGCGACCAGACCGCGCATTTTTTCGGTAATTATATCATCCGGGCCGTGAATGTCCGACTGGACCACAACGCCGGCTCCCGCGCGGCGCGCAGACGCAAGAACGTGGCCATTTGCCTTATTGTGCCCGGTCCTTGACGTGATCTCCAGAAACACACCGTTCTTTGCTGCAAGCAAAGCCTCTTCCTCGGAGATCATTCCCGGATGAGCCAGAATATCCACATCGGGACAGGTCACTGCCGCCATATTCGTATCCGGAGCAACCGACTCCGTGATCGTTTCCCCGTGAACGATTACCACTTCCGCGCCGAGAGATCGGGCATATTTCGCAAGGTCGGCGATCTCGGCCGGAGGTACGTGCGTGATCTCGACACCGGTAAAAAGCCTTACTCCATACAATGCTGCGGACCGCTTTACTTTTTCCTGAGACAAAATAAGCAATTCCACATTGGAGAAATCCGCATGATCGGCGATCGCCATCTCCGTATATCCGGCAACTGCCATCCGGCGGATCAGCTCAGTCGGGATCAGTTCGCCGTCACTCATCGTGGTATGACAGTGGAAATCGTACATGCTTACTTCCCGCCGAGTTTTCTGGCGACGTTTCTCAGAAGATCTTCTTTGGATCCGGCATAATCCACGCGAACACGTCCGCCGGCCTTATACCACTGCGCCGGATGATGGGCATCGCGTTCTTCATCGAGAACAGAGATTCCGGATGCTTTTGCAGCGCGGGAGATCATAGCCATATTCGGAGCGGAAACAGCCAGACTCTTTGCTACACGCCGACCCCCGGCACGGGTCAGAGAGGCATCAAAATAGCACGGGTAAAGAAAACGAATTGCCATTAGTACTAGTATGTGATGTGAAAGCCAAAATGGCTTTCGTGCCCGAGAGATTGTTCTAACCCGTATGCCAACCGAGGGGCTTTCAAATCACATACTAAATTCCAATATCGTGTGACTCGCTCACACTTGGAAACATATGCGTATCTATAAACATGAAAACCCACAATAGTATTGTATGCATCACGTGGATGTTCACATGGAAGCCGAAATATACGGCGCAAACAACCGTCTGGCAGAGCACAATGCGGAGCACTTCAAAGCCCACAACGTTCGGGCATTCGATCTTCTCGGGGCGATCGGATCAGGAAAGACCTCATTAATCGAAAAGATCGTGCCTGAACTCAAATCAAGAGGCAAAGTCTCGGCAGCAATTGCCGGAGATGTTTACGGCGATGATGATTTCCAGCGGATCATCAAAACCGGAATAATCGCATTCAACGCAAACACCGGCAAAGAATGCCATCTGGACGCCCACCTTGTCCACCACGCCCTCGACCACATGGATCTTGACGACGTCGATATCGTCTTCATCGAAAATGTTGGAAACATGGTCTGCCCGACCGACTTCAAACTCGGCGCGGAGAAACGGATCGTCGTCATCTCGACCACCGAAGGAGACGACGTGGTAAACAAACACCCGATGATGTTTCGGGACTGTCAGATCGCCATCATAAACAAAGTCGATTTGGCTGAGGCGGTCGGCTGCAATGTCGAGAGAATGATTCAGGATATCAAACGCTACAATCCGGAGATGCTCATCATCAAGACCAACCTGAAAAAAGGAGAAGGAGTCAAAGAGATCGCTGACGCCCTCCTTGCCTAAACGATTTTAAATATCGGTATAACCAACATATATAGGACTCTGGAAAAGACTGATGTCAGGGATACCCGGACGTTAAGCAGAGATACAAATTTAGGAGATATCAAACAAAATGCTTTGGCAAGGTAAATCAGTAAGAAAAGCGACCGGCGGTCGCTATCACGCATCCCGCGGAAAGAAACGGTTCGAGATCGGAAGATCCCCGGCTGACACCATCATCGGGACAACCCGCGTAAAGACCATCCGCGTAACCGGTGGAAACACCAAAGTCCGCGCACTCCGCTGCGAGTTTGCAAACGTCAGCGACAAGAAGACCGGAAAAGTTCAGAAGGTTAAGATCAACTCTGTTGCAGAAAATGCAGCAAACCCGAACTACGTCCGCCGTAACCTCATGACCAAGGGAGCAATCATCACGACCGAACTTGGTAAAGCACAGATTGTCAGCCGCCCGGGTCAGGATGGCGTTATCAACGCAGTCCAGATCGAATAAAAATATAGAGAATTTCTATCAACTCTTTTTTTTAACGTGAATCATGATTTAAGGAAGATAGGTTACATCCCCACACCCTCTCATCCCCCCCCCAAAAAAAAGAAAATCACGATAAATTCCAATTATTCCTTGACGTTTTTTTTTAATTTACACCCTGTTTTGAATCGTTTTCACTTGATAGATATTATAACAAAATGCAGCCAGCATATTTTTCACTCGCACTCTTTGCAGCGTTGTTACCTTCACCAACCCTGCATGAAAGATATTTTTGATCACT
Organism: Methanocorpusculum sp.; assembly: GCA_965228205.1. Classification (GTDB taxonomy): domain Archaea; phylum Halobacteriota; class Methanomicrobia; order Methanomicrobiales; family Methanocorpusculaceae; genus Methanocorpusculum. The sequence continues at coordinate 189,840 of OZ245799.1, read as the reverse complement.
GCATAGGGTCTCTCCCCCTTTGATCTCTTTCTACTTATTCGCATATTTCTCAGTTTATCTCGTATCCCAATGGGATGTCCTCTCGCCCCTCGTTTCATTGTGGCACTATATCCCTTGCATTTTGCTCCCTGATATCCCCGATCCCGATAGACCAGTTCTCCTTTTTCTGACAGATCCACCTGACTGTCATGAACATTTGCCGTGGTGGTTTCAATGCGTCGAATAAGATCATGCGTCGTATCCATGATGGTATGCAGTTTATAGCCATAGTGCATTTTTCCGTTCTTGGACATGATTTTTCCATCTTTATCCCGTCGTGTTTTTGCCTGCTCTCCTCGCGGCGTGTCTTTCTTACAATGACCGGGTTCAGCATACACAAACGTTGCATCCTGAATCATACCTTGTTCAATTTTGAGACCTTTCAGGTCAAGTTGTCGCTGAAACTCCTGCCAAACCAATGTGTCAACGCCTGATTCGGACATGCGCTCCCGAAATAACCAGATCGTTGAATTGTCGGGTATTTTGTCAGGACACCCAAGGAAATGCCAAAAGGAGAGACGATCGTAGATTTCACGTTCAACGGCGAGATCAGATAGATTATACCAGACTTCCAGAAGCTGAATCTTGAACATGAGTATTACATCGACATTGGGGTGACCGCCTTTGCCGGATTTATTTGCATACATGGATTCAAGAAGAGGACGAAAAACATCTCAATCAAGTGTTTTACCAACATCGGAGAGACGGGCGCCAAGTTTTTCATAACGCTCGTGATATGCCTGGTTGAGACCAAAGCTGCTGAAAGTCCCCATACATACTACTCAACGTACGAAAAGAAAGTACTTTCTGTCGGAAAAAAAGGTTGTTAGTAATTCTCAAGGTTTAATTTATGGATGCATTTACGTTACTTGCAATAATTCTCGTTGTCATCATCCTTTTCCTGTTTGCAAAAGGTGTTGTCATCGTTCAGCCGTATCAGAAAGGACTCGCTGTACGTCTCGGAACCTACACGGGTCAGGTCAATCCCGGTTTCAAATGGGTCGTGCCGTTCATCACGACCGTGTACAAACTCGATCTCAGGACCCAGGTCATCGACGTTCCGTCTCAGGAAGTTATCACCAAAGATAACTCCCCGACCGATGTGGATGCGATCATTTATGTCCGTGTCATGGACCCGGAACGTGCCTTTTTCGAAGTATCGAACTACCGTCAGGCAACCGTAGCCCTTGCCCAGACAAGTCTTCGAGGCATCATCGGTGATATGGAGCTTGATGAAGTTCTCTACAACCGTGATATGATCAACCGCAGGCTCAGAGATATCCTCGATAAGGAAACCGATCAGTGGGGTGTCAAGATCGAACGCGTCGAGATCAAAGAGGTCAACCCGATCGGCGCCGTCAAACAGGCAATGACCGAACAGACCGCAGCCGAAAGAGAACGGCGTGCAGCAATCCTTCGTGCGGACGGAGAAAAGCGTGCCGCGATCCTCAAAGCCGAAGGTCTCAGGCAGAGTATGATCCTCGAGTCCGAGGGTGAACGTCAGAGTAAAATCCTTCGTGCGGAAGGTACCAGACAGAGTAAGATCCTTGAAGCCCAGGGAGAAGCCCAGGGTCTTCGGATCGTCTCGCTTGGTTCCCGCAGTCTGGATAAACGTTCCATCACGGTCCTCTCCTTAAACACCATGCAGAAGATGGCCGACGGTCAGGCGACCAAGATCATATTCCCGTTCGAGCTTACCAATCTGGTCAAGCAGGGTGCCAAATTCCTCGGCGGAGAAGATCTTGCTGAAGTCGACGAGATCCCCGATATTGCTCTGGATGAGAACATCTTAGGGGACCTCCCGAACAAGGAAGAAATCGCAAAGGCCGTTGAATCGGTCAAAAACGCAAGCGATCTTGCAAAAACACCGGAAGATATCGCCGACTGATATCTTTCCTTTTTTGTACCCTTTTTCGTATTCGGTACTGCAGGGCCGGAATATGCGTGTCCTGTCTGCCAATGAAAACTAACTTACCCCGATACGACCTACAGTAAATATACGTCCGAGGAGCATGAACATGGCATTGAAAATACTACATTCCGGTGGTCGGAAGAAAGAAAAAGAGACCGTTACCTACGAGCACGATAACGGGAGCGATCTGAAGCAGTTTGGCTACGGCAGATTCCCGATCGACTATGCGGTCAACTTCGAAGGTCTCAATCTTGCCGTTGATCTTGACATAGGCATGTATCATTACAGACGGGCTCTTTGGGACTGGAAAACCGATATCAACATCTCCGTAAACGGCGGGCATATGCTCATCCACCCCGTCGAGCCGCTCAACCTCCCCGACAACCTCACCGATTTCATGGAGATAAGATTCGATCCGATCAAGATCGAACCTGATGGGCTCTGCGTCATCTTTGTAACCATGCCTATCGAGATCGGCGTTTTTCTCGAATCATCAACCGGTTCTGCCGATGTCATCGACATCGTCTCCTATGTATATCCCAAATATTCTCTCTACGGGGGATCGAACCGCGGTGTCATCACCAGATTCAATGAAAGCAAGGTGTATTATTATCCGCCGGCGATGAAAAACTACGAGGCGGGTCTGCTGAAGCTCGAGATCGAAAACAGATCCGACGAATGGGCGACCGTTGGGAGAGTCGTTATCTTCCAGAAAGGTCTCTTCATCTACTTTGACGAAAATCTCGTCGCTGCATCGGCACAGATGAAGATTATCAGCCCCGACGTGGCGGTCGTAACCGGGGTCGATACACCGATCCGTCAGGGCATGACCCAGTCGAACCGGCTCTTTAAATCCCGCAAACTCACGCCGTTCTATAATGTGACCGGCATGCTCAACGACACCGCCTATACGATGGATATGGGGCTGATCTGACATGGCTGACAACACCACCGCGATTCTTGTCGGCAATGCATTTCTGGATACGCCGCTTTTTGGGGCGATTACCTACGGGAATCTTCTTGCGGCCATTCTTATTCTGGTTGTGACATATGTCGTAGCAAAAGTCCTTTCCGTCATAGTCATGCGGGTTCTTACCGGCAAAGTTGAGATAAGCAACAGTACGTTTCTCGCAAAACTCGTTCGATGGTTAACCTACTTCGTCGGTATCGTTGCGGCAAGTCCGTTTCTGCATATAGACTTCTCCGGACTTCTCGTCGCCGGAGGAATTTTGGCGTTTGCTATCAGTTTTGCGTCACAAAGCACGCTTTCCAACTTCGTTGCCGGCATTCTCCTGATGTTCGAGCGCCCGGTAGGAGTCGGCGACAATATCAGCGTGAACGGAACCGAAGGCTATGTCGAGGACATAGGCATTTTGTCCACGACGATCCGTACCTACAGCGGGATCTTTGTCCGTATCCCGAATGAGTCGATGTTCACCTCCGACATCACGAATTATGTGGCCCACATCGCCCGGCGGTTCGATTACGATATCGGGATCAGATACTCGGATGATGCGGATAAAGCGATAAAAGTCATCAAAGGCATCATAGAGAAGCATCCGTATGCCCTGAAAAATCCGGCCCCGTCGGTGTATGTGGATGAACTCGGCAATAACAGCATCAATTTAAAAGTCCGCATCTGGGCCCCGTCAGGATTCTGGTGGGACGTGAGGACCGATCTGTTGTGGAAGATCTTTCAGGCTCTCCGAAAAGCCAATATTGACATTCCGTTCCCGCAGCTGACGCTTTGGTACGGCGAAGAACCGCCGAAACCTGCTAAAACGGGCAAGGGCAGCGGTTTCACCCCGCAGGAAGTTATTGGAAAAAGCGAGTCCTCTCCGGAAAACGCCGTCAAGGTGATCAAATAAATGGATACTGCAGACGTAATTGCCCGGCTCTCTGCTGAAGATCTCGATCAGCGTCACGAGGCCGTTATGACCCTCGCGGGTCTGAGAAAAGAGGATCCCGACAAGGTCGTTCCTGAGATCATCGCAGCACTCAGGACCGGTTCGATGAATCTTCGCTGGTATCTCGGCCGTGCCCTGATCCGGATCGGTCCGTCCGTTATCCCCTTCCTTGTCGCCGCTTCGGAAAAGGAGACCGACATGGCGGTCCAGAAGTATTACGGTGCGGTGTTCGCCGTATTCGGACCCGAGGCCGTTTCAACGCTTGTGGGTCTCTTCTCGTCGAAAAACCCGACGACCCGGGGCATGGCCGCCGCCGCCCTCGAAAAGATCGGGGAAGCCTCCCTCCCCTCGTTGAGGGAAGCTGCCAAAAGTTCCGACGTTACCGTGAAAAGCTGTGCTATCCTGACGCTCGCAAAATTCCAAGTATACGATTACTGATCCATGGCGGAACTTGTAACCTCCCCTGCCTACCGGGCGTATCTCGACGGTCTTATTGCCGGACTCGACCGGGCGATGGAAATCGCCAACAAGGCGAAGAGCGTCGGCGTTGACCCGCGGCCGTACGTGGAGGTCCCGATCGCGAGCGACCTTGCTGGAAGAGTGGAGGCTCTGCTCGGCTACAAAGGGGTCGCGGCCAAGATCCGGTATCTTGAGGATCGTATGTCGAGAGAGGAGGCGTCCCTCAAGATCGGCGACGCGTTCGTCGGCAAGGAGTTTGGGGAGACGACCCGGGAGGACATCCTCGATCACGCGATCCGTGCGTCCATGGCCCTCCTCACAGAAGGGGTGGTCGCGGCGCCGACCGAGGGTATCGGGAAAGTCGCCGTGCGGAAAAACGACGACGGGACCGAGTATCTCTCGATCTACTACGCCGGCCCGATCCGTTCCGCCGGAGGAACGGCCCAGGCGCTTTCGGTCCTCGTCGGCGATTATGTGCGCCGGCTTCTCAACATCGACCGGTACAAACCCCGCGAAGAAGAGATCGAACGCTACGTCGAGGAGATTAAGCAGTACAATAACATCCAGAGTATGCAGTATCTCCCAAAAGACGACGATATCCGTCTGATCATTAAAAACTGCCCGATCTGCATAGACGGAGAACCGACCGAGCAGGAAGAGATCTCCGGTTACCGGAATCTGGAACGGGTCGAGACAAACGTTGTGAGGGGCGGCATGGGGCTTGTGATCGCCGAAGGTATCGGACTCAAGGCCCCCAAGATCCAGAAAAACGTCGCGAAGATGAATCTCGACGGCTGGGAGTGGCTCGAAGAACTCATCAGCGGCAACACGCCGGCCCAGGACGTGGAAGAAGAGCCGGGTGTCCACCCAAAGGACAAGTATATGCGGGATATGCTCGCCGGCCGGCCGTCGTTTTCATATCCAATGCGGAAAGGAGGTTTTCGGTTCCGTCTCGGCAGGTGCAGAAATACGGGGCTTGCAACCTGCGGGTTCAACCCGGCTACCCTGCATATCCTTGACGATTATCTCGCGGTAGGCACGCAGATGAAGGTCGAGCGGCCGGGCAAAGCCTGCGGTGTCGTTCCGTGTACGGACATCGAAGGGCCGACCGTTCGTCTGAAAAGCGGCGAACTCCGCCGGATCGACACGCTCGCAGACGCCGAAAAATACTATGATCAGGTGGAATACATCCTCGACATCGGGGAGATCCTGATCTCGTTCGGCGAATTCATGGAGAACAACCATGTCCTCATGCCGCCGAGCTACTGTGAGGAGTGGTGGATCCAGGAAGGAGGACCCCGGCATCCGAAGAACGAAGCCGAAGCTCTTTCTTTCGTTCTCGAAGGCGCCTACCTTCATCCGGATTACACCTGGTTCTGGGACGACTGCACCGAGGAGCAGCTGATTTTCCTCTCGGACAAAGTCGCCGGGACCGGCTCTCTTCGTGAAGGGGTTTTGTACATCCCGGAAGACCCCGCTGTGAAATCCGTCCTCGAAGAGCTGCTCGTTCAGCACACCGTGGAAGAGGGTTGTTACGTCCTTAGGACGCCTCTTGCATTGATCATGGGTCTTGGTCTGACCGATACGCTTGCAAAAAGTCCGACTTGGAAGACCCTTCCACCGTTTTCAAACGGTCTTTCCATGGCGATGTCTCTCTCCGGTCTGAAGATGCGGTCCAAAGCCGGGACCCGGGTTGGAGGAAGGATGGGGCGGCCCGGAAAATCCGCTCCCCGAAAGATGAAGCCGCCGGTCCACGTGCTTTTCCCGATCGGCGAGTCGGGCGGGATGAAGCGTTCGATCGACAATGCGGCGAAGATCTGCAGTTCGGATTCGGAAGAGAACTTCCACGGAACTTCGGTGACGACCGGCCAGGTCGAGGGTCTTATCCAGGTCCAGACCGGAGAGCGCCGGTGTCCAAAATGCGGTGCCATGACGTTTAAGAGCCGGTGCGCCGACTGCGGCACCCATACGGACGCGGTCTACCGGTGTCCGCACTGTAATCAGCCGGGAGAGGAAGGCCAGGAGTCGTGTCCGAAGTGCGGGGAGAATCTGGTCTGCTCGAAGGAGAGCATCGTGAGTCTGGGCCAGGAGTACGCGGCGGCGCTGAAAAACGTCGGGATGTCTCCTTCGTCGGCTCCGGAGCTGAAAGGGGTCCGTGGTCTTATCTCGCGTGAACGGGTGGTCGAACCTTTGGAGAAGGGTCTGCTTCGGGCGAAGAACAACATCTTCGTGTTCCGGGACGGGACGATCCGTTACGATATGATCGATCTGCCGCTGACGCATTTTAGGCCGGCGGAGGTGGATGTTTCGGTGGAAAAACTCCGCTGGATCGGCTACACGCAGGATATGCACGGAGCGGATCTGACGGATGCTTCGCAACTCGTGGAACTCCACCCGCAGGATATCATGGTCTCGGTGGACTGCGGAGAGTATCTAGTCCGGGTCGCCGCGTATGTGGATGAGCTTTTGGAAAAAGTGTACGGGATGCAGGCATTCTATCACGTAAAAACGCCGGAGGATCTGGTGGGTCACCTGGTGATGGGTCTTGCGCCGCATACGAGTGCGGGCGTTCTCGCCCGGATCGTGGGGTTCACGAAGGCGAAGGCGGGATACGCTCATCCGTATTATCATGCGGCAAAGCGGCGAAACTGCGATGGGGATGAGGACTGTGTGATGCTTTTGATGGACGGTCTGCTGAATTTTTCCCGGTCGTTTCTGCCGAGCACCCGGGGCGGGACGATGGATGCCCCGCTCGTTTTGACGACGACGCTGAATCCAAAGGAGGTGGATAAGGAGACGCTGAACGTGGATGTGATGCCCCGCTATCCGCTGGAGGTGTATACGGCGTGTCTGACGTATCTGGCCCCAAAGGAGGTTGGAAAGTTCGTGGATTACGTGGAGAAGCGGGTGGAGACGCCGGGCCAGTTCGAGGGTTTTTCCTTTACGCACGATACGACGGATATCTCTGAAGGCCCAATCGATACGATGTACACGAATCCGATCCTGAAGGGAACGGCGGACAAGATCAAGGCTGAGCTGGGTCTTGCGGACCGGATCCGTGCAGTGGATACGAACGATCTGGCCGAAAGGATCATCAACAGTCATTTGATGCCGGATATGATCGGTAATCTGCGGTCGTTTTCGAAGCAGGCTTTCCGGTGTCCGAAGTGTAAGACGAGTTACCGGCGTATTCCGGTTTCGGGGAAGTGCAATAAGTGCGGGGGGCCGGTGAAGGCGACGATGCATAAGGGGAATGTGACGAAGTATCTGGAGATCGCGAAGTATATGGCGGAGCATTATGTGTTGTCGGATTATACGAATCAGCGGATTCAGGTGACGGAGATGAATATCAATTCGACGTTTGGAGAAGAGGAGAAGGTCCAGATGGATCTGTCGGACTTCTTTTGATTATTAATTCCTTCTAACATATGGCCCGACTCCAAAATGTTTTATTTTATCTGGGAGTTACCCGTTGTAAGTATCAATCCATTTCGGAAAGGGTATGGTCGATTGCGGAAACATGAGAAATCCCACCGCGAATAAACGCGAATCGCATTTTTCCAGTTTCGCCCTCTTGACCTTCGGTCGCGTCCCTACGCTGCGCCTGATCGGCTCCGCGTGGCCGGGATGGCGAAACGAAAAATGCTGGAAAACCCGCGTCGCGGGTTTTCTTTTCATCAGAGATATCTTTTTATTACCTGAAAATGAAGAGGTTTTCATGGATACTGGTGTGGATAATCCTGATGTTCTTTACCCGGAAGAGGTTAGAAAAATTATCGGTTGTGCGATGACCGTGTACAATACGCTCGGAATCGGATTTTTGGAAGGCGTATATCATGACGCTTTGGAGGTTGAACTCAGTTTGCAGGGTGTTCCGTTCGAACACAAGAAACACCTCGATGTCTATTATAAAGGAGTGAAACTCCCCAGTTTCTTTGAGACAGACATTGTCTGTTATGGAAAAATCATCCTTGAATTAAAAGCGATCTCCCAGCTGACTGAGATTGATGATGCACAATTGATCAACTATCTGAAAGCTACCGGAATTCAGGTAGGCATTCTGATGAATTTTGGGAAGAAAGGCAAACTTGATTGGAAACGGTTTGTCTACAAGAACGATCTTTACTTCAGAAAGGAGAATATACCCAAATAACCGGAATAAAACCCGCGACGCGGGTTTTCCAGCATTTTCCACGCTGTCGTTCCGGCCACGCGGAGCCGATAAGGCACAGCGTAGGAACGCGGCCGAGGAGTGAAACGACGAGGACAAGAGGACAGCGTAAGGAAAATGCGATTCGCGTTTATTCGCGATTATTCGCGGTGGGATTTCTCATGTGTCCGCACCCAACTATACTCCTCCCTCGAAACAATCAGCATCACCGCCAGCATCTTGTAAAATAAGGCACGCCGCTACTCAGTCAAATCTCTCCCACCGGATCGTTGCCTCATCAGGAAGCTATTTCCCGTTACTCACTAAGCAAAATAGTATGACGATCTACGTAACGACGCTGGATAAAACCCCGATCGCCGACAAACCCCATGACGTGGATGTCCGCAAGATCCACGGTTCGCCAAGTACAGACGTGGTGGTGATCACCCTCCAGCCCGGCGAGGCGCTCAAAAGGCATATGACCCCGGTCGATGTGCTGTTCTACGTGCTCGAAGGACAGGGGCTGGTCGTGATCGGCGACGAGCAGGAAAAGGTCGAGAAGGATTCCCTGATCGAAAGCCCGAAAAACGTGCCGCATCTGCTGATAAACGACAGTGACAACGTGTTTCGGGTGATGGTGATCAAGAAGCTGACCACCGGGGATGGAAAGGAGGCAAAGCCGCGTCTGCTCTGAAACGTTCGCGGTTCAAAGCGAATCAAAGCGACGCTTTCTTTTCCCAGTTTTTCGCATCGAAGAGGGCGGAGAGTTCGCCGCATACCACGAAGACCGGGGCGATGACATATCCTGCCCAGAATACGAGCCCGAGGATCAGCAGTTTGAGCCAGCGGTATTTTCCCGACTTTTTCTGGGGCAGGAGATAGTATCTCAATATCAGGCACCCGAGAATGAGGGGAATTACAATAAAAATCGCCGTCACGCCGAATGATGCCTCGAACCCGGTTTTTCCTAGCGCCATCAGGGTCTGAATAAGCATGAATAACGAACCGGCGATGTACAACAGACCGCCGGCAGATCCGGCGAGCGTCTCCACCGTGATTGGCACCGGCTTTTTTTTCACGCGGAAGAGATACACGAGCCCGAATACGACGATCAGGAGGGGGAATCCGATGACGAATGCCAGACTGTTTCCCTCCCAGATGCGGATATTCACGATCGAGATCGGGATCATCACCCATTCTGGAAGAGTAAATTCCTCCTTATAGCCGACGGCAAGACCGTAGTTTCCGCTCCTCGTTCCGTTGTTGACCATCGCGATGAAATACGTGCCCTGCGCCTCGGCGATGTATTCATACTTCAGCCATTGGTAGTTTGCGGCAGGGGTGAATGGTTCATACTTCGGGTGGTTGGGGTTTTCTCCCGGGATGAAGATGTATCCTTCGTTTTCCAGGGAAGCGACGCCGGCGGGGATCTCGCCGCTGCTCTCTATTCCCGGACCGATGAGAACGGCTTCGGGAGAGGCGGCCCCGATCTCCGGGGTGAATACGGAGAACCAGAGCCGGTCTCCGGTCTCGAGGGTGAATTGGTAGTAGGCGACCGATCCGGCGTTCGGGAATGTGCCGTAAAGGGCCCAGGATTTTAGCGGGTCGTCGATATGGACGGCGTTTTGTATTCCTTCGTTTGCTCCGATTATTTGCGGGGCATGTGCTGCGGCACAGGAAGCAAGTGACAGGATGATGAGTATTACGGCGAGTGCCGCTGCTCATTTTCTCATAATAATTTGATTAATGTTCTCTGATGAATTAAATTTTTTCACGAAAAATGCGGTAAAACTACTCAGGGTTTTCTAGAGGTTTTTGCCTCATCAGTAATCTATTTCGTGGCTGGAACGAAGCATGATGGTATGACGATCTACACAATCACGCCGCTGGAATCTTCGATTTCCCTCTTATCGGGAGGGCCCGGATCATGACGGAGACGATCCCCTATGAGGTCACGGGGAAGGCGGGAGAGATCGAGTTTCGGCAGTATCCGGCTCTTGTGCTGGCAACAGTCGATAGTGCGGGCGATGATTCGGGGTTCAATCTGCTTTTTGCCTATATTTCAGGAAAGAATGCCGCGAAGGATTCTCTGCAGATGACCGCTCCGGTGATCATGTCGGCAAAGATCCCGATGACGACGCCGGTGGTTTCGAATGCCTCGATGATGTCATTTGTGATGCCGCCGGGAAAAACCCCAGACGAGATCCCGGAGCCGCTGGATACGAAGGTACGGCTCGTTCCGGTGCCAAAACGGGAGGTCGCGGTTATCACGTTCAAGGAGAAGACCCATGATGATGAGGTGAAGGCGGCAGAGGAACGTTTGTTAAAGGGGCTCGGGGATCGAGGCGGCGGGAGAGGTGTTTTTGATGCGGTATAATCCGCCGTGGATCCTGGGATTTTTACGGCATAATGAGGTGGGAGTGGCGATTCAGCGGTGAAGAAAAGGTAGAAAATACGATGCGAGGGGAGGGATTCGAACCCGCGAACTCCTTGAGAGCAGATCTTGAGTCAGCCTCCGTTGGCCACTTGGATACCCTCGCGAAAATACTTTTACATATTGGCTATGGTTTCTAATGAAGCTGTCGTCTTTTCGGATGTGGACACATACAATTATTGAACCGCGAATCTCCGCGAATTAACGCGAATCGCATTTTTCTTGCGTCGTCGTGCTCTGCTTCGTCTGATCGCCTACGCAGGAATCGCACGCCGCCTGGAGAAATGCTGAGGAAAAACCGGCGTACCGGTTTTTCTTTGGGGAAAATCATATATTTTTGAAAGAAAATAAAAAGAATCATGGATCATATTGTGGAAAACCCCGAGATTCTCTATCCCGATGAAGTGCATAAAATAATCGGCTGTGCCATGACCGTCTATAATACTCTGGGACGCGGATTTTTGGAAGCTGTCTATCATGATGCTCTGGAAGTTGAATTGGAATTGCAGGGAATTTCTTTTGAACACAAAAAACATCTGAGAATTTCTATCAACTCTTTTTTTAACGAGAATCATTATTTATGAAGGATTGAATACATCCCCACACCCTCTCACCCCCCCCAAAAAAAAGAAAAACACGATAAATCCCAATTATTCCATGACGTTTTTTTTAATTTACACCCTGTTTTGAATCGTTTTCACTTGATAGATATTATAACAAAATGCAGCCAGCATATTTTTCACTCGCACTCTTTGCAGCGTTGTTACCTTCACCAACCCTGCATGAAAGATATTTTTGATCACTGCATAGGGTCTCTCCCCCTTTGATCTCTTTCTACTTATTCGCATATTTCTCAGTTTATCTCGTATCCCAATGGGATGTCATCTCGCCCCTCGTTTCATTGTGGCACTATATCCCTTGCATTTTGCTCCCTGATATCCCCGATCCCGATAGACCACTTCTCCTTTTTCTGACAGATCCACCTGACTGTCATGAACATTTGCCGTAGTGCTTTCAATACGTCGAATAAGATCATGCGTCGTATCCATGATGGTATGCAGTTTATAGCCATAGTGCATTTTGCCGTTCTTGGACATGATTTTTCCATCTTTATCCCGTCGTGTTTTTGCCTGCTCTCCTCGCGGCGTGTCTTTCTTACAATGACCGGGTTCAGCATACACAAACGTTGCATCCTGAATCATACCTTGTTCAATTTTGAGACCTTTCAGGTCAAGTTGTCGCTTAAACTCCTGCCAAACCAATGTGTCAACGCCTGATTCGGACATGCGCTCCCGAAATAACCATATCGTTGAATTGTCGGGTATTTTGTCAGGACACCCAAGGAAATGCCAAAAGGAGAGACGATCGTAGATTTCACGTTCAACGGCGAGATCAGATAGATTATACCAGACTTCCAGAAGCTGAATCTTGAACATGAGTATTACATCGACATTGGGGTGACCGCCTTTGCCGGATTTATTTGCATACATGGATTCAAGAAGAGGACGAAAAACATCCCAATCAAGTGTTTTACCAACATCGGAGAGACGGGCGCCAAGTTTTTCATAACGCTCGTGATATGCCTGGTTGAGACCAAAGCTGCTGAAAGTCCCCATACATACTACTCAACGTACGAAAAGAAAGTACTTTTTGTCGGAAAAAAAGGTTGTTAGAAATTCTCGGATTTATTTTTACATTGTTCTGCCGGTAAAACGGTGCGTAAATATTTGCCTGCCCGTCGAATATGCTGGCCTGCTCCACCAAGGTCCAGTGCGCTTTCTCCCGTAATGCCGAATCTTTGATGTTCATCAGATGGGTAACATCATCGGAGAGGATGGTAGGGTACACCCAGAACACGTCGACCGGCTGCTTTTCCGTGCTGAAGTATGCGGGCATGGAAAGCCAGCTGTCGGGATTTTTATAATCCGGAGCCTCCGGTACATCCGTATCCGGATTAAAGGCAGGCAGTGTTGTTGGAATTCCTAATTCCCTGCCTCACAAGTCATCCAGTGTCAGTTTCCCTCCTTGGTTTACGATCATATTCTTGTTATCTATCCTGAAGGATTTATATGATGTTTGGTTTGGGGCGGCTCTTCACTCAATTTCGGTCAGAAATGCAAAAACCGGCGTTACTTTTGGTCGGTGTCCGGTCCGGCTGAATAAAAAACGCCTCTTTTGCCCCTTTGAACATGAATCGTTCCTTCTTCAAGAAGTCCGGAGAGATACTTTGCGACCTCATGATGATGTAAGCCGGTCATGGATGCCAGATCTTCGACCGTGCAGGGACGGATTTGCAGTGTTTTCAGAATCTGTTCATGCGTGCTTTCGCCGGCGATATAGACGTCGGGCTGTTCACAGCAGACTCCGGCCACATCTACCGGGATCTTGAGTTCGGCAAAATATTTTCGGATATATTCCAGCTCTACCGGACCTGGGGCCGTGACCCAGTCCTCTGCCGCCGGCCGATCCAGGGTGTTCAGCTGAATGCGCGCGGGCCGGATCAGTTGAATGATCTCCCTGAAGGCCGTCAGCTCTTCTGCAGTGGTGTTCAGATCCGGTATGAGGAAGATCTCCAGCCAGATATCTCCCTGGAATTCCTTTCGAAATTCCAGTATGTCGCTGATGATCGTTTTTGTTAAGAGGCCGGGATACGGACGATGGATTTTTTCAAACGTTTCCTGCGATGTACTGGTTAGGGTAGGGATAACCAGATCTGCCCCGGAGAGATCGTTTCTGACTTCTTTATTTCCTAGCAGGCTTCCGTTCGTGAGGACGGCGACTTTATACTGCGGATAGGTTGTTTTCAGATGTCTGATGATTTTCCCGATCGACAGGGAAAGAGTCGGCTCCCCGGATCCGGCAAATGTTATGTAATCCAGAGTAGGCCCTTTTGCGAGGATCTTATCCAACTGGGAGATCACCTCTTCGGCTGGAAAAAACTCGGCCCGTTTTGTTGTCAGATGGGTGGTCGCTCCGCATTCACAGTAAACACAGTCATATGAACAGGTTTTGAAGGGCAGAAGATCGATGCCCAGTGACCGCCCGAGTCTGCGGGACATGACCGGGCCGAAGATATGGTTTTCTGTCATGTCCAATCCCCGAATATGCGGTTGGTGGTGATGTGAATCATATATCTGATATTGTCCTTATGCATAATAATACGATTTTTCAACGCTTTTCCACGTTACTGCAGGGATCAATCACTCGCTGAACCGTTTGTCTGATCTTGCCGATCCCACATTTTTCGAATTTTGGTCGAGCCATCCTGCTTTTGCCGAGAAAAATGCATCGAACGCCGGTACATAGGGTTTGATATCCAGCAGCGGTGTTCCGTCAAGAAGATCCACATTTTCTATAGTGAGGATGTTCTCGTGAATCTCGATCAGTCTGACGATCGAAAGACCGATCGCGTTCGGTCGTTTTGGCGCTCTGGTGGCAAAGACGCCGTGCTTGACCGTGTCCAAAAACGGGGTGACCTGCAGGGAGTATCCGCATGACCGGTGAAATGCATAAATTAGGATGATGTGAGAGAAATCCTGAAGGTCTTTGAGACCCGGAGACAACTCCGGGCATACAACAATAGTGCCGCGCACGCCATCTGCTCCGGTCGGCTTGATCGGCATCCCGGCAGTTTCTGTATAGGGGGAGTGGACGATGCCGATTGGCGCATATGTGAATGACTCCATTGTCTCTGTAGGTGATTTCATAAACGCTTCCTCGTTATCTCCGGGGGCAACTGTTTGGTTTGGTTTCTGTGTCATCTCTCTTTTCTCTTACGGGTTTGGACTATTTACGGATTCGTGGAGGTCAGGAGCTTGACGCCGGTTACCTGCTGGAACGTTGCGCCCTGACCGACGGCATGCAGAACGGCGGCTTCATCACGAACCCACGATCCTGCGATAATGTTTGCACCGTGATCGAACAATACGGGTGAAAGAGGGGTGCTTGGTCCAAGGATCATAACGAGTGCTTTTGGATCGCAAAGGTCGAGCAGATCATCTATCGTATGATTTATCAGTGAACTCGCGGTAAGTGCGACGATATCGGCCTTGGGGATAAATTCAGTAGCAGACTGTGCCGGGTAATCATCTTCGGTTGGATGAAGTTCAATGACCCAGATGTTTTTCACACTTTTCCGGAGTTTGGGAATGAAAGGAAAATGCCCGACAAGCGCTACGTTTTTTCCGGCGCCTTTTTCCATAAGTACCTGAGATGCATTCATCTCTACAGCGTTTTGTTTGTCCATGTTCAGAAGCGAGTTGATAGCGGCTATACCAATACTTGCCTCCAATGAATAATCCGATTTTGCATACTCGGCAAGCTCCTGCGCACTTTTCAGGTGCAGAGATCCGGCATCACGCACAACGGTTTTGTGATCGTGGCACGTATCTCCGATTATTGTTGTGGCAAGACCGCAGTGATTACTGCATACGGCAGTCCAGTGGGCACCAACAACTATGGATCGAACTGGAACTGGTTTTTCCGGGAGTGTTGCGAGAAGTTCATCGATGATATTGGTTTTACTCATGAGATTTTTTCACCATCCAACAGAGAAATGATCTAAAACGACCTTATTTAGTGCGGCTGTCAAGGGATCATTTCTGATGTGAATAAATGGTATATGATACGATAGTTTAAATTACTTGTGCGCATATGAGTAAATAAGATACTTTGAAAAGTATCAGGGAATCAAAAGATGCCAAAATTAGATGGGACTGGACCCCTTGGAATGGGGTCAATGACCGGACGGGGCTTTGGGAAATGCCGGACTGGATTTTACTCAGGGCGCGCTGAAGGTATACAGTCAAACGTACAAGTGCCGGAAGGTGCAGTACAGATGGGAGATCCTGAGGATCAGCTTATCAAGCAGACACCATTGTATGGTGCAGGTCGCGGCGGAATGCCGTGCGGCTGTGGGAACGGACGAAGATTTGGCGGCAACCAGTATTGCCGCATGGGCTAATACCCTCCATTTTTACGATTTTTTTTATTCACAAAGGTAAACTAAGGATTTTCGGTATCCGTCTCCAAAAATAGTTCGATGCCGTTAAATGCCCGCAGTTCTCTGGATTATTCAAAAATAAGAGTGATTAGGTCGTTGAAGGATCCTGATCTGCCAGATAATCATCGAACCACTCTGCCTTCGGATTTCTATGAAACGTCATGAACTTTCCGATATCATCATTTTCGGCGGCCTGATGATACCGCATGAAGACGTTCGGCTCATTCTTACCAACAACTTCGACCTTTCCGGTCGAGTGGGACATAATGAACCGCGCCCGTTTTGCAAGGCCAGAACAGTTTTTCCAGGACTCCTGCAGAATATCGTAGGATGTCTCGACCGGGACCTGGAACAGTCCGTTGCCGGTTGCTGGCCGGCACTGGAAAACATAGTATGGAGAGATTCCTGCAAATGACAGTTTTCGAAACAGCGCCGTAAGCGTTTCATGTTCGGCATTAATCCCGTTCAGGATAGGTGTCTGGTTGACAACAATAACGGCGGATTTCTGCAGCATCCCCGCCGCCTGTATCGAAACATCAGTGATCTCGTTGGGATGATTGAAGTGCGCCATCAAATATATTCTCTTTTCCGGGGTACTGTACCTGGAGAGGACACAAAGAAGTTCAGAATCATTGATGATACGGTAAGGATTGTACGCCAGCATTTTACTTCCGATCCTGATGATGTTCACATGCGGGATCTCGCGGAGTTCACGAATCACGGATTCAAGATGCCGGGTATCAAGGGTTAGCGGATCCCCTCCGGTAAGAAGAACATTGGTGATCTCCGCATGCTCTCCGATGTATGCAATATTTTCGGATACATCTCTCACGGTCTCGCGTTCGCAGGACATAAAAAGGCGTTTTCGAAAACAGAAACGGCAGATCCCGCCGCAGACATCGGTTAAAAGAAGAAGTCCGGTTTGATCGTATTTGTGCTGGAGACCGGGTTTTTTGGTATAATCCTTTTCACAGGACGGATCGGCAGAACCGCCGGCTTCCAGTTCACGGGGATCAGGTACAATGATAGCTTTGATCGGGTCCCTCCGGTCTTTCCAGTCGATCAGAGATAGGTAATAGTCGTTGGCCCTAAACGGGAATACGTCGGTGACCCTCTCCATCATCTCTCGTTCTTTTGGAGCAAGCCCGACAAGATTGTCAAGCTCAGAAATAGATGTAATGTACTTTGGTTTCATTTCTTTCCCTCGATTGAAGGTTTCATCTGTCTAAAGGGACAGATTCACTATGCGCAAAAAGACAGGTCACATTGCCGTTAAACAGAAGATCTTAGTGACCTGATGCACAATTCTTTAAACGATTTTTACTTGGTTCCAATCATTTAAACCTTTTCCGCATTTCAGCAGCGATGAAGAAAATCAGGTTAAATGGCTTGAATATTTTTGAATATATCCGAATGTCTTTGGAAAAATTGGGTTGTCTGGTTTTTTTCTTTAAAGTTTTTTGTAACAGATATTGATGTTTTCAATCGATCCGCTTATGTTGGTATTGTTCGGCAGCATTCCGCCAAATTTGTATCCGCCTCCCGCAAAAACAGCATTCATGGGGATCGAAACCGATCGGGCAATAGTATATCCCGTGATAATTCCCTCCAGCCGCATTGCCTTTTCCATCTCGGAAAGAAGAAACCCTGCAAAACCACTGCCGCGATACAAGGGGTCTGATGCAAAATCCGTCATTTCCGCCGTCAGACTTGACTCATCGATTTCGCTGGCTGCTGCTGCGACAATTTTTTCTCCCTCCATGATGAGAAAATAGCGTACGTTATCCTGCATGTTTTTTTTGAGATATTCAGGATCAAAGATTGGGAAAGGGTACGTTGGAAAGGCCCGTTGAAACAAGGCTGCAAGATTTTCGGCATCATCGGTTTGTGCGGGCCGAAGGGTGAACCCTTCCGAAAGATATCCTTCCTTTCGATGAGCAGTATGATTCTGAACTACAGCAAGCATCTCTGTCTGTTTGTCTAATCCTTTGCTCTCTCTTCGAGCCGGGTCGGTATATTTCGCCATAAATACGGCTTCCTCTTTTCCTTGAAAAAACGCCGGGATGGATGCCTCGGCGATGTAGCCTGCACGGGCAAAAAGTCCAGCAGATGATGCGGGAACTTTTCCAACGATTTTGGAGTATGCCTCCTTTTCGGCAAGTTCATCGGCAAATCTGATGATCCCCGGCAGGTCATCTTGTGCGAGTGTTATGAAATATATCCGGTTATTGAAGGGACCGTGCTGAAGTATGCTTTTTCCATACGTGATTACGGAATCAGACGGCTGCATCATCTCTCCTGTCGATTCGCTCATTGTTCTCCGGAATCAGGGTGGTTGTGTCATCATAATCTGCGAGAAGTTTTGCGACGCCAACTATCTTTGATTCATCTGCCTTTTGGACGTCCAGCTGAAGTTTACAGGCATCGCAATTCTGATCACAGACGATTCTGTCATACGCTGCAGGCTCCTGATATGTACAGATCATACCTTCGTAGTTCCGCAGAACGACTTTGTTCACTGACCATGTCAAGAGATAATTCGGAGATACGGGAATCTTCCCTCCCCTCCCGGCGCATCTACTACGTATCGCGGGATGGCAAATCCGCTGGTATGTCCGATCAGACTTTCCATAATCTCGATTCCTTTGGATATGGGGGTACGGAAATGACTGATTCCTTCAGACAGATCGCACTGATACAAATAATACGGACGGATCCGGTTTTTCACCAGCTGATGTACCAGTTCTTTCATGATAACCGGACAGTCGTTGATCCTTGCAAGAAGTACCGACTGATTACCAAGGGGAATTCCGGCATTGGCAAGTTTACAAACGGCGGCCTGCGCAGACGTTGTCATCTCTTTTGGGTGATTGAACTGTGTATTGATCCAGATCGGTTTGTGCTTTTTCAGCATATTGACCAGTTCATCAGTGATCCTGAATGGAAGAACCACCGGGACCCGCGTCCCGATACGTATAATTTCCACGTGAGGTATGGAGTTAAGTTCGGTCAGTATCCAGTTCAGCACCTCATCACTGAGCATAAATGGATCCCCTCCTGAGAGAAGCACATCACGGATCTGGGGATTCTCACGGATGTAGGCAATTCCCTCTAGGATCTTCTCCCGCTCGGGTATTGAATCAACGTCGCCTACTTTCCGTTTCCGTGTGCAGTGTCTGCAGTACATTGCACAGGTATTACTGACAAGAAACAGAACACGGTCCGGATATCTTTGGGTAATACATTCGCACGGACTGTCTTTATCCTCCGCAAGGGGATCCTGAAGTTCATAATTTTCCACGATGAGTTCTTCCGGAGAAGGAAATGCCTGCCTGAAGATCGGGTCATTCCGGTAGTCCTTGGTATCAATAAGGGAGAGGTAATACGGAGTGATACTGAGCGGGAACTTTTCCACGGTTTTCTGGAGTTGCTCGCGTTCTTTTGGATCAAAACGAATCCCCAGCACCTGCTGGACCATGTCGATGCTCCTGATCGCGTGTTTGACCTGCCATTTCCAGTTTTTCCAGTATTCACTCGTATCTATACCAGCATACCATCCTTTCGGAAAGGAACCTGCATCATTCTGTGTCGTATTTCCCCCTGCAGGCTGATCTCGCGACTCCTGAAGCAGAGTCATATGCATGCCCCTTCTGCGGGTCCTGAGTCGCTTAATTCAAAATGATGATCAGTGATCCAGCTGGCTACAGGATTTATTCTCATCTCGTTCCCATGCATAGCAGGCCCAAGCTCTTTTTCGAGCTTGAAAAATGATGTAATGAGAATTTCTATCAACTCTTTTTTTTAACGAGAATCATTATTTATGAATGATTGAATACATCCCCACACCCTCTCATCCCCCCCCAAAAAAAAGAAAATCACGATAAATCCCAATTATTCCTTGACGTTTTTTTAATTTACACCCTGTTTTGAATCGTTTTCACTTGATAGATATTATAACAAAATGCAGCCAGCATATTTTTCACTCGCACTCTTTGCAGCGTTGTTACCTTCACCAACCCTGCATGAAAGATATTTTTGATCACTGCATAGGGTCTCTCCCCCTTTGATCTCTTCCTACTTATCCGCATATTTCTCAGTTTATCTCGTATCCCAATGTGATGTCCCCTTGCCCCCCGTTTCATTGTGGCACTATATCCCTTGCATGTTGCTCCCTGATATCCCCGATCCCGATAGACCACTTCTCCTTTTTCTGACAGATCCACCTGACTGTCATGAACATTTGCCGTGGTGGTTTCAATACGTCGAATAAGATCATGCGTCGTATCCATGATGGTATGCAGTTTATAGCCATAGTGCATTTTGCCGTTCTTGGACATGATTTTTCCATCTTTATCCCGTCGTGTTTTTGCCTGCTCTCCTCGCGGCGTGTCTTTCTTACAATGACCGGGTTCAGCATACACAAACGTTGCATCCTGAATCATACCTTGTTCAATTTTGAGACCTTTCTGGTCAAGTTGTCGCTGAAACTCCTGCCAAACCAATGTGTCAACGCCTGATTCGGACATGCGCTCCCGAAATAACCAGATCGTTGAATTGTCGGGTATTTTGTCAGGACACCCAAGGAAATGCCAAAATGAGAGACGATCGTAGATTTCACGTTCAACGGCGAGATCAGATAGATTATACCAGACTTCCAGAAGCTGAATCTTGAACATGAGTATTACATCGACATTGGGGTGACCGCCTTTGCCGGATTTATTTGTATACATGGATTCAAGAAGAGGACGAAAAACATCCCAATCAAGTGTTTTACCAACATCGGAGAGGCGTTCGCCAAGTTTTTCATAACGCTCGTGATATGCCTGGTTGAGACCAAAGCTGCTGAAAGTCCCCATACATACTACTCAACGTACGAAAAGAAAGTACTTTCTGTCGGAAAAAAAGGTTGTTGGAAATTCTCTAATGTACAATGAATGCATATTTTTACCTCAAATCTTTGTTCTTCCGTCCCAACGGGGCAGAGATCGGTCTGTGCAATGCCAGAACCATATTGAATTCCAAAAAATCGGCAGACGGCTGCACAGTCCGGTGAACACTTTAACTTTGGGCTCACCCTTTAAATCTTTTGCCATAATTCGATTATAATTAACTTGAATGTAAAAATAGGGCAAATTTACGTTCTGAATAAAAATACGTCTGTATTTTTCAGACTATTTTGTCACAAATTTGCTTCGGCAGAATTCCGCTCCGCTGTGCAAAAAAATTAGACTAAGGGTTCCGGCTGTTTTCCCATATCCTCAACCGGAAGCTTGGTGTTTTTCACCTGGATCTGCTGATCAGTTTCGATCAGCCTCTCCATTATCAGGCGTTTACCCGCCTGACTCATGGCATATACCGGCACGCCAATCCCGCCCTGGACCAGGGCTTTGGAAACGGCAGCACGGACGTACTTCGAGGCACAGGCGAAGACAAGGTCGGAGGCGGCAACCAGTCTCTCTGCATTTTCTGCGCTTGTAACGCCGGATGTATGCACTGCTATGATCAAAGCTTCCGGATATTTTTCGCGGATCTCTTCTGCGAGCTCATGCTGGAATCCCGCTATCGTTACTGCAGCTTTTGTCCATCCTTCGGATTTTGTCCGGGCGAGACCGGCGAGGACGTCTAGTTTCGCGGTCTCTTTGTCGATGACGATGCCTCCTGCCGCCTCTATTTTTCCTATCACTTCAGGATGGGGTGTCGTTGAAACAAGACCAGACATCCTTCCGCCGAGTCCCTGAACAAGATCGGGTGTTCGAACAATGACCGTTCCTGCGCCGTCCGAGCAGATGACCGCTGCGTCAATGGTCTTTGTTCTCAGACCCGTGCTCATAAGTTCGGATGCGCCGAAAAGAACAAATGTTTCCCGGTCAAGAACCTGCCGCTCGTTTGTACACATCCCGAAGGTTTTGATGCGTGACTCGATGTTCTTTTGAACCGATTCCTTTGTGATCGGGTCGACCGGTGTGGCAAACCGTTTTGCAAGCGGACAGAACCGGACCGTCGGTTCTCCGACCTCTGCGACCTTTCCGTCCCTGATGACGATGCGTGTCATCCCGATCGCCTCGATAATGTGTTCGTCTTTCATTTCCGATGGATAGATATGATATCCGCATCAACATAAATTCAATGAGAGGGTCGCGCTACTTCGAACTGGACGCTGCACGCGGAATCGCCCTTATTCTGATGATCATATATCATATTCTCTTCTGTCTCTACTTTTTCGGCACAGGACTTGTCCCCTGGTTCAATCCGTTCACCATCTCGGGTGCGCCGATCGCTTTTCTTTTTATCGTGATTGCCGGAATATCACTTGTTTTATCCACCGGCCACGAGACCAGTCTCGTACGGGCCGCGAAGAAACTTTTTTTCGGTCGCTCTATCTTCTCTGCCTTGCGGCCATCATTACGATAGTAACCTGGATCGTTTATCCTGCGGAAACGGTCGTCTTCGGTATTCTTCATTTGATCGACGTTGCCACAATCCTTTCCATACCGTTTGTCGTGCTGAAAGTCAGACCGTATGTCCCCCTCGTGTTTGGCCTAATCTGTATTGTTCTCTCTCCTTTCGTCTCCATGCTGAGAGGTCCGGCATTTCTTATTCCGTTCGGTATCACCTATAATGGATTTGCTACGCTGGACTACGAACCTCTTATCCCCTGGTTTGGCGTTGTCCTTCTTGGGGTGTCCCTCGGTCTGGTAATCTACAAAAACGGGGTTAGACAGGGTCTTCTCACCCTGCTCGGCGAAATGCCCCGCATACTTGCTCCGCTTTGTTTTCTTGGCCGACACACGCTGATCATCTATCTCGTCCATGTTCCGATCATCATCGGTGTTTTATTCCTGCTCGGTCTCATCAGCCTGTAACGATATTTTCTTTTGTCCAGGAGTAGACATACATACCATCATGTCACAGCGAGCCGCAGATGCAGTATTTCAGGCTTTGTTTTCCTTAACGGATATCAGAGCCCTCCTCCGGACTACTGCCCCGGATCATTCCCTTGACGAGGACCAGAAGGTAAAAACCACGAAGTCTCTCGCATCAGTGGAGAAACAGATATCCATACTCAGGGAGGAACTCTTATGAAATGCTGTGATAATATCGATGCACGCATGATCGAGGAGACCTCCATCAATCTTGATCCGATTCAGGTCGCAGGCCGTCTGACGTCCGAAGCGATGAAGGCGATGATCTGCTGGGGCGACGGATACTCGGTCTGTGACAACTGCAGAAAACCGTTCCGCCTGGATTACATCCAGAACCCACCGCTGAAGGATTTCCATGTGGATGTTGCCGAATGGCTTGGCATGGCCCAGGCACGTACGGTTCCCGGCGCACGCCGCGGATTCCAGCAGGTGGCCGGCACCTACGTGGAAAAAGGCGATCCGGTTCTGATCGGCGCGCTTGCCCACTATACTTCGTATCTGTCCGTTGAGCTTCAGAAGGGGATCGTTCGCGAGATTCTCAAAACTGCCGACAATCATATCACGGCAGAGGACACCGCGAATCGGATCGAGGATGTTGTCCGCGAGTTCGGCACCGCGCCGAAGCTGCTCTACATCGATCATGTGGATTATCAGTTCGGCAACATGCACGATGTAAAAGGAATCGCAAAGGTCGCTCACCAGTATGATATTCCCGTCCTCTACAATGGGGTATATACCGTTGGGGTCATGCCAGTGAACGGGAAAGAGCTCGGGGTTGATTTCATCGTCGGCTCCGGTCACAAAAGCATGGCTGCCCCCGCCCCGTCGGGAATTCTTGCCGCTACCGAGGAGCGGGCCGACGAGGTTTTCCGCACGACGCAGATGGAAGGTGACCTCACGGGGAGGATATTCGGCATCAAAGAGGTTGGGATTCTCGGATGTTCCCTGATGGGTGCTCCGATCGTCGGCCTTCTTGCATCGTTCCCGACCGTTAAGGCCCGTGTTGAACATTTCGATGAGGAACTTGCCAACAGTAAAATCGTAGTCGAGGCTCTTCGATCGATCGAAGGAACGAAAATCCTTTCCGAGTATCCAAGAAAACACACCCTGACACGCGTGGACACCACCGGTTCGTTTGATCAGGTCGCGCAGACCCACAAAAAACGCGGCTTTTTCCTGTCGAGTGCTCTTGGAAAGAAGGGAATCACGGGAATCATTCCCGGCGCCACCAAGGTGTGGAAGTTCAACACCTACGGCATGACAAAAAAACAGGCCGAGTATGTAGCGGATACATATCTTGAGATCGCGGAAACGAATGGTCTGACCATCAACTGACGTATGTTTTTCCATCTGATCGTGACCGATGACTGTAATCTCTGCTGTTCGTACTGCAGGGGAAAGATGTTCGAAGAGGAAGACCCTGCTGGGAATTCCCCCGGCACGATCGATGAAACGATCTGCGAGAATCTGTCGTTTCCGTTAGCGGATCTCTACGCGTTTCTTGCAAAAGATCCAAACACCGTTCTCACGTTTATCGGCGGCGAGCCACTCATCCGATCCGATCTGGTAATGGAAATCATGGACCATACCCCGGTTAAACGGTTCATGCTCCAGACGAACGGAACCCTTCTTGGAAAACTCCCGTCAGTATACAC
The DNA here is from genome assembly GCA_965228205.1 of Methanocorpusculum sp. Classification (GTDB taxonomy): domain Archaea; phylum Halobacteriota; class Methanomicrobia; order Methanomicrobiales; family Methanocorpusculaceae; genus Methanocorpusculum. The sequence continues at coordinate 165,359 of OZ245799.1, read as the reverse complement.
AAACCGGTTTGAGACGATCCTCATCTCCATCGACGGGGAAAAGGATCTGATCGACAGGCACCGCGGCGAGGGAATGTACGATCTCGTTCTCGGCACCGCCGATTTGATTCGTTCCAACGGATATACAGGCGAGCTTATTGCCAGAATGACGGTTGCTGAAGACACGGATATTTTTTCAGCCGTCACTCATCTAGCTGAGCACTTCAGTTCGATCCACTGGCAGATGGATGCGGATTTCACCGGAGACTTCTCCCGTCGGAGATTTGCCGCGTGGAGCGAGGAGTATAATGCCGGTATCCGCCGGCTCGTTTCCGAGTGGGTTTCCCGGATCGAGACGACGGGTGTTGTTCCCAAATGGTACCCGTTTCTTTCGACAACCGAGGATCTCCTGCTTGGCCGCTCGTCAAAACTCAGATGCGGCTCGGGGTATGTAAATTACAGCATTATGACCAACGGCCGGATCGCCCCCTGTCCGATCATGGTTGGGATGGCGGATTATTATGCGGGCGATATCATAGATGCCGATCCGCTTTCCCTCCCGGAAATACCGGTTCGGGAACCCTGTCTTTCCTGCGACATATACGGATTCTGCGGAGGCCGCTGTCTTTACTCGAATATTGTCCGTCCGTGGCGTGACGAATATCAACTCGTCTGCGAGACCGTCCGGAACCTCCATGATGCTCTCGTGGAAAATCTTCCCCGCATCAGGGCAATGATCGATGATGGCAAACTTGATTTGGATGCATTTGCCCACACACGATATAACGGATGCGAGATAATACCCTGATATCATGGAACCCGTCTTCATCTGTATTCAGATAGGAACCGGCCTTCTTGCCGGCTTCATGTCCGGCCTCTTGGGGGTGGGCGGCGGATTTTTGTATGCGCCGGTGATGTATTTTGTTCTTCGCCAGTCTGGGGTTCCCGATGATATGGCGATTTTGGTGGCATTTGGGACCAGTCTCGCCGCGGCATTCCCGACTGTTTTGACCGGTGCGTTTGTTCATACAAAAAAGGGAAATGTTGTCTGGCGGGATGCAGTTATCATGGGGTTATGCGGCACGGTAACCGGATTCATCGGCGGCACAGTCGCCACGTATCTGCCGGTTCAGATTCTCACGCTTCTTTTTGGCGTAATGCTGATTCTTGGTGCAGTCCGGCTGATCACTTCTCTTCCTTCGGGGACAGGAGAGAAAATGGCTGCTCCTCTTGCAGGCGGGATCGGCGGTACCGCAGGATTCATGTCGGGACTTCTGGGCGTTGGCGGCGGTACGGTTTTAGTCCCGCTTATGGTGCTTCTTGGAAAATTTTCGATGAAAAAAGCAGCTGCCACCTCCGCAGCCGCGATCGTATTTATAACACTCGGGGGGATCCTCTCGTATCTGGTGAATGGTTTTTCGGCTGGGATCGATCTCTCCGCATACGGATTTTACCTCATTGGCTACATCGACGTCCTGATGTGGGCAATCGTCGTCATTACGGCAATACCTATGGTTTTGTTTGCCGTCAAAATCTCGGGCCGCGTGCCTGAGGTCTGGCTCCGACGCATATTTTTTATCCTGATGCTGGTGATTGCCATCCGGATGCTGCTTCCGTGATAAAAAAAGGTGATTTGATTAGGGTTTTGTCAGACCGCTGACGAATGCGTCAATCAGTTTGTCTTCGTTTTTGTCTTTCTTCATGATGTCGAGAACGGACTGATATCCGTCCCGTTCTTTGTAAATCATGCCTCCTGAAGAAACAATCAGGCGGACTTTCTCTTTTGGAAGTTCCTGCAGAAAAATCCGGATCGCCGGGGTGATTTTTCCACACCACATCGGGCTCACGATGATATACTCGTCCACCTCGCCGATCTTTCCGCGGGTCTGAATAGCGACCTCTTTATTCTTCATCGCATAGCGTGCTGCACGCATATAGCCGAGAGTACCGTCCCAATCCATGTTGTCGGTCACTTCAACCGGTTCGACGGAAAGTTTTTTCGCGATTTTTTCAGCAATCATTCTGCTGGTTCCCGTTCGTGAAAAGTAAATTACTGCGTATGTCATGATCCTGCCTCCGGTTTCGTTACTAACTACATCATCCCATGTACACTTAAAGGTAATTGAGGCAGGGGTATTTTCTCATCTTTCGACTGTATTCTGCATCTTTCGGCTCTTTGGCCATTTCATGCGGATGATGTTCAGCGTCACAAGACAGATGATCAGCAGAAGTTTTGCCCATAGCGGAACCGGTGCGATAATCGCAATGAGAAGCAGAAGACACCCAAGAAGAGCATGCGCCAGCAGATTCTTCCAGTCAGTCAGATATGCGGCAAGACCCTTCCCAGCTTTTTTTGCAATTTTTGCGTGTTTGTTCATTCTCTCTCCCGGCTGTCGGCTGCTTTCGCATTTTGTGCAAGTCGTGCAAGCATATCGTTCATCGAAGTGATTTCCTCTGGTGTGAATCCATCCAGTACTGCGGCATTCCATTTTATCATGATGGTCAGTAGAACTTCTTTGAATTCCAACCCAGTTTCCGTCAGATTGAATATAAATGATCTACTGCCCTTTGGGTTCACGGATCTGATAACATATCCCTTTCCTTCAAGCGACTGCATCGTTCTGGTCATAACACTTTTATCATAATGCAGTTCTTGTACCAGTTGGTCCTGGGTTATTTCCGACTCAGCGGTATGTATATTATTGAAAATCTCTCCCTCGGTTTTTCGTTCATTTTCCAAAAGGGAGAGGAGAACCATTCCCTCGGCGGCATTGAGGTTATGGTCTTTAAGACTATTTTTCAGATAGATTCGGAAATACTTGTCAAAGGCAATGATGTTGTGGCCAATACCTCTCTGTAATGTGTTTTGCTGCATTGATATTATTTAGTTGCATTTGCAACTATATATTTCTGTTTCAAAAAAAGATTATTCATCAGCTGCTGCTTTTTCTTCTTTGATGAAGAAGCAGAGAATCAGAATAAATACTGAGAAAATTACCGAGAGGACAAATGCCATGTCAAAACCGAGTGCGAGGATCGATGCGCTGATTTGTGCCGGAGGTATCTCCGTGATCCCGGAATTCTTGATGATCGTGACGATACCCACGATCAAAATCAGGTTATAGACTGCCACGCCGATCGTCATGGGGGCGTAACGTTCCAGTCCGGTCAAACTCGAGACTATTCCTTGTTTCGATGCCGGCGCAGCTCCCATGATCATCGTGGTAAGTGGCGTGGTTGTTACGCCGAGACCAAGACCAATTAATGCAAGTGCCGTGATAATGACACCTAAGCCTGTGATTGGGCTGAGATGAGAGAGAAGATAGTATCCAACTCCAATCAGGATGACACTCACCATGACCATATACTTGATTTTTCCGAGAAGTTTTCCGTATATCTGGCCAGAGAGAACTCCGGTGATCATCATGCCGACCGACATCGTTGTCAGGATCAGGCCTGCGTTCGAGGTCGTGAATCTGTGCACATACTCAAGATAGAATGGGAGCATATAATTTGCCCCGGTGAAGGTGAAGAACAGCAGCGAAAAAATACAATTAATAACTACGAATGGTCTGCTTTTGAACATCTTGAGGTCAATAAGCGAATTGTTGTAGTGCTGCTCATGCCAAATGAAGCCCCCAATACAGAATATGGCAAGGAATACTGAAATGATGATTGGAATCGATGTCCAACCAAGCGAAAAACCTTCCGAGAATGCGAAAAGCAACGCTGCAAGCCCGATAAAAATAAGGATCGCCCCGAGGGTGTCAAATCTTTGCAGAGGGCACAAATCGGGTTTGTTTTCCGGGATGACGATCATACCGAGAATGACGGCAATAATGCCGACCGGGACATTGATGAAAAAGATCCAGTTCCAGGAGAGATATTCGGTGAGGTACCCGCCAAGTGTCGGACCAAGTGCCATGCCGATGGCGGCAAAGAGCATCACAAGCGAGAGACCTTTCGCCCGCTGATTTCCAGGCATGAATCGTGAAAGCATGGCTGGCGCCACCACCATCATCATCACGCCGCCGATCACCTGGACGATCCTTGAAATCAGAAAGATGTGAAATGAATTCAGAAGTTCGGGGAAAAATCCGCAGGAAAAAGATCCGATCACGAAGATGGAAAATCCTGCCAGAAATATTTTTTTCAGACCGATGGTGTCGGTAAGTTTGCCGACGATCAGTAAAAGTCCGGCGATGACAAGAAGATATATAGTGCTTACCCAGGCGACCGAGGATGTGGTGAGGCCGAATGCTTCCGCGATACTCGGGAGAGCGATATTGACGATCGTCCCGTCAAGTGATGAAATGAATGCGGCAAGGGATGCCGAGATGAGAATGAGTATCAGCGTTTTTCCTGTTTGGAGCGGATCTTTCATAGATGTTAAAAAAAGGATTGAGAATTTCTAACAACCTTTTTTCCGACAGAAAGTACTTTCTTTTCGTACGTTGAGTAGTATGTATGGGGACTTTCAGCAGCTTTGGTCTCAACCAGGCATATCACGAACGTTATGAAAAACTTGGCGACTGCCTCTCCGATGTTGGTAAAACACTTGATTGGGATGTTTTTCGTCCTCTTCTTGAATCCATGTATACAAATAAATCCGGCAAAGGCGGTCACCCCAATGTCGATGTAATACTCATGTTCAAGATTCAGCTTCTGGAAGTCTGGTATAATCTATCTGATCTCGCCGTTGAACGTGAAATCTACGATCGTCTCTCCTTTTGGCATTTCCTTGGGTGTCCTGACAAAATACCCGACAATTCAACGATCTGGTTATTTCGGGAGCGCATGTCCGAATCAGGCGTTGACACATTGGTTTGGCAGGAGTTTCAGCGACAACTTGACCTGAAAGGTCTCAAAATTGAACAAGGTATGATTCAGGATGCAACGTTTGTGTATGCTGAACCCGGTCATTGTAAGAAAGACACGCCGCGAGGAGATCAGGCAAAAACACGACGGGATAAAGATGGAAAAATCATGTCCAAGAACGGCAAAATGCACTATGGCTATAAACTGCATACCATCATGGATAAGACGCATGATCTTATTCGACGCATTGAAACCATCACGGCAAATGTTCATGACAGTCAGTTGGATCTGTCAGAAAAAGGAGAAGTGGTCTATCGGGATCGGGGATATCAGGGAGCAAAATGCAAGGGATATAGTGCCACAATGAAACGAGGGGCGAGAGGACATCCCATTGGGATACGAGATAAAATGAGAAATATGCGAATAAGTAGAAAGAGATCAAAGGGGGATAGACCCTATGCTGTGATCAAAAATATCTTTCATGCAGGGTTGGTGAAGGTAACAACGCTGCAAAGAGTGCGAGTGAAAAATATGCTGGCTGCATTTTGTTATAATATCTATCAAGTGAAAACGATTCAAAACAGGGTGTAAATTAAAAAAAACGTCAAGGAATAATTGGGATTTATCGTGATTTTCTTTTTTTTGGGGGGGGGGATGAGAGGGTGTGGGGATGTAACCTATCTTCCTTAAATCATGATTCACGTTAAAAAATGGGTTAATAGAAATTCTCAGTATAATAATAAGAGACTACACGTGTGAAAAAAAAGTGATTGATGAGAGAGTTTTCTTCCCGTAATTACGTAAGGACGGACTGAAGTTTACCCCCCATACAGATTTTTTATCGCACGTCTGCGGCATTTATATATGATGAGTTTACTTTTCAGAAAATACGGCAGCATCAAGCGTATTTTCCATCTGACCCCGGATTTACCCCACTCAAACTACAGCAAAAACAGCATACAAAAGGGCAAAATTCCAATCGACAGCCCAATTTTCTAGTGGAAATCACACTCATTTCATCACACGGACCCTCAAAACCCGCAGACATACCGTATCAGTGCCGCCGCCTCCAGATCCCTCGCCCCTCCGCACTTTCGAACGATGCCCAGATGATACTCGATCAATTCACGCAGCTCTGGATCATGGTTCATCACATACCGTGTTGCATGGACCGTCGCATCGATCACCGAATTAAACCCGCGGTTCACCGGCCGCAGCTCATCACGGCAGTACTCCGATCCCACCGGTTCAAGCTCCACAAAATACGCCTCCTTCGTCTCGTTGATGATATGGGCGGTAAACGCCATCCATGCATCGGCATCGCGAAGCAGCTGCATGACCATCCCGCCGACGAACACCTTTCTGAGATCCGACTTCGCCACGTCCGAAAACGCATACTGAGGATAGAGATACGAATCGCTCACGAAGTTCGCCGTTACCCATCCGTACTTTTCCACATTCTCCGCCGTCTTCGACCCTTTGAAAAGGATCATCTTCGGTGCCTGGCTGGACCGCACGATGATCCCGATCGGGGCCGCGTTATCCTTTGTTACGGCGATCACTTCGGTGATCCCTTCGCCTAACAGTCCCATTTCCACCCCTCCAGAAGTGCGGTGAATATCCCTGCAATGCAGATATCCGCAAGAGATCCCGGATTCACGCCGCCGAGGATGCACTCCTCGTCGAACCTGCTCAGCGAAAGGCCGCCGGCACGAACCAGCTGAGCACGTTCCATCACGGAAACCGCCCGGGCATATCCGAACTTCTTTGCGATAAAGGTGTCGGGATACGCGGCCATAAGGCGCAGAAACATCTCCTGGATCTGATCGGCCCCATCCTTTTCTTTGAGAATATCGGCGGCTTTCCGGGTCAGAGCAAAACCGTTCGTCCATTCGCGGGCGACCATATCGGTCTCGCTCGAATACCTCATCACATCGAGCATGGTCATCTGCTTCTCGCGGAGCATCGCGATCGAAGCAGGATCATTGACATCCATCTCATCCTCCTTGTTGACCCGAACCTGGGTTTTCGCGAAAGCCTGATAAAAAAGAACGGCGTCTTCGACCGTTGTTCGAAGAACGGCCTCGCACGCCCCGGCGATGCCTTTGCCTTTGATCAGCGGCAGAAGGAGAATGAACGCCCCAAAATGCGTATTCCCTCCTGCATGACCGTTCGTATGCTCAACGGCAGCATACATAGCTTCTCCAAGCGTCATCTGCGGAACGCGTTCAAAAACGTCGCGGGCAAGTACCGCCGATGCCAGAAAATGCCGGAACTTCGTATCCTCGTAATCATGGAACCGGTCGATATTTCCCGGTTTGATATTGGCGCTCACCTCAAGGAGCATCGAAAGTTCGGCGGTTTCGACAAGAGACAGCTTAGACATTTTCAAAGATTTTCTTCACGATCTTCTCAGAAAGCGTACGTTTCAGAGCCATATATTCATTCATCGGGAGATCGATCGACTTCAGCGTCATATCCCGGAACATGCAGGGGGTCGAGGATTTACAGCAGTAGGCAAGACTGCCGAAACATGTGTGGCTGCCCATCGAAAGAGGAGTCTCGGCCGTAGCTTCTTTTTTCAGCGTAAGATACTCATCCCGGCTCATCCCAAGTGACTCGAGAGAGGGAAGAAGCGGACACTGTTTCACCGGCATGCAGCAGAACGTGAGCGAGCGGAGATCTCCGCCGCGGCACAACTGTTTTGGGGCATTATACCAGCCGATCTCTTCCGCGACTGCCCGGATATACCGATCAAGCGTCTGCAGAACGCTGAGGCTCGCACTTCGGGCGACCGAGACGAGATCTGCTCCGTGAGCGAAGTAGTCCATCATCTTGTCGGGACTGGAAACACCGTTGTTTGCGATGATGAGTAAGGGGCAGCTGTTTCGAATCTGCCGGATCTTGGTGTGGCCGGTATCCATCAGATCGACATGCAGAATCGAAGCTCCGGCTTTCCAGAGCATCCGTGCAAGTTCGCGGTCGTCCACCACACCCGCACGGGTCTTGACGGAAACGGTCACTCCCTCGGCTGCAAGCGCGGAAACGATCGCACACAGCTTTTCCGGGTTGTGAAGAAGATACTCGCCGCATCCTGCGTCGATCATGGGCTGCTGACGGCAGTGGGCATCGATCTCGTATATAACGGAAGGTCCAAATCGCTTTGCAGCGGAAACGAACGCTTCCGGCGTCGCTCCCCTCAGGTTGAGACCGATGATGATGTCCGCCCCTTCCAGAATATCTATTTCGGTCGCTATTTCGCCGAAATCGGCATTGAACTCGGTCCGGCCCGCTGCTTCCATAGCAACAGAGGCTTTCCTGCTCGGTTCATCGGTATTGTATCCGCCAATAAAAGCAACGCCGGCATGTTTACTGTGGGCGAGAACAAACTCCGCATCGGTTATTCCGGCCATTGACGCGATCACGATGGGGGTTTTGACAGGCCTTCCATTTATTGATATGAATCGTGTAGCTGCCGTCATGAATTTTATATTATTTGGTTTTCACTCCTAATTACTCTGATGTATTGAGACAGGAAAGATGGTACCCGCCCGGGACCCGTTCGAGCGCCATGCATTTTCTAAACTCCTCGATAGGTATCCCGGCGGATGTTTCGAAAAACTCCAGAACTTTCGTCCAGGGCATAAGATATGCTTCGTTTTTTGCACCCTGACCCCGGAACTCGACCGCGAGATAGCCGCGGCGGCCGGTGTATTTGACGAACCCGGAGATGTTGTCCACCTGATGCACCCCGTCCTTGTCTTTATGGAAGTTGCTGGTAAAGTAGAGCCGCTTCCCGTTCAGGGATTTGCACTCGATCGCTAGATAATAGGCAGGATCCAGGGAATCGACGATGATATCCACATATTGGGTATTGAAGTGAGACTGTTTGAGCCGGTAGGCAAACCCTTTCATCCTGTTTTCGGTGAAGAACCGGTTCATGCAGACGACCATCTCCCGCTCGAAGTCGTTACTCATCTGATCTATGATTTTGTACTCAAGAGTGATGAATCTGTCGAACAATCCGCGGGCCAAGCGTCATCATTAATGTCTGTCAGATCAAATGTACATCCACATACCTCAAAGGAACATATTATGGGAAACTACACGATTGTTCAGGCACGAGCCTTATCGGAGGTCGTATTCGAGATGTGGATCCATGCACCTCAGGTCGCACGCCATGCAAAGGCCGGCCAGTTCTGTATCATCCACGCGGACGGAGCGGGAGAACGGGTTCCTTTGACTATCTCCGCAACAAACGGAGACAATATCAGGATCGCTTTCATGGCTGTTGGAACGACGACGAAACTGCTCGCAACCCTCAAAACGGGAGACGAACTCCGTGATGTGGCGTGCCCACTTGGAATGCCAAGCGACATCGCCGAAGGTCCAGAGACCGTTATCATCGTCGGGGGAGGAGTCGGTGTTGCCTGTACGCCGATCCTTGCCCAGGCGGCAAAGGACGCCGGCAACTATGTTATAGGCATCATCGGTGCAAGAAACCGCGATCTTCTGATCTTCGAAGACGACATGCGGGCGATCTGTGACGAACTTTATGTAACGACGGATGACGGGTCATACGGGATCAAAGGGTTCGCCAGCGGCCCCTTAAAAGATCTCTGTGAATCGGGCAGGAAAATCAACAAGGTCTGGATCATCGGCCCGGGCATGATGATGAAGGTCACCAGCGAAGTGACCCGTCCCTTTGGTATCAAGACCTATGTTTCCCTCAACCCGGTGATGGTGGACGGAACCGGGATGTGCGGGAGCTGCAGAGTGACCGTCGGCGGCGAAATGAAGTTCGCCTGTGTTGACGGACCCGAGTTCGACGCGCACGAAGTTGACTGGAACGATCTTATGACCAGACAGAGAATGTACCTCTCAGAGGAGAAACAGTCGATGGATTTCCGTGAAGAACATCATGAATGCCGCTGCAGGAAGGTGGAGTAAATGGACCGCGATGCAGATCTCAGAGTAGCCGACTTCGAAGAAGTGGATCTCGGACTCACCAAAGAGCAGGTCATTGCCGAGGCAAAACGATGTATTCAGTGTAAAAAACCGAAATGCATCAGCGGATGCCCGGTCGGAATCGACATTCCGGCATTCATCCAGGCGATCGCCGACGAAAAGTTCCAGGATGCTGTAGACATCATCAAGAAAGACAACATGCTGCCTGCCGTCTGCGGACGGGTCTGCCCGCAGGAGACCCAGTGTCAGGGAGTCTGCGTCCTCGGTATAAAGGACACGCCGATCGCGATCGGTCAGCTCGAAAGATACGTTGCCGACATCGAACGAAAGAAGGGAGCGAAGTGCCCGAAGTGTGCTCCGGCGACCGGCAAAAAGATCGCGGTCGTTGGATCGGGACCTGCAGGTCTTGCCTGTGCAGCCGAGCTTGCACGCCGCGGTCACTCAGTGACGATCTTCGAGTCCCTGCATGAGGCGGGAGGCGTGCTGATGTACGGTATCCCGGCGTTCCGTATGCCCAAAGATATCGTCCAGTACGAGATCAATCAGGTGAAAAAGCTCGGTGTGGAGATCAAAACGAACCATATCGTCGGCCGTTCGGTCTCGGTCGAGGAGCTTCTCTCCTACAGCGCTGTGTTCCTTGGAACAGGTGCCGGCCTGCCGTACTTCATGGGCATTCAGGGGGAGAATCTGCCCGGCGTGTACTCGGCAAATGAGTTCCTGACCCGGGTGAATCTGATGGGAGCAAACAAATTCCCAGAAAACGACACCCCGGTAAAAGTCGGAAAAAAAGTGGTCGTCGTCGGCGGCGGAAACGTCGCGATGGATGCGGCGCGTGTCGCCCTGCGTATGGGTGCTGAGGTAACTCTGATGTACCGCAGAGGCGAAGCAGACATGCCGGCACGACTCGACGAAGTCCGCCACGCAAAAGAGGAAGGTGTTTTCTTCATGACCGCGACCAACCCGATCGCGATCCTCGGCGAGAACAACGCCGTCTCCGGCGTCAAGGCCATCAAAATGGAACTCGGTACGCCCGGAGACGACGGACGCTGCTCCTTCTATCCGGTAGAGGGAAGCGAGTTCGTGGTCGAGGCGGATGTCGTGATCGAAGCTATCGGTCAGGGACCAAACCCGCTTCTCCTCAGAATGCTGCCCGAACTTACCAGAAACAGAAACGGCAGTGTTGCCGTGAACTGTCTTGGCGAAACGAGCATCCCCAAAGTCTATGCAGGCGGGGATGTCGCAACCGGAGCTGCCACCGTGATCCTCGCAATGGGGACCGCGAAAGAAGCGGCCGTCGCGATTGATAAAAAGCTCAGAACATAATCCATCTGACTTTTTCTTTTTTCATCGGGCAGACCGACCCGAACACAAGACTGAATATTCGCCGCCTCAAATGAAAGATAATGCATCTTCCAACAACCGAGTCACTTCCGGTAAAAGCCAATAAAGATCCTCTGCAGATCGACATAGTGCTGGTGGAGCCGCTGTACGAAGGAAACATCGGATTCGCCGCCCGCGTGATGAAAAACTTCGGGTTCCATAATCTCGTTCTCATAAACCCGCCAAAACTCAGCATGGAAGCCGAAGCCCGTGCCTCGCATGCCAAAGACGTATTGGCAAACGCCGAACGAATAACGCTCGATGAAGTCTTTGCACGAAGCAATATCTGTATCGCAACAACCGGCGGCCTTGCAAAATCCGTCACGAATCCGATGAGGATGCCGTATTACTCGGTCGCCGAACTCCGCGACATGATCAAATACGTCGAGGGCAGGATCGCGATCCTGTTCGGCAGAGAAAACTGGGGACTCAATAACGAAGAGATCGCACGCTGCGACATCGTCTGCACGATCCCGACCGACGAAGAATATCCGATCCTCAATATCTCCCACGCGGTCGGCATCGTCTGCTACGAACTCGCTCATCTTCAGCGCGGAGAGTATCATCTCGCAAGCAAAATCGAAATGGAATCGCTGTATGCCCACCTTGGAAGGTTCCTGGAAGGGATCCAGCACCCGGTCGAGAAACGCGAAACGACCCTCCTTCTTGCCCACCGGGTCCTTGGACGAACCAAACTCACGATCCGTGAGGCAAGCACTCTGCATGGAATCCTGCGCAGAACCGAGTGGCATCTCAAACATCCGGGCCAGGCTTACGACGCGGAAGACAGAGAGTAATGGGACGGGGAAGAATAAGATAGGAGTTACGCGGTGTTATTCCCAATCCAATTTGAGAGGGGCATTACTGGGCGTGGACACAAGAGAATATTTAACCGCGAATAAGCCCAAATGGGCAAAGCCCATTTGAGGCGGCACGCAAGCCTTTGGCTTGCACGCCACCGCGAATTAACGCGTTTGCAAACCTTCGTTTTGCTCACCGACTCGCTTCTCTCGCTTGTTCGCAAATCAGAGATTTGCTCTCCGTTTCGCTTCGCTCACCTGCGTGCGGGTTTTTCTTATCTTGCATGTCTTTTTTCTGGAAAAAATAGATGAACAATCCCTTTTCTTGATTTGGGGTGCGGGGCCGCGACTCCGGCGCGGAGCGGCCCGCGGCGGGATATCCTATTTTCTGAGGCCCCTATACGTTGCGTGCAAGCCTTCGGCTTGCGTGCTGCCTCAAATGGGCTTTGCCCATTTGGGCTTTTCAGGTATTTCATATGGAGTGAAGAATTCAGACAGGAAATATGTGATGATTGTGAGGTTACAATTCGGGAAGTATAGGGCAGGGTGTGGAAGCATGAGAAAGCCCACCGCGTAACTCCTATGAGCGAAAAAAGGGGTGTTCTCCCTACCCCTAAAAACTCCAAATCGAATCCTTTTAATGTTTATACATCCTTGTAATTAGTGCAAGCATCGATAGTGTAGTGGTTATCACTAGGCGTTGCCAACGCCTAAACTCGGGTTCGAGTCCCGGTCGATGCATTCTGTTTTTGGTGAGTTGAAATGATGTTTCCTTTAGATCAGGTATGTCGATAGTTCTGCTCGGAATTGGAAATCCGCTTCACGCAGACGATGGGGCAGGACCGAAACTTGCGGAGATGCTTGCTGGAACCCCCGGCGTGACCACCTTCAACTGCGGGACTGCCCCGGAAAACTTCACCTGGCTTGTGCGCAGACTCGATCCCGACCTCCTGATCCTCGCAGACGCTGCGGATATGGGCCTTTTGCCGGGATCGGTCAGGATCATCCCCCCGGAAAAAATCCATGACACCTCGGTTGGAACCCACACGCTTCCATTGTATCATCTAGTTGATTTTTTAGCCGAACCGTCACGAAAAATCGTCGTCATCGGCATCCAGCCGGCGAGTCTTGCATGGACGGATGTCTTGAGCCCCCCTGTTGAATCGGCATTAAACGAAATCAAGATGATGATTGCCGAAAACAACCTGCTGAATCTCCCTGTTTTGTGATTTCACGTAAAGAGAATTTCTATCAACTCTTTTTTTAACGAGAATCATTATTTATGAATGATTGAATACATCCCCACACCCTCTCATCCCCCCCCCCAAAAAAAAAGAAAATCACGATAAATCCCAATTATTCCTTGACGTTTTTTTTTTAATTTACACCCTGTTTTGAATCGTTTTCACTTGATAGATATTATAACAAAATGCAGCCAGCATATTTTTCACTCGCACTCTTTGCAGCGTTGTTACCTTCACCAACCCTGCATGAAAGATATTTTTGATCACTGCATAGGGTCTCTCCCCCTTTGATCTCTTTCTACTTATTCGCATATTTCTCAGTTTATCTCGTATCCCAATGGGATGTCCTCTCGCCCCTCGTTTCATTGTGGCACTATATCCCTTGCATTTTGCTCCCTGATATCCCCGATCCCGATAGACCACTTCTCCTTTTTCTGACATATCCACCTGACTGTCATGAACATTTGCCGTTGTGGTTTCAATGCGTCGAATAAGATCATGCGTCTTATCCATGATGGTATGCAGTTTATAGCCATAGTGCATTTTGCCGTTCTTGGACATGATTTTTCCATCTTTATCCCGTCGTGTTTTTGCCTGCTCTCCTCGCGGCGTGTCTTTCTTACAATGACCGGGTTCAGCATACACAAACGTTGCATCCTGAATCATACCTTGTTCAATTTTGAGACCTTTCAGGTCAAGTTGTCGCTGAAACTCCTGCCAAACCAATGTGTCAACGCCTGATTCGGACATGCGCTCCCGAAATAACCAGATCGTTGAATTGTCGGGTATTTTGTCAGGACACCCAAGGAAATGCCAAAAGGAGAGACGATCGTAGATTTCACGTTCAACGGCGAGATCAGATAGATTATACCAGACTTCCAGAAGCTGAATCTTGAACATGAGTATTACATCGACATTGGGGTGACCGCCTTTGCCGGATTTATTTGCATACATGGATTCAAGAAGAGGACGAAAAACATCCCAATCAAGTGTTTTACCAACATCGGAGAGACGGGCGCCAAGTTTTTCATAACGCTCGTGATATGCCTGGTTGAGACCAAAGCTGCTGAAAGTCCCCATACATACTACTCAACGTACGAAAAGAAAGTACTTTCTGTCGGAAAAAAAGGTTGTTAGAAATTCTCAGGTTGTTAGAAATTCTCGTAAAGATAAAGTTAATCACTGTCGAATACCAGACATTATTACAATCATGTCCGACATTAAGATCCCCCTCGACGTCCCCCAGGCCATGCGGGACACATATATATCCAATTATAACCTGATCACTGCTGGATCAGGCCGCCTGATGCTCTTTGCCGGAGATCAGAAAATAGAACACTTAAACGACGATTTCTTTGGTGCATGGATTGCCGAAGATGATGCCGATCCGGAACATCTCTTCCGCATCGCATCCAAAGCAAAGATCGGCGTTCTCGCGGCTCAGCTGGGACTCATCGCGAGATATGCAGAGGATTATCCTTCCGTTCCCTACCTCGTAAAGATGAACTCGAAGTCGCATCTGGTGAACGTGGCCCAGAAAGATCCCGTCTCCCCGCAGTTGTGGACCGTTGAGCAGATCGCCGATATCGCCGATATCGCCGAAGAGTCGGGAATAAAAATCGCCGGTGTGGGCTATACGATCTATCTCGGCAGCGAAAACGAAGCCGATATGCTTGCCGAAGCTGCCCAGATTATCAACGAAGCACACTTCTACGGCATGGTATGCGTACTCTGGATTTATCCCAGAGGAAAAGCCGTTGGTGACGAAAAGGACCCCCACCTCATCGCAGGCGCTGCAGGCGTTGCAGCCTGTCTCGGCAGCGACTTCGTCAAGGTCAATGCACCCAAAAAAGACGGAAAGACCTCGCCCGACCTCCTCAAAGAGGCAGTTCGCGCAGCCGGCCGCACGAAACTCGTTTGTGCAGGCGGGTCGACCACCACGGAAGAGAAGTTCCTCAGCGAACTCTATGACCAGATCCATATCGGCGGAGCATCAGGAAACGCGACCGGCAGAAACATCCACCAGAAATCCCTGGATGATGCTGTCAAATTCTGCAATGCGATCTATGCCATCACCGTAGAAAACAAGACCGTAAGCGACGCCCTCGCTCTTCTCAAATAAAAATATCCCCTCTTTTCTTTGCATTTTTCTGGACTGTACAGCAGAAACCTTCTGCCCTCAAGTTCTTCACCCGCTCTCCTTAATTACCAAAAACGTAAAATAATACATCATTATGAACGATGCGGAGGTAATGATGAACCCAAACGATTTGGTGCAGTTTCTGAAAAAAAGTCCGGAGTATTTCACAAAAGATGATATCCTCCGTTTATGCGAGGAAAACCATGTTGAAATGGTCAACTTCCGCTATGCCGGCGGCGACGGGAAACTCAAAACCCTGAATTTTGTCGTCTCGTCAAAGGAGCATCTCGACGCCATACTTTCCGAAGGCGAACGGGTCGACGGCAGCAAACTCTTCTCCTTTATTGAGTCCGAAAGCTCCGACCTCTACGTCATCCCAAGATACGGTACGACATTTTTAGATCCTTTTGCCGAGGTCCCGACACTCAACATCCTCTGTTCCTACTACGACAATAACGGCCATCCGCTTGCCTCCTCTCCCGAACACATCCTTCGCCAGGCAGAGGCATCGTTCAAAAAACACACCGGGATGGAGTTCAAATGTCTTGGTGAACTTGAATACTACATCATCTCCAAAGAGGAGACATTTTACCACAGAAACAACCGGATCGGGTATCACGAATCGGATCCCTTATGCAGATTCTGCGAGATGCGGACCAAAGCCATGCTCATGATCGGCCGTGCCGGCGGGAAGATCAAATACGGGCATGCAGAGGCAGGTTCATTCACCAAAGACGGATATTATTACGAGCAGCATGAGATCGAGTCCCTGCCGACCAGTCCGATCCTGGCCGTCGAACAGATCATCATTGCAAAATGGATCCTGAGAAAACTCAGCATGCAGTACGGCGTCGAGGTCTCGTTTGCTCCCAAGATCGCCATCGATAAATCGGGTTCGGGTCTGCATATCCACTTCCTCGCAGAGAAAAACGGTACGAACGTACTGGTCAAAGAGGGAGGACTTTCCGACACCGCAAAGCGGATGATCGTCGGCATTCTGGACATCAGCGATGCGGTTACCGGATTCTGAAACACCGTTCCCACATCATATCTGAGACTTGTGCTGAATCAGAACGCACCGACCTACATCTGCTGGGGGGAGAAGAACAGTTCCGTCGTGGTCTGGGTGCCGCTCGGCTGGGTCGATTCCGTCGATATGGCGGCGGATGCAAACTTCGGTCTCAAGAGAAAATCCGAAAAAGCTTCCAGACAGACCCTGGAGTTCCGGGTCGCCGACGGGTCGGCCTGCATCTACGAAACGATTGCCTGTCTGATCTGCGGGGCGATCCACGGTCTTGGTATGAACGGCGCCCTCACCAAAGCGGATGAACTCTATGCATCCAGGAACATTTTCACCGAGGAGTGCGAGTCATTCATTAAGACCCTGCGCAGGCTGCCTGTCAGCTGTGCCGAATCGGCGGATGCGCTGATTGCAAAACGAAAACTCTTCGAGAGGGATGACATCTTCCCGCCGGGAGTCATCGATTACCAGGCTGCAAAACTGAGAGCATACAATGACAACTGTCTTTCCGAAAGACTCCACAGCGACGAGACCCTCTTCACGGAATGTGCGGAGCAGTATCTCCACATCAACTGATCAGACATGGGATTTTTAGGCAATATCGAACGGGCACTCGGCGTCTGGTAACCGGACAAGGACACGGAGCCGGATGACGGCAATCCGCTGGTAGCTCTGGCGTTTCGCGATTACGTGATCAAACGGCTGGGAAGCACATGGTCGGCGAACGGCCGCGAGGAGAGAAACCCGGGCGAACCGGATCTTCTCGCTCTCAGAAATGCCGACGAGAAGCGCTATGATCTGGTCACCTGCTACCGGAGCAGGATGTTTGTCGGCGAAGACGGTGAAGCCTACCTGCCCTGGACAACGCAGGAAATTTACGACACATATCTCGCGTATGAAAAAGCCGAGGGAAATCCCTTTTACGTGATCTTCGGGCTGCACGGATTTGCGGATGTGCCGAAGTTTGTATTCGTTGTCCCCCTCAATGAGGCGGTCATCGATCTGAAAAAAAGTGTTCTCCAGCAGTATGAAGTCCCGGAAGGCCGGGAACTTCTGTAACGTTTTTTTGCGCGGTCATGCGCCGGTTTTTGCACCGGGTCTGAAAAACCCCGGAATCGGGCGTTTTTCGTATCATGTACTACTCTTCTCTGAGAGGAGATACGATACAAAACTGATCGTGTTATATGTCAACACGTAGCACGCTTATGGGTATGATACTTGGATTACCCGATATCACGGTCTTCTCTGTTGGCGGAGCCATCATTTTATGTATCATTCTCCTATTAATTTGGGGCATCACATTCCCTAAGGAGAATGACGACTAAAGATGGCACTGGCTGAAGGAAGCACATTTATTACGATCGCGCTCATCGCTGTTTACTTTGTAGTTTTACTTGGGATCGGCGTATGGGCATCGAAGAAGATCAAAAATTCAGAAGACTATATGCTCGCGGGCAGAAGTCTCGGGTTCTGGCTCTTTACCCTCCTGATCGTCTGTTCGATCTGCAGCGGTATGACGCTTGTTGGAACCAGCGGGTTTGGTTTTGCGTCAGGCTGGCCGGGCATTTGGGAACAGATTTTCGTTCCATTGTCGGCGGCGTTTTGTATCATCTTCTTTGGTTCAAAACTCAATAAGATTGGCAGAAAAAGCGGGTGCATGACCATTGTGGATTATTTTGCACTCAGATATGAAAACACACGGGAGCTTCGCACTCTTTCTGCAATTGCAAGCATTGCCGTTTCACTGGTATATCTTGTCGGGCAGTACACCGCCATCAGTATCGTTTTGATCTGGGCGTTTGGGCTGGAACACTGGCAGGCCCTGCTGATCGCAGGAGTCATCATCACCGCATATACCGTTATCGGCGGCCTGTATGCCGTCTCCTGGACGGGACTCGTTCAGGGTCTGATTCTTATCTTCGGCGTGATTCTCGTAGCTCCGTTTATCCTGACCTATGCAGGAGGTCTCGAGCATATTAACACGGTTCTCGCAACAATCGATCCGAACCTGGTTATGCCCTGGTTCCCGTCGGGAAGTACCGCGGCATATGCGTACTGTACTCCGGAATATCTGTTCTCGTTTGGCGTGCTGCTGATCGGGGGTCTCGCCTGCGCACCGCATGTTCTTTCGAACGTGTTTGCTGCGAGAAAAACGTCCTACTTCAAGTGGGCGCCGCTTGTAGCATTCTCGATTTACCTCGTGATCATGCTCCTGATCAAGATCTGCGGTATGGCAGTCAGATCCATGCAGGCGGACGGACTTCTTGCAGGCGTTGTGCCGGAAGGCGGCCGGGTCGCGGACTTTGCCCTGATGTATGGAATTCAGGCGGCAAGTCCGAGCATTCTGATTACCGGTCTGTTTGCGGTGATCGTTCTCTCGGCGGTAATGTCTACGACCGACCGGCTTATGCTGACGGTCGGAACGACTTTCTCCTGGGATATCTTCAAGACGATGCTCAAACCAAAAGCAAGCGAACGTCAGGTAGTTCTCGTGAGTCAGATCTGCGTTCTTCTGGCGGCAGTCATCTCGCTGATTCTTGCGATCAACCCGCCGGAGATGCTCGCATTCCTGATCTGGCTTGGTATCGGCCTGATGCTTTCTGCCTTCGCCGTTCCGATGATCGCCGGTCTTTACTGGAGACGGGCGACCGCAGCGGGCGCAATCGCGAGTATGCTGATCGGTCTGATCACCTGTCTCGCGTTCGGGGCCTACTACAACTTCATTGACAAGCTGCCGATGCACTTCTCGATCTATTCACTGGCCTGTTCGATCGCCGCAATGGTCATCGTTAGCCTGCTTACGAAGAAGAATTCCGAGAAGGCACTCGATCTGACCTACACAGGCATGTACCTTCATCCAAAGGATGAACCACACTCTCTGACTGAACAGTCAAAAGAGTAATTGAGAATTTCTAACAACCTTTTTCCGACAGAAAGTACTTTCTTTTCGTACGTTGAGTAGTATGTATGGGGACTTTCAGCAGCTTTGGTCTCAACCAGGCATATCACGAGCGTTATGAAAAACTTGGCTACCGTCTCTCCGATGTTGGTAAAACACTTGATTGGGATGTTTTTCGTCCTCTTCTTGAATCCATGTATGCAAATAAATCCGGCAAAGGAGGTCACCTCAATGTCGATGTAATACTCATGTTTAAGATTCAGCTTCTGGAAGTCTGGTATAATCTATCTGATCTCGCCGTTGAACGTGAAATCTACGATCGTCTCTCCTTTTGGCATTTCCTTGGGTGTCCTGACAAAATACCCGACAATTCAACGATCAGGTTATTTCGGGAGCGCATGTCCGAATCAGGCGTTGACACATTGGTTTGGCAGGAGTTTCAGCGACAACTTGACCTGAAAGGTCTCAAAATTGAACAAGGTATGATTCAGGATGCAACGTTTGTGTATGCTGAACCAGGTCATTGTAAGAAAGACACGCCGCGAGGAGAGCAGGCAAAAACACGACGGGATAAAGATGGAAAAATCATGTCCAAGAACGGCAAAATGCACTATGGCTATAAACTGCATACCATCATGGATACGACGCATGATCTTATTCGACGCATTGAAACCACCACGGCAAATGTTCATGACAGTCAGGTGGATCTGTCAGAAAAAGGAGAAGTGGTCTATCGGGATCGGGGATATCAGGGAGCAAAATGCAAGGGATATAGTGCCACAATGAAACGAGGGGCGAGAGGACATCCCATTGGGATACGAGATAAACTGAGAAATATGCGAATAAGTAGAAAGAGATCAAAGGGGGAGAGACCCTATGCAGTGATCAAAAATATCTTTCATGCAGGGTTGGTGAAGGTAACAACGCTGCAAAGAGTGCGAGTGAAAAATATGCTGGCTGCATTTTGTTATAATATCTATCAAGTGAAAACGATTCAAAACAGGGTGTAAATTAAAAAAAAACGTCAAGGAATAATTGGGATTTATCGTGATTTTCTTTTTTTTTGGGGGGGGGATGAGAGGGTGTGGGGATGTATTCAATCCTTCATAAATAATGATTCTCGTTAAAAAAAGAGTTGATAGATATTCTCTAATTTCTTTTTTTTTACGCGAACGGGTTCCCGGGTCGCTGATTTCAATTCATTTTCTGATCTAGGGGGTGCGGGGACGCGACTTCGGCGCGGAGCGTCCCGCGGTGGAGAGATCTTATTTGTATATTTAGGAATATGTAACTCCTTTTTGTGGAAGTGTGCGTTGATTTCATGTAGTGGAGGGATCTGAACACAAGAGAAAAGCAAACCGCGAACCGCAAATCAGAGATTTGCTCACCAACTCGGGTCTATGACCCTCGCTTGCATGCCTTTTTGTCTTTCATCAGTGTTTTTTTTTGAGTTTTCACGGATGTAAGAGAGTGACGCTCATTCGCTTTTAAAATCACTCGCGATCTCATCCAGAGTATTTTTGATATCTGCCCATTCTCCGGACAGATCCAATGTCCGTACATGGAATGTATTTCCATCGATCAATTGTCCCCGCACCTCTTTGACAGGTTCATCTGTTCCCGCATAAAGCAGCATTCCTTCAACATTTCCTGTATGGTTTTTATCCATATTTTTCACATACGCATAGATCTGATATATATTGCCGGAGGGGATCTTTCCATTCTCCCCATATTGACCCTTCTTCAAGATCTGGCTGTAATACTTCGCATCGATGATAAGCGTTTTTTCCTTGTATCGTAACGTTATGTCAGTCTGCATCTCCGGAAGAAGATCAATCATACTATTGCTTGCATCATCCAGATTCCAGGCTACTTTGTCACGCGAAGCTTTGAGTTCAGGATATTCTTTCTTAAAATATTCCAGAATGAATCTCTCATAAAAATCATGCATCTTCTGATCATCGAGATATTCTGCAAGTTTTATTTTTCCATCCTTTTCCGACAAAAGCATCCCCATTATCACCAGATAACAGAGATTCATCAGCATTTTGTAAGTGGCATTATTTCGGTGATAAGAAAAAGCACTCCATTCGATCATGTGAGGGTCGACTCTCTCTACATCCGTAAAATACCGCAGAAGATTTTTGAGTTTATCTTTTTTCTCTCTTTTTACCTCTGATGAATGAACAAGGAGGTCCATTGTTGTTTTGAGAACACGATTCATGGGAGAATCCAGTGTATATTCATCAAATGTGCATACCAGTTTGTTACTGTGTTTTGCAAATTCCCGAAGAGAGCCGGTCAGTTCAATTTTTTCTCTGATCGTTCCGATCCGTTCGGTTTTTTCCTGATACTCCCGAGCGAGCCCGCGTTTGATCTGATACGATACTCCAAGAGTAATGATCTCTGCAAAGAGATTGTGGATATTGTCAAATTCTTCTCCCTCAATCGATCGAAACGTCCCTTCACGTAAGACCTGGTAGGCATAGGTCAGCATGTAGTAGATGTTCTTTGGTTTCGCTATCATTTGAGGGATACGGCGTTGCGCAATATGGTACTTCCTGCTTCAAAATCGGTTTTGTTATCGAACCAGTATTACTTGATGAGGGGTATCAGTTCATATTTTACGGTCGACTGAAGCGTTTCAAGATTTACGGCATCCGGTTGTAAGCAAAGATAACTATGGCCTATTGCGCATCCTTCTTCGAGGGAGGGATCGACCATGATCATCCCGTTGACCTTTTTAACGGCGGATACAAGCTTGTCTTAATCCGGATTATTGATTTCTTTTTGCTGCTTAACGAATGATTCTTCATCGAATGCGGGCCGCAGTTCAAAGAAGGAAAAACGTCTGCGAAGAGCATAATCCATCATCGCGAGACTTCTGTCGGATGTATTCATCATACCGATGATGTATAGGTTTTTCGGGACAGAGAAGGGAGTGTCTGAATAGAGGATCTTGACCTCTTTTCCTCGTTTGTCGGCTTCGATCAGCATCAGAAGTTCGCCGAATATTTTGCTGAGATTGCCTCTGTTGATCTCATCGATGATGAAGAAATAGGGGTTGTTGGCATCATTTTCTGCCGTTTTACAGAAGTCATAGAACGGTCCTGATTTGAGTACGAATCCATTTTCACTTGGACGATAACCCAGAATGAAGTCTTCGTAACTGTAGTTCTGATGGAATTGAACTGTTTTGAGGCGGGTCTTATCTTTTGAGCCGAGGATCGAGTAGGCAAGACGTTGTGCCATGTACGTTTTTCCAACTCCGGGAGGTCCGCATAGGATGATGTTTTTCTTTCGATGAAGGAGATTTTTTACCGTGTTGTATTTTCTTCCGAGATGTAAACGTCATGAAGGAAATCCTGCGGGGTGTATGGGGGGTAGTATTCGGCAGACGGTTCTTCCGCCATGGAAATCTCAGACTCTTCATTTAGTTTGTATCTCTCTCTCCAGAACGGATTGGCCAGAAATCGTTTATAATCCTGAGGTTTATTAGCAAAGGTAAAGTCAAGTAAGGCTTGATACATCCAGTCTTCGGGTTGACTCTCAACTTTCCATACCCTGGCAATGAAGGTAAAAAAATACCAGTACTTTGGCGGGTCAAGTTTTTCCCATGCGACATCCAGCTTTTTCCCGTCACCATAATTTTTGATAACTGTCCCAATTGCCTTGATCGACATTACGGAGACTGGTTTTTTTCCGACATCGAACGTGATATTTTTAGACTGTACAGAGGTTGATTTAATTGCTATTTTGTCGCCGGCAGAAATTGTTTTGATCACATCAAGATATTTTTCATCAGCATCATTCTGCCAGATTCCTTCGTTTATGAAACGATCTGTTTCATCGATATCTCCAGATAAAGCATTAATGTAACAACCCAGATGAACGTTAACATTCTCTGACCGATCTTCGATCATCTTTGGATTTGGCGTTATTTCTTTATCAACCAAGGTCAGATTATATTCGTCAGGTCTCGTCTTTTCAAAAACCAGTTTCTTTGTGAATAATTCTTCTTCACTTACATTTTTCAGATAAGCAGCAAGTGGTTTTATCGGACTGAAATATATGTGAAAACGAAAATGTTTTTTTCCCTTTGAGACGGTCGATAACAATCACACAATTATACGCAGTTTCTTTATACGTAACAGAGATGTTTTTCTTATCTTTATCTTTATCTTTAGGTTCTACAACTCCGAAAAATGGACGCACTTTTTTTGCGACGAAGCTTACAAGATGCCTTTTGACCGAGATATCACAATCCTTCGTCACACATGTATCAGAAATAATTTTCCAACTATTTAAAGAATCATTTGCTTCATCGCTCTTCACCAATTCTGTTGATGCCAAATCGAGGACACGATAATTTTTAAAGGAGAAATTGGCATCACGGAAATCACGTATTATGCGGGAATTCGCAACATAGGAGCTGGCTTTGACATAATTTGTCAGCTTTATACCCAGTGATTCATACAAAGCACGTCCTGATCACTGATAACCATTGATAATTGGAAATACTGTCGGTTTGAGACAGTGAAGAAATTCTGAGACGGTTGTTGCCTGCACTCCTAACCATGGATTTTTGAGGTATTGTTCGGCGATCGAAAATATGCGTTCTTCATCCTGTTCATCAGATATTTCAATGGCCATCTGGATGAATTCCTTCGGAGCTCTCTCCTGGTCGACGCCCTCCGTTGAAAATGTGCTAAATCCGCGAGAGAACATACCAACTCTGCCGGTGTGACCATTGAATGTGTTACTATATTACCCCCTTTTGGCTTTATCCCAAATACGCTCCAGAAGAGTGACCATGGTATTTTTCTCTTCATCTGAAAGGTTTGCATTGAGAATGTGTTTTTTTCGAAAATCGACGAATTTATTATCTCCCCCGGTGCACAAAAACCAAACAGCATTCAGATCATTGGTATCATATCCATGTTTTCTGGCTGTATCGCTGTTTTTGTAGGTTTTCACGATCTCACGAACGATTTCATAGCTTCCGTCATGTTTGTCCGGATCGATATCTGGTAATTTTTTTAGTATTTCAATAAGTTCAGTATCTGATTCTACTGCATTTTCCATATCTCAACCTCCAAATCCATACAATTCCTCAATATCTGATATATTGGTATGGCGTATGATAAGAGTATCGGCAGGAAAATAGGTAATAATCCGGCTGATGATGTACATTATTTAGGATTTACGCGGTGTTTGTGAGGATCCAATCCGGGAAGGAGGTTGTTGGGTGTGGAAACATGAGATAAAATCACCCGCACACCGCAAATCAACTCACACTTCCGCAAAAAAGGGATAACCTATTCTTAAATGTACAAATAAGATCTTTCCATCGCGTTGGTCGCAAATCAGAGATTTGCTCGCAAGTCTATCGACTTGCTCGGCTGAGGGCGAGCCTCTTCGCAAACCTTCAGTTTGCTCTCCGACTCGGGTCTACGACCCTCGCTTGTCGGCTCACCCCGCCCGCAAAAAAAATGAGAGGCAGACCAGACCGTGCAGATCAGCGATCTGCAGTCCAGCTGAGGTGTCCGAGGGCACGATAGGTGAACTCCAGCTCCTCGAAGACCAGGATATTGTTCTTCTTTAAGAGATCGACACCCGGTTTTAAGCAGTCTCCGCCGACGAAGGTTCCAACCAGCAGATTGTCGGTGCGCTTCGAATTGTCGATCAGAATCTGGGCAACCCGGTCCGGTGCCAAAACCTTGTTCGGGAAGTTGACGAGAATCGCCATATCCCAGAGATCCTCGTTCTTGCACAGAACGTCGAAGACCCCTCTGAAGCGTGCCTCGGTGGCATCGCCCAGGAGATCGATCGGGTTGTTCTTGTTCCAGAACGGCGGGAGGAAGGTGTTCAACTCATCGATGATGTGCTTTGGCAGATCGACGATCTCGATGCCCCAGGTCTCGGCGTAATCATTGGAGAGAACGGCGAATCCTCCGGCATTGGTGATCACGACCGCACGGCGGCCGGTCAGCGGCTTTTTCAGATCGCCAAGGGCCTTTGCCACCTGGAATGCGCCCGGAAGCGTCTTGACCGGAACGACGCCGCACTTTCTGAACGCCTCCATGTAGACTTCGAATGCACCGGAAAGGGAACCGGTGTGGGAAGCGGCTGCCGCCTGACCTCTCTTCGAAGATCCTGCTTTGATGGCAACGATCGGTTTTGTCTTGGTGATCTCCTTTGCCATCTCCATGAATGCCACACCGTTTTTGATCTCCTCAACGTAGAGGATGATCGATTTGGTGTGCGGGTCGCGGGCTGCATAACTCATGTAGTCCAGGAAGTCCAGATCGCACTGGTTTCCGACCGAAACAACCTCGGAGTATCCCATCTCGGAGCCTTCAGAAAGGGATATTCCTACAACTGCATTGACGATAGCTCCCGACTGGGAGATGAACGCGATGTCTCCCGGCAGCGGCGAGGTGGAAACATACGTCGTATCGAGTTTAAAGGGCGGAAGGATCAGACCAAGACAGTTCGGACCGACGATACGGATGCCGTAGTTCTTGGCGATCTCGACCATCCGGGTCTCAAGCGCCCGTCCATCCTCGTCCATCTCCTTGAATCCTGCAGTGATAACGACTGCCATCTTCACGCCTTTCAGACCGCACTCGCTCATGATCGCCGGAACGAGCTGAGCAGGAACGGTGATAACGACCATATCCACGTGACCGGGGATAGCCGAGAGAGTCGGGTAGCATTTTACGCCCTGAATCTCGTCGCGTTTGTTGTTCACCGGGTAGACTTTCCCGGGGAACTGGAGAATATTGCGGAACACCGCGTATCCCATTTTGGTCGGGTCGTCGGATGCTCCAATGACTGCCACGCTTCTTGGCTTGTAGTAGTCCAGCGGAACGATCTTTGCCGGATCGTAGTGGGCCGGAAGTTCGACCGGTCCGTCCTGAACAATGACGCGTGCATCGACGGCGCAGCCTCCCTCCTCATAGAGTCGGAGGGGGTTTATATCGAACTCGACGACATTATCGTTCTTCTCGAAGAACGCACAGGCATTCTTTAACGTCTGGAAAAGGAACGCCTCATCCAGCGGGGCCTGACCGCGGTATCCTCTGATGAGCGTGTAGGCTTTGATCTGGTGGATCAGACTTCTGATATCTTCATCGTCGCAGGGTAAGAGCCGGATCCCGACATCTTTATAGAACTCGACTAAGGTTCCTCCGAGACCGAAGGTAAGAACACGGCCGAATCCCGGGTCGATTTTACCGCCGATGATCAGCTCGAGTCCGGGTTTTGCCATCTCTTCAACGATGACGCCTTTGATCTCTGCTGAAGCATCATAGGCTTTTGAAGAGGTTACGATTTTATTGAATGCTTCTTTTGCTTCAGCATCCGTCTTGATCCCGACAATCACTCCGCCCGCATCGCTTTTGTGGATGATCTGGGGGGAGACGATTTTCATTACTACGGGATAACCGATTTTTGTTGCGGCTTTTGCAGCATCGTCCGGTGTTTGGACGATCTCAAAGGCCGGAGCAGGTACATTAAACTGACGCAGAAGGTCATATCCGTCTGCTTCAGAGAGCATTTTGGTAGCTTTGACTGACATGTCGGTACTCCAGTAGGTATCTCGTTTGCAGGGTTCACCACGCAAATCCGAATTATACATTATTTATCATGTAGATTTGATATATACTCTGTGGTTTGAGGTATTTGTTCTGCGATCGTCTTGATGGGATTTCAACGTTTGTCGAAGATGCGCGCATGATCTGACGACAGATTTTCAAAACGGAATGAACATTTCAGCACAATCCAGCCCCAAGGGGAACCCGGATTACCCTTTCGGTTGTTTTGCGGCACTATAGATGGATAAAAAAGTGAAAATTTTGAATTCAGTATTCCTGAGTTTCGGATTCGACGTCCGAAGGGGTGTCTTCGTCCTGAATCTCCGGGATCTCTTCGGACGAGGCGGACTCTTCGTGGAATTTGCTGCGGTACGCAGTAAGAGCGGCCGCATACTCCTCGGATTCGTGGAACCCTTTGAGGAAACTGTCTCTTGTCGCACAGAGCGTTTCACCGACCTGCTGTTCGGATGACTCCTCCAGCATGCCTTCGAGAGCGGCCTGTTCAGCGAAGTAGTTGCTCATGGACCGGCAGTAATTGAGCAGACTCTCTGCGGCCTCCTTCTCTTTCCTGAGCTGCTTGAGAGTCTTCTTTGCCGTCTTCGTCTTCTTCACGAGTTTCTTGGAAGCTTCCTTACTTGCTTTTTTGTCGTTTTTTGATTTACCCGAGGCCATGATTGAAACAACTCCGTTAGCCATGAATTAGGAGTTCTTCTATTAATAGTGTTTGGATGGAGTACTGCAAGGGTCCGTATTTTCCCTGAAAATACCGGTGAATTATCCGCATTTGATCCTGATTCAGGACCAAAACAGAAATAAAAGCCGGATCATCCGTTTTGTCTGCGCAGATACGATCCTTTTTATCTCAGACGTCCAACCTGTATCCACGATCATGAAAGAGGGAAATCTGCGCAGGAATATTCATCCGGGGGATGCGGTGGCAATAATTCTGAAAAAAGATCAGCCGACGGGAGCGTTGACGTTTGGGCGGGTCGCGGATATTCTGACCAACTCCCCCAATCATCCTCACGGGATCAAGGTCAGGCTCACCGACGGATCGGTCGGCCGCGTGCAGGAGATCTACTGACGTTTGAGAACAGCGATCATTTCACCTTTTTTTGCCCCGACATCCCTGCCGACCGCGTCGCATTTTACCATCAGCAGATAGGCGATCGGCGGCCGGAGAGAATACTCGGTCAGGCTCTCGTAGTTTGCAAGACCTTTTGCAATGATCAGCGTGGCGTGATCGACCGCGTCACGGACGTCAGGCGGGAAGTACGGCGGATGTGCCCCAAGCTGCGCCCCGCCGCCTGAGTGAAGTACGACGTCTGCTGCATCCTCGAGCCGGATCTCCCCCGCCTCTTGTACCGTCACATCGTTCAGCATCGGTTTTTCCTTTACGACAATGGTCACGTGCGAGCCGTTCTTTCTCAGTTCTTCGCAGAACATCTTGTCAAAAATGATCTCCCCGCAGTTGTCGGTGAAGTAGACCACCCGGTCGGCCAGCTTGAAAAACTCCTCCGAGTTGTCGAGTGCCAAGCCTTTTGCCAGCATCTTTTCGAAAAAGGCAACCAAATCGGTCGAGACCTCATGCCCAGTCACGCCGTAATCGATGGTATTGCCGATGATCGCGGCGGTCATGTAATCATGAAGAGTGTGGAGTTTTGGACGGACGGCCTCGGCGACCCGGATCGCAGCCGTGTTGTCCTGGCGTTTCATCTCCGTGTACGGATCGGTTGATCCAATCAGTGCATAACAGGTCCGGTGAACTTCGCCTGCAGCGACGGCCGCCCGCGGATCATTTTCGAGATAGCGGTCATACACGTCCGTGCATTCGGCGGTGACTCTGGCTAAAACCTCCTCGTCATTCGTTACGATCTGCGATTGTGAACGGACTTTTGTCAGAAGACAGGTCCTGCATTCCGGTGCCAACTTCATAAAAACTCTCAAAAACAGGTATGGGGCCGCCGCGATTTGAACGCGAGTCAGAAGACCCCCAGTCTCCTAGGATTCCAGGCTACCCTACGGCCCCTTACTCC
Organism: Methanocorpusculum sp.; assembly: GCA_965228205.1. Classification (GTDB taxonomy): domain Archaea; phylum Halobacteriota; class Methanomicrobia; order Methanomicrobiales; family Methanocorpusculaceae; genus Methanocorpusculum. The sequence continues at coordinate 136,476 of OZ245799.1, read as the reverse complement.
AATAATATTGGCTGTCATCTCTTTATTAAGTTGCGGTTTTGCCGGCTGGAAAAACCCGGATTTTTTTCTCCAGGAGTTCTGCAGTGTTAGTGTTAATCCAATTCGGGAGGGGGTACGGTTGGGTGTGCACATATGAGATAAAAACCAACCGCGAATCTCCGCGAATTAACGCGAATCGCATTTTCCTTACGTTCGGGTGCTCTGCTCCGGCTGATCGCCTACGCAGAATCGCACCCTCTCTTGAAAAATGCTGTCGAAAAAACCGGCGTGCCGGTTTTTCTTTCATTGTAATTTATTTCCCTCATACATCTGATGGCAAGTTTTCAAATCTAATGATTTCACGAAAAGGTGATTTGGGCGGGTTGATGGACAAGTCAACGCGCTTAACAAAAGCAAGTTTGAATGTAAATGAGGGCTTGTATTGTTGTAAATACGTAGAGAATTATATGAAGAGGTCTGTTTAGAATTTGGGTAATGAAGGTGCGTCTGTGATTTTATATTGTATCTTTTTGCACCTTACGATAGCATAACTGAAAAACCTAATCTTTTGTAATACGGGGAATTATAATCAATTTTTGTTTCAGAGCAAGTAGTTTTATCATATTTCCCGACCAAAATTGAAAATACAACTTCTCGCATTCCAGTTTTGACCCATAAAAGATGATGATTAATAGTAATAATCTAAATACAAAGCAAGAAGCAGAAGAAACGATTGAAGATTATATTAGAAATACCGTGGGTGATAATAAATTTGATAATCTTTCCATTCCAGTATTTCTTAGTTCTACAAAAGATGATCTTCAAAGTGAAAGATATGCAATAACTTTTCTGATTCAAGAGATGGGTTTAATCCCGATTGCAATGGAAGAATTCGGAGCCAGACCTGAATCACCCTTGGATACATGTCTGGGAGAATTAGATGATGCAAAAATATTCGTTTTAGTCATTGGAATGCGATATGGGTCGCCATATACCAGTGATAACGGAAATCATAGTGAACTCAATGGTAAATCTTATACAGAAATCGAATACGATACAGCATTAATAAACGAAAATATTCGTATTCTTGCCTATTGCATTGATGAAGAAAAGGCATTGATACACCCAATCTATGTTGATAAAAATGCAAATGCTAAAAAACTCATCAAATTCAAAGATAAAATAAAAAAGAATCAGAGAATTTCTAACAACCTTTTTTTTCCGACAGAAAGTACTTTCTTTTCGTACGTTGAGTAGTATGTATGGGGACTTTCAGCAGCTTTGGTCTCAACCAGGCATATCACGAGCGTTATGAAAAACTTGGCGACCGTCTCTCCGATGTTGGTAAAACACTTGATTGGGATGTTTTTCGTCCTCTTCTTGAATCCATGTATGCAAATAAATCCGGCAAAGGCGGTCACCCCAATGTCGATGTAATACTCATGTTCAAGATTCAGCTTCTGGAAGTCTGGTATAATCTATCTGATCTCGCCATTGAACGTGAAATCTACGATCGTCTCTCCTTTTGGCATTTCCTTGGGTGTCCTGACAAAATACCCGACAATTCAACGATCTGGTTATTTCGGGAGCGCATGTCCGAATCAGGCGTTGACACATTGGTTTGGCAGGAGTTTCAGCGACAACTTGACCTGAAAGGTCTCAAAATTGAACAAGGTATGATTCAGGATGCAACGTTTGTGTATGCTGAACCCGGTCATTGTAAGAAAGACACGCCGCGAGGAGAGCAGGCAAAAACACGACGGGATAAAGATGGAAAAATCATGTCCAAGAACGGCAAAATGCACTATGGCTATAAACTGCATACCATCATGGATACGACGCATGATCTTATTCGACGCATTGAAACCACCACGGCAAATGTTCATGACAGTCAGGTGGATATGTCAGAAAAAGGAGAAGTGGTCTATCGGGATCGGGGATATCAGGGAGCAAAATGCAAGGGATATAGTGCCACAATGAAACGAGGGGCGAGAGGACATCCCATTGGGATACGAGATAAACTGAGAAATATGCGAATAAGTAGAAAGAGATCAAAGGGGGAGAGACCCTATGCAGTGATCAAAAATATCTTTCATGCAGGGTTGGTGAAGGTAACAACGCTGCAAAGAGTGCGAGTGAAAAATATGCTGGCTGCATTTTGTTATAATATCTATCAAGTGAAAACGATTCAAAACAGGGTGTAAATTAAAAAAAACGTCAAGGAATAATTGGGATTTATCGTGATTTTCTTTTTTTTTTGGGGGGGGGGGGATGAGAGGGTGTGGGGATGTATTCAATCCTTCATAAATAATGATTCTCGTTAAAAAAAAGAGTTGATAGAAATTCTCATTTTTATCATCCGCTCTTTTTCTAATAGGAGTTACGCGGTGTGCTCCCAATCAAAAAGCTGACGTACTTATGAGATGTACTTCAATTTCGTGTATGAAATACGTGTGGATACATGAGAAATCCCACCGCGAATAATCGCGAATCTACGCGAATCGCATTTTTCCTGTTCCGCCCTCTTGACCTTCGGTCGCGTCCCTACGCTACGCCTGATCGGCTTCGCGTGACCGGGACGGCGGAACGAAAAATGCTGGAAAATCCGCTTCGCGGGTTTTCTATAAAACATCTCTAACCCATTTATAATATAAGAGATCAGTATTTTCTCATGAGAAAACCCGCGACGCGGGTTTTCCAGCATTTTCCACGCTGGCGTTCCGGCCACGCGTAGCCGATCAGGCGTAGCGTAGGAACGCGGCCGAGGAGTGAAACGACGAGGACAAGAAGACGGCGTAAGGAAAATGCGATTCGCGTTTATTCGCGATTATTCGCGGTGGTATTTTCAGATATCCACACTCAACTTTACTCTTCCCGAATTGGATTGGGTGGGCCCCTCATAACTCCCATTAAAAAAACGCTCTTTTTTCTGCAGAAAATTCATTCCAAAAATAAAAGAAAAAAAAAGGATTACTCTGTGGTTTCCTTTTTCGGCCGCTCGGGTTTGACATACGTGATCTCGTAGGTCTCAACGCCCCGCTCCGTCGGGGTCGCCGACTTCGCGTACTCCCGTTCCATCGAGAGAGCATCGAACTTACACACATCAACACAATTCCCGCACATTACACACCGGAACCGGTCGAGTGTCCAGATCTTCTCGGCCCGCTGGACGACGATCGCCTGGGAAGGACACCGTTTCATACACATCATGCATGACGTGCATTTCGACGGATCGAAGACCAGATGACCCCGTGTCCCCTCGAAATTTTCCAGCGGAGCATACGGGAACGTCGTCGTCGCAGGTGTGTGGAAGAACTGTTTCATGATTGTTTTAAGCATCTTCATGACTTTTCACCTCTCCATACAGCCGATACACGGATCGATCGTCAAAACGATCTGCGGGACATCGGCAAGCTCACAGCCTGCAAGGATCGATACGAGCGGCGGTATGTTCGTCAGGGTCGGCGTTCTCACGCGGAACTGTGCAAGATTCTTGGTTCCGTTCCCTTTCAGATAATGGATGACTTCGCCCCTCGGCTGCTCGGAGCGGCTGAAATATTCCCCGTCGGGATTACCCTTCACGGCTGTGAAAACTTCGCCGTCCGGCATATCGGTGATCACCCGGCGGATGATCTCCACCGACTTGAAAAGTTCCCTGCATCTGACCGCACAGCGGGCATATCCATCCCCGCCTTTCTCAACGACCGGTTTGAACCCGACATCGCCGTACGCAAGATAGCCGGTAGACCGGGCATCCAGATCAAGACCGCTGCCCCGCGCCGTCGGACCGACTGCTCCGAGATAATAGGCATCCTCTTTTGAGAGAACGCCTTTGCCGATCAGACGTTTGGTCAGGGTGTAATCATTCAGGAACACGTTCGTAAGATTCTTCATCTCATCCTCGATCTCGTCGAGCCGGTCATCCATATCCGAAAGGAAGGAGTTTGCAACATCCCGCCGGACACCGCCGACTTTACAGACGCCCTGAATGACCCTTCCGCCGGTCGTTGCCTCCAGCTCGTCCAGGATCGATTCGCGGATCTTCCATGCCTGATAAAACAGACTCTCGAACCCGAGCGAGTCGGCAAACAAGCCGAGCCACAAAAGGTGACTGTGGATACGCGAGTACTCGCCCCACATCGTCCTAAGATACGTCGCCCGCTGCGGGACCTGAACACCCATCAGACCCTCTATGCCCTGGCAAAAGGTCGAGGAGTGCGTGAAACTGCAGATACCGCAGATACGCTCTGCGAGAAACACAAAGTCCTGATACTCCCGGCGGTCCACCAGACTCTCGAGACCGCGGTGAACATACCCGATCGACGGAATCGCCGAAACGACATGCTCGTCTTCCACGACCAGATCCAGATGAATCGGCTCGGGAAGCACGGGGTGCTGGGGTCCAAACGGGATGATCGTCTGTCTGCCGGTCATTCTTTAGCCTCCTTGACGACAGTCACCGTAGGCGCCGGCTGCTCCTTCTTTTTGAACGGGTAAGGAACGGATGTTTTGATGAACGTTCCGCCGAAATCCAGAGACATCCCTTCAAACGTAAACCCATACAGGTCATGGATCTCGTTTTCGTACACGAATGCCCCGCCGTAGGATGACCCGATCGACGGGATCGTCGTCCCTTCGGCAACGGCGATGCGGTAATGCCGAAGATCGCCCTCCTTTTCAAACGAGTAGGTGATATAGTAGCCTTCGTCGGCCGGCGTGCAGGTAATGACAACCAGCCGGTAGCCGCCGGATCTCATGGAGCCGGCGGTTTTCTGCACATCGGCAGCCTGTATTGGATCGATTTTCATATTCATTTTTTTGCCTCCAGAGCTGCACGTTTCTCTTCCAGAACGCCGAGCGCCTTGACAATTCCCTCAATAAGCGCCTCGGGACGGACGGAACATCCGGGGACATACACATCCACCGGAATGATCGTGTCGACGCCGCCGGAAATATTATAGCAGTCGCGGAAAACGCCGCCGCTCGATGCGCAGATTCCGACCGCGACAACGACCTTTGGTTCGGGGATCTGGTCGTAGAGATTTTTCAGAACAACTTTGTTCTGTTCGTTCACCCCGCCCGTTACCACAAAGATATCGGCGTGCGCAGGGTTTCCGGTATTGATGATCCCAAACCGCTCGACGTCGTACACCGGCGTTAAGGCGGCAAGGATCTCGATATCGCACCCATTACAGCTGGACGCATTGTAATGGAGAAGCCAGGGGGATTTTGATGCCGAACTCATAATAACAGACCTCCACAAATACCGAGTATGACAATGTTTCCAACACCAAAGACGAGGGTGATGATCCACAGACTCTTGACCGTCATCTTCCAGGTCACACGCGGGAAGACATTATCGATGACGATTTCCAAAAGGAACGCGAGAACGATCGCAATTGCGGAAAGTACCGGATACCCGGCAAAGAAGACGAGGATCAGAGAGAGGAAGATCATCATCTCATACCAGTGGGCGATCTCGACTTTGGCAAGACTCCTGCCCGAAAGAGACGAAGTCACGCCTTTCACCAGTTCCTGATGGGCATGGTGCGAGGTCGAGATATCGAACGGCGATTTTCTCAGTTTGAGGGTCAAAACGGCGATAAATGCAATGAACACGCCAGGCAGGAAGATGACCCCGGGAATACCCAGAATCAGCATGTGGTATGTCTCGAAACTCCCGCTGACCATATAGAATCCCACGGCAAGCAGGATCAGGATCGGTTCGGCAATCATAACGCCGAGAAGTTCACGTTCCGCTCCTATGTTGGAGAACGGAGCGTTCGCGGAATACGCTGCAAGGATCAGGAAGGTGTGGGCGAGTGCGAGCGAGAAGACCACAAACAGGAAACTGCCCCCGGTAGCGAGCATTGCTCCCGAAAATGCGATCAGGACTAAGTATGCCGTCGTGAAGATGATTTCGACGGGATTTGAGAATGCCTTTTCCTTATGCCAGAGTTTGGCCACATCATAGAACGGCTGAAGGAACGGCGGGCCGACTCTTGACTGGAAACGGGCAGTTAACACACGGTCGCATCCGGTAAGGAGACCGCCGAAGATCGGGGCAAGTAGCAAAAACAACACTGCCCCTACAAGAAACATTATATCCATATCATTACCCCCATAAATCCGAGAACAAGCATGATGATGAGCAGAAATCCCGAGATTATCCAGGAGGGTTTGAGAAGCACTTTCTCACCGCAGTATTCTTCGAGATAGTAGTTCGAAGTCTTCGCCTCTTTGTAGACGCAAAGAGAGCCGAGGAACCTGCCGTCAGAGTCGACCGCACGGCCGCCCAGATACGGCGGGATGGTTCTGCCTTCCTTGGATCCGAGGAAAGCCCCGATCACAAGGAACACGAGAATTGCCGCCATGAGACCAAGCATGATCAGGGTGTCGAAGGAAAATAATCCGTTATTCGGCTTATAGAAGTACGGGTGAATTCTGTCGAGATAGGGAATGATCACGCCGGAGATGATCGCCGGGAACCCGAGACAGCAGGCAACCACGAGAATCCCCATGACGATGACCGAAATTTTTTCGGAGAAGTGCATGCGGATTTTTTCTGCCGGGGGTCTGTTCATTCTCATAAACAGTTTGCCGAGCCATTTGGTCCAGAAGAAGATGGTAAACGCACTTCCAAAGGCAAGAAGAGATACGAACACGCATCCAAGCGGAGCGGTGAGGAATGCTTCCAGAGCCACCCATTTGGAAATGAGCATACCAAACGGTGCGAGGTACATGCCGCAGATACCAATGACCATCATCGTTGCCAGGAGCGGGAGACGGACCAGAAGTCCGTCCATGTCCTCGATGTCCCGGCTGCCGATCTTGTGTTCAACTGCACCGACACAGAGGAAGAGCAGAGCCTTGGCGACCGCGTGGAAGATGATCAAAAGGATCCCCGCTTCGATTGCCTGGGCCGTACCTATACCGGCACAGGCGGTAATCAGACCGAGGTTGGCAATCGTGGAGTAGGCAAGAACCTTTTTCGCGTTACTCTGCGAAATCGCCAAAGCAGAGGTCGCAAGGAAGGTGAATGCTCCGATTAAAGCAAGGAAGATACCCACCCAGGTCTGTGAAAACAGCGGGGCGAAAAGAACCAGAAGGTAGACGCCGGCCTTGACCATGGTACTTGAGTGGAGCAGAGCGGAGACCGGTGTCGGAGCGACCATTGCCCCCGTAAGCCAGGTGGAAAACGGCATCTGAGCCGCCTTGGTCAATCCTGCGACGGCGATCAATGCCAGAGGGATCGTGAGAAGAGAGACGTGCGGGAAGCTGAGCAGGTTGTTTACCGAGAGAAGACTTACCGGCGAGTTAATGCGAAGCAGGAAGAAGATCGCCAGCGTGAAACAGATTCCGCCGATCAGGTTCATCCACACGGCACGGAATGCATTTTTCACTGCTTCGGGGGTGCGGGAGTACCCGATCAGAAGGAAGGAACAGAGCGTGGTTATTTCCCAGGCGCACAAAACCCACATCAAATTGTTCGAGAGAACCAGCCCGAACATTGCCGAGAGGAAGATGAACATCACGGCAAAGAAGTAGCGTTTCCTCACCGGAACACCGATCTGGTGTTCATGATAATCCTTCATGTATCCAAGAGCATAGACGCAGATCAGCGTTCCGATTATGCCGATGATAAGAACCATGATCGCGGAAAGACTGCTGACCGTGAACGTTTTTATTGCATGAGGTCCGGCAACACCGAAGAGTTCGAGGATCACGATAAGGATGAGCTGGATCGCGGAAAGAATCAGCGGAAGGATTTTTCGGTATTTTATGGACAGTCCCAGAATAATGAGGGCTATTGCCAGGTCAACGATGAATAACAGAATGCCGATCCATTCGGTATTCTCAAGGGTCACGGATACGGGAGCAAGGAATGCTTTCCATGCGAGGAAGATGGACGTCCCGATAATAATGACCGAAGTTATGCCTACGAGGATATTGCGGACAAGATCCGGTTTTAAGACCGCTAAGAGTGCGGCGGCGCAAACGGGAACGAGCAGCAATATCAGTATGGCAATGAGTTCCGGCGGGTACATTGATATCACTTGTTAAAAGTATGGGCATTCATCATTATTAATCATTCTAATGAATCCCGGGATGATTCAATATTTTCGGTGCGGATACTCTATGCCGATACAGAAAAACAAGGAGAAATATTCAAGGATACCTACAAAATATTCGAATAAAACCCCGCAATTTGAACATGCACCCGTCTTTTGTCCGGCAGTGCGGATACGAAAACAGCCGGGGTATTCGCCGGGAATAGCAGGTCATTCCCTAACCCATGGGATGAGGTACGGACATTTCCTTGGAAAATGCTCGGAAAATGCCGGGAATCAGGCTGAAACTGCGCGCCCGAACAGGTATGAATAAAAAAAAGAGAGAATTTCTATCAACTCTTTTTTTTAACGAGAATCATTATTTATGAATGATTGAATACATCCCCACACCCTCTCATCCCCCCCCAAAAAAAAGAAAATCACGATAAATCCCAATTATTCCTTGACGTTTTTTTTAATTTACACCCTGTTTTGAATCGTTTTCACTTGATAGATATTATAACAAAATGCAGCCAGCATATTTTTCACTCGCACTCTTTGCAGCGTTGTTACCTTCACCAACCCTGCATGAAAGATATTTTTGATCACTGCATAGGGTCTCTCCCCCTTTGATCTCTTTCTACTTATTCGCATATTTCTCAGTTTATCTCGTATCCCAATGGGATGTCCTCTCGCCCCTCGTTTCATTGTGGCACTATATCCCTTGCATTTTGCTCCATGATATCCCCGATCCCGATAGACCACTTCTCCTTTTTCTGACAGATCCACCTGACTGTCATGAACATTTGCCGTTGTGGTTTCAATGCGTCGAATAAGATCATGCGTCGTATCCATGATGGTATGCAGTTTATAGCCATAGTGCATTTTGCCGTTCTTGGACATGATTTTTCCATCTTTATCCCGTCGTGTTTTTGCCTGCTCTCCTCGCGGCGTGTCTTTCTTACAATGACCGGGTTCAGCATACACAAACGTTGCATCCTGAATCATACCTTGTTCAATTTTGAGACCTTTCAGGTCAAGTTGTCGCTGAAACTCCTGCCAAACCAATGTGTCAACGCCTGATTCGGACATGCGCTCCCGAAATAACCTGATCGTTGAATTGTCGGGTATTTTGTCAGGACACCCAAGGAAATGCCAAAAGGAGAGACGATCGTAGATTTCACGTTCAACGGCGAGATCAGATAGATTATACCAGACTTCCAGAAGCTGAATCTTGAACATGAGTATTACATCGACATTGGGGTGACCGCCTTTGCCGGATTTATTTGCATACATGGATTCAAGAAGAGGACGAAAAACATCCCAATCAAGTGTTTTACCAACATCGGAGAGACGGTCGCCAAGTTTTTAATAACGCTCGTGATATGCCTGGTTGAGACCAAAGCTGCTGAAAGTCCCCATACATACTACTCAACGTACGAAAAGAAAGTACTTTCTGTCGGAAAAAAAGGTTGTTAGAAATTCTCATTCTTGTTATTCTTGCCCCTTTAACTTCATCTCTCCTCACCCTTGAGTCAATACCCGCGGTAATTGTTCTCCTTCTGGGAGCTTTCTTCGGTTCTCTCGTTCCTGATATTGATAAAGGAAAGGAAGCCGCAATATATCATTCTGAAATTCCCGTAGCCCGCGGGAAAAAATTCCCCCTTACGCCGATATTTGGCTACGCTCTCTACTATACCTGCTACAAACATCTTCAGTTTTTTTTCCGGATAATCTTCGGTAAAAAAATATATGCCATTAACGGGCATCGTGAACTCCCTCACTCACCGATCGGTATTTTGTTAATCTCAATTCTCGTTACCGTATATATCTGGCTTGCATGCTTCGCTCTTTCCTTTACTCCGTATTTATATCCATTATACAACAACACGCTCATTTATGTGTTCGGGTCGGCATTTCTTCTAGGATGTTTCCTGCATTTACTTGAAGATACCTGTGATAATTCCGGGTTCCACTACTTCTATCCATTCTGTTTCAGCCGTCTGCGTGGAAAAATCAAAGGAGACGGCACTGATCCACGCCCAAAAATCTTTGCCGGTATTCTTCTGACAGCTGCTTTTGTTCTTGGAGTCCTGTCGGTATTTAGATTAATCCCCGAACAATGGGCTTATCCAATAACATTAATGGTTCCGATTGTTCTCTGGATCATCTTCCTGAGAGTATCCGGCGTGCCGGCAAAAAAAGAGATTCGGGAATAAGCTTCTAATCCTGAAGAATCAAATACATAACCATGTATAAACTCGTCTGTGTACACTGCGGCGCTGAGTATCCCCCGGATGCCATTGTGTATAATTGTGAGAAATGCGGCCATCTGCTTGCAGTAAAATATGATCTGAGCAAGATCACGATCACCCATGAAGAGATTTTACAGCGCCCCATCTCTCTTTGGCGCTACAAAGAGTTCCTGCCGGTAAAAATCGAACCCGTCACCCTTCAGGAAGGAGGTACACCTCTGTATCACCTGAAAAGACTTGGAGAGGAACTTGGTCTGACCAATCTATATGCAAAGCATGAGGGTATGAATCCCTCCGGGTCCTTCAAAGACCGCGGTATGACCCTTGGCGTTTCCATGGCAAAACAGCTCGGCAAAAATATCGTTGCCTGTGCATCTACCGGAAACACCTCGGCATCGATGGCGGTTTATGCAGCAAAAGCAAATATGCCGGCTGTTGTTTTACTCCCCGCCGGCCATGTGGCTCTTGGGAAAGTTGCCCAGGCACTTATGCATGGAGCAAAGGTCATCTCGATTCGCGGCAACTTTGACCGCGCACTTGAGATGGTTCATGAGCTCTGTATCTCCCATGGAATCTATCTTTTAAATTCCATCAACCCCTATCGTCTTGAAGGACAGAAAACGATTGGGTTCGAAGTTGTCGATCAGCTCGGCTGCGTTCCGGACAGGATCGTTCTGCCGGTCGGAAATGCCGGAAATATCTCTGCCGTCTACAAAGGATTATGCGAGTGGAAAGAGATCGGATACATTGACCGCCTTCCAAAAATGACCGCAATCCAGGCCGAGGGTGCAGCTCCGGTCGTAGCCGCGATCAAAGGTCAGCTTCCGGAAGTTATCGTTGAGCAGAACCCTGAAACGGTTGCCTCTGCAATCCGTATCGGAGCCCCGGTGAATGCAGAAAAAGCTCTACGTGCGATTCGCGAGACCGGCGGAACCGCAGAATCAGTGACCGATGCCGAGATTCTTGCTATGCAGCGCGATCTTGCCAGATACGAAGGTATTGGTGTAGAACCCGCATCTGCCGCCTCGGTTGCAGGTATCCGCAAGATGGCGGAGATGGGACTTCTCGACAAGGATGAAAAGATTGTCTGTGTCGTGACCGGTCACCTGCTGAAAGACCCCGAAACTGTAATTAAACAATGCGCTCCGCCAATCGAGATCGATCCAACCATCGAAGCACTGCTTGCTGTATTGTAAGCATCCTTGTGGTTCTGCTTGCATTGTTTGCCGTCCCTGCGGCTGCAAACTCTGCAGTGTATTATGTATCGGATGACGGGACCGTTCTGACGGCGAATGCTACTCTGATTAATCAGAGTACATTTCTTCTGGTGAAACCCGGTTTCTTAGGTGAGGAAGTTGCCCTTTCGGTAGACAATCTGACAATCCAAAACGAGAGCGGTGTTGTCGAGTATACCCAGAATGGAAAAGCCGTTTCGTTTCCTGCGGGGAATTACACGCTGAACTACTCTGCAAAAATCGAGAACGGGTTGGTTTATCTGAGATATGCCGAGCCTTACAATGTTTCGGTTTATCTCCCTGAACGGTTTCAGACCGGACATCTGATCTTAGGCACGGTTGGTAATGGAGGGGTCATTTCTCCATCGGACAATTCATCCTATGGTTCGATGGTTACCTTCGAGAAGACAACGACTGCCTCTTTCACGTTTTATGACGATGTGCGTGAACCCCTTCTCTATATGTTCATAGGGATATGGGGTGTCGTATTTGTCATTGCAGGTCTAAGGTATCTCAGACTGAAACGAAAACCGATGAAGGATTTCTAAAACGGCCTCCTTCACGGTTCTCATTTTTCATACTGAGAATTTCTAACAACCTTTTTTTCCGACAGAAAGTACTTTCTTTTCGTACGTTGAGTAGTATGTATGGGGACTTTCAGCAGCTTTGGTCTCAACCAGGCATATCACGAGCGTTATGAAAAACTTGGCGACCGCCTCTCCGATGTTGGTAAAACACTTGATTGGGATGTTTTTCGTCCTCTTCTTGAATCCATGTATGCAAATAAATCCGGCAAAGGCGGTCACCCCAATGTCAATGTAATACTCATGTTCAAGATTCAGCTTCTGGAAGTCTGGTATAATCTATCTGATCTCGCCGTTGAACGTGAAATCTACGATCGTCTCTCCTTTTGGCATTTCCTTTGGTGTCCTGACAAAATACCCGACAATTCAACGATCTGGTTATTTCGGGAGCGCATGTCCGAATCAGGCGTTGACACATTGGTTTGGCAGGAGTTTCAGCGACAACTTGACCTGAAAGGTCTCAAAATTGAACAAGGTATGATTCAGGATGCAACGTTTGTGTATGCTGAACCCGGTCATTGTAAGAAAGACACGCCGCGAGGAGAGCAGGCAAAAACACGACGGGATAAAGATGGAAAAATCATGTTCAAGAACGGCAGAATGCACTATGGCTATAAACTGCATACCATCATGGATACGACGCATGATCTTATTCGACGCATTGAAACCACAACGGCAAATGTTCATGACAGTCAGGTGGATCTGTCAGAAAAAGGAGAAGTGGTCTATCGGGATCGGGGGTATCAGGGAGCAAAATGCAAGGGATATAGTGCCACAATGAAACGAGGGGCGAGAGGACATCCCATTGGGATACGAGATAAACTGAGAAATATGCGAATAAGTAGAAAGAGATCAAAGGGGGAGAGACCCTATGCAGTGATCAAAAATATCTTTCATGCAGGGTTGGTGAAGGTAACAACGCTGCAAAGAGTGCGAGTGAAAAATATGCTGGCTGCATTTTGTTATAATATCTATCAAGTGAAAACGATTCAAAACAGGGTGTAAATTAAAAAAAACGTCAAGGAATAATTGGGATTTATCGTGATTTTCTTTTTTTGGGGGGGGGATGAGAGGGTGTGGGGATGTATTCAATCCTTCATAAATAATGATTCTCGTTAAAAAAAAAGAGTTGATAGAAATTCTCGGTATAGTTTTCAGGTTTGCCGATGCAAAGAACGTCATCGAATACATCTTCCCAATATCCGAACCGTCCGTAGGTTGCTGTTTCTGGTTCGTCTATTCTGAGCGCAAATTTTTTTGTGTTATATGGGTTTATCTTGATTTCATCTTTGTCTCTTTTGAGAATCTTGATGGTTCTTTCGGGGTTTCTCTCTCTCCAGTCTCTGAATGTTTGCGTCTTTGTTCCTGGATCCTAGCTGGGTGGTAAAACCATGATGATGCTATGAGATTTGGCACATATGTTTTCAGGTGTTGGTTGAACTTCTTTACCATCGTTTTGTGTGAGTATTTTCCCCAAGTTTCCCATAGTTCCGGTGGTAATGATATAACCATATGTCTTAAGCCTCCATGCTTGAGAATTTGATAGATTCTTTTTCTCTCGGGATCTTCTTTATAGAATGGATCATAGAGTGACGCGTTTTGCAATGGTTTTCCGTATATATCCGTTGCTGGTGTTGGTCCTAATGTCGCGATGAGTGCTTCGATATTAGCTCGTATGTTCTTGCTTGTGCGCGCGCCTATTCTTGCAGCTGCTGATTTGTAACATGTTGGGCATTCGAGACGATGGCATGAATGAAGAAGTGGATATGCTTTTGCGCAGGTTTGGCATTTGTGAAACGCTGAAATTTCGCCGCAATTTTCATTTGGCTCGCCATATGTTGGTAGTTTCGCGATACCTAAATGTGGTTTGGTTGTATTATTGCCTAAAATCTGGGTTATTTTATCTAAAAAGTTTCTGCGTGAAAAAGGCTGAGCTGCTAGCTCGTTTTGAGATTCTATTGGATCTCTGGCCGAAAAGCTTATCTTGTTTCGTGTTCTATTATTTATTGGTAAAAGCATACCCAACCTTGTGGAGAAACTTACGATGTCTCCACCTTTTCCTTAAATGGTACATGTATTGGTTTGTAACTATTTAAATGTATCTGTTTTGTGATTCTGTTGTGAGGGTTTTCTCGCTTCCTCTAGTAAATCTTTTAATAGTTAATATCTCATATATAATATGAGGGCGTGGTTTTGAATACATCCCATGTTTCGCTGCGCACGGTCAGGTTTCTGGCTTCCTGTTTTGGAAAAAAAAACTGTTATGGTATGAATGGACCATGAGCCTTTGCTATGAGGCGTTTGTTGTAGTGTTGTGCTTTTGGGCGTGGTAATTGCTGAATCGCACATTGGCGAACTATCGGTGAGGCTTGCCCCACGTATGGAGCCTGTCATAAGTTGAGCTCCAAGGTTTGGGCGGCACACGCGGGGTTATCATTTGATCATTTCTAGTATCTTCTCTGTTATTTTTTTTCTCGATTTTAGTGTCCCTATCTTCGATATATGTTTCAAATGGTAGATTGTTGCCTTGACGCTACATAAATATATCGCCTGTTATGTCTGTCGTATTTTTGTAATGCTCTGATAGCCACGCCACGGGTCTGTAATCGATTTTCTGTGCTATCTTTGAGTCAGTGTCATGTCCCGTGCCGACCGCGTAGTGTTTCGCCATCGTCGTATTCCGTGTCGAAGATCTCTCTGAATGATTTGCCGTTTATGAATACTTTTTCGAATAATTCATATGAATCATCTATTGGCCCAAACCCAAATTCGGGTGTGTTTGGTAGCGGTTTTGCAAATTCATTCTCGCAATTGAAGTATATGAAATCGCCATCTTCGTCGATGTCAAAAGGCATTTCTTTGTATATGCCGTGGTATTCTTCACCATATAGTTCACTTGTTACTATTCTTGCGTTGCATAAATATTTCCATTTTTTTTGATTCTCAAGAGCTGTTTTTAGTGGTGTCCCGTCTAGTGTATATGCACTTATGAATTCGCCGAAACGTTCGGGGTTGATAGTGGTCATTGGCATATATAAACTGTTGTTTATATAGTGGTTTGAATAATTTATGCGGTATTTTTCCATCGGGCCGCGGGATGCCATGCCAGTTTTTTCTTCATTGATGCTATATTCAAACCCGTTATGCTCAAGTAAATGTCCATACCTGTGTTCCACCATTTCATCTTCGATTTCCTCTATTGTTTTCGGTTCATAAGTTGGGTGATATGACAAATAACGTTCCAGGTCGGTTGTTTCGTCAAACACCGACATAGATTCGCTATTTGTTTCGATGAATTGTTCTAGTGTGCTGTCGTTAAATTCGAAGATCGTTGAGGGTGCTGAGGATATCTCCATACGGTCCGTGTTGTATGGTGGATATCTGGTAACGCGACCATATCCGTTTCCATCGAATGTGAATTTACCTGGTGTGTAAGATATTATATATGATCCGGTTGGGTTAGTGAAAGTTATAACGCCACCTGATCCGTCTACGCATTTTTTAAAGTCTTCTAATCTAGTCATATATTATAAATCCGTCTTTTTAAAATTGTGTTTCAGATAATCATAGTCTTTACATGGGTCATTGTGAAGGTTTGATAATATTGCATTCGAGAGATCGGTTATCATAGCCTTCGCGTCGTTTAAGGCTAGTTGTGTCAATGGTGTTCCTTTTTTAGTGAGAGTCTCTACTGTGGAATCCATATCCACTCTAGCTGGGCCGGTGCCTTTAGACGGGATCCATTTGTGTATGTGTGGGAAGATGTGGTTTTTATATTTATTATCATGAGTAAAATCTACATCATAATCTTTATTCCCTTTTTCGTCATAATATCTTATTTGTTTGGGGCATCCGTTATCCTTGTCCGCTTTAGTTTGATACGTTGAAATTGATAAATATCTTTTTTCATTTTTATTTAAGTTTTTAACGATATCGTCGGCGTTACCTTTTTTGTCTTCGATGATGACGTCTCTGTGGTTTTCGGTTTGTTTTACGTGTTTGATAGCGTCTATGTAGCTGATATGATCATTTACAATTTTAAATAGCGGGTTGTTAGAAAATATATTTAAGATTGTTGTTACAGATGGGTTGTAATTATCAGCTGCTATAGTGATTATTACTCCGCCAATCGCTATTGCTCCTGACGAATATAAAACGACCGGCGGTAACTCGGCTATGATATATCCTATTCCTACACCTACAGCTGGTGCAAACGCCATTGCATCTGATATAAATAATGGTTTTGCTTTATGTTGGTTGTCGTCATCCGGAGGATATATCATACCCACGCCGTCTATTACGGTGACAGGGTTGTTTTTCTCGAGCTCTAACCAATCTGCCCATTCTGGGTGTGGATCTGTGGGATCGTTAAGATCGATTAATGTACAACGTTGGCCGTTATCACAATTTGTTATGGCCATATATGCATACTTTATGCAGTCGTTGCCAACCGTTTCTAAAAGAGCTTTTTCTATATCGGTTAATATATCGTAGTTTTGGCCCATATGCACGACACCTTTCGGTGGTGTGTATTCATATGTAGGTAATGGTGTATCGGTTAATGTTGCTGCCGTAGGGCATATGCAAAAAGCGCTTATAACTAAGATTAAAGTGATTATGTTTGCTACTGTTTTCGACATATTTCTCATTTTATTTTTATTTATGATAAATGTTTGCGTGGCGAACCGTAGGTGAGGCTTGCCCACCGGAGGGAGTCCTATCCTAATTGAGCCCCTGCGTAAGGGGCGGCGTAAGCCGGGTCGCTTGTGGATTCCGAATCTGATCTCCTAAATCCTCTTAGATCAAAAGAGGAGTCCGCCTTGGGATATTGGGTCTGATCACCTAAATCCTCTTAGATCAAAAGAGGAGTCCGCCTTGGGATAATGGATCTGATCTCCTAAATCCTCTTAGCTCAAAAGAGGAGTCTACCCTGGGATAGTGGGTCTGATCACCTAAATCCTCTTAGCTCAAAAGAGGAGTCCGACTTGGGATAGTGGGTCTGATCACCTAAATCCTCTTAGCTCAAAAGAGGAGTCCGACTTGGGATAGTGGGTCTGATCACCTAAATCCTCTTAGCTCAAAAGAGGAGTCCGACTTGGGATAATGGATCTGATCACCTAAATCCTCTTAGCTCAAAAGAGGAATCCACCCTCCGATAGCCTCCCTCGAGGGAGGAGGGTTTACTAACTGCTACTAAAGTTGTAAGTCTGATTTCGTAGCAGTTAGTTTTGTGTGTACTTATCTTTTTCTTTTGTACACTTTCTTTTTAGTATAGCAATAATTCGAGTTTGTATCGGTATCTGCTTTATACTGTCATGAGCATCTCATAGATGGCTTTGTGGGAGGTTTGGTTCCGGGTTGGCTTTTAAAACTCTATTTATGAATCGATCGCCGATCCTTGGCCTTCAGCACGGCTCTGGTTTGATTTAATCTTGGACATATGACGACCCGGCTTGCGCCGCCCCTGACCAGGGGCTCATTTAAGATATATCCTCGCCTGCAGGCCCCGGCGTAGGGCCTTCGGCGAGGTTGTCTGTTGAGCAATCACTCGTCTCTTGGATCTTCCCTTGATACCCATTGTATGCTCGTCTTCGCGCTAGATTTGCCCGCCGGTATTTTTCGAGTTGCTGTTTATACACTTCGTGGATGTTTATCGGTTCGAGTTTGTTTTCGGTGATGGTATATGCTTTCCACCTGTCAGCGGTCAGCCAATTGGGGTCGGGTAGATTGTTGCACATGATAACAACTTTTGTGTCGGGTATTTCCTCTTGCATGAAATGATACCGATCCTCTGATATTATGCCGTTTTTAATCGCTTCTATCCCGATAATGAGCTCTTTGAGATTGTTACCGTCTACTGCACGTGGGATATCGATAAACAGTGTGTTTCTGAGTTTTCCGTCTGATCGA
Source organism: Methanocorpusculum sp. (assembly GCA_965228205.1). Taxonomy (GTDB): domain Archaea; phylum Halobacteriota; class Methanomicrobia; order Methanomicrobiales; family Methanocorpusculaceae; genus Methanocorpusculum. Next base: position 118,462 of record OZ245799.1, on the reverse strand, counting down.
AGATTCGATACTGCTCTCAGCATATTTTTTGCGTCATGTTGAAGGGGGAGATAATTTGCTTGCGCGAGATAATTCATTCTCTTTGCGAGAGTTGATTTTCCAGTTCCGCCTATGGGATCGTGTATAACGATCACTTGGCGGTCGTTTGTATGCATATCGATAATTTGTTGCTGCCATGGATACCACGTAATATCATCCCTATATTTCTCGTTGATTCCGCGATCTTTATCACTCCATATTCTTTCGCCTGGATAAAGTGTTGATGCATCTTGTATATAGGCGTAGTAACTTGATGTTCGGTGATCTCGTTGATCTCTGCCTTCTGTCGGTTCAATGTGGAGATCGTCTTGACAAAATATTTTTTTGATATCTTTCGTAACTTTTGTTGGTAGTGATGATCGTTTGAGGCTGAATCTACATTGCCAGTGTTCTTTTTCAGTGACATCCCCTTTTTGTCTGGCGTAAATGTAGTGCTTACAAAAGCGGTCGGTGAATAATTTCATGGCGTCATGGTTTGGTGATATCTCGCCGCTTTGCCCATTGTGGTTGATGGGTATAGTCAACCTTTTTTTTCCGACAGAAAGTACTGAGAATTTCTATCAACTCTTTTTTTAACGAGAATCATTATTTATGAAGGATTGAATACATCTCCACACCCTCTCATCCCCCCCCAAAAAAAAGAAAATCACGATAAATCCCAATTATTCCTTGACGTTTTTTTTAATTTACACCCTGTTTTGAATCGTTTTCACTTGATAGATATTATAACAAAATGCAGCCAGCATATTTTTCACTCGCACTCTTTGCAGCGTTGTTACCTTCACCAACCCTGCATGAAAGATATTTTTGATCACTGCATAGGGTCTCTCCCCCTTTGATCTCTTTCTACTTATTCGCATATTTCTCAGTTTATCTCGTATCCCAATGGGATGTCCTCTCGCCCCTCGTTTCATTGTGGCACTATATCCCTTGCATTTTGCTCCCTGATATCCCCGATCCCGATAGACCACTTCTCCTTTTTCTGACATATCCACCTGACTGTCATGAACATTTGCCGTTGTGGTTTCAATGCGTCGAATAAGATCATGCGTCGTATCCATGATGGTATGCAGTTTATAGCCATAGTGCATTTTGCCGTTCTTGGACATGATTTTTCCATCTTTATCCCGTCGTGTTTTTGCCTGCTCTCCTCGCGGCGTGTCTTTCTTACAATGACCGGGTTCAGCATACACAAACGTTGCATCCTGAATCATACCTTGTTCAATTTTGAGACCTTTCAGGTCAAGTTGTCGCTGAAACTCCTGCCAAACCAATGTGTCAACGCCTGATTCGGACATGCGCTCCCGAAATAACCAGATCGTTGAATTGTCGGGTATTTTGTCAGGACACCCAAGGAAATGCCAAAAGGAGAGACGATCGTAGATTTCACGTTCAACGGCGAGATCAGATAGATTATACCAGACTTCCAGAAGCTGAATCTTGAACATGAGTATTACATCGACATTGGGGTGACCGCCTTTGCCGGATTTATTTGCATACATGGATTCAAGAAGAGGACGAAAAACATCCCAATCAAGTGTTTTACCAACATCGGAGAGACGGTCGCCAAGTTTTTAATAACGCTCGTGATATGCCTGGTTGAGACCAAAGCTGCTGAAAGTCCCCATACATACTACTCAACGTACGAAAAGAAAGTACTTTCTGTCGGAAAAAAGGTTGTTAGAAATTCTCAGTTGATGTTACTTTTATTCTTTCAGTGAAATCTCAAGCCCGCCGAAGAGTTTGACGGTTTTGTTGTAGGCAGCCGCGGAAATTGCGCCGGCAATCATGCCGATGATGAAACCTGCAAGTGCGTAAACGATGAAGTATGCAAGTATATCAACAACACCCAGACCAAGTCCGAGTGTGAATCCTACGTCAAGCTGAAGATTGAACATCAGCATGACACCTTTGATTATTCCAAGGATTGCCCAGAGGACAGCCAAAACTCCTCCCACAACAAATGCTGCGGATGATACACCAATATGCTCGATTTTCATGGTTGAAACCTATAGTAAGAATTTACATCAGGATTATTTATAGACAACGGTTTTTTGGATTCACCCTCAAGGTATTTGAGAAGTTCAGCCGTACCGGCTTTATCCAGGGGCTGATTATTATTTCCGCATTTTGGAGAATGAATACATGACGGGCAGCTGTCCGTGCAGGGACAACCGGTTACCAGTTCACGGGCAAAGGTAAGAATATCGGCAAAGAGGTCGGCTGCTTTTTCTGCGAGGCCTATGCCTCCCTTAACACCGTCGTACACGAAAATGGTTGGAGCGAGCGTATCATTATGGAAGGGTGTAGATACTCCTCCAATGTCGGATCGGTCGCACAAGACATAATGCGGCATTGCCGCTATGAGAGCATGCTCTGCCCCGTGAAGAGACCCGGGAAATGCGTCCGCAGCAATACCGCATCCCTCATCAATAGTAATCCAGCAGGCTTTCGTTGTGAATTGTCTTGGAGCGACGTCGAGCTCGCAGGAGGTTACGATCTGATCATATTCGATCACAGAATAACCGAGTAAATGTGATGAAACCTGGACTTCTCCATAATTTACCATCAGATTATGGTGTCTTCTGGTTTTTTTCTCTGGAAGTAATGGATATTTCTGTACGTATTATCGGTCGGGTCGAATAGATATCGGATGTTTTCACAACTCTGATAATGCGGAGTTCTGCATCAATAGTTTCGACACGGTAGCGTTTCCCCTGGTGAAAAATGACTGCGCCAAAATATGCTTCCCGGTATGCCTGATTTTCATCCATGGTCTCCAAGGTGGTGTTTTCATAGCGTACCGACCAGGACGCTGCGTCCATTCCAAAGAACGGTGTATTCTGTGCCGGGTTATCTCCGCCGCAGTAGACATACCCTTTCAATGTACTGTAGAGGAGATGGGCATCTTTGAGAGATTCAATGATATAGGAGGCCGCTTCCCCGAAGTACTGCCGGTCACGCTCAACCCTGTAAGGAAGTTCTGCGGCGGCGCACAGGAGATGAGATGAAAGCAGGTAGGGATTGTGAATTCCAAGGATCACCTCTTCCTGCGGCGCATTGAAAAAAGCCTCGGGATTTCTCGCATAATATTGATCGATCGGATTCTGACCGGCGATAAAGGTGATGACCGCATTTTTTTTGTTTCTTCCGGCACGCCCGGCCTGCTGAAGAACAGATATCATGGAACCGGGAAATCCGCTTATGACAACCGAGTCAAGACCTCCGACATCTATGCTGACTTCCAATGCATTGGTGCTGATAACGCCGGACATGCTTCCCGTTTTCAGAGCCGATTCGATTTCACTCCGTTCGGACGGACGATAGCCCCCGCGGTATGATGCAATTTTACCGGCAGGCTGCTCCTCTCTGCATCGTAGGGCAGTGACCTCAGCGGCTTTTCTCGAACGGGTAAAGCATAAGGTCTGCATCCCTGCCTGCATTTGGGTGGTGACCAACTCGGCGGCGGCGGCGATACTGCTTTTAGTCTGCGGTGAGTATATGCGGAATGTGCGTTTTGCCCGCGGTGAACCGTCATTATTTACTTCAACAAACGGCAGACCAGTTAATGTCTCGGCAAACGTCAAGGCATTTCCAAGAGTAGCCGATGAAAGAAGAAACTGTGGTTTGGCATCGTAATAATTGCAGACGCGGCGCAGTCTTCTCAAGAGAAGAGCGGTGTTGGATCCGAAGATTCCCCGGTATCGGTGTGCCTCGTCCACCACAACATAGGAGAGATTGGCCCAGAAATCTCCCCATTTTGCCCGCCATGCAAGAATATGGTGGAGTTCATACATGTTGGTGAGAATGATACGCGAACTGGACCTGATCTTGGAGCGAAGTTCCTGCCGTGTGTCTCCGTCATAGATCGCCGGTTTTGTGCGTGCGCGAAGATCGGCGTCAAGTGCTTTCAGGAAGAGAAGCTGATCGCGGGTCAGCGCCTTTGTTGGATATATGAACAGCGCAGTTCCTTCCGGATTCGCGATCAGACCCTCAAAAACAGGAAGCGCGTAGGCGAGGGTCTTTCCCGACGCGGTCGGAGTGGTAATAATGACATTTTTCCCTTCCAAAACATGATCGAACGTATCCGCCTGGTGGGTATAGAGTCGAATATTTTTCTCTGCAAGGTAGCGGCCAAGCTTTTCCGAGACAGGGGAGTGAGGGAGTTGATACCAAGGATCTTTCGCCTCCTCGCATTTTATGTACATGTCTTCTTCATCCATACACGGCCTCGCATTCTGTTTTGAGGAGGAGAGACAGATTTGCTACATCAAGTTCGTTATGCTCAACGATCGGGACGAGTTTTGAGACGTCCCGGGTACGAAGATACTGCTGATAATACTCCGGAACCAGATATCCCGGAAGATCGTCGGATCTCGGTCTCTGGAGGATATATTTTTCGACCGTCCCTAAACAGCAGTTTGGAATATCTCTCCCGTATAATCTCCGGGTAGGATACAGCAGATCGAAATGAAGGTTGGGAGTGACTGTTCTCTCACCGTAATAGGAGAGACGATTATTCAGATACGGAACATCGAATCCTTTTCCGTTATAAGTAATCACATGGGGATGCTCCCTAAAAAGATGATTAGTCAGATAAATAGCGGCAGGTTCATCCTTAATATCGCGAAGCAGATACTGAACGACGGTAAGTTCGTTTTCTTTCCAGAACCCGCATCCGAAAAGGATGATCGGAGACTGAAACATGCCAAGGGTTTCAATATCGAAATAGAGAAGATCCTCTTTTGGAAGGGCCTGAGAAAAACCCAGAAGAAGCGGGTCATTTCCCCTGCGGGCATCCAGAAACAGGCGGCAGATATCTTTTGGGGTATCATTTTCGATCACGTCCGCAATCTCTGATGCGCTGTCTCCCCAGCATGTCTCTCCCAAATCGGTGAGAAGCATGCACCCTTTTCTGCGCAGTTCAAAGGCGCGCCGTGGACCGATGCCTGGAACGAGTGTCAATTCCCGCATGCACCGATCGCGGACCATTTCCTCGGAAATACCATACTCGGAGTGGACCCAGGTGGTTTTTTTCGCAAGACAGACACCCTCCGGTGTATCAATCTCATAGGTTCCGGGAATCTCTTCGTAAACCGCCTTTGGGGTTTCGGTTTTCAGAAATATGCCCGGTATGAATGCCTTGCTTTGAATCTGCATGGGATTCGATCAGCAGATAAGATAATTCTGATCTTTTTCAAAGCATCCTGATTCAGAATTGTTGGATGCAAACCAGCAAAGCTTCGAAAGCTGATTTCTTCTCTGAATAATTGTGTATCCTTCTGCACGTTTTGCGATTGAGTTTAAGGCAATGCTCGTCATACACAAAAATCAACTTCAGAGTGTATATATCCCGGACCGCGCGGTGCGATAATGCCCCGGGCACCGTTTTAAAAATCATAATTTAAACGCATATGGTTGTTATTTTCAAAATTAATGCAGATATTGCGTCCAGAATTATGTGCAAAAAAATGATTCGCAATCCAGCTGAACCTCGGGAGATACACTGATCGAATACACATCTTTACAATTACAGACGACGTAACACGTACGTGATTTTTCATGCTTGAGATCGAAAACCTGCATGTGGAAGTTGGCGGACGTGAAGTTCTGCACGGCATATCATTAACCGTGCCTGATGGACAGACCCATGTCCTCCTTGGCCCGAACGGGTCAGGAAAAACCACCCTTCTTCGTACAATTATGGGCTTTGCTTCTTCCAAAGTAACCTCCGGTAAAATAATCTTCAATGGTGTTGACGTTACGCATAAACCGGTTCACGAACGTGGAAAACTCGGAATGGGCATCATGTTCCAGCGCCCGCCTACAATATCCGGTCTGAAACTCGGCAAGTTCATCACTGCGACAAATAACATCGATGAAGCACGCATCCCAATAATCGTGGAAAAACTGCATATGACCAAATTCATTGACAGGGATGTTAATGCGGGATTTTCCGGGGGCGAGATAAAACGCAGTGAGATCCTGCAGCTTACCGTTCAGAATCCGTCTTTTGTGATGCTGGATGAGCCGGAAAGCGGTGTCGATGTGGAAAATATGGCCCTTCTTGGAAACGCCGCGGCATCCCTTCTCGAGAAGGAGATTCACATGAAAAACCGTATTAAATCAGGACTTATCATCACACACACCGGATATATCCTCGATTATCTCGAGGCGGATGTCGGATATGTTCTGATCGACGGATATCTGCAGTGTAGCGGAAACCCGCGTGAAATTCTCAAGAGTGTCAAAACATCAGGATACAAGGACTGTATATCATGCCGGAAATGAATGGATTCTCAGGGATCAGTCCCGAAGATAAAGAACGTCTTGCCTTGACCGGGATCCACACGGATTCTATGGAAGGACGTGCTGGGAGTTTCCTCCTCGTAAATGATCATATCCTTCACGCAGGTTCCCAGACGGAAGGCGTTGAAGTACTCATGATCGAAAAAGCGCTCGAAAAATACGAGTGGCTTAAGGAGTACTGCTGGAAGATCGTCCCGGCGGATAAAGATCAGTACACGAAGTACGTTTCAGAACATCCGCAGAGGGGGTATGTTATCATCGCCCACAAAGGAGCAAAAACCACTTTTCCCCTTCAGAGCTGTATGTTTATGCAGGGGGATACGATCCAGACTGTCCACAATATCGTCATTGCCGAAGAAGGATCTGAGGTCCATATGATCGCCGGATGCGCAAGCTCTCTAAAAACAAAAGAAGGGGCACACTACGGGATCAATGAGATCTATGTCGGGAAAAATGCCAAAGTGACCTCGACGATGATCCATACATGGGGTGAAGAGATCGAAGTCTTCCCGCGTACGGCGACCATTGTCGAAGAAGGAGGAACATTCCTTTCCAATTATGTATGTATGCGCCCGACGAAAATGGTTCAGATGTATCCAACCGCTTATCTCAAAGGCGAGGGTGCAGTCGCCCGCTTTTCGAGCGTGATCGTCGCCGGAACCGGTTCGCACATTGATGCCGGATCAAGAGCAATTCTTCAGGCACCGAACACCAGCGCCGAACTGATCACCCGCGCCATTACAAACGGCGGAACGATCATATCCAGAGGGGCCATCATTGCCGAAGTCCCGCAGACGAAAGGGCACATCGAATGCCGCGGCCTGATCCTAAAAGACGGCGTAATGCACGCGATTCCTGAGATCGACGGACGCGTCGTCGACATCGAATTATCCCATGAGGCGGCTGTCGGAAAGATCGCCAGAGATGAGATCGAATATCTCATGGCACGCGGACTTTCTGAAGAAGAAGCTACTGCCACCATTATCCGCGGATTCTTGGATGTCAGGATCGAAGGTCTGCCGGATGCCCTCCAGAAGCAGATCGAAAATGCAATCGATTCGGCCGACCACGGATTTTAGATGAAGATCCATGATGTGAGTGTCGGCCTGCATCCCGGGATGTATGTGTATCCCGGTGATCCTGAATTTTCTTTGATCAGGATGAAAATGGGAGATGCTTTCATCTCATCCCTTTCCCTTGGAACGCATACCGGCACCCACATCGATGCCCCCGCACATTATTTTGAAAATGGAATTACGGTTGACAAACTGGATTTGGATAATCTGATTACGTCTGCCGAGGTCGTAACCTCGCCCCTGATGCCTACAAAAAACTGTAAGGCGGTTCTTTTCAAAAATGCCGTCCCTCTGTCTTTGGAGACGGCAAAACACCTTCTTCTTGCCGGCATCAAAACGGTTGGTTGCGCCACTCCTTCCATAGGATATGATGATGTCCATCGTTTTTTGCTGAAAAACGGCATCGTCATCATCGAGGTGCTGAATCTTTCGAATATTCAGGATGGGGTGTATTGGATGGCAGCCCTGCCTCTGAAAATCGAGGGGGCAGATGCCTCGCCTGCAAGAGTTGTATTACTTGAGGAATGAGTATGATACTACATGATGCTGTAAAAAAACTTCATGACGTTGCGCATGGAATGGGTACCGAAGACGGGGACCTTGTGTATATTAGCCTGCCTGAAAACCACATCTGCCAGTTCAGTTCGGGTAGCTGTCTTCAGGTCTGTTTTGGAGGGAGAGTCGCCGAGATTTCGTCTACCGAGCCATTCTGTGCAAAGATGCGCCTCGAAAATCTCTATGATGCGCCGCTGAAATCTCCGAAAACAAAAGCAGCTGCGGCAGGAGCTTTGACGGCCGTTGCCGGTTTTCTGATGCTTGTTCGAAAACTCGGCCCCTGCCCGACGGTAAACTTTGAGGACTGCGTTGAAGAACTGGTTCAACATATCTCCGGGAAAAATGTTTACATTCTCGGCCGCGACATTCCGGGAATAAAACAGGTCTTACTTCTGGAAGATGCCGACGTGGTTCTTGTGACCGGCGATGCACTTTTGAGTGACGATCTTCTCGCAGAAATCGATGAAGCAATCCTTCTGGAAAAAGAGCTTCTATTTCTCGGTCCTTCATGTGCCGGCGTTGCCGCTCTTCTTGGGAAAAAGGCCTGGTGTCCCTATGGGACCTAATAATTTACCTCCATTCAGCACATAAAATACTTCACTATGCTTTTTGGTTCGTCCGGTATCAGACAATTGTTTGATCAGCGCCTACTTTCTCTTGCACCTATCGTTTGGGCGGCAGTTGCAAAAAATACAAAACATGTCGTTCTTGGAACAGATTCACGAACCAGCAGGGATGTTCTCGCGCACGCCGTCATCTCGGGACTGATCAGCGGCGGAGCGGACGTTGTCTACGGAGGAATCTGTCCCACGCCGACCGTTGCCTTCGGTGCCGGGTTTGCGGATGCGGGGGTAATGATCACGGCTTCGCATAATCCCGAACCCTATAACGGCATCAAACTTTTCCGGTCAGATGGCTCATCCTATACCCTTGCTCAGCAAAAAGAGATCGAAGAAGAAGTGGACCGTCCGGTCTGGAGCTCGTGGGATGAGCAGGGTTCCGTTACTGATGCCGATCTTATTACGCCGCATAAAGAAGCGATCCTTACTTCGGTCTGCATTCCAGAAGACCTTACCATAATCGTAGAATGCGGCAACGGGGCGGGCGGGCAAATCACGCCGAAACTCTTTGAAGAGTCGGGAGCGGCAGTTATTCCGGTAAACTGTGATCCTTCGGGAAAGTTTGCCCGGCCGTCCGAACCTCTGGAAAAAAATCTTCTCCATATCCCGAAACTGATGAAAAAAATCAGTGCCGACTGTGCCGTCGTGAATGATGGGGACGCTGACCGGATGATGGCATTTGACAATCAGTGGAGGTATATCGACGAGGACCATCTGCTTATGCTTTTTGCAAAATATCTGGATGCAAAACAGGTTGTGACTACAGTTGATGCTTCCATGGCGATCGAAGAGATCGCCGAAGTTCGGCGAACACCGGTCGGTGATAGTTTTGTTTCCGAGGAGCTTATCTCCTGGGGGACGTTCGGCGGCGAGCCGTCGGGAAGCTGGATATTCCCAAAACACTCTCTTTGCCCCGACGGACCCTACGCGGCGGCACTTTTTGCCGAGATATCGGGCGAATGGAATGTTGCCGAGGAACTGGATGCCATGCCGAGATATACCATTCTTCGCGATTCTTTGGAAACAAAGAATGCAAAAGATCTCCTCTCCGGACTTGGCGCGGACAAACCGACAGACGGCATTCGAATATCCGAAGAAAACGGCTGGTGTCTGATTCGTGCAAGCGGAACCGAGCCGAAGATCCGCTGTACAGCTGAAGGAAAACCAAAAGACGATGCAAAACGGATGCTGGAATCAGGTATGAACAAAATCCGTGATGCAATCCATCAGATCAGGGAGTAGTATATGCAGTGTGTAATTCTTGCAGCAGGTGAAGGGTCGCGTATGCGGCCCCTTACGACGTCCCGGCCGAAGGTAATGCTGCCTTTAGCGGGAAAACCGATGCTTGAACATCTCATCCGTAATGTGAGGGATGTCAGTATTTCGGAGATTCTTCTTGTTGTCGGCTACCATGAAGAAGCAATCCGGACATGGTTTGAAGATGGTTCAAAATTCGGCGTATCGATACAGTATGTTATCCAGCGCAGACAGATGGGGACGGCGGATGCCCTGAAAACCGTCGAGCCGTTCATTCATGATACATTTCTCATGCTGAACGGGGAAATGATCCTTGAAAGATCCGATTTGACAAATATTCTTGATCTTCCAAGTCCGGTCATGGCCACCTCCACAACAACACACCCGGAAAGCTTCGGCGTGGTGACGGTAGCAAACAATAAGATCACCTCGCTGGAAGAAAAATCGCTTCACCCGAAATCAAATATCATCAACACCGGGGCGTATCTCTTCGATGCTGAAATATTTGCCGTTCTCAAAAAACTTTCACTTTCAACCCGGGGTGAGTATGAACTGACCGATGCTTTGACCGATTATATCAATGAATGAAAACTTACCGCGTATCCCTTGTCCATCTGGATGGATGTGGGTTATCCTTGGGATATGCTGACGGCAAACGAACATCTCCTGGAGACTATCTCGAGCGAATTGAACGGAACGATTGAAGAAAACGTGATAGTAAAAGGTCAGCTAATTCTTGGAAAAGGATCCGTCGTCAAATCCGGAACATACATTGAAGGCCCATGTATTATCGGCGAAAACACTGTTGTCGGTCCAAATGCCTACCTTCGCCCGGGAACGACGGTTGGAAACAACTGCCACATAGGTCATGCCGTAGAAATCAAAAACTCCATCATCTTTGATGATACCAAGATCCCGCATTACAATTATATCGGCGACAGCGTGATTGGAAGCAGATGTAACTTCGGCGCCGGCACAAAAATCGCGAATCTTCGTCATGACCATGGACAGGTAAAGGTAGGCGGACGATCAACCTGCAGAAAGAAGTTCGGGGCAGTCATCGGTGATGATGTCCTGTTTGGGATCAACTGTTCCGTAAACACCGGGTCTTCGATCGGCAGCGGAACGAGAGTCGCACCCCATACCCTTGTCACAGGGATGATCGAAGACAAAACGTTGGTGAAGTAAGATGACGGATATTCAGGCAGTGATCCTTGCTGCCGGAGAAGGAACGAGGCTTCGACCCCTGACAAAAAACCGCCCGAAGGTCATGCTCCCGGTGGCAAACCGCCCGATTCTCGAGCATGTGTTAAATTCGGTGGTTGCCGCAGGTATTCGTGATATTACAGTAGTTGTCGGATACAGAAAAGAACAGGTAATGACATTCCTGAACACCTACCCAATTCCTGTGAATGTGGTCGTGCAGGAAAAACAGCTGGGAACGGCGCATGCCCTTTCCATGGCAAAGGAATATGTTCATACAAAAACCATCGTCCTTGCCGTAGACAACTACATCGATCCCGAGTCGCTGCGGTCCATACTGGACAAGGAAAATGCCGTTTTGGTAGCTCCACATTCATCGCCGTCAAACTTAGGCGTAATCTTTGGAGATGAGGGTCATCTTACGCATATCGTGGAGAAAACGGCAGATGTTCCACCTGGGGCTCTCGTAAGCTGCGGTGTGTATCTCTTTACACTGGAGTTCATTCAAAAAATACGTGAACAAACGATTCCCGAGTCCTTGCAGAACCGAATAAAAGAGGGGATACAGGTCTCCATCGTCGCAGCAAGCGACTGGCAGGATGCTGTCTCTCCAAAAGATCTGCTGTCAGTAAACAAACATCTCCTTCGGCATGTGGTGGATTCTGTTTCAGGTACCATCGATAAATGCGTCACCGTTCAGGGGCATGCCGTTATCGGAAAGAAAAACAGCCTGGGTCCGGGCACGGTGATTTTCGGCCCGAACACCTGCATCGGATCACGCGTTACGATCGAGCCGTTCACCTATATCGAAAACAGTATTATCATGAATGATTGTGTGATCGGCTCTCACTCCCGGATCGTTGATACGATCATAGGCGAGGGATGCATCTGCCGGAATCATCTCTCGTCATTCTCTGAAAAATCCTGTGCCGTTTTTGGGGATCGCGTAACGATCGGACCGTTTACCGCCATTAGGGACGGGGTGATCGGAAACAATGTCAGCATCGAAGGCGGAAAGCTGCTCGAAAAAGAGATTCCCGATAACACGCTGGTGATGTAAAGTGTGCGGGATTGTCGGCTATATCGGGTATCATGAGGCAGCTCCCGTATGTACGAACGGTCTTCTTTCGTTAGAATACCGGGGATATGACTCATTTGGGATCGCTACTCTCGCGCCCAGCCTCTCCGTCTATAAACATCTTGGAAAAATCTCGGACGCCAAAACATCTGCTAGTCATCTGACGGTAACTATTGGTATAGGGCACACGCGCTGGGCAACCCACGGCGTTCCAAGCGAGATAAATGCGCATCCTCACCTCGATGAATAAAAAAAGATCGCGGTGGTTCATAACGGGATCATTGAAAATTATGCCGAACTGAAACGGGGGCTGGAAGAACGTGGAGTTGTTTTTACCTCCCAGACGGACACAGAAGTCATTCCCCACCTAATTGCCGAAAAATATTCGGGAAATCTTTTCGAGGCGGTATCAGGTATCCTTCCGCTTCTTGAAGGATCGTATGCTCTGCTGATACTTGCTGAAGGTGAAGAGAAGATCGTGGCAGTCAGAAAAGGCAGTCCTCTGGTTCTTGGAATCGGTGATCGGGAATTCATTCTGGGGTCAGACGCGCTTCCGCTTCTCGATTATACACGGAATGCGGTGTATTTCGAGGACGGGGATATCGCTGAAATCGGCAGATGTGAATATACGATCCATAATGCCGGAGTTCCGGTGTCGCGCAGGATCACCGAAATCGAATGGAGCGGCGATGAGGTCAGGAAAGGAGGGTTCCGGCATTTTATGCTCAAGGAGATTTATGAACAGCCGGATGCTTTTGCGAACACTCTCTCCTCAGTCAAACGGTGTTCTGAGATAGTTGAATCGATCAAAAATGCCCGGTCCATAACGGTTGTTGCCTGCGGCACCTCCGCAAACGCATCTCTGGTCTTTTCCTATCTTATGGAGAGTGTATGTCATATCCCGACACGCGTCGTGCTTGGATCAGAGTTCAAGTACTTCCCGACACCCGGCACTGATCTGGTGATCGGGGTTTCACAGTCCGGAGAGACGGCGGACACAATAGCAGCGCTGAAACTTGCAAAAAGTCTCGGGGCACAGACCATCGCAATAACAAATGTCCTTGGAAGTTCCATCACACGCGTGGCTTCATCCGTTCTCTACACGAGGGCGGGACCCGAGATAAGTGTTGCAGCAACGAAATCATTCATATCTCAGGTTGCCGCATTTATGCAGATCGTAAATCTCCTCACAGACCATTCTCTTGAGGCGGAGTTAGCAGAAGTTCGCCGGTATATTCCGGAGGTTTTCACCATTGATCTTTCAAAGGCGGTCAATATATGCAAAGAGGCCACAACTTTGCTGTATATTTAAAGGGGGATGTTCTATCCCGCAGCATTGGAGGGGGCATTAAAGATGAAAGAGATCTCCTATATCCATGCGGAAGGATATGCTGCCGGTGAGTTGAAACACGGGCCTTTTGCATTGCTTTCCCCGGAAACGCCGGTGATCGGGCTGTGCTTTTCAAGTACCGTCTACCCGGTCATGATGTCAAACCTGAAAGAGGTAAAGGCCCGCAGTGCACCCCTTATCGTGATCGGAAAAGAATATGATGCCGACCTTGAAGATGTGGCTGATGTATGTATTATGCTTCCTGACGTGTCAGAATACGGCTCGGTTGTTCTATCTTCGATCATATTACAGCTGCTCGCATATCACACCGCAGTTGCTCTTAAAAGAGATGTGGATATGCCGAGAAATCTGGCAAAAAGTGTGACGGTTGAATAACATTACTCTCCGACTTTTTTCGAGGTGCTTTTCCAGAGAACAGCATCTTTGCGTCTTGAATACAGACCGGCCAACAAATATGATGAATTGGTGTTGATGGAATTATTGAGAATTTCTATCAACTGAGAATTTCTATCAACTCTTTTTTTAACGAGAATCATTATTTATGAAGGATTGAATACATCCCCACACCCTCTCATCCCCCCCCAAAAAAAAAGAAAATCACGATAAATCCCAATTATTCCTTGACGTTTTTTTTAATTTACACCCTGTTTTGAATCGTTTTCACTTGATAGATATTATAACAAAATGCAGCCAGCATATTTTTCACTCGCACTCTTTGCAGCGTTGTTACCTTCATCAACCCTGCATGAAAGATATTTTTGATCACTGCATAGGGTCTCTCCCCCTTTGATCTATTTCTACTTATTCGCATATTTCTCAGTTTATCTCGTATCCCAATGGGATGTCCTCTCGCCCCTCGTTTCATTGTGGCACTATATCCCTTGCATTTTGCTCCATGATATCCCCGATCCCGATAGACCACTTCTCCTTTTTCTGACAGATCCACCTGACTGTCATGAACATTTTCCGTGGTGGTTTCAATGCGTCGAATAAGATCATGCGTCGTATCCATGATGGTATGCAGTTTATAGCCATAGTGCATTTTGCCGTTCTTGGACATGATTTTTCCATCTTTATCCCGTCGTGTTTTTGCCTGATCTCCTCGCGGCGTGTCTTTCTTACAATGACCGGGTTCAGCATACACAAACGTTGCATCCTGAATCATACCTTGTTCAATTTTGAGACCTTTCAGGTCAAGTTGTCGCTGAAACTCCTGCCAAACCAATGTGTCAACGCCTGATTCGGACATGCGCTCCCGAAATAACCAGATCGTTGAATTGTCGGGTATTTTGTCAGGACACCCAAGGAAATGCCAAAAGGAGAGACGATCGTAGATTTCACGTTCAACGGCGAGATCAGATAGATTATACCAGACTTCCAGAAGCTGAATCTTGAACATGAGTATTACATCGACATTGGGGTGACCGCCTTTGCCGGATTTATTTGCATACATGGATTCAAGAAGAGGACGAAAAACATCCCAATCAAGTGTTTTACCAACATCGGAGAGACGGGCGCCAAGTTTTTCATAACGCTCGTGATATGCCTGGTTGAGACCAAAGATGCTGAAAGTCCCCATACATACTACTCAACGTACGAAAAGAAAGTACGAGAATTTCTAACAACCTTTTTTTTCCGACAGAAAGTACTTTCTTTTCGTACGTTGAGTAGTATGTATGGGGACTTTCAGCAGCTTTGGTCTCAACCAGGCATATCACGAGCGTTATGAAAAACTTGGCGACCGTCTCTCCGATGTTGGTAAAACACTTGATTGGGATGTTTTTCGTCCTCTTCTTGAATCCATGTATACAAATAAATCCGGCAAAGGCGGTCACCCCAATGTCGATGTAATACTCATGTTCAAGATTCAGCTTCTGGAAGTCTGGTATAATCTATCTGATCTCGCCGTTGAACGTGAAATCTACGATCGTCTCTCCTTTTGGCATTTCCTTGGGTGTCCTGACAAAATACCCGACAATTCAACGATCTGGTTATTTCGGGAGCGCATGTCCGAATCAGGCGTTGACACATTGGTTTGGCAGGAGTTTCAGCGACAACTTGACCTGAAAGGTCTCAAAATTGAACAAGGTATGATTCAGGATGCAACGTTTGTGTATGCTGAACCCGGTCATTGTAAGAAAGACACGCCGCGAGGAGATCAGGCAAAAACACGACGGGATAAAGATGGAAAAATCATGTCCAAGAACGGCAAAATGCACTATGGCTATAAACTGCATACCATCATGGATACGACGCATGATCTTATTCGACGTATTGAAACCACTACGGCAAATGTTCATGACAGTCAGGTGGATATGTCAGAAAAAGGAGAAGTGGTCTATCGGGATCGGGGATATCAGGGAGCAAAATGCAAGGGATATAGTGCCACAATGAAACGAGGGGTGAGAGGACATCCCATTGGGATACGAGATAAACTGAGAAATATGCGAATAAGTAGAAAGAGATCAAAGGGGGAGAGACCCTATGCAGTGATCAAAAATATCTTTCATGCAGGGTTGGTGAAGGTAACAACGCTGCAAAGAGTGCGAGTGAAAAATATGCTGGCTGCATTTTGTTATAATATCTATCAAGTGAAAACGATTCAAAACAGGGTGTAAATTAAAAAAAACGTCATGGAATAATTGGGATTTATCGTGTTTTTCTTTTTTTTGGGGGGGGTGAGAGGGTGTGGGGATGTATTCAATCCTTCATAAATTATGATTCTTTTAAAAAAGAGTTGATAGAAATTCTCAACATGTATCATGACAAACGTAGTGACACCAATGAAAAATCCGTTCCATGTCATGATTATTCCGACACTCGGCTGCCCCGGACGCTGTAAATACTGCTGGAGTTCGGACGAAAATTCCCCGAGAATGTCGCTTGACACGATAGACGATATTGTCAGGTGGCTCAAACCGCTCGAAGATCAGCGGGTTACATTTACCTTCCACGGCGGAGAACCGCTGCTTGCCGGAGCGGAGTTTTACCGAAAGACACTCAAAAAGATCGCCGGGGAACTCCCGCATCTCTCACCCGAGTTTGCCATTCAGACCAATCTCTGGCTGATGGATGATGAACTCGCCGAAATTTTTGCAGAATACCGGGTGCCGGTCGGATCGTCCATCGACGGGCCGCAGGAGCTGACGAATTATCAGCGGGGCGATGAATACTATGAACGCTGCCTTGCCGGTTACAAGATCGCCGTGGATCACGGACTTCTCGTCAGGTTCATCTGTACGTTCACCAACTCTTCCGTTAAGCAGAAGGATGCGATCATGAACTTTTTCAAAGAACAGGGCTTGGTCATGAAACTTCATCCGGCTCTTCCGTCTCTCAAAGGAGAGAACCCGAATGCATGGACCCTTGAACCGGAGGAGTACGGCGAACTTCTGGTCTATCTCCTGGACGAAGCGATCGAACATGCAGACGACCTTGAGATCATGAACATCAATGATCTCTGCAGGTGCGTGTTTACCCGGGCAGGGAGTGTTTGCACCTATGCAGACTGTATGGGAACAACGTTTGCGGTCGGACCGGACGGGGCTATCTACCCCTGTTACCGGTTTATCGGGATGCCGGAATGGGTGATGGGACATGTGCGGGATGCGCCGTCAATAGAGAGCCTGATGGCAAGCCACGCAGGAAAACGGATGCTGGCGTTCAAGGAATATGTGGACACGGCATGCAAAGACTGCGCACATATCTCTTACTGCAGAGGGGGGTGCCCGTACAATGCAATTGCACCGACCGGAGGGTCCCTCGAGGGAGTCGATCCGCATTGTATCGCCTATAAACGGATCTTCGATGAGATCACAACCCGGCTGAACGACGAGATGAATGCAGCGCCGGTGAGCAGGGTCTCACGGGTGAAGAGGCAGAAAAAGCCAAGCGTAACGCGACTTATCCAAAAAATCGTTGAGGAATGAACCGCAGCGGAGAACCTTCCGTCTCATTTTCCGTAGAGATGTTTGCTGACCCGCGCTGCACGGAACGTTTCTTTTCTCTTCAGGACGGTCAGATCAATAGGTCCGTCATGATAAGAGGAGAAAAGAAGATACAGAAAATCAACGGTGATATCCATCGTTTCTTTTTTGAACCTCACTTCAACGGTGGTGTCGCCGGCAAATCCCTTGATGGAAAACCAGTCGGGTTTATTGAATTTGTAAAATCCTCCGCCGAGATTAGGGGCCTGTTCGATGCTCCCGAAGTTTCCCAGATAGAGAAAAAATTCCTTCGTTAAGGGAGCGTCAAGGAGGAACTCCTTCATGAACGAGCCGTCGGCACAGTACTTATGCTGAATAGACTGTTTAATCCGCATTTTGGGCGATCTCTCTTACGGCCTCGACGGCGAGACGGCATTCTTCGTCTGTTGTCAGACAGGAGAGGCTCATACGGATGCAGCCCTGCCCGTCATCTATGATTTTGTGTGCCAGCGGGGCACAGTGAAGACCCGTACGGGTAATGATATTATATGCTCTGGCAAGGATGAATCCCGCATCATCGTTCGAGAGTCCGCGAATGTTGAAAGCAATGACTGGGACTTTGGGGGTTTCATGATAGACTGTGATCTTTTCCTCTTTTTTGAGTTCCCGGATAATATATGCGGACTGTTTTTCCGCTTTGTCTCTGATCGCCTGGATCCATTTTTCTTTGATGAACCGTACACCGGCGGCGAGAGCGGCAAGGCCCGGATAGTTTTGTGTTCCTGCTTCGAACCGGTCCGGCATTTCCCGAGGGTGAAATAACGATTGGGAATTCGTACCGGTCCCGCCGAATTTCACCGGAGAGATCGCCGATGGATCCCTCACATAAAATCCTCCGGTTCCGGGAACACCGAATAGTGCTTTGTGACCGGTGAAAACAAAGGCATCAACCGGGAGGTGACGGAGATCAATGGGAAGATGGCCGGCAGTCTGTGCTCCGTCCACGATGAAATATATCCCGTGGTCATGGAGGATGTCGCCGATCGCTTGAATGTTCTGGACGGAGCCGAGAACATTGCTGGCGTGCGTCATTACCATAAGCCCGGTGTCCTTCTGTATGGCCTCTTCGACCGATTCAGGGCTGATCATTCCATGCTCGAAAGGAAGGATCCCGAGTCGGATGCGGGCCATCCGTTGATATTCGTGGAGGGGTCTGAGAACCGAGTTGTGGTCAAGCGCCGTTGCGATAACACCGCAGGTCTGTTTCTTATTTGCAAGGAACCCGGATATGAGGAGGTTTAAGGAATCTGTCGCATTGTGGGTGAAAATAATGTGTGCCGGATCGTCGGCTCCAAAAAGCGTAGAGAGTTCTTCTCGTGCCTGGGTAATATAGTCCTCTCCCTGTGTTCCCGTGTTTCTCCCGGATCCAAATACCGGAAGAGAGAGGGATTGCAAGATTGCTTCACTGACAGCGGGAGGTTTCGGCCAGCTTGTGGCGGCATTGTTCAGGTAGATGAGAGGGCGGGGATCAGGTGCCATTTCAGTGAAATATCGTATCCCTGCAGGGATAAATGGTTGGATTGAGGGGAGATTATGTGCAGGCAGGTTTTTTTCAAAAACAAGGCTTGGCCATGCTCACCTGCATTGCTGTTTTTCAGCCGCCAAAAATCCTTCATCCCGGCAAAATATGCGCGGCATCAACACGCCAAAACGACACGTGTGTTTACCCACCAAAACGCGCAGTGACCATACACCCATGGCAACCCAAATCTAATTTGTAACCCATATTTGGTGACTTTTTAATGAGTATCGTACCAATTATCGGTAGAAACTCACCATTTCCATTAGATTCTCGATTCCTGCCGGGATTCTCCATTGGAATATATGGTTTGCCCCCCGTAACAACGACATTCCAACGCAAAAAAAGCATGATTCCACCCTGAAATAGAAAACTACAGCGCAAATGCATACGACGACAGAGCCTGATGCTCCTAAAAAACTGGACAAAAATCAGGGGAGAATAGACAAGATATAATATACCAGGAGACGTAAAAAAAATAATTGTTTAGACTGGTATTACGGTACAATGACTCGGCGAACAATACATTTTATCATAATATGTCTGATCCTGGCACTAATTCTGACCACGGGGTGCATTGCGACCCGCCAACTGGAACCAGTCTCCCATGATAAAGCAGCCGATATGCAGAGCTCTTTAGATGCATTTATCCCCGCCATCGAAGAACAACTCAACGAAATATTCATCCTCACAAACAGCACTGCAGGTAATCTTACGGGAATGCAAACCGACAGCCAAACATTGAAACAGGCCTTATTACAACTTCGCAGCAAGATTCCCTCGTCCTATGAAGCAGGCGTTCTCGGCGCCGACAACACCTTTATTGCGGCAACCGGCAGCCAGAAAGATCAGGAACTTTTCGGGATGCATGCATATGTCTCAGTCACTGAAGATGATTTCACCAATACAACATACGGCTGTATCATTACTTCACCTCTGACATTCGTCACAGGAGATTCGGGAGTGATGGTCATTGCCCCGATCTACGACGAAAACGGCACGTACACTGCCTCTCTTCGTGTTTCCATAAACCCGATTTACCTTTTTGCCGGACCGGTCAGCCAACTCAAAACGCAGGAAGGATACACCGTCTGGTCGATTCAGCCGGACGGTGTGCAGATTTATGATGAAGACATCGAAGAACTCGACAAAAACGTGTTGACCGATCCGCTCTACAGCGAACCGACCATCAGCAGTGCGATGCGCATTATAACCGAAGAAAAACAGGGGAATGTATCATACATGTTTCAAAACGTCGGATGGACCGAGTATGGACAGGCAAACGCCGTGTGGAATACGATTCAACTGCCAAACGGCATCGAATGGAGAGTTGTTCTCAGCGACAATTCCAACATCGACCCGGATGAAAACAGCAGACCAAACACGGAGGATCTGAAAAAATTTGTAGAAAGAGCATACATTTACGCCCAGACCCACACCAAAGAAGAGTCCCTGCGTGCGTTCAAAGATCTGAATGGAGAGTTCATCGACGGTGAACTCTACATTTTTGCCTACGACATGAACGGAACGACCCTTGCTTTGCCGTATCAGCAGGCCCTGATTGAAGTAAACCGATGGTACGGAGAGGATATCATCGGAGTGAGACCTGTCCAGCGGTTTATCGACAAAGCAAAATTCGGGGGAGGATTCGTGTACTATCAGTATCCAAACCCGAACGACAAATTTCTGCCTGAATTAAAGCTGTCATATGTCATGTCCGTCGATGAAGACTGGCTGATTGGAGCCGGGATCTATCCTGGAACCATGTCCCCTAACTACAGCTGGGAGGAACGAAATGAACTGATCTCTCAGGTGAGGGGGCTCCAGTATCTATCCACCACACTCCAGAAAGACGAGCTTCTGCAGATGATCAATGACCCGGAAAGTATGATTCAGGTCGATGGATTGTATCCGTTTGCTCTGGATCCAAAGGGAACCGTTCTTAGCAGCGCATTTGACCCGGTCCAGACAGGAACGAACCGGCTTGGATACGCAAATTCCTATGGGATGTCGCCCGTAAGAGAGATCATTTCTCTGGCAGATTCAGGCGGCGGAATGATGTACAGCCTCCTATGGGATCCTGTTTTGGATAAAGAGATGTATGTACTCATCTACGTAGAGCCGGCGGATGATGAAACCTACTATGGCAGTGTAATGCGTTTGGAGTGAAGGATGGCACTAAAGTATAAGAAACAGAGTCAAAAAGAGAAACGCCTGATCATGGCAAGCGTTTTAGCTATTGTCTCGATCGTAATCGTAGCTGCCTGTGCCTGTGCGGCGCTTCTTGGAACCGGATACGTCATCGATAAATCGCTCGAGGACCCGGACGTACTGCTGCATGTGTTCGTGGTCGGGAATGATGTGATCGTCACGATCTATGAAGGACGCAGAGTTGACGAACTTACGATGGTTTCGCTGGAGATCGAAGGTGTCTCGCTGCCGAAATCCGTCAGTCTGCAGCCGGTACCTGATTCCGGGACTGGAGAAGTGTACTTTACCGAGGCCTGCGCCGGCGTAACAGGTGTACGGGATATTGCCATTCGCGGTGTTTTTTCAGACGGCAGGACGCAGCTTCTCAAGCTGACTACCATTAAGTTTACCTGACCTGATTACGTTTTTTTTCTTGTTTGCAGGATTCTAATAGAGCTTACGGGGTATTATCCTTAATCCAATTCGGGAATATATGGATCGTTCCCAGGACAATTCTCGCCCAGTCGCAAATCAAATATTTGGTCGCAAGGCAAAGCCTTGCTCGGCTAAGGGACCTAAAGGTCCCCGCTTCCACTCGCAAATAGGTGTTTCGATTCCATTTTTGCTCTTCGAACACCATTTTCGAGCAAATTTTTGTGATGATTTTCAGTGGTCTGAATGGTAAATCGACAGGATTCGGCGTATTTTTGATTTCATTCGTTCATTATATATAAATTGATAGGGAGGCGCCTGGAAAAAACGATACCCCTGGAAAAACTACCTACCTACTGACGTAGTAATTTATATAGGAGTAATTTTCATTTTTGTATTTTGATTCTTCTCTCTCTCTCGTCTGTACTGTACATAAAATAAGAGAATTGAGAATTTCTATTAACCCATTTTTTAACGCGAATCATGATTTAAGGAAGATAGGTTACATCCCCACACCCTCTCATCCCCCCCCCCCAAAAAAAAAGAAAATCACGATAAATCCCAATTATTCCTTGACGTTTTTTTTAATTTACACCCTGTTTTGAATCGTTTTCACTTGATAGATATTATAACAAAATGCAGCCAGCATATTTTTCACTCGCACTCTTTGCAGCGTTGTTACCTTCACCAACCCTGCATGAAAGATATTTTTGATCGCTGCATAGGGTCTCTCCCCCTTTGATCTATTTCTACTTATTCGCATATTTCTCAGTTTATCTCGTATCCCAATGGGATGTCCTCTCGCCCCTCGTTTCATTGTGGCACTATATCCCTTGCATTTTGCTCCCTGATATCCCCGATCCCGATAGACCACTTCTCCTTTTTCTGACAGATCCACCTGACTGTCATGAACATTTGCCGTTGTGGTTTCAATGCGTCGAATAAGATCATGCGTCTTATCCATGATGGTATGCAGTTTATAGCCATAGTGCATTTTGCCGTTCTTGGACATGATTTTTCCATCTTTATCCCGTCGTGTTTTTGCCTGCTCTCCTCGCGGCGTGTCTTTCTTACAATGACCGGGTTCAGCATACACAAACGTTGCATCCTGAATCATACCTTGTTCAATTTTGAGACCTTTCAGGTCAAGTTGTCGCTGAAACTCCTGCCAAACCAATGTGTCAACGCCTGATTCGGACATGCGCTCCCGAAATAACCAGATCGTTGAATTGTCGGGTATTTTGTCAGGACACCCAAGGAAATGCCAAAAGGAGAGACGATCGTAGATTTCACGTTCAACGGCGAGATCAGATAGATTATACCAGACTTCCAGAAGCTGAATCTTGAACATGAGTATTACATCGACATTGGGGTGACCGCCTTTGCCGGATTTATTTGTATACATGGATTCAAGAAGAGGACGAAAAACATCTCAATCAAGTGTTTTACCAACATCGGAGAGGCGGTCGCCAAGTTTTTCATAACGCTCGTGATATGCCTGGTTGAGACCAAAGCTGCTGAAAGTCCCCATACATACTACTCAACGTACGAAAAGAAAGTACTTTCTGTCGGAAAAAAAAGGTTGTTAGAAATTCTCAAATTATTCTTTTTTCTGGCCGTTTTTCGCGGCAAGAGCACTCATATACGCGCTCACTGCCGTCGTAACGGCGATGGTTTTCTCTTTTCCGGGACGCAGCGAATCTCCCAGCTGGTTCATCCGGGTCTCGCTCTCCCGCATATACCGTGCAAGCGATTTGGTGATCTCCGGATCCTGCAGGAAATGGGTGTGGGTGCGTCCCGCAATAAACTCCGGATTGTTCATGACCGCGTAATGAAGAGGGAGTGTCGTTTTTACGCCGATGATGACGTATTCCGTGAGGGCGCGGCGCATTCTCGCAACGGTCTCTTCACGGGTCATCGCCCGTGCACAGAGTTTGGCGATCATCGAGTCATACAGCGGCGGGATCGAATAGCCTGCATGGATGCAGCTATCGATCCTGATACCCGGACCTCCCGGAGACCGGTAGTAGCTGATTTTTCCCGCATCGGCCTGGAAGTTGTTCATCGGATCCTCGGCATTCACCCGGCACTCGATCGCGTGTCCACGGCAGGTGATCTGATCCTGCGCATACGGGAGAGGTTCGCCGGCTGCGACCTGAATCTGCATTCTGACCATATCCAGTCCGGTGATCAGCTCAGTCACGGTGTGTTCGACCTGCAGACGGGTGTTCATCTCCATGAAGTAGTAATTTCCCGAATCATACAGGAACTCGACGGTCCCGGCGTTTTCATAATTGCAGGTTTTCGCAACCGTCATCGCAGACTGGGTCATTCGTTCCCGGAGTTCATCGGTCATGATGGGGCACGGCGCCTCTTCTATGAGTTTCTGGTGACGTCTCTGGATCGAACACTCGCGTTCGTACATGTGGATCACGTCGCCCTTTGAGTCGGCGAAGACCTGGACCTCGATGTGTCTGGGCTTTGCCAGATACTTTTCAATGAAAACCGTCGAGTCGCCGAATGCCGAAGCCGCCGTCCTGCTGGATTTTGCGATCGCTTCGTCGAGTTCGGCTTCGTTGTTGAAGATCGTCATACCAATACCCCCTCCACCGGCGGACGCTTTGACGATCATGGGGTAACCGATCGATTCGGCAAATGCTTTTGCCTCATCATGATCGGTGCTCTGGGTCCAGGGAAGAACCGGGACCCCGGCATCATGCATCGCCTGCTTGGAGTCGAGTTTGGAACCCATCATTTTGATGGTCGCTTCCGACGGCCCGATAAACGTGAATCCGGCTTTTTTTACTGCTGCGGAAAATGCTGCTTTTTCTGCAAGAAAGCCGTATCCCGGGTGGATCGCATCGGCGCCCGCCATCTCGGCGACATCGAGGATCCGATCCATATTGAGGTAGCTTTTCGTCGGGTGGGCGGCTCCGATGAGAAAAGCCTCGTCGGCATACTTCACGTGTAATGCATTTGCGTCGGCTTCCGAGTAAACGGCGACCGTTTCGATACCCATTTCACGGCATGCACGCATAACGCGAATGGCGATCTCTCCCCTGTTCGCAACCAATACTTTGTCAAAGTATTCGTTTTTACTCATTGCACCACCACTAAAACATCGCCGCTCTGGACGACTGCTCCGTTCTCGACGAAGATCTCGGTGACCGTACCGTCGATCGGACTGACGATCGGATTCTCCATTTTCATCGCTTCGAGAACGAGGAGGGTCTCGCCGGCAGATACTTTCTGGCCTGCCTGAACTTTGATGTCGAGGACCATGCCCTGAATACTGCTCTTGACGCCACCGGGAACATCGCCGCGGGGCCGGGTCTCGGCAGACTTCACGGAACTGACGACGGCTTCTCCTTCGACGGAGAGGATGCGGACGGCATAAATCTCGCCGTCGACTTCGACTTCCATGGATCTGGGGATGCCGTAATCCGCCGGGGCAATGCCGCCGACCGAGGTCGGAACTACCGGGAATTCTTCAGCTTTTTTCTCGCCTTTCAGGAAGGCCGGGGCAATGGCCGGATAGAGGATGTAGGTGAGGACATCTTCTTCTTTTTTGACGAGACCCTGCGATTCTGCGTCGGCTTTCATCTTTGCATAGATCGGTTCGAGAGTATCTGCAGGTCTGCAGGAGATTCTCGGAGTATCACCGATGATCGAGGTGACCAGAGCATCGTCGAGCGGTTTGGGGCTCTTTCCATACAGTCCTTTGAGATAATCGCGGACTTCGTTGGTGACGGTCTTGTAGCGTCCTCCCATCATAACATTCAGCACGGCCTGGGTCCCGACGATCTGGGAGGTCGGCGTTACGAGAGGAGGATAGCCGAGATCTTCTCTGACCTTGGGGATCTCGAGAAGGACGTCTTCCATTTTTTCCAGAGCGTTCTGCTCTTTCAGCTGGGAGACAAGGTTGGAGATCATGCCGCCCGGAAGCTGATAGGTCAGCACATCGCTGTCGATACGGACACTGATCGGGTCGATCAGGCAGTCGTATTTTCCTCTGATGTTTGCCGCTGCACCTTTGATCGAACGAAGAGTGGAAAGAGAGATCTGTGTGTCGCGTGGAGTGCCGACAAGAGAGGCCACGATGCTTTCCGTTGCGGGCTGGCTTGTTCCTCCGGCAAAAGGAGACATGGCAGTGTCGAGGATATCGACGCCTGCTTCGATGGCCGCCTGATAACTCATGGGGGCAATGCCGCTTGTCGAGTGGCTGTGGAGACAGACCGGGATGTCGAGTCTGTCTTTGATGCCGGTGATGAGTTCACGGGCATCCTCGGGCATAATGAGTCCGGCCATGTCTTTGATGCAGATCGAGTTGCAGCCAAGACCATAGAGTTCCTCGGCCATCGTAACGAAACCTTCGATGCTGTGGACCGGGCTGGTAGTATATGATATAGTGCCCTGAAGGTGATTTCCGGTATCGATGACGGCCTTCATGGCCCTCTCCATATTTCTGATATCGTTCAAAGCGTCGAAAATCCGAAAGACGCGAACGCCGTTTTCCGAGGCAAAAGAGACGAATTTATCGACGACATCATCCGGGTAATGACGGTAGCCGACGAGATTTTGTCCTCGAAGGAGCATCTGGATCGGCGTCTTGACAAAGATTTCCCGAAGTGTTCTGAGACGGTCCCACGGATCATCGTTCAGATACCGGATACAGGTGTCAAAGGTCGCCCCGCCCCAGGCTTCAACGGACCAGAAGCCGGCTTTTTCCATCTCGCGGGCAAGTGCGAGCATGTCTTCGGTCCGCATACGGGTTGCCGCTAGTGACTGATGAGCGTCACGGAGCGTTGTGTCGGTAATATTGAGTTTTTTCATAGTGTTCTCCCTGCTCATACGAGTTATCTAAACCTTAATTATTTTGGAGTGTAGAGTTAAAAAAGTAGCCCATTGGGAAATACACATCACTACATAAATTAATATCAGATTACACCACAATCCCAGATTGGTTTTAAGTGGAGTGATACTATCTGTTCCACGGATTATTATCAGCTACTATCATAACGATCAGGATCAAGTGGAGCTGTGTTACCTGTAATAGAGCTTCCTCCACCTAACGTAAATGAGCCAGTATTGTAAAGTCCACCACCCTGAATTATGGCTGTATTATCAGAGACACTTCCGCCATATGTTGGCACTGTACCCACATTATAGATTCCACCACCATACTGAGCCTCATTATTTGTAACAGTAGATGTCCAAGAAAACGTGTATGTACCTGTATTATATACCCCCACCATATTTTGCAGTATTGTGAGTTACAGGACCTTTAATTTCCACAGAGAACGGCGCCGCATTGTAAACACCTCTCCCATTTTCTGAAGCTATGTTATCCTGGATTATATTGTTCGAAGAAAATGAGATTGCTCCGACATTATAGAGACCAGCACCGTTTTTAGCGGTATTCCCTGAAATTGTAACTGGTGAACTAGCAGTAAAGGTACCAGAATTATATATTCCCCCACCATTTCCATTAGGATTAGTATAATTAACCATAGTTATATAATGAACTGCGAAGGAGGCGTCATCTTCTATCACCAAAAGTGGTGCTTCGCCGTGCCACATTCCATCTAATATAAGGTTATTACCAGCTGCCCATGAAACATCTGCACCAGATTGAATCACCAAGAGAGAACCTTCATAATTTGGAGCACGAGACAATGTTACTTCCGACAACCCGCCGTTTCCAGTGTTTAGAACAAGAACATCCAGATCTGTTGAAATTGTTATTGGTTCCCTGCCAATCACAATATCCCCACGTAAATTTAATTGATGAGAATTTATATTAACCCATTTTTAACGTGAATCATGATTTAAGGAAGATAGGTTACATCCCCACACCCTCTCATCCCCCCCCAAAAAAAAGAAAATCACGATAAATCCCAATTATTCCTTGACGTTTTTTTTTAATTTACACCCTGTTTTGAATCGTTTTCACTTGATAGATATTATAACAAAATGCAGCCAGCATATTTTTCACTCGCACTCTTTGCAGCGTTGTTACCTTCACCAACCTTGCATGAAAGATATGAGAATTTCTAACAACCTTTTTTTTCCGACAGAAAGTACTTTCTTTTCGTACGTTGAGTAGTATGTATGGGGACTTTCAGCAGCTTTGGTCTCAACCAGGCATATCACGAGCGTTATTAAAAACTTGGCGACCGTCTCTCCGATGTTGGTAAAACACTTGATTGGGATGTTTTTCGTCCTCTTCTTGAATCCATGTATGCAAATAAATCCGGCAAAGGCGGTCACCCCAATGTCGATGTAATACTCATGTTCAAGATTCAGCTTCTGGAAGTCTGGTATAATCTATCTGATCTCGCCGTTGAACGTGAAATCTACGATCGTCTCTCCTTTTGGCATTTCCTTGGGTGTCCTGACAAAATACCCGACAATTCAACGATCTGGTTATTTCGGGAGCGCATGTCCGAATCAGGCGTTGACACATTGGTTTGGCAGGAGTTTCAGCGACAACTTGACCTGAAAGGTCTCAAAATTGAACAAGGTATGATTCAGGATGCAACGTTTGTGTATGCTGAACCCGGTCATTGTAAGAAAGACACGCCGCGAGGAGAGCAGGCAAAAACACGACGGGATAAAGATGGAAAAATCATGTCCAAGAACGGCAAAATGCACTATGGCTATAAACTGCATACCATCATGGATAAGACGCATGATCTTATTCGACGCATTGAAACCACAACGGCAAATGTTCATGACAGGCAGGTGGATATGTCAGAAAAAGGAGAAGTGGTCTATCGGGATCGGGGATATCATGGAGCAAAATGCAAGGGATATAGTGCCACAATGAAACGAGGGGTGAGAGGACATCCCATTGGGATACGAGATAAACTGAGAAATATGCGAATAAGTAGAAAGAGATCAAAGGGGGAGAGACCCTATGCAGTGATCAAAAATATCTTTCATGCAGGGTTGGTGAAGGTAACAACGCTGCAAAGAGTGCGAGTGAAAAATATGCTGGCTGCATTTTGTTATAATATCTATCAAGTGAAAACGATTCAAAACAGGGTGTAAATTAAAAAAAACGTCAAGGAATAATTGGGATTTATCGTGATTTTCTTTTTTTTGGGGGGGGATGAGAGGGTGTGGGGATGTATTCAATCCTTCATAAATAATGATTCTCGTTAAAAAAAGAGTTGATAGAAATTCTCACATCTTATATTTCACTATCTATACAAGCGTGTATATACTATTATTTCTAAGGGTTAATTGTGAATCTGAAAGTAATAATTCCAATTTGTATCCTATTATTAATATTAGGATTACTTGGCACGTTATTTATTAACATAGAACTCTTTATGTTCTGCCTAGTGATAGCTGCTTTACTTCTCTTTGGTTATTTTGTTTATGTTTTGATTAAGTAACTA
Source organism: Methanocorpusculum sp. (assembly GCA_965228205.1). Lineage (GTDB taxonomy): Archaea > Halobacteriota > Methanomicrobia > Methanomicrobiales > Methanocorpusculaceae > Methanocorpusculum. The sequence continues at coordinate 89,441 of OZ245799.1, read as the reverse complement.
ATTTACTGAGATTCTCTATACAGACCGACTACTTCGCCGATCACGATGATAGCCGGCGGCTTCATCCCGACCCGGGCGGCCACCTCGCCGATCGTTTCAAGCGTGGCGCAGGTCACCCGCTGATCCGGGCGGAATCCCCGTTCGATCACCGCGATTTTCGTTTGCTGATCACGGCCGTTTTCGATCAACAGTTCCGCGATCCTGCCGAGATTTTTCACGCCCATGTAGATCACGATCGTTCCGGGACTTCCGGCCAGCCACTTCCAGTCGATCGACGAAACCTCCTTTTCCGGATTTTCATGGCCCGTAACAAAGGTCACCTGGCTTGCAAAATCCCGGTGGGTGACTGGGATCCCGACGCATTCAGGCACCGCGATGCCGCTCGTGACCCCCGGAATCGCTTCACAGGGGATGTTGTGCTCGCGCAGAACCTCCATCTCCTCGCCGCCGCGGCCGAACAAAAACGGATCGCCGCCTTTCAGCCGGACGATGATCCCGCCTGCCCGTGCCTTTTCGACGAGCAGTTTCTCGATATCCTCCTGTTTCATCGTGTGATGACCGCCGTATTTTCCAACATCGATCTTCTCGGCACGTTCTGGCAGAGAGGCAATGATCTCGTTGCCCGGCAGCTGATCATACATGATCACGTCCGCCGAATCGATCAGCTCGCGGGCGCGGAACGTCAGAAGTCCAAGACCTCCCGGACCGGAACCCACGAGATACACCTTCCCGGTTTTTCCGGTCGGCTCGCCGAGAGCAAGCTTCGCCTCGGCGATCAGTTCGGCGGCCACGGTCCGCAGCCTGATCCCGGCAAGTCTCGCTCCCTCTAAATCGATTACTTCCGCAGTGATCCGCTCGGCACGGGTCCCGTCAAGCGAGAGCACTTCTGCCGTGAGGTGCTGGTTCTCGCAGAAGATCCCCATCGGGGTAAAACATCCCCCGCCGACCTCCTCCATCACGATCCGCTCGATCGCGCAGTCCAGAGCCGACTGCAGATCGTTCAGAGGGGCAAAAGCTGCCCGAAGTTCGGGCGTGTCCCGGCTGACGACCGCGACCGTTCCCTGATTTGCCGCCGGAACGAACATATCCGGCGGGAGTCTGACCCCGTTTCGCTTGTAGTCCAGCCGCATGAGTCCCGCCTCCGCGACCATGATCCCGTCATACAGCCCGTCGTCGAGTTTGGCAAGCCGCGTATCCAGATTTCCGCGGAGCATCTCGACCCTGACTGCCGGACAGTTGTGGAAATACCGGAGAAGCTGGGCTTTTCTGCGAAGACTCGAGGTCCCGATCACCATCAGATCCTCTACTTTGCCTTCCATCACCAGAAAATCATACGGCGGATCCCGCTTCAAAACGGCGACCGTCAAAAGACCTTCCGGCCGTTCGGCAGGGATGTCTTTCATACTGTGGACAGCGCAGTCGATCTCGCCCCGGAGAATTGCATTGTCGAGTTCGCGAACGAACATCCCAAAGCCGCCGATCAGATGAAGACCCCGGTCCGTGACCTTGTCGCCGGTCGTTTTGATGATAACATACTCAGCTTCGATACCGTTCTCTTTGAGAAGACCGATGACCTTTTTTGTTTGTGCGAGGGCAAGTTTGCTGACCCGTGTGCCGATCCGAATTTTAGACATGCTGATATACCGAGATGATTTTCTCCATCGAGGATGCGTCGTGGGCGGTCGAGAGGAAGTTGGTCTCGAACTGCGACGGCGGGATAAAGACGCCGTCTTTGAGCGCTTTCTCAAAAAAGACGCGGAACGCGGCGGTGTCCGACTGCTTTGCCTCGAGGTAGCTTCTTGGAGCCGTGCTTCTGAAGAAGTACTTGAAGAGTGATCCGAGTCTGACAAACGAGCCGGAGGCATTCGCCGGCAGAGACTCTTCGATCGCCCGAGTCTTTTCGTCGAGCTTTGCGTAGAGTCCCTCATTTTCGTGGAGGTAGGCGTTTGTTGCGATGCCTGCCGCCATCGAAAGGGGATTGCCGTTGAAGGTTCCGGCGTTGTAGACGCCGCCCGAGGGCGAAACGAGCTCCATGATGTCGCGTCTGCCGCCGAACACGCCGATCGGGAGACCGCCGCCGGTGATCTTTCCAAGCGTGGTGAGATCGGGTTTTATGCCGTATTTTTTCTGTGCTCCGCCGATACCGAGCCGGTATCCGGTGATGACCTCGTCGAAGATAAGGAGAACGTCATGAGCTTTCGTGATCTCGCGGACCGCGGAGAGGTAGCCGTCATCCGGGAGAACCGGGCCGACGTTTCCCATCACCGGTTCGAGGATGAATGCGGCGATTTCTTTGTCCTTTGAAAGCAGTTCTTCAAGGGCTTCGGGATCATTGTAGGGGACCTGCCGGGTCTGGGCGGCAAAGGACGGGGGGACGCCGAGCGAGTCGGGCATTCCGTGCGTGGTCGCCCCGCTTCCTGCGGCGATCAAGACCGCGTCATGGGCTCCGTGGAACCCGCCTTCGAGCTTCACGATCTCGCATTTGCCGATGAATCCGCGTGCAACCCGGATCGCGGCGAGTGTGGCCTCGAGACCGGTCGAAACGAATCTCAGCATCTCGATCGATTCGTGATCGCGGCAGATCCTCTGGGCAAGATCGATCTCGAGCTTCGTCGGCGTGCCGTAGAGCCAGCCGGCATCCAGCTGTGCCTCGATCGCCTTTTGAATAGTTGGATGTGCGTGGCCGAGAAGCAGGGGTCCGTATCCCATACAGCAGTCGACGAGTGATTCCCCGTCTTCTGTTTCAAGAATTGCGCCTTTGGCGGATTTTACATAAAACGGATAGGGTTTGATTGCCCGCACCGGACTTGAGACACCGCCCGGAAGGCAGGTCTTTGCTGTGGTAAATAACTCTTCACTCTTCATGGCAGCATCTCCGCGGCCTCTTTTGCAAAATAGGTGATGATCAAGTCGGCACCTGCCCGTTTGATAGCAAGAAGCGACTCCATCATGATCTTCTTTTCATCGATCCAGCCGTTTATCCCGGCAGCCTTGATCATCGAATACTCGCCCGAGACCTGATAGGCGGCGAGCGGCAGATCCGTCGACTCCCGCACATCGCGGAGGACATCGAGATAGAATCCTGCGGGTTTTACCATCAGGATGTCGGCTCCCTCCATCTCGTCGAGATAGGATTCGCGGATCGCCTCCCTGCGGTTTGCCGGGCTCATCTGATAACTGGTCCGGTCTCCAAACGAGAAACCCGAATCGGCGGCTTCACGGAACGGGCCGTAGAGGGCTGACGCGAATTTGGTCGAGTAGGACATGATCGGAGTATTGGAAAAACCCGCCTCGTCCAGAGCCTCCCGGATCGCCGTGACCTGACCGTCCAGCATGCAGGACGGGGCAATCATGTCGGCGCCTGCCACTGCCTGACTGACCGCGATCTTCTCCATCAAGAGAAGTGAAGTGTCGTTGTCCAGCTCTTTTCCGCATAAAATCCCGCAGTGTCCGTGCGAAGTGTATTCGCAGGCACAGGTGTCGGTGATGACGATGAGATCCGGCACGGCGGCTTTGATCCGTCGTGTTGCTTCCTGAACGATGCCGTTTTCGGCAAATGCACCGGAAGCTTCCGTGTCCTTGCATTTTGGGATCCCGAACAAAAGAACGGCGCGAAGACCTGCGGCCTTCATCTCTTCTGCGACCTCTTCGGCACAGGAGAGGGGGTGCCGGAACTGGCCGGGCATGGAGGCGATCGGAACCGGCTTTACCGCTTTCTCGTCGAAAAAGAGCGGCATGATCAGTTCATCTTTTACGAGTCTCGTTTCCTTGAACATCGGCTGAAGGATATTCTGTCGGAGTCTTCTCATTCTGATCTGCGGATACATGATACTTCACCTGAAATTATTGCTTTAAGGAGGATTTCTGCGGTCTGTGTTTCGGTACATTCTGCGCTCGCCCGAATGCTTTTCGCCGCATCATCGAGCAGTTTTTTCGTAAGAGCGCTTGTTAAGTCGTCGATCACCGATTCAAGATAGGGATCGGCGTCCCGGAGACGGGAAAGCGCCTTGTTCTTTTCACGCTGACGGATCTCCTCCGCCCACGTGTAGAGATTCTTCGTCAGATCGCCGGATGCCGCACGGTTGAAGGCCTTGATGAACTCCGGGAGTGCGGCTTTGACAAGGACGTCCGCATGCTCGCACTCGGTCTTTCGTGCGGCAAGATTCTTTTCCGAGATGCTTTTCAGATCGTCGAGCGTTTTCAGCGAGACGCCGGGAACGTCCCGGCAGGCGTCGTCGATGTCCCGCGGCTGGGCAATGTCGATCAAAAGAAGATGCCGCGGCTCGGGATCGAGCGGCCAGAACCTCTCGTTCATCGTTTCGGCAAGTTCGTCTGCGTGGATGATCAAATGCGGAGCTCCCGTGCAGGAGATCACGACGTCTGAAAGAGCGATGCAGGGATACAGCTGATCGAGCCGCATCGCCCGGCCTTTGATCTCTTCTGCGAGAAGGACGGCCCGGTCAAAGGACCGGTTCGTGACATAGATCGCCCGGAGATTTTTCTCGCAGAGGGCCCGGGCAACGAGTGTCCCCATCTCGCCGCCGCCGACGACCAGGATGTTTTTCCCGTCGAGATCACCCATCAGCTCCTCGGCAAGAAGAACCGCGGCCGAACCGATGGATACCGCCCCTTTGTTGATGGAGGTCTTCTGCCGGATCGACACGCCTTCCCGGATCGCGGTGTTCAGACACACATCGGTGATGACGTCGTTGGTGTCGTGCGACTCGGCAAGTAAAAGCGAGCGCCGCATCTGTCCGAGGATTTGATCCTCGCCGATGATCATCGACTTCGTCCCGGCGGCGAGTTCCAGGAGATGCATGAGGGCAGCTTCGCCTTCGAGGATATCGAACCCGAACCTCTGTTCGCCGTGAAGGAAATCCCTCAGTTGCTTGGCGCTCCCGTGTACCAGGATCTCGACCCTGTTGCAGGTCTCAAGAAGGACCACGCCGGGAAATATCTTCGAAGCTTTCTCGAAAAAGGCGGGCTCGTCTTTGAACCTGAAATGGCCGAGGACCTCCTCGCCGTATTTACTGTGATCTGCGGTCGCCACCGCGATGTCGGTAAGAAGTGTGCGGGTCATAGATATTTTTTACAGATCTCGGTTGAGGGAACGCCGGATATACAGGCGTTTTGTATCTCCGCATCGCCGATCACGGCGCGGAGGATCTCTGCCCTCCTAGCCTGGTCGGGGATCGTTGTTTTCAGCTCTTCGCGAAGTGCGTTTTGGAGAAGCACCATATTGTCCAGCCAGGGAAGGTTTTCCTCCAGAAAGGACCGGATAAATGCCGGGACTGCCGGTGCCGATTTTTCGGTCGTGACGGCGATCTGATACTCGGCCCCGGAAACAACCGACGGGATGCGGATGTTCCCCTCTCCGGTCGCATTGTTGTAGAGCTTTCCGGCTGCTTTTGCGATGGCGCAAAGCCGCTCGTTCTCTTTTTCATCAGAAAGGGCGGCAATCACGATGTCGTGGCGGCCGATCAGTTTCTCGAGATCCTCGGTCTCCATATCTTCGATTGCCAGCTGCTTGACGGATGCATTGGTAAAGGAAAAGATCTCGGGAGAGAGATCCTCGGCAACGATGGTCAGCCTGAAAGCCGACGCGAAATGGCGGGCTTTTCGAACACCCACGCTCCCTGCGCCGAACACAAGGACGCGGGACTCTGACAGGTCGAGGAACAGAGGGATCATACTATAACGTCTGCGGGGAATCTGCTTTAATGTACTGTTTTCCACGCTCTTCACCGAATATTTCCGCCAGGATGCCTCTCGCCGAGACAGGCATGAGATGGGTGTAGGAGCCGAGTGTATTGTTGAAAACTGCGCCGTCTTTTCCGTCGATTATGCCCGTCCCCCGCGAAAGCGTGTAGGTAAATCGGGTGCCCGGATCCATCGAAACGCCGCTGTAATGGAACTCGTGTCCCTTGAAGGGATAGGTTTTACCGGCAAGAACGGCGGTCCCTTCCACATATCTCAGGGTCTTTCCGGCAGGCATGACGGTGTCTCCGGCAAAAACCCCGCACATAGGATACGTTGCGTCTTCTTCTCTTCCCAGCCAGCCTTTTTTCAGGGTGATCGACCGGGTGAGATACATCAGACCTCCGCACTCCGCATAGATCGGGACCCCTGCCTTTGCTTTTGCATAGACCGCTTCCCGCATCAAAACATTCTTTGACAGCTCTTCTGCAAACATCTCGGGGTATCCGCCGCCGAAGATATACCCGTCGGCTTCCGGCAACGTGTCATTGAGCGGGCTGAATCTCACGACATCGCAGCCCTGACTTTTCAAAACCGCCTCAAGCTCCCCATAGTAGAAGGTGAACGCTTCGTCGAAGGCGACCGCGACCGTTCGCGATGCCGCCGGACGGGAGGCAAGGGACGCGGTGATGTTATTTGGCTGCGGCGTTACGTCTTCTGCGAGGGCTTTTATCGCGTCGAGATCCACGTGGGCCCCGACATGCCGGATGATGCCTTCGATCGTCTTTGCAAAACCCGGATCCCGCATGCCCTCCACGAACGGAACGAGGCCGAGATGCCGCATGGATAGATCCATCTCCGGGCTTCGGGGGACTGCGCCGAGAACGGGGATCCAGCAGTAATGTTCGATCGCCTCGGTCGCCTTGGTCACGTGGTGCCCGCCGCCGGTATTGTTGAGGATCACGCCTTTGATCCTGACGTCGGGATCGAACGCCTGAAATCCCTTTACGAGAGCGGCCGCAGACCGGGTGATGCTGCGTGCATCGATCACGAGTATCGTCGGGAGAGAGAAGCGTTTGGCGATCGCGGCGGTACTGCCGACGTCGGTGAACGAATCGCGGCCCTCGTAGAGTCCGCGGACCCCTTCGACGATCCCTATGTCGGCACCATCCGCCCCGTATGAGAAAAGACCGGCGAGCTCTTCATCGGTCTGGACGAAGGTGTCCAGATTGTAGGACGGACGGACGGTGACTCCCGAGAGATAGGAGGTGTCGATGTAGTCCATCGCGACCTTGTAGGTCTGGACGACCGCGTCCTTTGCAAGAAGGCCGGCAAGGCCGAGCGTAATGCTGGTTTTTCCGGCTCCGGAACGGTCTCCCGAGATCAAAAACGACTTCATCACATGCTCCGCAGAACGGCTCCGAACTCGCTTTCGACGATATTGTGGACGCCAAGCGTCTTTGGATGAAGATCAACCTCGACCATGACATGGGCATGTCCCTGCTCTTTTAAGGGCAGGACCTGCCGCGGTCCGTTTGTGACGGAGAATACTTTGATCCCGGCAAGAGCTTCGGGCGAAACCGCATGGGGGACACCAACGAGCAGGAGGAAATCCGGTTTGACCTCGGCGATCCTTTCTGCGATTCGCGGACCGTTTCCGCCGTACTCGTCAAGAGCTCCGATGAGTTCGGGATGGATGCCGCGTTCATTGAGTTCGGCAAGGATCACGGCGGCGTCCCCTCTCACTTTCGGCAGACCGCGGGCTTCGAGGTTTGCGACAAAGGTAACGTTCGCGTCCGGCGCACATTCATGCACGGCGCAGAGATGATCGGCGAACATATACGCCGTCTCTTTCTTTGCGTTCATGATCGCCATGCCTTTTTTGCCGGAACGAAGAAGCTCTGCGAGTTCGGCGGCGGCAACATGCTTCAGATCGCCGCGGGAAGGGGCAATGTAGGTTTTACAGGCAGCTCCGCGTTCCCGCTCGGTTCTGTTCGCCGAGGCAAGGACCAGTTTCTGCCGCTCGAACTCCTCTTCGGAGATCCAGCCGATCTTTGCCGCCGGCTCGAGCGTGGCTATGACCCCGTCGATGTTCTCGCGAAATCCTGCGTGGATCGACACTCCGATCGCAGGGGTCGTGATGCCGGACGCTTCGATCGCGGCATCGAGATCCTCGCCGATGATCATCGAAACGCATGTCCCGACAACAGCGATACGGCGGGGAGAAAACTCCTTTTCCGCATACTGGAGCACATCTTCGAGGATCTTCTGCCCGCCGAAGATGAACTCCTCATCTCCAAGCGAGGTCGTCAGAACGCGGATCCCGTCCTCTTCTAAGAGTCGGGCGTGTTTGAATGAACAGCCTGAAGGGCCGTGCAGTATCGCGAGATCGACGTTTAAATCCCGAAGGGTATAGAGGGCGGCAACAATCGAGCTTGGACGCGGCTGAACATAGCGCATTTTTACCTCCAGGTTTTTACGGCGAGCAGAACCGCCGCGTTGTGTTCTTTTGCAAACGAAAGAGCCTGTGCCTTCGAGGCCGCGAAGTTCAGACCGCCTTTTTTGCTCACGGAAATCGTCTGGATCGGGGCGATATCTTCGATCGTCTGGCGGATCCCGTCATCCTGAAATCCTTCGCAGACCGCCTTATGCTCCTCGCCGATCACAAGAACGATCTCTTTGCCCGGAACAAGCCGGCGGAGATATGCGGCCGCATCAAGCGTGGTCTCCCGGGTCGTTCCGCTGTTTGCGTTGTCGAGGAACGGCACGCCGTCTTCGAGATAATACTGCATCCTTCCTTCGATCGCGGCAAATCCGGCAAGTCGGGCGGGATCCAGGCCGAGCAGAAGACCGGCGGCCGCGGCGCATTTGAGCGGCTCGCGGTATCCGGCAAGTGTAAGAAGGGGATTTTTGAACGACCCGCCCTCGAAGGAAAGCACATCTCCTTCGACGGATACGAGATCGTCGATAACATGCCAGCCGTCCTGCAGGGGAACGCCCCGCGGGACAAGCATGGTTTTGCATTTTGCAAGCGATTCGAGTTTTGCTGCAAGGGCGCTCTTCTTTCCTGCGGCGATTGGATAATCGTCGGCAGAGGTCAGAACGCCGAGCGTCCCGATCCCGGTAACGCCTGCAGAGACTTCGGCAACGAGCCACTCGGCTCCGCGGGTTTTCGCTCCCCCGGCGGCGAGCAGAACCGATGCCGGCGTGATGCTCTTTTTCCAGAGGACGGTCCCTTCCGGATACACATAGGTGCCGCGGCTGGTGTGGAGCACGCCTTTCGTTGTAAAAAGAGAAGCGATCGCAAAAGAGGTGGTGGTTTTTCCTCTCGCGCCGGTCACTTCGATCACGGTCTCCGGCAGAGGGCCTGCGAGGCGGCGGGTCATTTCATGGTGGGATATGACCGGGGTCGTTGTATTGAGGAGGGGATATGCCGGATCGAGATGGACCGGGGATGTGATCAGATCGTAATGACGCGATGCGGCTTCTTCGGGCGTAAGACCGACGCCTCGGTAGACATCCAATGCATCCACATCGTCGCCGTTTCGAAGAAGGGCTTCTGCGAGGATCGTGCCGCCGTGTATCGTATCGAGAACCAGGACTTTCATGCCCACTCCGGAATTTCCAGGGCGCTGGCCGCATTTTTCAGCATCAGTTCTGCTAACAGCGGGTCGATCCCGATCGGTTCGGCATATACGAGAGGGATGACGCGCCCTTCAGATAGGGTGAAGGTCCCGCGTTTTTTCCCGGCTTCAAGCCCGAGGATCTTTGGAATGTCGCGCAGAATATGGATTCCTTTTGCGAGAAACAGCGGGACAACGATCAATATCTCCAGATCCTTGGCCCTCATAAGATCCAGACCTTCGGCAACGGTCGGATTACTGTATTCGAGGAAACAGGATTTGATCAGATATCCGCCGCCGTTTTCCTCCATCATCTTCGCGGTGGTCGTGATCAGCTCCTTATTGTACTGGAGCCGGCTCCCATGACCTACCAGCAGGAGACCTTTTGCACTCATATGTTTTTGGTTGGTTATGTATCCACATAAATTAGTATGACTAATCATCCTTACTCGTAATATTAGTGAAGTCTGCGGCTGTAACTTCGTATGATAAATATCGAAAGTGTGAAATATAATTTGATTCGTACAATCTACGTATGACATCAATACCTCCAGAGTATCTTAGCCTTCTTCGCTCGAAGGATAAGGAAGACCGGCGTCTCGCGGCGGAAAAACTCGGGGAGCTGGGTCCGGCGGCGATCGAGGCGGTCAGCCCTCTGTTGAACGATCCCGAATGGCGGCTCAGGTATCGTGCGGCGGAGATCATCGGATTTACGGGCGAGCCGGCAGGGATCCCGCTTTTGAAGCCGCTCCTCAAAGATGAGAAGGATCATGTCCGGTACATGGCGGTCAAGTCGCTTGGACGCTGCGGAACCATGGAACTCGAACCGGTGATTTCGCCGATGCTCAATGATGAAAATCCGTTTGTCCGGCGGATCGCTGGCGGGGTGCTGTCCGGCTGGAAGATATGAATACCGACAAAGATCTTTTCCGGCAGGGCCTGGTTTTGTTTGCGGGCCGGGATTTTTCCGGGGCAGCAGGCTACTTTACGGATGCGCTGCGGGAAAATCCGGATAATGTGAATTATTATTATTACCGGGGGGTCTGCTATCAGGAGATCGGCGATGCAAACGAGGCGATTTCGGATTACACAAGGGCTCTTTCCCGCCGGCCGGCCGCATATCCGATCCGGTATAACCGGGCGGATCTTTTTCTGCAGGCCGGCGATCTGGAAAAAGCACGGGAGGATTTCGAGGAGATTTTACGTGCCGCCGGCAAGGAGGATCCCCACTGGTCGGCGCTTGCCTATCTCGGTCTCGGTCTGATCCGTCTCGAGGAGGGGGAAATCGAGGGGGCGATTATCGATCTTACGACCGCGGAGGATCTCGCAAAACTGGACGGGGATAAACTTCTGCTCGCAAGAATCGGCGACGAGCTCGAGAGAAGCGGGTTTTAGGAGTATTGTTTGAGGTTACGATCCGGCGTGGAGGCGGATCGACGGCATTGCCGGCGATTTTAGCTGAGCAAACAGAATGTTTGCGAGCAAATCTGTGATTTGCGACCAAGTCGTTAGACTTGCGGGTCGGCCCGCGGTGGGGATATCGCATTTGCTGATTTTTATTCGTGGTCTAGTTGGCTATGACGTCGCCTTGTTATGGCGGCGTTCGAGCCAGCTAGTCCATTAATGCTGCGAAAAAAGGAAAGGAAATCAGGGGATGGGAGAATCGGGGGCGAATACTAGATTTTATTCGCAGACTCGCCTGCTGCTGAATCTCCACCATACCAAGGCGGCGTCACATCAGCTATACCACGAAGGCCACGAAAAAAGGGGGACAAGGTGCGGAGGAAAAGGTGCTCTTCTGATTTTAAGAAGGGAAAACCGAATCTTTTTTTTTTATTGGAGTGTGGAGCCGCGACTCCGGCGTGGAGCGGCCCGCGGTGGAAATATCCTAAGGTTTTGGATTGAAAATAGGTTTTCCGATCTGCTGAAAAAATAATTTGTGCGGGGATGAGATTCAGTCTTCCAAAGAATCCAGTTTCTTTTCCCAATCATGAATGAGGGATGTAACTTTTTCCTTGGAATAGAGAATTTGATCAAATGTTTTTCCATGAAATTTAGAATCAGCCAATCCGGAATTGGAGTAATCTATTTCAGAATAGATTAGCTTCACTTTCTCATGGAAATATCCAAACATGAAGATATCAATAACGGTATCTTTTGCTAAAATATTTAGTACATGTTCTTTTTTAAAGCAGAAATATACACGATACGGCTGCTTGCGATCATTCATATAGTGTCTTGCCAGACGTTTGACACCATCGTCAGCCAGATACCCAAAACGATGCGGATCTATGATCACAATAATGCCGGTATGGGATGTGTCGGATTTGTATTCATACCAATCATAAAGTGTGGAATTAGAATCAAGAAATACCGTGAAATTTTTTATTAAATTGTAGAGAATTTCTAACAACCTTTTTTCCGACAGAAAGTACTTTCTTTTCGTACGTTGAGTAGTATGTATGGGGACTTTCAGCAGCTTTGGTCTCAACCAGGCATATCAAGAGCGTTATTAAAAACTTGGCGGCCGTCTCTCCGATGTTGGTAAAACACTTGATTGGGATGTTTTTCGTCCTCTTCTTGAATCCATGTATGCAAATAAATCCGGCAAAGGCGGTCACCCCAATGTCGATGTAATACTCATGTTCAAGATTCAGCTTCTGGAAGTCTGGTATAATCTATCTGATCTCGCCGTTGAACGTGAAATCTACGATCGTCTCTCCTTTTGGAATTTCCTTGGGTGTCCTGACAAAATACCCGACAATTCAACGATCTGGTTATTTCGGGAGCGCATGTCCGAATCAGGCGTTGACACATTGGTTTGGCAGGAGTTTCAGCGACAACTTGACCTGAAAGGTCTCAAAATTGAACAAGGTATGATTCAGGATGCAACGTTTGTGTATGCTGAACCCGGTCATTGTAAGAAAGACACGCCGCGAGGAGATCAGGCAAAAACACGACGGGATAAAGATGGAAAAATCATGTCCAAGAACGGCAAAATGCACTATGGCTATAAACTTCATACCATCATGGATACGACGCATGATCTTATTCGACGCATTGAAACCACCACGGCAAATGTTCATGACAGTCAGGTGGATCTGTCAGAAAAAGGAGAAGTGGTCTATCGGGATCGGGGATATCAGGGAGCAAAATGCAAGGGATATAGTGCCACAATGAAACGAGGGGCGAGAGGACATCCCATTGGGATACGAGATAAACTGAGAAATATGCGAATAAGTAGAAAGAGATCAAAGGGGGAGAGACCCTATGCAGTGATCAAAAATATCTTTCATGCAGGGTTGGTGAAGGTAACAACGCTGCAAAGAGTGCGAGTGAAAAATATGCTGGCTGCATTTTGTTATAATATCTATCAAGTGAAAACGATTCAAAACAGGGTGTAAATTAAAAAAAAAACGTCAAGGAATAATTGGGATTTATCGTGATTTTCTTTTTTTTTGGGGGGGGATGAGAGGGTGTGTGGATGTATTCAATCCTTCATAAATAATGATTCTCGTTAAAAAAAGAGTTGATAGAAATTCTCTTGTATATACTTATCAAGCATACACAAACCCAGTACACTAGTAAAATCTGGTTCAAGGGGTGTTGAATCGCCGAAATAATGGGGTTGGTATATGCGCCCCATATGAGTAACGTAATTATCAACGGTGTTAATCCGGAAAAATAGATCAAATGAAGGCGATATTTATGATAAATCCAAATACCAAGGATAATTCCGGTTAATAATCCTAGAGATATAATTGTGGCCCATAACCAATTTGTTCTCATGATTACTGAAAAATCATCAGTAATACATGTTATAAATGACGTGAACGCAAAAATTATTCCAAACAGATAAAGAAGAATATATATCACGATACTTGATCCAAATCTTGATCGGCAATATTTATTATATCGTCTTATATTGGATAAATGTGGATTTTTGGGCATATATTCCCCCCGCTCAAGAACGATTGCTACGATTAATACACAAATCACGGTAACAAGAACACCAAGTGCCCAAGCTATATTGACTGTTAATTCTGAAGATGACAGGGAACTCACATTCACTGAAGAAATGGTTAAACCCATTAGCGAAATGACTACAGACGCGATCGTCAGCGCCGCAATGATGACAGTGAGTTTTTCCATATTTTTGGCTGAATGATAAGATGATTTGGAGATTTCTGTCATCTCAGTTAACTCCTCGTTAAATTGAGAGGAGGTCTTGGTCAGCTTAATTGAGGCACGATTTATACTTTGGTGCTGACTGGCAGTATTATTTGAAGGATCGCTTTTTTTCTTGATTGAGTTGAGCCACATACAAATTTGATATATTTATTGTAGTTCTACATTAGTCTTAGCGTAAAATCGAATCTCGGTTGTCACAAAACATATTTTCTGAAAATAGGCCAGTTCAAAGACGAGAGTGACAAAGAAAAAAAAAGAAAACGCGGGGTGAATCTCTTCACCCCGATCGTAAGTTCCTCGACCAGTTTCCCAAAAAGCATAATGAGAAACCCGAGGAACACAAGGATCAGCTTCCTAAGCCGGCGGGAGATCTGCATCTCCGCCTCCCTTTAGCAGAGGCCGGGCTTGGTGTCCGCCCAGGTCTCGACTGCGGCGAGGGTGGCGTCGTCTGCGTAGCCGGAAACGATCATGGAGTCCCGGTTGAAGCTGATCAGGAAGGTGTCGGTCCCAAGCTTCGCGGAGATCCGGACGTTCCAGGTTGCATCGGTGCCGATCTCGGAGGTCTCGGCCGTGCCGCCGTTCCCGAATGCGGTCTTGAGATCCGCACTGCCGGTGAGGGCGGTGACGGCTGCGGCGTATTCGGCCCGCGTGTAGGCGGTGACCTGGACCTTGCCGTTCATTTCGGAGGTGTTCGGGTCGAAGTAGCCGACATAGGTCTTGTAGGTCTCTTTCCCGAGTTCGACTTCGGCAAAGCCGAGGGGGTTTGTTTCGCCCGTAATTTCTGCAATGACCTCATCATACGCGGCGGCGTTCGTAAACTCTGCGGTGAAAGTCCTCTTCGAGGACTTCGAGATTGCTGTCTGAATAAAATCAGCTGTCATGGTTTTTCTTTCCCGAGATCAGCTGGGGCCCCGTCCAACCTCTGATTATATTCTTAGAGGGGACGGGGGATAGCGGTAAAGTTTTTGCGGATTTTTCACAAAAAAGGTGGGTTTATATGGAGTGTATTTGCGGGTAGTGTTGTTCCTATTTTTTAGCGGTCAGGAGGGAGGGATGTCCAATTACTAATTTGACAGATATTAGTAATAGATTAGTAATTGGGATTCAGCCCCGCTGTATCGCATCGATCTTCTTCACCAGGTCTTCATCGATAGAATACAAAAAGGCCTTTCCGCTCTTTTTCATCCAGAGATACTTTCGCGCCTCAAGATCTATCAGATCGGTCCGTGCCGTCTGATAGGCAATCGAAAACCTCTCTGCGATCTCAGTTATACCGAAATCCTCCTCCGGATGCTCCGCCATATAGGAAAGGATCCGGATCTGCCGAGGGGTCACGTCGCTCAGCTCTTTGTTCATTCTGGACACCGCGGTCGACCGGTCCATCTCACGGTGGAAATGTTCGATCAAAGCCTTTCGGGCTTTTTTGATGCATTCGATGTTGTAGAGGATGAAATAGGTCAGATCCAGACCATCTTCCTCCGTCGCGAGATAGGCATCCAGGTATTTTGCCGGGGCTTTTTTGATTACTTTCGAGATCGGGATATACCGGAAAAGATCGTATCCCCGCGAGATGACATACCAGTAGAACAAGGTCCTCGCCGTTCTGCCGTTTCCGTCGTAGAACGGGTGAATGTATCCTATCAGAAAATGCAGGGCAATCCCGACGATGAGTGGGTGGATATAATTGCCATCTTCATCCATGTCCTGCTGCTTGTCCAGATTGACGAAGGTGCATAATTCCTGTATGAGGGAGGGAAGTTCCTGTGCTTTCGGAGGATAATGCAGGATGTCGTGGGACCCGGGTTTTGTGACGTAAACGTCGTCGGTGGTCCGAAACATGCCGGAATGCTCGTCCGTGTCCAATGTTCCTTTGGTTACGATCCGTTGGATCTCGCAGATGAACTCGGGCGTGATATCGATGTTTTTTTTATCGAGAATATACTGCATCGCCTCATGATTGTTCATGATCATCATCTCGTCCTTTGTCTTTGGAGGGATATTTTTCCGGATCATATTCTTTGCGACGATTTCAGTGGTCACCGCTCCTTCGAGTTTGCTGGAGAAGATCGCTTCGTCGGCAAATGCCTCGAAGATTTGTTCCTGGGTGTCTTTGAGTTTTTTATCGGTCGTGGAGAGGAGCTTGGTTAGATCCTGATCGCACATATGGAGTTCCCTGGAAATAGCCGATGTCTCGATGTAGGTGATATTGAGAGGTTTGTATGGGAGGAGGGAACAGGAGTATGCCCGGATTAACTTAATGATGAACCAAGTTAGACTCAATTGATTCTCGGTCAGTTTGGTTTTATTCCGGAATGTGAATTCCTTTTTCGTGATATATTTATGGCCGCAGATCGTGTCGATTTGCTGTTTGAAACCGAATAACGCCGGCCCCATCTGTTCAAAGATTTCCGGAGGAATGGATGCTAACGCCTCCATGAGCTGGTTTTCATTGAGCGCGAGGTTGTCGGTCATGGCGGGTTTATCTGACATATTCCTAAATCCATATTACTAATATATTTATTTTAGTAATTACGAGATGATATACTTATGGACGGGGGTCTGCGTACTTCTGATAAATCACTGCTCCCGGAAAATATTATAGGCGAATATCCCATCTGAACTCAGGCGGTATTCCATTTCGCGCCCCGTTTTTCTTTCTTCGATAAATTCCCATGCTTTCAGTTTATCCATATCTCTTGTATGATTCACTTTATCGGCATTTTTCGCACGCTCCCTTTCAGCCGCAATGACACCGAGTTTTACTAAAAGCTCTTTATTTCTCATCCATCCGTCATCAGAACCAATGTTTTTATTGTTGATTTTTGTACCGAGAGCAAGAATGATCCTCATTAAATCAGGATAGCTTTCCAATTCCTTAACTGACATTTTCGGGATCTTCAATTCGAGGAAATCAAATTTGCTTCTGGTGATACATACCCTTCCCCCAAGCCAGATCGCCATCAGAAAAAGACTCGTGGAAAATAATGCGGTTCCTGCAGTGATATTGAACGAATAGTCAGCATCCTTATGCTCATTTCTGATTTTTATAATCAGATCGCGAATCACGTCCTGATCCAGCTCGGAAAATTTCATCAACTGATACTCCCGAAGATCCTCGGTCTTTACTTTTTTTTTCAAGATTTTTGATCGCTTCACGGATCTTGGGTTTTTCCTCTATGAAAAAGGATGTATCTGTACTTGCATCCGGTTCGAATATTTTGTTTTCTGCAAGGACGAACACATGTGTTGGATTCAGATTCTGTAAGGTTATTGAATATGTTTCATCGATATGAGCCCCGGCACTGATGAAGAGAATGTGTTCTTTTGACATGGCTACTATTATAGAAGTGTATCCTGATAATTGTTACGAATTGTTGTAACTATTACGAGGTTTAATAATGTATTCACACGATGTATATGCTGGAGATGACAAAACCCGTTGATTATCCAAACCTGAATAAACGTATCACATCTGCCTGTACCTAATCATGCCGATTCTGCCAAAAAGAGAATATCCCGGATCATTCTTTAAGAGATTCATATACAGATGAACGCTTGAATGAGCCGATTGATTCTCCCGAACATTTCATACTGACTGGCGGGGATCCGTTCCTTCATCCCGATCTGCAGGCAATCATTCAGGAACTGACTGAGAACGGAAATCGTGTGTCAATAGTGACGAACGGATCCCAATTACATCAGCAAAACCTTCTCCGGCTAAAAGGTAAAGTGGATTGGATCTGGGTCCCACTTGATTCGTGCCTGGATGAAAGAGAGACTGTTCTCGGGCGGTGGTCTGGAAATCACACGAGTCATATTATTCACATTTCTGCAAAGATCCGTGAATTGGGGATCCATCTTGGTCTTTGGACTGTTGTATGTCAGGAAACATATCAGGAGAATCTGCTCCCACTCATTAGAATGGTACAGCCGGAACGCTGGAAAGTAGTTCCTGAGCCTGAGCTGTCTGCCGATAAATTCCGGCATTTTATCAACAGACATAGTCAGATAGTTTTAGACAGCGGCAGGTCACCGGATTTTTCCAATCGGGATAATGCAGAATGTCTGTGCGGATATATGAATACGTACTTATTGTAGTAAAAAAAAGGTAATAGATAATGAAAATCCCTCCATCCGTATTTTTTGGGTGTACCTATGATATCCATCGCCTGCAAAGAGTAATGACTTTTACCACATTGATTCCAGGATGGTCTCCAAAAAAAAAGCAGCAGGCCAATCTTGATTGCGGGCTCCGCTCACTTTTTTTGCATCGACTGGCTCATGAGCCGGGATTCCATCAGTATGTATTAAAACAGGTGTCCAATGATGCAGAGATATTAGAAAAAACCGATAGATATCTGATCCAGTTAAAAGCCGAATGGGTCGATTCTTTTGATGCATATTATTTTCAGGATGCCGCAGCACCGAACGATGATGCATCGGACCCTGCACTATCCCATATCTCATATAGAAGTTATGAAGACGAATACGATTAATCGCTTCCCGGTTTTATCGCCTTCAATCCGCATCTGAACTTCTCATCGGTTTCCGGAAAAACTGATGTGGCGATCAATCGGGCACTGGCTTATCTGAAAACACGTGAACATAGTTGGAAAGATCATGATCTGATTCCATTCTTTTCTCTCATTAACGCGGAGGATCGGGATGCGGGATTTCAGCTCAAATATGAGTGGCGGGACTTTTTGCATAAGAATATTGTCCGGTCATGGATCTATGCTCTGGATGAGTATCATTCTGATCCGAATGATGATATTGCCGCAGATAATGCTGCCAGAACTGATAGGCAGGATACAAAAACTACCAACAACGATTATGGTTTCAAGTGGGCGGGATACATGCCATTCCTTAAAAAAATCAGAAATGCGGCAGCAGAGCGTTTCGGGCTTGAAATTCCTAAAGAAAACTGGGTAAGCTCTTACACATTAGGTCCTTATGGTCGATCCTTATCTGACCAAGACAAACTTATATATTTAAACTATCTCAGGTTCACGACAGCGTATTTGACCATTGCAGCTGAGTTCTGGTTACAAAAACAAACAGATAAAATATCACTAATCAACCGACGATGCATATTTGAACCAGATATGTCGGTTTTTGAAGAACGCCCGCTTTCGATGGTTAAAATGTTACTACGCTTATCCAAGGATCTGCAATATCCAAAAGAGACAAAAAAGCTCTATTTATATGCCATAGACCACATTCAGGATGATGATCCGGACAAATATTGTATTCTAAGACAACTGGGGGATCTATATGAATTCCTGCATGAGGAAAAATAGGCGGAAGATTGGTATGTTCAATTAGGTGCTTTTCTCGAACAACATTCTGATGCAGAGTATTGGGAAAATGGAAGAGAGAATGGTATTTTATGTTCTGCAGATCAATGGTTGACTGATTTTTTACCAACCCTGTATGCCGCAGAATCAAGAGAGGAGTTTGAAGCGCTTCTTTTGGACATTGAAGACATGCCCACGTACATTATGGCTGACCAATTGGGAAGTCCGCACAGCGTCTGCCTGAGATGTCTGCTGTATGTTGCCCGGAAAAAAGGGATCACCGATATCATAGATAAAAGTGAGGCAATTCTTACAAAGAATAAAGAGAATACCAGACATCGAATATATGAAGATTCTTATCCCACCCCATATTTCGAACCCTATCTGATTCGTCAATGCACAAAAACAAATACGTGCGAAATTCTCGTTGGTTTTCTTGAGACGATCTATAAAGATCGCGAGTATATGGATGAAAAAATAAAAGCAAGCATCCAATGTTCCATGATCATGGGATATTTCCATCTGCGGGAATATTCTGATGCCTGCAGGATCTATGCTTAACTCGATCCTAAATACTGAGAATTTCTACCAACTCTTTTTTTTAACGAAAATCATTATTTATGAAGGATTGAATACATCCCCACACCCTCTCATCCCCCCCCCCAAAAAAAAGAAAAGAAAATCACGATAAATCCCAATTATTCCTTGACGTTTTTTTAATTTACACCCTGTTTTGAATAGTTTTCACTTGATAGATATTATAACAAAATGCAGCCAGCATATTTTTCACTCGCACTCTTTGCAGCGTTGTTACCTTCACCAACCCTGCATGAAAGATATTTTTGATCACTGCATAGGGTCTCTCCACCTTTGATCTATTTCTACTTATTCGCATATTTCTCAGTTTATCTCGTATCCCAATGGGGTGTCCTCTCGCCCCTCGTTTCATTGTGGCACTATATCCCTTGCATTTTGCTCCCTGATATCCCCGATCCCGATAGACCACTTCTCCTTTTTCTGACAGATCCACCTGACTGTCATGAACATTTGCCGTTGTGGTTTCAATGCGTCGAATAAGATCATGCGTCGTATCCATGATGGTATGCAGTTTATAGCCATAGTGCATTTTGCCGTTCTTGGACATGATTTTTCCATCTTTATCCCGTCGTGTTTTTGCCTGCTCTCCTCGCGGCGTGTCTTTCTTACAATGACCGGGTTCAGCATACACAAACGTTGCATCCTGAATCATACCTTGTTCAATTTTGAGACCTTTCAGGTCAATTTGTCGCTGAAACTCCTGCCAAACCAATGTGTCAACGCCTGATTCGGACATGCGCTCCCGAAATAACCAGATCGTTGAATTGTCGGGTATTTTGTCAGGACACCCAAGGAAATGCCAAAAGGAGAGACGATCGTAGATTTCACGTTCAACGGCGAGATCAGATAGATTATACCAGACTTCCAGAAGCTGAATCTTGAACATGAGTATTACATCGACATTGGGGTGACCGCCTTTGCCGGATTTATTTGCATACATGGATTCAAGAAGAGGACGAAAAACATCCCAATCAAGTGTTTTACCAACATCGGAGAGACGGTCGCCAAGTTTTTCATAACGCTCGTGATATGCCTGGTTGAGACCAAAGCTGCTGAAAGTCCCCATACATACTACTCAACGTACGAAAAGAAAGTACTTTCTGTCGGAAAAAAGGTTGTTAGAAATTCTCTTCTTTTTTTTGCTTTGTCTCTTCTGTTTTGCCGGTTCTGCCGAATCCCGGAAGATGACCAAATGCAACACCTTTATTTAACCGAATGCCAATAACTAACTAATTAGAACTACTCCCTCCGCCTTTTGGAGGTTTGGAAGAAATATTATGATTGATTTACTCGCCGCCATCCCCATTGCTGCTGTGATCTGCCTCGTGCTTTTTACTGCACTTGATATCTTCTGGAAACTCCCAAAGCAGGGCGGTGTTTCCGGAGCTGATGTAATCGGAAAAGAGCTGGAGAAAAACGGCGGGGATCTCAACGGCGGCTGGATGATCGGCAACATCATCTCTTCGCCGGATGCATCGGCAGGAACACTTCTTGCCGCATGCGGGTATTATGTCTGGGGAATCTGGGGTGCAGTGATCTCGATCGTTCTCGTTTATATCGGAGCTCGCATATGTGCCGACAAAGGTTTTGCGGGAACAAGCGGGGCGGTCTGTGCCGCGCTGATTATCTGGGCACTCACCTCGTTTGCTGGATTTCCGCCGGAATCCTTTATCGCCGGCTGTGTAATAGCTATTTTCCTGGTTGAGGGTATTTCGCCGAAACACGCAACCCGCCTGCTTGGAAAGATCTGGAGGAAAGTCTCATGATCGTTGAGGGAATCTGTGTGGTTATTGCAGAGTACTGTGCGATTCGCGCCGTATTCGAGCCGAAAACGCTGAAAAAACTGCCGTATCTCAACGTCATGAACTTCGCCGTGGCCGGAGCGATCGTCATCCTGATGCCGTATCCGATAACGATAGGCGCCGCAATCGCGTATTTCATCGGCTCGACTCTTGAATCGAATGCCATAGCAAGTACGTTTGCACGGCTGGAAGAACAATGACCGACCTGATTCTGATTCTGGCAATCTTCCTCGCTCTCTTTGGCGGCATAGCCGCTCTTTTGGTGAGGTCCGCATTCGACAAACTCATCTGTCTTGGGATTCTGACCGCCAGCGTCGTCCTCTTCCTTGTGGAAAAAGGATATCTGGATGTCGCGATCGTCGTCTCCCTCCTGATGCCTGTCGGCACGATCTTCATTCTGCTTCTTCTGGGCAAAAAACAGGAGGCAGCCAAATGATCGTCCCCCCCGAGTTCATCGTAGGATGTATTCTCCTCCAGGCCGGTGTGATTTTCACTGCATATCCGCGTGAAAAAACCTATCTGACCCGGCTCATCAACATGGAGGTCGCCGAGTTCGGTCTCGTGTTCATCATGCTCGGTTTCAACGAGACTCTCGCTCTGGTCACGTTCGTCGCCGTCAATGTCGTTACTACGCTGATCTTTGTTCGCGTGATCGAGAAAAAGGAGGGAGCATGAAGGAAGTTCAGGAAGCCAAAGACTGCCCGGCGAAAAAGGCACGCGGAGCGTTTGCGCCGTTCCAGAAACTTTCCTGTTACCTCTCGACGATCGAAAATCTGCCGAAACTTTATGCGATCTGCGTATGCCTTATCATCGTTTTCGGTCTCTGCTGTGTTCCGTTCATCGCCTATGAGGAGAATCAGCTTTACCCAAAATCGCTGAATCCATCCAGTTCTCTTAATCCGTATGATCGCGGCGGCATCCCGTTCACGGAACCGGCAGATATCGTTTCCCAGTATCCGGAAAATGAGCCGATACTTGGCTACGTGACCGCGTATCTCACCCCGATGAGTCAGCTCCTTGCAGACTACACGCTCCACCTCGGGACATCGATCGTCGCCCACCCGGGCGGTATTCTCGATGAGATTCTCTACTATACCCGCGGTTTTGATACCATCGTCGAAGCCAGCATTTTGTTCTGTGCCTTCGCGATCGCGGCGTTTCTTTACCGGAGGTCGAAGGAATGATCGAATTTTTTGCTGATATGGATCTTATCTATAAAATTGGGCTTGCGGTCGCTTTCATCGCGGTCATCGTCGCTTTTTCGGCGGTCGTCAGAGAAAGAGACGAGATAAGTCTCCTTATCATCATTGATTTAATAGAAATAACCGGACTTGTAGTGATCGCACTTCTAGCGACCGATCTTGCCGAAGCGCTCATTCTGCCGGGACTTGTGGTGGGGGTCGCGGAGATCATGGCGGTCTCGGAATTATGGCTCGTAAAAGAAGGGCTCCAGAATGTCCGGCCTGTCCGCCGTCTCGACATCGAAGTCCTGCATACAGCCCCGCCGATCATCGGCGCACTTCTCACCGCATACGGTATTTTCCTCACAGGATTTACCGGCGGTCTTATTGCGGGTCTCGGTCTTGCCTTGTTCTTCCTTGGAAAAACGACAACGGAAAATTTCCTCTCGTCGGAGAACGCATCGGGCTATGCCTGGGTCCTCTGGGTCCTGGCATTTCTGATCTTCATTCTCTTCCCGAGCCAGTGGTTCCTTGCCCTAATGGCGGCCGCGGTTGGAATCATGATTAAAGTGATGGCAAAGATAGCTCTCTTTGGAACCATGCGGGGTGACGGATCATGATGGAATCGATTCTGGTCACGATACCGTTTGGCGATATGATCCATTATCTCTCGGGATACACCGGCGTCCTGTTTGGATTTGCTGCGGTCTTCGTTCTCCTTGCGGTGATTTCCCTGCCGGAAAAGCCGGTCGAGATCGTCTTTGGGACGGATGGCTATTCCCTGAAAGAAACGCCCCTGAATCTGGCCCGGTTCCAGAGATTCATGGCCATAGCCTGCGGGATCGCAACGATCGGCGCGATCGTGACAGGAGATATCTTCAACTTCACGCTCTTTGCCGCCTTCATCGGTGTTTTGAATATCGTGATCGTTGCCGCCGTGAAAAACAAACATGTTCTTTCGGCCGCGTTCTCCTACGGACTGGTCGTGATGATGGGAACGGTGCCTCTCTTTGCCGGAGCGGCTATTATTGCCGCAACGACCGGGACGCTCTCCATCTGGGAACTTGCGGCTGCGGGCGGCGTTCCCGTCATCGCCAAGCTTCTCCTGCTGATAGGGGTTCTCGGCGAAGGAATTGCGCCTTTCTATATTGGTAAAGCCGAGATAACGCGGGCTTCCGGAGCTCCGTATATCCTGATGATCCATGTAAGTTCTCTCATGCTCTTCCTGCGGGTCGTGGAGATCCTCTTGACGGTGTGATTATGAAAAAACCAGCATACATCCTACTTGCAGTACTCTTTGCCTGCGCTGCAGTCATCTCGGCAGTGCTCGCTGACGGAAATCCGTACTGGGTCCTTCTGTTGATCATATCGGTGCCCGGGTTTTTGATCTCCGTGATTCTTGCATGTACCGCCGGTTCAAAAGACGGAGATATTCCGTTTGTGGGGTACTGACATGATAGAATTTCTTCTTCTCCTGATCTTTGCGGTCTTCTTCGGTCTTCTTCTGCACGGGATCCACCGAAAAGTCATCGCACGGATCCAGAAACGTCCCGGACCGCCGATCTGGCAGGAGATACTGCATACGCTGAAGTTCTCCTTCAAACAGACATGGATCCCAAGGACTGCGAGTCAGATCATGTATGTTGCGATCGTCCTGATCGCGATAGGGATATGGACCGCCGCACTCTATGTTTTCTGGATCGGCGGAAGTCTGCTTCTGATCTTTGCCTTCTACATGCTCCATAAGATCGTGGAGCACGGGACCGGTCTTTCTTCCGGCTCTCCCTACACCAAGTTCGGTGCGATCAGATCGGTTATGTCCGCCGCAGCGGAACTCCCGCTTCTTGTTACCGTTGCGGTCGTCTATCTCTTTACGGGAACACTGTCCATTTCGGGAATAGCCGGATGGGAAGCCGCAAACGTTCCCCTGCTTGGCATCGCTTTACCGGCTGCGGTTTCGCTTTACCTGATCATTCTGTCGAAGGCACACTACGGTCCCTTCTCCGTGATAGAAGCCAAGGAACTCGTTTCGGGATACTGGACCGAACACTTCGGCGGATGGCGTGCTCTTTTGAACATCGCTCTCTCCCTGAAGACATTTGTGTTTATCTCCGTCTTCATCGTCGTGTTCATTGGCGTTCTGCCCTGGTGGCTTTTCCTCATTGTCATGATCCTCGTGATGGTCTCGGTCTCCTTTATCTGCGCAACGACGCCGATGCTTACGCCGTACAACACGGTCCTCATCCAGACGATCTGGACCGGGGTTGTCTGTATTTACGGAATAATCCTCTGGGTGGTGATGATATCATGAATTATATTCCATTCACTGCCGCCGCAGGAGCGGGATTCTATATCATTCTCATGCTGATAGAATCGTCTCTCCATTCGGCAGTCCTGCCGGTGGCTCTTCTCGGCTCTCTCCTTCTTGGCCTTCTTGCGACGTTGTTCGTCTGGAAGAGTGACCATGCGAAACATACCGGCGAGATGGTCCTTGTCTGGGTGATGATCTTCTGTTTCGTCATCTACGGGCTTCGTCACTTCTGGGGGGTTGTATGAAACTTATTTACGAACGGGATCTCAGTCCCATGAAACTCACGTCCCTCAACGGGGTTCGGCAGAACGCCGCTGCGATTGCCCTTTCGAAACGGCTTGGGATATCCCGCCAGCGTATGCGGAAGATACTTGTCCAGAAGTGCGATTTAATGACTCTGGAAAATCTCGGACCCCGTTATGACGCGGCCGAGATACAGGCCGCGTCGGATGAGATTGGAAACGCTCTTTCCCTTCTTCATCTTTCAACAGCTGCAGGTCTCCTTTCAAAGGAACGGGCCGAGCATTACCGTGCTCTGGCACAGGAAAAGGACGCCGACCTTTCCGATATACGCCGTGCCATTTTGGAGGAGATTTCATGAGTATTCTGCAGCAGCTCAAAAATGCCGTCCGGCAGCGTTCGATCCATGTATGCTATGTGAACACAGGATCCTGTAACGGATGCGATATAGAGATCCTTGCCTGTCTCGCTCCGAAATATGATATCGAACAGTACGGCATCTATGTTCACAATAATCCAAGAGAAGCCGACGTAATCCTCATAACCGGTGGGATGTCTCCTCAGTGGATCGACAAATTACCCGATCTCTGGGATCGTGTCCCGGAACCGAAAGCGGTAGTAACGATCGGCAACTGTCCGATCTCCGGGTGCGTGTTCAACCGTCCCGGAACATTGATCGATCCGCCGGTCAGTAAATATATTCCCGTCACGGCTGCCGTACCCGGCTGCCCTCCGCGTCCGTCGGAAATAATCTCGGCGATTCTCGGCGCCGCCGATATCCTTTTCAAAGACTATGAGGTTCATCAAAAGGAGAATGAAGGAGATGGTCAATCATGAAAAAAGTAGTTGACGTATCCCTGCCGGTCGGTCCGATTCATCCCTGCTTCAAAGAACCCTGCAGGATCAAATGTGAAACGCGGGGGGAACGCGTCGTAACCACCGAAGTGGAACTCGGATATGTGAAAAAGGGAATCGAAAAAATCATGATCGGACGACCCTGGCAGGAGACGATCTTCCTCGCAGAAAGGGTCTGCGGTATCTGTTCAGTCGTCCACAATACGGTGATAGTTGAAGCTCTGGAGAAGATCAGCGGGATCACGGTTCCCCGAAGGGCTGAACTTCTTCGTCTGATCTTAAATGAACTTGACCGTATCCAGAGTCATCTCCTTGCGAACTATTCATACTGCTACACGATCGAGCATGAAACACTCGGCATGTATCTGCTGAATCTTCGTGAGACCGCGATGGATTCGATTGAAATGATGACCGGGACAAGGGTCATGGCGGCATATGTCGTTCCAGGTGGCGTGCGTGAAGATTTATCCGCAGATAACGCCGCAAAGATCCTTGAAGCGACCTATCATATCGAAGCCGAACTGAAACGCTTTGTAAAGATGTTCGAGACCGGACCGATGATCGGCCTCCGGTCGAAAGGTATCGGCGTTCTCTCGATGGAGGACGCGCTTGCCTCAGGCGTGGTCGGTCCGACTGCCCGTGCCGCCGGTCTTTCCCGCGATGCCAGAAAGGACGATCCTCTGTATATTGAGATGGGCTGGCATATAATCACGAGGACTGAAAGCGACAACTATGCCAGAATCATGCTCAGATTCGATGAACTCTACCAGTCTCTGACTCTGATCAGAAACGGTATTGCGGCTCTCGAACCCGGAAATATCCGAAACGGCGGAGAGATGAAAGCGGGCCGCATCAAACACACGATCGAAGCGCCGAGGGGAGACCTCACCTACGATATCGAGATCGACTCTGCCGGTCAGGTGGTGTATGTCTCGATCCAGACCCCGTCGATTCCGAACATCGAAGTGGCGACCCATGCAATGATGAAAAATCTGGCTTCTGCGGCCGATGTGACATCCACCTTCATCAGCGCCGACCCGTGTATTGCCTGTGCGGAGCGGTAGAATGACGGTCTTCACGTATCTCAGAGAGTTCTGCCGTATGTCCTGGCTTAAGGCGTTTTTCACCGTGAAAACACCGCCGCTGACAAAGCCGTCCTACTTCCGGGACTTTCCCGAACTTACCGGAAAGGAATGCACGCACTGTCTTGCCTGTAAAATGATCTGTCCATGCCCCAGCGCGATCGATGTTGTCCAGACCGACGGCGTCTGGAATCCTCAGATCACGCAGGGACACTGTGTTCGCTGTGGATACTGCGTTGAGGCATGCCCAGAGGGAGTTCTGACAAGCGGCGATCTTCTCGCACGTAAAAAAGAGCAGGGGCTCTCCTTTTCCCATGAATTCATCATCAAAATTGACACCGAAAAATGCATGGGGTGCGGAAACTGCACGACCGCATGTCCGGTAAACCGGGAGATCGACCCGCATATGGGTGCGGGCGGGACCTCTCTTTCGAGTGATGTTCTGATCCGCATCGAACACGGGAAAAACACGGTCAAGCACAATGAACGATGTAAAGGATGCAAAGTGTGTATGGACACCTGCCCGAGCGGTGCGATCCATGTGATCAGGAATGTTGCCGCTTTGCAGGAGGATAGATAAATGGATTATATCATCAATAACGCCTATGTGGTCGATCCGATCAATAAAATATCCGGCGAGATCAGGGACATCTTCGTCTCAAACGGCAGAATCACCGATGAGGAGCCCAAAGGAGCCGAAGTCATCGATGCCGGCGGGTGTCTGACCCTGCCCGGCGGAATAGATTCCCACACGCATATCTGCGGAACGAAGGTGAACTTCGGCAGGTACATGAGCCCCGAGGATATGCGGGCGGGAAGGGCTCCCCGGAGAAATGGGATGCGGGCCGTGTCCGGATACAGTATCCCGACAACCTATGGAAACAGTTATCGGTATGCGCTTATGGGGTATACAACGCTCACCGAAGGAGCAATGGCCCCGCTTGAAGCCCGGCATACCCATGAGGAGTTCAAACACACTCCTCTCCAGGATGGTCTTATCCTCACCCTCTTCGACGGTGACTGGGGAGTCATGCGTGCCGTAGCCTCCGGCGACATAAAGCGGGCGGCCGTGCTTATCGCCTGGCGTCTTGATGCCGTGAAAGGCTACGGCGTCAAACTGACCAATCCTCTCGGCGCCGAGATGTGGAGCTGGGGAAAGAATGTGGAATGCATCAGAAAGCCCATTCCCGACTTCGACCTCAGCCCTGCCGAGTATATCAAAGGCGTTATCGAGGCGAACGAGATGCTTGGTCTTCCGCATTCCGTGCATCTTCACTGCAATAATCTGGGAAAGCCGGGGAACTACACCTGCACGATCGGAACAATGGGGCTTGTTCCCGATCTGAATACAAAACGGCAGACCGCCTATCTCACGCACGTTCAGTTCCACTCATACGGCGGAACCGGCTGGAACGATTTCTGTTCGAAGTCGGAACCGGTTGCGAACATGGTGAACCTGCGTCCCCAGATCACCATCGACATGGGGCAGGTGATGTTTGGGCGGACCACGACCATGACGGCCGACGGTCCGATGGAGTTCAATTTATATCGTCTCCATCAGGACAAATGGAGTAATCACGATGTCGAACTGGAAACCGCGTCCGGTGTTATCCCGGTGATTTATCGGCGCAAGAATCTGGTGAACAGCATCATGTGGTCTATCGGCCTTGAACTGGCTCTGCAGGTGAAAAACCCCTGGCAGTGTCTCCTGACGACAGACAACCCCAACGGTGCTCCGTTCGTCAAGTATCCCGAGATCATCGGTCTTCTCATGAGCAAGGAGTATCGTGACCGCGAGTTTGCCACCGTCCATGCAAAGACCGCAAGCCGGGTGATCCTCCCGTCGCTTGACCGGGAACTGACGTTTGACGAGATCGCCGTAATGACGCGGGCCGGTCAGGCGCGTGCTCTGGGTCTTATCGAAAGAGGAAAAGGGCATCTTGGTCCCGGTGCCGAGGCCGATATCGCGGTTTATCCGATCAAACCTGAAAAAATCGATCCGTCCAGACAGTATGCCGAGATCATCCGGAGTTTTGCCAAGACGAAGTATACCATGAAGCTCGGCGTGATGATCTCGAAGGATGATCAGATCCTTGCGGACAATCAGAACCGCACGTTCTGGTGCAGCCCGCAGGTTCCAAAGGAATACGATATGTCGAAAGATCCCGAGCTGATTCGCACGTTTGAACGGTATTACACGATCAGAATGGAAAATTATGCCGTTGATGAGGATTATTATCTCACGAAGAGTATGAAAATCGAAACGGAGACGATGTTATGAGACGTGTTACGCTCATCTTACGTGATGATGTAGATCCGTATCTTCCGATCGAAGCCGAAGCAATATCCCCGGAGATCTTTTCAAAAAGGATTGATGTTTCCGTTTATGTGGGAAATGAGCGAAAGCGCATCACGGATGTATTTGATATCAGGGTCGACGGCGAGGCCGCAGGTCCCTCGGCCACCGAGATCGTTCTCGTTGGCGACTGTCATCAGGTAAAACGGGTCGGAGAGTACATGACCAACGGGAAAATCATTGTCGAAGGGAATGTCGGAATGCACTGCGGCGACTTTATGACCGGCGGCACCATCGAGATCGAGGGAAATGCCGGTGACTGGCTTGGCCGCGAGATGCTTGGCGGCAGCATCATCTGTCATGGAAATGCCGGAAACTACTGCTGCTCCGGGTATCGGGGAGGAAGAAAAGGTGTCCGCGGCGGCGAGATCCTTGTTGAAGGCAATGTCGGGGATTACTGCGCCGAGTGTCTGTTCGGAGGGCTGGTCCATGTAAAAGGAAATGCCGGCATTCATGCGGGCAGTAATATGAAAGGCGGAAAACTGCTGATCGAAGGAGACTGTCTGATGCCCTGTGGAGATATGTTCGCCGGAGAGGCTGCGGTGTACGGGCACGTGACCGATTTTCTGCCGACGTTTCGGGAGATCGGCAAGGTCACGGACTCCGGACATCTTCTCACGGTTTTTCAGGGCGATCTTGCCCACAGAAACGCAAAAGGCACGCTTCTGGTCGGGTCATTTGACCGGATCTAAGCATCATTTTTTATGCAAAAATGTGAACCGCCGTTGCTTTGAAGGTCACGAAAACCGAATCGCCTTTTTTCATGGAAAGCCTTTCGATCGACTGAGGGGTAAGCGCGGCTGCAAGAGGGATCCCCACATCAACAAAGACCAGCATCTCTAGACCGCTTGGACGAATATCGGTTATCGTTCCCTGGAACGAGTTGACGGCGGACGATGTTAATTTTTCCCGGCAGATGATCAGTTCTTCCGGGCGGATCTCCACATTCACCACACCGGATAATGTGGTCACCACTCTGAGGTAAATCTCTCCAATCTTTACGCAGACTTTCCCGGATTTTCCAATACGGATCTCGCCGCGGTACAGATTCGGATTCTCCGATACCGAAAATCCATACGTCGGATCGTGAATGATCTCCTCGGGCGTTCCCGAGGCGATGATCATCCCGCGTTTGATCACCGATACGCGGTCCGCGATCGAAAGGGCATCCATGATCGAGTGGGTTACGAGAATACAGGGGATATTTTCCGCCCTGATCACGGAGGCGAGTTCACGCCGCATATTCTCCTGGGTTTTCACATCGAGCGCGGCGAGCGGTTCATCAAGGAGGAGAAGCGCGGGTCTTGGAGCGAGCGAGCGTGCAAGGGCCGTTCTCTGACGCTGACCGCCGGATAACCGCGTCACCGTTTCGTCGGCGATCTGTTCAAGCCCCATGCGGGCGATGAGCTCATCGGTTCGTGCCTGAATCTCCTCTTTTGGTCTCTTTCTCACGGCAAGGCCGTATGCGATGTTTTCCCTCACGGTCATGTGCGGGAACAGCGCATAATTCTGGAACATGTAACTGATGTTCCGCATTTCAGGGTCTATATGCAGGCGGGCCGCGGAATCACAGAGGACCTGACCGTTCAGCATTATTCTGCCTGATTCCGGTTTCATAAGGCCGGAGAGGATCTTGAGGGTGGTCGATTTCCCGGAGCCGTTCTCTCCGATAAGTGCAAGAGTCTCTCCGGACTGAACGGTCAGATCGACTTTCATCGTAAAATCTCTGAGCTGCCGGCTGAATGCTGCTTCAAGCATATTTTTTCTTCTCCCGTGCACCCAGATATTTTACGATCAGTATGATGCCGAATGAAAAAATCACGAGTAATATTGCCAGAGCTACCGACACCGAGAGGTCGCTTTGCAGTTCGCTGTATATTGCAAGCGGCATGGTCTGGGTTTTTCCCGGCAGATTTCCGGCAAACATCATGGTGGCACCGAATTCTCCGAGAGCCCGTGCAAACGTCATGATGATTCCTGACAAAAGTGAACCGAGAACCAGAGGCAGGGTGACTTTAAAGAGCGTTTTCAAAGGCCCTGCTCCAAGCGTTCTGGATGCATATTCATATTCAACATCGATCGCTTCGAAACTGGAACGTGCCTGACGAAGGTAAAACGGCGAGGCAACAAAGATCTGGGCAAGTACGACTGCCGTAGTGGTGAATGCGATCTTTATCCCGAAAATCGAAAAATACTGTCCTAACAGACCGTTTGCACCGAATGCCATAAGGAGGGCGAGACCGGCGACTGTCGGTGGAAGAACGATCGGGAGATCGGTTAAGGTATCTACAATGTTTCTTCCCTTATAGGGTATTCTTGCATTGACATAGGCAAGCGGGGTGCCGAAGATGATAACGATAACCGTTGAGAGTACGGCAGTGACTGCACTTAACGTCAAAGCATTGATCGCCGCCTCGCTGGTTATAGCATACAGCATATCCCCGACGCTGACCCGCGTAAAAAGAGATACGAGCGGTACGGAAACAAATACGAGAAAAAGGAGTATGAGTCCTCCTGTCAGAAATTGAGTCGCGATGCGACTCAATGCGTGTGTTCTGGCAGTTGGATTCATGGTGAGGTTTTATGCAACCGGTACAAATCCGTAATCGGTAAGGACCGCACTGCCGGCACTGCCGGTAAGATAGGATTCGAATTTCTGGACTGCAGAGAGTTTGGTGGTTGCTTTGAGAATTCCATACGGATAACTTGCGATTATATTATATTCGTCCGGAATCTCAATTAATGTTATGTCGTTCCTGTCGTCTTTCGAGATATCGGACATGTAAACGATCGAGGCGTCGGCTTCGCCGAGGGTCAGGTATGATTTGATTTTGGTAACTGCATCTACCTGGGTAACAACGTTTGCCATGAAGGCATCAACATATCCCGGATGGGAGGCGTTTTCGTATTTCTGGATGATTGTTCTCGTGTACTGGCCAAACGGTACGGCGTCATCGCCGATAACGAGTTTGACACCGGTTCCGGTCATGCTGCCGAGATCGGTGATTCTTTTCGGGTTTGCTTTTGGAACTGCGATACCGAGCTTGTTTTCAAGGAGCACTTTCTTATCGGTGATAAGTCCTGCATCAACGACCGGATCGAAGTTCTTGTCGTTTGCCGAGATATACAAATCCGCATCCGCCCCTTCGAGGATCTGGGTCTTTAAGGTAGAACTGCCTGCAAAGTTCAGATTGACTTTGATGTTCGGGTTCTCAGCCATAAACTGATCTGCAATTTCCGTCATTGCTCCGGTAAGAGATGCTGCCACGAAGACATTGATTTCAGTCTGTTCTGCGGGCTGACTAACGCACCCTGCAATTCCGACTGTGAGAAGTACACAGAGGATGATCGAAATTCCAAGCCATATGTTGTTACGTTTCATGAATAACTCCTCCTTATGTTTAGCAGGGAGCGGTATTAAATATTAGTCAAATGTATTAAATTAGTTAAATAAACTAAGTTTACACAATTGCTCTGGGTGTAAATCTTCATCTTAGCAGACGACTTATGATATACTAATGAGAAGACCGGTTATTTCTGTTATCGGCGATGCGGCGCTGGAGCCTGGATGTGCGAAAGAACAGTTTGCATTTTCGCTTGGAAGTGCCCTGGTTTCCAACGGATACCGGGTATTGTCCGGCGGGCTTGGCGGGGTCATGGAAGCAGTATCACGCGGAGCCCACGCCTCGCCCTCATACAGAGAAGGGGATGTCATCGCGGTTCTCCCGGGCAATGATCCGGCCCAGGCAAACCCGTATACGGATATCGTGATCGCGACCGGACTGGATCATGCACGAAACTTCATCGTGGCAAATACGGACGCGGTCGTCGCGGTCGGCGGGGGGTCGGGAACCCTCTCGGAGTTGTCGTATGCGTGGGTCATGCACCGTCTGATCATGGCCTATCGTGTCCCGGGCGTCGTAAAAAGAGATGGGGTATTTTCTGACTGGGGAGCTTTGATTGCGGACAATAAAATCGATGACAAACCAAGATATCCCGACATCCCCGACGACTGCGTGTTCGGGGTCGACACGGCGGACGACGTGATCGGGATCCTTGCAGAGCGGCTGCCAAAATATACGAGCCGCCCACTTTTAGCGGGAAAACGCAATTAATTCAGCAGTTCTTTGTCTCACTCTGACAGCAGGTACGGCTGCTCTCGCATTCCCCGCCGGCATACGGGCAGATCGTCATGGAAAAGTCTGCCATCGGATGCCCTTTGCTTTTTATTTCAAACTCTTTATACCAGCCGAATGCCGCCCGCTTCGTTTCGATTCCTTCTGCAATAAGCCTGCTTTGGATCGTTTTCAAAATCCACTGGGAAACGCCCGGACAGCCGAGATCGCTTGCAAGATGGGCATAGGGAAAAAGCATCACCCGTTTTGCCCCAAGACGGGAAAGGCGGAGTCTGATGCTTTCCACCGCGGCAGAGACCGTGAGTTCGGGCGAGAGTTCATCCGACTTTTCCACACTGGCAAAAAGGAGAACACAGTTCTCCATCTCATCCTCGGGCACGGGATCCGGCTCGGCGATCTTTGTTTTTTTGGTGACTTTATACCATACGCGGTCCGTGTGGATGCCAAGGATTTTCATTGCAGCGCCTCGGTACGTGAGATCATTTCGCTCGTGAGCATGCCAAGAACACGACCGTCCTCGTCGATCACCGGGAGAGCTGAAACGGCATGCTTTTCCATAAGCGAAGCTGCGAGACGAAGCGTGTCGGAACATCGAATCGTGATCACGTCTTTGGTCATGATCTCGGCAAGGCTTTGGAAATCGCCGGCTACCGACTTGGCTATGTCCCAGGATGTGACGATGCCCGAAAGCGTCTGCTCCTTTGATACGATCGGCAGATGATCGACCGCGTGTCCGATCATCAGTTCCGCCGCCTGACGGATTGAGGAGGTTTCCAGAATCACCGGCGGATCTTTCATCATCAGATCTTCGACCGTGACCGGCGTCAGGAACTGACCGACCATATAGTTCAGCTGGGCATTTTCCAGCAGGAATCCGTCGTGACCGTGGGGGGAGACGATCTCTGCATATCTGGCTTCTTTGCCGTTTGCCGTTAACGCAAACATGATCTCCTGCGAGAGATACGGCGGATAGAGCCAGTCGGATGAGACGGAAATGATCAGGAATTTTGCCTCCGTCTCTGCCAGACCCTCGGTCAAACTGCCGTTTTTGGTAAGATCGTAATAATCAACTGCCTTGGTGATGTAGAGATAGGAGTTTGGATCGAACCGCTCCACAAACATCTCTCCCTGATGCTGAAGATAGCTTTCCACCGAGAACTCGGTGTCGAATCCGTAGCCGAAAGCCTCTGATTTCTGAAGTCTCCGCCCGAACTTGGTGTGCATGGACTCATCCGAGAGATAGGTGATATGGGCCATCATTCTCGCAAGCGAAAGACCCTGAACCGGTTTTTCTGCAGGAGAATACTCCCCGCCGCGCCAGTTTTGGTCGCTCATAATCGCCGCTCTGCCGACGGCCCCGAATGCGATGTGCATCGGGGTCGAATAGCCGGCCGAAGCAATACAGATAACGCGGCGGACGAATGCCGGAAACGCGACACTCCACTGCATGGCCTGCATACCGCCCATCGACCCTCCGATAACGGCATAGAGTTCTGTGATGCCCAGGTCTTCGAGCAGCTGATGTTCGGCATGGACCATGTCCCTGATCGTGATGACAGGAAACGTGATCCCGTACGGTTTTCCGGTGGCCGGATCCATCGAAGACGGACCGGTCGATCCTTTACATCCGCCGAGGACATTGGCCGCGATTACACTGTATCGGTTTGTGTCAAGCGCCTTGCCCGGCCCGATGATCCCGTCCCACCACCCGGGTTTCGTATCTCCTGTATGGAAACCTGCCGCATGAGCGTCTCCGGTGAGGGGATGACAGACGAGGATCACATTTTTGTCGTCTTTTCTTCCGTACCATTCATAGGCAATGACCACGTCTGAAAGAGACGCCCCGCTCTCCAGATTCAGCGGGCGGCTTAAGGTGTGATAGTTCGTGGTGACTTCACCAAGTGAATCCTGTAACATGGTTTTTCTTAGATGAGGGAGAGGGCATGGTCCAGATCGGCGATGATGTCGATCGGATTTTCAAGGCCGACCGAGAGGCGGATCGTGTCCGGCGTGACTCCGGTGGAAAGCTGTTCTTCTTCGGTGAGCTGCTGATGGGTCGTCGATGCCGGATGGATGATGAGCGTTTTTGCATCGCCGATATTTGCCAGAAGCGAGATGAGCCGGACATTATTCTGCAAGGTGACTGCCGCCTCAAATCCTCCTTTGACTCCGAAGGTAAGAAGCGGTCCGCCGGATCCTCCAAAGTATTTTTCGCGGTTCTTTTCCGACGGATGTCCGGGAAGTCCGGGATAGTTGACCCAGGCAACCTTTTCGTGAGACGCCAGATGCTTTGCTACGATCGCGGCATTCTCCGCGTGCCGGGCGACCCGGAGATAGAGGGTCTCAAGGCCGATCGACGTCAGCCAGGCATTGAACGGAGAGAGCGCTGCGCCTAGGTCGCGCATCAGGGAGATTCGAATACTGGCCGAAACGGTTGCCTGACCGAATGCTTTGTAGTGGACGAGCCCTTTGTATGCCGGATCCGACTCGGTGAATTTGGGGAATTTTCCGTTGTCCCAGGGGAACGTGCCGTTTTCCACGATCACGCCCGCCAGGGAATTTCCATGTCCGTTGGCATATTTCGTTGCCGACATCACGACCAGATCCGCTCCGTGCTCGAGAGGACGGACCGTTCCGATCCCGACCGTATTGTCCACGATAAAAGGGATCCCGGCTTCGTGAGCGATCTTTCCGATCCCCTCGAAATCCGGGATGTCGAGTTTGGGGTTGCCGAGGGATTCAAAGTAGACGGCCCGCGTTTTTTCATTGACTGCCGCCTTCAAGGCTTCGAGATCGTTCGAAGGAACGAACCGGACGGTCCGTCCGAAGTTCGGGAGAGTCAGGCTGAACAACTCGAAGGTCCCCCCATACAGATTATCGGCCGAGACGATCTCATCGCCCGGATTGGTGAGGGAAAGGATCAGGGTGCTTATCGCTGCCATCCCTGAGGCAGTACTGATTGCGGCTGTCCCTCCCTCGATCGCGGCGATCCGTTTTTCAAACGAGGTGTTGTTTGGGTTCGTGAGTCTGGTGTAGATGTTTCCGTCCAGCGAGAGATCGAATCGTGCCGCAGCTTCCTTTGCGTCTTTGAAGACATACGCAGTGGTCATGTAGATCGGTTCGGTTCGTGCCCCGGTCGCTTCGTCCGGTTTTTGTCCGGCATGAATGCTGAGTGTTTCTTTTTGGTATTTCGGCGTCATGATTATTCACACTGTGAATTCTTATGTGCGGGCATATGATATATAGATTCGGGTACTTCTATAAAAAAGGTTATACTGATTCTTCAGCTTTGATTCTTCTGACTTCTTCGAGAATTTTTCCAAGGATCACTTCATCCGACGGCATGTCCGAGTGGAACGCCTTTTTTACATGGATCGGGACGCCGTCAAGGCGGTAGGCCGTTCCTTCCGCATCGATTCCGACCGAGGCAACCGGGATATGGAGTTTTGCAACTGCGGTCGAAAGCGAGATGAACGGGTCGATCACGACGGTATTGACACGTGCGAGATGGGCCACCGTCTCTCTTGGGAAGTGGGCTCCTAGATCCGTTCCGATGATCAGAACCGCGTCGGGTTCCTTTCTCGCGAGCATATCCACCCCGCTCGTCTCTCCCGGATTGTAATGGACGATCCCCCTCGAGTAATCAACGGCATACGGATATCCGGCAACAAGAGAAAACATCTGGTTTGTTCCGTCAACATTCCAGTGACCACGGAGCGGTGTTAAGG
Organism: Methanocorpusculum sp.; assembly: GCA_965228205.1. Lineage (GTDB taxonomy): Archaea > Halobacteriota > Methanomicrobia > Methanomicrobiales > Methanocorpusculaceae > Methanocorpusculum. Next base: position 52,345 of record OZ245799.1, on the reverse strand, counting down.
TGTACTTCGTGTGCCGGTTGAGTTCGTCCACCAGCTCGATCCCTGCCCGGACATTTTTGTATTTGCCGCGTGACTGGGTGAGACCGATGCCGGTAAAGAACGAACCGAATTTTGCGGAAAGTAAAACGTCTGCTATTTTGAAGATCACATTCCTCTCAACGCCGGCCACGGTATCGGGAATCACATCACGCTCGCCGCGAACGACTGCCCGCAGAGCGTTGAAGAGCGCAAAGTCTCCTCCGGGCTTCACCTGCACGAAGATATCCGCGAGTTTTGCCGTGTCGGTTTCCCGAATATCTACCACGATCACGGTCCGATCTCCCTTCCCCTCTTTACGGTATGCGCCTGTTGCATACGTCGAGTATCTGGACTCATGACGGGGATGGGCCGCGATCGGATTACAGCCCCAGTACACGATAACGTCTGCACGATTTTTGATCTGACCAAGCGTGCATCCGGGATGACCTACCTCCTGGACCGCCATAATAGTCGGTCCGTGGCATTCCGATGAACAGTTATCCATGACGGCCCCGATCTCTTCGGCGATCTCAAGACCTATATGCATCGCCTCGGTCGAGGTGCCTGACCATCCGTAAAACAGCGGACGTTTTGCATGGACAAACATATTGGCAGCTTTTTTGATTGCCGAATCAAAATCCGTTTCGCGCCATACATCTCCGTCCCGTTCGATCGGCGTGATCATTCTGCCGTTTGCGCAAAACTTTCCTGCAGACAGTCCGCATCCGTTCACCACGCCGGTAATGACCCCGTCTTTTACGTGGAGTTCGATATCATCGCAGAGACAGCCGCAGAGAGGACATGCCGCATTTTTGATGATCTTTTCTCCTTTTTCCACACCCGGGAGAACGATGTTTTGCGGGACCTCGTATCTGAGGCCGCCCAACTCCTCCATCAGATCCCATGCGGTTGCGAGAGGCAGATCGGTTGGTTCAACTTCGACCGGGATACCTTTGAAATCAGGTGCTCCGGTAGCATGGGTCTTTGAAGGCAGAATAAAATTCGCAAACGGTCCGCAGGCAATGAAAACAACACCAGCAGGTGTCTCCGGGGATTCCCGGACGGAAAAAACCGTTTTACCTGCCTCACTCGTAATGAGGACGTGCTCTCCCTCCTCGACGCCGATTTCCATGGCATCCATCGGGTGCAAAAAGCAGTAGGACGTTTCTATCGAATATTTTGCTCCGTCCTTATAATACAGCTGTGCGCCCTGTTCTGCTGTGCGCCCGCTGCTCATCATTAATTTCATGTTTATCTATCACCATTATCCAAATGTAAATGTATGTTTCTGGTACAAAGTAATAAATCCATCTTACGTAAGACAATATAGATACAAATGCGGGTCATCAATATCATAGGTCATTCGAATTCTGGAAAAACCACCCTCGTTACAAAGCTCGTTCCGCTTCTCGCGAACGTAGGTACCGTCTGTACCATAAAACATATGGGCCATCATATCTGGGAATTGCCGCCTGGAAAAGATACGACGGTGCATTTTGAGGCGGGAGCAAGCTGCGGTGCGGGCATCGATGCGGAAAAAACCGTGCTGACCCTGCGGGGTACTGACGTCTATCTTGTTCTCGATTTTTATGCCTGGATGGGGTATAAGTACGCCGTTGTCGAGGGATTCAAGGAGGAAGGGTTCTCCTGTGCAGTTCTCGGCGATCTGGCTGCTGATAACTGTATACTGACCGATCCGACCGTTGAAGAACTGTTTGCGGCACGCGATCTCTTCGATGAATACGTGCCCAGACGTTAATCGGCATGTCGAGAAAACGTTCCCCGTCAAAAACCCCGAAAACATCCCTTCACCGTCAGGGATATAACTTCATAGCTGACGGCGCGTCAGCCGCCGTAAAACCGTGCATGTGGTGCAAACGCGCTCTCCGCGGCGGGGAATCCTGCTATAAACACCAGTTCTACGGGATCGACACCTGGAAATGCGTCCAGATGACCCCGACTTTACGCTGCAATCAGCGGTGTCTTTTCTGCTGGCGGTCCATGGAGAACGAGATCCTGTCCGAGACGGAGCTATCTCAGGAAGAGATCGTCGCCGCTATTCCAAAAATGCAGAAAAAAGGCTTGTCCGGCGACAAACCCTACACCGATCCGGCGAGGTGGGAGGAAGCCACAGAACACCCGACCCAGTATGCGCTCTCTCTCTCCGGCGAGCCGACCCTTTACTCGAAACTGCCCGAACTCATCGACCTTCTCCGGGAAGACCCCAACAACAGCGTCTTTGTTGTTTCAAACGGAACGATGCCTTCCGTGATCCGGCGGATCCGCCCGACCCAGCTGTATCTTTCTCTGGATGCCGTGGACGAATCCTCTTATGAAAAGATCTGTCGTCCGATCGGCGATCCGGCGGCCATGTGGGGGAATATCCAGACGTCTCTTTCGCTCCTCAAACAAAAAGAGGAGGAAGGCATCAGAACGGCGGTCAGGATCACCCTTGTCAACGGGTATAATGACACTGATGAGGAAGGTTTTGCCAAAATTATCGAAGAGGCACAGCCCCTCTTTGTTGAAGTAAAGGGATACATGTATTTGGGATACAGTCGAATGAGATTAACAGAAATGCATGTCCCCGACATGGAAACCATTCGTCGTTTCGCCGCAGGAGTTGCCCAACTCTGCAATTATGAGATTGTGGATGAAAACGTGCCGAGCCGCGTTGTTTGTCTGAAGAGAAAATCATGAAATTCGATATTGAGGAATTCAAGGAACGCAGAAAAACCGATTTCGAGGGTGCCTGGCATGCCGGACCATCGGTCATAACCCCGCCGGAATCATCAAAAATCTATCCGCGTTATGCGTATCGCCGAGCAAAAGTGCACCCGATCTTCGACACGATCGCCCGTCTTCGGACCGCCTATATGTCAATGGGATTCGATGAGGCAATGGTGCCGGTGTTCATCGACGAACAGGACGTCTACCGTCAGTTCGGTCAGGAAGCCGCCGCGGTTTTGGATCGTGTCTATTATGTGGGCGGCCTTCCCCGTCCGAATGTAGGGATATCCCGCGAGCGGCTGGACGCGATCGCCGAAATCATTGAAAAGCCTCTTGCCGAAGGTACGGAAGAGAAGTTGATGAAGTGTCTGCATGCCTACAAGAAAGGCAAATTCGACGGTGACGATCTCACGCACGAGATGTCGGTCGCTTTAGGCGTGGACGACGGTGTGGTCGTTCACATTCTCGATACGGTCTTCCCCGAATTCAAGGAACTCGCCCCGGAGTCGTCCCGAACGACGCTTCGGTCCCATATGACCAGCGGCTGGTTCATCTCGCTTGCCCAGATGTGGGACAAAAAGCCGATGCCTATCCGCATGTTCTCGGTCGACCGGTGTTTCCGCCGCGAGCAGGAGGAGGATGCGACCCATCTTCGGACCTATCACTCGGCATCCTGTATCGTCGCCGGAGAAGATGTAACGGTCGAAGAAGGAAAGGCGGTCGCCGAAGGTCTTCTTTCTGCCTTCGGTTTCACCGAGTTCAGATTCCAGCCCGACGAGAAGCGCTCGAAGTACTACATGCCCGAGACGCAGACCGAAGTATACGGTAAACACCCGGTCCACGGATGGGTCGAGGTGGCTACGTTCGGGATCTACTCTCCGGCGGCCCTCGCTGAATACGGAGTAGGTGTCCCGGTCATGAATCTCGGCATGGGTGTCGAGCGTCTTGCGATGGTCTTAACCCAGGCGGAGGATGTGAGGAAACTCTCGTTCGCCCAGCTGTATCCCCCGGTGTATTCGGACACGGATCTGACGAAAGGTATCGGATTACGAGAGGAGCCGCAGACGGCCGAGGGCCGCCGGGCAGTGCGTGCCGTAATGGAAACGGCCGCCGCCCATGCGGCTGAACGCTCGCCGTGTTCCTTCTCTGCATGGAAAGGAGAGCTGTTCGGTCATCAGGTTGAGATTTGCGTTGAGGAGCCCGAGGAGAACACGAGTCTTCTCGGCCCTGCTGCTCTGAATGAAGTATATGTCAGAAAAGGAGCAGTTCTTGGTGTTCCGGATACGGAAAAGTTCGCCGACGTCAAAGCCGAAGGGGTCCCGGTCGGGATCTCCTTCCTTTACTCGACGGCAAATCTCGCGCTCGCCCGCATCGAAGAGGCGGCAAGGGTCGGCGAAGGGACAAGCGTTCAGGTAAAAATGTCGAAGCACCCAAGCGACGTGAATCTGAAAATCGAGGAGTATGTTATGCGGTACATCACCGACAATAAAAAGAAACTCGATCTCCGTGGTCCGGTCTTCATGACGATCACCTCAAAGATCCTGTAAAATACTTTTATCCTTATTTTTTGAGTTTTTCTGGTTCAACTTCGGTATTCTGCAGGGGATTACTGTTGATTTGTGAAGATATTGAACCGCGAAGCACTCAGGCCGTTTCCCGGCAAACATTTCCAGAGCTTCGAGGATCCCGTATTTCCTATTGCCGATATCTATCTCCCGATGGTTTGTATGAAGTTCGTTTTCCCTTTTTCCCGGATCAATTTATTAGTAGAACTTATGCGGGCTTATCCTCAATCCAATTCGTGAAGGTTATTACTGAGTGTGGACACAAGAAATTATTGAACCGCGAATCTCCGCGAATTCTCGCGGTTCTTTAATCTCATACACTCATATTAATGCCGCACACGAAATAGAAGTACATCTCATAAGGACTTCAGTTTTTTTCGGTTAAGATCGCGCCGCGTAACTCCTATTCGAGATCTCTTAAAAGAACGGCAAAGTTGATCACGAACTGCATATCCTTTTTTACAAGTTTGGCATGGTAATACCGTCCGTCTGCATTGACGGCGGACAGCTGCCCGAGGAGGTTTCCGGCATCGGCAGAGGCGATGTCCCTTATGTTTTTGTATCCTGCTTCAAACATCGCCCTCGCGGCAGCTGCCCCCACGCCGTTGATCCTGACCAGATCGGACAGGCCGCCGACCTCTTCAAGCTCGTTTCGACTGATGCCTGATATTTCCATGAGTGATTTTTCGGCCGCTTCATTTTGAAACGCGGTGTAGACGTCTTTCGATGTTTTGAGTCCGTGTTTTGCTAATATCTGGATGGTTTGTTCACTCAGTCCTGGAAAATCGGAGATTTGGACCGGTTTTTGCTCAAGGCTGCCGATCTCTCTTTTCAGAATGGTCAGATACTCCTTTGAAATATGTGTTTGCGCTGCAAACTTCGCAAGTTTCTCCGGAGAAGATACTGTGAGAATTTCTATCAACTCTTTTTTTTTAACGAGAATCATTATTTATGAAGGATTGAATACATCCCCACACCCTCTCATCCCCCCCCAAAAAAAAGAAAATCACGATAAATCCCAATTATTCCTTGACGTTTTTTTTAATTTACACCCTGTTTTGAATCGTTTTCACTTGATAGATATTATAACAAAATGCAGCCAGCATATTTTTCACTCGCACTCTTTGCAGCGTTGTTACCTTCACCAACCCTGCATGAAAGATATTTTTGATCACTGCATAGGGTCTCTCCCCCTTTGATCTCTTTCTACTTATTCGCATATTTCTCAGTTTATCTCGTATCCCAATGGGATGTCCTCTCGCCCCTCGTTTCATTGTGGCACTATATCCCTTGCATTTTGCTCCCTGATATCCCCGATCCCGATAGACCACTTCTCCTTTTTCTGACAGATCCACCTGACTGTCATGAACATTTTCCGTGGTGGTTTCAATGCGTCGAATAAGATCATGCGTCGTATCCATGATGGTATGCAGTTTATAGCCATAGTGCATTTTGCCGTTCTTGGACATGATTTTTCCATCTTTATCCCGTCGTGTTTTTGCCTGCTCTCCTCGCGGCGTGTCTTTCTTACAATGACCGGGTTCATCATACACAAACGTTGCATCCTGAATCATACCTTGTTCAATTTTGAGACCTTTCAGGTCAAGTTGTCGCTGAAACTCCTGCCAAACCAATGTGTCAACGCCTGATTCGGACATGCGCTCCCGAAATAACCAGATCGTTGAATTGTCGGGTATTTTGTCAGGACACCCAAGGAAATGCCAAAAGGAGAGACGATCGTAGATTTCACGTTCAACGGCGAGATCAGATAGATTATACCAGACTTCCAGAAGCTGAATCTTGAACATGAGTATTACATCGACATTGGGGTGACCGCCTTTGCCGGATTTATTTGCATACATGGATTCAAGAAGAGGACGAAAAACATCCCAATCAAGTGTTTTACCAACATCGGAGAGACGGTCGCCAAGTTTTTAATAACGCTCGTGATATGCCTGGTTGAGACCAAAGCTGCTGAAAGTCCCCATACATACTACTCAACGTACGAAAAGAAAGTACTTTCTGACGGAAAAAGGTTGTTAGAAATTCTCAGGTTGTTAGAAATTCTCTGTATAGGATTATATAACTGGATAACAGCAGTTCCTCAACCAACAATATTTGAATATGGAGAATTTCTAACAACCTTTTTTCCGACAGAAAGTACTTTCTTTTCGTACGTTGAGTAGTATGTATGGGGACTTTCAGCAGCTTTGGTCTCAACCAGGCATATCACGAGCGTTATTAAAAACTTGGCGACCGTCTCTCCGATGTTGGTAAAACACTTGATTGGGATGTTTTTCGTCCTCTTCTTGAATCCATGTATGCAAATAAATCCGGCAAAGGCGGTCACCCCAATGTCGATGTAATACTCATGTTCAAGATTCAGCTTCTGGAAGTCTGGTATAATCTATCTGATCTCGCCGTTGAACGTGAAATCTACGATCGTCTCTCCTTTTGGCATTTCCTTGGGTGTCCTGACAAAATACCCGACAATTCAACGATCTGGTTATTTCGGGAGCGCATGTCCGAATCAGGCGTTGACACATTGGTTTGGCAGGAGTTTCAGCGACAACTTGACCTGAAAGGTCTCAAAATTGAACAAGGTATGATTCAGGATGCAACGTTTGTGTATGATGAACCCGGTCATTGTAAGAAAGACACGCCGCGAGGAGAGCAGGCAAAAACACGACGGGATAAAGATGGAAAAATCATGTCCAAGAACGGCAAAATGCACTATGGCTATAAACTGCATACCATCATGGATACGACGCATGATCTTATTCGACGCATTGAAACCACCACGGAAAATGTTCATGACAGTCAGGTGGATCTGTCAGAAAAAGGAGAAGTGGTCTATCGGGATCGGGGATATCAGGGAGCAAAATGCAAGGGATATAGTGCCACAATGAAACGAGGGGCGAGAGGACATCCCATTGGGATACGAGATAAACTGAGAAATATGCGAATAAGTAGAAAGAGATCAAAGGGGGAGAGACCCTATGCAGTGATCAAAAATATCTTTCATGCAGGGTTGGTGAAGGTAACAACGCTGCAAAGAGTGCGAGTGAAAAATATGCTGGCTGCATTTTGTTATAATATCTATCAAGTGAAAACGATTCAAAACAGGGTGTAAATTAAAAAAACGTCAAGGAATAATTGGGATTTATCGTGATTTTCTTTTTTTTGGGGGGGGGTGAGAGGGTGTGGGGATGTATTCAATCCTTCATAAATAATGATTCTCGTTAAAAAAAAAGAGTTGATAGAAATTCTCAGGTTATTAGAAATTCTCGAATTTATCTCTATAATCGTATGTGGGTTGACACTATTTTTTCGCTGGAAAGATTCTCTAGGATATGAAAAACTCATTGTAATGATCGCATATGTAGCATTTTTATCTATGGGTTTGGCCACATCTTTCAAGTTTTTGATTGATATTCCTAATTCAGATTGGATTTCCGGTTTCTTCTTATCTATATGTACTGGCCTGATCACAGGTCTGGTCATTTATATTCTAACCAATATACGCAGACAGAACGAGAGAGAGGTCGAAGATGAGGTAAAAATACTGGAGGCGACAAAAGACTCATACAAGAACATCTGTCTATTCCTATTTTTTGAGCAGATGAATCGAGATGCTGTTGTTGGATATAAGAATCCATTCGGAGAATTCCCTGATCTTGTGAATGGTTTTATGATGAATATTGATAAATTATCCTACTCGACTCTTCTTCAGATAAAGAAGACAAAAAATCCGAAGAAAGGAGAGGATTCTGAAAAGCAAGATGTTTTGGATATTATAAGCAACATCTCCAGTCGGGTCTATTATTATATTGAAACATATGCAAAAACGGCAAACTCTGATGAGGTAGAAAATCTAAGTAATGAATTTCAAAAAGAGCTAATTATTCTTGAAACATTTGTCGACACGAAATTAGACGAGTCGCAAAAGGCATTAAATAGGATAAAGTATTCGATGTTTTAACAAAGAGATTGGGATTTCGATCCTTACCTCCCACATTTATATGACCTCAGTTTTAGGAATGGGGAGAACCCGCCTCCGCCCCGCTTTCCCGAATCTTCCCCTTCACCAGCCCATTTGCCCGCTCCTCATCCATCTCAACCGACACGACCTCCTCCCGATCCGAAAGATACAGACACACACCCGGATCCTTCCCGAACAGATGTTTCGCCCACAGGAAATACACCGCCAGCTGGCTCTCGTATCTTTCCAGCTCCTTCTTCGAAGGCCGGCCCGTCTTGTAATCGATGATCATCCAGCTCCCGTCCGCATACTGAACGAGACGGTCGATCACCCCATTCAGCGGCGTTCCCTCGAAGGAATACGCGATCTCCTGCTCGCAGATGCTTTTCACCGCATTCTGCATCACGGGCGATGCAAGAAACGCCGCATACTTCGCCGCAAACTCCTCTGCCGCCGCGGGAGGAAGTCCGTAGCGTTGTACCGCCGCATCGGCAGGCTTACCCTCGAACACCTCGTGAAGGGCCGTTCCCCGAAGCATCGCCGCCTCTTCCACCCGGGACGGGGCACGATTTCTCACTGCTGCAGTCAGACTTTGTGCGGCCTCTTCCTCTTTTGCCGGCAGCGGGGTATCCGTCCAGCATTCCGGGACCTTCGGCCGGATCCGGCAGAGATCACCCGGCTCTGCGACACAATCCGTGATCAGTTCCGGGAGATACGGATATCCGCCGATCCCCGCGTCATACATCGATAAAAACGAGTTCGCATCCGGGCCCTTTTTCCCGTCCGTTCCGCATATCACCAGATGATCCCGTGCCCGGGTCATCGCCACATAGAACAGTCGTTTTCTCTCGGCAAGCAGTTTTGCCTTCATCTCCGGCTTCAGGCACTCGATCACGAACGAAAGGCCCTTTCCCTCGCCCGCGAGCCGGACAGGTATCCCGACGCCCAGTTTTGCATCGAACACCGGCGCCGAAACCTTCAGGCCGTTCCCTGTTCCGGCAAAGCAGATTGCGAGGATCGGATACTCCAGCCCCTTTGAGGCATGCACGGTGAGGATCTTCACCCGGTCGTCCTCGTCGCCCGGGACCATTCCTTCCCGCTCATCGAACTCCTCGTCCATGCAGGTGTCCAGGATCCCGAGATACTCGTACACCGAAAACGGCCGGTTCGCGGAGCGTGAACGGGCGAGTGCCACCAGCTTCTCCAGATTGGCGGCGGCTTCCCGCCCGAACGGGAGACCCCCGTAGACCGCTGCGATCCCCGTCTCCGCGATCAGCCGGGAAAGGAAGGGGACCAAAGGCTCGGTCCCGATCTCCGCATGCCAGCGGGCGAGGTCTTCGACCGCTTTTTTGATCTTTGAATCCGGCTGCTCTTCCGCGTATTTTTTCAGCCGCCAGATCAGCGGCCGCCCGCTGTTTGACGCGGCCCGGCAGAGTTCCGCATCCGAGATCCCGAAATAGGGAGACCGCAAAACACCGTAAAGCGGGATGTCCTCTTCGGGATACACGATCGCTTTTAGGAGGTTCGTGAAGTCGAAGACCTCCTGTTTTTGATAAAAGCTGTATCCCTTCTCCTCGGTATAGGGGACCCCGTAGCTTTCGAGGGCGTGCCGGAGTTTGTCCATATGGGTCCGTGCCTCGATGAGGATCGCGATGTCGTCGAACCGTGCGGGCCGGGATGTTCCGTCTTTTTCGTAGACGCTCAGTTTTTTGCGGGAAACAGTGTCGAAAATCCAGGATGCGAGGGTCCGTGCCTCACGCCGCCTCGCCTCACCTACATCCTCGTTTGCCGGAAGCCGGATCAGGGTCACCGTTCCCGAGTGGTCTGCCCGGTGCGGGGTGAGTTCGCCGTATCCTGCTTCCCAGATCTCCTTTGGATCCGCAAACACGGACGAAAACACGTGATTCACCAGCTGGATGATCTCGGGCACGGTCCTAAAGCTCGTGTCGAGTTCCACGGGGTCGTTTGCGAAAACGGTCTGGAAGGAGTTGAATCCGGAGACGTCTGCCCCTCTGAAAAGATAGATCGACTGCTTCGAGTCCCCGACGATGAACAGCCGGTTGTTTTCTTTCGGGTCGCCGCAGAGGATCCTGATGATCCCGGTGAGGGTCGGGTCGTTGTCCTGGACCTCGTCGACGAGGATGTACCGGTATCTGGCGTTGAGCGTTTTTTGTACTGCGTCGTTTTCGATCAGATCGCGGGTTTTTTGAATCAGGTCGTCGAAGTCGAGGACGCCCTTCTGCTGTTTTTCGCGGACCGTTCTTTCATACACCGCGGAGGCTACCCGCCCGAGGGCCGCGAGGATCTCGAGGGTGAGCTGTGTTCTCGGATCGGATTTTGCCGGCCGATCCGGGAATTCTTTGAACACCTCGCGTTTTTCCTTGAACCGTTCCAGGCTTCCTTTCGGGAGAGGGGCTTTGTAGGCGTTGGTATTGATGCCTGCGAGGACTTTTCCTGCGGCATATATATCCGCCGGCTCGTTTGCCTCGCAAAATGCCGCAAAGGCCGCCGGTCCCTTCTGGAAGAGCTCTCCTTTTCGTTCGGGAGCGATGGCACGCAGTTCGGCAATCAGAGCGTTTACGAGTTCGTCGCCGGTGAGTTCGTCCCGATACGCCGTGATCTCATCATCCCAGGTCTTCTGCCAGACCGCGATCACGGCAGAGGGATCCGTTTCCAGCAAGTCAAACCAGTCCTTTTCCTCCTCCCAGATCCGCATCAGGCTCTGGAGGTATTCCGTGATCGTCTCCTCCTTCAGATGATCAAAGAGGGTGACCACATCCGCAAAATGGGCAGCAGGCGGATGTTCCAGCATCCCGCGGATCGTGCCGGTCACGAGTTCGTGGGTGTCGAGCTCGTCCATCACGGAAAAACCCGCGTCGAGTCCTGCCTCGTAGGCGAACTCTTTCAGAATCGAGAGGCAGAACCCGTGGAACGTGCTGATGCTGCACTGCGAAAAACTCTCCCAGGCTTCTTCAAATCCCGGATCCTCTTCCGCCGCTTTTTTTAGTTCCCGGCCGATCTTTGTCCGCATCTCGGCAGCTGCCTTGTCGGTGTAGGTGAGGGCAAGGATGTCGTTTGCCCCGGTTTGCATCGTCTCCTGCCGGTAGGTGAGCGCGGCAATATACCGTTTGGTCAAAAGAAACGTCTTTCCCGTCCCGGCGCCGGCGGTCACGCAGACGCTTTCTTCCATAATGAGCGCCCGTTTCTGGGCGTTTGTCAGTTCGGCGGTCATGCCTCCTCCTCCCGGAACGGAACAAACCGGCAGATACGTTTGTACGGGCAGTACTCGTCCGTGCACTTCTCCCCGGACACGGTGCCGCATTTTCCCTGCTTCTTCATCTCCCGCGTCTCCCGGCAGAACCCGAACGCCGCGTCTCTGACTTCGTCGACGCTTTTCTGCTGTTTTTTATTGTAGAGGTAGGGATTTTCGTTTTTTACCTCGTCGGAAGCAATCCTAAGATAGGTCCCGGGCTGCGGGATGCTGCCGGTCATCTGCCGGACTGCTTCGGTGTAGAGGGGGATCTGAAGCGCGGATCCTTCCTCGAGATCCTTCCACTTTTTTACGATCCCGGTCTTGTAGTCGACGACCATGAACTCTCTGGTCTGTTCGTTGAACATCACCCGGTCGACCCATCCTGAGACCGTGAACGGCTCATTGCCCGGGATCTCTGCCGAGACTTTCTGCTCCAGCCACTCCGGGGTGGTTCTAAATCCAGCAGCGTAGAATTCGATCTCGAGCCGGATTATCTGTTCAATGCTGCTTTCAAGCCCGCCGTTTCCAAGGTATCCGTTTTGCATCGACTGCCAGGAAGGCGTTTTGATCTGCCGGCTGTCAAACTCCTCTCTCACGAGTTTTTTCAGAAACTCCGCGGCTTCTGTCTCTTTTTCCTGGGTTAGTGGTTCTGTGTATTCGCGGAAAAAGCGCTCCATCGCTTTGTGCATGACGGTTCCGACGATGATTTTTTCCGCACTGAAGTCTGCGGGGTTTTCGAGGCGGAGGTGGTCGGTGAGATACCATTTGAACGGGCATTCCCGGTAGCGTTCGAGCACGGTCGGGGCGAACTGGGTCTTTTCCGTGTAGGCGGCGGCGAATGTTTCGGCGATTTCGTCGCCGGCAAATTCCGCATCGTAGATGCCTGGCGTTCCGGTTCTGTCCACGGTCTCGATCCCGATGATCTCTGCCGCGGTCTTTAAGGAAGGGATGCCGAAGAGATCTTCGCATTCGTTTTCCCTGCCGGCGGCAAGCAGCCCGCCTGCCCGCGTCTGGTTTGCGGTCATTGAATGGGCCAGAAATCCCTGGCTTTTTGGTTCCGGCTCGGCGAGGCGGGTGAGGTAGGGGGAGGGGGTCAGGCTTTTCCCGCCGTCGTAGCCGGCGCAGGAGAGGATGAGCTGTTTTTCGGCGGTAAGGACAGCGGCGTGGAAGTAGTATCTGCTTGCATCGAGCAGGTATTGGATACGGTCCGGCTGGATGCGGGCAGTCTCCTGAGCGTTCAGGAGAGGGAGGACCGCTTCGATTCTCGGGAGCCGGTCGGCGGAGAGGCCGGTGATGAAGACGTAGGGTATTTTCGTGCCGGCAACGGAGCGGAGGTCGCCTGCGAAGAAGGAGGTTTTTGCCTCGGGGTAGCTGATTTTGGTGGTTTTCTCACAGAACCGGCAAAGCATGGCGTAGAATTGGCGGGCGGTGTATGAGATTTCTGCAAGTGAGGTGAGGGCGAGTTTGTCGAGCAGGCGTAAAAAGGCGTGACGGGCGGCTTCGTCCTGCGGTTTCATCTGCAGGCTGGTCCACCCAAGGGCGGAGAGGTCGGCTTTGAGTGCCCGGCAGTGTGCGGCAAGGGTTCCTGCGTGTTCGAGGTTTGCGTCGAGCCGGTCAGGGAGCCGGTCGAGGCTTGCCTGGAACGCGGCGTCCTGTTCGCTGATCTCTTTTTTCCGGGCTGCGGCGAGCCGTTTTGCGATGGTCCGCCAGGCAGCTCTGCCTTGTTCGGTTTTGGTGATGATGCCGGCTTTTTCGAGCCTGCCGGCGGTGAGCCAATCTTTTTTGAGGGCGAAGTAGGGGCTTTCGATGATGATTTTGAGGTCGTCGATTTTGCAGTCGAAGGCGAATGCGGCGAGCCAGGCGAGGGCAGAGCGGATGGGCGGGAGGTTTTCGATTGGGATGTCTTCGCCGGCGGTTAACTGGAGGGGGCGTCGTGTTCCGTCTAAAAGGACGCTGAAGTCGGGGACGAGTTCGTCGAGGAGGGGCAGAGCGGATGGGAGCGAGGGGGTAAGGAGGGCGATGTCTTTTGGGCTGACGCCTGATTCGATGAGGGCGGCGATGGATTCGAGGACGCATCGGAGTTCGGTGCGGGTGTCGGTGTATTGATAGACGCCTCTGCAGGTTTCCGGGAGGGTGGTGAGGTTTTCGGCTGCGGGCGGGCGGGTTATGATGGTGCCGGGAAGTGCGAGGAGGAGGTCGATGGCGAGGGGGGTTGGTTTGTATAGTGCGTAGCAGAGGAGGGTGCCGATTTCCATTTCGCCGGCTATTTCTGTTGCCCGCTCTATTGCGAGGATGGAGTCGCAGCAGTCGTTTTTGCGGCAGAATTGTTCGTAGCGCGAAAATATTTCGCAAAAGCTGCTGGATTTGTCATCGCCTTTCGGGAGGGAGAGTTTGCGTGTTTTGAGGGTGATGAAAAGGTTGACGAGGTTTTCGGTCTGGGTGTCGGTGATGCGTTTTTTTTCCCAGACGTCTGAACCGATCCGGGCGAAGAGGAGGTGTTGTTCTTCGGGGTCGATGATGCGTGTGGCGGGGGAGATGGTGTTGAGGATGCTTTTTGCAAGGCCTTTTATGGTTGTTATGTGGTTTTTGAGGATGGGGACTTCTTCGCGGAGTTTTTGTGCTGCGGTGTTTGCAAGAGATGTGTTTTCAAAGAGGATCCATGTTCCGAAAGGGTCGGTTTTGGCATGTGAGGTGTATTCGGAGAGGATGAGGGAGAAGGGATCCATATGTGATTTGATTGGGTGTGGGGGGTATTTAAGGTGCGGGTTGGACGCGAGCAAGTCGTCAGACTTGTGATCAAATCTTTGATTTGCGACCCGGCGCGGAGCGGTTCGCGGTGGGATCTCTCTAGTTTCAGAGAATACCTTACACGAAGTCAGAGTAAGCCCGCATAAAAGAGAATCTCTTCTCCTGCAGTCAAAACCTTAAGGCTTCCTCTACCTCGATTCAAAAAAAAGATGAGAATTTCTATCAACTCTTTTTTTAACGCGAATCATTATTTATGAAGGATTGAATACATCCCCACACCCTCTTATCCCCCCCCCAAAAAAAAAGAAAATCACGATAAATCCCAATTATTCCTTGACGTTTTTTTTTTAATTTACACCCTGTTTTGAATCGTTTTCACTTGATAGATATTATAACAAAATGCAGCCAGCATATTTTTCACTCGCACTCTTTGCAGCGTTGTTACCTTCACCAACCCTGCATGAAAGATATTTTTGATCACTGCATAGGGTCTCTCCCCCTTTGATCTCTTTCTACTTATTCGCATATTTCTCAGTTTATCTCGTATCCCAATGGGATGTCCTCTCGCCCCTCGTTTCATTGTGGCACTATATCCCTTGCATTTTGCTCCCTGATATCCCCGATCCCGATAGACCACTTCTCCTTTTTCTGACAGATCCACCTGACTGTCATGAACATTTGCCGTAGTGGTTTCAATGCGTCGAATAAGATCATGCGTCGTATCCATGATGGTATGCAGTTTATAGCCATAGTGCATTTTGCCGTTCTTGGACATGATTTTTCCATCTTTATCCCGTCGTGTTTTTGCCTGCTCTCCTCGCGGCGTGTCTTTCTTACAATGACCGGGTTCAGCATACACAAACGTTGCATCCTGAATCATACCTTGTTCAATTTTGAGACCTTTCAGGTCAAGTTGTCGCTGAAACTCCTGCCAAACCAATGTGTCAACGCCTGATTCGGACATGCGCTCCCGAAATAACCATATCGTTGAATTGTCGGGTATTTTGTCAGGACACCCAAGGAAATGCCAAAAGGAGAGACGATCGTAGATTTCACGTTCAACGGCGAGATCAGATAGATTATACCAGACTTCCAAAAGCTGAATCTTGAACATGAGTATTACATCGACATTGGGGTGACCGCCTTTGCCGGATTTATTTGCATACATGGATTCAAGAAGAGGACGAAAAACATCCCAATCAAGTGTTTTACCAACATCGGAGAGACGGGCGCCAAGTTTTTCATAACGCTCGTGATATGCCTGGTTGAGACCAAAGATGCTGAAAGTCCCCATACATACTACTCAACGTACGAAAAGAAAGTACTTTCTGTCGGAAAAAAAAGGTTGTTAGAAATTCTAGGTGTGTTAATTTGTGGAATTGCACGATTATTCGATTATAATCTAAAATATAGTACAAGTACGCTGTATAAAGAAAACTAAAAAACCTGTTCACTTTTTTTCAGCCTACAGGTTCCGAGGAGGGCCGTTGTTAATTTGAAATAGCACTTACGAAGTGTTATTCTCAATCCTGTTTGGGAAAGGTATTGCTGGGTGTGGCGACAAGAAATTATTTTACCGCGAATCTCCGCGAATTAACGCGAATCGCATTTTTCTCACAGAAATGTCGTACACGAAGTCAAAATGCTTCATGCACATATCATCATTTTGATCGAGAGCTATCCGTTCCACTTTTTTTTTTCAGCCGGGATACGAAAAGACTGGTTTGAAATTCGAAAAGAAAAAAAAGGATTACTCCATGTGGATAGCGCTTTCGGGGCACTCGTCCACACAGGTTTCGCAGTCAACACAGTCGTCGACGCTGATTACCGCCTTGTCGTCGACAAGTTCGATCGCTGCTGACGGGCAGATGTCCACACAGGTCGCACATCCGGTACATTTTTCTTTATTAACTACTGCTGGCATTTTGGATTTACCTCGTATAATTACAGTATTTCTTATCCGAAGGGGAAATACATTTCGAGTTGTTGGAGAGGGGGGGGTCTTTTCCCGCCGGTATTCAAAACAGCTGGATAAAAAAAAGATTTGAATTGGGAAAGATATGGATATCGAAAAAAAGAAGGGCCGGGTTATAACCCGAGAACCTCTTTCATAGTATATACTCCCGGTTTCGCTTTGGGCACCCATGCCGCCGCACGGATAGCGCCTCGTGCGAATACCGCTCTATCGTAGGCACGGTGCGTCAGCTCGATCGTCTCGTAATTCTGATGGAACTGGACCGTGTGGTCGCCGACCACATCGCCGCCGCGGATCACATGCACGCCGATCTCGTTTTTCCGCTCGGTCATACCCTCGCGTCCGTACATCTCCTCGCGTTTGCCGACCTCTTCCTGGATCACTTTCAGGATCGTCTTCGCCGTTCCGCTCGGTGCATCCTTCTTGTGCCGGTGGTGGGCCTCGATCACTTCGATATCGTAATCGCCCAGACGCGATGCCGCATCGCGGACAAGTTCCCAGAAAATGTTCACGCCGACGCTGAAGTTGGTCGTTTTAACGACCGGGACATTCTTTATCGCGTCAAGCAGCTCGGCATCCTGCTCCGGCGTGAAACCGGTCGTGCCGATCACTAAAGCCACGCCTTTTTTCGCAGCGATCTTTGCATTGATCATGGTCGCCGCTGCAATGGTGAAGTCGATCATCACATCGGGTTTGACCTCATCGATGAACGCGGCAAGCTTCTCGGATGGAACAACCGGTTTTCCAAGCACCGTCCCGTCCCGGATATCCACGCCGCCGACGAACTCCAGCTCAGGGTTTTCGATGACCATGTTCGCGATCATGGTTCCCATTCTGCCGAGTGCGCCGCAGATGATGACCTTAGTCATAGCGGGAAAGCACCCCGCGAAGGATCGCCGTGTTCTGCTCGCCAAGCGAATCCAATGGAAGTCTGACGTTGCCTGACTTGATCAGACCGCGAATCTCTGCGGCACGCTTGACCGGCACCGGGTTCACTTCCATAAAGAGCGCCTTGGACAGATCCATCAGTTCGTAATGCTTCTTCATCGCCGCCTTGACGTCGGATCTTCTGAACAGATCGTACATCTCGACCATGCGCTTGGGCTCGATGTTTGCCGTAACGGAAATACAGCCGTGGCCGCAGACCGAAAGAACCGGCAGCGTCAGCGAGTCGTCGCCTGAGGTAAGGATGAACGGATACTCGCGGTCGAGATCCTGAGTGCCCTGAATAATCGCCATCATCTGGTCAAGATTTCCGCTGGCTTCCTTTACGGCGACAAGATTTGGAATCGTCTCCACCATCTCAATGATCAGATCGGCAGGCAGGTTCTGACCGGTACGTCCCGGGATGTTGTAGACGATCACCGGAAGGCCGATGTCGGCGACCTTGCGGTAGTGCTTCAACAGACCGGATCTGTTCGGCTTGTTGTAATACGGGCTGATCAGAAGTACACCGTCTGCTCCGGACATCTTTGCCGCACGGGTCATCAGAAGAGCTTCTTCCGTATTGTTCGAACCGGTTCCTGCAATAGCAGGAATACGGTTGCTCGCAGCAGAAACGGTTTCCTCAATGACACGAATATGCTCGGCGTGTGTCATTGTTGCCGATTCTCCTGTCGAACCGCATGCGAGAAGTCCGTGAACGCCGCCACGTATGACATGCTCGATGCAGTTTCTCAGACCATCAATATCGAGCGACTGGGACGCGTCGTCATTGAAAGGTGTGATGAGTGCAGGGATTACACCTTCAAACATAGTACATTACCTTTTGGTTGAACGAGATGATGTATTTTGCGCAGTCATGGCTGTCTCTTTGAGGACATACACATCTTTTGCCCGCCTCCTGCACGAAAAGATATTTTGTTCAGCGGTCGATGTACCATGAATGGAAGACGTTTATATCTCCCGGGCCGGGGCACAGTCACAGGATCGGAACACCGCAAACAAGATCAAGGCACTGTGTATGGCGGCAGGTCTTGAGAACATGGTGAACCGGGGGGATCTGACCGCGGTCAAGGTCCACTTCGGCGAACGGGGAAACGACGCATTCGTAAATCCGCTCCATGTCGCATCGATAGTCAAGGAAATCGAGGCGGTCGGCGCGAAACCTTTTCTTACCGATACCAATACCCTCTACCTCGGCGGCCGGAGGAACACCGTCGATCATGCAAAAACCGCGGCAATGCACGGATTCTGCTATCCGGTTTTCGACTGTCCGGTGATCATCGCCGACGGACTTCGCGGGCAGAGTTTCACGCCCGTGGAGGTGTACGGAAAACATTTCGATTCGGTTAAGATCGCATCCGATATCGTTTCGGCAGGCAGCATGGTGGTCGTGTCCCACTTCAAAGGTCATGAGGCCGCAGGATTTGGGGGAGCGTTGAAAAATCTTGGTATGGGCTGTGCATCAAACGAGGGAAAACGCGAGCAGCACACGACCCGGCCGATGATCCTGGAAGACAAGTGTATCGTCTGCGGAGCATGCATGAATGCCTGTCCCGAATTCTGCATCAGCATTACCGGGACAGCGGTCTCAATCGATCTTGAGCACTGTATAGGCTGTCTGATGTGCATGAACACCTGCCCGGAACATGCGATCGACCTCGACTGGAAGGATGACGGCGTCGTGTTCGTCGAACGGATGATCGAGTATGCGGCAGGAGCGGTCGGCAATAAAACTGGGAAGGCCTTCTACATCAACTTCCTGACAAACATCACGCCGCACTGCGATTGTACGCCGTGGAACGACATCCCGTTCGTTCCCGACATCGGCATTCTTGCATCTACCGATCCGGTCGCGCTGGACAAGGCCTGCTTCGATCTCGTGAACGGTGAAGAGGGGGTCTTTGGGAGTCTGCTGCCGGATCACCATCAGCCCGGAGAGGAGAAATTTACCCGCGTATGGCCGGGAACCAACCCGGAACTGCAGATATCCTATGCAGAAGAGATGGGTCTTGGCCGGGCTGAGTATCGTCTGGTCGAGATTTAATTCTTGAGAATTTCTAACAACCTTTTTTTCCGACAGAAAGTACTTTCTTTTCGTACGTTGAGTAGTATGTATGGGGACTTTCAGCAGCTTTGGTCTCAACCAGGCATATCACGAGCGTTATGAAAAACTTGGCGACCGCCTCTCCGATGTTGGTAAAACACTTGATTGGGATGTTTTTCGTCCTCTTCTTGAATCCATGTATGCAAATAAATCCGGCAAAGGCGGTCACCCCAATGTCGATGTAATACTCATGTTCAAGATTCAGCTTCTGGAAGTCTGGTATAATCTATCTGATCTCGCCGTTGAACGTGAAATCTACGATCGTCTCTCCTTTTGGCATTTCCTTGGGTGTCCTGACAAAATACCCGACAATTCAACGATCTGGTTATTTCGGGAGCGCATGTCCGAATCAGGCGTTGACACATTGGTTTGGCAGGAGTTTCAGCGACAACTTGACCTGAAAGGTCTCAAAATTGAACAAGGTATGATTCAGGATGCAACGTTTGTGTATGCTGAACCCGGTCATTGTAAGAAAGACACGCCGCGAGGAGAGCAGGCAAAAACACGACGGGATAAAGATGGAAAAATCATGTCCAAGAACGGCAAAATGCACTATGGCTATAAACTGCATACCATCATGGATACGACGCATGATCTTATTCGACGCATTGAAACCACAACGGCAAATGTTCATGACAGGCAGGTGGATATGTCAGAAAAAGGAGAAGTGGTCTATCGGGATCGGGGATATCAGGGAGCAAAATGCAAGGGATATAGTGCCACAATGAAACGAGGGGCGAGAGGACATCCCATTGGGATACGAGATAAACTGAGAAATATGCGAATAAGTAGAAAGAGATCAAAGGGGGAGAGACCCTATGCAGTGATCAAAAATATCTTTCATGCAGGGTTGGTGAAGGTAACAACGCTGCAAAGAGTGCGAGTGAAAAATATGCTGGCTGCATTTTGTTATAATATCTATCAAGTGAAAACGATTCAAAACAGGGTGTAAATTAAAAAAACGTCAAGGAATAATTGGGATTTATCGTGATTTTCTTTTTTTTTGGGGGGGGATGAGAGGGTGTGGGGATGTATTCAATCCTTCATAAATAATGATTCTCGTTAAAAAAAAGAGTTGATAGAAATTCTCTGATCTTTATATCCTATAGAACTGGTTTTGAGTTTCTGATCTATAGGGATTCAGCGGGATGAAACATGCCTCCCAGCAATCTCAAATCAGAGATTGGCGCCGCTGAGGTCGTCCACTTTCAGCGTCCACCCCGCAGTCGCTTCCCCGCACCCCCATAATCAGAAAAAAGGAATGAGATGTGAGAGAAGTATATTTGCCAACTGTCAAATTCAGGATTCAAGTGCCGTACGAAGGGCACATATCTGTGTATATAGAGGATGGATATCATATACTGCGATATTCCAGACATATTGGAGATTGACATTTGCATATGCATGGATCAGACGGTCTCTCATACCGGCCATTTTTCTCCAGGGGATCTCGGGATATTGCGTGCGGATCTCTTCAGGGATATGTTTTGCCGCTTCACCAATAATTTCAATGAAACGGATGATACCCCCGCTGTAGAGAGGATCGGTTAAGAACTCCTGATAAGTCATACGATTGACAGCAGCCATGATGTTTTCAGATTGTTCGCAGATGTCATCTAAATATGTGAGAATATCCGGCGTTTTCATACAGCAGCTTGTCCTGCACCGCAGAAGATGACGTCTTTTTGTATGTTGGAGCGAATCCGCGGTTTGAGATATTCAAAGGAGACAAGGTCGACTTTGCGTTCCAGAATCGATTCAAGATACTCAGCGAGAGCAAGATAATTATCGAATGTGTCGAACTCCGGTTTGAATGCATACAGGAGGTCAATGTCACTGTGAGGTGTGTCGTCCCCGCGTGCGACTGAACCGAAGAGAGCGAGGAACTCGATGCCATACGCTGCCTGGAGAGTTGAAAGAGAGGCGGAAAGTTGTGTAAGAACGCGGTTTTTGATGCTTACATATTCTGACATTGATTAATAGCTGAGTATTTGTCCTTCGCATGTAATGAGGTTTTGCCTTTTATGGGCTGGACGAGCCAATAAAGTTCACCCTGCACTGAGCACGTCGAAGGATTTGCTCAAGCTTTGGCTGCCCCTTTTCGTGCATTTCGTGTGGTGTCCCACTCCAAAGAACAAAACCGCCCACTCCAACCACATGACCTATCCATTCGAAAAACCCATAGTAACAAGACACTCTCATTAAGAATGTATATTACTGAGAATGTGAAATCATTATAGATATTAATATCCGGCCGATACGGCAGGAACACAAATACAACAGGAACATATGAAAAGTATAACCGGCTCGGCACGATGCGGCTCCTACGACAGAGAACAAGTACGTCAAGCCGTGGAAAAAGCGGTAAAAGCTTCCGGCGGCCTGCCGCGGGTCGACGGCATAAAAGTTCTCCTGAAGCCAAATCTCCTCTCAGACGCCGGAATCGACCGGGCGATCACCACACATCCAGAAATCGTCTACGCGGTCGGGAAAATGATCATCGAGGCCGGCGGGATCTTAACGATCGCCGACAGTCCCGGGGCAGGCATCATCTACTCGCCGAGGGTCTTGAAACGCGTCTACCATAAATGCGGGATCGAGAAGGTCGCCGACGAACTCGGCATCAAACTCTCCTACGACACCGGATATCAGGAACGCTCCTGCCCTGCCGGGACCGTCATGAAAAGGTTCACCGTCATCAACCAGGCATGCGAAGCCGACGTCATTATCTCGGTCTGCAAACTCAAAACCCACATGTTCACCCACTTTTCCGGCGCCGTCAAAAACACCTTCGGCGTCGTACCGGGCCTTGACAAACCCGTCTTTCACTCAAGATTCCCTGATGCCATCGACTTCTCCGAGATGCTCGTCGACTTGAACGAACTCATCGAGCCGGACTTCGTCGTCATGGACGCAGTCGTCGGAATGGAAGGAAACGGCCCGATGGGCGGCCAGCCGCGAGAAGTCGGATATATCCTTGCTTCGCATTCGATCTATGGTCTGGACATCTCCGCCCAGACGCTCGTCAACATGCGGCCCGAATGCATCGGAACCACGATGGCCGCCCTTAGGCGCGGACTCGTCGACGATGTCGAGGTCGAAGGAGACGAGATCATACCGATCAAAGATTACGTCCATCCGTCCACCTACAACAGCCGCCAGAAGGAAGCCTGGCACAAAAAATCCATCTACCGAAAACTTCAGAGGGTCGGCAAACGATACGAGCCGTCACCCGTCGTAAACACCAAAAAATGCATCGGCTGCGGGAAGTGTGCACGGATCTGCCCGCTGAAAGCCGTTGAAATCATAAACAATAAGGCCGTCTTCGATCTGACCAACTGTATCCGGTGTTACTGCTGCCACGAAATGTGCCAGTACCACGCGATCGAAATGAAACGCTCGATGAGCGGAAAAGTCATCCACAAAGTCATCCACTGACTACCTCTTTTCACCACCCGTTCCCCCTCCCTTTTCCCTAATCAGGGATGGACGTACTCATCTTATTATTGTTCGGCCCCAAATATATACTCGTGAAATGGGCAATTTTAGGCGGAGGTCTGACCGGGGTCACTCTGGCCCGTCTTCTCAAGGAAAAAGGACATGAAGTAACGGTCCTCGAAAAGGAACCGAAAATCGGCGGTCTGTGCAAATCGGAAGTGCGAAACGGATTTACCTTCGACTGCGGGGGGTCGCACATCATCTTCTCCCGCGATACCGAAGTTCTTTCGTTCATGCAGAACGCTTTGGCCGACAACCGGGAATTTCGAAACAGAAACACCAAAATATTCTATAAAGGTCAGTATGTAAAATACCCGTTCGAAAACGGACTCTACGCTCTTCCAAAGGAAGATCTGTTCTTCTGCATAAACGAATACGTCAAGAATCTGGTCGCGGTCGAAAAAGGCGAAGTCGCTGAGCCGACAAGTTTCAAGGACTGGATCTACTACATCTTCGGCAAAGGGATCGCCGAGTGCTATCTCGTTCCCTACAACGAAAAAATCTGGAACTACCCGACCGACAAAATGTCGAAACACTGGATGGACGGCCGCGTTCCCCGCCCGCCGGTGGAAGACATCATCAAATCGGCGATCGGCATCGAAACCGAGGGATACACCCATCAGGCGGTCTTTTCTTATCCGATTGAAGGCGGTATCGAGTTCCTGATCCACGCCATCGCAAAGCCAATCGAGCGTTCGATCAAGACGAATTACACCGTCACCTCGGTCGTGAACACAGGCGACGGATGGGCGGTCTCCAACGGAAAAGAGACGATTTTGGCCGACCGGATCATTTCGACCCTGCCGCTCCAGACCCTTCTTCCGATGCTGGACGTTCCGTCCCCAATCAAAGAGGCCTGCGATGCTCTTAGATACAACTCGATCGCCTGCATCTCCGTCGGATTCAAAGGAACCCTCCCCGACATCTCCTGGATGTACGTGCCGGAAGAACAGTGGTGGGCCTTCAACCGGCTCTCCTTCCCGTCCAACTTCTCGAGCAAAGTGGCGCCCGAAGGCTGCTCGGCGGTCCTTGCCGAGATCACCTACAATGAAGGCGACGATATCTCGAAGATGAGCGATGCAGAGCTCATCTCCCACACCGTCGACGGCCTCGTCAAAATGGGGATCATCCCGTCGGCCGATGAAGTGGTCCATATCGCGGTCGACCACTTCAAATTCGCGTACGTCGTGTATGATATCGATTATCTGAAAAATATCAAAATCGTCAGAGAATATCTCGAAGGGGTCCTTGGAATCGACCTCGTCGGCAGGTTCTCCGAGTTCGAATACATCAATATGGACGGCTGCATCAGGAGCGCCATGAATTTTGTGGAGAAAAATACATGCGAGTAAACATCCGGGTGGAAAATTTTTCGGTATTCAAATACGTCGGCTGTGCGACGGTCGCGATGATGCTTTACGAAGGTCTGCAGAAGACCCCGGGCGTCGATGTCGAGCTGAACAGTAAAAAACATGACCACGACATAACCCACTGTCATACCCTTGGTCCGGGTGCAGTCTGGTCGATGCTTCGGGCAAAACACGTCAAGATCATCACTGCCCACTCGACCCCGAGCCTGAACGTCAACAACCTCGCCGGTGCTTCGCTCATCAATAAGATCTACAAGCCGATGTACAGCAGATACGACCACATCATCACCATCACGAAAGACAACGAACGGGAAATCAAAGAGATGCTCCCGGACATGCCGACGACCCGGATCCCAAGCTGCGTAAATATGGATAAATTCAAGCCGGACGCAGAAAAACACCGGATCTTTCGGGAAACCTACGGCTTTTCGGATGACGACAAGGTGATCCTTCAGGTTGCCCAGCAGACCCCTAGAAAAGGCATCTATGATTTCCTTGACCTGGCGGACGAACATCCGGAATACAAATTCATGTGGGTCGGGGGATTTCCCTACGGGCCGATCTCGGACAACAGGAAAAAGGTCGAGGCACGGAAAGCCAAAGCAGGCGACAACGTGATCTTCCCAGGATTCGTCCCGGACATCACCGGCGTATATGCCGGAGCGGACGTCTTTTTGTTCCCGTCCTACGGGGATCTGATGTCGATTTCCATCATGGAGGCCCTCTCGAGCGGCCTTCCGGTCATCTCCCGCGATCTGCCTGAGTACCGGGAGCTTTTCACCGGGATCGCCGGATTCTTTACCAAAAACGAAGAGATCGCCCCCCTGCTCGCAGACGACGCTCTTCTCAGAAAAGCCGCGTCCCATGCCCGGGCATCGGTCGAACAATATGATATTTATAAAGTAGCACAGATGCATGCCGATCTGTATGCGGAGTTATTAGCATGATTTCAGTCGTAGTTCCATCATTCAATGAAGAGGAAGGCATCGAAGCCTTCCTGAAAAGTCTCTGTGACCAGACGCTTCCAAGAGACCAGTACGAGATCATCGTGGTCGACGGAAACTCCAAGGACAAGACCCGCGAGATCGCGGAAAAATACGCAGACAAGGTGTTCATCCAGACGAGCAAAAAGGTCGGCGGGGCTCGAAACGACGGCGTTCTCGCAAGCAAATATAACCTGATCGTAACGACCGATGCAGACTGTATTCTGCCGCGACCCTGGCTCGAGACGATCGTAAAAGACTTCGAGAAGTACCCGGACGCATCTACGATCTACGGGCCGATCTATCCGCTGGAACCCGGATTCAAGCACAAGTTCGAGGTTTTCCTGTATAATATCGTGGTCAGGATCGGCGGAAGAACGGGGATTTTCTACGCGACGCTTGGCGCAAACACGGCATTTCGGAAAAACCTCTTCATCGAGGCCGGGATGTACAAGGTCTGCGATGCCGGAGACGACTGGGAACTCCCGAAACGCATGAAAAACTACGGACGTGTCGTCCTCGATATGAAGATGATCATCGGCTTTTCGATGCGGCGCTACATCAATTTCGGTCTGTTCCGCTCGGCGTTCCAGTGGTTCTACGTGGTGGCGAAAGGCGGGTTCTCGGACAAACACCAGTATATGGGCAAGGAATATACGAAAAAATAATGGTCACGCTGTATCTTCCCGATGGTCAGGTCATGACGGCCGATGCCGGAACGCTTGAAGAGATCCTTCTTCGTCTGGATATGAATCCGTACGAGATCCTCGTGACACGGAACGGCGAGCTTCTTCTTGCTGATGACGAGGTCCGTGAGGACGATGTTTTGCGGGTGACCTCGATCGTTCACGGAGGATAAATGCCGGTTTTGTGCGGTCACTGCGAAAAAAAGGCGGTGTATGTCGATCCGGTGACGAAGCAGAGCTTCTGCGGAGAGCATTTTTCGGCATGGTTCGAGGCGGGTGTCGCGGCTGCGATCAAAAAATACCGGATGATCGAACCCGGCGACCGGATCGCGGTCGGTCTTTCCGGCGGGAAGGACTCAACGGTCCTTTTGACGGTACTGGCAAAACTGGATCTGGACGCGGAGCTGATCCCGATCACGGTCGACGAGGGGATCGGCGGCTATCGGGACGATACGATCCTTGCGGCAACCCGGCTCTGCGACAAACTCGGTCTCGCCGATAAACAGGTCTCTTTTACGGATATCTGCGGGAAGACGCTGGACGAGCTCCTCTCCAATGATCCCCGTCAGGCGTGTTCGGTCTGCGGAACTCTCCGGCGGCGGGCTTTGAATCAGGCGGCCCGCGATGTCGGGGCAACCAAGATCGCGACGGGACATTGTCTGGACGACGAGGCGCAGTCGGTTCTGATGAATTATCTGCGGGGCGATGTGACCCGGGTTACGGGGTCATTTCGGACGAACGCGGATACGCTGTTTCTGCCGAGGATCAAACCTCTCTGTCGTCAGACAGAGAGGGAAACGGTTGCCTACGGGCTCGTGAACAATCTGCTTACCGATCTGCCGGAGTGCCCTTACACGAAGTACGCTCTGCGTGCGGATGTCCGCAGGGGGCTTGGGAAGCTAGAGTACAAAACGCCCGGGACGATGATGAACATCGTGACCGGCCAGGAGAAGCTTCTCGCAAAACTCGGACCCCGGGAGGGCGAGATTACGGAGATGGGCCGCTGCGAACTCTGCGGAGAGCCGACGAGTCACCGGTTGTGTGCGGCGTGTGCTCTGCTCGAAAAGCTGAAGTAACGTTTTTTTGAATTTTCCGGGAGCAGCAGATGAACATCGATTTCTTCAAATATATACTCGCCTTGCTGATCTTTGGTTCAAACGGGATCGTGGCAAGTTTTATCGCGCTGAACAGTTATGAGATCGTGTTTTTCCGAACGATGATCGGCTCCCTCTTTCTCATCCTGCTGTTTGTTGCAATCCGGAAAAAACCGCAGTTCCCGGCCCACCGGAAAGAGACCCTGTATGTGGTGATCTCCGGAGTCGCGATGGGGATCTGCTGGATGTTTTTGTACGAGGCATATGCGCAGGTCGGGGTGAGCATCGCTTCGCTTGCGCATTACTGCGGCCCGGTCCTCGTCATGATCGCAGCCCCGCTCATTTTCCGCGAAAAACTCCATCTCTCGATTATTGCGGGATTTGCCGCCGTGATTCTTGGGATGCTCTTCGTCAACGGCGGGGCGCTATTTACGAGCGGTTTGTCCTTTGGGCTATTCTGCGGGATCATGTCGGCCGTGATGTATGCCGTCATGCTGATCTTCAATAAAAAAGCGGTCCATATCACCGGCCTTGAAAACCCGATGATCCAGCTGACGAGCAGTTTCGTGACCGTCGCGGTTTTCACTCTTGCCTATCAGGGACTCTCCTTTCAGATCCCTGCCGGAAGTATCCTGCCGCTCCTTTTCCTCGGCGTCGTGAATACAGGATTCGGGTGTTATCTCTACTTCTCGGCGATCGGGAACCTTTCTGTGCAGACGGTGGCGATCGTCGGGTATCTCGAACCCATCTCCGCCCTGGTGTTTTCGGCGGTCATTTTGTCGGAACATCTGGGTTTTATCCAGGTGATTGGGGCGGCCCTGATTCTCGGCGGAGCAATGTTCGGCGAGGTGTTCAGCCATAAGAAACAGCCGCGGAAAAAGGAATCGGAAGAGTAAAAACGACTCTTCCTCATTAAAAAAAAGAGAGGATCATGATTGGTATGATCAAAAGGAGAATTTACGCAGTAACGCCCGCATTTGTCAGCGTTCCGGGTGTTAAGGTTGCCTTGGGTATCGATTCGTTCGTTATGATCGTGATTCTTCCCTGCGGCTTGGCATACTCCTCTCCGACATCGCCGTTGAGCTTCACGGTGATGTAATGGATAAGACCGTCTTCAAGACCGTGATCGAGCGTGATATACGTGCCTCCAAGCAGAGGAATGTTTGGATAATTGTCCCCTCCGTTTACGGTGTAATCGTTCAGAAGAACGGTATAAGTTGCATTCACGTCAAACGGCTGCCCCTGGATCGAATCGATCGTCACACGGTTCACTTCTCCGGCAACATACGGTTTTGTCGCATCAACGGTGTAATGAATTCCTGAAACCTGCGGGAAACCTCCTCTCGGGTCAGGGACGCTTTGCGTCTGATCCTCAAACATCTGAAGGATCATCTGGCCGTCCATATCTGTCGCAACAATACTGTTGCCGAACGGGAAAACGTTCAGGAGATCATACTCCGTCACATTGCCGGCTTTTATCGGACTGCGGATGGCGCCGGCGTTTACGATCGCAAAGTCGGCACTGATGTATTCTATTTCCGCGGTATACATCATGGAATCCGCGGTAAGATCTCCGAGATTCGTTTCCTGTGTCCGGGACATATTCTTATCCGCAGTCAGTTCAACGTCGGTCATGCAGACAACGTTCCCGTAGACTTCATGTGTGTGAGCCGAGATGTTCGCCGCATATTGATCGACCTCTTCAACATTTCCGGGGGATTCGTCGATCAGCGTTTCGGTCATGTTGCCGTCCGGCGTTATCGTGACGAGCCCGATGTACTTTAAGGCGGTTCCCGTCTGGACAATGAGCGTGTCGTTGACGACTTCGCCTTCCTGCAGGACCGTATGACTGTGACCGTCGATAAACAGATCTATGCCCTCAACGTGCGGCACAAGATCGGTCGATCTGTTTGGTTCTGAGTTTACCGAAACGCCGAGATGCCCGATACAGATGATGATGTCGCATCCCTCGCCTTTCAGGTAATCGACCTGTTCCTGAGCGATACGATACAGGTCTTCGCCGGATGCGAAGTCGACATCCTCGACATCTTTGTAATAGGTAGTTACTGCGGTATCCGGCGTCTCGAGTCCGAAGATACCCACTTTGTGTCCGCCGATCTCGATGATGGTGTTCGGCTGGAATACGAGTTCATCCGTTCCTTTGTAGAAGATGTTTGCCGAGATAAAATCAAAATCCAGAGAATTTCTAACAACCTTTTTTCCGACAGAAAGTACTTATAATATCTATCAAGTGAAAACGATTCAAAACAGGGTGTAAATTAAAAAAAACGTCAAGGAATAATTGGGATTTATCGTGATTTTCTTTTTTTTGGGGGGGGGGATGAGAGGGTGTGTGGATGTATTCAATCCTTCATAAATAATAATTCTCGTTAAAAAAGAGTTGATAGAAATTCTCTAATCTTTTTCTCTCGGGATCTTCTTTATAGAATGGATCGTAGAGTGACGCGTTTTGCAATGGTTTTCCGTATATATCCGTTGCCGGTGTTGGTCCTAATGTCGCGATGAGTGCTTCGATATTAGCTCGTATGTTCTTGCTTGCGCGCGCACCTATTCTTGCTGCTGCTGATTTGTAACATGTTGGGCATTCGAGACGATGGCATGAATGAAGAAGTGGATATGATTTTGCGCAGGTTTGGCATTTGTGAAACGCTGATATTTCGCCACAATTTTCATTTGGCTCGCCATATGTTGGTAGTTTCGCGATACCTAACTGTAGTTTGGTTGTGTTATTACCTAAAATCTGGGTTATTTTATCTAAAAAGCTTCTGTGTGAAAAAGGCTGAGCTGCTGGCTCGTTTTGGAATTCTAATGGATCTCTGGCCGAAAAGCTTATCTCGTTTAGTGTTCTATTATTTATTGGTAAAAGCATACCCAACCTCGTGGAGAAACTTGTAGTATCTCCACCCTTTCATTAAATGGTATATGTATTGGTTTATAACTATTTAAATGTATCTGTTTTGTGATTCTGTTGTGAGGGTTTTCTCGCTTCTTCAGGTAAATCTTTTAATAGTTAATATCTCTTAGATAATATGAGGGAGTGGATTTGAATACATCCCATGTTTCAACACGCCCCGGTCGGGTTTCTGGCTTCCTGTTTTGGAAAAAAACTGTTTCTATCGTATTTTTGTAATGTTCTATTACCCACGCCACGGGTCTGTAATCGTTTTTCTCTATTGTCATAGAGTAGGGAGCGTATGGTACTTAGAACGTAATGTGAGGTGTTTGTTGGAGTGTAGTGCTATCGCACGTAATAATCGCTGAATCGCGCATGGGTGACCCGCAGGTGAGGTTTGCTCAACGTAGGGAGCTTATCCTAAATTGAGCCAATGGTTTGGGCGGCGCAAGCGAGGTTGTCATTTGACTATCTCTAACATCTTTTCTGTTAATCTCTTTTCGATTTTAGCATCTCTCTCGTCTAGGAGGGTTTCGAGGGGTATCTCGTTGCCATTGTCATCGATGATAGCATGGGTTCTGGTAACATCGGCTGAAATGGTAACGATGTCACCTTTGTTTATTATTACGGATAATTCTTGGACGTCAGGTGGGATAGTGATAGGTGAGCTAAGATAATCTATGTCTTCTTGTGATGGGTTTTCTTGTTTATCTGGTGGTAATGATCTGAAATTATGTTCGGGATCTGTTTCGTCGGGTTCGCGATATAACGTTCCATTGATACCTTTCGAATAATATGGATTGTATAATATTCTTGTGTGCCAGAAATCTTCAAAGTCATCGTCGTCTTTGTTGGTGGGTGCTAGATACGCATCTGCTTCGAACATACCTGTAATTGAATGAGCTTGTACAAGTGGTAATATTATTGGGGCATTAGATGCATTCATAAAATTAAAGAATGGTTTGGTGTTAACGGTAAAATGTATTTTTTCTATAATTTTCATGTTATAGTTCCGTGTGTGGTGGTTCTTTGAAGTAGCAATGAGAGTAGCAGTGTTGATACTTGCCATCGATATTAAGTGGCATGCTTGGGTGATAGTGTGCTAATTTTCCACCTTTTGATGGTTGATACTCTATTTGCGTTCCACCTAATATCTTTGTTACATACTCGGCTATTTTTCTGCATCCTTCTTCTGTTGAAAATATCCTAATTACCTTTTTATGATCTGTTTTTCCAGGTTCACCTTTAACTTCTTTGTTTTTGCAATCTTTCATTTTAACGATTGCTTCTTCGGTTGTTAATTTGCCCTTTAGATGTTTTTTCATATCGAGTTCGTGATAGGTAAATTCGTTTAGATTGTCAATTGTATCTTCGTTTATTGTGTAAAATGTATATTTGTCTAAATCATTTTGTGATAATGCTTTCGCTTTTTCATGTATTTCGTTCATGAAATTAGCTGTTGCGAGTCCTATTGATGCTATTGTTATTGTTTCAATTGCTTCTGCTGCTATATATGCACCTGCACCTGCGACTACCGCGGCTGGTATAATGGCTTGTACACACTGAAATGGCCAGCATGAACCTGCGTTTGCTGGTTTCTTGTCATAAGGTATAGGAATCAATGCGACGGGGTTGCCATCTTTATCTTCTACTATTTTATACGTGTCTTTATTGTTAACCCAATTGAAATATTCTGGCGCTTGTTCGCTGTCCGACGTCAATAGAAAATAATTACCATCTGTTGTTTTTATGAGTTTTGCTGGATTAGTTGATTCCGGTAAATTTAGGTATTTACGTATATCATCTATATTTATATCGTTTATATCTAGGTCATTTTTATTCAGGTCGTCTCTATTCGGGTTGTCTATTGTGTTGATAGCTGATGCTGGTGTTGCTACCGTGCATATTAGTAATATCACTAATAAGATCGATTGTAGTTTTAATATGATGTGGTTTCTTGTCATGAATTTATGTTTGTTTTGATGATATATAAGTGTGATCGCGATTTTTTGTTGTGTTAATTGATGATTGCGTGATATGAATGTAACGAAGGGCGAACCGTAGGTGAGGCTTGCCCACCAGAGGGAGTCCTATCCCAATTGAGCCCCTGCGTAAGGGGCGGCGCAAGCGGGTCGCTTGTGGATTTCGAATCTGATCACCTAAATCCTCTTAGCTCAAAAGAGGAATCCACCCTCCGATAGCCTCCCTCGAGGGAGGACGGTTTACTAACTGCTACTAAAGTTGTAAGTCTGATTTCGTAGCAGTTAGTTTTGTGTGTACCTATCTTTTTCTTTGTACACTTTCTTTTTAGTATAGCAATAATTCGAGTTTGTATCGGTATTTGTTTTATACTGTCGTGAGCATCTCATAGATGGTTTTGTGAGGGGTTTGGTCCTGGGTTGGATTAAAACTCTATTTATGAATCGATCGTCGATCCTTGGCCTTCAGCGCGGCTCTAGTTTGATTTAATCTTGGACGTGTGACGACCCGGCTTGCACCGCCCCTTACGCAGGGGCTCATTTAAGATATATCCTCGCCTGCAGGCCCCGGCGTAGGGCCTTCGGCGAGGTTGTCTGTTGAGCAATCACTCGTCACTTGGATCTTCCCTTGATACCCATTGTATGCTCGTCTTCGCGCTAGATTTGCCCGCCGGTATTTTTCGAGTTGCTGTTTATACACTTCGCTGATGTTTATCGGTTCGAGTTTGTTTTCGGTGATGGTATATGCTTTCCACCTGTCAGCGGTCAGCCAATTGGGGTCGGGTAGATTGTTGCACATGATAACAACTTTTGTGTCGGGTATTTCCTCTTGCATGAAATGATACCGATCCTCTGATATTATGCCGTTTTTAATCGCTTCTATCCCGATAATGAGCTCTTTGAGATTGTTGCCGTCTACTGCACGTGGGATATCGATAAACAGTGTGTTTCTGAGTTTTCCGTCTGATCGAAGATTCGATACTGCTCTCAGCATATTTTTTGCGTCATGTTGAAGGGGGAGATAATTTGCTTGCGCGAGATAATTCATTCTCTTTGCGAGAGTTGATTTTCCAGTTCCGCCTATGGGATCGTGTATAACGATCACTTGGCGGTCGTTTGTATGCATATCGATAATTTGTTGCTGCCATGGATACCACGTAATATCATCCCTATATTTCTCGTTGATTCCGCGATCTTTATCACTCCATACTCTTTCGCCTGGATAAAGTGTTGATGCATCTTGTATATAGGCGTAGTAACTTGATGTTCGGTGATCTCGTTGATCTCTGCCTTCTGTTGGTTCAATGTGGAGATCGTCTTGACAAAATATTTTTTTGATATCTTTCGTAACTTTTGTTGGTAGTGATGATCGTTTGAGGCTGAATCTACATTGCCAGTGTTCTTTTTCAGTGACATCACCTTTTTGTCTGGCGTAAATGTAGTGCTTACAAAAGCGGTCGGTGAATAATTTCATGGCGTCATGGTTTGGTGATATCTCGCCGCTTTGCCCATTGTGGTTGATGGGTATAGTCACGTCGTAGACTTTTCTGGGTACCTGTGTATCGTCATTCATTGTTGATCGTTTTTGTCTTCGTCGAGTATATTTTTTGTTTTAATTTCCAATAAATCAGCGAGTGGTGTATCACCAAATTGCATGAAATTTGAATCGTCTATTTGATTGATCCCTAGTATAGCGTGGAGTTTTTCAATTGCCTCTTTCTCATTGAGTCTCGTCTATTCTTTCGAGATTGCAGCGCGGGCTTCTGGGGTTGATGAGTATTTCAAGACAAATATGCCAAATTGTTCTTTTAGGATACTCTTAATTGTATCATAGGTCAATAGGTTGCCGTAGTCATTTAGTAGATTGATGAATTTGTATCCATATGCAATAGCGATCAGTTGATTCTCTATTCTCTGTAGTTGTAGTTTCCGCTGATGGTGATGGTTTTGTTGCCGGGTTGTCGACCGGAATTTATATTTGTTTAAGTCTGTCATCCTTACATTACCTATTTTTATTTATGATCTCATCAAAGTTCACCTTTTTCTAGATTGATACGGATCATTGGTGATCGGCAATGAGGACAAACAGCGGTGTCCTCGTCATAATCTTCGTCGTCGTCGTCGTCGTAATCTTCGTCCTCATACTCTTCCTCACACTCCTCGTCCTCATCTTCGAATGCGAAATCAGGATCATCGATGCCGTTGCGCAGCTTCATGTAGTGTTCGACTACTCTTTCTCCATACGGCGTCAATTCGGTTAGATTTCGTGTCATTTTATGTGTTATATAAATGGGTTCGTTATTTTTTCCTATAAATGGTATTCCGTCAGGGCCGCATAATATGAGCATGTCTCCGTGTTCTTCGCATCGCCAGTACGGGTCGTATGTTGATGTGTAATGATTTATCGTCCGGGTGATATGCGGTGCTACTTTTTCAGTAGTTTTTCTTAGATTCTGCAGAGCTTTTGCTGTTCTTCTTTTTGGTTTGTTTTTGTTAGCTGACATTTTTCACATCCAAAAGTGCTTTTTTCCGTCCTGGCGGGGGATCGGGTGTGTTCGGGGTGTTGCTTTGTGTTGTTTTCACCGGTGTTTCCCCTGATCCCCCTATCTGTATCCTGCTTACAGCCCAATTATAATTTAGATATCCCTGCAGGAGCTTTTCGCCATATGGAGTCAGCTTCTTCTTTGGAATGGTTATCTTATCTTGTGCATATATTACACCGTTTGGTCCGATTATGGGTTCTTGGGTTTCCTTGTTGCATAATTCTAAGTGGTTGCCTGGTCCGCATACCGGGCAGTCAACAAAAGTCTTGTAAATTTTCAGAATGGCGTTCTTTCCATCGAGATCTTTTAGCATTGACGTTGCTTTCGGTGAAAATAGTTTGGTATAGTGTACGGCATCATGTGTCTTTCCTTTCAATGTTTCATAGAGTCCTGCATGGGATGCCAGATAGGTTGCTACCTTTGCTACGTGATCTGTGAATGGTTTTCCTTCTGTTTGTTCTATGTTCCATGGGATTGGTTTACCATTGTTCACGTTTTTGTATACCCATCCGTTTGTCTGTTGGTAATAATAATCAGCTCTTGGCATTGATCCTATGTATAACACGTGGAAATGTGGTGAGAAATAGGTATAGTTTTCAGGTTTGCCGATGCAAAGAACGTCATCGAATACATCTTCCCAATATCCGAACCGTCCGTAGGTTGCTGTTTCTGGTTCGTCTATTCTGAGCGCAAGTCTTTTTGTGTTATATGGGTTTATCTTGATTTCATCTTTGTCTCTTTTGAGAATCTTGATGGTTCTTTCGGGGTTTCTCTCTCTCCAGTCTCTGAATTGTTTGCGTCTTTGTTCCAGGATCCTAGCTGGGTGGTAAAACCATGATGCTGCTATGAGATTTGGCACATATGTTTTCAGGTGTTGGTTGAACTTCTTTACCATCGTTTTGTGTGGGTATTTTCCCCACGTTTCACATAGTTCCGGTGGCAATGATATAACCATATGTCTTAAGCCTCCATGCTTGAGAATTTGATATAATCTTTTTCTCTCGGGATCTTCTTTATAGAATGGATCATATAGTGACGCGTTTTGCAATGATTTACCGTATATATCTGTTGCTGGTGTTGGTCCTAATGTCGCGAGGAGTGCTTCGATATTAGCTCGTATGTTCTTGCTTGCGCGCGCACCTATTCTTGCTGCTGCTGCTGATTTGTAACATGTTGGGCATTCGAGACGATGGCACGAATGAAGAAGTGGATATGATTTTGCGCAGGTTTGGCATTTGTGAAACGCTGATATTTCGCCACAATTTTCATTTGGCTCGCCATATGTTGGTAGTTTCGCGATACCTAACTGTGGTTTGGTTGTGTTATTATCTAAAATCTGGGTTATTTTATCTAAAAAGCTTCTGTGTGAAAAAGGCTGAGCTGATGGCTCGTTTTGAGATTCTATTGGATCTTTGATCGAAAAGCTTTTCTTGTATTGAGTTAAATAATCTATTGTTAGAAACATAACACACATGGTGGAGGAACTTACTGTGGCTCCACCTTGTCTTAAATGGTATATGTATTGATTTGTAACTATTTAAATGTATCTGTTTTGCTATTCTGTTGTGATGGTTTTCTCGCTTCCTCTGGGAAATCTTTTAATAATTAATATCTCTTAGATAATATGAGGGCGTGGCTTTGAATACATCCATGTTTCGCCACGCCCCACTCACATTTATGATTTCTTATTCAGATTTTTATTCGGTAATATGGATTCGAGCGGTATCTCGTTACCGTCGTCATCGATTATCGCATAACTTTCTTCAATTCTAGCCCATATTGCGACGTTGTCGCCTGCTGCTATCTCCAGAGATATCGAACAGGTATTTGGAGGAATAATTATTGGTTTGTTCATTTTATCGTATATTTCATCTGAATATCCTGCTATTGGTTCGGGTTCTTTGGGATGTAATCTGAAATTTATTTCTGGTGGGGTTTCGTCGGGATCAAACGTGGGATCGTAACAATTTGGGAAATAGGTTATACGTGATTCTGGCTCACCTGTGTCCCAGAGTTCGAGATCTGATGTTGCTTTAAATTCTCCTGTTATTGAATAACAGCTGCATAGTTCCATATGCATATAATTTCCTGTTGGATCGTTGTTACGTCCTTGGTACAAGAATCCCGATGAGGGGTAGAATTCTAACTTTCTTACGATTTTCATGATTTTACTTCCTTTGTTTGTTGAAATCTGTGTAATCCCAGAAACAGTGAGCTTTGCAATGTCCTTGTGGGTCCCCTTTGGTTGTTGGTTGGCTAGCATGATAATGTGCTGGTTGATTTTTTGATCTAGGGTGATACACTGGTCCTTTGCCGCCTAATGCCTTCGTTGCTGCTTCTGCTAGTGCTTTGCACCCTTCTTCTGTTGAACCGATCCATATGCTGTCCGTTTTTACATTCGGATCTCCACATTTTTTCATATGTTTTACTGCTTCGTTGAAGGATAATTCTCCGTTAACTCTGTGGTTATATTTGTTGTCTAGACGGGTGTATTTGTGTTGAGATGCTTGATTAGTATGTGGTGTGTTTGCCGCTTGGTTTGCCATCTCACCCATAAATACTGCTCCTGCAACTCCGGCTAGAGCGTATAATGCTGGTTCAGCTACGGCCATCGCGGGAACACATGGTAATATCGCGTTCGCTCCCGGTAACAACCATGGTTTTATTATTGTTTTTTCTGGTTCTGTTTGTTTCGGTGGATAAATCAATGTATATGTGTGTCCATCGTCGTCAGATATCGTTTTTAATATCATGTTTTGTTCGAGTTCGAGCCAATCTGCCCAGTATGGGTGAGGGTCGTTGGGATCATTCTGATTATAGATGACACAATCGTAGATTGAATCGTCGGGGTTACGGCATTTTGTAAATGCGTAGTAAGCTATTCTGTCGGCGTCTGGGTGTTCCTCGTAGTATTTTTCTGTTTTTATATAATTTTCTGATGCTCTATATTCATCCGTATAGAACGCTTCGCTCATGTGGATAACGCCTGTGTTTACGTGTGTTTCGATGTTATCTATGTTGTTTGCAGCTGCTGGTGTTATGCAAAATGCACATAAAATTGCGAATATTAAGAATGTGTTTAGTGCTTTTGTAGTGTGTTTTGTCATGATGTTTACTCTAGTTCTTAGGTGTTATAATACTATCTCCAGATGTCGTGATAGGAATGTAACGATGAGCGAACCGTAGGTGAGGCTTGCCCACCGGAGGGAGTCCTATCCCAATTGAGCCCCTGCGTAAGGGGCGGCGCAAGCGGGTCGCTTGTGGATTTCGAATCTGATCACCTAAATCCTCTTAGCTCAAAAGAGGAATCTACCGTGGGATAGTGGGTCTGAACACCTAAATCCTCTTAGCTCAAAAGAGGAGTCCGACTTGGGATAATGGATCTGAACACCTAAATCCTCTTAGCTCAAAAGAGGAGTCCAACTTGGGATAGTGGATCTGATCACCTAAATCCTCTTAGCTCAAAAGAGGAGTCCGACTTGGGATAATGGATCTGAACACCTAAATCCTCTTAGCTCAAAAGAGGAGTCCAACTTGGGATAGTGGATCTGATCACCTAAATCCTCTTAGCTCAAAAGAGGAATCTGCCGTGGGATAGTGGGTCTGAACACCTAAATCCTCTTAGCTCAAAAGAGGAGTCCGACGTGGGATAGTGGATCTGATCACCTAAATCCTCTTAGCTCAAAAGAGGAATCTGAATTGGAATAATGGGTCTGAACACCTAAATCCTCTTAGCTCAAAAGAGGAGTCCGACGTGGGATAGTGGATCTGATCACCTAAATCCTCTTAGCTCAAAAGAGGAATCTGCCGTGGGATAGTGGGTCTGAACACCTAAATCCTCTTAGCTCAAAAGAGGAGTCCGACTTGGGATAATGGATCTGAACACCTAAATCCTCTTAGCTCAAAAGAGGAATCTGCCTTGGGATAGTGGGTCTGAACACCTAAATCCTCTTAGCTCAAAAGAGGAGTCCGACGTGGGATAATGGATCTGAACACCTAAATCCTCTTAGCTCAAAAGAGGAATCCACCCTCCGATAGCCTCCCTCGAGGGAGGACGGTTTACTAACTGCTACTAAAGTTGTAAGTCTGATTTCGTAGCAGTTAGTTTTGTGTGTACCTATCTTTTTCTTTGTACACTTTCTTTTTAGTATAGCAATAATTCGAGTTTGTATCGGTATTTGTTTTATACTGTCGTGAGCATCTCATAGATGGTTTTGTGAGGGGTTTGGTCCTGGGTTGGATAAAACTCTATTTATGAATCGATCGTCGATCCTTGGCCTTCAGCGCGGCTCTAGTTTGATTTAATCTTGGACGTGTGACGACCCGGCTTGCACCGCCCCTTACGCAGGGGCTCATTTAAGATATATCCTCGCCTGCAGGCCCCGGCGTAGGGCCTTCGGCGAGGTTGTCTGTTGAGCAATCACTCGTCACTTGGATCTTCCCTTGATACCCATTGTATGCTCGTCTTCGCGCTAGATTTGCCCGCCGGTATTTTTCGAGTTGCTGTTTATACACTTCGCTGATGTTTATCGGTTCGAGTTTGTTTTCGGTGATGGTATATGCTTTCCACCTGTCAGCGGTCAGCCAATTGGGGTCGGGTAGATTGTTGCACATGATAACAACTTTTGTGTCGGGTATTTCCTCTTGCATGAAATGATACCGATCCTCTGATATTATGCCGTTTTTAATCGCTTCTATCCCGATAATGAGCTCTTTGAGATTGTTGCCGTCTACTGCACGTGGGATATCGATAAACAGTGTGTTTCTGAGTTTTCCGTCTGATCGAAGATTCGATACTGCTCTCAGCATATTTTTTGCGTCATGTTGAAGGGGGAGATAATTTGCTTGCGCGAGATAATTCATTCTCTTTGCGAGAGTTGATTTTCCAGTTCCGCCTATGGGATCGTGTATAACGATCACTTGGCGGTCGTTTGTATGCATATCGATAATTTGTTGCTGCCATGGATACCACGTAATATCATCCCTATATTTCTCGTTGATTCCGCGATCTTTATCACTCCATACTCTTTCGCCTGGATAAAGTGTTGATGCATCTTGTATATAGGCGTAGTAACTTGATGTTCGGTGATCTCGTTGATCTCTGCCTTCTGTTGGTTCAATGTGGAGATCGTCTTGACAAAATATTTTTTTGATATCTTTCGTAACTTTTGTTGGTAGTGATGATCGTTTGAGGCTGAATCTACATTGCCAGTGTTCTTTTTCAGTGACATCACCTTTTTGTCTGGCGTAAATGTAGTGCTTACAAAAGCGGTCGGTGAATAATTTCATGGCGTCATGGTTTGGTGATATCTCGCCGCTTTGCCCATTGTGGTTGATGGGTATAGTCACGTCGTAGACTTTTCTGGGTACCTGTGTATCGTCATTCATTGTTGATCGTTTTTGTCTTCGTCGAGTATATTTTTTGTTTTAATTTCCAATAAATCAGCGAGTGGTGTATCACCAAATTGCATGAAATTTGAATCGTCTATTTGATTGATCCCTAGTATAGCGTGGAGTTTTTCAATTGCCTCTTTCTCATTGAGTCTCGTCTATTCTTTCGAGATTGCAGCGCGGGCTTCTGGGGTTGATGAGTATTTCAAGACAAATATGCCAAATTGTTCTTTTAGGATACTCTTAATTGTATCATAGGTCAATAGGTTGCCGTAGTCATTTAGTAGATTGATGAATTTGTATCCATATGCAATAGCGATCAGTTGATTCTCTATTCTCTGTAGTTGTAGTTTCCGCTGATGGTGATGGTTTTGTTGCCGGGTTGTCGACCGGAATTTATATTTGTTTAAGTCTGTCATCCTTACATTACCTATTTTTATTTATGATCTCATCAAAGTTCACCTTTTTCTAGATTGATACGGATCATTGGTGATCGGCAATGAGGACAAACAGCGGTGTCCTCGTCATAATCTTCGTCGTCGTCGTCGTCGTAATCTTCGTCCTCATACTCTTCCTCACACTCCTCGTCCTCATCTTCGAATGCGAAATCAGGATCATCGATGCCGTTGCGCAGCTTCATGTAGTGTTCGACTACTCTTTCTCCATACGGCGTCAATTCGGTTAGATTTCGTGTCATTTTATGTGTTATATAAATGGGTTCGTTATTTTTTCCTATAAATGGTATTCCGTCAGGGCCGCATAATATGAGCATGTCTCCGTGTTCTTCGCATCGCCAGTACGGGTCGTATGTTGATGTGTAATGATTTATCGTCCGGGTGATATGCGGTGCTACTTTTTCAGTAGTTTTTCTTAGATTCTGCAGAGCTTTTGCTGTTCTTCTTTTTGGTTTGTTTTTGTTAGCTGACATTTTTCACATCCAAAAGTGCTTTTTTCCGTCCTGGCGGGGGATCGGGTGTGTTCGGGGTGTTGCTTTGTGTTGTTTTCGCCGGTGTTTTCCCTGATCCCCCTATCTGTATCCTGCTTACAGCCCAATTATAATTTAGGTATCCCTGCTTACAGCCCAATTATAATTTAGGTATCCCTGCAGGAGCTTTTCGCCATATGGAGTCAGCTTCTTCTTTGGAATGGTTATCTTGTCTTGTGCGTATATTACACCGTTTGGTCCGATTATGGGTTCTTGGGTTTCCTTGTTGCATAATTCTAAATGGTTGCCTGGTCCGCATTCCGGGCAGTCAACAAAAGTCTTGTAAATTTTCAGAATGGCGTTCTTTCCATCGAGATCTTTTAGCATTGACGTTGCTTTCGGTGAAAATAGTTTGGTGTAGTGTACGGAATCGTGTGTCTTTCCTGTCACTGTTTCATAGAGTCCTGCGTGGGATGCCAGATAGGTTGCTACCTTTGCTACGTGATCTGTGAATGGTTTTCCTTCTGTTTGTTCTATGTTCCATGGGATTGGTTTGCCGTTGTTCACGTTTTTGTATACCCATCCGTCTGTCTGTTGGTAATAATAATCGGCTCTTGGCATTGCTCCTATGTATAACACGTGGAAGTGTGGTGAGAAATAGGTATAGTTTTCAGGTTTGCCGATGCAAAGAACGTCATCGAATACATCTTCCCAATATCCGAACCGTCCGTAGGTTGCTGTTTCTGGTTCGTCTATTCTGAGCGCAAATTTTTTTGTGTTATATGGGTTTATCTTGATTTCATCTTTGTCTCTTTTGAGAATCTTGATGATTCTTTCGGGGTTTCTCTCTCTCCAGTCTCTGAATTGTTTGCGTCTTTGTTCCTGGATCCTAGCTGGGTGGTAAAACCATGATGCTGCTATGAGATTTGGCACATATGTTTTCAGGTGTTGGTTGAACTTCTTTACCATCGTTTTGTGTGGGTATTTTCCCCAAGTTTCACATAGTTCCGGTGGCAATGATATAACCATATGTCTTAAGCCTCCATGCTTGAGAATTTGATATAATCTTTTTCTCTCGGGATCTTCTTTATAGAATGGATCATATAGTGACGCGTTTTGCAATGATTTACCGTATATATCTGTTGCTGGTGTTGGTCCTAATGTCGCGAGGAGTGCTTCGATATTAGCTCGTATGTTCTTGCTTGCGCGCGCACCTATTCTTGCTGCTGCTGCTGATTTGTAACATGTTGGGCATTCGAGACGATGGCACGAATGAAGAAGTGGATATGATTTTGCGCAGGTTTGGCATTTGTGAAACGCTGATATTTCGCCACAATTTTCATTTGGCTCGCCATATGTTGGTAGTTTCGCGATACCTAACTGTGGTTTGGTTGTGTTATTATCTAAAATCTGGGTTATTTTATCTAAAAAGCTTCTGTGTGAAAAAGGCTGAGCTGATGGCTCGTTTTGAGATTCTATTGGATCTTTGATCGAAAAGCTTTTCTTGTATTGAGTTAAATAATCTATTGTTAGAAACATAACACACATGGTGGAGGAACTTACTGTGGCTCCACCTTGTCTTAAATGGTATATGTATTGATTTGTAACTATTTAAATGTATCTGTTTTGCTATTCTGTTGTGATGGTTTTCTCGCTTCCTCTGGGAAATCTTTTAATAATTAATATCTCTTAGATAATATGAGGGCGTGGCTTTGAATACATCCATGTTTCGCCACGCCCCACTCACATTTATGATTTCTTATTCAGATTTTTATTCGGTAATATGGATTCGAGCGGTATCTCGTTACCGTCGTCATCGATTATCGCATAACTTTCTTTAATTCCAGCCCATATTGCGATGCGATCGCCTCCTGCTATCTCCAGAGATATCGAACAGGTATTTGGAGGAATAATTATTGGTTTGTTCATTTTATCGTATATTTCATCTGAATATCCTACCATTGGTTCGGGTTCTTTGGGATGTAATCTGAAATTTATTTCTGGTGGAGTTTCATCGGGATCAAACGTGGGATCGTTATAATTTGGGAAATAGATTATGCGTGATTCTGGCTCACCTGTGTCCCTGAGCTCGAGATGTGATGTTGCTTTAAATTCTCCTGTTATTGAATAACAGTTGCATAGTTTTATATGCATATAATTTCCTGTTGGATCGTTGTTACGTCCTTGATACAAGAATTCCGTTGATGGGTAGATTCTTAACTTTCTTACGATTTTCATGATTTTACTTCCTTCGTTTGTTGAAATCTGTGTAATCCCAGAAACAGTGAGCTTTGCAATGTCCTTCTGGGTCATCTTTGGTTGTTGGTTGGCTAGCATGATAATGTGCTGGTTGGTTTTCTTGCTTCGTCGGGTAAATCTTTTAATGATTAATATCTCT
Organism: Methanocorpusculum sp.; assembly: GCA_965228205.1. GTDB lineage: Archaea > Halobacteriota > Methanomicrobia > Methanomicrobiales > Methanocorpusculaceae > Methanocorpusculum. The sequence continues at coordinate 9,244 of OZ245799.1, read as the reverse complement.
TAGATAATATGGGGGCGTGGTTTTGAATACATCCCGTGTTTCGCCGCGTTCCTGTCAGATTTCTGGCTTCCTGTTTTGGAAAAAAAACTGTTTCTAACGTGTTTTTGTAATGTTCTATTACCCACGCCATGGATCTGTAATCGTTTTTCTCTATTGTCATAGAGTGTGGGACGTATGGTACTTAGAACATAATGTGAGGTGTTTATTGGAGTGTAGTGCTATCGCACGTACGGTTTGGGCGGCGCACGCGATGTTATCATTTGATCATTTCTAACATCTTTTCTGTTAATCTCTTTTCGAATATTTCTGTTAATCTCTTTTCGAATATGCTACTTCTATCGTCTAGGAAGGTTTCGATTGACATTTCAAAACCTCTGTTGTCAACGATGCAATAAGATTCGTAGAATTGTCCCCATATACTAACCGCATCTTCTGGTGCTACCTCGACGAATATCGATTTCGTTCCGTCGGGTATAATTATTGGAACATTACTTTGTTCTTTTTCTTTAGATGATATCTCTTTATATGGTTTATCTGGTAATAATCGGAAGTTGTGCTCGTCATCTGTTTCGTCGGGCTCGAGCCAGGTTGTTCCGTAGACATTTGTTACATAATATGGATCGTAAATTATACGCGAATCATCATAATCCGATTTATTTCTTCTAACTGCTCTTGCAATAACTTTTCCTGTGATTATGTCAGCACTTAATATGCGTGTAATGAAAGGAGAGTTTGTTGTATTCTCAAAACTGAATAATGTTTTTCCGCCACTGCATAATTTTATCTTTTTTATGAGTTTCATGTCGGTTGTCCTCCTCCTCTACTTTTACCCTTGAAAAAATCTTCATAGTTCCAGTAACAATGGGATTTGCAGTGATGGTAATTACCTTCCTCACTCGGTGGTTGGGTGGCGTGTACGTGATCCGGTACCGCTGTTTTACCTGTATGGTATTTAAGACCATTACCGTTTAATATTTTGGTTACGATCAACGCTAGTGTTTCACATCCTTCTTTCGTTGATCCAATTTTAACTGGGTTACCAGGATCACAATCTTTCATTTGCTCTAAAGCTTCTGCGGATGATAGCTTGCTTTTCTGGATGAAGTTTCCTTTGAGCTCGTAGAAATCGTATTTATCTAAATCGTTTTGTGATAATTCTTTTGCTTTTTCATATACTTCGTTCATGAAAGCAATTGATACGAATCCTATTGCTGCTATTGTTATTGTTTCAACTGCGTCAGCTGCCATATATACACCTGCTGCACCTGCGGCTGCTGCAGCTGGTATAATGGCTTGTATACACTGAAATGGCCAACATGAACCCGCGTTTGCTGGTTTCTTGTCGTAAGGAGCAGGGATCAATGCAATGAGATTGCCATCTTTATCTTCTACTATTTTATACGTGTCTTTATTGTTAACCCAATTGAAATATTCTGGCGCTTGTTCGCTGTCCGACGTCAATAGAAAATAATTGCCATCTGTTGTTTTTATGAGTTTAGCTGGATTCGTTGATTCGGGTAAATTTAGGTATTTACGTATATCATCTATATTTATATCGTCTATATCCAGTTCGATTTTATTCAGGTCGTTTTTATTCAGTTCGTCAATATTCGGGTTGTCTATTGTGTTGATAGCTGATGCTGGTGTTGCTATAGTGCATATTAGTAATATCACTAATAAGATCGATTGTAGTTTTAATATGATGTGTTTTCTTGTCATTAACTTCTGTTTGTTTTGATGATATATAAGTGTAATCGTGATTTTTTGTTGTGTTGTTTGATGATTTTGTGATATGAATGTAACGAAGAGCGAGCGGTAGGTGAGGCTTGCCCACCGGAGGGAGCCCTATCCCAATTGAGCCCCTGCGTAAGGGGCGGCGCAAGCGGGTCGTTTGTGGATTTCGAATCTGATCACCTAAATCCTCTTAGCTCAAAAGAGGAATCTGAATTGGGATAGTGGGTCTGAACACCTAAATCCTCTTAGCTCAAAAGAGGAATCTGAATTGGGATAGTGGGTCTGATCACCTAAATCCTCTTAGCTCAAAAGAGGAATCTGAATTGGGATAGTGGGTCTGATCACCTAAATCCTCTTAGCTCAAAAGAGGAATCTGAATTGGAATAATGGGTCTGAACACCTAAATCCTCTTAGCTCAAAAGAGGAGTCCGACGTGGGATAGTGGATCTGATCACCTAAATCCTCTTAGCTCAAAAGAGGAATCTGCCGTGGGATAGTGGGTCTGAACACCTAAATCCTCTTAGCTCAAAAGAGGAGTCCGACTTGGGATAATGGATCTGAACACCTAAATCCTCTTAGCTCAAAAGAGGAATCTGCCTTGGGATAGTGGGTCTGAACACCTAAATCCTCTTAGCTCAAAAGAGGAGTCCGACGTGGGATAATGGATCTGAACACCTAAATCCTCTTAGCTCAAAAGAGGAATCCACCCTCCGATAGCCTCCCTCGAGGGAGGACGGTTTACTAACTGCTACTAAAGTTGTAAGTCTGATTTCGTAGCAGTTAGTTTTGTGTGTACCTATCTTTTTCTTTGTACACTTTCTTTTTAGTATAGCAATAATTCGAGTTTGTATCGGTATTTGTTTTATACTGTCGTGAGCATCTCATAGATGGTTTTGTGAGGGGTTTGGTCCTGGGTTGGATTAAAACTCTATTTATGAATCGATCGTCGATCCTTGGCCTTCAGCGCGGCTCTAGTTTGATTTAATCTTGGACGTGTGACGACCCGGCTTGCACCGCCCCTTACGCAGGGGCTCATTTAAGATATATCCTCGCCTGCAGGCCCCGGCGTAGGGCCTTCGGCGAGGTTGTCTGTTGAGCAATCACTCGTCACTTGGATCTTCCCTTGATACCCATTGTATGCTCGTCTTCGCGCTAGATTTGCCCGCCGGTATTTTTCGAGTTGCTGTTTATACACTTCGCTGATGTTTATCGGTTCGAGTTTGTTTTCGGTGATGGTATATGCTTTCCACCTGTCAGCGGTCAGCCAATTGGGGTCGGGTAGATTGTTGCACATGATAACAACTTTTGTGTCGGGTATTTCCTCTTGCATGAAATGATACCGATCCTCTGATATTATGCCGTTTTTAATCGCTTCTATCCCGATAATGAGCTCTTTGAGATTGTTGCCGTCTACTGCACGTGGGATATCGATAAACAGTGTGTTTCTGAGTTTTCCGTCTGATCGAAGATTCGATACTGCTCTCAGCATATTTTTTGCGTCATGTTGAAGGGGGAGATAATTTGCTTGCGCGAGATAATTCATTCTCTTTGCGAGAGTTGATTTTCCAGTTCCGCCTATGGGATCGTGTATAACGATCACTTGGCGGTCGTTTGTATGCATATCGATAATTTGTTGCTGCCATGGATACCACGTAATATCATCCCTATATTTCTCGTTGATTCCGCGATCTTTATCACTCCATACTCTTTCGCCTGGATAAAGTGTTGATGCATCTTGTATATAGGCGTAGTAACTTGATGTTCGGTGATCTCGTTGATCTCTGCCTTCTGTTGGTTCAATGTGGAGATCGTCTTGACAAAATATTTTTTTGATATCTTTCGTAACTTTTGTTGGTAGTGATGATCGTTTGAGGCTGAATCTACATTGCCAGTGTTCTTTTTCAGTGACATCACCTTTTTGTCTGGCGTAAATGTAGTGCTTACAAAAGCGGTCGGTGAATAATTTCATGGCGTCATGGTTTGGTGATATCTCGCCGCTTTGCCCATTGTGGTTGATGGGTATAGTCACGTCGTAGACTTTTCTGGGTACCTGTGTATCGTCATTCATTGTTGATCGTTTTTGTCTTCGTCGAGTATATTTTTTGTTTTAATTTCCAATAAATCAGCGAGTGGTGTATCACCAAATTGCATGAAATTTGAATCGTCTATTTGATTGATCCCTAGTATAGCGTGGAGTTTTTCAATTGCCTCTTTCTCATTGAGTCTCGTCTATTCTTTCGAGATTGCAGCGCGGGCTTCTGGGGTTGATGAGTATTTCAAGACAAATATGCCAAATTGTTCTTTTAGGATACTCTTAATTGTATCATAGGTCAATAGGTTGCCGTAGTCATTTAGTAGATTGATGAATTTGTATCCATATGCAATAGCGATCAGTTGATTCTCTATTCTCTGTAGTTGTAGTTTCCGCTGATGGTGATGGTTTTGTTGCCGGGTTGTCGACCGGAATTTATATTTGTTTAAGTCTGTCATCCTTACATTACCTATTTTTATTTATGATCTCATCAAAGTTCACCTTTTTCTAGATTGATACGGATCATTGGTGATCGGCAATGAGGACAAACAGCGGTGTCCTCGTCATAATCTTCGTCGTCGTCGTCGTCGTAATCTTCGTCCTCATACTCTTCCTCACACTCCTCGTCCTCATCTTCGAATGCGAAATCAGGATCATCGATGCCGTTGCGCAGCTTCATGTAGTGTTCGACTACTCTTTCTCCATACGGCGTCAATTCGGTTAGATTTCGTGTCATTTTATGTGTTATATAAATGGGTTCGTTATTTTTTCCTATAAATGGTATTCCGTCAGGGCCGCATAATATGAGCATGTCTCCGTGTTCTTCGCATCGCCAGTACGGGTCGTATGTTGATGTGTAATGATTTATCGTCCGGGTGATATGCGGTGCTACTTTTTCAGTAGTTTTTCTTAGATTCTGCAGAGCTTTTGCTGTTCTTCTTTTTGGTTTGTTTTTGTTAGCTGACATTTTTCACATCCAAAAGTGCTTTTTTCCGTCCTGGCGGGGGATCGGGTGTGTTCGGGGTGTTGCTTTGTGTTGTTTTCGCCGGTGTTTTCCCTGATCCCCCTATCTGTATCCTGCTTACAGCCCAATTATAATTTAGGTATCCCTGCTTACAGCCCAATTATAATTTAGGTATCCCTGCAGGAGCTTTTCGCCATATGGAGTCAGCTTCTTCTTTGGAATGGTTATCTTGTCTTGTGCGTATATTACACCGTTTGGTCCGATTATGGGTTCTTGGGTTTCCTTGTTGCATAATTCTAAATGGTTGCCTGGTCCGCATTCCGGGCAGTCAACAAAAGTCTTGTAAATTTTCAGAATGGCGTTCTTTCCATCGAGATCTTTTAGCATTGACGTTGCTTTCGGTGAAAATAGTTTGGTGTAGTGTACGGAATCGTGTGTCTTTCCTGTCACTGTTTCATAGAGTCCTGCGTGGGATGCCAGATAGGTTGCTACCTTTGCTACGTGATCTGTGAATGGTTTTCCTTCTGTTTGTTCTATGTTCCATGGGATTGGTTTGCCGTTGTTCACGTTTTTGTATACCCATCCGTCTGTCTGTTGGTAATAATAATCGGCTCTTGGCATTGCTCCTATGTATAACACGTGGAAGTGTGGTGAGAAATAGGTATAGTTTTCAGGTTTGCCGATGCAAAGAACGTCATCGAATACATCTTCCCAATATCCGAACCGTCCGTAGGTTGCTGTTTCTGGTTCGTCTATTCTGAGCGCAAATTTTTTTGTGTTATATGGGTTTATCTTGATTTCATCTTTGTCTCTTTTGAGAATCTTGATGATTCTTTCGGGGTTTCTCTCTCTCCAGTCTCTGAATTGTTTGCGTCTTTGTTCCTGGATCCTAGCTGGGTGGTAAAACCATGATGCTGCTATGAGATTTGGCACATATGTTTTCAGGTGTTGGTTGAACTTCTTTACCATCGTTTTGTGTGGGTATTTTCCCCAAGTTTCACATAGTTCCGGTGGCAATGATATAACCATATGTCTTAAGCCTCCATGCTTGAGAATTTGATATAATCTTTTTCTCTCGGGATCTTCTTTATAGAATGGATCATATAGTGACGCGTTTTGCAATGATTTACCGTATATATCTGTTGCTGGTGTTGGTCCTAATGTCGCGAGGAGTGCTTCGATATTAGCTCGTATGTTCTTGCTTGCGCGCGCACCTATTCTTGCTGCTGCTGCTGATTTGTAACATGTTGGGCATTCGAGACGATGGCACGAATGAAGAAGTGGATATGATTTTGCGCAGGTTTGGCATTTGTGAAACGCTGATATTTCGCCACAATTTTCATTTGGCTCGCCATATGTTGGTAGTTTCGCGATACCTAACTGTGGTTTGGTTGTGTTATTATCTAAAATCTGGGTTATTTTATCTAAAAAGCTTCTGTGTGAAAAAGGCTGAGCTGATGGCTCGTTTTGAGATTCTATTGGATCTTTGATCGAAAAGCTTTTCTTGTATTGAGTTAAATAATCTATTGTTAGAAACATAACACACATGGTGGAGGAACTTACTGTGGCTCCACCTTGTCTTAAATGGTATATGTATTGATTTGTAACTATTTAAATGTATCTGTTTTGCTATTCTGTTGTGATGGTTTTCTCGCTTCCTCTGGGAAATCTTTTAATAATTAATATCTCTTAGATAATATGAGGGCGTGGCTTTGAATACATCCATGTTTCGCCACGCCCCACTCACATTTATGATTTCTTATTCAGATTTTTATTCGGTAATATGGATTCGAGCGGTATCTCGTTACCGTCGTCATCGATTATCGCATAACTTTCTTTAATTCCAGCCCATATTGCGATGCGATCGCCTCCTGCTATCTCCAGAGATATCGAACAGGTATTTGGAGGAATAATTATTGGTTTGTTCATTTTATCGTATATTTCATCTGAATATCCTACCATTGGTTCGGGTTCTTTGGGATGTAATCTGAAATTTATTTCTGGTGGAGTTTCATCGGGATCAAACGTGGGATCGTTATAATTTGGGAAATAGATTATGCGTGATTCTGGCTCACCTGTGTCCCTGAGTTCGATATGTGATGTTGCTTTAAATTCTCCTGTTATTGAATAACAGTTGCATAGTTTTATATGCATATAATTTCCTGTTGGATCGTTGTTACGTCCTTGATACAAGAATTCCGTTGAGGGGTGGAATCTTAACTTTCTTACGATTTTCATGATTTTACTTCCTTCGTTTGTTGAAATCTGTGTAATCCCAGAAACAGTGAGCTTTGCAATGTCCTTCTGGGTCATCTTTGGTTGTTGGTTGGCTAGCATGATAATGTGCTGGTTGGTTTTTTGATCTAGGGTGATACACTGGTCCTTTGCCGCCTAATGCCTTCGTTGCTGCTTCTGCTAATGCTTTGCACCCTTCTTCTGTTGAACCAATCCATATGCTATCCGTTTTTTCCTCTGGTGTTCCACATTTTTTCATATGTTTTACTGCTTCGTTGAAGGATAATTCTCCGTTAACTCTGTGGTTATATTTGTTGTCTAGACGGGTGTATTTGTGTTGAGATGCTTGATTAGTATGTGGTGTGTTTGCCGCTTGGTTTGCCATCTCACCCATAAATACTGCTCCTGCAACTCCGGCTAGAGCGTATAATGCTGGTTCAGCTACGGCCATCGCGGGAACACATGGTAATATCGCGTTCGCTCCCGGTAACAACCATGGTTTTATTATTGTTTTTTCTGGTTCTGTTTGTTTCGGTGGATAAATCAATGTATATGTGTGTCCATCGTCGTCAGATATCGTTTTTAATATCATGTTTTGTTCGAGTTCGAGCCAATCTGCCCAGTATGGGTGAGGGTCGTTGGGATCATTCTGATTATAGATGACACAATCGTAGATTGAATCGTCGGGGTTACGGCATTTTGTAAATGCGTAGTAAGCTATTCTGTCGGCGTCTGGGTGTTCCTCGTAGTATTTTTCTGTTTTTATATAATTTTCTGATGCTCTATATTCATCCGTATAGAACGCTTCGCTCATGTGGATAACGCCTGTGTTTACGTGTGTTTCGATGTTATCTATGTTGTTTGCAGCTGCTGGTGTTATGCAAAATGCACATAAAATTGCGAATATTAAGAATGTGTTTAGTGCTTTTGTAGTGTGTTTTGTCATGATGTTTACTCTAGTTCTTAGGTGTTATAATACTATCTCCAGATGTCGTGATAGGAATGTAACGATGAGCGAACCGTAGGTGAGGCTTGCCCACCGGAGGGAGTCCTATCCCAATTGAGCCCCTGCGTAAGGGGCGGCGCAAGCGGGTCGCTTGTGGATTTCGAATCTGATCACCTAAATCCTCTTAGCTCAAAAGAGGAATCTACCGTGGGATAGTGGGTCTGAACACCTAAATCCTCTTAGCTCAAAAGAGGAGTCCGACTTGGGATAATGGATCTGAACACCTAAATCCTCTTAGCTCAAAAGAGGAGTCCAACTTGGGATAGTGGATCTGATCACCTAAATCCTCTTAGCTCAAAAGAGGAGTCCGACTTGGGATAATGGATCTGAACACCTAAATCCTCTTAGCTCAAAAGAGGAGTCCAACTTGGGATAGTGGATCTGATCACCTAAATCCTCTTAGCTCAAAAGAGGAATCTGCCGTGGGATAGTGGGTCTGAACACCTAAATCCTCTTAGCTCAAAAGAGGAGTCCGACGTGGGATAGTGGATCTGATCACCTAAATCCTCTTAGCTCAAAAGAGGAATCTGAATTGGAATAATGGGTCTGAACACCTAAATCCTCTTAGCTCAAAAGAGGAGTCCGACGTGGGATAGTGGATCTGATCACCTAAATCCTCTTAGCTCAAAAGAGGAATCTGCCGTGGGATAGTGGGTCTGAACACCTAAATCCTCTTAGCTCAAAAGAGGAGTCCGACTTGGGATAATGGATCTGAACACCTAAATCCTCTTAGCTCAAAAGAGGAATCTGCCTTGGGATAGTGGGTCTGAACACCTAAATCCTCTTAGCTCAAAAGAGGAGTCCGACGTGGGATAATGGATCTGAACACCTAAATCCTCTTAGCTCAAAAGAGGAATCCACCCTCCGATAGCCTCCCTCGAGGGAGGACGGTTTACTAACTGCTACTAAAGTTGTAAGTCTGATTTCGTAGCAGTTAGTTTTGTGTGTACCTATCTTTTTCTTTGTACACTTTCTTTTTAGTATAGCAATAATTCGAGTTTGTATCGGTATTTGTTTTATACTGTCGTGAGCATCTCATAGATGGTTTTGTGAGGGGTTTGGTCCTGGGTTGGATTAAAACTCTATTTATGAATCGATCGTCGATCCTTGGCCTTCAGCGCGGCTCTAGTTTGATTTAATCTTGGACGTGTGACGACCCGGCTTGCACCGCCCCTTACGCAGGGGCTCATTTAAGATATATCCTCGCCTGCAGGCCCCGGCGTAGGGCCTTCGGCGAGGTTGTCTGTTGAGCAATCACTCGTCACTTGGATCT